>JBBCGJ010000001.1:0-1200000 GCA_037200985.1 Rhizomicrobium sp.
ATGAGCGCGCATTCCAAACCGACGCAAATGACCGTTCGCCCCTCGCGCGGCGCGTTCATCCGACCGCGACCGATGATCGGCGGCGGGCCCGCTCCGTTGCCGCCGGCAAATGGCGGCGCCGCCCACCGCATCTTCCGCGGCCGCATACCAGCCGATCTCGCGCGCTATGGCACGAGTGCCTTCGTTGCGGTCTGCCTGCATGTCGGTATCGCGTTGATCTGCGTGCTGGAATGGGCAAGCACGACCGCCATGCCCTCCCAATCCGCGGCGCTGATCGTGGACCTGGCGCCCGTGCCGTCCTCGCCCGCCGCGATTTTCAAGGACACGCCGCCCGGTCCGCACCAGGTCCTGTCCCAGCCCAAGCCTCAGCCGCAGCAAAAGCCGCTCAAGCAGCCCAAGATAAAGCAGCCGCCGGTCATGCACGGCGAGATCGTCCTGCATACGGATGAGCACAAGACGCCGCCAGCGCCGCCCGACCGGCCGGCCGTCGCTCGCAGCACCGACATGCCGACCTCCGTTGCGTCCAAGAACGACGTCGCTGCGGCACCCGTTTCGGGCGCGGCCTTGGAGGCATCGCACCCGGCGGAGGAAAGCTGGGAGGGCGCGATCCTCGCCAAGCTCGAACGCGCCAAGCGCTATCCGGGCCTCGCCCAGATGCGCGCGGAAGAAGACGTCGTTTATCTGCGCTTCTCCGTCGACCGTGGCGGCCGGGTGCTGGCGGCGTCCATTGATCATAGCCGCGGTTTTGCGCTGCTGGACGATGAAGTGCTTTCTCTCATTCAGCGCGTGCAGCCCCTGCCGCCGCCGCCGGACCAGGTCAAGGGCGACAGCATCGAACTCGTCGTGCCTGTCGAGTTTTTCATCAGGCAGCGCGAGCCCTAGATATTTAATCGCAGGGTGAAGGGCGTGGTCTTCGAGTGGAGCATGCGTTCCGTATGCCCGCGCCATGGCGTCACGCGGTCCGGCGAGGACGTCGGCAGTCCGATAGTGACGTTCAGCGATCCATTGGATTGATCTCATAGACGGTATCCGTGCATAGATGGCGCAGGATTTCGATTGCCAATGCTCGTTGACGGTAGCCGGCAGTCCTGGCGTATCGGTAATGGGCGTGTCGTAATTGAGCATCAATGGCTGAAGCCGCGTCGTTTTCTGGCGGTACGGTGACCTCGCAAGCCACTATCGAATGCGTCGACGGCGCCGGGCAAGTTCCGGCACGGCTGTCAGGCGATAAGATGATGATCTTTGCCAAGGCCGCATCACTCAGTAGGCTCGAGGTGAGAACAGGCGTTCTGGTGGCACGCAAGTGTAACGCACGGAGGCGAAATCAGCCTATCAGCGCCCATTTTTGCGTGCGCTTGCATGCCTAAGCATTGAAATTATTAAATTGCCACTCCATTGACGTGGTAGCGCTGAGACGCGCCCAGTGACTTCTGTCACTACGGGTCGCGCGAACGAATCATGTCGACACGCAAGCTTCGATCCCCTTTGCTGCCGCTTAGCGTTGCGGCGGAGGTACGAGCAGGTGCGGCAGGAATTTAAATTCTTGAAATTGCTATGCATGATAGTCAACGCAATTGACGAGAAAGTCAGGTTTCCTTGTTTTTTTTGGGGGAGGCTTTGCCCTTATAACGGTCTGGTCGCTGGTTCGAATTCAGCCGGGCCCGGCAACGTGCGCCAGAGCCTGCTGCCATAACGGCGCACCGGTTCGACCGATTCGAGCATCTTGGGGCTGTTCAGACCTAGCCGCTTGAGGACTCTGCTCACCATTGGGCGGCGCTCCTGGCGCGGCCGCGAGTTGCGGTTGGCCAGGCCGGCAATGCCCCGCTTCATGGCGTTTGATTCATTTGCGATCCGCCCGCTGGCCGCCCGTCTACGGCTTGCGCAACGGCCTTCGGCGGTTGCCCGCTCGCTGCTTGACCTGCAGTCCACTCTCGACCGCGCGGCACCATCGAAATCCGACGTTCGCGCTGGTGCCACGAAAGACTTGCGATGAGATTGTCGAGTCATCAAGGCAAGCGGCTTGTCTTTTGCGCAGGGCCTAAAAGCTTATCCCTCCCGCTATCCAAAGAACGATCTCGGACCAGGAGTTATGACGCGTTCCTATTCAAGGCTTTGGTTGCACCATTCCGCTGGGCGGATAGGGCGGCAGTAGCGGTGGCGGAGCGGGCAGCGCGGCGGGCTTGTCCGCGATGGCCTTCATTAAAAGACTGACGGCTGTCTCCAGCTGCGCGTCATGTCCGGCGAGAAGGTCGGCGGGCATGTTCTCGATCTCCACGTCGGGATCGACGCCGTGGTTCTCCACCGACCAGACACGATCGGGTGTGTAGAGCGCGTCCTCGGGAATGGTGATATAGCCGCCGTCCATCATCTGCCAGTTGCCGCGGATTCCGCGAACGCCGCCCCAGGATCGGGTGCCGACCAGCGGGCCCAGGCCGTAGAGCTTGAAGAGATAGGGAAAAATGTCGCCGTCCGAAGCCGACCAGTGGTTCAACAGCGCGATCTTCGGTCCGTTCAGCACCTGTTCCGGTTCGGTGGCGACAGCGCCTTCACGGTTCGTCCCGAGCGTGACCAGAACACGGCGCAGGCGCTCCAGCGCATAGGGCGCGACGAAGCCGCCGCCATTCCAGCGGTCGTCCATGATCAGCGCTTGTTTGTCGAGTTGGCCGTAAAACTGGCGCACGAACTGTTGCAGGCCCAATTGCTCCATATCCGACATATAGACATAACCGATCCTTCCGCCGGACAGCTTGTCCACCACGGCCCTGTTGTGCGCGATCCAGGCAGCTTCGCGCAGACCGAGTTCCCGCTCGACGGGCTTGACGACCACGTGGCGCGACGGACCGTCAGGGCTGTCGGCGACAGTGAGATCGACGGTGGTGTCGGCGTCGGCGAGTTGGAGAAGGCTGTCCGGGTCGGTCGGCGCGCGAAGATCGATGCCGTTCACCGCCAGCACGTAATCGCCGGCTTTCACGTGGACGCCGGGTTGAGCCAAGGGGCTGCGATAGTCGTCGCGTGTGTTGTCTCCTGGATAGATGGTCGCGAGCCGATATCGGCCGGACGCCTGATCCAACGCCCAGTCGACGCCAAGTAGCGCCGAATGTGCCTTGGGCTGGGTGTCGCCGTCATCACCGCCCCCCACATAGGTATGGGAGTTGCCGATCTCGCCCAGCATTTGGCCGATCAGGTAGTTCAAGTCCTCGCGCGAACCGAGCAACGGCAGCAGCTTGGCATAGCTGTCATGGACGGCTTTCCAGTCCTGGCCATTCATCACCGGAGAGAAGAACAGATCCCGCTCTAGCCGCCAGGCATTCTCGAACATCTCGGCCCATTCGGCGCGCGGATCGACGAGCACGCGCATGTGATCGAGATCGAGCTTCTTGGTGTTGTCGCTGTCCTTGGACGCGTCTGCCTTGGTGTCGAGAACCGTATAGTTGTCATCGTGTTTGATCACGACCTTCTCGCCGTCCAGGGAGAGGGAATAGCTGTCGACATCTTCCGTCACCACCGAATCCTTGCGCTTGTCGAGATCATAGAAATGGAGAGCCGACTTCTCGCCTTTGAGGGCGCCGTCGATCAGGCCAATCGGCTGAGTCAGATAGTAGATGCGGTCGCCGCGGGCATCCATGCGCGCGATGTTGGCCCCATCGATGGGTAGCGCGACGGCGCGTGCCATCATGCCGTCCAGGTCGATCCGGATGGGCGCGATGGGTTTGGTGACATCGCGTGCAGGTTCGCTCTTTCCGCTCTTGTCCTTGTCCGGCGGCTGGTCCTGGCTGTCGCCGGCTTGACCAGGCTTTGATCCGCTATCGGCCTCGTCCGAGCGAGGTGCCGTCGGCGAAGCGGTATCCCGCGATAGGGGGACCGCATAGACGCCATTGGATTTCAAAACCTCGAAATCGAACTCTATGTCGGACGGCACGGTGTTCTCATGCCGATTGGAAACGAAGTAGAGGTATTTGCCGTCAGGCGACCACGCGGGGCCGTAATCGACCTCGCCGCCGTTGCCCAGCCGCGTCAACTTGGCTGTTGCAACCTCGTACAGATAAAGATCGCGCCGCCGATTGACCGCCGACATGCTGAAGGCGAGCCAGCGCCCGTCCGGCGAGAAGGCCTGGTCGTGGATTTCGCCGAACTTGTCCTGCGCGACCTGCTTCGGCGCGCCGCCGTCCGTGCGGACCGTCCATAGCCGGTGCGTCCCATCGCTGAAGGCCAGGGTCTTGCCGTCCGGCGAGAAGATCGGTCCGTAGAAGTAACCTTCCGTGAAGGCTGTCAGCACTTTCTCGGGGCCGCCCTCGGCCGGGCGTACGGCGATCTGCTGCGCGCCGCCGACATCGGTGGTGTAGGCGACGGTGCGTCCGTCCGGCGACCAGGCCGGATGGTCCTCGTCGATACCCTGGGTCATCGTCAGATCGCGGGTTGCGCCGAACTCGGTGGGCAAGCTGAAGATATCGCCGCGGGCCGAGAACAGTGTCCGCTTGCCGTTCGGTGCCAGCGCGTAGTCCGTCTGACCCGCCGGGTCGCCGCTGCGGATCTCGTCATGGACCTCGTCGACATGGATGCGGGTGCGGGGATTGTCATCCGGCACACTGACCGGGACTTCTCGCGTTTCCTCGCTGATCAGGTCGAGGCGATAGAGCTTGCCGCCTTGCTGGAAGGCGATGGCATCGCCGCCAAGCGCCGGGAAGTCGATGTCGTAGTCGGTGAAGTGGGTGATTTCACGCGTCTCTTTGGTGTCGAGATCGTAGACCCAGATATTCGCGCGGCGATTTTTGTCCTGGTCGGAGAGGTAGTAGATCTTCCGGCCGTGCCACATGGGCGAGGTGTTGGTGCCTGACCAGTCGGTGATCTGATGGAGCGCCCGTGTGTCGAAATCGTAGGTGAACACCTGCTGGGCCAAGCCGCCATTATAGCGCTTCCAGGTCCGGAAATTGCGGAAGATACGGTTGTAGGCGATCGTATGCCCGTCCGGCCCGAAGGTCGCCAGGCCAACGGCGCTGTCGATCGGCATCGGCGTCGGCTGGCCGCCGGCGACAGGCACCTTGTACATGTTCTGAATCCAGCCGTTCCACTGGTCGTGCTTGCTCAAATAGACGACGTATTTCGAATCCGGCGTCCAGGTAACCACCATATTGTCGGGTCCGTGCCGGCCGCCGGTCCCCGCCTCTGTCGCCGGCTGGAAGGTTAGCCGGCGCGCGGCGCCGCCCGAAGCTGGAATCACCCAAATGTCCGTGCCGGCGCGGCTGGCCTCGGTATAGGCGATCCATCTGCCGTCCGGAGACACGCGCGGAAGCATGTCCTGCCCCTGAGCGCTGGTCAGGCGCGTGGCCGTCCCGCCTGTTTTCTCGACGGACCAGACATTGCCGTCGGCGACGAAGGCGATCCGGTCGCCATAGGGTTGGGGAAATCTGGGAAGCGAGGCTTGGGCCGTCGTCGCCGTGAAACCCAGCGGCACGGCGATCAACAAGGCCGCGACCACGCGCGAAATCTTCATATCAATGCCCCAACGAATTGCCATGGCCTTCATATCACTGAAGCAAAAGTCGCGTCAGCAAAACAACTTGTTACTCTTCGCGCTGCGCTCTTGCTCATTGCGCTCTTTCATAATGAAACGGCCCTGGCTATCGGGTCCGAACAACGACGTTCGCATCACCATGTCGCCGCACGTCCTTGACTCGGCTGCCGGGCATTAACCGATAACGAACCCTTATGGAGGATGTTCGTGCTTCGCATCGGCGCCAAAAGACGCTTGGTATCGGTGTTGGAATTGCGCGCTTGTTGCAATCATGCGCGAAATCGTGTGTAAAACTCGCGCAAACGCGGCCAGGCCAACGTCGTTGCAGCAAGTGAGAGGGCATATCGGTCGAAAGGGGGCGGCGAAAATCGCGGCTCCGGCGCTGTCTTTGCGCACCTTTGTCGCCGCCTTCGCGCTGCTGAGCTTCTTGCTCTCCGGCTTTGCCGTCCAAACCCATATTCATCTCGAGTCGGCCGGCGCGCCCGGCGCGAAGATCGCGCTGTCACAGAGTCGTGATCATAAGGCGCCGGCAGTCCCCGACGATCCGGAGCATTGCCCGCTTTGCCTGGATTTCTTGGCTGCGGCTCCTATGTAACGCCAGCGCCGATCATCCTCCCGCTGCCCATTCAGGTGGCGGTTGCCGCGCCGATGATGACCGAAACGGTTTCGGTCGTTCAGGCCGTCGGCTGGCGCGGCCGCGGCCCTCCTCTCGACTGACTTTGCTGAATTAAGCGCGTGAATCCGCGACGGCTTTCGGGCAATCGCCGTGTTTCCCGCATTCACAATGTCATCGCTTCCGACGATTGGTTGCGCTCAAGAGCGAAGCGGCAACTGCCGAGGGAATATCCGTGTACCGTTCTTACTTGCTTGCGACCGCGGCGGCGGTGGCGCTGGTATCGACCAGCTCATTGGCCAATGCGGACGCCATCGAAACCGTCACGGTGACCGCGCAAAAGCTCAACGACGCGCGAATCGGGATACAGCCGCAGATCGGCGCTTCGACACGATGTTGACGAGGCCGCCCGGCGCGTTCTGGCCGTAGAGCACCGAGGTTGGACCGCGCAAAATGTCGATCTGCTCCAGCCCGTAGGGTTCAAGCAACGGACCGATGAAGTCGCTGGCGAAGAGGCGCGTACCGTCCTGGAAGACGCCGTCTTCCGCTTTCGCGGCACCGCGGCGACTGTCAAAAGGTCGTGTCGCCCCGAGCCGTATGATTTAGAAAGCGGCCATGGAAACGATCGTGCTTGTCCTGTTCCTGCTGTTGGCCGTGGTGGTCAGCGGCGCGCTGGCGCGCATGTCGCCGGTGCCGGTGCCTTTGCCGCTGGTGCAGATCGGCCTCGGCGCGGTCATTGCCGCTTTCGCCCATTCGGGAGTCGCGCTGAACCCGGATATCTTCTTCCTGCTTTTTCTGCCGCCGCTCCTTTTCCTCGACGGCTGGCGCATCCCCAAAGAGGGACTTTTCCGCGACAAGGGCACCATCCTCGAACTGGCGTTGGGGTTGGTCGTGTTCACGGTCGTTGGCCTCGGGTTTTTCGTCCATTGGATGATCCCGGCCATGCCACTGACCGTGGCATTTGCCTTGGCGGCGGTCGTTTCGCCGACCGATCCCATCGCGGTGTCTGCCATCGCCCACAGGGTACCGATCCCGAAGCGGCTGCTGCATATCCTGGAAGGCGAGTCGCTGCTCAACGATGCGTCGGGCCTGGTCTGCATGCGGTTCGCCGTCGCCGCGGCCCTGACCGGAACCTTTTCGCCCGCAGCCGCGGTCGGAACATTTCTGTGGCTGGCTTTGGGCGGGATCGCCATCGGCATCGCCGTAACCTGGGGAACGACGATCGCCAAGAACTGGGTGTCACGGCATTTCGGCGAAGAAACCGGTTCGCAAATTCTGGTCAGTCTTCTTATTCCCTTCGGCGCCTATCTCCTGGCCGAGGAGCTTCATTGCTCCGGCATTCTCGCGGCTGTCGCGGCGGGCATCAGCATGAGCTACGCCGAACAGACGGGACAGGCGCTGCCTGTGACGCGCGTCCGCCGCGTCGCCGTCTGGGATCTGATTCAATTTTCCGCGAACGGCATTATATTCGTGCTGCTGGGCGAGCAGCTTCCCCAGATCGTTCTCCGCGCGAAAGCGCTGGTACACGACACCGGTCACAGCCAGGCGGTCTGGCTCGCCCTCTATGTCGTTGCCGTGACCGTTGCCTTGGCGGTGCTTCGGTTCGTCTGGGTGTGGACATCGCTGCGCTTCACGCTGTTTCGGGCCGCCCGTCGTGGCGAGCGCCGGAACGTCCCGGGCTGGCGCCTTATCGCGGCGACGTCTCTGGCGGGCGTTCGCGGCGCCATCACCCTGGCGGGCGTTCTCACCCTGCCGCTGACGCTGACCGATGGCTCCCCCTTTCCCGCGCGAGATGTCGCGATTTTCCTGGCCGCCGGCGTCATCATCGTGTCGCTCGTCGCCGCGAGCCTGGGGCTGCCTTATCTGCTGAAAGGTCTGAAGCTTCCGCCCGAACCCAGTTACCAGGAAGAGGAGGATCACGCCCGCATCGCCGCGGCCGAGGCCGCGATTGCCGCTATTGAGCGTGCGATGCGCGAAAGAGGAGAAAACTGGAACGACGCCGATATCTATGCCGACGCCAGTGCCCGGATCATGGAGCTCTATCGTCAGCGGATCAAGGGACGATCCAAAATTGGCGAAGAAGGTATCGAGGCACGCAAGGCCGATGCGATCGAGCGCAAACTCCGTCTCGCAGGCTTGCGCGCCGAACGCGACGCGCTGTATCGGGCAACCCGGAACAACGAGCTTTCGGACGAGCTTGGACGCAAACTCGTCCGGGAGGTCGATCTCCAGGAAGCGCGCTTTGGCGCGGAATAGCCGCGCGGCGGCGGGACCGCCATCGCCCGCAGAAGCTGTCAGTGTTCCGCCGTCAAGCTATAGAAAAGTGCTTTGACGAGCTCGACGAGCGCCAGATACGCGGCGGTCTCGCCCAGCAGGTAGGCGAAAAACAGAGGCGGCGGCGCGACAAAGTCGAACCAGCGGCCCACCGGCAACACGATCGCGACCGCCGCGGCGCTAGCTTCTCTCCAAGGAGGTGAGCGGTCAGGCGACGAGCGGGGCCAAGAGCTTTTTTCCCAGGTGATCGTCATGCTCCATCATACGCTGCGGTGCAGCAGAGTAGCAGGATCGGTGCTGGCACTTGACCCTTTTGTTTGTGAACGGTCAGTCTTCGACGTTGCCCGTCTGTATTTGCGAAAATTAGAAAACTTTGCTGGAGGACGAAATGGACACGCACGGAATCATCTTTTGGCTGATCATCGGTGGCGTTGCGGGGTGGCTAGCCGGGACATTCGTCAAGGGCGGCGGTTTTGGCCTGGTTGGCGACATTGTCGTGGGCATCGTTGGCGCCCTTGTCGGAGGTTGGCTGGCCGGGGTTCTCGGCATCAGCATCGGCAGCGGCCTGATTGCCTCGCTCATCACGGCGACCTTGGGCGCGGTCATCCTGATCGTCATCCTGCGGATGATAAAACGCGCCTAGCTGTTCGCCATCTTCGGTATGCGTTCGTTGCGGGCCGACCGCGCGGACGGAAGGGTGGGAACTTCTGTGCCCGCTGGCGCGTATTCTGGAAAGAATGCCGGCGACACTTCTTCAACAGTAGCGTCAACTTCAGCGGGGGCCTTATCGAGAAAATCTAACAAGGGAGGACTCGCCATGGCATCGAAAAGAGCCACGACTGCGGCGTCGTACAAGAAACAGAGCCAGCCACACAAAAGTGTACCAGGCGCAAAACAAGAACCCAGTTACCGCGAGAATCAAGTCAAGGGCGGCGAGACCCACCAGATCGCATCGGATGGCGTCGAGACCTTAACCACACAACAAGGCATTCCGGTCGCCGACGACCAGAACACGTAGAGTTATGGCGCACGCGGACCGGCGCTCCTAGAAGATGCCCATTTCCGCGAGTAGATCTTTCACTTCGATCATGAGCGGATTCCCGAACGTGTCGTGCACGCACGCGGCTATGGCGCGCATGGTTATTTCGAATTAACCGAGTCGCTCACGAAGATTACACGCGCCGACGTGTTCCAGCGCGTGGGCGAGAAGACGCCGGCTTTCGTGCGCTTCTCGACGGTGGCCGGCAGCAAGGGCTCCGGCGATCTGGCGCGCGACGTTCGCGGCTTCGCGGTCAAGATCTACACCAAGGAAGGCAACTGGGATCTGGTCGGCAACAACATCCCGGTCTTCTTCATCCAGGATGCGATCAAATTTCCCGATCTCGTTCATTCCGTGAAGCCGGAGCCTGACAGCGACTTCCCGCAGGCCCAATCGGCACACGACAATTTCTGGGACTTCATTTCTCTCACGCCCGAAAGCCTGCACATGATCATGTGGGTGATGTCCGATCGCGCCATCCCGCGGTCTTTTCGCTTCATGGAAGGTTTCGGCATCCATACTTTCCGTTTCCTGGACGCCAAAGACCGCTCGACCTTCGTCAAATTCCGCTGGAAGCCGAAGATGAACAATCCGAAGACCCGCGCCAATTACGAGCCCAACAGCTGGGGCGCCGAAGGCGGGCCGCGCGAGAATCCGGATCGCGGCTTTCGCAGTTTCGCGGCGGAGGAGAACGGGCCGAAGACTCGGCTGCGTCCGGAGAGTTTCGCGGACCACTACAGCCAGGCGCGACAGTTCTACATCAGCCAGACGCCGGTGGAGCAGAAGCACATCGGCGACGCCATCGTATTCGAGCTGAGCAAGGTCGAACGGCCCGACATCCGTTCGCGCACGGTTTCGCACCTGATCCACATCGACGGGGGTTTGGCGATGACCGTGGCCGATGGCCTGGGTCTCGATCTGCCCAAGCCGGCGCGGGCCGCGCGGCCGGTCAATACAAAGCTGTCGCCGTCGCCGGCTTTGAGCATGTTGAAGAAGCCCGTCAATAGCTTCACCGGCCGTAAGCTCGGCATCCTGGCGGCCGATGGCGCGGATGCGGCTGTGTTCGACGCGCTCGTCGCCGCGGTGGAAAAGGAAAAAGGCGTTTGCGAAGTCGTGGCGCCCAAGATCTGCGGTGTCATTCTGTCGAACGGAACCAAGGTCGCCGCCAAGCAGAAGATCGATGGTGGTCCCTCCGTGCTGTTCGACGCGGTGGCCATCCTCGCGTCGAAGGACGGCGCGAAACTTCTCGCTGGAGATTCGTGCGCAAAGGATTTCGTCAACGACGCCTTCGCCCATTGCAAGTTCATCGGCTATTCGTCCGAAGCAGCGCTTGTCTTCGAGAAAGCCGGCCTGGCGAAGGATCTGGACGAAGCCTGCATCAAACTGGCCACAAAGGCCGACGCGATGTCTTTCGTCAAAGCCTGCCGCGCGTTGCGCCATTGGGAGCGCGAGACGAAGATCGATCTCGATGCAGGGGCATAAATTGAATTGAGCCCTTAACGGAAGGAAAACGACATGCCAAAGCCAAAGCCAAAGCAAAGCACGCCACGCCGTTCCTCAGCGATGTGAAGACTCTACGCGACCGCGCGCGCAAGAACATCGCCGAAGACGCCATGACTTGGACCTACAAGGGCGACCCCAAGAAGACGGTCGATATCCTCCAATCGGTCCTGGCCACCGAAATCTTTTGCGTCCTGCGCTACACCATGCATTCCGTCAGCGCCGCGGGCATCTCCAGCGAGGGCGTCAAAGCGGAGTTCGCCGAGCACGCCAAGGAGGAGCAGGAGCACATGATGGCCGTCGCCGAACGCATCACCCAGCTCAGCGGCGAACCCAATTTTGATCCCGAAGGGCTGGCCAGCCGCTCGGCGTCGCAATATTCCACGGGACCGACCCTCGTCGACATGATCAAGGAGAACCTGATCGCCGAGCGCATCGCGGTGGATCACTATCGCGAACTGATCCGCTACTTCGGCGATAACGATCCGACGACGAAGCGGATGCTGGAATGGATCCTGTCGGTGGAGGAGGAGCGCGCCGACGACATGCACGACCTGCTGGTCGCCCATGAAGGCAAACCCATGCTGCCCAAATAGGGCACCACCGAAAGCGACCCAGTCTCTCAGCCCTTCGCATGCTCCGGCACTGACCCCTTGGCTAACCACTTCATCGGAAGGTCCTCGTAGCGCCAAACTGGACGCGAAGGCCGATCGTGACCGTGTTGCTTCGCGGGAGCCATGTATAATCGAACAGCGGCGATGCAGCCGGCGTGTTCAGCCGGCTGCCGCTCCACCAAGTGTGCTCGTAGTCCACGAACACCGAGCTCGAAGAGCCAAACTCCGGAAGGATCGGGTTCGGCAACATCCATTCGGCGCCGCCGCCGAGCGAAAACCCCGGCGTAATCGTGCTTTCGTCTGTGCGCGGGCCGCCGAAGTCGATCTTGATGCTCTCGTCGGCCAAGCTTACGCCGGTCTCGCCGTATATCAGCAGATCGGGGGTCGCGAGCAGGCCGCCGCGGATCAGCGCCGATCCGGTGAAGTCCACATCGGAGCCGATGAAGTTGCCACCCGCGAAGTGATGGTTGACGACGCCGCCGACAATATCGGCGTCCAGGACCACACCCACCACGATATTGGTGCCGACCTGCCAGTCGTAGCCGACGTTGACGCCGCCGCCGAAGCCGCTGCCGGAATCGTCGAAGCCGTTCGTCCGGATATCGGTCGCGTCCAAATATTCGACGGTCGCGACGCTGCTGGTCATGCCGACGAGCTGGACGCCGCCGAACGGTCCGTTCCAAGGACTCGTCATGCCGATCTCGGGGCGGTTTTCCCAGGTGTCCGGTTTCGGCGGCAGGGGAACGGTCCAGTGCTCTTCCGCGGGAGGCGGCGGTGCCGGTTTCTCAGGCGGCGGTGTTGGGCTCTGCGGTTCTGGCGCCGGCAGCGTTTTGTCGTGACAATCGCCGGCGAGATGACTTTTCTTGTCTTCGCGGGCGAGCGTGTCCGTGACGGCTTTCCAATCTTTGGCGTAGTAATCCCAGTTCACCGACCGCATCGAGGAGAGATCGCCGACTGCGGGGTAGGTAACACTGCTATAATCGCGCAGATATTGCTGAAGAGCTGCATCATAAGCTGTATAGGCGTCGTGATAGGCTTTGGAATCCCACATGTAGGTATATATGCATTTTATTTCCGTCGCTTTGGCGTCCTTATAGGCGTCGTAGAGCTTCATCAAGGCATTGAAGTCCGCCGCCTCTGCGCTTGCCGCATCCTTGTCGGCGCCGAAGGGTGAATGAAACGGCGCGAGCGCCGGCGTGGTCTGAGCCCATGCCTGCGATGCGCCACCGGCTGCACCAAGAATGACCAGGACGGCAGCCGTGCTAAGCGCTGCCTGCGAAATAGATTTTCCGTTCATGACCCCCTCGGTAACGCGCGCCGGCGCGTAAGCCTCTAGCTTTAGGGGGCTCGGGCTGTGCTTCATCGTCCGTTCGGACTATAAAGACAGGGATTTCTAGCCGTTTCCTCATTGGCGATCCGCCGCCTGTGTTACCGTTCTTGGGGGTTGGGCCATGCCGCAACCGTCACTGGAAGACACCATCGCGTTGTTCTATCGCGCCGCGGCCGAGCCGGACGCGTGGCCGGAGGCACTTACGTCCCTGGCCGGCGCCTTCGATGCGACTGCGGGCCACTTGATCTGGTGGAACAAGCAGCAGAACAAAGTCGAAAGCTCCTGGGTCGGCGGCGATCATACGTTGGTGAAGGCCGGCGACGCGCGATACAATGCACATTACGGTGCCATCGATCCGCGCCGCAAGCTGGCCGCGGGTGCGGCGACAAGCGACCCGCAATTCTGCCAGACCAGCTTCGACGAAACATACGTCGAACGAAGCGAAATCTATCAGGATTTCCTGATTCCATTTCAGGCGCGCTATTCCGCGATCACGAAAGTCGCCGACGACCGCGAGGCCGAAGCCATGCTGGCCGTTGTGCGTTCGCAGGCGCGCGGCGCGTTCGCGGACGACGAGATGGAGCAATTGCGGCGGCTGATGCCGCATGTTTCCCGCGCGGCATGGCTCTATCGCAAATTCTCTCAGGCCCAGGCGGTGATCGGCGGGTTGCGGTCAACGCTCGATCTTCTCGACAGCGCCGTTGTGCTCGTCGGCCGCGACGGGCGTGTCATGGCCCTCAATCGCGCCGCCGAACGGCTGCTGACCGGCCGGAGAGGCCTGCGGATCGTGCGGGGACGGCTGCAGACGGAAGACGACGGCGGCGCCATGCTGACTGCGCTGATCGAAGCCGCGCAGCGCACCGCGGAGGGCCGGAGCGCAGGGTCCGGCGGATCCATCGCGATCCGGCGCGCGGCGGAGGAAAGCCCCCTTTATGTCACGATCGCGCCGCTGGCGGAGACCGCCGCAGCGTATCTCGGCCAAACGCGATGCTGTGTCGCGCTGTTCCTGAACGATCCGGGCACCGCCGCCCCGATGCCGGCGCAACGCCTGAGCCAACTCTTCGGGTTGACATCCGCTGAAGCCCGCGTCGCCGTCGCGCTGGCCGGCGGACATTCGCCGGACGCGATCTGCGATCGCCACCGCGTGTCTAAGAACACCGTGCGGGCGCAAATGCGCGCGATCTTCGCGAAAACGGGAACTAGGCGGCAAATCGAACTGGTAAGCCTGCTACGCGGGCTATTCCCCGGCTAGTTACGCGGCAGATGCGGCCGTGGCCAACGCGCTGGTCGCCGCGGTAGAGCATGAAAAGGGCGTCCGCGAAGTCGTCCGCCTAAGATCGGCGACGTCACCCTGTCGAACGGAACCGCCGGGGATCCATGCGCGAAGGATTTCGTCAACGACGCCTTCGCCCACTGCAAGTTCATTGGCTACACGTCCGACGCGGTGCTTCTCTTCGAGAAGACCGGTCTGGCGAAGGACCTGATGAAGCCTGCATCAAGCTCGCCACAAAGGCCGACGCAGCGCCTTCGTCAAAGCCCGCCGCGCCCTGCGTCATTGGGAACGCGAAACCGAAGGTTGATCTCGACGCACGGGCATAAGTTGAACCGCGCCCGCAACAGAAGGAGAAAGACATGCGCCAGCAGCGCCACGAAATCGGTGATCGTGCGCGTCGAATGGCCAATGGTGAAGATCGTCACCGCGGACTGTCGGGCAGACTGTCTTGCCGTTATTGCCGCCAAACTATCTTGGTTGCCGGATACCGTTCAGCGCTTGGTAGCGAAGCGGTAGAAAAAGCCTTTGACGATTTCGACAAGTGCCAGATACGCCGCGGTCGCGCCCAGCAAATAAACGAAAAACAAGGGCGGCGGCGCGACAAAGCCGAACCAGCGTCCCATCGGCAATAGCGCTAGCGCGACTGCGATTGCCACGGCGCCAACCGCCATGGCGACAAGGAAAGCGTGAGGCTTGCTTTGGAAGAAGCGCCGGCGCGTGCGAATGGCAAAGACAACCAGAACCTGGGTCGTGATCGATTCGATGAACCAGCCCGTCTGAAACAGCGCCGCGCCGGCGGCGAACAGATGAAGGAGCGCGTAGAACGTCAGAAAATCGAAAACCGAGCTGATAGGGCCGAACACCAGCATGAACCGCTCAATCAGCTTGATGTCCCATTTGACCGGGCGGGCGATCGTCTCCGCATCGACGCGATCGAACGGGATCGCGATCTCCGACACGTCGTAGAGCAGATTGTTCAGCAGGATCTGGATCGGCAGCATCGGCAGGAACGGAAGGAACAGGGCCGCGCCCGCCATGCTGAACATATTGCCGAAGTTCGAGCTCGAACCCATCAGCACGTATTTGGAGACATTCTGTACCGCGCCGCGGCCGGCGGCCACGGCGTCGCGCACGACCGAGAGGTCGGGTGCCAGAAGGATCAGGTCGGCGGCCGCGCGGGCGACGTCGGCCGCGCCATCGACCGATATCCCGACATCGGCGGCGTGCAGCGCCGGGGCGTCGTTGATCCCGTCGCCCATATAGCCGACGACATGTCCCAATCGCTTCAGCGCCAGAAGGATCCGGTGTTTCTGTTGGGGATTGATGCGGCAATAGAGATTGGTTTGCTGGACCTGGCCCAAGAGGGCCTCGTCCGAAAGCTTTTCCAGCGCGTCGCCCGTCAGCACATCGGCGACCGACACGCCGATCTGCTCGAACACATGGCGGGTGACAAGCTCGTTGTCGCCGGTCAGCACCTTCACGGATACGCCCGCCTCTGCCAAGGCCTTGATTGTGGCGCCCGCGCTGGCCTTGGGAGGGTCCAGGAAAACGGCGAAACCCGAAAAGGCAAAATCGGCTTCATCGCTGATCGCTGCCGTCTTGTGGCTCTCATCGACCGCATGGCTGGCCACGCCGAGAGAGCGATAGCCTTGCGCGCAAAGCGTATCGAGCGTGGCCTGGAAGGTGCGGCGCGTCTCGGCATCGAGCGCTTTTTCCATCCCGTCGGCCGCTTCGTATGTATTGGACAGTCGCAGGATGTCTTCCGGTGCGCCTTTGACGATCAACCGGCGCTTGGCGTCATGCTCGACCAACACGGAAATCCGCCGACGCTCGAAATCGAACGGCACTTCGTCGATCTTCGTAAAGGGCGCCATGTCGAAAGGACGTGCGACGATGATAGCATCGTCGAGCGGGCTCTTCATGCCGCTTTCGAACCGGCTGTTGACGCAGGCATAGGCAAACGTCCGGTCGCAATCAGCGCCCCGGCCGTCGATGGTCCGCACGAGCTTGATGGTGGCTTCCGTCAGCGTGCCGGTCTTGTCGGTGCACAGGACGTCCATGGCGCCGAGATCGTGGATCGCGGACAGTCGCTTCACGATGACCTTGCGCTTGGCAAGTTCCATCGCGGACCGGGCGAGGGTTACGGTGACGATCATGGGCAGCAGTTCGGGCGTCAGCCCCACCGCGAGCGCCAGCGCGAACATCAGGGATTCCAGCACCGGCCGATGAAAGGAGATGTTCACCACCAGCACGAACAGCACCATCAGGATGGTCAGCCGCATGATCAGCATGCCGAAGCGGCGAATGCCCAGCGCGAAGGCCGTGGCGGGCGGTTTCTCCGCCAGGCTTGTGGCGAGATTGCCGAGCGCCGTTTTGCTGCCGGTCCGGCAAATGACGATCGTCGCGGTGCCGCTGATCACCGAGGTGCCGGCAAAGACGGCGTTCGACGCGCCGGCGGGATTCTCGGCGCCGATGGCGGTGTCGCCAGCCTGTTTCTCCGCCGGATAGGGCTCGCCGGTCAGAAGAGCCTGGTTGACGAACAGATCGCGGCCTTCGAGCAGACGGGAGTCTGCTGGAACGAGATCGCCGGCGATCAATTCGACAATGTCACCCGGAACCAGTTGGTCGATCGGCAGGGAAAGCTTCGCCCCGCCGCGCAGCACGGTTGCCTGCACCGCTACGGAGCGGCGCAAGGCGTCCACCGCATTCTGGGCCCGTACCTCCTGCACGAAGTCCAGCGTCATGCCGAGGGTGACGATGCTGAGCACGATGAAGAAACTGGCAAGATCGCCGGTGGCGGCGGACAAACCGCTCGCCACCAGGAGGATGATCACCAGCGGATTGCGGAAGCGCGCGAGAAACTGCAACCAGAGCGGCGAACGCTTGACGGTCGCCGCGTCGTTGAGGCCGTAGGTCGCCAATCGCGACTGGGCCTCTGCACCACTCAAGCCTGCTGGAGTCGTTGCAAGCCGCGCGAGAAGACCGGCCAACGGCACCTTCCACACATCGTCGGGACTCAACTCACCCGCTACAATTGGCAGCGCGCGATTGTGAGACGCCCGGCCGCTCGACTGCGCGACTTTAAGATTGGATACCATCGGCTAGGGCCTCCCGCACGGCGCGATTGCAAGAGTATTGCTCAAATGGATGTTCGCGTCCTGTCGCTTGGAGAGCGAAAAGACGATCAAGCTGCGGTTCGCGGATTTCGCCAGCCGCATGCATCCGCTTTCGATCACGAGAACCGAACTAGCTACTGGGACGCTGCGCGAGAAAACAGTTTGGGGAATATCTGTTGCTTGGTCGCTTGAACGTTATAGCGCTTACCAGTAGCCGCGACCGCGGCCCCAATATCCACCGCCGCCGAACAACAGCACAGCAACAACGATAATTATAATCAATGTCATGAGAGCCCTTCTGCCCGCGTCATATGCATGGATGGCTGGCCGTTCAGTAACGAAACTGATGGCAAAAAGTTCCACGCACCGTCGGCACGGGCGAAGGCGGCAAGCAAAGGCTGGCGCTTGGCAGAAACGATTTGCGATCGATAAAAACGAAAAGGCCCGGCAAGCGCGCCGGACCTTTTCGTGATTTCGAAGTAATCTGCGGTCAGTCCCGATCGCCCAAGTCGCGAATCTTGTCTTTGGCGTCGCCGACGGCGCTTTCGATCTTCCCCTTGGCCTTGTCGAGATGACCTTCGCCCTGCAGCTTCGTGTCGCCAATCGCTTTGCCAACGCCGACCTTGACGGCGCCCTTGGCCTGATCGCCCGCGCCCTTGATTTTGTCCTTGTCCATGAAGCTCTCCTGTTGAACCCAACCGTTGGGTTGTCTGGCAACGGTGTTACCGGACACATGTTCCATTGCACGAGGTGAAAAGCACGGGTGAACAACATGTTTAGGGGGTTGCAGCGATATCATGGGGAATGCCGCGAATGCACCCAATGGCGCGCGCCCGGCGTTCATTGGCGGCTTCAAGAATGAACGCCGCCCAGCGCCCCAACCAGCCAGAGGATCACCAGAATGACAAGCAACGTGCCGAGCACACCGCCGAGCCCCGCGCCGCCGTAACGACTGTAGCCGAAGTATCCACCGCCGCCGAACAACACCACAAGCACCACAATGATCAATATGAGACTCATGCTTTATCTCCTGCTGGCAGACTCAGCGCTTGATCCGGGAAATCTTCGTACCCTCGATACTGACACCGACCATCTCGCGGACTCCGGATTTACTGCCATCCGGTGGTTACCTCTGTGCTGCCTGTCTTCGTTTCGCAACCGCACTGCGCCGTTTCGATGCGCGAACGGTCCGCATCAAAAACACCAGCCAATGTTAGTGCCGCGTCCGCTGGACCACTGTGCAGAATTGACCACATGCGCGGAGTTCCGAGCGCGGCTATGCCATTGGACGAATTTGCAATTCGGTCACGGCGGGACACTGGCGGACCGTCGCTGCAAAGCGGTGCGACGAACGCCCCTACTGCCGTATCATTCGGCGCGCGATTTGCTGACGTCAGGAGAAGTGAACAGCAAAGAGCGCGCCGCGATTGCCTTCCCCTCGACCAAAAAGAAGATGACCACCAATTTGATCGACAAAAGACCGAACGATTCTCATCCCCAATCCTTTTGACATTGCCGGATCAAATCCTTCCGGAAGAGCCGGGCCGGCGTTGGAGACGGCCAGCACATAGCCCTCTGAATAGAGATTCAGGCTGACGGCGATCCGACCTTCGCCATATTTGGCAGCGTTGGTGATCAACTCGTTGACAATGAAGCCGAGCGGAATTGCGGTCGCGGTTGGAAGGCTGACCTCGACAGATTGGACGGTGATCGCCTGTTCCGGGTCCTCCTCGGACGTCATCATGCCGGAGAAATCGCGACAGAAATCCTCCAGATATTTTCCAAATGCGACAGTGTGCGTTCCATCGTTGAAATGAAGGCGGCGATGGACGCGTTCGATGGTTGCCACCCGTCTGGCGGCTATGGACAACTGCAGGGCCACGTCGGGAGTGGCGGCTGCGCGGCTCTGGAGCGAAAGCAGGCTGACCACCATTTGCAGGCCGTTCAGCAGCCGATGATCGGATTCTTTGCGAAGCATCTCCTGCTCCTGGATTAACGCGTCCTTTTGATGAAGAAGAACCGCCTCCCGAGCAAGCGACTGGCGCAGAGCATCTACGGGACACGGTCCGACGTCCTGCTCGCACGCATAGCCCGACATCAAACCGGCCTTCGGAGATTTGGATTTGAGGCGCAGAGTCGGAAAAGATCGACCGATCGAATGTCCAATAGCCATGGTCTTAGTCCTTCACCGGCGCCGAACCACCCGGCGGAACGGCGTGCGAAGGAAACCTTATGGGCGTCCGGACCCATCCACTGTGCAGGATTGCTCACATCCTACCGTGGCAAGATCGGCGGAGTGCATGGCGGCGACGCGTTGGGCGCGTTCAGGTATCGATATGCGGCTTTTCGTGAAGAACCAGGTTCAATAGGGACTTATGAACCTCGATGGCGCCGCCATGATCGTAATCTATCAAGCCAAGTTTACGAAATTTGTTCATGAAGAAACTGACGCGGGAACGCGTGGTGCCGATCATCTCGGCAAGGGTCTCTTGGCTGATTTTCGCGATCAAAGGCTCCGGCTTTCCTTCCTTGCCGAAGTTCGCCAGCAGCAGGAGCAGCCTGGCGAGCCGCTTCTCGCTCGAATTGAACAGTTGATCGACGAGGTCCGCTTGAATACGCAGGCTGCGGTCCAAAATATGCGCAATGAACATTTCGGAAAACCCCGGTTCCTGTCGTATCAATTTGCGCAGTGTCGTCTTCTCAAGCCGTGCGATAGCAGCGTCGGTTAGCGTCTTGGCCGTCGCGGTACGGATTCGCTGTCCATCGAGGCATTCTTCGCCGAGAAAATCATCTGCTGAGAGAATTGCAACGATCGCCTCCTTTCCCTGCTCCGAAAGAACCGTGAGCTTCACCTTGCCCTTCAAGATGTAGAAAATGGCGTCGGCGGCGTCTCCCTGCGAGAAGATATTTTCGTTCTTGCGGTACTTGCGAACGCTTCGACCCGCGCCAGTTTGGGCGAGAAATGATTTAGGATCGAATGATGGCTTGGGTCTGGCCGGCATGACAAAATCTCCGCTGGTCCGGCGATCGTGCTTTCATCGTCGCGCCAACGCGGTGGTTTCAATTCTCGCTGTGCCGCTGGTGCAACTGTGCCCACCCGATCGTGCGCGCGAATAGCTGCATCGCGCTGCCGCCATTCATTCTAGTGACCGTCTTTGCGAATTCAACGAAAATGTCCGGTACCGGACACTGCCTCCAGCCGTTCGCCGGAAAGCTGGCATCCCAACGCCTCAATGGTCTCTTTACGAGCGTGCCGGTCCGAGCTTCGTGGCGGGAATGCGCACAATGTCCAGAAATGTTTGGAATTTCTTCCTCCAGCGTCGGTGAGCAAAATTGCTCAGCCTGAACCGTCCCTCACGAACTAGGGCCACGACTCATAAAATCCACCATACGATGACAGCGACGAGGCATACGGAAGCGAGGAAGTTTCTTGCCAGCCTGTCGTAGCGCGTCGCGATGCGCCGGAAGTCTTTGAGGCGGCAGAAGGCGTTTTCGATCCTGTGTCGCTGCTTGTAGGATTTTCTGTCGAAGCTAAAGGGCTGCTTGCGATTGGCCTTGTTGGGAATGACAGGCTTGGTGCCGCGATCACTGAGCCATTGCCGAAGTTCGGCGCTGTCGTAAGCCCTGTCGCCGAGCAGTTTCTTGGTGGCCTTGGAGCGGCGGATCAGACGTTGTGCGGGCGGACAATCATGCGCCTGGCCGCCGGTCAAAAGGATGGAAAGAAGACGGCCTTTAGCATCTGCGACTGCATGGATTTTCGTGTTTCGCCCGCCGCGCGAGCGACCAATAGCCTGCTTATGCTCCCCCTTTTTGCGCCCGAAGCCGAGCGGTGTGCCTTGACGTGCGTGGAGTCGATCATCTGTGTAGCGCCGGATCGGCCACGGGCCGCGAGCTCGCGGAACAACCGCTCCCAAACGCCGCGCTCTGCCCAACGCACGAAGCGATTGTAGATCGTCGTCGGCGGACCGTATTCCGGCGGGCAATCGCTCCACCGACAGCCGCTCTTGAGCACATGCAGGATGCCGCTGATCACGCGGCGGTCGTCGACCCGCTCCTTGCCGCGCACGTCCGTCGGCAGATACGGCTCGATCTGAGCCCACTGCTCGTCGCTCAGCCAAAAAAGATTGGGTCGCATCTCATCAGCTCCGAATCAACGAGCATAGAGAATCAACAACCCATTCAGCCAACAAGACTTTTATTGGGTTCGCACCCTAATGTGCTAGTCGCAGGCTGGGCTGTCGGGCGCTGGCATCAGCAACAGTTCAACGGTATCGCCATGCCCAGAGCAGAAACAGATGTAATCCAGAGCAATCGATTGCTCGGCGCGTTGGAGCCCGCCAGCCGCAAGCGGATCGATCCCCATCTTCAGCCGGTCACATTCAAGCTCGGGGTGGTCGTATGCGAGGCGGGCGGCGTGCTGAAGCATGCTTATTTCCCGCAAGGTTCTGTCCTTTCGCTGCTCACCGTTCTGGAAAACGGCTCGGCAATCGAGACGGCCAACATTGGACTGGAGGGCGCATTCGGCCTCTTCGCGGCGATGTGCAGCCGCGTCTCCTTCAACCGCTGCCTCGTGCAACTGGAAGGCGACATGGTTCGCTGCCCGATTGCGATTCTGCAATCGGAATTCCGAAACAGCGAACACGTGCGCAATCTCTTCGTGAGCTATTCGGAGACGCTGTTGTCGCAAGTTCAGCAAACCGTCGCGTGCAATTTCGTTGGCGCAGTGCCAGACGTTTGCGCTGCTTCGCGTCGCCCGTGGCAAGCGCAGAGATCAGATCGAGAATGATGGCTCGGACACGCGAGTTTTCGATGCTCCAGATCATCGCAAAGAGTGACGACGCCTCGTCATCAACAATGTCTATTGGAAGGGGCTCGGTGCAGCCGTCGAGCCCTTCGAAGAAATATATGATCTCGACTTTGAGGATGATGGACGCCTCGAACAGACGGCCGGCGCTGATGCGATTTGCGCCCCGCTCGTATTTCTGCACCTGCTGAAAGGTCAGCCCCAGAGTCTGGCCCAGGTCGCTCTGTGACATGCCGCGCGACGTGCGGGCCAGACGAAGCCGGCCCCCGACATGTCGGTCATATTGCGTCGAGCGTTTGCGGTTCGGCTGGGCGGTTTGCGTCAAGTGTCCTCCCGTGACGTTGAGCCCGCGGCTGGCGCGGTCCTCGCGCGCGCCTTGCGCACTTCCTCGCGCATGGCAATGCGAGCGCAATTGCTGATCCGATCTCGTCGTCAATCGATGAGGAATGCTTTAAGGACGGGGTTGGCGGCACGTCCTTGGCGTCGGGGGGCACTTCCTTGGAGGACCGGCTCTTCGGCGGCTGATTCGTCTGCTCGCGTCTAGATGGCGGCATGGATCAATTACCCTACATCCTGCGGCTGTAAGAAATACCCTATCCGGGATAGATATCAACCTAACGAGGTCAATAAAGACCCTCTCTGTAGCTAAAAGCGCCCCGGCGCGGCGATTGTGCGCGTGCATGATCACAGCGCGTCAAATTCGGGCGGCCCGTGCTTTGTTGGGTTGGTCGCAGCAGAACCTCGCGGACAAGGCCGTCGTGTCCTTGAACGCCGTGACGCGCCTCGAGCGCGGCGAGGTCGATCCGCGCTTCAGCACAGTGATGGCCGTCCAGAAGGCTATCACCAAAGCCGGTATCGAGTTCATTTCCGAAGATGACAGGAAGGGCGAAGGTGTCCGCCTCGCCAAGACCGGCACCTGACGACAGTGGCGTTTCTCTTGTGAGCAGCCGGCGGTCGCACTCGGTCCCGCGGCTTCGCCGCTCCTGCGTGTGCGCCGCGTCGCGCGCGCTGGTCGCGCGCCGCCGGCCGCTCGGCGGCGCGTTCGCCCGCACGAAGAACGCGGGCTCCTGCAGCCTCCGTCTTTCCAGGCACGGCTGCCGCCGTGGTCATTTGCTCTTTTCGGAGCAGAAGGCACGCTTGAGATGGTCGCGAAGGTTGTAGCGGCTTACGTCAGCAACAACCCCGTTCCGGTGGCGGAGCTTCCCGGCCTTGTAAGGAGCGTGCATGGCACATTTGCCGGCTTGATCGGATCATCGACTGCGGACGCGGTCACAACACAGAAACCGGCCGTCCCGATCAAGAAGTCCGTGACGGCGGAACACATCGTTTGTTTGGAGGACGGGAAGAAGTTGAAGATGCTCAAGCGATATCTGCGGTCGCGATATCAGCTATCGCGGGAAGACTATCGCGCCAAGCGGGGGCTTGCGCCTGACTACCCCATGGTCGCGCCGAACTACGCCGTGCAGCGTTCGGCGTTCGCCAAGAAGATCGGCCTGGGCCACCGGTCTCCCGAACCTCGGCGGCGGAAGCGTGGGTGATGTTTGAGAAAGTATGAATTATCGTAGTATAACTACGATAATTCCGATAAATCTAATCTTGCCTTGTGTGTTTGGAAAAGTGCATATAATCGTAGCATGACTACGACAGAGAGAAACAAACTAAACACCCTCTATGCCGGGCTCGCGCCCGGAGCCCCGCTGACGCCTGAGGATATTGCTGGTCTCGGTATATCGGCCGACCTTGCCGTCCACTATGTGCGCTCGGGCTGGCTGACGCGGCTTGCACGCGGCGTATACAGCAGGCCGAACGATACCTTGGCGCTTCATCCGAGCCTGCTGGTCTTGCAGCGCAAGCTGAAAGGTCTGCATGTCGGCGGTAAATCCGCTCTCGACTGGTATGGCGTCCGCCAATACGTGTCGCAGCAGCCGATCCTGCATCTCTACGGATGGGCGGCGGCCACGCTCCCGCGCTGGTTCACGGAACGCTTTCCGGCCGAATATCATCGCAAGCGCCTGTTCGAAGAAAAGCCCGGCGCTTTGCTCCACGCCGGTCCGTTCGAAAGGCGCAGTGGTGCGCCTCTGGTATCTGCCCCTGAGCGGGCGCTGCTTGAGGTACTGAGCGAGGTTGGTGTCCGCCAGCCGATGCAGGAAGCGCGCGAGCTCGTCGAAAGCACCTACAGCATGCGTGCCGATGTATTGGGTGAGCTCTTGCGGCGCTGCACGAGCGTGAAGACAGTCAGGCTCTGTCTGCAACTCGGAAAGGAGAGCTCGCTTCCCTGGGCGGCAAAGCTCAAACCGGACAAACTGCCGACCGGCAGCAATCGCCGCTGGGTCTCCCGCTCCGCCGATGGTCTGCTGGTGCTCAAGCCATGAACCAGCTCTACCTCGATACAGCACGCATGCTGGTGCAGGTGGCGCCATTCGTATTCACGGACGACGCTTTGGCCCTGAAGGGCGGCACCGCGATCAACCTCTTCACGCGAGATATGCCGCGCCTCTCGGTGGACTTGGACCTTGTCTTCGCCGACCCGGCGGTTCCTCGCGAACAGGCACTGCGCCGTATCAACGCCGCCATACGGCAGGCTTCGGAACGTCTCAGCAAGAGCGGATTCCAGACACGTGCCACCATCGCTGCCGGCGCCGGAGAAACGAAACTTCTGGTGCGGCGCGGCTCCATTGAAGTGAAGATCGAGGTGAACTTCGTCTTGCGCGGAACGGTTCGGCCGGTCCGCCTCGCATCGCTTACGCCCCGCGCCAGAGAGACATTGCTGGCCGACCTGGAAATTCCCGTTGCCTCACTTGAAGACCTTTATGGCGGCAAGCTCGTTGCCGCGCTGGACAGGCAGCATCCTCGCGACCTATTCGACGTCCTGCAGCTGTCTGAGAATGAGGGAATCACGAATGGCATTCGCCGCGCTTTCGTCGTCTACTTGGCAAGCCATACCCGTCCGGTTCATGAAGTCCTGTTTCCGCGCCTTCGCGACATAACGCAAGACTACGAGAACAACTTCGTCGGTATGACGACCGATCCTGTCGCCCTCGACGAACTAATTGCGACACGCGAGCGAATGCTGACCCAGCTTTCCCACTCGCATTTCCAGAGTTCGACCGCTTGGGTGGCGCCGTTGATTTTTCTCTCTACGAACATCGAAGCCTGGGTGGTGAAGGTTATCGCGGACAGCTTGATATGACCCCTGAACTCGCTGCTTTCCAGAGTGAGTCATCCGCCGATTCTGACCGTGAACAAAAGCCGATTTTCAGCCTCAAATTTTTCCACGGGTTTTCCACGGATTTCGGTGCCGAAATCTGCTTTTGTACGCCGTTCGGTGCCGAATAGAACAAAATCGCGTTTGGAAAAACCCGCGGAAATCCTGTCAAAAATGGTGGGCGCGACAGGGATTGAACCTGTGACCCCTCCCGTGTGAAGGGAGTGCTCTCCCGCTGAGCTACGCGCCCGCGCCGAACGCGGACGTGCCGTATAGGAGCACCCCGCCCGGGGCGTCAAGCAGGCCGGCTAATAGGGCGGCTTCGCCTTCGCCCGCTGGGCCTTGGCCGCTTCGGCCCACCACGCCAGGTCGTCGGCGAAGCGCGCGAACGCCTTGTGCTGCACGGCGCCGGCCTCGCCCATGGGCTTGCCCTCCGCGTCGAGCACCTGGGTCAGCGTGCCGACTGTCAGGGTGCTCGAGACCACCACCATCCCCATCTCCGACAAGATGCCGTGCCAGGTCGAGTTGACCCGCGCCCCGCCGAGCCGCCCCGGCGAATAGCTCGCGATCGCCGCCGGCCGCCAGAACCATTCCTCCAGGAAATGATCGGTCAGGTTCTTCAGGCCAGGCTGGACGCCCCAATTGTACTCGCCGGTGACGAAGACGAAGGCGTCCGCCGCGCGGATCTTCTGCGCCAGCGTTTCCATCGCCGCCGGCGCCTGGCCCTTGGGATGCTCCTTGTACATGCGGTCGAGGATCGGCAGGCCGACCGCCTTGGCGTCGATCAACGCGACGGTCTCGCCGCGCGCCGCGAAGCCGTCGACGACGAATTTCGCCAGCCTTATGCCGATGCGGTCGGACCGATAGGAGCCGTAGAACACCAGTATCGAAGACATGCCGTCCCCCGATCGTTTCGACGCGGACGCGGCTCAGGCGCCCAGCCGCCGCGCCAGCGCCGGGATCTCCGCGAAGTCCGCCGTCACCGCGTCGCCGCCGAGCCTATCCGCCGGCTCCGGCGTATAGCCATAGGACACAAGTATGACCGGCGCCCTGGCGGCCCGTGCCGTCGCCACGTCGGTCACGCTGTCGCCGATCATGATGCCGCCGGCCGCGCCCAGCTCGCGCACCACGTCGTGGAAGATGCGCGCGTCCGGCTTGACATAGCTCATCCGCCCCGCGCCGTAGATCACCGGAAAGAAGCGGTCGAGCTTCAAGGCCTTCAGCAGCAGGTCGGCCATCTCCTGCGGCTTGTTGGTGAGCACGCCGAGGTGGCGGTCCTCGCCCAGCAGGGTCTCCAGCGTCTCCTCCACGCCGGGGAAGGCCACGCTCTTGTCCGCGATATGGGCCCGGTAATGCACCAGGAAGCGGTCGACCAGCTCCGCCAGCCGCGCATCCTCCACCGGCGCTCCGGTCGCCGCCATGGCCTGGCTGATCAGCGAGCGCGCGCCGAAGCCGACCATGTGCCGGAGCGTCGCCGGATCGACTTCGCGCCGCCCCTCCGAGCGCAGCACGGCATTGGTCGCGCCCAGAAGGTCGGGCGCGGTGTCGACCAGGGTTCCGTCGAGGTCGAAGATCAGGGCGGTTTGCATCGTTGACGATTCGTTTCGAAGAGAAGAGCAATATAGCGTCGCAATTCGTCACTTTGTCCTTTTTCCGTCGGCCTTTAAGGGAATTCGCCATGGCGAGAGCAGCCGTCATTCTGGCAGCGGGGCAGGGCACGCGGATGAAATCCGCCAGGCCCAAGGTGCTGCACGCCGTCGCCGGCCTTCCCATCCTGGGCCATGTCGTCGCCGCGATCCGCGGCGCGGGCGTCGACCGCATCGTCGTGGTCAGCGCGCCCAACATGGATGGGCTTCGCGGCTATGTCTCCAGCCTGGGCGCCGAGAACGCGATCCAGGACAGGCCGCTCGGCACCGGCCACGCCGCGCTGGCGGCGGCCAGCGTGCTCGGCCGCTTCGACGGCGCGCTCCTGGTCAACAATGGCGACATGCCGCTGGCGCAGTCCGCGATGATGGAGGAATCGCTGGCGAGTGCGGAGAAGACCGGCCTCTCCATCGTCGCCTTCCGGCCGAAAGATCCGGCGCAGTATGGCCGCGTGCTGCTGAACGCCGACGGCACGCTCGACCGCATCGTGGAATTCAGGGACGCGACGCCGCAGCAGCGCGCGATCGACCTGTGCGGTGCCGGGACCTATTCGGCCGCCGACGCGCGAAAATTCTTCGCCTGGGCGGCGCGGCTCTCCAACGACAACGCCCAGAAGGAATACTACATCCCCGAAGTCCCGCTGATCGCGAAAGCCGACGGCGTCCCGTGCGCCGTCACGCTCGCCGACGAGACCGACGTCATGGGCGTCAATTCCCGCGCCGAGCTGGCCGATGCCGAGCGCGCGATGCAGCAGCGCCTGCGGTCCCGCGCGCTGGCCGCCGGCGTCGGCATGACGGCGCCCGAGACGGTGTTCCTCTCCCACGACACGGTGCTGGAAGCGGACGTCCATATCGGCCCCTATGTCGTGTTCGGTCCCGGCGTGCGGGTCGAGAGCGGGGCCGAGATCAAATCGCATTCCCATCTCGAAGGCGCCCATGTCGGGCAGGGCGCGCTGATCGGCCCCTATGCGCGGCTGCGCCCCGGGGCGCGGATCGCGGAGGACGTCCATATCGGCAATTTCGTCGAGGTGAAGAACGCCACGATCGAAAAAGGCGCCAAGGCGAACCACCTGACCTATCTCGGCGACGCGCGGGTCGGCGCGGGCGCGAACATCGGCGCCGGCACCATCACCTGCAATTACGACGGCTTCGACAAGCACCACACCGACATCGGCGCCGGTGCCTTCATCGGCTCGAACGCCGCGCTGGTGGCGCCGGTCAGCATCGCGGACGGCACCTATGTCGGCGCCGGCTCGGTGATCACGAAGTCGACCGGGAAGGACAGTCTCGCGGTGACCCGCGCCGAGCAGAAGGAAATCCCCGGCTGGGCGGAGAAGTTCCGCACAAGGAAGAAGGCCGAGAAGGCCGCGAAGAAGAAATGACGTTCAGCGATGGTTCAGGATTGGCCGCCTAGAGATTGCCGTTTGTAAAATAACCCCGTCATGCCCGCGCAGGCGGGCATCCAGAGCCGCGGGGCGACTCTGGATTCCCGCTTGCGCGGGAATGACAAGCGACAAGACGGGAAGAAGGAATCGAACGATGTGCGGAATCGTCGGAATCGCGGGCACCCGCGACGTGGCGCCGGTCATCCTGGATGCGCTGAAGCGCCTGGAATACCGCGGCTACGACTCCGCCGGCATCGCCACGCTGGTCTCCGGCCATATCGAGCGCCGCCGCTCGCCCGGCAAGCTGGACCGCCTGGGCGACGTCCTGCATGCCCGCCCGCTGCACGGCCACACCGGCATCGGCCACACCCGCTGGGCGACGCATGGCGCGCCGAACGAGACCAACGCCCATCCCCACGCCAGCAAGCGCGTCGCCATCGTTCACAACGGCATCATCGAGAATTTCCGCGAGCTGCGCGACGAGCTGATCGCCAAGGGCCATGTCTTCGAATCGCAGACCGACTCGGAAGTCGCCGTGCATCTCGTCACCGATTACCTCGACATGGGCCTGACGCCGTCCGAAGCGGCGCAGGCCGCGGTGCGCCGCCTGACCGGCGCCTATTCGCTGGCGATGATCTTCTCCGGCCATGAGCGCCTGCTGATCGGCGCCCGCAAGGGCGCGCCGCTCGCCGTCGGCTATGGCGAGCACGAGGCCTATCTCGGCTCCGATGCCTTCGCGCTCGCGCCCTTCACCAACAAGGTCTCCTATCTGGAGGACGACGACGTCGTCGTGGTCGACGGCGCCCAGGTCTCGATCTTCGACCGCGAGGGCCGGCCTGCCAATCGCGAGGTGAAGATCACCAGCGCCTCCGCCGCCATCGTCGACAAGGGCGGCAAGCGCCATTTCATGGCCAAGGAGATCCACGAGCAGCCGGAAGTCGTCGGTCACACGCTGGCGCATTATCTCGATCCGGCGGGCCCGGTGGTGCAGCGCCAGGGCGTCGGCCTGCGCGGCGCGCTGTCCAAGGCCTCGCGCCTCACCATCTCCGCCTGCGGCACCGCCTTCTATGCCGGCATGGTCGGCAAATACTGGTTCGAGAAGCTGGCGCGCCTCCCCGTCGATGCCGACGTCGCGTCGGAACTGCGCTACCGCGATCCGGTCTACCCCAAGGACGGCGCGGCGCTGTTCGTCTCGCAATCGGGCGAGACCGCCGACACGCTGGCGGCGCTGCGCGAGGCCAAGGCGCACGGCCAGACCACCATCGCCATCGTCAACGTCGCCGAAAGCTCCATCGCCCGCGAGGCCGATATCGTGTTGCCGACCTTCGCGGGACCGGAGATCGGCGTCGCCTCGACCAAGGCCTTCACATGCCAGCTTGCCGCGCTCGCCTCCTTCGCCATCGCCGCCGGCGTGGCGCGCGGCACGCTGAGCGAAGAGGACGAGAAGCGCCTCTGTGCCGCCCTCCTCGCCACCCCGCGCCACATCGCCGAATTCCTCAAGCAGGAACCGAAGATCGAAGTGCTCGGCCAGGAGATCGCGAAGGCGACCGACGTGCTCTACATGGGCCGCGGCCCGAGCTTTCCGCTGGCGCTGGAAGGCGCGCTGAAGCTGAAGGAGATTTCCTACATCCACGCCGAAGGCTATGCCGCCGGCGAGATGAAGCACGGCCCCATCGCCCTGATCGACGAGACCGTGCCGGTCATCGTCATCGCGCCGCACGACGCGCTGTTCGAGAAGACCGTCTCCAACATGCAGGAAGTCATGGCGCGGGGCGGCAAGGTGCTGTTGATTTCCGATGCGCAGGGCATCGCGCGCGCCGGCGACGCGGTGTGGGCGAGCATCCAGGTGCCCGAGGCCGATCCGTTCCTGGCGCCGCTGCTCTACGCTATCCCGATCCAGCTCCTCGCTTATCACGCCGCCGTGGCCAAGGGCACCGACGTCGACCAGCCCCGCAACCTGGCGAAGTCCGTCACGGTCGAATAGGCCAGCCGAATTTCGCGATGGGAACGCGCTGCGCCTTGCCGCTCGCGAGGTTCGCAAGGACCTCGCCGATGGCCGGCGCGAATTTGAACCCGTGCCCCGAAAGCCCCGCGCCGATCACGATCCGGCGGTCGCGTGGATGGCGCGCCAGGATGAAGCGCTCATCTTTGGCCATCGGATACATGCAGACCTCGGAGCGCAGCCGCTTGCCCAGCCCCGGCATCAGGCGCCGCACCAGCGGCGCAATCGCATCGATATCGGTTTTCGTCACGCGGCGATCCAGCGCGTCCGGCGTCGCGATGATCTGCACGCGGACATGCTCGGCGACCTTCACTTCGCCTTTCGCGTCGGCCGGAAAGCCGTAGATCATCTGCCCGTCCTCCGTGCCGATGGCGAACGGCCCGAAGCCCCGCCGACGCGTGAACCGCCGCTCGGGATCGGCGAACCAGTGCAGAACGCGCCGCTCGACGAAGGTGACATGCTTCAGTTCCGGCACCAGTTCGCCGATCCACGCCCCGGTCGTCACGACCGCCCGATCCGCCGTCACCGCGCCGCGCGCGGTGCGGACGACGATCCGCTTGCCCGACCGGTCGATGCCTTCGCACGCGCAGTTTTTGAGAACGGTCGCGCCATGCTGCCGCGCCTCTTTGAGGAACGTCGCGATGGCGCGCTCCGGATAGACGAAGCCGCCGGCGCGCTCACGAAACCTGTGCCATTCCGCCGGCAGGTCGAACCATTCCTCCAACCCGCGCACCGGCACCAGCCGCACCTGGCCGGCGGCATCCAGCGTGCCGCGGATGAAGGGATTGTGCTCCGGTCCGGCATAGACGACGCCGGTCTGCTCGAACAGCTTGACGCCGTTACGCCGCTCCGCAGCCTTCCACAGCGTCACGGCGCGCTTGACCAGCGGCACATAGAACGGTCCTTCGGCGTAAGCCATGCGCAGCAGCCGCGTTTCGCCATGGGAGCTGCCCAGCGCGTGCGGCGGATCGAACCGGTCGATTCCGACGGCGCGCACGCCCGCCCGCGCCAGCACGTTCAGCGCCGCGCTCCCCGCCGCGCCGAGCCCAATCACGGCGATGTCGTAGTCGTTCCTGCGTGCCATGGCGCGATGTCGTGGACGGCCCGCCATCCAAACGCTATATTCCGTTCATGTCCACGCACAGCATCGCCGAGGCCAAAGACAAGCTCTCCGAGCTGATCGACCGCGCCCGCAAGGGCGAGGACGTCGTCATCACCGAGGACGGCGAGGTCGTGGCGCGCTTGAACGGCGTGCCGGGCGGGCCGATAGCGGGATCGAAAAAGCTGGACGATGCGGATCTTGATTGGCTCAAGACGCGTCGTACCGGGCGTGGACGGATCAACGACGACGCCGGAACCTTTGTCTCGCGGATGCGCGACGAAGAGTGGGCGCGTTGAGCGTCTACCTCGACGCAAGCGTCCTGGTTGCGCTTTTTCTGGACGATCCCTTTTCCGAACGCGCCGATGCGGCATTGCGCGGAAAGGGCTTGTCTCTCGTCGTCAGCGATCTGGCCGGCGCGGAGTTCTCTTCGGCGGTCGCGCGCCATGTTCGGATGGGCGAGCTCTCTGCCACCGAAGCTCAACAGGCATTCGCGGATTTCGATCGCTGGTGCCTGTCGTCGACGGAGCGGTCCGAAGCGCATCCGGTCGACATGCGGATCGCCCAGAGCCTTGTTCGCTCCTTGCTCTATACGCTGCGCACACCGGATGCTCTCCATATTGCCGTCGCCCAGCGGCTCGGCGCCGAGCTTGCGACCTTCGACCAGCGCATGGCCGATTGCGCGCGGGCGGTCGGTCTGCCCGTCGCCGCCCTGTGACGAACGTCCCACCCTTCGCTAGACTATCCCCATGACCGCCGACCCCGCCGCCCTCAAACGCGCCGCCGCCGCCAAGGCCCTCGACTACGTCCAGCCCGGCATGAAGCTCGGCCTCGGCACCGGCTCCACCGCCGAGATCTTCCTCGAACTGCTCGCGCCCCGGGTGCGCGGCGGCCTCGACGTGATCGGCGTGCCGACCTCGGAGAAGACGGCCGCCAAGGCTCGCGCCCTCGGCATCCCGCTCGCGCCGCTCGACGATCTGGCGCCGCTGGACCTGACCGTCGATGGCGCCGACGAGGCCGACCGCGAACTCACCCTCATCAAGGGCGGCGGCGGTGCGCTGCTGCGCGAGAAGATCGTCGCCGCCTCCTCCAGGCGCCTGGTGGTGATCGCCGACGACAGCAAGCTCGTCGCCCGCCTCGGCAAGTTCGCGCTGCCGGTGGAAGTGCTGGAGTTCGGCCACAAGACGACCGCCGCGCGCATCGCCGCCGCGACCGCAGCGCTCGGCTATTCCGGCGTTGCCGTCACGCTGCGGGCCCGCGACGGCGCAGCGGTCAGGAGCGATTCCGGCAACGTGCTCTACGACTGCGCCTTCGGCGCCATCACCGCGGCCGCGAAGCTGGCCCAGGCGCTGGCCGACATCCCCGGCGTGGTCGAGCACGGCCTGTTCCTCGGCCTCGCCACCACGCTGCTCATCGCCCATCCCGGCGAAGTCGAGGTCATTGAACGCGGAAAATAAGCGGCCACAGCGCCCGCAGCATCCGCGTCTGGAAATCCGGCCCCCGGTTCTTCGCCACCCGCAGCACATAGTGCCCATCGCCGCAGCCCGCCGCGCCGCAAGTCAGGGTCGGCCCGCCCAGCGCATCGGGCGCCGCGCGGCGCTCGATCGGCAGCCCCGACAGCACCCACATCATGTCGTCCATCATCTCGTAGGAGAGCACGAAATAGCCGTGCCCGAACGGATCGCCCGGCGCCGCGCTGGCGTCGACGACATCGACCTTGCCGTCTTTCAGATATTGCAGGTCGCGCGACGGCACGCGCCCGGCCCGCGGGATGCCGCCATGCACGCCCTCCGACGTGACCAGGATCAGGTCGTTGTCCGAGGCATAGACCGTCGCGCGATGCAGGCAAGGCGCGCTCTTCGCCAGCAGATGCCCGAAATCGTCGTTGTCGTGCTCGCTGCTCACATCGGGCGCCACCAGCAGAAGCTCGTCGGCCACCGGCACGGGATGCCGGTTGCACAGCGCCGCCAGCGCCGTCAGCGTCACCCGCGCTCCCATGGAATGCGCCACGATCTCGATCTTCAGCCCGGCCGCGTCCAGCGCGCGCAGCGTCTCGATGAGCTCCGGCGCGGCATAGCCGCTGCGCTCGATGTCGGCCGCATAGCGGTCGAACTTGCCCTCGCTCGACCAGGAGAACGCGGCGACCGCGCAGTGCCATTGGGTGTCCGTCGCGATCTGGCCCGCCCGCAGGATGGCGCTGGCGAAGGTCTGGTTGTAGCCATGCACGAACAGCAGCACCCGGCCGCAGCCCCGCGCCCGCGCCGCCACGGCCGCGGCGAAGCCGTCCATGTCGGTCTTGAGGTCGCAGGCGACGGGCGGCGGCGCCAGCCTGGCCTTGGGCCAGCGCGGCATCTGTCCGAAGACGAAGGCGCCGGGCACTTCCAGCTCGGCCACCCCGCAATGGATCGCCGAATCCCAATGCAGCCCATAGCCCAGCGCGCTGCCGTCCGCCTGCCGGTCGGTCGCGAAGACCACGGACTGCTGGGTCACTGTGTTCGGCGGATGCATCCAGAGCGAACGGATATCGTCATGCCGGAGCGAATCCGACAGCGTGCAGCCGCCCAGCAAGGCGCATAGCAGGATTGCGGCGCGCATCCCTCCCTGTCGCATGCTAATTTGGCCCCTACATCGGGCTCGGTTAGAACCCGTCCTTACGACGCCCGACAAGACAGACCACTAGGCAGACCACAAGGCAGGCACATGGCACAATACGACTACGACCTTTTCGTGATCGGCGGCGGCTCCGGCGGCGTGCGCGCCAGCCGCATGGCGGCCTTGGGCGGCGCCCGCGTCGCCCTGGCCGAGGAATGGCGGATGGGGGGCACCTGCGTCATCCGCGGCTGCATCCCCAAGAAGCTGTTCGTCTACGCCGCCCAGTTCCGCGAGGATTTCGAGGATTCCGCCGCCTATGGCTGGACCATCGGCGCGCCGAAATTCGACTGGCCCACCCTCATCGCCAACAAGGACAAAGAGATCGCCCGGCTGGAGGCGATCTACACCAAGAACGTCAAGGCCGCCGGCGTGACCGTCTTCCAGGACCGCGCCGTATTCGAGGATGCGCACACCATCCGCCTCCTCAACGACGACCGCCGCATCACCGCCGACAAGATCCTGATCGCCACCGGCAACCGCCCGACCCGCGAGCTCGGCACCACCCATGTCATCCCCGGCGGCAATCTCTGCATCACCTCCAACGAGGCGTTCCATCTGCCCGACCTGCCCAAGCGCATCCTGATCGCCGGCGGCGGCTATATCGCGCTGGAATTCGCCCACATCTTCCACGGCCTGGGCTCGCAGGTCTCGCTGCTCTATCGCGGCCAGAAAGTGCTGCGCGGCTTCGACGAGGACATCCGCGATGCGCTCGGCGAATCGATGGTGACCAAGGGCCTGCATGTCGCGCTGGGCTGCGAGTTCACCAAGATCGAGCGCCGCAATGGCTGCCTGCACGCCGAGACCAACAAGGGCGACGTCATCGAGTGCGACGAGATCATGCTCGCCATCGGCCGCGCCCCCAACACCGAGGCGCTGCATGTGGAGAAAGCCGGCGTCGAACTCGGCAAGCGCGGCCAGGTCGTGGTCGACCGCTTCTCGAAGACCAGCGCGGACAACATCTACGCCATCGGCGACGTGACCGACCGGCTGCAGCTCACGCCCGTCGCGATCCACGAGGCGATGTGCTTCGTGAAGACGGCATTTGGCGGCGTGCCGACGCCGGCCGACCACGAGAACGTCGCGACCGCGGTCTTCACCACGCCGGAGATCGGCGTTGTCGGCATGACGGAGATGAAGGCGCTGGGCCTCGGCCACGGCATCGACGTCTACAAATCGGTGTTCCGTCCCCTGAAGCACACGCTGAGCGGCCGCGACGCGCGCACGACCTTCAAGCTGATCGTGGATTCGAAGACCGACAAGGTGCTGGGCTGCCACATCTTCGGCGATCACGCCGCCGAGATCGTCCAGATCGTCGCCATCCTGGTGAAAATGGGCGCGACCAAGGCGCAGTTCGATTCCACGATCGCGCTGCATCCCACGGCCGCGGAAGAACTCGTGACGATGCGGACGAAAAGCTACAGCAAGACGCCCTCATAGCGCGCGTTTCCTCCCCCGCTGTTGCGGGGGAGGTGGCACGCCGCAGCGAAGCGAAGGCGTGACGGAGGGGGCATGCACCGGCTTCGGACGATCTTCGCGACCGCTGCCCTTTTGCTGGACGTCTTCGCACATCCTGCCGACGCAAACGAAAAACCGTCTCCCTGCACTACGCTCGCATCCCAATTCGATGCCTCGCCCGCCCCCGCCTTCCTCGCCAGCTATCCCGGCACCGCGATCCGCGAGTTGAAGGACGTCGCTTTTCTCTACGACAACGCCGCCGCCACCCTCGCGCTGATTGGCTGCGACGACGTCGCGCGCGCCCGCCGCATCGGCGACGCCATCCTGTTCGCCCAGGATCACGACCGCTATTGGCATGACGGACGCCTGCGCAACGCGTATCTCGCCGGCGCGCCCGCGAATCCGGTGAAGCTCGCCGGCTGGTGGGACGGCACGCTCAACCGCTGGGTCGAGGACCGCTACCAGGTCGGCAGCGACACGGGAAACCTGGCCTGGGCGGCGCTGGCGTTGCTCGCCCTCGACCGCGCGACGCAGGACCCGCGCTACCGCGCCGGCGCGCTGCGCCTGGGCGCTTTGCTGGAGCAATGGCGCGATCCGCGCGGCCCCGGCGGCTTCACCGGCGGCCTGTTCGGCCACGAGCCCAAGCCCGACCGGCTCGCCTGGAAATCCACCGAGCACAACACCGATCTCGCCGCCGCCTATCGCGCTTTGGCCCGCGCGACCGGCGACAAGCGATGGCTGGCGGACGCTGCCGCCGCCGAAGCGATGGTACGCGCGAGCTGGCTGTCCGATTGCCGCTGCTTCGCCGCCGGCACCGGCCTGGACGGTGCCGCGCCCAACCCTTTCCTCGCGCTCGACGCCCAGGTCTTTCCGCTGCTCGCGCTGGACGACACGGCGCGCTATCGCGCCGTCCCGGCGACGCTGCGCCAGCGCCTCGCGCGGGACGGCGGCTATGCCTACAGCGAAACCCGCGCCGGACTTTGGACCGAAGGCACCGCGCAGGCCGCGCTGTTGATGCGCATGCTGCACCGCGACGCCGAAGCGGCCGCCCTCGACCGCGCCTTGGACTCGATGCGCGCGCCCGACGGAACCTATTACGCGGCCACGGCCGCGTCGCAGGCGACCGGATTCATGCTCGACGCCGATCCGACCCAGCCTCGCCGATATTTCCACATCCCCGCGCTCGCGCCGCTCGCCTGGGCGGCGCTGGCGGAACGCCGGTTCAATCCGTTCCGCTGACTACTTGAACGCCTTGCAGTCGGTCGCGAGGATGCGTTTCAAATTCTTCAGCAGGTCGTCGGTGCCGCGCGCGTCCTGGATGCGGATATTGCTCACGCCCCAGCGGCGCGGCAGCGGCGCGTTCTGGTACAGCGTCATGTCGTAGTGGATCACGACGGGCTTGGGCCCGCCTTGCGAGAAGCTCGCCCGCACCGTCGCGCGGTCCTTCGCCGGACTGCCTTCGAACGTCACGACCAGGTTCTTGATCACCGGGTCCTGGGAATCGCTCGGCCAGTCATAGTCGATGACCTCGCCGTCGCCCGACCGCTGGCAGGTGTCGACCCGCCCGATCAGCCGGCCGGTCTCGATGTCCCACGGCACGGTCTCGAAGAAGCTCTTGCGCTCGTTCGCCCCGTTGTCGTAGCCGGCATAGAGATACTGGATCAGGCCCACCGTGCTGCGAACATCCTGCGGGCCGACGGCCGAAGCCGCGCCCGCCGGCGCGCCAAGCGATAGAAACACCAATGCGGCGGCGACAAAGCGCGATCTCATGCAGGCCCTCGGGTGGAAATCGCGGCGACCATAGGGCCGCGGCCGTCCCATGGCGAGCGGCCCGCTAAATCTGCACCTTCCGCCCTTCCCAGAACGGCCTCCGTACCTCGCCGCGCTTGATCTTGCCGGCCGCGCTGCGCGGAAGTTCGGCCACGAAGTCGATGCTCCGCGGCACCTTGAACCCCGCCAGATGCGGCCGCACGAAATCGATGATCTCCGTCTTGAGTTCCTCGCTCGGCGCCACGCCCGGCTTCAGCAGCACGACGCTCTTGACCTCCTCGCCCCATTCGGCGTTCGGCACGCCGATGGTGCAGACGTCCTCGACCGCGGGATGCTTGACGATCTCGTTGTCGATCTCCTGCGGATAGATGTTCACGCCGCCCGAGATGATGATCTCCGCCGAGCGCCCGGTCAGGAACAGATAGTCGTCCTCGTCGAAATAGCCGATATCGCCCAGGGTGAAGAAGTCGCCGCGATGCGACGCCGCCGTCTTCTTGTCGTCCTTGTAGTAGCTGAACGGGTTGAGCTTCGCCGCCTCGTGATAGATCAGCCCCGGCTGGCCCGGCGGCAGCTCGTTGCCTTCGTCGTCCAGGATCTTGACGCGCATCAGCGCCGGCCGCTTGCCGACGCTGCCGGGCTTCTTCAGCCATTCCTCGGCCTGGATGAAGAACCCCGCGCCGCCCTCCGACCCAGCATAATATTCGAACAGGATCGGCCCCAGCCAGTCCATCATCGCCCGCTTGACCTCGGGCGGGCAGGGCGCCGCGCCGTGCACGATCATCCTGAGCGACGACAGGTCGTAGCGCGCCTTCATCTCCGCCGGCGCCGCCAGCATGCGCTGCATCATGATCGGCACGAGATGGGCGTGCGTGACCCGCCGGCTCTCGATGGTGCGGAACACCTCCTCGGTGTCCCAGCGCTCGCCCAGGAAGGCGATCGGCACGCCGCTCGCTTGCGGGATCGCGATGTCGAAGGCGAGCGGCGCCGCGTGATAGCCCGGCCCGGCGCACATCTGAACGTCCGTGTCCGGATCATAGCCGCCGTTCGAGCCCTCGAATTGCGGCGGCGTCGCCACCCCGTGCGGCCGGTGCACGCCCTTGGGCCGCCCCGTCGTGCCGGAGGTATAGAGCATCTGGCTGCCCATCGCCGGATCGTCCAGGTCGGTCCCGTCCACGCCGTCGAGCGCGCCGTCATAATCCTCGAACCCGTCCGCCAGTCCGCCGACCGAGAGCTTGAGCCCGATCCCCGGCGCCTTGTGCACCGCCTCGCGGATGGTCTCGAACTTGGTCTCCGCGATCAGCGCCTTGGCCTCGCAATCGTTCAGGATATAGGCGATCTCGTCGGACTTCAGATGCCAGTTCACCGGCGTCACGCGCAAACCGCTGCGCCGCGTCGCGTTCAGCGTCTCGATGAACGCCGCGCGGTTGGTCGAGAACAGCGCCACCGCGTCGCCCGGCTTCAGGCCCTCCTCGCGCAGCACCCGCGCCAGCCGGTTCGACTGCGCATTGACCTTGGCATAGGTGTGCGCGCCGAAGCGGTCCCAGATCGCGATCCGGTCGGGCTTCACCTGCGCCCAGAACGCGCCGACCATGCCGGCGCCGGCATAGCCCATGAGCCGTTCGAGGAATGCCGGATCGCGCGTGTCCATCGTGCCTCCCGCGCCGCCGCCCGTGCCGGCCGCTCGCGCCAATATCGCCGGCCAAAGGCTACTGAAACGCGCCGCCCAAGGCCACCCGTGCCCCGCGCGTCCGGAGTGTCGCGGGACCGTCACGCAGGGCGGCGCAATCGCGTCTAGCGCTTCTTCTTTTCGGGCGCGAGCGCCTTCAGGAACAGCCGCGTCGCGCGCTGCGCGTGCGCGTCGATCATCGCGTCGGTGACCTTGTCCACCAGGCGATAGCCGACGCGCATCGCCCATTCGCCCTGCGCCATGGCGACGAAGATCGAGGCGATCTCGTAAGGATCGTCGTCGAAGGCAAGGAACCCCTCGGCGCGGCACCATTCGAAATAGCGCACGAAATTCTTGCGTTCCTCGCGGATCGCGGCGCCCAGGCCTTCGGCCAGGATCGGGGTGCGGTCGCCCGCCGATGCCGCGGCCCGGTTCAGCGGCTCCATGGCGAGAAGCATCTTGACGATGTCGCGCGCGACGACCGGCAGGACATGGGAGGGGTGCGGATTCTCCGCGACCGCCGCGGTGGCATGGGTGCCGAGCGACTCCAGCCGCGCCTCGAACACCGCGCCGAACAGCCTCTCCTTGTTCTCGAACCAGGCGTAGAGCGTCTCTTTCGAGGCCCGGGCGCGCTTGGCGATCGCCGCCATCGAGGCGCCGGCGAAGCCCTTGCTCGTGAATTCCTGGCGCGCGGCATCCAGGATTTCCTCCCGCCGCGCGTCCTTGGCCGATTTCACCGCCGCCTTCGCCATCGCGTCCGTTTTACCCCGAGTCGCTGCGTTCCAACGCTCTTGCGTACCGTACCGTTCGGTACTACAAGGCGAACCGAACGGTACGGTACTTCGACGGGAGAGGCAAGATGGATAACGCGGTCAAGGCGGCTCCGGACGCGGCCTATAGCGTGCCGATGGGTTATCTGCGGGCCTTCGTCACCGTGCTCGTCGTGGTGCACCACTCGCTGCTCGCCTATGTCGGCATGGCGCCGCCGCACCGGTTCGCCGGCGGCGCGATGCTCTGGCGCGCCTTTCCGGTGGTCGACAAGGCCGTGTGGCCGCCGGCCGGCGTGATCGTCGGCATCGACGACGTCTTCTTCATGTCGCTGATGTTCCTGGTTTCGGGTCTCTTCGTCGCGGCGAGCGTCGCGCGCAAGGGCCGGGCGGCGTTCCTGCGCGACCGTCTCGTCCGGCTCGGTCTGCCCTTCCTGTTCTGCGCCTTCATCGTCGTTCCCGCCGCCTACTATTTCGCCTATCTCCAGTCCGGCGGCGCGCCCGGCCTTGCGAACTACTGGGATGCGTGGCGGCGGATCGGCTACTGGCCGACCGGTCCCGCATGGTTCATCTCGCTGCTGCTCGCCTTCGATGTCGCCACGGCCGTCTTGTTCCTCGTCCTGCCGTCCTGGGCCGCGCGCCTCGGCCGGCTGAGCGCGACGGCAGGCGACCATCCCTGGCGGTTCTTCGCGGCAGTGCTGGCGGCTTCGGCGGTGGCCTATGTCCCGCTCGCGCTCGCCTTCGATCCGGTTGCCTGGACCTATTGGAGCATCTTCCAGTTCCAGACCGCGCGCCCGCTGCATTACTTCGTCTATTTCGCAGTCGGCGCCGGGCTCGGTGCGTTCGGCGTCGGGCGCAGCCTGCTCGCCCCCGACGGACGGCTCGCCAGGCGCTGGTGGCTGTGGCTGCTGGCCGCGCTCGGCGCGCTGGCTCTCGGCACCGCCATCCTGATCGCCATCCTCGCCGCGAAAGGCGGCGCGAGCCCGGTCCTGCTGGCGCTCGGCGATGCGAGCTTCGTGCTGAGCTGCGGCACGCTGTGCTTCGCGCTGCTCGCGATCTTCCTGCGCTTCGTCCGGCGCGCGAACCGCGTCATGGACAGCCTGTCGCGAAACGCCTACGGCATCTACATCGTGCACTACGCGTTCGTCGCCGCCGCGCAATACGCGCTTTTGACCCAGCCCCTTCCGGGCGCGGCGAAGGCCGTCCTCGCAATCGCGGCCGCGCTCGCCGCATCCTGGACGGTGGCGGCGGTCCTGCGCCGCATTCCGCTCGTCGCGCGCTTCGCGGGCGGGTAACGCACGCGAAAATCGTGTATGCTCGCGGGGTCAAGGGGGAGTGGGCCATGAGAATTTTCGCGACTGCTCTCGTCGCGTTCATCATATTGTCCGGCGCGGCGCGTGCCGCCGACGGCGATGACGCCGGCACACTGGCCCTCGTCGACGACGCATCCTTCGATGCCGCGTTCCAATGCCCCGAAACCCTTGCCGACGCCGACGCGCGCGAGGCCGAGCTGCACCGTTACGCCGCCTGGGCCAAGGCGATGCACCCCGACTGGAGCTTCCGCAAGCGCCTCGACGTCCGCTACGGCCTCTTGCGCCGTCACGCCTGCGCCCAGACCATGGCCAATATCGCCGCCGCCGCGCGGCCGGCCTTCGCGCCTTAAGCCCCGCGACCCGTTCACCACCGTCGCGCCTGCCGCTGGCAAAGCGGGGCCTCATCTCTTATATCCCCGGGACCTCTTTTGGAGTTTTCCGCGTGGCCCAGCCCTGGTCCCCGCAAAGCTGGCGTTCCAGGCCGATCCGTCAGGTTCCGGATTATCCGGACAAGGCGGCTCTGGCGGCGGTGGAAGCGCGGCTGAAGACCCACCCGCCGCTGGTGTTCGCCGGCGAGGCGCGCAACTTAATGTCCAGCCTGGCCGAGGTCTCGCAGGGGCGGGCTTTCCTGCTGCAGGGCGGCGATTGCGCGGAGAGCTTCGCCGAATTCACCGCCAACAACATCCGCGACACGTTCTGCGTCTTCCTCAGCATGGCGACGGTTCTGACCTTCGGCGCCGACCTGCCGGTGGTGAAGATCGGCCGCATCGCCGGCCAGTTCGCCAAGCCGCGCTCCGACGATTTCGAGACCCAGAACGGCGTGACGCTGCCCTCCTATCGCGGCGACAATATCAACGGCGGCGAATTCACGCCCGAGGCCCGCACGCCCGACCCCGAGCGCATGGTGCGCGCCTATTACCAGGCGGCGGCGACCGCGAATCTGGTGCGCGCCTTCGCGACCGGCGGCTATGCCGATCTTTCCCGCGCGCGGCACTGGAATCTGGATCATCACCACGCCGATCTCAGCCGTCGCTACAACGAAGTGGTCGACCGGATCGACCAGGGCGTCGGCTTCATGAAGACCTTCTCCCTGGCCGATGCGGTGAAGCAGCAGACCAGCCGGGTCGATTTCTATTTCAGCCACGAAGCGCTGCTCCTGCCTTACGAGGAAGCGCTGACCCGGCAGGATTCGATCACCGGGGAGCATTACGCCACCTCCGGCCACATGATCTGGATCGGCGACCGCACGCGCCAGCCCGACGGCGCCCATGTCGAGTTCTGCCGCGGCGTGAAGAACCCGCTCGGCCTCAAATGCGGGCCTTCTCTCGCGGAAGAAGACCTCATCAAGCTCTGCGCCACGCTGAACCCGGACAACAAACCCGGCCGCCTCACGCTGATCGCGCGCTACGGCTCCGACAAGATCGCCGCGCATCTGCCCAAGCTGATCCGCGCCGTGCGCCGGGAGGGCCTCAACGTCGTGTGGTCCTGCGATCCGATGCACGGCAACACGATCAAGCTGCAGTCCGGCTACAAGACCCGTCCCGTCGACCGCGTGTTGGAGGAGGTGAAATCCTTCTTCGCCATCCACCGCGCCGAAGGCAGCCATGCCGGCGGCATCCATCTGGAGATGACCGGCCAGGACGTCACCGAATGCCTCGGCGGGGCGCAGGCGATCAAGGAGATCGACCTGTTCGACCGCTACCAGACCGCCTGCGATCCGCGCCTCAATGCGAGCCAGGCGTTGGAGCTCGCCTTCCTGCTCGCCGACACGATCCGCGCCGAACGCGTCAAAAGCGACCGCCTGGCGGCCTCGGCGTGAACGGGCGATAGGGGCACCAACCGCATGGGCGTGGCGCGGCTTCTCGCGAAAGGGTGGGTCGTGTTCTGCCTCTATGCGGGTGGCCATGCCTTCGTCCAGGCGCTGGTCCACGGCATCGCTCTTCCCGAGGCGCTGCAATCCGTCGCGATCTGCGTTCTTTTGTTCGGCGCCATGGGGCTTCTGTTCGTCGCGGGCTTCGGCGCGTCCGCGCGCCCGAACGCGCCGCTGCTGGCGCGGCTGAGGCCGCGCGACCTCATTCCCACCTTCGACGACACCGTCTTCGTGGCCTTCGTGGCGGTCAGCTTCGCCGTCCAGGTCTATTTCGTCTCCGAGATCGGCAACACGCCGGTGGGCCAGGCCGTGCAGAAAGCGATGTTTTCCGTGGTGCCCGGCTTGCCCAAGCTCGCCGACCGGCTGGACGATTGCGTGCTCAATCCGCAGCGCGTCTATTCCATCTCCCTTGCCGCCTCCATCGCCTGGCTGCTGGCGATCGTCTATGTCGCCTCGGCGGCGTCGCGCATCGGCCTGACGGCGGGCCTGCTGCGCCTGCAGCAGGCGCTGCGCCCGACCTCGTTCGGGCCGACGCTGCTGGCCGCGCTCTACGGCACCGTCGCCATCGTCGGCTTTCAGCTTCTCTACATCGGCTCGCTCTATGGATGGCTCGGCTGCGGCGGTTTCGGCGGCATCGGCGGCGTCCTCCTGACGGGCCTGGCGCCTCTGATGCTCGCCTACCTGATCGTTGCCGCCCTCGTGACGCTGAAAGCCAGCGGTCCCGAATCCTGATCAGGCCGCGTCGAACGGATTGAGGATCGCGACACCGGTCTTGTCGAAGTGACGGACATTGCGCGTCACGACCGTCAAATTGTGCTCCAGCGCAATCGCGGCAATGGCGATATCGTCGTCGTCTCTTTGAAGCTGGATTTGCATGCGTCCCCATCTGCGGGCGACTTGGCTCGTGATCGCAAGGACGCGTTCGCCGTATTGCGTCAGATTTTTCAACAGCCATTCTTCCAGGATATTCGCGTGGTCGGGATTGGCGCCGCGCTGTTTTTGAATTCCGCGCTCGATCTCCATGACGGTGATCGCACTGATGAACAGCTCCGCCGGATTCCGGCGGCTCATCCAATCCAGGACATTGCCGTTGGGTCGCGGCTTGCGCAGCTCCGACAGGACGTCCGTGTCGATCAGATACATTCAAAAATCGATGTCGCGCCGTTTCGGCCGCACGCGCTCGAACAAGTCGTCCGGGCCGACTTTTGGAATCGCCAGCAGATGATCGATGAATGTGTGCTCCTTGCCATCCGGCATGAGCTTTGTCTGCGGTCCTGGCTGGGTTTTCCCCCCAAGCCGCTCGAACTCCGCAGCGTCCACAACCACCACCGCCGGCTTGCCGTCCTTGGTGACGAGTTGGGGCGCCTGATGGGCGGCCGTCACCACCTCGCCGAAGCGATCCTTCGCATCCTCGAGCGACCATTCCGTCATGGCGCGAGCCTAGCCGAAAACGCCCGCAAAGTCACCGCGCCGGCGCCCTCACACCGCCCGGTCCGGCCCCACCCGCACCACCATCTTGCCGATATTGTCGCCCTTGAAGAGCCCGATGAACGCGCCCGGCGCGTTCGCGACGCCGTCGACCACCGTCTCGCGCCACGTCATCTTGCCGTCCTTCACCCACGCCGACATGTCGCGCTGGAAGTCGCCGAACATGTCGAAATGGCTCGGCACCACGAAGCCCTTGATCGTCAGCCCCAGCCCGATCGCCAGCGCCAGATTGCACGGCCCCGGCGGCAGCTCCGTCGCGTTGTACATGTCGATCATCCCGCACAGCGCGATGCGCCCGCCCGGCCGCATGTTGTAGATCGCCGCTTCCAGATGCGCCCCGCCGACATTCTCGAAATCGACGTCGATCCCTTCGGGAAACGCCGCCGCCAGCGACGCATTGAGGTCGCCGCAGGTCTTGTAGACGATCGTCTTGTCGACCCCGAGCGAGGCCAGGTAATCCGCCTTCTCCTGCGAGCCGACCGAGCCCACCACATAGCAGCCCTTCGCCTTGGCGATCTGGCACACTACCTGGCCGACCGCGCCGGCCGCTGCCGACACGAACACCCGCTCGCCGTCCTTCAGCGCGCCGACGCGGAGCAGCCCCGCATAGGCCGTCAGCCCCGGCATGCCCAGCGCGCCGAGATGGGCCGAAAGCTCCGCCGCCGGCGTAAAGGTCTGCACCTCGCCGCCATTCGCGACGAACCATTCGCGCCAGCCATAATTGCTCTGCACGAAGTCGCCGACCTTCACCGTATCGCTGTTGGACGCCACCACCTGGCCGATCGCGCCGCCGGTCAGCGCCTCGCCCATCGCGAACGGGGGCACATAGCTCTCGCGGTCCATCATCCGCCCGCGCATATAGGGATCGACCGAGATATAGCTGTTGCGGACCAGCACCTGGCCCGGCCCCGGCGTCGGAACGGCGGTCTCGACCAGTTCGAAGTTGTCGGTGGTAGGCAGCCCATGCGGCCGCGACTTCAAGCGGATTTCGTGGTTCTTCTGATTGTCCATGGGACGCTCCTTAACCCTTGAATTGGCGGAAATATCGGGAGCCGGCACCCTATCAGCGCCCCTTGGTGTAACAAGACGAAACATTTTATGAGTCGCGCCGGATCGGCCGGACTGACCTTATGCCCCTGTAATCCCGGCGAGATTCCATTTGGCTCCGTTCCGCTTGCGTCCCAAGGGACCGCTCAAGGCTGCCGTGATCGGCGCCGGCGCATTTGGCCGGCACCACGCATCGAAATATCGCCATATCGACGGCGTCGAGCTCATCGCCATCGCCGATCCGCATCCCGAGGTTCGCAAGACCGCGCTCGCCAATCACGGCGTGCCCGCCGTCGCCGACTGGCGCGAGCTGCTCGGCAAGGTCGACCTCGTCAGCGTCTGCACGCCGGCCCAGACCCATGCCGAGATCGTGCGCGCCTTCCTGAATGCCGGCGCCCATGTCCTGGTCGAGAAGCCCATCGCCACCTCCGTCGAGGAGGCCGACGCCTTGATCGCGCTCGCCGCCCGCACCGGCCTCGTGCTGACCGTCGGCCACCAGGAGCGATTCGTCTTCGCCGGCACCGGCCTGCTCGACCACCGGCAAGTGCCGCTGGAGATTTCCTGCTGGCGCATGGGCCCGTGGACGGGGCGCAGCGCCGACGTCTCGGTGGTGCTCGACCTGATGATCCACGACCTCGATCTCGTGCATCAATTGGTGCCGGCCGAGGTGTTCGACGTCGAGGCCCGGAGCCGCGCGCTGCACAGCCGCCTCGCGGACGAGGTCAGCGCCGACGTGACCTTCGCCAACGGCACGATCGCCCATCTGGAGACCAGCCGCATCTCGGACGCGCGCCGCCGCGGCATGCGCGCCGAATATGCCGACGGCGTGATCGAGATCGATTTCGTCACCCGCAAGATCCGCAACACCACGCCGCGCCCCTTGAAGGCGCTGGAGCAGGGCGATCCTCTGGGCGAGTCCGTCGCCGCCTTCGTCGCCGCGGTGCGCGACGGCGCCGCGACCCTGGTGCGTCCGGAAGAAGCCCGCCAGGCGCTGGCCACCGCGCTCGCCATCGAAGACGCCGCCGACCGTCCGGAGCAGCCCGCCGAACCCTATGTGGCGGTCGCCGCGGCCAGATAACAAAAATCGTCATGGCCGGGCTTGATCCGGCCACCCATCCGGCGCGCGTCGGCGCACCAAGATTCACGCGGAGCTGCGGAGAGCGCGGAGGTTCAGCCAGAACTCCGCGTTCTCCGCGGTTCCGCGTGAGTCAGCCCATGCCCGCACAAAGACTTGTAACAGTCAGCCATGACTGTTTTCTCGCGTCGCCGCTCGCGCTAAACCTCATCCATGACAGACCGCTTCCGCATCGCGCTCGCCCAGCTCAATCCCATCATGGGCGACATCCACGGCAACCTGAAGAAGGCCCGCGCCGCCCGCGCCGAGGCCGCCGCCGCCAAGGCCGATGTGATCCTGTTTCCCGAACTCTACATCGTCGGCTACCCGCCGGAGGACCTCGTCCTCAAGCCCGCGCTGCAATCCGATGCGATGGAGGCCATCGAGAAATTCGCGAAGGACACCGCCGATGGCGGCCCCGCCGTCCTCGTCGGCAGCCCCTGGGTGGCGGACGACAAGCTCTTTAATGCCTGCCTGCTGCTCGACGGCGGCAAGATCGCGGCCAGGACCTTCAAGGTCGACCTTCCCAATTACGGCGTGTTCGACGAGAAGCGCGTCTTCGTCCCCGGCCCGATGCCCGGCCCGTTCAACATCCGCGGCGTGCGCATCGGCGTTCCGATCTGCGAGGACATCTGGACGCCCGACATCGTCGAATGCCTGTCGGAGACCGGCGCCGAGATCCTGTTGGTGCCCAACGGCTCGCCCTTCGAGGCCGGCAAGGAGGACGTCCGCCTCAACCTGATCGCCGCCCGCGTCACCGAAACCGGCTTGCCGCTGGTCTATCTCAACCAGGTCGGCGGCCAGGACGAGCTGGTGTTCGACGGCGCCTCGCTGGTCTGCAATGCCGACCGCTCCGTCGCCTGGGCGCTCCCCGCCTGGGAAGAGAAGATCGTCGTCACCGAATGGACGCGCGGCCTCACCGGCTGGGTCTGCGCGCCCGGCGAGCGCGCCCCGAGCGAGGAACGTTCGCGGCAGGTCTATCACGCGATGATGCTGGGCCTGCGCGACTATGTGAACAAGAATCGCTTCCCCGGCGTGGTGCTCGGCATGTCGGGCGGCATCGACAGCGCGCTCAGCGCCGCCGTCGCGGTCGATGCGCTCGGCAAGGACCGCGTGCGCTGCGTGATGCTGCCGAGCAAATACACGTCGGCCGACAGCCTTTACGACGCGGCGGAGTGCGCCGCCCTGCTCGGCGTGCACTACGACACCGTCGCCATCGAGGACGTGGTGAACGCCTTCGGCGCGGCGCTGGCGCCCACCTTCGCCGGCAAGCGCGTCGATACGACGGAGGAGAACATCCAGTCCCGCGCCCGCGGCGTGATCCTGATGGCGATCTCCAACAAGTTCGGGCCGATGGTGCTCACCACCGGCAACAAGAGCGAGATGAGCGTCGGCTACGCCACGCTCTATGGCGACATGTGCGGCGGCTACAATGTGCTGAAGGACGTCTACAAGATGGAGGTCTTCGCGCTCGCCCGCTGGCGCAACCAGGAAAGCCCGCGCGGCTGCCTGGGCCCCGCCACGCGCGTCATCCCCGAACGCATCATCACCAAGCCGCCGAGCGCCGAGCTGCGCGAGAACCAGAAGGACGAGGATTCGCTGCCGCCTTACGAGATACTCGACGGCATCCTGGAATGCCTGGTCGAGCGGGAGATGACCTTCGAGGACACCTGCGCCAAGGGCTACCACCCGGCGACGGTGAAGCGGATCGAACAATTGCTCTACACGAGCGAATACAAGCGCCGCCAGGCCCCGCCCGGCGTGAAGATCAGCGCGCGGAATTTCGGGAGAGACCGCCGCTACCCGATCACCAACGCGTTCCGGGATGCACGGGACTAGGCAAATCTTCAATCAATCGTCATTGCCCGGCTTGTCCGGGCAACCCATTTTTCCCGTTGCCAAATTGGGTCGCCCGCATGAAGCGGGCGATGACGGCTTTTTTTATGGCGAGCAGCTTGAACCCTAACCCGTGGACGAGCGCCAGAAAACCTGCTACCTCCCCGCCCGCTGCGCGATTTCCGCGCCTTAAGGGACGTGACGTGAGCTTTGTCCGCCACATTTTCTGCTCGATTTGCGGCTGACGCCGCGACCCTCCCCTTTTGTCTGCCCACATCGCCAAAGTGCCCCTCACCCGAAAAACGCTGCGCGTTTTTCGACCTCTCCCGTAAACGGGAGAGGTACGCCGCGTTAACCTCTCCCGCTTGCGGGAGAGGTCGAAATCGCGAAGCGATTTCGGGTGAGGGCCAAGCCGCCAAATCGCTGTATGAGTAAGCCCATGACCATCCGCCTCTACAACACCCTGACCCGATCCAAGGACGTCTTCGTCCCGCAGGACCCGAACAATGTGCGGATGTATGTCTGCGGCCCGACGGTCTACGACTTCGCCCATATCGGCAATGCGCGGCCGGCCATCGTGTTCGACGTGCTGTTCCGGCTGCTCCGCCACACCTATGGCGACGGCCACGTCACCTATGTCCGCAACATCACGGACATCGACGACAAGATCAACGCGCGCGCCGCCGAACGCGCCGCCGCCGGCGCCCGCAACGTCCCCATCCTCCAGGTCCTGCGCGAGCTCACGGAAGAGACCTACGGCCTCTATCGCCAGGACGTGGCTGCGCTCGGCTGCCTCGAACCCAGCGTCATGCCGCGCGCCACCGAATACGTCGGCCCGATGATCGCGATGGTCGAGGCGCTGATCGCACAAGGCTACGCCTATGCCGCCGAGGGCCACGTCCTCTTCCGCGTCAAGAACAAGGCCGATTACGGCAAGCTGGCGCGCCGCAGCCAGGGCGACATGCTGGCCGGCGCCCGCGTCGACGTCGCTCCGTACAAGGAAGACCCGATGGACTTCGTGCTGTGGAAGCCATCCGACCCCGCGCAACCCGGCTGGGACAGCCCCTGGGGCCGCGGCCGCCCGGGTTGGCATCTGGAATGCTCCGCGATGATTAAGGCAACGATGGGCGAGACCATCGACATCCATGGCGGCGGCATCGACCTCGTCTTTCCGCATCACGAGAACGAGATCGCGCAATCCGAAGGCGCCCATCGCGGCCACGCGCTGGCGCGCTACTGGCTGCACAACGGCTTCCTGAATGTCGAAGGCGAGAAGATGTCGAAGAGCCTCGGCAATTTCGTCACCATCCACGAGCTGCTCGCCGACTGGCCCGGCGAGGTGCTGCGCTTCAACATGCTGCGCAGCCATTACCGCCAGCCGATGGACTGGACCGTCGCCGGCATGACCGAAAGCTGGAAGACGCTGGAGAAATGGTACGCCGTCACCGAGCCGCTGGCCGATCCGCCCATCGGCGCCGCCTTCCTCGAAGCCCTGAGCGACGACCTCAACACGCCGCAGGCGATCGCCGAACTGCACAAGGGCAGCGACCACGAGCTGGCCGGCGGCCTCGGCCTGCTCGGTTTCTCCAATGTGCAATTGAAGCTCGCGGCGAAGAAGGCGGTTGACGAGGTCGCCATCGCCGACGCCATCGAAGCCCGCAAGGCCGCGCGCGCCCGCAAGGACTTCAAGGAATCGGATCGCATCCGCGACGAGCTTCTCGCGAGAGGCATCGTCCTGAAAGACGGCCCCGCCGGCACGACCTGGGAGGTCAAGCGGTGAGCATCCCCTCACCCGAAAAACGCCGAGCGTTTTTCGACCTCTCCCGCAAGCGGGAGAGGTTGACGCCGATAACCTCTCCCGCTTGCGGGAGAGGTCGAAATTCGCGCAGCGAATTTCGGGTGAGGGGCCGCGCGACAAACTTATCCAACGGCGCCGAAACGGCCTTATTCTTCCCGGCGGCATCGCGCCGCGACCGTGGGAAAGCGCTCCCCCGCGCGAGACCTCGAAAACAATTATATTGCCGAAAGTAGTCTATGCATTTGGAAAGATTATACATTTTCGACACCACCCTGCGCGATGGGGCGCAGACCCAGGGCGTCGATTTCTCGGTGGAGGACAAGCGCCAGATCGCGCTCGCGCTCGACGGCCTCGGCATCGACTATGTCGAGGGCGGCTGGCCCGGCGCCAACCCCACCGATACGGCCTTCTTCGCCGAGCGCCCGCCGCTGGGACACGCGCGCTTCACCGCTTTCGGCATGACCAAGCGCCCCGGGCGCAGCGCCGCCAACGATCCGGGCCTTTCCGCCGTGCTGGATGCGAAGGCCGACGCGGTGTGCCTGGTCGGCAAGACCTGGGACTTCCATGTCGACGTCGCGCTCGATATTCCGCGTACGGACAATATAGACGGCATCGCGGAGTCGGTTGCCGCCGTCGTCGCCAGGAAGCGCGAGGCGCTGTTCGACGCCGAACATTTCTTCGACGGCTACAAGGCCAATCCGGAATACGCGCTCGCCTGCATCGGCGCCGCGCACGAGGCCGGCGCGCGCTGGCTCGTGCTCTGCGACACCAATGGCGGCACCTTGCCGGAGGACATCTATCGCATCGTCTCCGAAGTGAAGGCGAAACTGCCGAATGCCGATCTCGGCATCCACGCCCACAATGACACGGAGCAGGCGGTGGCAGTGAGCCTCGCGGCGCTGCGCGGCGGCGCGCGCCAGATCCAGGGCACGCTGAACGGCCTCGGCGAACGCTGCGGCAACGCCAATCTCTGCGCCCTCCTGCCGACGCTTCTTCTAAAGGAGCCTTACGCGTCGCAATTCGAGACCGGTGTCGGCCGAGACCAGCTCGCGCAGCTCGTGCGCGTCTCGCGCCTGCTCGACGAGATCCTGAACCGTGCGCCCAACCGCCACGCCGCCTATGTCGGCCCCTCGGCCTTCGCGCACAAGGGCGGGCTGCATTCCTCCGCCGTGGCGAAGGACCCGCGCACCTACGAGCATGTGCCGCCGGAAAGCGTCGGCAACCGGCGCAAGATCCTGGTCTCCGACCAGGCCGGCCGCTCCAACCTGCTGGTGCGTCTCTCCGAGGTCGGCATCGATCTCGACGCCAAGGACGAACGTATTTCGCGGCTGCTCGAAGACATCAAGCATCGCGAATTCCTCGGCTATGCCTATGACGGCGCCGAAGCCTCGTTCGAGCTTCTGGCGCGGCGCGCGCTGGGCGACCTGCCGGATTATTTCGACGTCGATTCCTTCCGCGTCCTGGTCGAGCGCCGCCACAATGCGAAGGGCGAACTCGTGACCGTGTCGGAGGCGGTGGTGAAGCTCACCGTCGGCGGCGAGCCGCTGCTCACCGTCGCCGAAAGCAGGAACGGCCCGATCGACGCCCTCGACCAGGCGCTGCGCAAGGACCTGGGCCAATACTCATCCTATCTCTCCGACCTGAAGCTGGTGGATTACAAGGTCCGTATCCTCACCAGCGGAACGGAAGCCGTGACCCGCGTGATGGTCGAGAGCGCCGACGGCAAGGGCAACCGCTGGTCGACGGTGGGCGTATCGGAGAACCTGGTCGACGCCTCCTTCGAGGCGCTGACGGATTCGATCCGCTACAAACTCTACCGCGACGGCGCCCGCGCATGATTTGTGCGCCCCGTTTTTTCCTCCCCCGCCGTTGCGGGGAAGGTGCCGAGCGAAGCGAGGCGGAGGGGGCCTGCGCGGATAGCATCCGCCCAGTCGGCCCCCTCCACCGCTTCGCGGTCCCCCTCCCCCGCAACAGCGGGGGAGGAAATTGAATGCCGAGCCCCACCACGGCGAAACACGCGGTATCCTCTACGCCGGCGGCGCCTATTTCATCTGGGGCCTCGTGCCCCTCTATTGGAGCCTGCTCGGTGGCGTCTCGCCGCTCGAACTCACCTCGCACCGCATCCTGTGGTGCGCCCTTTTCGGCCTCGCCGTCACCGCCGGCCGCGGCCGCCTCTCCCGCGTCGTGAGCGTCGTCCGCACGCCGCGCCTGCTCGGCGCTCTGGCCGCCTCGAGCCTTCTCATCACCGCGAACTGGACGCTCTATCTCTACTGCGTCACGACGCATCAATTGGTCGACGCCGCGCTCGGCTATTACCTGACGCCGCTGGTCTCCATCGCGCTCGGCGTCGTCGCCTTGAACGAGAAGATCTCGCGGCTGCGGCTCGCGGCGATCGCGCTGGCGCTCGTCGCCGTGGCGGTACAGGCCTTCGCGCTCGGCCATATCCCATGGATCGCGCCCGCGCTGGCGCTGACCTTCGGCTTCTACGGCTATGTCCGGAAATTGACGCCGGTCGACGCGCTCGACGGCCTCACCATCGAGACCGCGCTGCTGCTTCCCGTCACGCTGGTCCTGGTCGTGCTCTGGGCGCTGAACGGCACCGGCGCCTTTCCCGCCGCCAGCCTCTCGCGCGACGCGCTGATCGTCTTCACCGGTCCCTTGACCGCGGCGCCGCTGGTGATGTTCGCCGCCGGCGCGCGCCGGCTGCGCATGACGACGCTCGGCTTCCTGCAATATCTCTCGCCCACCATCACGCTCGCCGTGGCGACGCTGATCCTGGGCGAGGCGTTCGGCCGCGCCAACGCCATCGCCTTCGGCCTGATCTGGGCGGCGCTGATCCTCGTAAGCCTGGAGGGACGCCTGCCGGCGCTATCGCGGCGCGTCGCCGAGTAGGCCGGCGATGCGGTCCAGCGCCTCGTCCGGCGTCTTCGCCACGTGATAGAGCGAGGCGATCCTGTCATGCGCGAAACCCTCGCGGACGACCTGCGCGATCAGCGGCCAGAGCGGCGCGAAGAAGCCTTCGGTGTCGACCACGACGATCGGCTTGTCGTGCACCTTGAGCTGGGAGATCGACAGCACCTCGAACAGCTCGTCCAGCGTGCCGAGCCCGCCCGGCAGCACGACGAAGGCGTCCGACGCCGCCAGCATCTTCTGCTTGCGGATCTGCATGTCGGGCACGATCACGAGTTCCTCGGATTCCGGCTCCAGCGGCACCTCGATCTTCTTCAGGAAGTCCGGCAGGATGCCGAGCACTTTGGCGCCCGCGCCATGCGCCGACCGTGCCACGATCCCCATCAGGCCGTTGTTCCCGCCGCCGAACACCAGCGACCAGCCGCGCCCGCCGATCCCGCTGCCGAGATCTTGCGCGGCCGCCGCATAAGCCGGCTTGACGCCCGGCGAAGAGCCGCAGAAAACGCAGATGGCAGGAGTGTTCTTTTCCATGACCGTTCAAGGGTTGCACGTCCGCGCCGCAGTTCCTAAACAGATTCGGACAGAAAGGTTAGCCGTGCGCGCCGCCATCATCCTCGGCATCATCGCCTTGATCGCCGTCGTCGCGGGGTTCCTCGCTTTCGGCGGCGGGAACATGGGTCACTGATGGCGCACCCCGCGGTCGAGGAGGGCGACGGCGCACCGTCCTTCCGTCCTCTCTGGATGTTGATGCCGTATCTGTGGCCCAAGGGGCAGCCCGAGCTGCGCCTGCGCGTCGTGGTCTCGGTCGTCTTCCTGATTCTCGCCACCGCCGCGACCAGCTACTCGCCGCTCTATTACGGCTACGCGATCGACCGCCTCGGCGGCTCGCCGGCGGCGATCGCCATCGGCTCGGTGCTGGCGCTGATCGCGGCCTATATCGTCTCGCGCATCCTGATGCAGGCGCTGGCGCAGTTGCGCGACGGCGTCTTCGCCAAGGTGCAGTACCATGCGATGCGCGAGGTCGCGGTCTCGACCTTCGCGCATGTCCACACGCTGTCGCTGCGCTTCCACCTGGAACGCAAGACCGGCGGGCTCTCCCGCGTGATCGAGCGCGGCACCAAGGGCATCGACACGATGCTGTCCTTCGCCCTCTTCAGCATCTTCCCGACCATCCTGCTGCTCGGCTTCTACACGGCCATCCTGCTGCAGAGGAACGGCATCTGGGTGTCGCTGACCACGCTGGTCATGGTGGTCGCCTATGTCTGGTTCACCTTCGCGATCACCCGCTGGCGCATCCAGTTCCGCCGCGACATGAATCAGAGCGACACCGACGCCAACACCAAGGCGGTCGACAGCCTGCTCAACTACGAGACGGTCAAGTATTTCAACAACGAGGCGCACGAGACCCGCCGCTTCGGCGTCTCGATGGAGAAATATTCCCGCGCCTCGATCCAGGCGCAGATCTCGCTCTCGGTGCTGAACACCGGCCAGGCGCTGATCATGGCGCTGGGCCTCGGCGTCGTGATGGTGCTCGCGGCCTACGACATCAAGGCGGGGCGCATCAGCGTCGGCACGCTGGTCGCCGCCAACGCCATCCTGATCCAGCTCTACCAGCCGCTGAACCTCCTCGGCACCGTCTATCGCGAGATCACCCAGGCCCTGGTCGACATGGAGGCGATGTTCCGTCTCCTGCACCAGCCCATCGAAGTGCAGGACAAGCCCGGCGCGCCCGACCTGAAAATCACGGGCGGCGCGATCGAGTTCAAGGACGTCGTCTTCGCCTACGAACCGGCGCGCACCGTGCTCAAGGGCATCAGCTTCGTCGTTCCCGCCGGCAAGACCGTCGCGGTGGTCGGTCCTTCGGGCGCCGGCAAGTCCACCATCAGCCGCATCCTCTACCGCTTCTACGACATCAAATCCGGCAGCGTGACCATCGACGGCCAGGACATCCGCGACGTGACCCAGTCCTCGCTTCGCCACGCCATCGGCATCGTCCCGCAGGACACGGTGCTGTTCAACGACACGGTCAAGTACAACATTGCCTATGGCCGCATCGGCGCGACCGAGGCCGAAATCAAGGACGCCGCCCGCTTCGCCCAGATCGACAAGTTCATCCGCGAGCTGCCGCTCGGCTACGACGCCATGGTCGGCGAGCGCGGCCTGAAGCTTTCCGGCGGCGAGAAGCAGCGCGTCGCCATCGCCCGCACCATCCTGAAGAACCCGCCGATCCTGTTGCTGGACGAAGCGACCTCGGCGCTCGACACCCACACCGAACGCGAGATCCAGGGCGCCTTGTACGAAGTCTCGCGCAACCGCACCTCGCTGGTCATCGCCCACCGCCTCTCGACGGTGATCGACGCCGACGAGATCCTGGTGCTCGACCATGGCGAGATCGTCGAGCGCGGCCGTCACGACGAGCTGGTCGCCAGGGGCGGCCACTACGCCTCGATGTGGAACAAGCAGAAGCAGGCGGCCGAAGCGCGCGAGATCCTCAAGGCGGTGGAGAACGATCCGGAAGTGGCGCCCGGCGTGGCCCGCGCCACGCCGGTCGCCGCAGGCTGATCACTCGGCCGGCTGGGCTTTCGGCTCGGCGCCGCCATGGCCGCGCCAGTCGCGCACCGCCTGTGCCGACGATTTCGCCGCCGCGAAGCGCGCCCGCCGCGCCTTGAGGCGATAGGGCAGGGCCAGCATCGCCGGCACCAGGCCCAGCGTGATCATCTTGGAGAACGCCAGGCCGAACACGATCGCGGTGGACAGCGCCACCCACATCAGCCCGTTCGGCCCGCCGATCGTCACTTCGCGGGTCGCGAAGTTGATCTCGATCGCGAACATCATCGGCAACAGCCCGCCGATCGCCGTGATCGTCGTCAGGAACACCGGCCGCAGGCGCTGCGCGCTGGAGCGGATCACCGCCTCGATCGGGTCCATCCCGGAATCGCGCAGGCGATGGAAGGTGTCGATCAGCACGATGTTGTGGTTCACCACGATGCCGGCGAGCGCCAGCATGCCGGTGCCCGACATGATCACCGAGAAGGGCTGCTGCATGACCACCATGCCGAGCAGGGCGCCGATCATCGCCAGCACCACCGCCACCAGGATCAGCCCCGCGTGATAGAAGCTGTTGAACAGCGCCAGGAGCACCATCGCGATCAGGAACAGCGCCAGGAACGCCGCCTCGACCAGGAACAGGCCGGACTCGTCCTGCTGCTCGCTGCCGCCCTTGAACGCGATATGGACGTCGTGCGGGAAGGGCTGCGTCGCGATCCATTTGCGGATGTCGGCGATCTCGGCATTGGCGTTGACCCCCGGCTTGACGTTGGCGCGCACGTGATAGACGCGGCGGCCGTCGACGCGCTCGATGGAATTCACCTGCGGCGCCGGCTTCAGCGTGACGAAATTGCTGATCGGCACCATGCTGCCGTCGGCGGCGGTGACGCGCAGATCGTCCAGCGCATGGACGCCGCGCGCCTCGGTGGGATAGCGGACGCGGATGTCCACCTCGTCCTGGCTGTCGTCCGGCCGGTACTTGCCGACCAGGATGCCGTTGGTGACGAGCTGCACCGCCGTGCCGATCGACTGCGCGTTGGCGCCGAAGCGGCTGGCGATCCCGCGGTTGATCTCGAGGTCCCATTCGATGCCGGGCAGCGGGCGCGTGTCCTCGACGTCGCGCAGTTCGGGCATCTTGTCCATATGGCCGCGGATCGCGGCCGCGACCTGGGCGAGTTCGAGATAGTCGTCCGAGCCGACGTCGATCATGACGTCCTTGCCGGTCGGCGGGCCGTTTTCCGGCTCGCGCACCTCGACATGCACGCCCGGGATGTCGGCCGTCTTCTGGCGGATCTGCTCCTCGATCCACTTGCCGGGCCTGCGCTCGCGGTAGTCCTTCATCTCGATGCCGAGCTGGCCGATATTGTCGACCGGCGTGCCGCCATTGCTGTTCAGATTGTTGCTCTGGCCGCCCGACGACGCATAGATCGCCTTGATGCCCGGCACGGTCTGCGCGATGCGGCTGATGCCCATCACGATGTCGCGTTTCTCCGCCGCGGAAAGATTGCCGCGCGCCGAGACGAAGACCTGGGCGTAGCCCGGATCGGCGTCGGCGAAAAAGATCGTGCCCTTGTTGAACATCGCGAACAGCGTGATCACTGCGAACACGATGCCGGCGGCGCCCAGGATGACGCGCCCCGGATAGCGGGTCAGCCGCTCCGACAGATGCGCGTACCAGCCGGTGATGCCGGGAATGTCGCGCCAGTCGCCGGTCTCCGACGCTTCGATGGCGCGCTCGTGCTCGGCGTCGTGCGGCGGCCGCTTGCCGAAAATGCCGCCCAGCACCGGCAGGAAGATCAGCGCCACGACCATCGACGCCGACAGGATGACGATCAGCGTGATCGGGAAATAGCTCATGAACTTGCCGGCGACGCCCGGCCACAGCAGCATCGGCAGGAAGGCCCCGATCATGGTCGCCGTGGCGCTCACCACCGGCCAGAACATGCGCAGCGCCGCCTCGGCGAAGGCCTGCTTGGGCTTGTGGCCCTCCGTCATCTTGCGGTCGGCGTATTCGACCACGATGATCGCGCCGTCGACCAGGATGCCGACCGCCAGCAGCATGCCGAACATGATCATCATGTTCAGCGTGTAGCCGATGCCGTTCAGGATCATGAAGGCCATCAGGAACGAGGTCGGGATGGCGATGCCGACCAGGAGGCCCGAGCGCAGGCCGAGCGCCGCCACCACGATGATCATCACCAGCACGATGGCGAGCAGGATGGAATCCGACAGCGAGCCCAGCATGTCGCGGATGTCGGTCGACCGGTCGAACAGATAGGTGACGTGGACGCCGGGCGGCCAGGTCTTGGCGGCCCGATCGACGATCTCGCGCACCGCCAGGTTGTTGGCGATGATGTTGGAGCCGATGCGCTTGGAGACGTCGAGCGAGATGGTCGGCTGGCCGTTCACCCGCGCATAGGTTGTGGGGTCGTAGAAATTGCGCCGCACCTGCGCCACGTTCGACAGCGTCACGGTCGAATTGGCGTTCGAGCGGATCGGAAGGTTGAGCAGGTCCTCGGCATTGGCGATGACGCCGGGCACCTTGACCGCGAAGCTGCCGTGGCCGGTGTCGATCAGGCCCGCCGCGATGAGCTTGTTGTTCGTGGAAACCGCGCTGAACAGCTCCTGCTGGGTCAGGCCATAGGCTTCGAGCTTGGCCGGATCGATGACGATCTCGAGCTGCTCCTTGCGCTCGCCGTCGATGTCGACGTCGAGCACGCTGGGCACCAGCTTGATCTCGTCCTTCAGGTCGCGGGCCAGCTTCAGCAGGGTGCGCTCCGGCACCTCGCCCGACAGCGCGACCGAGATGACGGGCTGCAGCGCGATGTTGAACTCCCGCACCACCGGCGGATCGGCTTCCGCCGGCAGCAGCGAGCGCGTCTCGTCGACCTGGGCGCGGACGTCCTCCAGCGCCTTCTGCTTGTTGAAGTTGACGTCGAACTCCAGGATGATCACCGCGACGCCCGAATAGGCGCGCGCCGTGATGGTCTTGAGGCCCTCGACCGAGCGCAGCCCGGTTTCGAGGGGCTTTACCAGAAGCCGCTCGCTATCCTCCGGGCTGATGCCCGGATAGGTCACCTGGACCAGAAGCACCGGGATCGGGATGTCCGGCTGGGCTTCCTTGGGGATTTTGGCGAAGGCGACGATGCCCGCGATGATCACGACCAGGATCAGCGCGATGACCACGCGCGTGTTGTTCACCGCCCATTCGACTATCCGGGTCATGACGACTTTCCGCCCTTCTCGGCCACCGCCTCGACATGCTGGCCGTTGTTGACGAATTCCTGGCCGACCGTGATGACGCTCACGCGGTCCGGAAGGCCGGCGACCCACATGCCGTCGGGTCCGTCGGACACGACCGACACGGGAAGGAACCGCGCCGTGCTCGCGATCACCGCGCGCACGCCGATCCGCCCCGAATCATCCAGCACCAGGATGCCGGGCGAAATGTGCTGCGCCCGGATCTTCTTGACCGCGATATGGATGTCGACGCTCACGCCGTCGCGCAGCTTGGCGTCCGGATTGGGAAGCTGGACCTCGATGCGGAAGGCGCGGGTCATCTGGTCGGCGCGGTCGGCCACGAAGGTGACGGTGCCGGCCACGGTCTCGCCGGTGACGAGGTTGACCGTCGCATGGTCGCCCAGGCTGATCTGTCCGACTTCCTGCTCCGATACCGTGCCGACGGCGAGGAACGGCTCGGGCGCGATCACCATCTCGCACTTGTCGCCGGGGCGCATATAGTCTCCCGCATTGACGTAGCGGTCGTCGACGATGCCGTCGAACGGCGCCTTGATGCGGGTGTTCGCCAGCGCGACGTTCATGGTCGCAAGGCCCGCCTGGGCCTGGGCATAGGCGGCCTCGGCCTGGGCAAGCTGGGTCTTGGAGCGGAAGCCCTCCTTGAACAGGTCCTGCGCGACCTGGAGCTCCTTCTGGGTCTGCGCCACCATGGCGGCGGCCTGCGCCACCTTCGCGCTGCGGTCGTTGTTCTTGATCTCGCAGAGCGTGTCGCCCTTCCTTACCCGGTCGCCCTTGTCGAAATGGATCGCCTGCACCACGCCCTCGACTTCGGCGCGGACGTCGACCTCGTTCTTCGCCTGGGTGCGGCCGCGCACATTGATCGTCGCGTCGCGTTCGGAAGACACCAGCGTGGCGACGCTGACCCGCGGCACGCCCGACGTGGTGCGCGCCGCGTCGGGATCCTTCGGCGTCGCATGGCTGCCGAGCAGGCCGGTCGCGACCCAGATCGCGACGAGCAGCGCGATGGCGGTCGCCCACTGATAGCGCGGCTTCAGGCGCAGCCAGAAGCCGGGCATGTACGTGTCGTACAGCCGGCTGATTGTGCTTGCGATCTGGCGGAACATGAGATGCCTGGACTCCGTTATTCGGCCGCCTCGGCCGCTTGTTGTTGTTCCTCGATCTCGGCGCGATGCGTGGTCAGGAAATCCAGGACCGCGGCGTAAACCGCGCGGCCGAACCCGGCCACGAACTTCTCGCCGTTCGAATGGGATGCGGTATCATGGCCGTTCAGATGCGCCAGCTTGCGTTCGACTTGGCCGATATAGTCATCGAGCATTCCGCCGACGCGGCTTTGCGGCAACAGATCGGCGAAAAGCATCGCGAAGACGAAGGGCGAGCGGTGCCGGTCCTCCGGCAGGGGTTTCAGGAGCGAGGCGATGAAGGCGCTGCGGCCCGCCGGCGTGATCGAATAGACCTTGCGGTCGGGACGCTTCTCCTGGGCCTCGGACCTGACGGAGACATAGCCTTCGTCGGTCAGCCGGTTCAGCGCCGGATAGATCGACCCGAAGCTCGCCTCGACGAAATGCTGGTAGCCGTCGTCCTCGAAAAGCTTCTTGATCTCATAGCCGGTGGCGTCGCCGCGCGTGAGAATCCCCAGGCAGATTGTGCGAACGTCCACGACGTCAGGCCCCGCCGATCTATATAGGTCCGATATAGATCGTCGCTATATATGTTCGCAGGTGCGAAGTTCAAGCTGACATCGCAAATTTACCACGCGGAACCGGGATGCGCGCCTGGCAACCGTCGCAACTAGCCAACGGATGCTTGCGAAGGCGGCCTCAGATGACCTCGACCCGGTCCACTTCGACGCCCTTCTGGCCCTGGCGGGTGGAATAGCGGATGCGCTGTTCCGGCTCCAGGACCTGCACGCCGGAGCGCCGGAGCGCGCTGGCATGGATATAGACGTCGCCGCTGCCGGAATCCGGCATCACGAAGCCGAAGCCTTTCTGGTCGTTGAAGAACTTGACCTTGCCCTCGACCATCGGGCCGCTGGGGCCCGCGTCGCGGTCGCGATGGCCGAAACCGCCGCCTCCGCCGAACCTGTCTCCGCCGCCGCCCCCGAAGCGATCCCCGCCACCGAAGCGGTCTCCGCCGCCGAACCGGTCGCCGCCGCCGCCGAAGCGATCGCCGCCGCCAAAGCGTCCGCCGCCGCCGCCCCTGGTGCGCCCGCCGCCGCTATCGCCGCCGAAGTCGCGCCGCGGACCGCGTGGCCCGCCGCCGCCACCGCCGCCGGTATCGGCCGTGCTGGTGTCCACGCTGTGCACCGCCACGACCTGAAGGCCGCGCGGCGAATCCTGCAGATCGCAGACGATGGTCGCGCCTTGTGGAAGTTCGGAGTGCCCCGCCGCCTGCAGCGCCGATGCGTGACAGAACGCATCGCCGCCGTTCTCAAGTGTGATGAAGCCGTAGCCTTTGGTTGCGTTGAACCACTTGACCGTACCTTTTGCGGACGCCTGCGCGAGAGAGCGCGAGCCGCCATTGTCGAAGTTCGCCATGATGCCGAATGCCGTACCCCGCCGGAATGCCCAGTCGCTCGCCCGCCCACCGGCAACGGCCGGGCTCGTCCCAGCTATCATGCGCAAAACTACGGTGAATCCGCAACAGGGGTAGGGCCGTTGCGGCCATCGCCGGCGCCCGTTTTTGCACTTGGCGGAGCGCGGGTGGCGCGCCCCGATATGGGTTGTCGGGCGTCGGACGCCCGGCATGCCCGCCGGACGGAACCGCCGCCGCGTGTTCGCCGCGCAAGTTTATCAAATGATGAGTTCAATGAAGCGCCGGGGTCTATTGCCTTTTTCCGGTTTGACCTTCGCCTATGCTTGGGACCTCCGGCGCTGAAGGCCGGCGTCCTTCGCGATCCGCGGCCCGCCACGGCGGCGCCGAGTCCGCTTCGGCCGCCGGCGCGCCAACTATTTGAGAAAATCGATCAGGATCGCGTTGACGCGCGCCGGTTCGTCATGCGCGACCCAATGCGTCGCCTCCGGCAGGTAGGTCAGCCGCACATCGGCGCACAGGGCCTTGCTCGCCTCCGCGAGCGCGGGCAGGGCGTAGGGATCGTTCTTCCCCCAGATGATCTGGACCGGCGTCGCGATGCTCGCCGCCGGGATCGGCGCGAATGTCCGCGCGCGGATGGCGCGATACCAGTTGATCGTCGCCGTCAGGGCGCCGGGCCGGCTCCAGGCTTCCCGATAATGCGCGATCTCGGCATCGGACACCGGCGCCCGGGCTTCGCGCAGCGCGCCCGCCAGCGCACGGTAGTTGCCGGCGCGCATGAGCATTTCCGGAAGCCGGGGAATCTGGAAGGCGCGGACATACCAGCTCGCGCGCCGCTGCACCGGATCGTTGTCCATCGCGTTGCGCCACACCGCCGGATGCGGACAGTTCAGCACTGCCAGCTTGCGGACCGTTTGCGGCGAACGCGTCGTCGTCCACCACGCCGCGACGGCGCCCCAATCGTGCCCGACGAGGAAGACCGGCGCGCTTGTGTAGTGCGCCGCGAGCGCGACGACATCGGCCGCGAGCTTGTCGAGGTCGTAATTGGAGATGCCCGCCGGCTTGTCGGACAGGTTGTAGCCGCGCTGGTCCGGCGCCACGACCCGATAGCCCGCATCGGCCAGTGCGCCGATCTGATGGCGCCAGCCGAACCAGAACTCCGGAAAGCCGTGCAGCAGGATGACGAGCGGACCGTCCTCAGGCCCCGCTTCCGCGACGTTCAGCGTGACGCCGCCGCTCGCGGCACGGTGCGTGAAGCGGATGTCGGACAGATCGGTCATGGCGGAGCCTCCCCGGCGCGAACTTGACATTAAGACTTTTGGCCGTCATATACCCGCCATCGCTTGACGGTCGCACGCGGCGTGCATGGCACGCTCTCACCGCAAGCTTCATGAAAACTCCCGTTCGCTCCAGATGTGCGTGGAAGACGGCAACAAGCCGTTATCAGCGCGTGCATTCCGCACGTCCGTGCGGTTAAGGAACATTTTTTGAATACGACATTCGATTCCCTCGGCCTTTCCGAGCCGCTCCTGCGCGCCCTCGCCGCCGAGAACTACACCCACCCCACCCCCATCCAGACGCGCGCGATCCCGGCCCTGCTCGGCGGCCGCGATCTGCTCGGCATCGCCCAGACCGGCACCGGCAAGACCGCCGCGTTCGGCCTGCCGCTGCTGCAGCGCCTGGCGGAGAACCGCAAGCCTGCCGCGCCGCGCGGCGCGCGCGCCCTCATCCTCGCGCCGACGCGCGAACTGGCGATCCAGATCGATCAGAGCCTGAAGACCTATGGCCGTCACCTGAACTTCCGCCACGCCGTGATCCTGGGCGGCGTCAACCAGAGCCGCCAGGTCGCGGCGATGAAGGGCGGCGTCGACATCCTCGTCGCGACGCCGGGCCGCCTGCTCGACCTCATCAAGCAGAATTTCATCCGTCTCGACGGCGTCGGCATCCTCGTCGTCGACGAGGCCGACCGCATGCTCGACATGGGCTTCATCAAGGATGTGCGGCGCATCGTCGCGATGCTGCCGAAGGACCGCCAGTCCATGCTGTTCTCCGCCACCATGCCGGGCGAAGTCGTCCAGCTGATCGGGGACATGCTGCGCCAGCCCGAGCGCGTCGAGGTCTCGCCGCCGACCATGACGGCCGACCGCATCGAGCAGCGCGTGATCCACATCGCGCAGAAGGACAAGCGCGTCCTCCTGAGCCATCTGCTGCGCGACGAGGCCCTCAAGCGCGTCATCGTCTTCACCCGCACCAAGCACGTCGCCAACCGCGTCTCGGACCATCTGGAACGCTCCGGCTTCTCGGCCGACGCCATCCACGGCAACAAGTCGCAGAACGCCCGCCAGCGCGCGCTCGAAGGCTTCAAGTCGGGCGATGTCCGCGTCCTCGTCGCCACCGACATCGCGGCCCGCGGCGTCGACGTCGACGGCATCACCCATGTCATCAATTTCGAGCTGCCCAACGAGCCCGAGAGCTATGTCCACCGCATCGGCCGCACCGCGCGCGCCGGCGCGCAGGGCGTTGCGATCTCGTTCTGCGATCCGGCGGAGCGCAGCCATCTGCGCAACATCGAAAAGCTGGTGAAGCGCCAGATCGAGGTCGTGGCCCACGACCTGCCGGCCGAGGCGCTGACCGCGGCCAATGTGAACGAGCTGCCGCGCTCCTTCGGCCATCAGAAGCCGGCGGAGAACAATTATCGCCGGCCGAAGCGCCGCTTCCATCCGCGCGGCAACCGCCGCGCCGCCTAGCCGGGCGTCGGATCGACCTTGTAGGGAAAGGCTATGTCGGGCGACCAGTCGCGCCGGGCATAGCCGGCCGCCCCCATGCAGGCGGTATAGACGCGATTGAACATCTCGTGCCGCTCGGCGTGGGTGCCCGCGATGCCGTGGATGTCGTAGTTGCGCGCGACGCCGGCCCTGGCCTCGCAATCGGCGCTGTCGAAGGTGAAGCGCGACTGCGAAGCGGCGCCGGGCTCGAACGCATCCGACGTCAGATCGCCGTAGGACTCGCAGCCTGCCAGCAACAGGCAGACGGCCGCGACGAGAACCGGCCTATGCATCGCGCACCGCCTTTTCGACGGCGGCGTAGGTGAAGCGCGCGATCGGCTCGATCTCCTTGATCACCTGCCGGAGCTGCACCGTGTTTTCCTGGATGAACGCGAAGCTGCTTTCGCGATTTTCCTTGAGCCGCTCCAGCCGCGCCTCGATCCTGGCCTGCTCGTCGGGTCGCAGGTCCCGTGCGTCCAAGTGGGGCTCGAGCGCGGCGATCGTGTCGCTGGCGTCGAAGATGCCGTCGATCGACATGGAGATGCGCAGGATCAGCGTGTGGACCCGGGCGCGCAGGTCGGCGCGGCTGAGGTCGTAGAGCGACTCGCGGTTGCGGTTGTAGATGTCGACCTCGCCCATCGCCGAGCGCAGCATGCGCGTGGTGATCGGCCCGTAAGGATCGCCGATCTGCTTGGCGTCCGCGGCATAGCCGATGATGATGTTGAGGGTGGTCAGGACCTCGCCGAAGAACAAAGCGGCGTTGCGCTCGCGCCGGCGCCGCTCGATATACCATTCCATCTGCGTCGCCGCGAAGCCGCCAAGCGTCGCCAGCACGGCGCCCAGGAACACCGCCCACAGCGTCGAGAAATTGGAGATGAAATCCATGTCTTGCGGAGCGAGCGCCACGCCTTCCTCCCGGTGGCGGCCACCTTATAGGATGGCCGCGCGATGAGGCCACACCGTGCTTGAGATATTCGTCGACGGCGACGCCTGCCCCGTGAAGGCGGAAGTAGAGCGCGTGGCGGAGCGCCACGGCCTGGCCGTCGTCATCGTCAGCAATGGGGGCCTGCGCCCCAGCCGTCATCCGCTGGTCCGCCATGTGACGGTCGCCGCCGGCGCCGACGCCGCCGACGACTGGATCGCGGAACATGCCGGGGAGGGCGACATCGTCGTGACCGCCGATATCCCACTTGCCGCGCGTGCCCTGAAGAAGGGCGCCCGCGTCCTCGGTCCGTCCGGCAGGCCATTCACCGAGGCCGGCATCGGCATGGCGCTCGGCATGCGCGGTCTGCAGCGCCATCTGCGCGAGGCCACCGGCGGCCAGACCTACAATGCCGGCTTCACGAAGGAAGACCGCTCGCGCTTCCTGGGCGCGCTCGAGAACGAGATACAAGCCGTCCGCCGCGCCTTCCGGAAACGCTGATTGAATCAGCCCTCCATGATCGCCGCGCGCAACGCCGCGAGCCCGTCGGTCAATGCCGCCGGACCGGGCTGAAGGATCAGCGGCGACTTGATCTCGACGATGCGATCCGCCGTCACCGCGGGAATGGTCTGCCAGCCCCGCCGGCCGCGGATCTTCTCGGCCGAGACTTTCTTGCCGCACCACGATGCCACGATCACATCCGGCCGCGCCGCGATCACGTCGTCAGCCGATACGATCCGGTCCTTCGCCGCCTGATGCCCGCGCAGATGCCCGAAGCAGTCGATGCCGCCGGCGACCTCGATCAGTTCCGAGACCCAGCCGATGCCGGTGATCAAGGGATCGTCCCACTCCTCGAAATAGACGCGCGGCCGCGGTCCGCGCGCCGACGCGCGAATGGCGTCCACCTCGCGCTCCAGCCGCCCCGCCAGCGCTTCGCCTTTCTCCGGCGCGCCGACCAGCGCGCCCAGCGTGCGGACCATCGCGAGGATCCCGGCGATGTCGCGCTGGTTGAACAGGTGCACCGCGAGGCCCGCGCGCGCCAGGGCGGCCAGGATGTCGGCCTGCAAGTCGCTGAAGGCGAGCACCAGGTCCGGCCTCAGTTCCACGATCTTCGCGATGTTGGCGCTGGTGAAGGCGGCGATGCGGGGCTTTTCCTTGCGCACCTGCGGCGGACGCACCGCATAGCCGGTGACGCCGACGATGCGGTCCTGCTCGCCCATCAGATAGAGCGTCTCGACGGTCTCCTCGGTGAGACAAACGAGGCGGCGCGGCGGAAACGTCATGGGACGGCCTCGGCAAATCGGCGGGACGATAGCAAGGTTGCGGCCTTGCGGCACAACGCGGTCTGAGCGTTAGACCCTCCGGCAAAATCTGCTAGGCTTCTGCAAAGAGCGGTGGGGATTGCATGCTGCGTTTAAGGGAATTGGCCGCTGCCGCCGCCCTGTGCCTCGTGGCGATGAGCCTCGCCATGGTCGTGCCGGTCCTTGCGACGGTTCACGTGGCCTTCCGTCCGGATATCGCCCTGCGCCAGGTGCAGTTGGCCTCGGCGGAGGCCAATGCGGCCCTGCATGTGGCGATGGACGGAACGCCGGCGCCGCAGAAACAGGCCCAGCCCATAGCCGTTCCCGATCCTGCGGTGGCCCAGCAGGCCGACGCCGCGGATCGGTTGCGCGGCAAGATCCCGCCCGAGCTCTTCGCCTATTTCGACGTCTATCTCTATGTCAGCAAGGCGGCGTCCGGCGCGCTGGCGCAGCACATGTATGTGTTCCACAAGGACGCGGCGAATGCGCTGCTCTTCGAGCAGAGCTTTCCCGTCTCCACGGGGCGCGAATTGCACGAGCGCTACTTCACCTCCACGCCGGTCGGCCTGTTCGAGCTCGATCCCGACCGGTTCGAGCGCGTGCACTATTCCCACACCTGGCACGGCGCGGCGATGCCCTGGGCGATGTTCCTGAACGCGACGCTGCACGGCAGGCAGACCGGCGTCGCGCTGCATTCCGCGTCCGTCCACACCGCCGAGCTTGGCCATCGCGCCTCGGGCGGCTGCGTCCGCCTGCCGCCCGAAAAGGCGGCGGAATTGTTCGACCGTTTCCAGTCGCAGGAACGCGGCATGGTGCCGGTCTTCGCCTATGACCGCGCCCGCAACCGCACCAGCGGCGACGGTGTCGTGCTGCGCGACGGCCAGGGCCGGCCGATCCTGACGCCCGGCTTCCGCGTGTTGGTGTTCATCGAGGACTACGACGGCGGACCCGCGCTGGTCGCGGTCGTCGCCTGATCAGCCGGCGATGCTCTTCGCCACCGCTTCCGCGATCCTGATGCCGTCGACGCCGGCCGACAGGATGCCGCCGGCAAAGCCCGCGCCTTCGCCGGCCGGATAGAGCCCTCGCGTATTCGTGCTCTGCAGATCCTCGCCGCGCCGGATGCGGATCGGCGAAGAGGTCCGCGTCTCCACACCCGTCAGGATCGCATCGTCCATCGCAAAGCCCGGGATTTGCCGCCCGAAAACCGGCAGCGCCTCGCGGATCGCGGCAATCGCATAATCCGGCAGGCAGTCCGAAAGATCGGTCAGATGAACGCCCGGCCGATAGGACGGGGTCACCGCGCCCAATTCGGTCGACGCGCGGCCCGCGAGAAAATCTCCGACCTTCTGCCCCGGCGCCTGATAGGTGCCGCCACCGGCCTCGAAGGCTTTGCTTTCCCATCTGCGCTGCAGATCGATCCCCGCCAGCGGATGCTCGGGATAATCGGCCGGCGTGATGCCGACCACGATCCCGGCATTGGCGTTGCGCTCGTTGCGCGAATACTGGCTCATGCCGTTGGTCGCGACGCGCCCCGCCTCGCTGGTCGCCGCCACCACCGTGCCGCCTGGGCACATGCAGAAGCTGTAGACCGAACGCCCGTTCGCGGCGTGGTGCACCAGCCGGTACTCGGCGGCGCCCAGTTCCGGAATCGAGCGGCCGTAGCGCGCCTTGTCGATCAGCGATTGCGGATGCTCGATACGAAATCCGATGGAGAACGGCTTGGCCTCGATATCGACGCCGCGGTCGAACAGCATCTGGAACGTGTCGCGCGCGCTATGGCCGACCGCGAGCACGACGTGATCGGTCTCGATCCGCCCGCCATCCGCCAGCACCACGCCGCGCACCCGACGCTCGGCGTCGAGTTCGATGTCCGTGACGCGGTGGCGGAAGCGGTATTCGCCGCCGAGGCCCTCGATGGTCTCGCGCAGGCTTTCCACCATCGTCACCAGCCGGAAGGTGCCGATATGCGGATGCGCCTCGGTGAGGATCTCCTCCGGCGCGCCGGCCTTGACGAATTCGGTCAGCACCTTGCGGCCGAGATGGCGCGGATCCTTGATCTGGCTGTAGAGCTTGCCGTCCGAGAACGTGCCGGCGCCGCCCTCGCCGAACTGCACGTTGGATTCCGGATCGAGCACCGCGCGCCGCCACAGGCCCCAGGTGTCCTTGGTGCGCTCGCGCACCGCCTTGCCGCGTTCAAGGACGATCGGCCGGAAGCCCGACTGCGCCAGGATCAGCGCCGCGAACAGCCCGCACGGTCCCGCGCCGATCACGATCGGCCGCTTCTCCAGCCGCTCCGGCGCCCGTGCGACGAAGCGGTATTCCAGGTCCGGCGTCGGCCCGATATGCGGATCGCCCTTCAGGCGCTTCAGGACCGCGGCCTCGTTCTCCAGCTCGGCGTCCACGATGTAGACGAATAGGATCGCCGATTTCTTCCGCGCGTCATGGCCGCGCTTGAACACGGAAAAGCTCTTCAGTTCCCGCGCCGGAAGGCGCAGCCGCTTGAGGACCGCGCCTTTCAGCGCCTCCGGCCCGTGATCGAGCGGCAGCTTGATTTCCGTCAGTCGCAGCATGGCCGACAGATAGGCGAGGGCGTCCGCGAAGGGAAGGGCGCTTGCGCTTCCGGATCGGCGCACCGATACAGGCGGGATGACGAAGCCCCCGACCATCGCGGTGATCGGCGCTGGGCCCGCCGGGCTGATGGCGGCCGAGGTGCTGAGCGCGGCCGGCGCCGCGGTCACGGTCTACGACCGCATGCCGTCGGCGGGCCGCAAGCTGCTGATGGCGGGACGCGGCGGTCTGAACCTCACCCATTCCGAGCCGTTCGAACCGTTCCTGGCGCGCTTCGGCGCAGCGGCGCCGAGACTTCGCCCGATGCTCGAAGCCTTCCCGCCGTTGGCTTTGATCGCATGGGCCAACGGCCTGGGCGCCGAGACCTTCATCGGCTCCAGCGGCCGCGTCTTTCCGAAGGCGATGAAGGCCTCGCCGCTCCTGCGCGCCTGGCTGGCGCGCCTGGACCGGCAGGGCGTTCAGTTCCGTCTTCGTCACACATGGCGCGGCTGGAAGGACGGTTCGCTGCTCTTCCAGACGGCCACTGGCGAGATCGCCGTTCATCCGGACGCGGCGGTGCTCGCGCTCGGTGGCGCGAGCTGGCCGCGCCTGGGTTCCACCGGCGATTGGACGGCGATCCTCGCGGACAAAGGCGTTGCCGTCGCGCCGCTGCAACCCGCGAACAGCGGTTTTTCGGTTTCGTGGAGCGATCTCTTCCGCGAACGCTTCGCCGGCCAGCCTCTGAAGAATGCGCGCTTCTCGCACGGCGAACGCACGGCGCGCGGCGAGGCCATGATCGCGCGCTACGGCATCGAGGGCGGCGCGATCTACGCGCTGTCCGCCGCCTTGCGCGATGCGATCTCCAGGAACGGCCATGCCGCGCTGGACATCGACCTGCGACCCGACATGTCGCACGATGACCTCGTTCGCCGGCTCGCGAAGCCGCGCGGCAAGGATTCGCTGACCAACCATCTGCGCAAGGCGCTGAACCTGTCGCCCGTGGAGACCAATCTCCTGCGCGAGGTCGCGCCTCTCGACGCCGATCCCGCGACGCTCGCCCGGCGCATCAAGACGGTGCGTCTGACCCTGACCGGCACGCAAGGCCTCGAACGCGCCATCTCGACCGCGGGCGGCGTCTCGTTCGACGCGGTCGACGCGGGCCTGATGCTGAAAGCGCTCCCCGGCGTCTACGTCGCGGGCGAAATGCTGGACTGGGAAGCGCCGACCGGCGGCTATCTGCTCCAGGCCTGTTTCGCCACCGGCGCGTTTGCCGCCCGCGCCATCCTGGCTAGGATCGGCGCATGACGCACATCCTCGCCTTCCACGCCCATCCCGACGATATCGAGACGCTCGGCGCCGGCACGCTGGCGCTGCTCGCCGCCAACGGCCACCGCATCACCATCGCGACCATGACGGCCGGCGATTGCGGCTCGGCGGAACACAGCCAGGAAGAGACCGCCCGTATCCGCAAGGCCGAAGCGGCATCCGCCGCCGCCATGATCGGCGCGGATTATCGTTGCGCGGATATCGGCGATCTCTGCGTATTCCTCGACGATCCCACGCGGCGGCGGACGACCGAGCTCATCCGCGCCGTGCGGCCCGAGATCGTGATCACCGCCTCTCCCGCCGACTACCACCCGGATCACGAAGCGACGAGCGCCCTGGTACGCGACGCCTGTTTCGCCTCGAGCGTGCGCAACTACCGGACCGGCCCCGCGCCCGCCCTGGACGCCATCCCGCATCTCTACTTCATGGACCCGATCGGCGGGCGCGACCGCGACGGCCGCCCGGTCGCGCCGGATTTCGCGGTCGACATCTCGGCGCATTTCGCGAAGAAGCGCGAGATGCTCCGCGCCCATGTCAGCCAGTTCGCCTGGGTGATCAGGCAGCACGGGATCGACGACTACACCGGCTCCATGGAGAAATGGTCCGCCAAGCGCGGCCGCACCTTCGGCGTCGCCCATGCCGAGGGCTTCCGCCACTACACCGGCACGCCCTATCCGCGCACCGAGCGCCTTCAGGAGCTGGTTGGCGCCGCTCTCCTCGCGGTCTGAGCGTCAGAGCCCGCCGAGCAGCAGGTATTTGATCGCGAGATAGTCCTCGATCCCGTATTTGCTGCCCTCGCGGCCGATGCCGGATTGCTTGATGCCGCCGAACGGCGCGACTTCGGTCGAGATGATGCCCTCGTTGATCCCGACCATGCCGTATTCCAGCGCCTCGGCGACGCGCATCACGCGGCCGATGTCGCGGGCGTAGAAATAGGCGGCGAGGCCGAAATCCGTCGCATTGGCGATGCGGATCGCATCCGCCTCGTCCTGGAAGCGGAAGAGGGTCGCGACCGGTCCGAAGATCTCCTCCTTGGCGATATCCATCGCCGGCGTGACCTCGGTCACGACGGTCGGTTCGAAGAACGTGCCTCCGAGCGCGCTGCGCTTGCCGCCCATTACGATCTTCGCGCCCGAGGCCGTCGCCTGGCCGAGCAGCCGCTCGACCTTCTCGACCGCCTCTCGGTTGATCAGCGGGCCCTGCGTCACGCCGTCCTCGAAGCCGCTGCCGACCTTCAGCGTCGCGGTGCGCGCCTCCAGCCTGGCCGCGAAAGCGTCATAGACCTTGTCCTGTACCAATATGCGGTTGGCGCACACGCAGGTCTGACCCATGTTGCGGTACTTGGAGACCATCGCGCCTTCCACTGCGGCATCCAGGTCGGCATCGTCGAACACGATGAACGGCGCATTGCCGCCGAGTTCGAGGCTGACCTTCTTGATGGTCGAGGCGCATTGCGCCATCAGCAGCCTTCCGATCTCGGTCGATCCGGTGAAGCTGAACTTGCGCACCAGCGGATGGGTGGTCAGCACCTTGCCGACCTCCGGCGCCTGGTCCGACGTGACGACGTTGAACACGCCCTTGGGGATTCCGGCGCGAAGCGCCAGCTCGGCCAGCGCCGTCGCCGACAGCGGCGTCTCCGCCGCCGGTTTGATGATGAAGGTGCATCCGGCGGCCAGCGCCGGCGCCGCCTTGCGGGTGATCATCGCATTGGGGAAATTCCACGGCGTGATCGCCGCCACCACGCCGACCGGCTCTTTCAGCACGACGATGCGCTTGCCCGCCGCGAAGCTCGGGATCACGTCGCCATAGACGCGCTTGCCCTCTTCCGCGAACCATTCGATGAACGACGCGCCATAGGCGACCTCGCCGCGCGATTCGGCCAGCGGCTTTCCCTGCTCCGCCGTCATCAGCCGCGCCAGGTCCTCCTGGTTCGCCAGGATCAGCTCGAACCATTTGCGCATCAGGCCGGCGCGCTCCTTGGCCGTCTTCGCCTTCCAGGCGGGACCCGCTTCATAGGCGGCCTCGACCGCCTTGCGCGCGTCCTCCGCGCCCAGATCCGCGACCTGCGCGATGATCTCGCCGCTCGCCTTGTCGGTCACGGCAAAGCGCTTGGACGAACCGGCCCAAGCACCGCCCACATAGCCGTCGGCCCGGAGCAGCGTCTCGTCGTTCAATTTCAGCATGGGAAATCCTCGGTTGCAGTGCAAACGCCCGGAAGGGCAACATGGCCATGGCGGGCGCAAATTCAAGCGGCTCTTGCGCCGCGCGGCCCCGCCGCGCAGTGTCATTTTGATGTTCGCCGCGACCGCCATCCGCAATTTCGTCACCCGGCGGGGCAGGGCGCTGCCCTTCAACCTGCTGGGTTTCGGCTCCGCCACGCTGGGCAATCTCGGCCGGGCTTTCACCGAAGAGGAATGCGACCGGACCCTCGCTCATGCCTGGGATCGCGGCCTGCGCTATTTCGACACCGCGCCGCTCTACGGGCTGGGCCTTTCCGAAGAGCGCGTCGGCCGTAACCTGCGGTCGCGCCCGCGGGACGAATACCTTCTCTCGACCAAGGTCGGCCGCCTGATCGAGCCCTGCGCGCCGGGGGAGTCCAATGCCGGTGTCTTCGTCACGGCGCCCGACCGCAAATTCCTCTACGACTATTCCTATGACGGCGTCATGCGCTCCTTCGAGGAAAGCCTGAAGCGCCTCGGCCTGGACCGCATCGACATCCTTCTGGTGCACGATGTCGACGGCTTCACCCATGGCAGCCGCGAAGCCTCCGAAGCCCGCATCCAAGAGTTGATGCGGACCGGCGGCTGGCGGGCGCTCGACGAGTTGCGGGCAAACGGCGCCGTCTCGGCCATCGGCCTCGGCGTCAACGAGGGACAGCCCTGCGCGCGGATATTGGAGCTTGCCGATCCCGATCTTTTCCTTCTCGCGGGACGCTACACGCTGCTGGAGCAGGCGCCGCTGGGGACCCTGTTTCCGCAATGCGCCAGGGCCGGCGCCGGCATCGTGATCGGCGGGCCCTACAATTCCGGCGTGCTTGCCGGCAAGCCGACCTTCGACTACGCCTCCATCCCGCCGGATGTCGCCGCGCGCGTGAAGGCCCTGACCGAGATATGCCGCGCGCATGACGTGGCGCTGCGCGCGGCCGCCCTGCAATTCGTCGCTGCCCATCCCCTCGTGGTCAGTGTCATCCCCGGCGCCGTCTCGCCGGAAGAGGTCGACGACAACGTCGCGATGCTCGAAGCTGCGATCCCGCCCGCGCTGTGGCGCGATCTGAAGGCCGCCGGTCTCCTGCACCCGGACGCGCCCACACCCGCTTAGCGGATCGCAGCCGTCTCCGCTTCGGTATAGGCCGGCGCCAGCACACGGCCGAACAGGAATTTGACCAGGAACAGCACCGCCGCCGCGCCCAGGATCAGGACGACGTGCAGCGCCCAGAACGACGTCGCGCTCATCGTCGACAGCAGGCCGCCGACCCAGCCGACGAAGAAATTTCCCGCGAACAGATGAAGGTAATAGACGCCGATGATGGTGCTTGCCATGCCCTTGGGCGCCGCCCGCGAATAGAGCGCGAGGCCGACCGGCACCACATTGGCGAAGCCGAAATCGTTCAGGATCTCGAACCCGATCGCCCAGACGAGGCTGATCCTGCCGCCATGCGCGGCGATGATCGACGATGCCAGCACGAGCAGGAGCGGCGCCGTCGCGCTGAGCGCGACGCCGGCCGCGATCTTCGTCAGTTCGTCCGGCTCGGGCCAGCGCGCCGCCCACCACCGCCAGAACGCGACTGAGATCGCGATGGTCGCGGCGCTGATGATCGAGCCGTAGCCGAGAAGGTCGGTGATCGGCATGTGCAGGCCGAACAATGCGAGCTGGTAGTTCGCCTCGCCCCACACCAGATAGGCGTTGAAGATCTCCTGATTGCCCACGGCCGCCACCGCGAGCACCGGCAGCAGCGCGACGAGGAGCGCGATCTTGGTCCAGTCGTCGCGCGTGAGCGCCGGCCGCGCCGGGGCTTCGCCGCGCGTCGTCCGGGGTGCATCGGGCGGCAGGCTGCGGCGGCCGAGAAGATAGGTGGCAAGGCCGATCAGCATGCCGGCGCCGGCCGCGCCGAAGCCGTAATGCGGCCCGAAGCTGTCGGCCAGCCTTCCGCACACGAAGGGCGAGGCGATCACGGCGATCTGCACGAAGAACAGGAAGATCTGAAAGGCATCGGCGCGCCGCGGATCGCCGTCCCGGTAGAGGGCGCCGACCTGGCTCGAGATGTTGCCCTTGAAACAGCCGACGCCGAGCAGAAGGCAGAGCAGCGCCAGGAGGAAGGTCGCGTCGAACGCCATCAGGAAATGGCCGACGGCCATCAGGATCGCGCCGATGGTCACCGCGTTGGTGCGGCCGATGACGCGGTCGGCGAGCAGGCCGCCGCCGATCGGCGTGAGATACACGAACGCCGTGTAGAAGCCGTAGATGTGCGAAGCGAGGGCCTGTCCCGACGCCGGACCGTAGATCAGGGCGATGAACGACTGGAACGGCCCGAAGCCCAGGACGTGGCTCATATGCTGCGGCGTCAACAGGCTGTGCGTCATGTAAAGCACCAGCAGCGCCGTCATGCCGTAATAGGAAAACCGCTCCCACAATTCGGAGAAGGCGAGCCAGCCGAGACCGGCGGGATGTCCGAAGAAAGCGGTGTCGCGACGCGTGTGTTTTGTATCGAAGATGGCTTCGGCCACGGCACGGTTTCCGGTTGCTGCACCGCCTGCTTAGCGCAACTTCGCCGGCCGCGCGCGGCTTTGGCGGCCTCTGACGCGATTTTTACCGCGGTTTAATCGCCCGCGGGCCCGCCCAGCAGCGCCACGCCCGCCGCCACCAGCATCGCGCCGGCGCCCTTCTGCAGCAGTGCCCGCCGCGACAGGTCCTCGCGTCCCAGATGCGGGAAGAACAGCGTCAGCACGATGCCGATGGCGAAGACGAACAGCGTCGAGGTCGACGACACCGCCGAGACCAGCGCCACCGGCGCCAGCAGCGACGCGGCGCGCACGCCCAGCCCGCCGCCGAGATTGATCAGCTCGTTGGCGCCGTTGATCGCGATCACCGCGCCGGGGCTGCGGCGGAACAGGGCGAAGAACTGCCGCCGGTAATGCGGGATCGCGACGATGGCGAAGCCGAACACGCCCTCGCCGGCATAGATCCAGAAGGTCGTGACCCAGAAAGTGTCGCGCACCGCGAACAGCTTGAACAGCACCGACGACAGCGCCAGCACGAAGGTGCAGGCGAGCATGAGAGCCACGAATCCGAGCTTCCACCGCTTCAGCCGGAACGACGCATCGAGCGACAGCGACAGCGCGCCCGCGACGACCAGCACGCCGCCGCCGGCCTGGATCCAGTTCAGCGTCTCGCCGAGCAGGACATAGGCGATCAGGAAGGTGAAGAGCGTCGACATCTGGAACAGCGGCGCGACGACGGAGGCCTCCTCGGTCTGGATCGCGCGCAGATAGAGCAGCATCGCGCCCATGTAGAGGATGCCCGAGACCGCCATCACGAGGATGTCGGTCGGCGCGATCGCGAAGACGCCCCCCTGGAATATCGCGATCACGGGCAGCATGAGAAGCCCGATCAGCGCGGTGAACACCATGAGCACGGCGGTGTCGCTGTTCTTGAAGAACCGCTCGACGAGATATTTGTCGATATGGGTTGAGACCGCCCAAAGGACTGGACCGGTGAAGGCGAGAAGGAGCCACATGGGTGGATTGTATCGGCGTCCCTTCGCCAGCGCGCGGCCCGCATAAGCCACCCGAAGCTGCGCAGCAGCGAAGGGTGGCTGGGGGACTAGGATTCGAACCTAGACAGGCAGAGTCAGAGTCTGCAGTCCTACCGTTAGACGATCCCCCAACGGCGCGGTCCCTTTAGCGGAGGGGCCGGGCGCTGGCAAGGTTCCAGGTTCCGCCGCCTTTCGGTCCCGCACCGTACCGGCACGGCGTCTTCGCGCGCGGCCGAAAGTGTCGTTATGCTCCGCCGACGGTTCGCCAGGGGAGGCTTAGCGGAACCGGCAGGGAGGGATTCGCTTGCCCGAGGGGACGCGCGATGCGCGGAAACGGCGTGGCCGCGGCAGACAGCCGCCGCTCGTGGCCGCCCTCGACCTCGGCACCAACAATTGCCGCCTCCTGGTCGCGCGGGCGACGCGGCGCGGCGAGTTGCGCGTGGTCGACTCCTTCTCCCGCATCGTACGGCTGGGCGAGGGCGTGGCGCAGAGCGGCCGTCTGTCCGAAGCCGCCATGGCCCGCACTATCGAAGCGCTCAAGATCTGCGCGGGCCGGCTCGCCTCGAACAAAGTCAGCCGGGTGCGCGCGGTCGCCACCGAAGCCTGCCGCCGCGCCGCCAACGCCTCCGATCTCGTCGCGCGCGCGCAGGCCGAGAGCGGCATCGCGCTCGAGATCATCTCGTCGGACGAAGAAGCGAGGCTCGCGGCGATCGGCTGCGCGCCCCTGATCGACGGCGCGAGCGAGGGGAGCCTGGTCTTCGACATCGGCGGCGGCTCGACCGAAATCATCTGGATGAAGCGCGACGGCGCGGCGCCGCCGCGCGTCGTGGCATCCACCTCCCAGCCGCTGGGCGTCGTCACGCTGGCGGAAAGCTGGGCCGGCGGCCCGCTCGACCGCGACGGCTATGGCCGCATGCGCGACGGACTGATCGAACATCTGCGCCCCGTGCGGGCGGCCATGGACGCGGTCGCGCCGTTCTACGCGGCGGCGCATCATCTGCTCGGCACCTCCGGCACGGTGACGACGCTGGCCGCCGTGGCGCTCGGCCTTTCGCGCTACGAACGCGCGCGGGTCGATGCGAGCTGGCACGCTTGCAGCGACATGAGCGCCGTCATCGACCGGCTTGTCGGCCTGGACCTCAAGGCCCGCGCCGCCATCGGCTGCATCGGCCGCGACCGGGCCGACCTGATCGTGCCGGGCTGCGCCATCTTCGCCGCGATCCAGACGCTGTGGCCGTGCGAGCGGCTGCGCGTCGCCGACCGCGGCTTGCGCGAGGGCATGCTGCGTGAGCTGATGGGCCGGCGATGACCAAGCAATCCTCCGGCCGCGGCCAGGTCCGCGCCAAGATCAAGAACCGCAAGGACCGCACGGTCTCGTCCACGCGCTGGCTGGAGCGGCAGCTCAACGATCCCTATGTGCATGCCGCGAAGGCGAAGGGCTTCCGCAGCCGCGCCGCGTTCAAGATCGTCGAGCTCGACGACAAATACCGCTTCCTCAAGAAGGGCGCGCGCGTGCTCGATCTCGGCGCCGCGCCGGGCGGCTGGAGCCAGATCGCGGCCGAGCGTGTCGGTCCGTCCGGCCGCGTCGTCGCGATGGACATCCTGGAGATGGAGCCGATCGACCAGGTGACCTTCTTCCAGGCCGACATGCTCGATGCCGATACGCCCGCGATCCTGATCGAGGCGCTCGGCGGCCCGGCGGATGTGGTGCTCACCGACATGGCGGCGCCGACCACCGGCCACCGCGCCACCGATCATTTGCGCACCACGGCGCTGCTGGAAGCCGCGCTCGACATGGCGGAAGCGGTTCTGAAGCCCGGCGGGACCTTCGTCGGCAAGGCCTTCCAGGGCGGCGCGGCGAGCCAATTGCTGCAGCGGATGAAGAAATCCTTCGCGACGGTGAAACACGTCAAGCCGCCGGCCAGCCGGTCGGAATCCGTCGAGCTCTATCTGGTGGCGCAGGGGTTTCGCGGCGGCGCCTGAGAAAAACGGAAGCCCCGCCGTCGCCGGCGGGGCTTCCGTCATTTCGAATGCACCATGCCGATTTACGGCGCGGAGTGCAGCGAGATCGCGCCGATGCCGGCCGCGACGTTCAGGCCCTTGTTGCCTTCGACGCTGACAGGCTGCAGCGCGATCGACTTGTCGAGGCCGCCGATCAGCACATTGGCGCCGAGGCCGACGCCGACCGTGGCCGAGGCGGTGGCACCCGCATAGTCGCCCTCAAGGGCGCCGGGACGGATGTCGGACGAGGGCGCGAACACGCCCCAGACCAGCACGCCGCCTTCGGTGTAGCCGATGTCGACGCCGAACTTCGAGATCGAGCCGGTGTAGTGCTCGCCATGGTCGCGGTTGCCGTGGAACGTGCAGTGCAGGTCCTTGGAGGAACCGAACACGAAGCCCCAGCCGCTTGCGACGTTGCAGGTCAGCGTGCCGACCTTGACGCCATGGGGGGCGGCGTCCGCTGTGCCGGCAAAGGCGAGGGCGCCGGCGGCAATCGCGGCAACGCCCATCATCAGGCGAAATTTGTTCTGCATTTCAGGGAATCTCCTATGTCGTTCGATGGAATAGCCCTTCGATAGGGCTCAGGGCATACCACGCCCGCCGCCCGTTGAAACTCTCATTTTGCAGAACCGTTCCGTACAAACCGTGACGTTAATTTTAAGTTTTGCCGCTTTTAGGCCATTTTTTGCACACTTGCCGAATCGGCGCGCCGCTGCTAAAGGCTCGGCGCTCCAAAGCGATGGAGCGCGCACCCCATGACCATCCGCGAAGCACTGACTTTCGACGATGTCTTGTTGGTGCCCGCGGCTTCCGAAGTCCTTCCCGGCCAGGTCGATACCAGAACGCGGCTGACCAAGTCGGTCGAGCTCGGCATCCCCCTCATCTCCTCGGCGATGGACACGGTCACGGAAGCGGGCCTCGCCATCGCCATGGCCCAGGCCGGCGGCATCGGCGTCATCCACAAGAACCTCTCGATCGAGGAGCAGGCCGAGCATGTGCGGCGCGTGAAGCGCTTCGAGAGCGGCATGGTCGTCAACCCGGTCACCATTGCGCCCGACGCGACGCTGGCCGACGCGCTGGCGCTGATGGAGCGCTATCGGATCTCCGGAATTCCGGTGGTCGAAGGCGCCAATGGCCGGGGCGCGGGGCGCCTCGTCGGCATCCTGACCAACCGCGACGTGCGCTTCGCCAACGATCCGCGCGAGAAGGTCTCCGCGCTGATGACCAAGGACAAGCTGGTCACGGTGCGCGAGGGCGTGAAGCCGGACGAGGCTAAGCGGCTCTTGCATCAGCATCGCATCGAGAAGATCCTGGTCGTCGACGACGCCTATCGCTGCGTCGGGCTGATCACCGTCAAGGACATCGAGAAGGCGCAGAAATATCCCAACGCCTGCAAGGACGAGCGCGGCCGCCTGCGCGTCGCCGCCGCGACCGGCGTCGGCGAGGACGGCTATGCCCGCGCCCAGGCGCTGGTCGAGGCGGAATGCGACGTCATCGTGGTCGACACCGCGCATGGCCATTCCAAGGGCGTGCTCGATGCCATCACCCGCATCAAGAAGAAGTCGAATTACGTCCAGGTCGCCGCCGGCAATGTCGCGACGGCGGACGGCGCGCGTGCCCTGATCGATGCGGGCGCCGATTGCGTGAAGGTCGGCATCGGACCGGGCTCGATCTGCACCACGCGCATCGTCGCGGGCGTCGGCGTGCCGCAGCTCACCGCGATCATGGATGCTGTCGAGGCCGCCCGGAAGGCCGGCATCCCGGTGATCGCGGACGGCGGCATCAAATATTCCGGCGACCTTGCCAAGGCGATCGCCGCCGGCGCCGACGTCGCCATGGTCGGCTCGCTGCTCGCGGGCACGGAAGAGGCGCCGGGCGAGGTGTTCCTCTACCAGGGCCGCTCCTACAAGGGCTATCGCGGCATGGGCAGCATGGGCGCGATGGCGCGCGGTAGCGCCGACCGCTACTTCCAGGCCGAAGTCTCCGACACGCTGAAGCTGGTGCCCGAAGGCGTCGAGGGCCAGGTGCCGTACAAGGGCCCGGTCTCGGGCGTGGTGCACCAGATCATCGGCGGGTTGCGGGCCGCGATGGGCTATACCGGCTGCAAGGATATCGCGGCGTTCCACAAGAAGGCGCAATTCGTCCGCATCACCGGCGCGGGCCTGCGCGAGAGCCATGTCCACGACATCGTGGTGACGCGCGAAGCGCCGAACTACCCGGGCGGGCAGTAATTGCGGCCCGCCGCCCGACTCCAGGCCGCCATCGACATCCTCACTGCGCTCGAAACGACCGACCAGCCGGCGGACCGGCTGATCCGTGACTATTTCCGCGCCCGCCGTTACGCCGGCTCGAAGGATCGCGCGGCGGTGGCGGAGCGGGTGTTCTCCATCCTGCGCCATCGCGTCTCGCTCGCCTGGACGATGCAGGACGACACGCCGCGGGCGCTCGCGCTCGGCTCCGTCGCGCGCGACGGCGAAGACCCCGACCTCCTGTTCACCGGTCAGGACCACGCCCCTTCGCCGCTGACTGATGACGAACGCGGCCGGCTGAAGGCGCCGCGCGGCGAGCCGCCGCTCCATGCCGAGGGCGAGTTTCCGCAATTCCTCGAAGGCGAACTGACCCGCGCCTTCGGCGACCATGTGCTGCGGGAAATGGCGGCACTTCAGCAGCGCGCGCCGGTGGACCTGCGCGTGAACACCTTGCGGCGGGAGCGCGGCGAGGTGCTGAGCGCGCTCGTCGCGCAAGGCTTCGCCGCGGCGCCCACGCCTTTCGCGCCGCACGGCATCCGCATCGCATCGGGCGAAGCGTCGTCGAGCCTCGGCCGCGGCGCGATGTTCGAGAGCGGGGCGTTCGAATTCCAGGACGAGGCGGCGCAGATCGCGGCGCTGCTGGTCGGCGCGCGGCCGGACATGCGCATCCTCGATCTCGCGGCCGGCGCCGGCGGCAAGACGCTGGCGCTCGCCGCCGCGATGCGGAACCGGGGCGAGATCGTCGCCTGCGATATCCGCCAGCCCGCGCTGCAGGCGCTTGCCGCCCGCGCGACGCGCGCCGGCGCGAAGAACATCCGCACCCACCTGTTGGACGAGCGCGTGCCGCTGGAGGGAAGGTTCGACGCCGTCCTGCTCGACGCGCCGTGCAGCGGCTCGGGCACCTGGCGCCGCCAGCCGGAGCTGCGCTGGAAGCTGACGCCGAAGCTCCTCGCGCAAAGGATCGCGCTCCAGGACGAATTGCTGGCCCGTGCCGCCACGCTGGTGAAGCCGGGCGGCCGGCTGATCTATGCCACCTGCTCGATCCTGCCGTCCGAGAACGAGGACCGCGTCGCCGCCTTCCGCGCACGGCACCCCGCCTTTGCGCCCGTTTCGGCGGCGGACGTCTGGGCCCGCGAAACCGGCGCCGAAGCGCCGCCGGGCATGGCCGCCGATTTCCGCGCCACGCCGCTCACGACCGGCACCGACGGCTTTTACGCCGCCATTCTTATCCACAACACCGCGCCCAAGGGCGCGCTGGACAAGGGAGAGGGCTGAACCCTAAATCCGATCATGAGTGCTCCCGTACTGGTCATCGATTTCGGCTCCCAGGTCACGCAATTGATCGCGCGGCGCGTGCGCGAGGCCGGCGTCTATTGCGAGATCGTCCCCTACAACAAGGCGGAGGAGGCGATCGCCGCCGCGCCACCCCAGGCGATCATCCTCTCCGGCGGCCCTGCCTCCGTGACCGAGGCCGACACGCCCCGCGCGCCCCAGGCCGTGTTCGATCTCGGCGTGCCGGTGCTCGGCATCTGCTATGGCGAGATGACGATGGCCGAGCAGCTCGGCGGCAAGGTCGAGGGCGGCCATCACCGCGAGTTCGGCCGCGCCGATATCCTCATCGAAAAAGAGTCGCCGCTGCTCGCGGGCCTCGGCGGCCTCGGCCACCGCGAGCCGGTATGGATGAACCACGGCGACAAGATCGTCGCGATCCCGCCGGGCTTTTCCGTGGTGGCGACGAGCGAGAACTCGCCCTTCGCGGTGATCGCCGACGAGGCGCGCAAGCTCTACGGCATCCAGTTCCACCCCGAGGTCGTGCACACGCCGCGCGGCGCGCAGATATACAGCAACTTCGTGCTCGGCATCGCCGGCATCAGGCCGGAATGGAACATGCACGCCTTCCGCGAGCACGAGATCGCCAAGATCAGGAAACAGGTCGGCAAGGCCAAAGTGATCTGCGGCCTTTCCGGCGGCGTCGATTCCTCGGTCGCGGCGGCCCTGATCCACGAGGCGATCGGCGATCAGCTCACCTGCATCTTCGTCGACACCGGCCTGATGCGCGCGGGCGAGAGCGAGGAAGTCGTCTCCCTGTTCCGCAACCACTATAACATCCCGCTGGTGCACGCGGAGGCGCAGGACCTGTTCCTCGGCCGCCTCGCCGGCGTCAGCGATCCGGAACAGAAGCGCAAGATCATCGGCTCGACCTTCATCGACGTGTTCGATGCCGAGGCGCAGAAGATCGGCGGCGCGGATTTCCTGGCGCAGGGCACGCTCTATCCCGACGTGATCGAAAGCGTCTCGGCGACCGGCGGGCCGTCGGTGACGATCAAGTCGCATCACAATGTCGGCGGTCTGCCGGCGCGCATGAAGATGAAGCTGGTCGAGCCCTTGCGCGAGCTCTTCAAGGACGAGGTCCGCGCGCTCGGCCGCGAGCTCGGCCTGCCGGAAAGCTTCGTCGGCCGCCACCCCTTCCCGGGACCGGGCCTCGCGATCCGCGTGCCGGGCGAGATCACCCGGGAGAAGCTCGACATCCTGCGCAGGGCCGACACCATCTATCTCGACGAGATCCGCAAGGCCGGATTGTACGACAAGATCTGGCAGGCCTTCGCCGTGCTCTTGCCGGTGCGCACGGTCGGCGTGATGGGCGACGCCAGGACGTATGACTCCGTCTGCGCATTGCGCGCCGTGACCAGCAGCGACGGCATGACGGCGGACTACTACCCCTTCGAGCATTCCTTTTTGGCGAAGGTCTCGACCCGCATCGTGAACGAAGTCCGCGGCATCAACCGCGTGGTCTACGACATCACGGCCAAGCCGCCGGGGACGATCGAGTGGGAATGATCAACGCGGTCGAATCGCGGACGGCGACGCGTTGCAGCAGCGGCCGAAACGCGTCGAACGTCAGGGTCCGCCGGCCGGTCGTCTTGCCGCCGTCGTCCCAACGCCTCAGGCGCACCGCGTCTTCGTGGTGTTCCAGACGGCGAAACGCGGCGACCTCGGCGGCACGCATGGGCCCGCCCTGGAGCGACAGGCTGTGCTTGGACGCCCCGGAGAGCTTGTCGTAATACGTCTGGTCCGTGGCGCAGAGATAGCGCTTGGCGGCGACATGCAGGCGGACCGCTTCGGTGACGGCGGTCGGGAAATAGCCTGCCAAAACCTTCGCGCCCGCCGCCTCGTGGAGCTTGTCGATGGTGTCGCCGGGGGAGTATTCGCCGAATTCGCTGGTGAAGTGCCCGATGTCGTGCAGAAGCGCGGTGGCGATCAGGGCGTCGGATGCGCCTTCGGCCTGCGCCAGCGTTGCGGTCTGCAGCATGTGTTCGGCCACGGTGACCCTCTCGCCGAGATAGGCTTCCGCGCCGCGCCGCGCGAAAATATCGGCGATCCGGTCGATGATGTCGGTGCTGCCCGGGTTCGGGTCGGTCATGGGCTGGCTCCCTCTTCCTCCAGCGCGGCGATGGTCGACAGCAGGCCGTCCATGTCCGCATAGCATCCCTGCAGCCAGCGTTCGCCGCTGCCGGTGATGGCGCTGCGCGCGTGCAGCACGCGCAGATTGTCGACGATGAAGAAATCGCCCGGCGCCAGTTTGAAGCGCACCGCCAGGGCCGGATCCTCGATCAGCTCCGCCATGCGCCGATACGCGGCGTAGTAATCCATCATGTCGTCATAGGGAATGTCGGTGAAGGGTGCGGCGGAACGATTGTTGAAGCGAATGGCGATCAATTCGCCGTCCGGCCCGAGCTCGATGATCGGCCGCTTGGACCGCAGCCTGACGCCCTTCGCGCCCGCATATTCGAAGCGGGCGCAATATCTGGTGAGCAGGTCGAAGCCGCGCGGCGACTGCGTCTTCAGGCGCTCCGCGACCTTAAAGCCGTCGACGACGACGGAGTCGCCGCCCGCCGCGGTGTTTTCAAGGCAGACCAGGATTTGCAGGCCGGGGGCCGGATCGCGATAGGGATTGTCGGTGTGGGCCTGAAGACCGAGATTGGTGTAGGCGAGATTGCTCGGATTGACCTCGACCCGAACGTCGAACAGGCGGCCGTAATTGGTCTCCCGCACATAGCCGAACAGTTCGGCGATATCGCATGGCACGCCGGGCGTCGCCGGCGCGCCGGTCGAACGCGCGAAGCCGTAGCGCCGGACCGCTTTCAGCCAACGCAGCCTCGCGGCCGCGTCGGCGCGGATATCGCCGTAGTCTTCCGGCGGTATGCCATCGGCCAGGCCGACGTCCCAGCGCGTGATGTGCGGGCCGGTCCAGCCGGCGGTGTCCGGCATGGGCTTGTCGTAAGCGTGGGCGAGCAGCCAGTCCGCCTCGAACGTCACCATCTTGTCGTCCGGGGCGAACCTCAGGCGCAGCCGGCCCTCGGCCCATGCCGCCTCCGCGATGCGCGTCTCGCGCGGGATGTCCAGAAGCGTCACCAGGCGTTGCCCATTGGTGGGGCTGCGGGTCGCGGCATCCTGGGCGTTGTCGCGCAGCCAGACGGCGTGGAAGCGCCGCGGCTCGTCCTTCAGGACGATCTCCAGGGCGGTACCGCCGTCCAGCAGGCGGGGTACGGTGGCGAGGGTCTGGTCCGGCAAGCGGTCGTCCTTTCTCAGGCGCCACCGGAGAGCGACGCGGCGGGCAGGGGCGCGGCCACGCCGCCCGCGCCGATGCTCCGGTCCAGGGAGCGGCGGTAAAAATAGATGGCCGCGGCGAGGGTCGCGGCGGCGCCGCCGATTCCGGTGACATAGGCGCCCATCGTGAAGAACTGCAGCCAGTTGAGCGAGGATTGGCCGAAATTGCGCCAGAGCAGAAGCGCCACGCTGCCCATGTAACCGGACGAGTCCGCCACATAGATCAGGAAGCCGGCATTCGCGACCCGTCCGCTGACCGCCACCAGCCGGTCGAACAGCACGGCGTTGATCGGATTGTAGGCGATATAGAGGCCCGATCCGGCCAGGATCATCCACACCAGGGGCGAGACCAGATGCATCTGGAACGCCAGCGTGGAGAGACCCAGCAGCACAAACCCGCCTCCCACCATCGCATGAATGACCATCAGGGCCCGCCGATTGTCGCGGACCGCGATCACCGCCGCCATCCCGATCAGGGCGATGATCGCCACCGGCAATTCGCTGGCGGAGAATATCTCAGCCTCGCCGCCATACCCCAGGGCGGTCCAGATCTCGGCGGCGAAGTTGTCGCGAAAATCGCGAAAGGCGGTCAGGAGGATATAGGCGAACACGATGGCGATCAGACCCGGCCCATAGGCTCTCAGGAACTCGGCGCGCTCGGCACCGTTCATCGGCAGGCGCTTGACCCGCTCGGCCTCGTCGCGGGCGCCCGGCGGCGGCAATCGGCCGAGCACCCAGACCGAAGCGAGCAGCAGCGGCATGAACAACGCCCCCGTCGCCGCCGGCATCCAGAACCGATCGACATGCCAGGCCTGGATCAGCCAGACGCCGACGGACTTCACCACGCCGGACGACAGGATGAAGCTGGCGCACATCATCGAGGCCAGGACCTCGGATACGCGACGACCCTCCATGAAGCCGAACACCAGGCCCCAGATCATCCCGAGCGGCAGGCCGTTGACGAAGAGGGTGACGACGTTCCACGGGGCGGGGAAGAGGGCGAAGGCGACTAGCGCCAGCCACGAGACGCCGATCAGCCCGATGATGGCCGGGGCGCGGCGGCGCGGCTCGATCTCCGAAATCACCTTCACGCCGATGAATTTGGAGAGGGCGTAGCCGGCCACCTGGGCGACGATCAGGGCGATCTTGTAGTCGAGCGCGAAATGCCAGCCGAGCACATGGTCATACGTTGCCGCCGTGAACGGCTTGCGGAAAGCGTACATCGCGAAATAGGCCGAGAATCCCGCCAGCCCGGCGACGGCGGTGAAAATGACGGGATTGCTTTTCGACAGCGCCCGCTGAAAACGACTTTCCACTGCAACATCCCGAACCGCGCTGCGTCTCTCCCATACCGCGGACTCGTGACAGCCAAGCTTCGGCCCACGGATAGCGACCCTTCGATTGCGCCGACGCTGGATGCGGGCTTGTATACGGAACGCGGCGGCGCCGTCGGGAACAGGCCCTCAGATTTGCGCCCAGCCGCCGTCGGCCTGGATGTCGGCGCCGTTGATGAGGCTGGAGGCGTCGGACGCCAGGAACGCCACCACGTTTCCGATCTCCTCGGCCGTCCCAACCCGGCCGAGCGGCGTCTGGGATGCGATATGCGCAAGCCGGCGCTGAGCGGCCTCCGTGTCGGGCGACGCGCCGAGCTGTCCCGGCGTCGCGATGGCGCCGGGGCTCACCACGTTGATCCTGATCCCGCGGCCCGCCAGATCGACGATCCAGCTGCGTGCCAGCGCCCGGATGGCCGCCTTCGTGGCCGCGTAGACGCTGCGGCCGGCCAATCCCTTGTTGGCCAGGGTCGAGCCCGTGAGGATCACCGAGCCACCCTCGGTAAGGAGGGGGAGCGCCTTCTGGACCGTGAAAATGATGCCCTTCAGATTCGTCGATAGCATCGAATCGATCGCATCCTCGGAGATCTGGCCGAGCGGCGCGGGGACCAGGACGCCAGCATTGGCGAAGACGATGTCGAGCTTGCCTTTGGCATCGCCGATCGTCGCGTAAACGCGGTCGAGGTCGGCCGGAATCGAAGAGTCCGCCTGAATGGTGACCACATCTGTGCCGATCTCGGCGGCGGCTTTGTCCAATTCCCGCCGCCTGCGGCCGGTGATGAAGACGAAGGCCCCTTCGGCAACGAAACGCTTCGCCGTCGCCAGGCCGAGTCCGCTGCTGCCGCCGGTGATCACGGCGACCTTGCCCTGCAGGAATCCGCTCATGCGCGAAGGAACGCCAGCAGATCGGCGTTCACTTGGCTCTTGTGCGTCGTCGTCATCGCATGGGGAGCCTTCGGATAGATCTTGAGCGTCGAGTCGCGGACGAGCTTCGCCGCGATATAGGCGTTCGCCACGGGCGCGATCTGGTCGTCGTCGCCGTGAAGGATCAGTGTGGGGACATCGATCGTCTTGAGATCCTCGGTGACGTCGGTCTCGGCGAAGGCGGCGATTCCGAAGTAGGAGGCCGGGAAGCCGGAGAGCATCGTCATGCCCCAGTTCAGGTCCAGATCGCTCTGCGGAACGCTCGATCCTTCGCGGTTGGTCGAGAAGTGCGCCGCAATCATCGCCTTGAAGTGCTGGCCGCGATCCGTCAGGACCCTCTCCCGCAATCCGTCGAAATAGGCCGGCGGTATCCCGTTCGGGTTTCCCGGTGTCTGCTTGACCACGGGGACCGTTGCGCCGATGAACACCGCCTTGGCGATGCGGCTCGTGCCGTACTTGCCGATATAGCGCCCGGCGACACCACCGCCGGTGGAGTGGCCGACCAGGACGATATCGGTCAGATCGAGGAATTTCAGGAGTTCGTGGAGGTCGTCGACATAGGTGTCGACGTCGTTGCCGTCCCAGGGCTGGCTGGACCGTCCATGTCCGCGACGATCGTAAGCGACGACCCTGTAGCCCTTCGACGCGAGGAAGAACATCTGGTCCTCGAACGTATCGGCGTTCAGGGCATAGGCGTGGAGGAAGACGACAGGTTGTCCGGTTCCCCAGTCCTTGAGGTAAAGCTCGGTGCCGTCCTTGGTGGTGAAATAGCTCATGGTTTCTCCAGTCGGTAACGGTCTTGAACGAGGCGAAGCCTGAGCCGCGAAGAAAAGACGCCGCGGCCGGTCAACGGAGGAAATCGAGCGTCGCCTTGCCGAATTCGTCGGGATGCTGGAACAGAAAGGCGTGGCCGGCATCGCCGTAGAACAGCGCCGTCGCGGTCTTTAGGCGCCGCACCATGGCGAAGGAGTCGCCCGCATCCACCATCACGTCATGCGCGCCGTTGGCGACGAGCACGGGAACGGCGATTTCTTCCAGGCGGTCCCAGGCGGAGCCGTCCCCGCCGGCCCATGTCATGATCGCCTGGAGCTGCCGGCCCCAGGCCGTCGCGCTGACTTCGGCGTGCGACGCCGACAGACGCGGCTCGAGGCGCTTCAGCGATTGCCTGCCGGCGCGCTGGCTTGCTTCGTCAAGGCCGAAGAACAGATATAGGAAGTGCTCTTCGGTGCTGACCGGAGCGGTCATCGTCTGCACCACTTTCGGATCGGGCGCGGACGAACCCGGCACGCCGCCGGGACCGCTGCCCACGACAAGCAGGCGCCGAACCAGGCCCGGATGGTTCAAGGCAATCATCTGGCCGACGAACCCGCCGATCGACCAGCCGAGCAGGTCGACCTCCTTCAGACCGAGCGCGGCGATGAAATCGACGGCGGTTTCGGCCATCCCCGCAAAGGTCGTTGCGACTTCGCCGGTGCTCGCGCTGACACCCGCATTGTCGAAAAGGATCACACGACGCTCGGAGGCGAGAATGTCCAGGAAGGCGGGATCCCAGTGATCCATGGTCCCCCGGAAACGCGTAAGCAGCACCACGGGCGGGCCGGCATGCGCGGCACCGAAATCGCGATAGGCATAGATCGCCGACTTTCCTTGGATATGGCGGGTATCGACCGAGTCGGAGACAAATCCCATCGCAACTATCCTCTGGCTGAAGTGGATTGGAAAAACCAATCCTTTCTGGTCAGACCACGTCGCCGTTACCACGTCAATGGGTTTGGATTGCAAATCCACGAAGCGGGCGATAAAAGGCCGAAATGAGAACCCCACGCATCGCCGACCCCAGAATCTGTTCCATCGAGGCCGCCCTGAAAGTCATCGGCGAGAAATGGGCGCTGCTCGCCCTTCGCGAGATCGCACTTGGTCAGTACCGCTTCGACGACATCGCGTTCAACACCGGCGCCCCGCGCGACGTCCTGGCCGCACGACTGAAATCGCTGGAGGCCGCCGGCGTCGTGCGGCGGAAGCTCTATCAGGAGCGTCCGGCCCGATATGAGTATCGGCTCGCCGAGGCCGGTGAGCAGCTCTTCGGCGTTCTGCATGCGATCCGCGATTGGGGCGACAGGTTCGTGCGCGACGATCCGGAAAACGTCGTCCCTTTCCGCCATTCTTGCGGCGCCGAGCTGCACGTGGACATGCGCTGCGCCGCGTGCGGCGAAGCGGTTGCTCCGGGAACCGCTACCGGCGACCGGGTGGTGCGCCGATCGGACATCGACTCTCCCGCAGCCTGATCGCGCCGCCGGCAAAGTGCTGCTGGCGGCATAAGTCCGGCGAGCGATCGTTTGCCTGCCACACGCGCATCCGCTGAAGATGTCAATCGCATCGCATTAGTGTTGACTAATTGATTAGCCGTCACTAATATGATCGTCATGACCCAAGCAGCCGCCATCGACACTGTTTTTCGCACCTTGGCCGATCCCACGCGGCGCGCCGTCTTTGAGCGGGTGGTGAAATCGGACGAGATCACTGTCGGCGAACTCACGCGCGGAAGCGGGGTCTCGCAGGGCGCCATCTCGCAGCACATAAAGACGTTGAAACTGGCAGGTCTCGTCGCGGAGCGGCCCGAAGGCCGCAACGTCTTCTACCGCGTCCGCCCCGAAGGCCTCGCACCGCTGTTCGATTGGATGAGCCACTACGACGTTTTCTGGCGCAAGCGGTTCGTCAATCTCAGAGCCCTTCTCAAGCAGATCGATCCGTGAGCCAGACCGCAGTGAACACCCAAACCCAGGAAATCGTGGTCGAGGACGTCTTCCCGCACACGCCGGAGACGATCTGGATGACGCTGACGAACGGCGCACTGATGGCGCGCTGGCTCGGCATGACGCCGACGGGCTTCGAGGCTGTGACCGGCAATCGCTTCACCCTCCAGACGACACCGGCCGGCGCGTGGGATGGCGTCATTCATTGCCAGGTGCTGGAGGTGATCGCGAATAAGCGCCTCGTCTATGCCTGGAAGGGCGGGGACGAGGCAAACGCCGGATACGGTTCGAAGCTCGACACCGTCGTCACCTTCTCGCTGTCCAGGGTCGCAAATGGCACGCGCCTGCGCGTCGTCCACTCCGGCTTCGTGCTGCCGAAGAACCGGACCGCGTTCACGAACCTGGGCAATGGCTGGAAGAAGGTCGTCAAGCGCGTCGGCCGCTTCGGCAATGGCGGCTTCGACATGAGGGTTCTGGAGCTTGAGCCCACGCGGCACGTGTTGTGGCGGGTGGTGGACGGTCCGCAGGAATGGATCGGCACGACGATAAGCTGGGACATACAATCGAACGGCGACTGGATCATCGTCCTCTTCAAGCATGAAGGCTGGCGCGGGCCGGTGGAGTTCATGCACCACTGCAGCACCAAATGGGCGGTCTTCCTGCTCAGCCTGAAATCGCTTCTCGAAACCGGCAAGGGCGCGATCACCGCGCTGGCCGGGCCCGACGATCCGATCTCGCGCGGGCCCAATCCCGGCACCAAGCTGGATTGGGAAGTGGAGCTGGCGATCGTGGTCGGACGGCAGGCGCAGGACATCGCGGCCGCCGAAGCTGCCGGCTACATCTTCGGCTATGTCTGCATCAACGATGTCTCCGATCGCGCAACCCAGGTCGATGCCGAGGGCGGCCAGCATCTGGTCCGCGCCAAGTCGCGGCCGGGCTACGCGCCGATCGGACCTTATCTGACCACGGGCGTCGACGGCATGAACCTCGATCTGTGGACCAAGGTGAACGGCCGCTACGAGCAGCAGGGCAACACCAGCGATATGCTGTTCTCGATCAGCGAAATGCTGGCGTATTTCTCCGCCCACATGACGCTGCAAGATGGGGACAGGTCCCCATCTTGACCGCCGCGCCGGGATGACGCGGTCTGCGGCGCGGCGGTTTTCATCCCGTGCGAATGGTCTTATTCTGTGTGTCTTGTCGGCATTCGGGGAATAAGATGGAACGCGTCCTGCGGGTCGTCGACGGGGGACTGTTCGCCCTCGTCGCCTATTTCATCGTCACCAACATCGTTTATCCCTGGGTCGACTTGCCGTCGGGCGGCGATCTCGTCTTCGTGCCGACCTTTACGGCCTTCTCGCTGCTGCATGCGGGGCTGAGGCTGGGTGCGGGGCGTACCGCCCTGTTCTTCGGGCTGACGGTGGTCATCTCCTTCATCGCGGAAGAGGCGGGCGTGCGCACAGGACTCGTCTTCGGCCGCTATTATTACAGCGACATGCTGGGGCCGAAGCTCGGCCATGTACCGGTGCTCGTCCCGCTGGGCTGGTTCATGATGATCTATCCCTCCTGGGTGGTGGCACAGTCGCTGCTGCGCGGCGTGGATTTGCGCCGGCCCCTCGGCATGGTGGCGCTGGCGCTGCTCTCCGCCCTGACCATGACCGGCTGGGATATGGTGATGGACCCGCCGATGGCGGCCGCCCACAATTGGGTGTGGCTGGACGGCGGACCCCATTTCGGCGTGCCGCTGCACAATTATTTCGGCTGGGTGGCGAACACGTTCGTGATCTATCTCGCATTCGATACCGTCGATCGGCTGGTGGCCAGGCGCGACGGCGCGGCCTACCGCTTCGGCGGCCTCTTCGCCGCCCTGCCGGTCGCGCTCTATTGCCTGTTTTCGCTGCAATACCTGTCGCCGTGGCGGCTGCCGGAGCTGAGGCTCATCGCCGTTTTCTCCATGGTCGTACCGGGCGCGGTGGCGCTGGTGCGGCTGGCCTTGCCGGCAGCGCCGGACGGCCGTACCGAATCGGCGCCGGGGTGAGGCGGGTGATGGCGGGCCGGCAAGTCGCGCTGTATTTCGCCTGGAGCCGCCCGGACGAGGTGGCAGCGCCGCTCGGCGTTCTGGAGGACCGGTTTCCGGCGCTGTTCGAGCTGCGCCGGATGTTCTGGCCGCGGCACGAACACTTCGCCGATCCCGCGAAATTCGATCAGGGCATCGGTGGATTTCTCGACAACATACAACTGGCGAATTTCAGGCTGTTCGCCGATCTGGCGTCCTCCTGGACCGCAAATCCCGTCCGCCGCGCCGAACGCCGGACGGACGCCGGCCTGTGCGCGCTCGACGCCGGATTTCTCGCGGGCGTCGACACGCTCGTCGTCATCAGCTTCGACTCGTCCCGGACGCGGCAGCAGGCGAGCGCCGCGGAGATCGCCGCCATCCGGTCGTTTCTCGACGATCCCGACCACACGCTCGTCATATGTCCCCACCATGATATCGGCAATGCCGATGATCTGCCCACGGACGAAAGACTGGCGCGGCGGGAGCTCGAATTCCATCACCACGGCGATCCCGCCATTCCGGCAAGGCAGTGCTTCGGCGATTTCGGCCTCTCGCTTCTGGCCGGGCTGGGCCTGCCGGTCCGCAACCGCTTCGGCCTGCGTCCCGCGAGACTGCCGGACGGCTCGCCCGCACCGCTCGACATCGCCGCCGGACTCGATCGGGCCGGATTGATGGAAGGCGTCGGGACCTTCAACCTCCATCCGCATCTGCCGCATTTCGAGAGGCTGGGCGATAGCGCGGGGAATCTCGATGTGCTGGCGCGCCAGCCGATCGATCTCGGCGCCCCGCCGCATCCCTTCACCGCCGGAGGCCGAAAGGATTTCGATGCCCTGCTGCAAAGCAAGCCCGGTGTGTTCCCCGGCAGCGTGCTGATCTGCGATACGACGATCTGGAGTTCGACAGCGGGCGGCCTCGACGGCCTGCAACGCTTCTGGCGAAACGTCGTGTCGCGTCGTTGAATTCCAAATTCTTCGCCACACTCCTATGATCGGCACATGCCACCGCGCCATCCCCGCCGCAAATTCGGAGCATCGCAGAAGGATCGGATCTTTTTCGCTGTCCTGCCCGATGCCGGCACGGCGGCGCAAATCCGCGCCTTGGCCGACGATCTCAAGAACAGGAACGGTTTCTCCGGCACGTTGATCCTGCCCGAGCATCTGCACATCACGCTGTTCCATCTCGGCGACTGGCATGCGCTGCCCACGGAAATCGTCGATCTTGCGGGCAAGGCCGCGATGGAAGTGGCGGCCACACCGTTCGACGTCACCTGTCGCCGCGTCGAGAGTTTCGCGAACCGGACGGGCGTCTATCCTTTCGTTCTGCTGGCGGAGCCGGGCGCGACGCCTTTGCGGGCGTTCCAGCAGGCCCTGGGTGCCGCGTTGAAGAAGAACGGGCTCGGCGGCGCGACCCAAGGCGATTTCAAGCCGCATGTCACGCTTCTGCGCGACGAGAAGCGCGCCAAGCCGGCCGCGGTCGCGCCCGTCACCTGGCGGGTCGCCGATTTCGTGCTGGTGCACAGCCTGCTCGGCCAGACGAAGCATGTGCATCTCGGACGCTGGCCGCTCCGCGGCTAGGTCCTCACGCCTCGCGGCCGGCTCTCCATTCGCCTTCGGGCAGGCGCCAATAGATGCGATCCTTGCGCGCCAGCATGTGATGGCCGATCAGTTCGCGCCGGAGCGTCGCGCTGTCCCAGTGATGGGCCTGGATCGCTTCGTTCACTTCGGCCTCTGTGTAGCGCCGGTCCGCCGCGAAGTCGCGCATCAGCCAGCGCAGCACCGCGCCGCGTTTCTTCCGGCTCGCCGGAATCTGCTTGAGCGTGCCGTCGGCCGCGACAAAGCCCTGCAGGACCTTGGCGTCCGATGCGTCGGCACCGGCCGGCGCCTCGGCCGCCATGGACGAGGGCTGCAATACGCGCCGTGCCAGCTTTTCCAATGCGTCGCGGTCGAGGGCGTGCCAGCGCGTGGTGCCCTCGGCCCGCGCGGTCACGATGCCTTGCGCCTTCAGGATCGCCAGATGATGCGATACCGTCGGCTCTTTCAGGCCGAGCGCGTCCGCCAAATCCTGCACGCTGCGCTCGCCGCCCGCCAGCAGGCCGACGATCTTGAGCCGGCTCTCATGCGCCATCGCCTTGAAAAATTCGAGCAGGGTCTCGGTCATCGCGCTCTCCTTTCACGGATATCTAATTAGATATCCATCGAAGCTCAAGCGGGATCCGGCGACATCCGGCCAACAGTTCGAGCAAGACCATTGCCGCCGCGCGGCCGCGAAAGCGTTGCCCGCAGCCTTCGTTCCTGATATGTTCTCATCATGTCGTATGCCTCAACCGATCCCGGGCCGGCCGCCGCCTCGCGTGGTGACATTGACCGGCTCTTCCTGGCGCTGGTGCCCGATGGCGCCATCGCGGCGCGCGTGGCGGCGCTTGCCCAAGGGTTGAAACGGGCTCACCGCTTCACCGGCCGGCCGATCAAGCCGGAGCATCTGCACGTCACCTTGTTTTCCCTCGGCGATTGGGAGGTTCTGCCGCCGTCCATCCCCGCGCGGGCAGGGGATGCTCTCGAAGATGTGCAGGCGCCGTCTTTCGTCGTCACCTTCGATCGCGCCGTCAGTTTTCGGAGCGACGGCAACTATCCCTTCGTGCTGCTGGCCGGCGAGAATCGCGCACCGCTCAAGGCAATGCGGGCTTCGCTCGGCGCGGCCCTTTCCCGTCACAAGCTCGGGCGGTTCGCGCGCGGGCCGTTCACGCCGCACATGACCTTGCTTTACGATGCGCGCGCAGCCGACGAAGCGCCCATCGCGCCGATCTCCTGGACGGCGCGGGACATCGTTCTTGTGCACAGCCTCGTCGGCCGGACCCGCCATGTGCATCTTGTGCGCCGGCCGCTGGGCGCCCAATAGAGGCGGCATGACGATCACGATCTACGGCATCAAGAACTGCGACACGATGAAGAAGGCGCGCGCCTGGCTCGACGGCCATGGCGTGGCCTACGTGTTCCACGACTACAAGACGCAGGGCATCGACCGCGCCCGTCTGGAATCCTGGAGCAAGGAACTCGGCTGGGAGGTTCTGCTCAACCGCGCCGGAACCACCTTTCGCAAACTTCCTGACTCGGAGAAGGAAGATGTCACCGAGCGCAAGGCGATCGCGCTGATGCTGGCGCAGCCGTCGATGATTAAGCGCCCGGTGCTCGATCTCGGCGGCAAGCGGCTTGTCGGCTTCAAGCCGGAAATCTATGCAAGCACATTCGCAAAGCGATGATCGAATATCGCGTTTCATGCACAGGAAAGATGGCCGCGCGTTGCGACGCTGCGGCGCATCGCGCGTTTGACGCATCACGGGCGCGGAGCCCGGGTAAATTACCTGTTCATAACGCCGCGCCGCGCTTGCCGCGACGAACTTGCATCGCTTGATTCGGTCTTTCGCGCGTTTGCCCTCGCGCGGGCGCCGGGGTCAGAAGAAAAATAAGAAATGGAACACGAAGCTTACCGTCACGTCCCTTACGACATCGAGGTCGAGCAGGCTCTGCTCGGCGCGATGCTCGTCGACAACCACGCCATCGAGCGCGTCACCTCGATCCTGAAGGCGGAGGATTTCTACGATCCGCTGCATGCGCGCATCTATGAGGTGATGCTGGCGTCGTCCGACCGCGGCGGCATGGTGCTGACGCCCCTGACATTGCACGCCGCGATGAAGGCCGACCCCGGCCTGATCGAGGTCGGCGGCCACGCCTATCTCGCCGGCCTCGCCCAGGCGGCGCCCGCGATCCCCAATGTGCGCGATTTGGCGCGCATCCTGAGCGATCTTTCCGTGCGCCGCGCCCTGATCGGCATTGGCGAGGACATCGTCAACACCGCCTATGAGGCGCCGCACGACAAGCCGCCCAAGGCGCAGATCGAGGAGGCGGAAAAGGCGCTCTACCGCGTCAGCGAAACCTCGAAATACGGCGCCGGCCCGATCGACTTCGCCGAAAGCCTGCGCCGCACGGTGGAACTGGCCGAGAAGGCGCAGGCGCGGGGTGGGCGCATCTCCGGCCTCGCGACCGGCTTCACCGATATAGACTCGCTGCTCGGCGGCTTGCAGCCGTCGGACCTTCTCATCCTCGCCGGCCGTCCGGGCATGGGCAAGACCTCGCTTGCCACCAATATGGCGTTCCATACCGCCCGCGCCTATGTGCGCGACCTCGAAAGCGGCGCCGAGGTGCCGAGCGGCGCGCCGGTGCTCTTCTTCTCCCTGGAAATGGCGGCGCAGCAGCTCTCGGCCCGTATCCTGTCGGAGCAGACCGAGATCGAGATGTGGAAGATCCGCAACGGCAAGTTCACGGAAACCGAATGGGAGCAGTTCGTGCTCGCCATGCAGGACCTCTCGACCCTGCCGCTCTACATCGACGACACCGGCGGCATCTCGGTGGCGCAGATCGCGGCGCGCGCGCGGCGCCTGAAGCGCGAGAAGAACATCGGCTGCGTCATCATCGATCACATCCAGCTCGTCGAAGGCACCGGCCGCGCCGAGAACCGGGTGCAGGAGATCACCGAGATCTCGAAATCGCTCAAGGTGCTCGCCAAGGAGCTCGACGTGCCGGTGATCGCGCTGTCGCAGCTCTCCCGCTCGGTCGACAGCCGCGACGACAAGCGTCCGGTTCTGTCGGACCTTCGCGAGTCCGGCTCGATCGAGCAGGACGCCGACGTCGTGATGTTCGTCTATCGCGAGGAGTATTACCTTAAGACCCGCGAGCCCGATCCCGGCTCGCCCGATCACGCCAAGTGGATGGAAAAGCTCGATCGCGCCACCAATCGCGCCGAAGTGCTGGTCGAGAAGCACCGCCACGGCGCGACCAACAAGATCGACCTGCATTTCGATTCCCGCTTCACGCGGTTCTCGAACCTGGCCGCGGACGACGTGCGGGCCTGACGGCCCGGCGGAACCCGCGCGCCGCCACTGTCGATCCTACCAGTCCAGATAGGAAATTTCGTTGTCGCGGACCCAGTGCGCGCGGTCGAGATGCGTGCGGACGACGTTCAGCGCCCAGGCGGGATGCTCGTCGACATCGATCCGGAATATGGCGCGCGCCATCTCGCGCTCAGACGCGCCCTCGAATTCCGCGTTCAGCAGCCAGTTATACGTGCTGAGATGCTGCTTGTCGTAATCCGTCAGCGCGTCGGCCGAGGGACAGACGTTCCACAGCCGCACCGCATTCTCCGACGCGCCTGCGATTGCATCGTCCCGCAGCGCCCGGTCGGCCTGACCCGCCTCGCATAGGGCAAGACGCTCGCCGAGATCGGCGGCGGCGCTCACGGCGTGGGTCCGAAGAACACCATCGCCCGCACCTCGATGCTTTCGCGCGGCAGCGCGGTCGGCGGCGTCGTCGGATCGTCGAACCCGGTATGCGGTGCAAAGCGCGCCGGGTTGGTGATGTCGGAATCGTATCCCTTGATCAGCACGACTTCGTCGCGCTCAAGGCGCGGGAAGTAAAACCAGCGATGCTTGGGATTGTATTGGACGGCATAGGTCTCTCCCACCTTGTCGCGATAGATGAGGTCGCTGGGGATCAGGTCTTCCCTCGCCAGGGTGCGTCCGTCGAGAACCGCGAGCGGCGTATCCTCGAGCGGCCCGCGGATCGGCCGCCAGACGTTCACCTCGATGAAGCGATAGCGCAGCCGCTCGACCGCCTCTTCCCAGGTCAGGTTCTCATGTGCCCGGCGGACGCCCGAGAACTCGGTGTAGTCGTTGTGAACCCGGCGGACCGGCTCGCGCATGCCGGCGACGCCGTCCTTGGCCTTCGGAACCGATCGGATCGTATGATCGAAGATCGCGACCTTGTCGCCGCCGGTCTCGCGCTTCAGGAGCGCCTCGATCTCGGGATAGTAGACGTTGCGCAGCTCGTCCTCGTCGTAGAAGTCCGACACGCGGCTTTCGTGGCGGCGCAGCGCGAAGCCCTGTTCGTCCAGCGACAGTTCGTCGGCGACGGCGCGGCCGTCGCGGATCAGCACGTTCTCGATGCTGTTCACCTCGCCGGAGCGCGGCGAGACGCCGGGCGGCGGCTCGAAAGTATAGTTGTACGGCTTGATGCCGGTGCGGATCTGATAGTGGAGCGTTGCCCGCACGCCGCTGAGCGAGTCGAGGTGGTGAATGTTCATCCGAGCCTCCGATATTTCCGATTGCGCACCCGCATTGGATCGTCGATACTCTACTTAGTCAATAGACTATTGCCTGCGTTCGGTGCATGGCATGGCCGCAAAATCGCGGGGCGCCTGCCACAAAAGTCGGGATGCGCCGTTGTCTGAAAAACCACAGGAGGAGCGACGGTGAATCGGCAGGATGTGGCGATTTGCGGGAACGGCGCGGCATCGGCCGCCTTGTTCCGCGCCCTGGCGCGGAACGCCCAAGGCCCATTGGCCGTCACCATCGTGGGATCAGGCCCGCACGCCGCAAAGGGCGTTGCCTATGCGACGGAAGACCCTGCGCATGTGCTCAACGTCCCGGCTGAAAAAATGTCGGCAGACGCCCAGGAACCGGACCAGTTCCTCGCTTGGCTTGCGCAGCAGCAGATTCATGTCCCCGATTGGGCCCACAGCTTCGTCCCGCGCGAATTGTACGGTCGCTATCTCGTGGACCTGGTCGAGCAGACGCGGCTGCAGTTCGGCGGGAAGATCGACTTGAACATCGTGTCGTCCGAGGTTGTCGGTCTCGGAAGACAGCAGGGCGGGTGGTGCGTCTTCCACGCCGCCGGCGTTCTTGCCGCCGACAGCGTCGTTCTCGCGACCGGTCACGGACCGCCGCAGCCGCTGCTGCAGTCGTCCGATGACGCGGTCTCGCATGCGATCGTCGACGACCCCTGGACGGCATGGTCGGGCGAACCCACGGCGCGCGTTCTCATCGTCGGCAGCGGCCTTACGGCGATCGATACCGCCTTGTCTTTGATCGGCCGGGGACATCGCGGAAAAATCGTCCTGATGTCGCGCCATGGGCGGTTGCCCCAGATCCATGTCGCGCACGGCGTGGGCGCGGCGCTTCCCGGTCCTTATCCCGTCCGGTCTTCGGTCCTTCTGCAAAGTCTGCGTTCGGCGGTGAGGAGAGGTGCACCGGCGCCGGAATGGCAGGCCTTCATCGATGCGATGCGCCCGCATTGGCCGGAGGTCTGGGCGGCCCTGGGCGAAGCGGACAAGCGTCGGGTGCTGCGCCATGGCCTTTCCGCTTTCAACACGCACCGCCACCGCGTTGCCCCCCATCAGGGCCGCCAGATGGCGGAGGCCATCGCCGATGGGCGGGTCGAAGTCCTTCGCGGCCGCCTTGTGACGCTGACGGCCCGCTGCAATTCGGTCCTGGCGCGCATCGCCACGCCGACGGGCCGGCTCGAGGCGGTGTTCGGTCGGGTGGTGAACTGCAGCGGCCCGAACTCCGATGTCGAGCGCAGCCCCGGAACACTGCTGAAAACCCTGATCGCGCGCGGCCTGGCGCGGCCGGGACCGGCCAATCTCGGCATCGGCGTGGATGACAGCAACCGTGTGCTCGATCAGGACGGCGCCGCTCAGCAAGGCTTGTTCGCCATGGGCGCGCTGACGCGCGGCGCGTGGTGGGAAACCACCGCCATGCCGGAGATCGCCCAGCAGGCCCGCCGGATCGCGCGCGCCGTGCTCGCGCAAAGGGAAGCGCCGGCGCAACGCGCGGCGGGCGTTTCCGCTGGACATACTATACTGGCACGATAGACTTTATACGACCGCGTTGACGACGGCCGGCAACAGGAGCGCATGATGACACAAAGCGTACTGGTCGTTGGCGTCGGTGCCCGGGAGGGATTGGGCGCCGCGATTGCCAAGCGGTTCGCCGCCGGCGGCTTCTCCGTGACGATCGCCGGCCGCAACGCGACGAAGCTGGCGCAGACGGCGAGGGCGCTTGGCGCCGACGTCGAAGCCCTGGTCGGCGACGCGTCCGATCCCGCCGATGTGGCGCGCTTCGTCGCCGCCGCCAACCGGCGCGCGCCCTTGGCGGTCGTCATCCACAATGCCGGCAGCAACCAGCCGGCGCCCTTCCTGAAGGTCGCGCCGGAGACGTTCGAACAGCATTGGCGCGAGCATGTGCTGGGCGGATTTCATGTCGCGCAGAAGGCGCTTCCCGTACTGCTCGGAAACGGCGGCGGTTCGCTGTTTTTCACCGGCGCATCCGGCAGCCTGCGGGGCAAGGCGAATTTCGCGCCTTTCGCGGCGGCGAAGGCCGCGCTCAGGGCATTGGCCCAGAGCATCGCGCGAGAGTTCGGACCCAGGAACATTCACGTCGGGCACATCGTCATCGACGGCGGCATAGGCGGCGAACGTCTCCTGTCGCGCCTGCCGCTACTGCGCGAGCAGCGCGGACCGGACGGCTTGCTCGACATCGACGCCATCGCCGAAACTTATTGGGTCCTGCATCATCAGCACCGCAGCGCCTGGACGCTGGAGCTCGATCTGCGGCCCTGGGCCGAGCCGTTCTGAGGCCGCCGGCATGCGCCGCTTCTATGCCGGAATCGCACGGACGCTCGCCGATGCGTTTCGCCGGCCGCCGGAGTTCGGCGTTTCATCCGATGCCGTGCCATACGGGCCGCGGGTCGGGGTCTGCGCATGCGAGTGCCGGTCGGCGGGCGGCTATCAGTGGCTGTATCCGGGGCTGATCCTGCCCATGGGCGGCTTGGGCGACGGCGGATGCGGCTGCGCCGGTCGCGGCTGCGACGTCCGCGCGCCCCTCGACGGAGCGGATGTCAGGCTTCGTCCCTGAGCGCGCAGATTCCGGGTCCTGAGGCAAACCCCTGCTTTCTGGGGCGAGCCGCCGGCAGACCGGCGATGGCCTGCGCCACACGCCGGACGGCGACATCGGCCGCCGGAAGCGCGCCGCCCAGCAGCATGAAGTCGTGGATCATGTCGGGGAAATAGAGGGTCTCGACCGGAACGCCGTTCTCCCGCAATCGTCCGGCATAAGCGGCCGCTTCGTCGCGCAGCGGATCGAACCCGGCATAGAGGACGACCGACGGCGGAAGCAGGCTGACGTCATAGGCGAACAGCGGCGAGAGGCGCCACAGGCCCGGCTTGCCGTGGCCGGCAGCATAGTTCTGGCGGTACCAGCGATGCGTCTTGTCCGTGAGCAGATAGCGGTCGCCCATGGCCTTGTGCGACGGCATGCAGGCCGACATGTCGAGACACGGATAAAGAAGAATCTGGCGATGGGGCTGATAGCCCGTCGCCTCGTTGCACTCCGCCAGACAGACCGCGGCGGCGAGATTGCCGCCCGCGCCGTCGCCGGCAAGGCCGATGCGATCGGGATCTATTCCGAGCCAGCCCTGGTTGGCATGTGCCCAGCGCAGGGCGGCGCGCGCGTCCTCGAAGGCCGCCGGAAAGGGGTGCTCGGGGGCCAGACGATAATGCACATAGATGACGATGCCGGCGGTCGCGTTCGCGAGCTGGCGGCAGAGCGGTTCGTAGATGTCGAACGTCCCGGCCGTCCAGCCGCCGCCGTGCAGAAAGAGAAGGGCGGGCATGGCCTTTCGGCCCGTGCTGCCGGCCGGACGGATGACGCTCACCGCCGGCCCGTCGCCGCCGCGGGGATGGACATGAAAGACGCTGTCGACCGCCACGCGATCGGCCAGAAACGGCTTGCGGCACGCCTCGTAGCGCCGCCGAAACTCCTCGATATCGTCGAAAGGCTGCGGTGCGCGGCACGCGAGCTGCGCGATCACGTCGAGGGCCGCCGATGCCGGCTGGCCGGCATGCGCTTCCCAAACCAGACGCGGTTCCGCAGACGGCACAGGAATCGCGGGCGCGCTCCGCGTCCAACCGGCGTCCTGCCTCATTTCGGCCTCCGAATAGTCTAGTACATCGATATACTAACCGGTCTCGTCGTATTGCGATAGGGCCGTCGGCTGGCTATACAGGGCGCAGCTGGGGATCAAATGCTGTCAAACAAAGCCAAATACGCGTTCAAGGCGATGTTCGCGCTGGCGCGCCTTGCGCCGGGCGAGCTGTTGCAGTCGTGGGGCATTGCGACGCAGGAAAACATCTCGAAGAAGTTTCTCGATCTCATCCTTTTGGAATTGCGGGGTCAGGGCCTGATCCGAACCGTGCGGGGCCAGCACGGCGGCTATGCGCTGGCCAAGCCGCCGAGCGAGATCACGCTTGGCGAGATCGTCCGGATCATCGATGGCCCGCTGGCGCCGATCGCCTGCGCGAGCGTCACGGCCTATCGCCGCTGCAAGGACTGCAAGGACGAGGCGAATTGCCTGGTCCGCCAGAGCATGCGTCGCGTGCGGGACGCGGCGTCCGACATTCTGGACCACACCACGCTGGCGAGCGCCCTGTTGATGGAGAAGGCCCGAAAGACGCCACAGAAGCAGAAGCGCCGCACCGCCGCCTGACTACCAATCCAGCATCGGAAACAAGGTGTCGGCGATCCAGTGCGCGCGCTGCAGATGCGATCGCACGACGCGCTGCATGCGATCGCGGTTCGCGCGCGGATCGATGCGGAAGATCTCCTGCGCGAGCTCCGCTTCCGAGGCGCCTTCCGATTCGTCGTGCAGCAGGCGCGCATAGATCGCGATATGGCGCCGGTCGTAATCCGAGAGCGCGTCGCTCCAGGGGCAGGGCCCCCAAAGCCGGATCGCCGCCACAGGGCTTTCGCCGGCTTCGGCAGGCATGCCCGCTTGCAGCATTCGAGAGGCGGTTCCGGACATCGTCGTCAATCCCGAAAACAGCCGGGCGTTCGCCGCCGGCCGACTAGAAACAACGCATCGCCCGCTATTCGGCCGCGATCTTGAGGTCGGGAGCGCGCACCTCCTTGCGGCGCGTGACGCTCGATCTGCCGTCCACACTGACCGGCACGTCGCCGTCGATGGTGACGCGGTGCAGTTCGCGCGCTTCGGTGAAGTCGCCGATGCCGTAATGCTGGGTGGCGCGGTTGTCCCAGATGGCGACGTCGCCGAGCGCCCAATGCCAGCGCACCGTGTTCTCCAGCCGCGTGATGTGGTCCTGGAAGATGGCGATGAGACGCGCGGAATCGTCCCTGTTCAGCCCGACGATCTTCTGCGCGAAATTGCCCAGTACCAGCGTGCGCTCGCCGGTCTCCGGATGGACGCGGACGAGCGGATGCTCCGTTTCGTAGATCGTGGAGGCGAAGACGTTGGTGTGACGCTTCAGGCGATCCGCCGTCGCGTCGGGGCGCGTGGCGGCGTAGTCGAAGGCGTTCGTGTGCAGCGCCCAAAGCTTGTCCGCAAGCTCGCGCAGCGGCACCGGCAGGTGCTCATAGGCGGCGGCGGTGTTGGCCCACACCGTGTCGCCGCCCTTGGGCGGCAGATGGACGGCGCGCAGGATCGATGCCAAGGGATAGGCGTCCACGAAGGTCACGTCGGTGTGCCACTGATTGGCCGCGTAGCTGCCGTCCGAGATGATGTTGAGGGCGACTTCGGTCCCCTCGATCTTCGGGACGGTCGGATGCGGTACCAGATTGCCCAGCAGCTTGCCGAAGGCCTCTTGATCCGCATCGGTCAGGTGATGCTGGTCGCGAAAAAAGATGACCTTGTGCGTGAAAAGCGCCTGGCGGATGGCCGCCACGGTCCCGGCGTCGAGATCGCCGCCGAGCCTGATGCCGGATATCTCGGCGCCGATCCGCCCGGCGACGGGCCGATGCTTCAGTTCGGTGTCCTTGATCTTCTCATGCAAACCCATGTCGGTCTCCTGGTTGACGGTATCGAGGAAAGGTTCGGCCGGGTCGGGACAGTCCGCACGCCCCCCGCCTTCGGTGTGGCGATGTTCGTCGAGCGGATCAGGATGGCCGAGACGTCGCCGGCCGCCCCCGCGAACAGGATGGCAGGCGTCGACAGCGCGGCATGCGAATTGCTCCCCATCCTTTTCACGCCGCCGTACCCACCGCGTCTCTCCGATCTTACCATATATACTCTATCATTCAACTAGACTATATTGCCTTTTCGGCTGCGCGGCGATATTGTTGGTCATGAGCGCCGCGGCCGTCGTCAGGGGAGATTCATGCGCAAATTCAGCACGTCCGATCTGATCGGCTATGCGGTGTTCGCGGCGCTGTTCCTGGCCGTGGCGGGGTTGCGCCCGGCACACGCCGTCGATCCGGGCGCGCAGATGAAGCCCGGATCCATCGTGGTGCGCCTGCCGAGATAGGCGCCGCGACCGGCCGCCCGCGTCAATCGTCCGCGGCGTGCGGATCGATCTCCCGGATGGGCAGGTCCCAGTGGTTCAGGGTCAGTTCCCATCGCCTCTGCTCATCGCGTTCCAGTGTCGTCCGATCGGGGAAGAGCTGGCGCTCGACCTCCCGTTCGTGCGTCGTGGCGGCATAGTCCGGATATGTGATCACGATGCGATAGTCCCAGCGCGAATCCTCGCTCGTGTGAAGGCCGGGTCGATCCACGGTATAGGCCGTGACATATCCGAGCTGCTTCTCGCGATCGAGAATGGCGATCTGGTATTTCTGGAATATCTTCCACCATTCGCTCTGGTGGCCGTATTGAATCCGGTAAACCCACTCCACCTGATATGACGTGCCGGCCCCGGCATGGCTTGCGCCCGTGAGCGCCAACAGGGCGACACAGGCGGCCGATAGCGTTCTGCGATACATGGATGACCTGCCTTCCGATACGGAGTGAACGGCGGCGACCGCGCTCGCCATCGCCGCCTCGTTCCTATTCCACATGCGCGTCGAAGGTGACGCCGAACGTCCTTGGGTCGCCCAGCACGCCGACGACCGGGGTGATGGCAGACGCGCCGCCGATGCCGATCAGATAGCGCTGATCGGCCAGATTCTTCGACCAGAAGCGCAGTGCGTATTTGCCGTCGCTCGTCCGCACGCCGATGCCGAAATTGGTCAGCCCATAGGCGTCCTGATAGGCATAGGGCGAGACCGGATTGTACAGCGACGTCTTGGAACGGAAGGTCTGGTTCAGGTAGGTGAAACCGGTGAAATCGCCGTCCAGCGGCACCTCATAGTTCACGTTGAGCTGCGCATTCCACTTCGGCGCGCCCGGAAGCTGATAGCCGGACAGGTTCACCGACTTGGTGACGTTGGTCAGCTCGATCGGCGCCGGCGCGTCGTCGTAGGAAACGAACGTCGCGTCGTTATAGGCGCCGCTGAGCGAGATCGTCAGATTGTCGAGCGGCTGGTAGGTGGTCTCCAGTTCGACGCCGCGCTGGCGCACGCTGGCCGCATTGGTCAGGAAGATCTTCGTCGTCGGACCCGTCGTGACCGCCGCCGATGCCTGATAGTCCGAAATGTCGTTCCAGTAGAGGTCGAGATTGGCGATCAGCCGTCCGTCCAGCCAGGTCGTCTTCACGCCGGCTTCGTAGTCGGTGGCCCTCTCCGGCTTGATGATGACGGGGATGCCGGGCGCGGCGGTCGTGTTGATGCCGCCCGATTTCTCGCCATGGCTCACGGAAAAATAGGCGAAGATGTTCTCGTCGATCTTGTAGGACGGATTGATCAGCCAGGAGACGGAGCCGAAATCCTTCTGCTGGGCGACGGAGAACGGTCCGCCGAAGCTGGCGATCACCGCATTGCGCGTGGCAAGCGCCACGCCGGTGAGCGGCGCGCCGCCGAACGACGTGGCGACGTCGGAACCGGCCTTGTGCTCCCAGGTGTAGCGCAGGCCGCCGGTGATTGTCGCGGCGTCGGTGACGTGCCAGGTGCCTTGCGCGAATCCGGCATAGCTGTCCGTCGTGGCACGGCCGAACTGGTCGTATTCCACGCCGTTCAGGAGCGCCGGCGGGGCGGCCGGGTTGCCCAGAAGGAACGCCGAGGCATCCGAGAAAAAGATGTCGCGATTGTTGCTGAGCACGCGCTCGTGCAACAGGTAGGCGCCGCCCTGGTATTCGAAGGTCTGGCCCGTGGGCGAGGCGACGCGCAATTCCTGCGAATATTGCGACACGTCCACGTCATAGCCGCCGCGGAAGATCGGGAAGGGCGACAGATCCGAGTCGTTGTAGGGCCGGAAGCGCAGGCTGCGGAACGCCGTGATCGACGTGATCGTGTGGTCGGCGACGGTCCAGTCCGCCTGATTGGAGATGCCGTTGACCGAGGAGTGGGTGATACCCTGGGTATCGAGGTTGGCGCCCTTGGTCAGGTCGAAAATCGGCGTGTAGCCGAAGACGCCCTGCAAAAGCTTCGACCAGCCCACCCGCGGCGCGCCATTGGCAAAGTTCGGGTCGGTGATGGCGGGATAGTAATTGTTGATCTCATCGGTCTGGTTGTGCTCGATGATCAGCCGATCGCGGAAGTCGCTCGTGGGCGTGAACAGCAATTGGCCGCGCACCGACCAGCGGTCGGTATCGAGCAGGTGGTCGTCGTTGAAATTGTTCTTGATCCAGCCATTGCCCTTGTCGCCCGATACCGTCAGGCGGAAGGCGAGTTCGTCATCGATGATCGGCGCCGTCACATTGGCGCGAATCTGCTCCCGGTCGTGGTTGCCGTAACTGACTTCGAAATTCGCTTCCGGCGTGAAGCTCGGTTCCTGGGTCGTGATCACGACGGCCCCGATGGTGGTGTTCTTGCCGAGCAGCGTGCCCTGCGGGCCGCGGAGAATCTCGACGTGATCGAGATCGACGAAATCGAACCAGCTGAAGCCGACATGGGTGAACACGACGTTGTCCACGATCAGGCCGACGCCCGATTCGACGCCGTCGAAATTGGCGTTGCCGCCCAGACCGCGGATCGAGAATTGCGACACGCGGGTGTTCTGCTGCACGGCTGAGAAATTCGGGACCTTGTCGGCGTAGTCGGCGATACGGTCCGCGTGTTCGAGCTTCAGGTTGTCGCCGGCGATGAGGGAAATCGGAAGCGGGACGTCCTGGTTGTTTTCCGCGCGGTGCCGCCCGGTCACGACGATGGTTTCGACGCTTTCGATCGCGGCGGTTCCGCCCCCATCGGCATCCGCGGCGTGCGTCCTGGACGCGAGGAGCACGGCACTGCCCGCCAGCAACGCCAATCGGATGGACGAGGATTTTGCTCCGGCGCGCGTCGCGCCGGCCGAATGAAATGAAGACACGTAAATACCCCTGCTCTAGCTGCTGCAACGCCACGCACTTATGTTGATAGTCTATCAACAAACTATAGTATGAATAGGGACCCGGGGTCGGGCGGTCAATAGGATTGTTCCCGCCGATCCGCACGTGGAAGCGAAGGGACGCGGCAATGGCGGAGGTTGGAGCGGGCGAACGCCCGCATCGTTTGGAGCCGTCGCCGATATACTATATTTTGCGAGTAAACTTAGAGTGCGTCATGGCTCGCAGCGTCTTTCCTCGTCCCCGACCGTTGCCGGCGCGAAACGGACCGACGGACTTTTCTTCGGCGCGGGCGACACTACTTCTAGACTTGCGCGTCCGCATACAGGCCGCATCGCGCCCAGCAGGATGAAGGAACGTCTCCCATGAGCAGCACACGGCAACTGAAACTCGGCGCCTTCATGCGTCCCGTCGGAATCCATACCGCCTGGTGGCTTTATCCGGGCGCCTATCCGGACGGCAATTTCAACCTGAAGCATCTGGTGCGGTTCGCGCAGAAGTTGGAGCAGGGGAAATTCGACGCCTTCTTCATGGCCGATCACCTGGCGGTGCTGAACATGCCGATGTCGGCGCTCAAGCGCAGCGCGACGGTCACCTCGTTCGATCCGCTGACCCTGCTGCCCGCGCTGGCGATGGTGACGGAGCGCATCGGCCTCGTCGCCACAGCGTCGACGACCTACAACGAGCCCTATCACGTCGCGCGCAAGTTCGCCTCGCTCGATCACATCAGCGGCGGCCGCGCGGGATGGAATCTCGTCACCTCCGGCAATCCGACGGAAGCGTGGAATTTCGGACGGGACGAGCATTGGGAGCACGACACCCGCTATCGCCGGGCACGCGAGTTCTTCGACGTCGTGACCGGGCTGTGGGACAGCTGGGCGGACGACGCCTTCATCCGCGACACGAAGAACGCTGTCTATTTCGATCCCGACAAGCTGCACGTCCTCGACCACAACGGCGAATTCCTGAAAGTGCGCGGCCCGCTCAACGTCGCCCGGCCGGTCCAGGGCTGGCCCGTGATCGTGCAGGCCGGCGCATCGGAGGCCGGCAAGCAGATCGCCGCCGAGACCGCCGAGGTCATCTTCGCCGCGGGCGGGCGGCTGGCCGACGCGCAGCGCTTCTACGCGGACGTGAAAGGCCGGCTCGACAAACTCGGCCGGCCGCGCGACCACCTGAAGGTTCTGCCCGGCGCGCTGGTCGTGGTCGGCGACTCGGATGCGGAGGCGCGCCGCAAGCATGAGCTTCTGGACAGCCTCGTTCATGCCGACAGCGGGTTGCCGAACCTGTCGATGCGGCTGGGCACGGACGTCTCCGGCTTCGACCTCGACGGGCCGCTGCCGTCGGACCTTCCCGAGACCAACGCCAGCCAGAGCGGCCGCCAGGCGCTGATCGACCGCGCCCGGCGGGAGAATCTCACCATCCGCCAGTTGGCGAAGATCGTGGGCGCCTATGGCGGGCTTGCCTTCGTCGGCACGGCGAAGACAATCGCCGACAAGATGGAAGAGTGGCTCTTCAGCGACGCCTGCGACGGGTTCAACATCATGTTCCCCACCGTGCCGCAAGGTTTGGACGAGTTCGTCGATCAGGTCGTGCCGGAGCTCCAGCGCCGCGGCATCTTCCGGCGCGAATATGAGGGCACCACGCTGCGCGAGAATCTGGGCCTGCCCCGGCCGGAGAACCGCTTCTTCGCCAAGACGGCCGTGCCGGCGTGACACGATCCTCGGACCCCGAGACGCAGATCATCGAGGGCTTCCACGCCCATGTCTACTACACGCCGCAGACCAAGCCGATCGCCGCCCGGCTGCGCGAGGCGATGGGCGATCATTTCACCGTGACGCTCGGCCGCTGGCATGACGTACTGGTCGGACCGCACACCGAGCCGATGTATCAGGTCGCCTTCGCGCGCGAGGAATTCCCCAGGCTCGTGCCCTGGCTGATGCTGAACCGCGAGGGCTTGAGCATCCTCGTGCATCCGCTGACGGGCGACGACTACGAGGATCACGCGACCCACAGCCTGTGGCTCGGACCGCCGCTGCCGCTCAACCTCGATGTGCTGAGGGCAGGGCATGACGCCTGACGGCGTGACGCGGCGTGCATGGCTCGGCGCCGCCGCGGCCGGCAGCGTCGTGCTCTCCACCGCGAGCGAAGCGGCATCGATGGTTCCCGCGCGTCTGTCGCTGAACGAGAATCCATTCGGCCCCTCGCCGCTGGCCCGCCGCGCGATCCTGGAGCAACTGGACCAGGCCGATCGCTATGTCGGCGGCGAGGCGCGCGCCCTGGAAGAGCAGATCGCGGCCGTCGAAGGCGTCTCCGCCGATCAGATCGTCCTGGGCGAAATCCTCGACGCGCTGGGTCTGCAACTCGCGTTGGACGGCGGCCCCGGCGGCGAGTTCGTCTATTCCGAGCCCGGCTATACCGCGCTGGTCGATGCGGTGGCGCCCGGCGGCGGCGTGGTCGTCGGCGTGCCGCTGAACGACCGGCTGGAGAACGATCTTCCCGCAATCGCGGCGCATATCACGGCGCGGACGCGCGGGGTCTATCTCGTCAATCCGCACAATCCGAGCGGCACGGTCAGCGAGACTGCCCCGTTCGAGGCCTTCCTGCGCGCGGCCGCCGCGAAGACGACGGTCATCGTGGACGAGGCCTATCTCGAATTCGAACCGGACTTCGCGGATCGCACGGCCGTCGCGCTGACGCGGGAGGGCGCGAACGTCGTCGTCTTCCGCACCTTCGCGAAGGTGTACGGCCTGGCGGGCTTGTCCATCGGCTATGCCGTGGCGCCGAAACCGCTCGCGGCCTCGCTGAAGGCGAAAGGGCTCGGCGCGCCGCACGAACTCAACCGCCTCGCGCTGGCAGCGGCCTCGGCAAGCCTGCGCGATTCCGGCTACGTCCCGGCCGTGCGCGCCAAGGTGATCGCCGAGCGCCAGGAATGGAACGCGCTGCTCGACGGCCTCGGCATCCGCCGCAGCGACTCGCGGGGCAATTTCGTCTTCTTCGAAACGGGCCGGCCCCATGAGCCGTTCGCCGCCGCCCTGCTGGCGGAGGGCATCGAGATCGCGCGGGCCTTCCCGCCGCTCGACCGCTGGGCCCGCATCTCCATCGGATTGCCGGACGAGAACGCGCGCGCCCGCGCCGCCGTGCGCAAGCTGCTGGCCTGAGGCCGGCTGGACAACTCTATCAATCTGATAGAATATCAGGAGATACTGCAGAGGGCCGGGCCGCGGCCGGCAATGCCGGTCGTGGACATCACGTCATGAGAGAGTCTTCAAGAGTGTCGGTTCGCGACGAGCCTCCCAGATCGTTCGACGACGCGCCGGACGCGAACGGCCCGACGGACACGCTGAATCTGGACACCGTCGTCGCCGAACTGCGCCGGTCGCGCGAGGTCACGCACAACATCCGCGAGGGCGGGATTGCCCGGCGGCTTCCCTCCAGCGCGGCCATCGCCGAGATCGTCGAAGGGCTGTCCGCCGCGCTCTTCCCCACCCATTACGGCCAGCCGGAGCTGAGCGGCGAGCGCATCGACGGATTCGTCCGCGGCATGCTGCAGGACATGCTGGCGGCGCTGGAGGAACAGATCCGCCGCGCCCAGCCGCCCGCCGGCGACGCGGCGGAACGCGAAGCGGCCGACCGCGTCGCGCGCGACATCGTGGCCGCCTTCGCGGCGCGGCTTCCGGCGATTCGCGCGCTGCTCGTCGGCGACCTGCAGGCGGCGTATGAAGGCGATCCCGCCGCGACGACGGTGACCGAGATCCTGCTCGGCTATCCCGGCATGGTGGCCGTCATCCACTACCGGCTGGCGCGCGCCCTGCATCTGCTCGGCGCGACGCTGATCGCGCGGTTGATCTCCAACGTCGCCCATTCCCGCACCGGCATCGACATCCATCCGGGCGCCGAGATCGGCGCGAGCTTCTTCATCGATCACGGCACCGGCGTGGTGATCGGCGAAACGGCCGTCATCGGCGACCGCGTGCGGCTCTACCAGGCCGTGACGCTGGGCGCCAAGCGCTTTCCCGTCGACCGCGACGGCATCCTGGTGAAGGGCATTGCGCGCCATCCGATCGTCGAGGACGACGTCGTGATCTATGCCGGCGCCACGATCCTCGGGCGCATCACCATCGGCCGCGGCTCGACCATCGGCGGCAATGTCTGGCTGACGCAAAGCGTGCCGCCGGGCAGCAACATCACTCAGGCGCAGACGCGCGATGTTTGAGAACCCGTCCCGTCGCGGCCTGCTGCAGGGCGGCGCGGCTCTCGCATTGCTGGCCGCGCCGCTTGCCGGCTGCGGCCCGAATGCCGGCGTGCAGGCCGATACCGTGCGCATCGGCTATCAGAAGGATGGCGTGCTCGTCATCACCAAGCAGCAGAAGCGCCTTGAACCGCGGCTCGCGGCGGCCGGCATCAAGACCGTCGAATGGGCGCAATTTCCCTCCGGTCCGCCGCTGCTGGAGGCGCTGGCCGCCGGCGGCGTGGATTTCGGCGCGACCGGCGACACGCCGCCGATCTTCGCCCAGGCCTCGGGCACGGACCTCGTTTATACCGCCGCCGTTCCCACGCGGGGCCGGAGCTCGGCGATTCTCGTACCGGCCGACTCGAAAATCTCCCGCATCGCGGAGTTGAAGGGCGCCAGGATCGCCTTCACGCGCGGCTCCAGCGCCCACTATTTCGCCATTTCGGCGTTGCACGCCGCGGGGCTCACGCTGTCCGACGTGACGCCGGTCTATCTCGCGCCTTCCGACGCCAGGGCGGCCTTCGTGCGCGGCAGCCTGGACGCCTGGTTCATCTGGGATCCTTACTATGCCGATGCGGAACGCAAAGCCGGCGCGCGCGTCCTGTCGAACGCCGAGCCTTTTGTCCACAGCGCCTCGTTCTTCCTGGCGGCACGGGCGTTTGCCGAGCAGAACGCCGGTGTGGTTCGCGCCGTCCTCGACGAGCTACGGGCGGTTGGGCAGTGGATCGCCACGAACCGGGACGCCGCGAGCGCGCTCGTGTCGAGCACCAGCGGTCTCGATCTGGCGCTTGTGCAAACGAGCTTCGCGCGGGCGGATTTCGGGATCGTTCCGCTCGACGCCGGCATTGTCGCCCGCCAGCAGGCCGTCGCGGACGATTTCGCGCGCCTCGGCATCATTCCGCGGCGCGTGAAGATCGCCGATGCGGTGGCGCCGCTCGACTGGAAATGAATCGTATATCGAAGGTGAAAATCCCATGGCTCCCAAATTGAACTTCTTCTGGTTCCTGCCGAGCGCCGGCGACGGCAGCTATCTCGGTTCCGACGAACTGCGCCGGCCGGCGGATTTCGGCTATATGCGCGACATCGCGCTCGCGGCCGACCGGCTGGGCTATGGCGGCGTGCTGCTGCCGACCGGCCATGGCTGCTTCGACGGCTGGACGCTGTCGTCGGCGCTGGCGCCGATGACCGAGCGGCTCAAATTCCTCGTGGCGCTGCGGCCGGGCATCCAGACGCCGGCTCTCGCCGCAAGGCAGGCGGCCGCGCTGGACCAGATTTCCGATGGCCGCTTGCTGCTCAATGTGGTGACCGGCGGCAACCCGACCGAGCTCGCCTATGACGGCCTATTCCTCGGTCACGACGAGCGCTACGAGCAGACCGCCGAATTCCTGACGCTGTGGCGGCGCATCATGGAAGGCGCGCCGATCGATTTCCAAGGCAAGCACCTCTCGGCCAAGGGCGGCACGCCGCTCGTCTTCCCGCCGGTGCAGAAGCCCTATCCGCCGATCTATTTCGGCGGCTCGTCGCCCGCCGGCGTCGCCGTCGCGGCCGAGCACGCCGATCTCTATCTCACCTGGGGCGAGCCGCCCGCCCAGGTCGCGGAGAAATTCAAGGAGGTGCGCGAGGCCGCGGCGCGCGTCGGCCGCAAGGTCCGCTTCGGCATCCGTTTGCATTTTGTCGTGCGGGAGACCGAGGCGGAAGCCTGGGACGCGGCCAACCGCCTCATCAGCCGGCTGACGCCCGAGATCATCGCGGCGGCGCAGGCCCGCATCGCCAAGCGCGTCGAGCAGTCGGAAGGCCAGCGCCGCATGGTCGAGCTGCATGGCGGCAAGACCGACAAGCTGGAGATCAGTCCCAATCTGTGGGCCGGCATCGGGCTGGTGCGCGAAGGCGCGGCCACGGCGCTCGTGGGCGATCCGAAGACCGTTGCCGAACGCCTGCGCGAATATCAGGCGCTCGGCGTCGATACCGTCATCGGATCGGCCTATCCGCATCTTGAAGAGGCCTATCGGGTCGCGGAGCTGCTGTTTCCGGCTCTCGGTCTGGGAGCCGGCGCCGCCACCGTATTCTCGAACGTCGAGAGGGCCCGCTCCGCGGGCTGAGGGTGTCGCGCCTAGCGTCGCGCGTGCGGGTCGTTGTCCGGACAGTCGGCGTCGTAGCCGTGCCATGGATGCAGCCGGGCGCGGTCGCCGGCCGCCGTCTCGTGGTGAGCCGCGTCGTCGCCGCCGCCATAGGCGCGGCCATAGCCGTCGACCCAGCCGCCGCCGTGCACCGCGCCGCCGCCATCATAAGCGCCGCCTCCGGCATAGGTGTGACCGCCGGTGATGTAGGAATGGCTGTCGCTGCGATAATCGTAGGTTGCGACCGAAATTTCGGAATACTCGCGCCGCCAGGCGTAGCCGTGCACGCCGTCATAGGCGTAACGGCGCCGGTGCCAGCGATGGCGATGGGTCGGCGGCGGCGCATAGTCGGGTTCGCCGGCGGTCGGCGCAGGCGGCGTCGCGACGGGCGGCGGCGTGCAGTTGCAGCCGACCTTCGCGTCTTTCGGCGTGCCGGTATTGACGTCGCAACCGGCGACCGTGAACACGGCCAGGGTCGCGGCCGCGGCCAGAAAAATCCGCATGACAGCATCCTCAACGGCGCGGGCAAACGCTCTTGTTCACCGCGATTATGCAGGAGGAGCCGTGCCGATGGCGCGCAAATCGCGTGATTGGGTTAACGCACGGCCTCGACGCGGACGAAATCGGCTTCGCGCCGCGCCAGGCTGGCGAGCTGGCTCGGCAGCAGGCGCAGATCGTAATAGGCCCGCACCATCTCGCGCTTGACGAGACGCCAGCTGAAGTCGCGCTGGCCGGCCCGCCATTCGTCGATGTCGGTCTGGCCGCCGATGTCCTCGGACTGCCGCGCGATCGCGGGCGTCAATTGATACGGGCGCAGGCGTTCCGTCAGCGGCGAATTGTTCGGATTGAACAGCATATGGTCGACCGGCAGGGTCCAGGGTTCCTGCCAGGCCAGCAATTGTGCGGCGACCGCGCGCGAGAGGATGTAGGCCGCGGCGCCGGTATGGCGAGACCTGAGCCGGCCGATCAATCGGCCGCCGCCCGCGTCCACGACATCGTCGAGCAGCACGCGCTGGTTCTGGGGGCCATAGCGCTCGATCTTCAACAGTCCGACGCCCTTCGGGATCCAGGAGGCATCGCTCAGCAAGGGTGCGGCGTCGCCGTCGATCGCGACGTCGTCCTCGAGGATCAGGCCGTGGCTGTCGCCGGTGGAGAGGAACATGCTCCAGGCGCGCATATGGCTGAGCGTGCAGCATTTGTCGCCTTTGGGAATGGGACCGAGCGGGCCGTCGCTCGCGAAGTTCCGGTCGGCGACGGCGTCCGGCATGTTCCGCGCGTCGATCGCGGCAACGAACTGGGCCGGTATCGCGAGGTCCGACAACTGCTTGGACATCTTGAGCAAACGGTCGGGACGGCGCGCCAGATTTATCAGATATGCTTGCATGAAATTGCGATACCTCTGACCCCGATTAGCAGAAGTCTCTTGTACGGTTCGGGTTCCTCAACCCTTCACGCGGATTTCGACATTTTGTATGTCGGCTTAATGTTGCGACAACTCGCGACAAAAACCTTTTCGGAATCGCATAGGGTTAGGGGAATTGGCGCGTCAAAAGGCACCGGCATACCTTTCCGGCCGGCCGGAATTGCAACCGTTCGCGAATCGCCTCTCTCACTCTCGACCCTGAAGACCGCATGCGCGTGACACGAACCATCACTTCTGCCGACATAAAGACGGCCCGCCGCACCGACCGCATCGCCATCTCGACTCCGGGCGACTTCCTGACATCCGTCGTCCGCCCGTTCGACGGCGCCGAAGGATTGTTTCCCTATTGCCTGGATTTTTTCCGGCGACGTTCGGTCTATGTCGGCGGCGTCGACGCCGAGGGTGCCCAGTCGGCGCCATTCTACTATCTGTACCTGCGCCGCAACGCGACGCGCGTGGTGTCGGTGCCCTGGGAGGCGGGGGCGCTCATGCCCGGCGCTCCGCGCGCGCCGATCTTCCTGTTCTCGCCGGGCCGCTGCGGCTCGACCTTGCTGAGCCGGCTGCTGTCCGGGGGCGGGGTCGCCAATGTGTCGGAGCCGGACTTCTACACCCAGGCGACCACGGCCGCCTGCGCGAGTCCGCTCAATCCGTTTCGCCGGACGGTCGCGGCGGCGGCGGCGGCGATGGGCGCCGATCTCGCCGCAACGCTCGATCCGGCGCAGCCGCCGGTGGTGAAACTGCGCGCCGAATCCTGCCGCGCGCCCGATCTGCTCATGCGTCCGCAAGAACGCCGTACGATCTTCATGACGCGCGGCTTCGAGGCCTGGGCGCGTTCCAACGGCCGTGCCTTCCGCAACGGGGCGCGAAAATCGGTGCGCAAATACCTGACCGCCATGTCGGGTTACGCATGGCTGAAGCGCAACGGCCTATGTCATGTCGTTCGCTACGAGCGGCTGCTGGCGGATCCGCTTGCCGAAGCCGCGTCGCTCGCGCGGTTTCTCAGCCGCGACATCTCGGCCGAAGCGGTTGCGGCAATAATGAAAGAAGATTCACAAGAAGGTACGCCGTTGCAGCGCGGCGCGCGGCCCGATCTTCCGGGATGGGAACGCCGGTTCGATGAGACTATGGCGCTGTGGAATTCTGCTAAAGTGCGGCGCGCGCGCGAAGCCCTTGGCGCCGAAGACCTTTGCACCGGCTGAAGGGCCGGATTTGAGCAGGAATTGCTGTGGCGGACAGTTCGGTCGATTCTGACGCGTTCGCCGGAATCCAGGCCGCGCATCCGCTCGCCGCCACGCCCGAGGACAAGCAGCGCAACCTCCGCCGCTCCATCGCCGGCAGCGCCGTCCTTCTGGTTCATGTCCTCGCCCTCCTGATCGTGGCCTACAGCGTCCACACGCCCATCGTGGAGCGCATCCGCGAGACCATCCCGGAAGCGATCCTGTGGGTCCCCGTGGCGGAACCCTTTCATCGGCCGAAAAAGGTCGAGCCGCCGGCGCCGGTCGAAACCTTCCCGTTCGTCACCGCCCCGATCACCTTGCCCCCGGAACCGAAGAAGGCCTTGCCGCCGCCGCCGACCGGCGGGCTGGAAGGCATCGGCCGCTCGCTCGCCTGCGGCGCCTCGAGCTATGAGAACCTGTCGGCCGCCCAGCGCGAGACCTGTCTTCGCCGCCCCTGGGCTTTCATCAAGCGCCCGGACGGAACGATCGTGCTCGACGTGCCGAAGGAAAAGCCGCCGCCGGCCTTCACCGCCGCCGATGTCACCCGGCATCAGATGGAAACTGCGCCGCCCTGTCCCTTGCTGGCGAATGTGCCCTGCTTGAGCAAAATCCTGCCGAATCACGACCCGGTCACCGGCGGCGGGCAATAGCCGGCCGCCTGCGGCGCGCCCGCCTTTGACGCCGCCCCGCCCCCCCGGCATTGTCCGGCCCATGAGCAATCCGGACTTCGAGGCGGCGCGCCTGACCGTGCGGTTGGACGCGATCGTGGCGAATTATCGCCTCTGCCAGCGGCTGGCCGGTCCCGCCGCCGTGGCGGGCGTGGTGAAGGCCGACGCCTATGGCATGGGCGCCGCACCGGTCACCCGGGTGCTGGCAGCCGCCGGCTGCGACACCTTTTTCGTGGCCCGCCTGGACGAGGGAATCGCCCTGCGCGCGGTCGTTCCGTCGGCCCGCATCTTCGTCCTCGATGGTGCCGCGCCCGATACGGTGCCGGCGCTGATCGGCCATCGCCTGACGCCGGTGCTCAATTCGCTGGCCGAGATCGCCGGCTGGCAGGCGGCGGCGCGCGAGACGCGCACCGTGCTCGAAGCCGCGATCCACATCGACACCGGCATGAACCGCCTGGGCCTTCCCGGAGACGAGCTTTCGGCGCTGTCGTCCGACTGGCGCCGGCGTCTCGAAGGCCTGCGCATCGTTCTTTGGGTCAGCCATCTCGCCTGCGCCGACGATCCCGAAGCGAAGATGAACCGCATCCAGCTCGACCGCTTCAAGACCGCGCTCGCCATGCTGCCGCCGGCGCCGGCGAGCCTGGCGTCCTCGGGCGGCGTCTTGCTCGGCAAGGACTACGCCTTCGACATGGTGCGGCCGGGCATCGGCCTCTATGGCGGCAATGTGCAGCACGCGCCGCAGAACCCGTTCGCCGTCGCCGCCGTCCTGAGCGCGCGGGTGCTCCAGATCCGCCGAATTGACAGGGGGGAGAGCGTTGGATACGGAGCCAGCTTCCGGGCGAAGCGGCCGACGGTGATCGCCACCGTGGCCTTGGGGTATGCGGACGGGGTGATGCGGGCCATCGGCAATCGCGGCGTTGCGGCCATCGCGGGCGTGCGGGCGCCGGTCGCCGGCCGTGTCTCGATGGACCTGGTGACGCTGGACGCGACCGACGTGCCGCTCGCCGCGCTGTCGACCGACGCGGAGGCCGAGTTCTTCGGCGACACGATCAGCCTCGAAGAGGTTGCCGGCGCCGCCGACACCGCGGCCTATGAAATTCTCACCGCGACCGCGCCGCGCGTGCCGCGCCGCTACACGGGGCAGGCGACATGAACATCTTCGCACCCATCGGCCGCGCCGTTCTCCTTCTCCTGGCGCAGATCGGCCGTCTCACCCTGTTCACCTGGTCGGCGGTCACCGGCATCTTCCGCCCGCCGATCTACTGGTGGCACATCCTCCAGCAGCTCCTGCGCATCGGCTATTTCTCGCTGCCCGTGGTGGGCCTCACCGCCTTCTTCACCGGCGGCGCGCTGGCGCTGCAGATTTTCCTCGGCGGCAACCGCTATGGCGCCGAATCCTTCGTGCCGCAGATCGTGGTGCTCGGCATCACGCGCGAGTTGGGGCCGATCATCGCCGGCCTGATGGTGGCCGGCCGCGTCGCCGCCGCGATCGCCGCCGAGATCGGCACCATGCGCGTGACCGAGCAGATCGACGCCCTGACCACGCTCGCCACCAACCCGATCAAATATCTCGTCGTGCCGCGGCTGATCGCGGCGGTGATCTCCATGCCGATCCTGGTCGCGGTCGCCGACATCATCGGCGTGATGGGCGGCTATGTCGTGGCGACTGAGACGCTCGGTTTCACCGGCGGCATCTATCTCAAGAACACCGTAGACTTCATGACCACGCAGGACGTGATGAGCGGGCTCTACAAGGCGGCGGTGTTCGGCTTCATCATCGCGCTGATGGGCTGCTACAACGGCTTCCATTCCAAGGGCGGCGCCCAGGGCGTCGGCGCGGCGACGACCAACGCGGTGGTGTCCGCCTCGATCCTGATCCTGGCCGCCAACTACATCCTCACCTCCATCCTGTTTCAGAAATAGTCCGCGATGACTCCCAAGATCGAACTGCGCGGCGTGAAGAAGAGGTTCGGACCCAAGGTGGTGCTGGACGGCGTCGACCTCGTGCTCGAGCCCGGCCAGTCGCTGGTGGTGATCGGCGGCTCGGGCACCGGCAAATCGGTGACGATCAAATGCGTGCTCGGCATCCTGACGCCCGATGCGGGGCAGATCTTCGTCGACGGCAAGGAGGTCACGCGCCTCTCCGGCCGGGCCCGCGACCGGATGCTGAAGAAGTTCGGCATGCTGTTCCAGGCCGCGGCGCTGTTCGACTCGCTGACCGTCTGGGAGAACGTCGCCTTCGGCCTGATCCAGGGCCGCGGCATGGCGCGCAAGCCGGCGCGCGACATCGCCATTCAAAAGCTCGCCAAGGTCGGCCTCGGGCCCGAGGTGGCGAACCTCTCGCCGGCCGAATTGTCGGGCGGCATGCAGAAGCGCGTCGGCCTCGCCCGCGCCATCGCCGCCGATCCGGAGATCATCTTCTTCGACGAGCCGACGACCGGCCTCGATCCCATCATGGCCGACGTGATCAACAACCTGATCGTCGACACGGTGAAGGACGTCGGGGCGACGACGCTGTCGATCACGCACGACATGGTGAGCGCGCGCAAGATCGCCGACAAGATCGCGATGCTCTACAAGGGCAAGATCATCTGGAACGGCCCGACCGCGCAGATCGACAGCAGCGGCAATCCTTACGTCGACCAGTTCATCCACGGCCGCGCGGAAGGGCCGATCAAGATGGAAGTGAAGGCCTGATGCTTTTCCTCCCCCGCGCTCGCGGGGGAGGTGGCACGCCGAAGCGCAGCGGAGGCGTGACGGAGGGGGCCCCCTCCGCCTCGCTGCGCTCGGCACCTCCCCCGCAACAGCGGGGGAGGAAAAGCAAAGCCTGAACGCCTCGCTTGACGCGCCTGCTATACTCGAATCATGGCCCGCTCATCCCCCTCCTTCGTCTGCCAGTCCTGCGGCGCCGTCCATTCCAAATGGTCGGGGCGCTGCGAGGCGTGCGGCGGGTGGAACACCATCACCGAGGAAGGCGCTCCCGTGCCCATCGGCGCCGGCGCCACCAAGCGCGTGCGCGGCCGCAAATTCGCGCTCGAGGACCTGAAGACCGAGGACGCCGCGCCGCCGCGCCGCGTCACCGGCATCGCCGAGTTCGACCGCGTCACCGGCGGCGGCATCGTGCCGGGCTCGGCGCTCTTGATCGGCGGCGATCCGGGCGTCGGCAAGTCCACGCTCATCCTCCAGGCGCTGGCCTCCTTCGCCGCGAAAGGCGGCAGCGCGGTCTATATCTCCGGCGAGGAGGCGATGGCGCAGGTCCGCCTGCGCGCCGCCCGCATGGGCGTCTCGCACGTGCCGGTCGCGCTCGGCGCCGCCACCAATATCGAGGACATCCTCGCCACGCTCGAATCCGGCAAGCGCCCCGACATCGTCGCCATCGATTCCATCCAGACGATCTGGACCGGCGCGCTGGAAGCTGCCCCCGGCACCATCGCGCAGGTGCGCACCGCGTCTTTCGATCTCGTCCGCTACGCCAAGGCCTCGGGCGCCGCCGTCATCCTGGTCGGCCATGTCACCAAGGACGGTCAGATCGCCGGCCCCAAGGCGGTCGAGCACCTGGTCGACGCGGTGCTCTATTTCGAGGGCGAGCGCGGGCATCATTTCCGGGTCCTGCGCGCGGTGAAGAACCGTTTCGGGCCGACCGACGAGATCGGCGTATTCGAGATGACCGGCAAGGGCCTCGCCGAGGTCGCCAATCCGTCGGCGCTGTTCTTAGGCGACCGCAATTCGACGTCGCCGGGCACGGCGGTGTTCGCGGGGCTGGAAGGCACGCGGCCCTTGCTGGTCGAGATCCAGGCGCTGGTCGCCGCCGCCGGCTATGGCAGCCCGCGCCGCGCCGTGGTCGGCTGGGACACCGGGCGCCTTGCGATGATCCTGGCGGTGCTCGACGCGCGGGGCGGCGTCGGCGTCAGCGCCTCGGACGTCTATCTGAACGTCGCCGGCGGCCTGAAAGTCGGCGAGCCGGCGGCCGATCTCGCCGCCGCCGCGGCGCTGATCTCGTCCCATGCCGGCCGGCCGCTGCCGCGCGAAACGGTATTTTTCGGCGAAATCAGCCTGTCGGGCGACGTCAGGACGGCGCCGCAATCCGAACTGCGCCTCAAGGAAGCCGCAAAGCTCGGGTTTTCTACCGCCGTGGTGCCGGCCGGCACCAAGCTCGAGGGCGCGGGCCTCGCCCTTCGCCCCGTGCGGGACGTTGCGGAGCTGATTGAGCTGGTTGGTACAGCGCCCGCATCCCCGCGCCGTGATAGAATGGGTGTATGAGTCTCGCCTTCTCCTTCGTCGATCTTCTGGTCGTGCTCGTGATCCTGGGATCGGCGGCCTATGCGGCCTGGCGCGGCTTCGTGTCGGAGACGCTCGGGATCGTCGCCTGGGCGGCCGCCGCCTTCGCCTCTCTCTATCTGGGGCCTTGGGTGGGGCGGCTGGCGCTGTCGCTGATCGCGACGGCCTGGATCGCGACCATCGTCGGCTATGCGATCGTCTTCGTCGCCATCTTCATTCCCATCCAGTTCGCGAGCCACCGCTTCTCCGAGGGCGTCAAGCGTTCGCCGGTCGGGCCGCTCGACCGCGTGCTGGGTGCGACCTTCGGCATCGTGCGCGGCCTCGCGATCCTCGGCATCGCCTATCTGGTGTTCACCGCCTTCGTGCCGATCCATTCCCAGCCGCGCTGGCTGACCGAGGCACGCTCGCTGCCGATGATCCAAAGTTCCGCCGAAGTGCTTCTCGCCCTGGTTCCCGACCGCGACCGCGCGTCGGTCACGCCCGTGGGAGAGCCGAAGCCCCGGAGCATCGACGATCTGCTGCGCACGCCGCCGCGCACCGTCCATCCGCCGGCCCATCCCGTGCCGAAACCGGACGGCCGGAAGAAGCACAAAAAGGGCTATGGCGCCCAGGACCGCCATGCGCTAGACCGACTTTTCGAGGCGACTGGCAGCAACGGTAGCGGCAACCGATGACCGGCCTTCCAAAAGGCGAAGCAGTTCAAGACGATAAGCTCCACGAAGAATGCGGCGTGTTCGGCGTGTTCGGCCACCCCGATTCCGGTGCGCTGACGGTTCTGGGCCTGCATGCGCTCCAGCATCGCGGCCAGGAGGCGGCGGGCATCGTCACCTATCATGACGGCCATTTCGTCTCGGAGCGGCATCCCGGTCTGGTCGGCGACATTTTCGGTGGCAAGAACGCGGCGCGCGCGCTCAATCTCAAAGGCTCCTTCGCCATCGGCCATAACCGCTATTCGACGGCGGGCGGTTCGGCGCCGCGCAACATCCAGCCGATGTTCGCCGACCTGACCGGCGGCGGCCTCGCGCTCGCGCATAACGGCAATCTCACCAATGCGCGCACGCTGCGCGCCGAGCTGGTGGGCGAGGGCCGCATCTTCCAGTCGACCTCCGACACCGAGGTCATCATCCATCTGGCGGCGCGCAGCCGCTACAAGCCGATCGTCGACCGGCTGATCGACGCCTTGAAGCAGGTCGAGGGCGCCTATTCGCTCGTCGCGCTGACGTCGAAGAAGCTGATCGGCGTGCGCGATCCCTGGGGCGTGCGCCCGCTGGTGCTGGGCAGGCTCGACCAGGCCTATATCCTGGCGTCGGAGACCTGCGCCCTGGACATCATCGGCGCCGAGCTGGTGCGCGACGTGGCGCCGGGCGAGATGATCGTCATCACCAAGGACGGCATCGAGAGCTATTATCCCTTCCAGAAGCAGCCGAACCGCTTCTGCGTGTTCGAATACATCTATTTCTCGCGGCCCGATTCGGTGGTCGAGGGCCGCAACGTCTACGAGCTGCGCAAGCGCACCGGGGCGGAACTGGCGCGGGAAGCGCCGGCCGGCGCCGACATGGTGATCCCGGTGCCCGATTCCTCCATTCCCGCGGCGATCGGCTACGCGGCGGAGGCCAAGCTGCCCTTCGAGCTCGGCATCATCCGCAACCATTATGTCGGGCGCACCTTCATCGAGCCGACCGACGGCATCCGCAATTTCGGCGTCAAGAAGAAGCACAATCCCAACCGTGCCACCCTTCAGGGCAAGCGCGTCGTGCTGATCGACGATTCCATCGTGCGCGGCACGACCTCCAAGAAGATCGTGCAGATGGTGCGCGACGCGGGCGCCGCCGAGGTGCATTTCCGCGTCGCCAGTCCGCCGACGGCGCATTCCTGTTTCTACGGCGTCGACACGCCGAACACCGCGGATCTCCTGGCGCACCAGATGGACGTGGAGGGCATGCGCCGGCTGATCGGCGCCGACAGCCTCGCCTTCATCACCATGGACGGGCTCTACCGCGCGATGGGCGAGGGCCGGCGCAACACCGCCGCGCCGCAATTCTGCGATGCGTGCTTCTCGGGCGCCTATCCGATCGAGCTGACCGACATCACCGGCGGCGCCGGCCGCGGGCAGCTCTCGCTGCTGGCCGACGTGGCTTAGAGACCTCCGCTGTCATCCCCGGCGGGCCGCGCGCAGCGTGGTGAGGGAAGGGGACCCAGGCGGTTCAACATTCGGAATGCCGGCATTTGATCACAGCTTGATTTTCAACAGCGCGTTGGTGTTTAGCACCTGGGTCCCTTTCCCCTCGCATCGCTTCGCGATGTTCGGCCGGGGATGACAGCAGTGGATCGAACGAACATGACCAAGCCTCTCGAAAACAAGATCGCCCTCGTCACCGGCGCCTCGCGCGGGATCGGGTATTTCGCGGCCCTGGCGCTGGCCAAGGCGGGCGCCCATGTCATCGCGCTCGCCCGCACCACCGGCGGGCTGGAGGACCTCGACGACGCGATCCAGAAGGCCGGCGGCTCGGCGACCCTGGTGCCGCTCAACCTGCGCGACTTCACCGCGCTCGACCGCCTCGGCCAGTCGATCCATGAGCGCTGGGGCCGGCTCGACGCCTTTCTCGCCAATGCCGGCACGCTCGGCGTGCTGACGCCGCTGTCGCATCTGGAGCCCAAAGTGTTCCAGGAACTGGTCGAGACGAACGTCATCGCCAATTGGCGGCTGATCCGCTCGCTCGATCCGCTCTTGCGCGCCTCCGATGCCGGGCGCGCGCTGTTCGTCTCCTCCGGCGCGGCGCGCAAGCACACGCCGTTCTGGGGCGGCTATGCGATGGCGAAGGCGGCGGTGGAATCGCTCGCGCTCACCTATGCCGCCGAATGCGCGACGACGAAGGTGAAAGTGAACCTGCTCAATCCCGGTGCGATGCGCACCGCGATGCGCGCCAAGGCGATGCCGGGCGAGGATCCCGATTCGCTGCCGCGGCCGGATGCGGTGGCGCCGCTCATCGTCGAACTCCTGTCGCCGTCGAACGCGAAGAACGGCGAGCTCGTGGCGTTCCGTGCCTAATCCTCCGCGTACGGATTCTTCCCGCCGCGCATCAGGAACCGCAGTGCCGTGCCTTTGAGGCCGAACCCCTCGCGCAACCCGTTGGTCAGGTAGCGGATGTAGTCCTCCGGCAGCGACTTCAGCTGGTTGCCGAAGAGGGCGAAGGTCGGCGGCCGCGCCTTGACCTGGGTCATGTAGCGGATGCGCACGCGGCGGCCGCTGATCGCCGGCGGGGCGTGGCGCTCCAGGGCCTTCTCCAGGAAGCGGTTCAGCGCCGAGGTGCTGATGCGCTTGGTCCAGGCGGTGTAGGATTCGATCACCGCCGGCACGATGCGGTCGAGGCCCTCGCCGGTGAGCGCCGAAATGCCGACCAGCGGCGCGCCGGTGAGCTGCGGCAGCGAATGGTCGAGGCGGTCGCGCAGATCGCCGACCGCGCCGGCGCGGTTCTCGATCAGGTCCCATTTGTTCGCCACGAAGACCACGGCGCGGCCCTCGCGCTCGATGAGATCGGCGATGGTGAGGTCCTGCTTCTCGAAGGCCTGGGTCGCGTCCAGGAGCACGATCACGCAATCGGCGAAGCGGATGGCGTCGAGCGTCGACGCCACCGACATCTCCTCCAGCGTGTGCCCGGCGGTGCGCGCCTTGCGCCGCAGTCCCGCCGTGTCGTGCAGCACGAAGTCGCGGCCGTCGGCGTGCCAGGCCGCGGCGATGGCGTCGCGGGTGATCCCGGCCTCGGGCCCGGTGAGCGTGCGCTCCTCGCCGAGAAGGCGGTTGAACAGGCTCGACTTGCCGACGTTGGGCCGGCCCACGATGGCAAGACGGATCGGCCGCGCCAGGGCTTCGTCGTCGGTCTCTTCGTCGGGCGCGTCTTCCTCGCCGTCCTCGGGATAGAGGGTGGGCGCGATATATTGCGACAGCGCTTCCTCCAGCGCGCCGAAGCCGAGCGTGTGCTCGGCGGAGACCGCGACCGGCTCGCCGAAGCCGAGGGCATAGGCCTCGTTGTAGCCGTCGTCGCTGGCGTGGCTCTCGCATTTGTTGGCGACCAGGATCACCGGCTTGCCGGATTTGCGCAGCGCCTGGGCGACGGCTTCGTCGCCGGTGGTCACGCCGGCCTTGGCGTCGATCACGAACAGCGTCGCGTCGGCGTCGGCGATCGCGGCCTGGCTCTGGGCGGTCATGCGCCCGGCCAGGGTCTCCGGCGCCTCGTCCTCGAAGCCGGCGGTGTCGATGACGCGGAAGGCGAGCGCGCCCAGCGACGCGTCGGCCTCGCGGCGGTCGCGCGTCACGCCCGGCGTGTCGTGCGTCAGCGCGAGCTTGCGGCCCACGAGCTTGTTGAACAGCGTCGACTTGCCGACATTCGGCCGGCCGATGATGGCGAGGGTGAAGGACATGGCGCCCTTGTAGCGCCCGCCCTAGCGCAATGCCACCAGTTGCGCGTCCGCGGTGTAGACATAGAGCGTGCCGTCGGCGACCACGGGCGAGATATAGGTTCCCGCGGGGATCGCCATCCGCCCGATGAGCTGGCCGGTATAGGGCGACAGCGCCGCCGCGACGCCGTTCGAGGACACCGCGATCAGCCGGTCGGAGACCAGCACGGGCCCGGCCCACACGATCGCGCCGTGCTTGTCCTCGGCATCCTCCCAGCGCTGGAGCTGGTGGATCCATTTCACCTTACCTTCCTTGCGGGTCAGGCAGATGATCTGCTCGTCGGTGGTCAGCACATAGACATAGTCGCCGGCGACCCAGGGCGTCTGGATGCCGCCGATGTCGCGCGACCACAGCCGGTCGCCGCTGTTCAGGCCGATCGCCGCCATGATGCCCGAATGGCTGATGGCGAAGACGATGTCGCGGTCGACCACGGGGCGCCCCGCGATGTCGTCGAGCTCCGACAGCGCGGTCGGCGCGCCGGAATGGGTCAGCATGTCGTTCCAGGCCGGGCGGCCGTTCTGCACCCTGAGGGCGTAGATCTCGCCGGAGGAGTAGGGCGCCATGACGTATTCGCCGGCCACCGCCGCGCTGGTGCTTTCCAGGATCGCGGCCGATTCCGAAATGCCCTGATGGTCCCACAGCCGGCGTCCTTCGGCCTGCGCCAGCGCGAAGAAATGGTTGTCGTAGGAGGAGACGAAGACGCGCCCGCCATTGGCCGTCGGCGCGTTGACGATCGGCACCGCGAGATCCTGCTTCCACAGCACCTTGCCGCTGCGCGCGTCCATCGCCACGACCTCGCCGAAGCCGCTGGTCGCGAAGACCTTGCCGTCGTCATAGGCGACGCCGCCGCCGAAGCCCTTGGACGGATCGACCTTGTTGCCGGCGCCGAAGATGCCCCACATGTTGAGCCAGTTGTAGTCGCGCTCGACCGGCGCGATGGAGCGGTCCCACAGGGGATTGCCGCTCTTGGCGTCGAAGGCGAAGACATGCGCCGCCGAATCGATGACATAGATGCGCCCGTTCGCAACGATAGGCGGCGCCGTCAGGCGCGACGAGGTGTCGGAGCCCTTGCCGGCGTCCTGCTGCCATTGCACGCGCAGCGGCCCCGGCGCATCGAGGTGATACATCGCGTTGGAGGCATAGCCGCCCGGCTCGGGCCAGTCCGCGTTCTTGTAGGGCGGCGGCAACACCACCGGCACCGTCTTGAGCGAATCGTCGATGCGCAGCGTCTCGTCGGCGGTCATGACCGAGATGCGCTCGCCGCGCAGCTTGGATTTCTTGCCGCCGGTGTCGAACCAGTTGCTCACCGTGTCCATGACCGTGCAGCTCGAGGCGAGCAGCGCGATCGCCAGGACGAGGGCGACGGTGCGGATATGTCTGGCGGTCATGGTTGAGGTGCACCGGTTGGCGGCGGCGCCGGGCCGCCGGCCGGCGGCGCGGCCGGCACGGGTTCGGGCACGGTGCCGAAGTTTCGCATGCCGCCTTCCTTGAGGAACGCCGCCATGGCGGCGGCGCGGCGGCGCATCGGCTCGGTGGCGTCCTTATCGTCGGCGATCGCCTGGAACTGCTTCTGCGCGGCGCCGATCTCGCCGGAATGATAGTCGGAGAAGGCCAGGATCTCCGCCGCCGCATGGCGCCAGGGATTGGCCGGATCGGTGAGGGGCGCCAGCAGGGTCGCAAGATCGTGCCGCGACATGGACTCGACGCTGGCCCAGCCGGCGCGGATCAGCGCCACGCCGCGCAGCGGGCCCGAATCCCCGGCGGCGACCGATTTGTAGATCTCCACGGCCTCGCCGCGGCGGCCGGCGCGCACCAGCGCGCCCGCTTCCGACAGGCGCGCCATTTCGGCATAGCCCCGGGGCGCATCCTTGGCGACGACGGCGAAGGCCGGGTTGGCGCGGGCGAAGTCGCCGCTTTCCGCGAGGTCCTGGGCCGCGATCAGGGTCTCGGACGCCTTCAGGCTCTGGTTCTGCTCGTAGCGCTGCCACAATTCGAAGCCGGCGATGGCGATGACGACCAGGGCCACGCCCGCGATCACATAGTCGCCGTACTGCTTCCAGAGCTGGGCGAAGCGTTCGCGGCGGACTTCCTCCTCGACTTCGCGGAAGATGTCGCTCACTGGGAAATCCTCGTTACGGGGGCGGCCGGCGGGCCGAAAAGGCCAAGATATTGACCGCGCGGGATGATTTAGCCGCTCGGCGCCGTGCGCGCAACTTGCCTGTTTTTCACCTCCCCGCATGCGGGAAGGCGCGGTCAGCCCGTCTTCTTCATCGTGTAGACGTTTTCCTTGCCGGGGAAGGACCGGTCGCGGACATCGGCGGCATAGGCCTTGACCGCCCGCTCGATCTCCGGCCCGAGATTGGCGTATTGGCGCACGAATTTCGGCGGGTTGGGGTTCAGCCCCAGCATGTCCTCCATTACCAGAATCTGGCCGTCGCAGCGCGGCGAGGCGCCGATGCCGATGGTGGGGATGGCGATCTGGCCGGTGATCTTGGCGGCGAGCGGCTCGGCCATGCCTTCGAGCACGATGGCGAAGGCGCCGGCTTCGGCAATGGCCTTGGCGTCGGCCTCGATCGCCGGCCATTCCGCCTCGGTGCGGCCCTGGGTCTTGAAGCCGCCGGTGACGTTGAACGCCTGGGGCGTCAGCCCGATATGGCCCATCACCGGAATGCCGCGCTCGGTCAGATAGCGCACGGTCTCGGCGAGACGGGTGCCGCCTTCCATCTTGATCGCGGTGCAGCCGGTTTCCTGCATCACGCGGGCGGCGTTGCGGAAGGCGATCTGCGGGCTCTCCTCATAGGAGCCGAACGGCATGTCCACGACGACGAGGGCGTGGCGGCTGCCGCGCATCACCGCCTTGCCGTGCGCGATCATCATGTCGAGGGTGACGCCGAGCGTGGTCTCCATGCCGTGCATCACCATGCCCAGGCTGTCGCCGACCAGCATGAGGTCGACGTGATCGTCGAGCAGGCGCGCCGTGTGGGCGTGGTAGCAGGTGAGGCAGACGACGGGCTTGGCGTTCTTGTGGGCGCGGATTTCCGGAACGGTGACGCGCTTGGTCTGGGCGACGACGGACATGGACGCGATTCCTCGATGGAAGGATGGGCTTTTCGGGAATGGGCCTGTCCACGACGCTGAGCGTCAGGTGGACGGCGGCGGTCCTTGACCGGTCGCGACGACTATAGCGGAAACCGGGTCGCGAGACGACGGCAATCTTGCCCGTCCGGGCAGTGCACCGGGCCGCGAGTTCCCCAACGCCGGACGTTTACCAGTTTCGCGGGATACCGATTGATGGACGCGATTACACGTTGCATGGCGCGCCCTCGTATAGGTTCGCCCCGATCCGCGAGGGCAAGGCGGGCAGAGGAATGCCTGTTGAACACATTTGTACTCGGACTTCTGGTCGTCATCGCACCGGCGATCCTGACCGCCCTGATCGTGCTCAGCGCCCGCCAGTTCCTGCATGAAAAGGTCCGCGAAGGGCACAACGACGTCCTGGTCCCGCTGTTCCTGACCGCGGGCACGATCTATGCGGTGATGCTCGGCTTCCTCGTGGTCGTGGTGTGGGAGGCCTATGGCGACGCGAAGGAGAATGTCGCGCTCGAAGCCTCGACGCTCACCACCATGTACCGCCAGACCAACGGCATGCCGGCGGACGAAATGAAGGCCATGCGCGAGCACATCCGCGGCTACACCGAGGCGGTGGTGAGCACCGAATGGGAGATCCAGGCCGCGACCGGCGGCGCGGCGCCGGAAGCCCGGCGCCAGATCGCGAACATCTACCGCGAATATGCGCACATGCCGCCCGACGTCGCGAACTCGTCGATCAACCGCGAATTCCTGTCGCAGTTCTCCCTCGTCACCGCGGCGCGCAACAAGCGCACGCTCCAGGCCGGCGAGGCCGTGCCGTGGGTGCTGTGGCTCGGGCTCATCGGCGGCGCGACGATCGTGGTGGCGATGAGCTGCATGCTCTACATGGATACGTGGTGGCCGCATGTCGTGACCTCGGCCGTGCTCACCCTCATGATCGGCATGCTGCTGTTCATCACCATCATCCTGAGCAAGCCGTTCCAGGGCGCGTTGGCGCTGGAGCCCGGACCATTCGAGCACTCGCTGTCGGTCTACAAAGCCGTCGACGGCGGAAATTAGGAACAGACCGATGCGCGTCAGCACTTTGCAGCACAAGGAGCCGAGCGACGTGGAGCTTGGCGTCGTCTATGCCAGCGTCGAAGGGGTGAATGACGCGTCGTACGACGAAGCGGTGCACGAATTGAAGGAGAAGGGCGCGAAGCTGGGCGCCACCGCGCTCATCGGCCTGCAACTGGTGCAGAGCCAGTTCCAGTGGAACCAGCGCACCAGCCTGATCGCCACCGCGATCAAGTAGCGCTTGCCGCGGCCGCGCGGCGGGTGCATGGACCGCCGTGCCCCAAGACGCGGATGTCATGCCCCATATCGCGCACGTCGCTCTCCTGGTTCGCGACTATGACGAGGCGCTGGCCTGGTTCACGGGCAAGCTCGATTTCGGGGTGCTGGAGGACACCGATCTGGGCGGCGGCAAGCGCTGGGTCCTTGTGGCGCCGAAGGGCGGCGGCGTCGCGTTGCTTCTGGCAAGGGCGGCGACGCCGGAGCAGGCGGCTTTCATCGGCAAGCAGGCCGGCGGGCGGGTCTTCCTGTTCCTGGAGACCGAGGATTTCGCGCGCGACCACGCAGCCTTCACGGCGCGGGGCGTGACATTCCTGGAAGCGCCGCGCCACGAACCCTACGCCACGGTGGCGGTGTTCGAGGATCTCTACGGCAACAAATGGGATTTGCTGCAGAGCGCGAAGCGGTCCTGAAACGAAAAGGGCGCGCCTCGGGGGCGCGCCCTTGGTTCGTTGACCGGTCGGGAGGATTACTCCGCTTCCGCGGCCTCTTCCTCGCCTTCCGGCTTGGGCGCGGCGCCTTCCTCGAAGAGCTCCTCGGCGGCGACTTTCGCTTCCTCGGCTTCGGTGCGCTCGGCGAGCACGTCCTCGCCGCGGGCCTGGCGCTCGGCCTCGTCCTCGCTGCGCGCGACGTTGATCGTCACCGAGACGCGGACTTCCGGGTGCAGGCGGACGCCGACCTTGAACAGGCCGATGGTCTTGATCGCGGTGTCGAGCGGCACCTGGGTGCGGTCGACGCTGACGCCGCCTTCCGAGATCGCGCTCGCGATGTCGCGGGTCGAGACCGAGCCGTAGAGCTGGCCGCGGTCGCCGGCCTGGCGGATCAGGACGAAGGTCTTGCCGTCGAGCTTCTTGCCCACGGCCTCGGCTTCCTTCTTCTGTTCAAGGTTGCGGGCCTCGAGCTGGGCCTTTTGGCCCTGGAAGAATTCCCGGTTGGTCTTGTTGGCGCGCAGCGCCTTCTTCTTCGGCAGCAGATAGTTGCGCGCGAAGCCGTCCTTGACGCGCACCTCGTCGCCCATCTGGCCGAGCTTCTCGACGCGTTCGAGCAGGATCACTTGCATCGTCGTCGCCCCTAGTTCAGCACATAGGGAAGCAGCGCCATGAACCGCGCCCGCTTGATGGCGTTGGCGAGGATGCGCTGCTTCTTGTTGGACACCGCCGTGATGCGCGACGGCACGATCTTGCCGCGCTCGGAGATGAAGCGCTGGAGCAGTTTCACGTCCTTGTAGTCGATCTTCGGCGCATTGGCGCCCGAGAACGGGCAGGTCTTCTTGCGGCGGAAGAAGGGACGGCGCTGTCCGCCCTCGCCGCCGCGCCCGCCGCCTTCGCGTCCGCCGCCCTCGCGGCCACCGCCGCCGGCACGATCACCACCATACGACATTATGCGGCCTCCTGCGTTTCGGCGCCTTCCGGCTTGCGCTCGCCCTCGGGGCGGTCATCGCGGCGGGCCTTGTTCGAGGAGACCTCGAACTGATCGACCTTCACGGTGATGTAGCGCAGCACGTCCTCGTTGATCTTGAGCTGGCGCTCGAGCTCGACGACGGCCTTGGACGGCGCGTTGATGTTGAGGAGCACGTAATGCCCCTTGCGGTTCTTCTTGATGCGATAGGCGAGCCCGCGCAGGCCCCAATATTCCTGCTTCTCGACCTTGCCGCCTTCGCCTTCGACGATGGTCTTGAGGTGGGTCGCCAGCGCGTCCACCTGCTGCGCGCTGATGTCCTGGCGCGCGATCAGGAGATGCTCGTAGAGAGCCATGTCCGTCCTTTCCTGGGCTTGCGGAACAGATCGGGGCGGACACCCGTCACTGCCTCGGATCGGCCGGAATACGCACCATGCGCACACCCGCCCCCATCTTCGATTTGAAAGAGGGCAGGTTCCGGCGACCGCAGCCGCTATGAAGGCGGGGCTTATAGGCGAAGGGGCGGGGGGAGGCAAGGGTGGTCGTCGAACGATCAGTATGGCGTTGAGTTCATCAACTAAGCGGCTTATTATAACAAGTAAGCCGCCTACTAAACCAAGTGAGGTCCATTTGGCAACGCCACGTACAGCTGAAGACTGGGATAGCCTCAACTATGAGGCGACAATGCTGTTTACGCCCTCTGCGCCTATCGACGAAAGCGATCTTTTTGCGGGACGGCAAACACAAATCCGCCGGCTCATTGAGGTCGTGCTCGAACGCGGCAAGCATGCCGTTCTGTACGGCGAGCGCGGGGTCGGAAAGACCTCGCTGGCGAAAGTCTTTCCCATGCTGTTCCCCAGCATCGTGAAAAAGGTCCTGCTGTTTCGAGAGCAAATCGACCCCACCGACAACTTCTCCTCTGCCTGGATGAAGGTCTTCAAGGACATTCCGGTGCAGGACATGGATGGGGGGACGCGGCATTTGGCCGACAACTACCAGACGCAGCTAACACCCGATGACGTAAGGCGGGCCTTGGAGCATGCATTCAAGGCATCCGATATTCCAGTCGTGGTGATCGACGAATTCGACAAATCCGAAGAACCGGATTTAAGGGCTCTGACAGCGAATGCGATCAAGAATCTCTCCGACTATGCCGTCAACGTCACCGTCATCATTGTCGGTGTCGCTGATGACATCGGCGAATTGATCGACAAGCATGAATCCATAAGCCGGTGCATCGAGCAAATTCCGATGCCGCGAATGTCCAACGACGAGATGAAGGAACTCTTGCAAAAGCGACTGCCTAGACTTGGGATGAAGATCGAGGCGGACGCTTTATGGAAAATAATCACGCTCGCACGCGGACTGCCTGCTTATGTACATCTTCTCGGCCTCCACGCCACGCAGGATGCCATTCGTCTTCGCCGTACGGTTGTCACCGTCTCGAATGTTGACTCCGCAATCCAGCGCGCCTTGGCCAAGTCTCAGGAATCCGTTCAGCGCGAATATGCTACGGCAACGCACACAAACAGGTCCGATACGCTCTTTCGGGAAGTGTTGCTGGCTTGCGCATTGGCGCAAACGGACGAGCGCGGATTATTTACACCCAACGCTGTCGTCGGACCATTGTCGAGCATTTTGAAGAGAGATATCGCGATCGCGAATTTTCAGAACCATCTCAAGAAATTCATCGGCGACGAACGCGGGAAAATCCTCATACGTCGTGGAAAGGAGCGCGCATACAAATTCCGCTTTCGGGATCCCATGATGCAGCCCTATGTCATCATGAAAGGCGTGGAGGCGGGCCTTATCCAGGCGAACGCGCTTGAGGTTCTTTCCGCGCCCGAGCAGCCCCAATTGCAGTTTCCGAGTACGCAACGGCCCGCCGGAAAGAACGGCGATGGCTGAATTGTGCCGAGATCAGCAACACGCTATTTGATTGGCGTCTCTTCGACCTGGGGTCGGATCGGCGTCAATTGGGGATGGTCCATGAAGCGCGTTCCACAAGCCTTGTTGATGACCGTGATGTGCGCGGTTGCAACTGCTGCCGCCACCATTCCCGCAGCCCCGCCGACCCCGGCGGGGAACACGGTCGACGTCGTGCAGGGCACAAGCGTCCTCGATCCCTATCGCTGGCTGGAGGACTGGAACGATCCCAAGGTCAAGACGTGGAGCGATGCGCAGAATGCCCGCACCCGCGCCTATCTCGACGCGCTGCCCTATCGCGGCGCGGTCGCGGCCCGGCTCGCCAAGCTGATCAAGGCGTCGTCGCCGGCCTATTACCATCTGGAGGCGCATGGCCCCCATGTCTTCGCGCTCTATTCCGATCCCGCATTCCAGCAGCCCATGCTGGTGACGCTGAACGCGGCGGCCGATCCCGCCTCGCGCAAGGCGCTGATCGATCCCAATGCGCTCGACAAGAAGGGTTTGACGTCGATCGACTGGTTCGCGGTCTCGCCCGACGGGACGAAGGTCGCCGTGTCGCTGTCGCAGAGCGGCAGCGAGGACGGCACGCTGCATGTCTACGACGTCGCGACGGGCAAGGAGATCGACAAGCCGATCGCCGATGTGCAGTTCCCGACCGCCGGCGGCAGCGCCGCCTGGACCAGGGACGCCACCGGCTTCTGGTACACCCGCTATCCCGGCGCGGCCGCGCCGGAGGCGGACCGCCATTTCTTCCAGGCGGTCTATTTCCACAAGCTGGGCACCGACGTGGCGAAGGACCCGCTGGTGCTGGGGCCGAAGAACGGCCTCGAGCGCGTCTCGGAAATCTTCCTCGACACCCGCTACGGCCGGGAGGAGGGCTTCGTGCAGGTGCAGCGCGGCGACGGCAACCAATGGGCGTTCTACGTCCTGCCCAGGTCCGGCGCGCCGATCCAGATCGCGACCTATGACGACCATTTCGCCTTCGCGACGCTGGGGCCGGACGGCGCGGTCTATGCGATCAGCCGCGACGGCGCGCCGAACGGCAAGATCGTCAAGCTGAAGCCGCCCTTCGCGCCGCTGGCGCTGGCCAAGGCGCCGGTCATCGTGCCGGAGAGCAATGTTGCGATCCTGTCGGGCGGGGCGGAAGCCCAAGAGCTCGACCTGGCGCTCAGCCGCGACCGGCTGTTCGTGCGCGACATCGTCGGCGGCCCGAACGAGGTCCGCGTCTTCGCGCTCGACGGCAAGCCCTTGGGCAAGCTGCCGCTGCCGGAGATCGCCGGCAACACCGAGATTGCGCCGCTCGGCAATGGCGACGTGCTGTTCAACGTCGCGACCTATTTGCGGCCGACCTATTACGCGCTCTGGCATCCTGCGACCGGCAAGGTCGAGGAGACGGGCCTGAAGATCACCTCGCCCGTGTCCTATGACGATGCGCAGGTCGTGCGCGGCTTCGCGACCTCGAAGGACGGCACCAAGGTCCCGGTCAGCATCATCGCCCGCAAGGGCGCCAAGCTCGACGGCACCAATCCGACGCTGCTCTACGGCTATGGCGGCTACGGCATCTCCTCGACGCCGTATTTCCTGGGACCGATGTGGCGGCTCTGGCTGGACGCCGGCGGCGTCTATGCGGACGCCAATATCCGCGGCGGCTCGGAATATGGCGAGCGCTGGCACACGCAAGGCATGCTGCTCAAGAAACAGAACGTGTTCGACGATTTCGCCGCCGTCGCGCAGTACCTGATCGACAAGAAGTACACCTCGCATGAGCGCCTGGCGCTGCTCGGCGGGTCGAATGGCGGGCTGCTGATGGGCGCGGAGATCACCCAGCATCCGCTTCTCGCGCGCACGGTGATCTCCGCCGTCGGCATCTACGACATGGTGCGGTGGGAGAACGATCCGAACGGCGCCTTCAACACCTCGGAGTTCGGCACGGTCAAGAATCCGGAACAGTTCAAGGTGCTCTACGGCTATTCGCCCTATCACCACATGGTGCGCGGGACGTCCTATCCGTCGGTGCTGCTGATGACCGGGGCGACCGACGGGCGGGTCAATCCGATGCACTCGCGCAAATTCGCCGCCGCCCTGCAGGCCGCGAGCGGTTCGGGCCTGCCGATCCTGCTCAGGACCTCGGCGAATTCGGGCCACGGCATCGGCAGCTCGCTGGACGAGCGGATCGCCGAGCGCACCGACGAGCTGACCTTCCTGTTCGACCGGATGGGCGTAACGCCCAAACCTTGAAACGATGGGCCCTGAACGGCAGGCCCTGAAAAGAAAAGGGGGCGCGAAGCATGGCTTCGCGCCCCGATCGAACCGATGTCCGGTGCTTACCAGCCCCAGCCGCGGCAATAGCGGTCATGGTGATGGTGATGCCAGCCCCAGCTGGTGCAGTGGCGGTGGCCGTGATGATGGCCGCCCAGATGGATCGTCAATGCGGCGGCCGGCATGGCCGAAGCGGCCAGCAGACCCAATGCGAACGCGGAAGCGATGATCTTCTTCAAAGTAATAATCCCCCTTTAGGAGTTGAACGGACTGTTACCAGCCCCAGCGACGGCACCAACGGTCGCGATGATGATGGCGCCATCCCCATGTTACGCAGTGGCGGTGGTGATGCCAGCCGTGAGGACGAGCGTCGGCCGCGGTGACCGAAATGCTCATGAGGCCAGCGGCGAGCACCGCCGCGGTAAGCAGAGTTTTCATGATGACTCCCTCTTGCAATGTTGGAAGCACGACAGGGTAAACGTACCTGCGCGCTTCGAAGTTCCCAACCCCTCGCAACCCGATGTTCCAACCTTTTTCCTGAACGCAGGATGAATGACGGGTGTGTCACGACGGTGGGAGGACAACTTTGCGATTGCACGCCGGCCCGTCATAGTCCGCCGAATACCGGGGGATTTGCATGGAACGCGCGGTGTTTGCGAAGGCCACATGGCGGCTGATGCCGTTCATGGGGCTGCTCTATGTTGTCGCCTATCTCGATCGGGTGAATGTCGGCACGGCGGCGCTGACGATGAACAAGGACCTCGGCCTGACGCCGGAGGTCTACGGCTTCGGCGCCGGCATCTTTTTCATCGGCTATTTCCTGTTCGAAGTGCCGTCCAACGTGATTCTCGCGAGGATCGGGGCACGGATCTGGATCAGCCGGATCATGCTGACCTGGGGCGTGGTCTCGATGGCGAACGCCTTCGCCACGGGTCCGGTCAGCTTCTACGTCGTCCGCTTCCTGCTGGGCCTCGCGGAAGCCGGCTTCTTTCCCGGCATGGTCCTCTATCTCACCTACTGGTTTCCCTCGCCGCACCGGGCGCGGCTGATCGCGCTGTTCCTGGCGGCGGTGCCCTTCGCCAACGTCATCGGCAGCCCCCTGTCGGGCGCCATCCTCGGGATGGAGGGCCTGCATCGCCTGCACGGCTGGCAGTGGCTGTTCCTCCTGGAAGGCGCGCCGTCGGTGATTCTCGGGCTGGCCGTGCTTTGGCTGCTGCCGAACGGACCGGCCGAGGCGAAATGGCTGAGCGACGACGACCGCGCCGAGATCGCCGGATCGCTCGACGCCGAACCGGCGCATGTCCACACCAAGCTCATGCCGATGTTCGCCGACCCCCGGGTCTGGCTGCTGGCCATTCCCGATTTCGGCATCGTGCTGGCGCTGTACGGCGTCAATCTGTGGCTGCCCCAGATCGTGCATGAGATGGGCTATTCGATCCTTCAGACCAATCTTGTCGTCGCCTTGCCCTATCTCGCGGCGGTGTTCGTGATGATCCTGTGGGGCATGTCGAGCGATGCGCGGCACGAGCGCATCTGGCACGTGGCGGTCGCCTCGCTGGTGGGGGCGGGCGGATTGCTGGCGGCGGCGCTGTTTCATTCGCCGCTGGCCGTGCTGCTGTCGGTGGGGGTCGCGGTGTGCGGCGTCTATGCGGCGCTGGCGGTGTTCTGGACCCTGCCGCCGTCCTTCCTGGGCGGCACGGCCGCGGCGGGCGGTATCGCGCTGATCAATTCGATCAGCAATCTCGGCGGCTTCTTCGGCCCGGCGATCATGGGTTTCCTCAAGGGCCATACCGGCGGGTTCACGGCGGGGTTCGGCGTCCTTTCCTTCGGCATGGTCGTGTCGGCGGTGCTGGTGGTGGCGGTCGGCCGCACCATCACCTTCGCCGGCCGCGCCGCGGCGCTGGAGCGCTATACGCGGCTGAATGCGTGACGTAGCGGCAGGCCCGCCTTGCGCGGCGGGTCCGCCCCGCTATCTTTCGCCGCCGGGAACGGAGGACGCGATGGGCGCGATCGAAGTGCGCAAATACGAAGGCGGCTGCGGTGCGGAAGTGCTGGGCGTCGATCTGCGGGCCTTGCGCGAATCCGACATGGCGGCGCTCGAGCGTGCCTATGCCGAGCACGGCGTGATCTTCTTCCGCGACCAGAATCTCACCGAGGACGACCACATCGCCTTCGCCAGGCGCTGGGGCGAGATCGACATCAACAGGTTCTTCCCGCACATCGAAGGCTATCGCGAGATCGCCGCCGTGAAGAAGGAGCGCGAGCAGAAGACCAATATCGGCGGCGGCTGGCACACCGATCACTCCTACGACCAGATCCCGGCGATGGGCTCGATCCTGGTGGCGCGCGTGCTGCCGCCCAGCGGTGGCGACACCATGTTCGCCGACATGGTCGCCGCCTACGCGGCGCTCGACGATGCGACCAAGGCGGAGATCGCGGACCTCAAGGCGGTGCATTCCAACGCCCATGTCTTCGGCTCGAAGGCCTATTACGACAATCCCGAGCGCCGGGAATTCGCCAACGACGCGGCGGTCGGCAAGGCGCTGCATCCGGTGGTGATCACCCATCCGCTGTCGGGCCGCAAATCGCTCTACGTCAATCCGGGCTTCACCATCCGCTTCGATGGACAGTCGACGGAGGAGAGCCGGCCCCTGCTGCACAGGCTGTTCGCGCACGCGATGCAGCCGCGCTTCCACAGCCGCTTCCAATGGCGTCCCGGCTCGGTCGCGTTCTGGGACAACCGCGCCACCTGGCACTTCGCGCTGAACGACTATCACGGCGAGGAACGCCTGATGCACCGCATCACGGTCAAGGGCGTGGCGTTACAGTAGCCCGCGCTGTCATCCCCGGCCGAACGTCGCGAAGCGACGTGAGGGGAAGGGGACCCAGGCGGCGAAGCTCACTCGATCTCGAAAATTAGCGGTGAAAGTAGGCTCGACTGATGACCTGGGTCCGCTTCCCCTCGCTTCGCTCGGCCGGGGATGACACGTTGAATCAATCCGTTCAATTCCAGCAGTTCCGGCACCAGACCGCGCAGCTTCTTGAGCAGCGATTCGAAAGATTTCGATTCGGTCGCCAGCCCCGGTACGTCGTCGCTCGGGGCGACCCAGACGCCGGCCTCGGCGTCCCAGATCGCCTTGACCAGGAATTCCTTGTCCGGTGCGCGGCGCATGCACCTGCTATGCGGCGGCGCCGTCGAAATATCAATTTGGCCGCGCGCCTTGACTTGGCCGTGCCCTTGGTCTTTTTCACCGCGCCATGACACGCGCGTTCATCTTTCCGGGGCAGGGCTCCCAGGCCGTCGGCATGGGCAAGGCGCTCGCCGAGGCCTTCGCCCCCGCCCGCGAGGTCTTCCAGGAAGTCGACGACGCGCTGAACCAGAAACTCTCGAAGCTGATGTGGGAGGGGCCGGAAAGCGACCTCGTCCTCACCGAGAATGCCCAGCCCGCGATCATGGCCGCCTCGATGGCCATCGTCCGCGCCTTGCAGAAGGACGCCGGACTCGATCTAGCGAAACACGCCCGACTCGTCGCCGGCCATTCGCTCGGCGAGTACACGGCGCTGTGCGCCGCCGGGGCCTTCACGCTGGCCGATGCGGCGCGGCTGCTGAAGGCGCGCGGGCAGGCGATGCAGTCCGCCGTGCCGGTCGGCGAGGGCGGCATGAGCGCGCTGCTCGGCGCCGAGATCGAACAGGCCGAAGAACTCGCAAGGCAATGCGCGGCGGCGGGCGGCGGCGTGTGCGTCGTCGCCAACGACAACGCGCCGGGCCAGGTCGTGGTCTCCGGCTCCAAGGCTGCGATCGACAAGGCGCCCGAGATCGCCAAGGCGCTGGGCATCAAGCGTGCCATGGCGCTCAACGTGTCGGCGCCGTTCCATTGTCCGCTGATGCAGCCCGCCGCCGACAAGATGGCCGAGGCGCTTGCGGCGGTGACGATCCGCCCGCTCGCCGTTCCGGTGGTCGCCAATGTGACGGCGGCAGAAACCGCCGAGCCGGAAACAATCCGCCGCCTGCTCGTTGAACAGGTGACGGCGCGCGTGCGCTGGCGCGAAAGCGTGCTGGCGTTCAAGGGCTACGGCGTCACGGCGACGGTCGAGTTCGGTGGCGGCAAGGTGCTCACCGGCATGGTCAAGCGCATCGACAAGGATCTTACGACCGTCACGCTCGACGCGCCGGCGGATATCGAAGCTTTCGTGAAAGGCCTCTGATGTTCGACCTCTCAGGAAAGACCGCGTTGGTCACCGGCGCGTCCGGCGGCATCGGCGGCGCCATCGCCAAGGCGCTGCATGCCCAGGGCGCCGGCGTCGTGCTCTCCGGCACGCGGGCCGAGGCGCTCGAAGCGGTGAAGGCCGAGCTCGGCGGCCGCGCCTTCGTCGCGACCTGCGACCTGGGCAACAAGGAATCGGTCGAGGCGCTGGTGAAAGCCGCGGAGGCCGCCGCCGGCGCGCCCATCGACATCCTGGTCAACAATGCCGGCATCACCCGCGACAACCTCTTCCTGCGCATGAAGGACGAGGAATGGGACCAGGTCATCGCGGTGAACCTCACCGCCGCCTTCCGCCTCTCCCGCGCCGTCCTGCGCGGCATGATGAAGAAGCGTTGGGGCCGCATCGTCTCGATCACCTCGGTGGTCGGCGCCACCGGCAATCCGGGGCAGGGCAATTATGCCGCCGCCAAGGCGGGCCTGGTCGGCATGACCAAGTCGCTGGCGGCCGAGGTCGCGTCGCGCAACATCACGGTCAACGCCGTGGCGCCCGGCTTCATCGCGACCGCGATGACCGACGCCCTGACGGACGCCCAGAAGGAGGCGATCTCGGCCCGCATCCCGGCCGGGCGGATGGGAACCCCGGCGGAAATCGCCGCCGCGGTGGTCTATCTCAGCAGCGAGGAAGCGGCCTATACGACCGGCGAGACCATCCAGGTCAACGGCGGAATGGCTATGATCTGACAATAAGTTCAAAGGCTTAACCGTGTTGTGGCGGGCGGCGAGCCTTTGTGTTACGAAACCCGCCGACCCCACATGCTTTATCAGTGAGGGCCCAACCTGCGGGCCGAAACCCAAACCCCGGCAGGCTATCCAAGGAGAGGCTTACAATACCATGAGCGATACGGCGGAACGCGTTAAGAAGATCGTCGTCGAACACCTCAACGTCGAGGCCGACAAGGTCACCGAGAACGCGTCCTTCATCGAGGACCTCGGCGCGGACAGTCTCGACACCGTCGAGCTGGTGATGGCGTTCGAGGAGGAGTTCGGCATCGAAATCCCGGACGACGCGGCGGAATCCATCGTCACCGTCGGCGATGCCGTGAAATACATCGACAAGTCGGCCACCGCCTGACGTCCCCCTCCTCACCCACCAGCATGCGTAGAGTCGTCGTCACCGGACTTGGCCTCGTCACGCCGCTCGCCTGCGGCGTGGAGGAGACGTGGTCGCGCCTGCTCGCCGGCAAGTCCGGCGCGCGGCCGATCACCAAGTTCCGGACCGACGACCTCGCCACCCGCTTCGCCGCCCAGGTGCCGCGCGGCGACGGGGCGGACGGCACGTTCAACGCCGACCAATGGGTGGACCCCAAGGAACAGCGCCGGATGGACGATTTCATCGTCTTCGGCCTGGCCGCCGCCAAGCAGGCGGTGCGCGATTCCGGCTGGGAGCCGAAGACCGAGGAGGAGCGCTACCGTACCGGCGTGCTCATCGGCTCGGGCATCGGCGGGCTTCCCGGCATCGAGGAAGGCGCGCTCCTGGTCGAGACCAAGGGTCCGCGCCGGCTCTCGCCGTTTTTCATCCCGGGGCGGCTGATCAACCTGATCTCCGGCTATGCCTCGATCGAGCACGGCTACAAGGGCCCGAACCATTCGGTGGTCACGGCCTGCGCCACCGGCGCGCACGCCATCGGCGACGCGGCGCGGCTGATCGCGTTCGACGACGCCGATGTGATGCTGGCGGGCGGCGCGGAGGCGGCGATCAGCCGGCTCGGCATCGCCGGGTTCAATGCCTGCCGCGCGCTGTGCACCGATTTCAACGATGCGCCGGAGAAGGCCTCGCGGCCTTACGACAAGGACCGCGCCGGCTTCGTGATGGGCGAGGGCGCCGGCGCGGTGATCCTCGAGGAATACGAGCACGCCAAGGCGCGCGGCGCGAAGATCTATGGCGAGGTGAAGGGCTACGGCCTTTCCGGCGACGCCTTCCACATCACCGCCCCGTCGGAAGACGGCAATGGCGGCTACCGTGCCATGCAGATGGCGCTGAAGCGCTCGGGCCTTGCGCCGTCGGACATCGACTATGTCAACGCCCACGGCACCTCGACCATGGCGGACTATATCGAGGCGGGCGCGGTGGAGCGCTTCCTCGGCAACGCCGCGGCCAAGGTCTCGATGTCCTCGACCAAATCCTCGATCGGCCATCTGCTCGGCGCCGCCGGCGCGGTGGAGGCGATCTTCTGCCTGCTCGCGATGCGCGACGGGATCGTGCCGCCGACCATCAATCTCGACAATCCGGACGGCCAGACCCAGCTCGACCTCGTGCCCAACACGCCCAAGAAGCGCGAGGTGAACGTCACGCTGTCGAACTCCTTCGGCTTCGGCGGCACCAACGCCGCGCTGATCTTCACCCGCGCGGACTGACGTGCGCGTCCTCGGCCGCCTCCTCGTCGTCCTCATCCTGCTGGCCGGTCTCGCCGGCGGCGCGGCCTTCTGGGAGGAGACCAATTTCGACGCGCCGGGGCCGGCGGCGAAAGCCGGCGCCGAGACCGACGTCGTGATCAGGCCCGGCATCGGGCTGCGCGGCATCTCCGACGCGCTGACGGCCGCCGGCACGATCGACAATCCCGACCTGTTCCTGTGGGGAGTCCGCCTGCGCCGCACCACGGCCGCGCTCAAGGCCGGAGAATATGCGATCCCGAGCCGCGCCAGCATGCGCGACATCATGGACATCCTGATCGCCGGCAAGTCGATCGAGCACAAGATCACCGCCGCCGAGGGCCTCACCAGCGACATGATCGCCAAGCTGATCAACGCCGATGCCGAGCTCACCGGCCCGCCCGTTGCGGTGCCGGCGGAAGGCACGCTTCTGCCCGAGACCTATCTCTTCCTGCGCGGCGCCACCCGGCAGGACATCCTGGACCGCATGGCGGCGGCGCAGAAGAAGCTGATCGCCCGGCTGTGGCCCAGGCGCGATGCCAACCTGCCCTACAAGACCGTGCGCGAGGCGATCATCCTCGCCTCCATCGTGGAGAAGGAGACCTCGCTGCCCGCCGAGCGGCGCCACATCGCGGCGATCTTCGTCAACCGGCTGCGCCTCGGCATGAAGCTGCAATCCGACCCGACCATCATCTATTCGCTCACCGGCGGCTATCCGCTCGGCCGCGGCATCCGCATGAGCGAGCTCACCCGCGTGACGCCCTACAACACCTATGCGGTGGCGGGGCTGACGCCGACGCCGATCTGCAATCCGGGCAGGGACGCGATCGCCGCGGTGCTCGACCCCGGCACGACGAACGACCTCTACTTCGTGGCGAGCGGCACCGGCGGGCACGTGTTCTCCCCGACCGTGGCCGACCAGAACCGCAACGTCGCCGCGCTGCGCGCCCGCGAGCGGCTCGAGAAGCTGAAGCCGGCGATGCCCGAGCCGACGGTTCCGCATTTGTGAAAAAATAACCGTCATGGCCGGGCTTGACCCGGCCACCCATCCGGCGCGCGTCTGCGCGCCGAAGAGAGTCTCATGCGCCCGCAGGCGCGGGCGCGATGGATGGGCGGCTCAAGGCCGCCCATGACGGGTGGAGGTATGAGAGCAGCGTTTCCGGCCTTTGCCGGTTGATCCCGCCGGGTCTATCTTCCGGACGGATTGGAGTCGCCATGACCATCGTCAGCATGACCGGATTCGCCGAGGCGCATGGCAGCCGCGACGGCACGCGCTGGCGCTGGGAGGTCAAGAGCGTCAACGGCCGCGGCCTCGACGTCCGCCTGCGCACGCCGCAGGGCTTCGACGGACTGGAGGCCGCCGCCCGCACCCTGGCCGGCGAGCGCTTCAAGCGCGGCTCGCTCCAGGCGGCGCTGACCTTCGAGCTCGGCGAGAGCGCCCGCGGCCTGCGCGTCGATCCCGCCGCGCTGGCCTCCGCCATCCGCATCGCCCGCGAGGTCGCGGCCGAGACCGGCCTGGCGCCGGCGCGCATCGACGGGATCCTCGCGCTCAAGGGCGTGATCGTGCAGGACGATGTCATCCCCACTGACGAGCGCGAGCGCGCCGCGCGCGACGCCGCCATCCTGGAAACGCTGGCGACTGCCCTGGACGCGCTCGCCCGCGCCCGCGCCACCGAAGGCCACAAGCTCTCCACCGTGCTGTCGGGCCAGATCGACGAGATCGCGCGGCTGACCGGCGAGGCCCGGGCGCTCGCCGCGGCGCAGCCGGCGGCGCTGCGCGACAAGCTCGCGGCGCAGGTCAAGGACATGCTGGCCGGCGGCACGCTGTCCGACGACCGGCTGGCGCAGGAGGTGGCGCTGCTCGCGGTGAAGGCCGACATCCGCGAGGAGCTCGACCGGCTCTCCGCCCATGTGCAGGAGGCGCGCGCGCTGATGGCGTCCGGCGAAGCGGTGGGTCGTAAGATCGATTTCCTGGCGCAGGAGTTCAACCGCGAGGCCAACACGCTGTGCAGCAAGTCGTCGGACATCGCGCTGACGCGGCTGGGCCTGGCGCTCAAGGCGGTGATCGACCAGTTCCGCGAGCAGGCGCAGAATGTCGAATAGGCTTGGCGAATGAGCGAGATCGCGCGGCGCGGCCTGATGCTGGTCCTGTCGTCGCCGTCGGGCGCCGGCAAGACGACGCTGGCGCGCCGGCTGCTCGAAAGCGATCCGGGCATCTTCATGTCGGTGTCGGCGACGACGCGCGCCAAGCGGCCCAGCGAGGTCGAGGCGCGGGACTATTTCTTCGTCGCGCACCCGCAATTCGAGGAGATGGTGAGGGCCGGCGACTTTTTCGAGCATGCGACCGTTTTCGATCACCGCTACGGCACGCCGAAGGCGCCGGTGATGGCCGCGCTCGACAGGGGCCGCGACGTGCTGTTCGACATCGACTGGCAGGGAACGCAGCAACTGGCGGAGCGGGCCCGGCAGGATCTCGTCAGCGTCTTCGTGCTGCCGCCGAGCCACGACGAATTGGAGCGCCGGCTGAAGGCGCGCGCCCAGGATTCCGACGAGGTCGTGGCGAAGCGCATGGCGAAGGCGGCGGCCGAGATCAGCCACTGGCCGGAATACGACTACGTCATCGTCAACCGCGAGGTCGACAAGGCGCTGTCGCAGGTCAAGGCGATCTTGGACGCCGAACGCGCCCGCCGCACTCGCCTCGTCGGCGTTGGCGATTTCGTTGCGGAGCTGACGCGATAGGACACCTCTCCCGCTTGCGGGAGAGGTCGGAAATGCGAAGCATTTCCGGGTGAGGGGAACCTCGCAACCGCTCGCCGGTTACCTCGTCATGTCCCTCATCCCGATCATCGGCACCCTCGCCGCGCTGTGTTCCACAATCAGCTTCGTGCCGCAGGCCTGGAAGATCATCCGCACGCGCGAGACCAAGGACATCTCGACCGGCATGTATCTCCTCACCGTGGTCGGCTTCGCGGCGTGGACGAGCTACGGCGTGCTGCTCGCGCAATGGCCGCTGATCGCCGCCAACAGCATCTGCCTGGTGCTCTCCGCCTTCATCCTCGCGATGAAGCTGCTGCCGGGGCGCGACAAGGATGCGGTCGCGGACCGCATCGAAGACGTCGTTCCGTAGCGGCGATCACCGCCGCATTTCGTGCGTCCAGCCTTCGGCCGCGACGCGCTCGAACGCCATCGCGTCCCAGAACTCGCCCGCGCCGGGCGGCACGGCGTTGCAGGTGAGGCGGCCGGCGGTTTCGAATCCGCGCGCGATCATGGCCTGGGCAAGCAGCCGCCCGACGCCATGTCGCCGCGCGTCGCGCAGGACATAGAGCCGGCGCATGCGCATCGCGGGGACGGCGGGCTCGATCTTCACGCAGCCGACGCCGACCAGCCGGGCGCCGTCGAAGGCGCCGAACAGGGCTTCGCCCGGCTTGCCGTAGCGTTCCGCGCCGCTCCGCCAGTCGGCGACCAGGATGCCCATGTTGCGGATTCCGTCCGCCGCCGCCTCGCTGCGCAGGATCTCGATATCCGGCGGCAGGTCGGTCAGGCGGCGGATGGCGATCATGCGATGGCCACGCGGTACACCCGCTTGGCCGTGCCGCCGAACAGCGCGGTCTTCTCGTCGGCCGAATAGTCCTTCGCCAGCCGCTTGAACGCGTTCCACAGGCTGGCGTAGTCGCAGCCGAAGCGGTCGACGGGGAAATTGCTCTCGAACATGCAGCGGTCGGCGCCGAACGCGGCGACGGTCGTCTCGACATAGGGCTTCCACTGCTGCGCCAGGATTTCCGACGGCGGATCGTCCTCGCGCATGCGCTTCTTCCAGCCGGCGAAGGGCATCGGCAGGCCGCCGACCTTCACCACCACGTTCGGGCAGGTCGCCAGCGCCTGGACGTTCTGCTTCCATTCGGCGAAGCGCTCGCCGCGCTTGCCCTCGAAGCGCCCGATGCCGAGCGGCGTGCCGACATGGTCGAGCACGATGGTCGTCTCGGGAAAGGCGCGGGCGAGATCGATCAGGTCGGGAAGCTGCGGCTCCAGGAGCCAGGCGTCGAAGGAGAGGCCGAGCCTGTGCAGCACCGCGAAGCCCTCGCGGAATTTCGGATCGAGGTAGAGCCCCGCCGTGTTGCGGCCCGACAGCGGCCCCAGCACGTTCGCGTCCTCGTCATAGGATGCCGAGTGGCGGATGCCGCGGAAGCGTCCGTGGCCGGCCGCGATGTGGCTGCGCAGCACGTCCTCGGCCGCGTCGGCGCCGATCCGCAGGTCGACATGGCCGACGATGCCGGCGCAGGCGCGGACCTCGCCATAGAGGCCGCTGGCGCTCATCGCCGCGACGCCGTTGACGAATTCGGTCTCGCCGACGCATTTCAGCTCCTGCGGCCCGTCGGCGCGGTACATCGCGCCGCACTCCATATAGACCGTGCCGCGGATGTTGTGGCCGCTCTTGAGGTCCTTCAGGAGCTCGTCGAACAGATAGCGCGGGATGTTGCGGATGATGTCCATGAAGCCGTGCTCGGACGGCGGCAGGTTCTGCAGGATCGCGGTAGGCCGGTCCCACAGGTGATGATGCGGATCGACGATCGGCAGATCGGGTTCGAGGATTGGTTCGCTGGGCAAGGCAACCTCCACCACTGTCATCCCCGGCCGAGCATCGCGAAGCGATGCGAGGGGAAGGGGACCCAGGCGTTGACGCTGCCCGGGTGCCGCCAAGTTATTCCGATCTCTTCGGCGAGACTATCCTCGTCATCGCCGCCTTCCCTCGGTGCGCTGGCGCGCACCTCGCCGGGATGACAGGCGGTGCTACGGCGTCAGCACCACCCGACCCGTGATCTTGCCTTCGCGCAAGTCTTCGAGCGTCTGGTTCGCGGCGCTCAGCGGCCGCTTGGAATAGGGGATCGGGTCGACCTTGCCGGCGCGGACAAGCTCCATCATCTCCTTGGTCTCGCCCAGGCTGCCGGTCATCGAGCCGCCGATGGAGATCGTGCGGAACGGGAACATCGGCAGCGGCATCTGCATCGCGCCGCCGAACAGGCCGACGATGATCACCTTGCCGCCGCGCCGCACCGCCTGGCTGGCGAAGGCGAAGCTCTTCTCCGAGCCCACGAAATCGACCACCGCGTAGGCGCCGCCCTTGGTGTCGGCCACCAGCTGCTTGGCCGCGCCGTCCACCTTGGTGTTGTAGACGGACGAGGCACCGGCCTTCTTCGCCGCTTCCAGCTTGGCGTCGTCGATGTCGGCGGCGATCGGTCCCTTGTGGAACATCGCCTTGGCGAACTGCACGCCCATCATGCCGACGCCGCCGACGCCCAAGACCAGCACCTGGTCGTCCGGCCCGAGCGCGCCGACGCGCTTCATCGCCGAATAGGCGGTCAGGCCCGAGCACATATAGGCCGCGCCCAGCGCCGGATCGGTCTTGCCGTAGTCGATGAGGTATTTGGGATGCGGCACCAGGACATGCGTCGCGTATCCGCCGGCCACGCCCGACGAGCAGCCGAGCTGGCGCGGGCCGCCGATGCACAGATTCTCCTCGCCGCGCAGGCAGGACGGGCATTTGCCGCAGCCGATCCAGGGGAACGCCGCATAGCGCACGCCGATGTCGACGCCCTTGGCGTCGGGGCCGACGGCGACGACTTCGCCCTCGATCTCGTGACCCAGCGTGTGCGGCAGCTTCATGTTCGCCATGGGAAGCTTGGCGCCGCCGCCCATGTCGAAATAGCCGTCATGGATGTGGACGTCGGAGTGGCACACGCCGGCGTTCAGGACTTTCAGCAGCACCTCGGTGCCGGTCGGCACGGGGGTCGGCGTCTCGATTTCCTGCAGCGGCTTGCCGAATTCGGTGATGGCCTGGCTCTTCACGCGGGCTCTCCCTTCGATTTCTGGTTCTGACTGGTTGTCAGTGTGGCATGGGCCCAGGGGTCGCCTCAACCGCAACCGGTGTCCCACCCTCCTTTGCGGAAACTGCGCCGCCTTCGACCGTCCGATGTCACGAGGCGGTTTCAACCCGCTCGGTTCGATGCCAACCCGATCGGAGCCATGACCGGACGCGCCCGATATGCGTTTCGAACGCGAGATAGAAGACGTAGCCCGCGAGCATGGCGATGGCGACGCGTCCTGCCAACAGGGCGCAATTGGCGAAGTCGATCCTGTGCACCGGCGGCAGATAGCGGCCGAGCACCAGCAGGACGGGATAGTGAATCAAATAGAGACTGTAGGAAAACGCAGCGAGGCCGCCGCCGAGGCGGACCAGTCGCGGCGACGACAAATCGCGGTTTGCGAGTTGGGGAAGAAGAAGCAGGCAGCCGGCGGAAAAACCCGTCGCACCCAGTATGGTCATCGGACCGAGAAAACTGCTTCGTGCGAAAGCCTGCGACATCGTCAGAAACGCCAGGGCGATCGCGGCTCCCGCGAAACCGCTGCGTCTGGATGCCAATCCCGTATTCGTCAGAAACGAAAGCACGCCCAAATACCAGCAAAAAAGGTATTGGAGCGCCAGAAACGAGAATGCGACCAGCGACGCCATCAGGAACCCGAAAGCGATGATCCGAACACCGCGCGACGGAAGCAAGAGGGAAAGCACGGCGCCGTGAAAGACATAAAACCACATCTCGTATCGCAACGACCAAAGCGGCACGTCGCTGAGCAGCGCCCCGGTCGGAAGTCCGAGCATCGCGGAAACGGGGTCCTGGAATCGGATCGGAATGCCCAGCCAAATCTGCAGAACGCTGCACAATGCGATTGCTGGGATAAGCGGAACGAAAATTCGCGCCGCCCGATCTAGAGCATATCCGCGGGGATCGAAGCGCCCCTCCAGGAACCGCTTCGTCGCCAGCCCGCCGACGAGGTATCCGCTCAGAACGAAGAATATCAGGACGCCGTGCTTTCCGAATCTCATAGTCGCGAAGATCAGGACGGCCGCTACGGTTCCCTTCGCGTGCGGGTCCAGATCTTGGTAGGAGCCGAAGGTGAACTGCCTGGCGTGGTCGAGGACGACCAGCAGGGCGGCGAAAAAGCGAAGCCAATCCAGCAGAGGCCAGTGCGACGTCTTGAGCATGGGTCGACAAGGCCCCCCCCCGGATCGACAGGTGTAACACGCGCCAGCAAACGCGGCGACCGGGGAGGCCCTGCCGATTTCTCCGGAACTCCAAGCACCTGTGCAGAAACCGTCCCGAACGTAAGGGGTCGCTGCCTCAGCGGGGAAGGGCATTCGCGAGCGCCGCGAACTCCGTCACGGAAAGGTTTTCCGCGCGGTTCGTCGGGTCGATGCCGGCGGCGCGGATCAGGCTTTCGGCATCCGGGCCGAGGCTCTTCAGGCTCTGGCGCAGCATCTTGCGGCGCTGGCCGAAGGCGGCCTGGGTCACGCGCTCCAGATCGGCGAGCCGCGCCGGCGCGACCGGCTCGGCCAGCGGCTCCAGCCGCACGATGCTGGAGGTCACGTTGGGCGGCGGCACGAAGGCGCTGCGCGACACGTCGAACAGGATCTTCGCGGTCGTCCGCCACTGGGCCAGGACGGACAGCCTTCCGTAGTGTTCGGTGTCCGGCCTGGCGACGATGCGCTGCGCGACTTCTCTCTGGAACATGAGCGTGAGGCTCGCCCAGAAGGGCGGCCAGGTTTCGCGCGTGAGCCACTTCACCAACAAGGCGGTGCCGATATTGTAGGGAAGATTTGCCGCGATGCGCACCGGCCCGGCGACGCCGCTATCGGCCAGCAGACGCGCTTCGTCGATCTCCAGCGCATCGGCGGAAACGACCGAAAGCCGATCCGGATAGGCGTCCGATATCTCCGCCAGCGCCGGCAGGCAGCGCTCGTCGCGCTCGACCGCGATCACCCGGCCCGCGCCCTCGGCCAGCAGCGCGCGGGTGAGCCCGCCCGGACCCGGGCCGACTTCATAGAACACGCCGCCTTCGTTCGCCCCCGCCGCGCGCGCGATGCGGCGCGTCAGGTTGAGATCGAGCAGGAAATTCTGCCCGAGCGATTTCTTGGCGCGCAGGTCGTGCGCCGCGATCACCTCCCGCAGGGGGGGCAGGTTATCCGGCCCGGGCATCGGCCATCTTCGCGGCCAGCCGGATCGCGGCGATCATGCTGCGGGCGTCCGCCTTGCCGGTGCCGGCGATGTCGAACGCGGTGCCGTGATCGGGCGAGGTGCGCACGATGGGCAGGCCGAGCGTGACGTTCACCCCGTCCCAGAAGGACAGCGTCTTGATCGGGATCAGCGCCTGATCGTGATACATGGCGAGCGCCGCGTCGTAGCGCGCCCGGGCCTCGTCGTGGAACAGCGTGTCGGCGGAAAGCGGCCCGCGCACGTCATGGCCCTTCGCCTTCAAGGCCGCGACGGCCGGCGCGATGACCGCGCTGTCCTCGCCGCCCAGCACGCCTTCCTCGCCGGCATGCGGGTTGAGGCCCGCGACCGCCAGCCGGGGCGCCGCGATGCCGAAGTCGCGCTTCAGCGCGGCCAGGATGATTTCTCCGGTCTCGACGATGGCGGCGGTCGTGATCGCGCGCGGCACCTGCGCCAACGGCACATGGATCGTCAGCGGCACGACGCGGAGCGCATCGCTCGCCAGCATCATCACGGCGCGCGGCGCGCCGGTCAGGGCCTGGAGGAATTCGGTATGTCCGGGATAGGGGAAGCCGGCGGCGGCCAGCACGGCCTTGTTGATCGGCGCGGTGACCACCGCCGCCGCGTCGCCGCGCTGCGCCATCGCCACCGCGGTCTCGATCGCCTCGATGACGGCCGCGGCGTTCACGGCATCCGGCTTGCCCGGAATGCGGCGGGCCCGCGCCTTGGTGGCGAGCGTCCCGCCGTCGAAACCGCAATCGGCAAAGACGCCGGGATCGCCGATGAGCCTGAGGGGATGACCGCCCGCCTTGCCCGCGAGCGCCTTATAGGCGGCGACCGCGATCTCCGGCCCGATGCCGGCGGGTTCGCCCATCGTGATCAGGATCGTCGCGGCGTTACTTGGTCTCGACATTGGCGTTGCGACGCAGATCGCGGATATAACGCCGCGACAGCATCGTGATCTGTTCGTCGAACAGGCTTTCCTCGACCTGTTGACGGCTCGGCAGGTTGAACTTGTGCTGTTCGGGCGCGCGCTTGTCGCAGCGGACCATCATCTCGATGCCGGCCGGGGAGCTGAAGGGCGGCGTCGCTTCGCCGGGGCCCGCCTTGGCGATGGCGGCCTGGATGTCGGGACTGAGATCGGTGATCTTCAGGCCCATCTTCTGGAGGTCCTGATAGACGAGGCCGCGCACCTGTTCCGCCATCTTCGGCAGGGTATCGCAGCCGCTGACGTGATCGTGGATCTGCACCGCCAGCTTCATGGCGTTTTCCTGATACGGCTTGGGCGCGTTGGGCGGCAGCGGCAGGAGCACGCGCGCCACGGTGAGCGGGCCGACCGGTTTCAGCGTCGCCGGATCGGGCAGCACGGCATTGGCGCCCAGCGCCTTGTCGCGCAGGCCCACGATGTAATAGCCGCCGGCCGAGCGGATCGGCTCGCTGACCTGGCCGATTTCCATCTTCTGCAGCGCCGTGTCGATCTCGGCGGGAAGCTGGCCCTGATACACCCAGCCGAGATCGCCGCCGGCCGCCGCCGTCGGGCTCTGGCTGAACTGGCGCGCCACGGTGCCGAAATTGGCGCCGCCGACGAGCTGGGCATGGATGTCCTGCGCGTCTTTCAGCACCTTGGCGTCGACGTCGGGATTCTCGACGCCGAGGAAGATGGAGGAGACGAGGAAGTGCGTCTTGTTGGCGCCTTCGTTCAGGCGCGCGATCTCCGCGTCGATGTCCTGCGGCGTGATGTTCACGCGGTCCTGGAACTCGTCCTGCACCGCCTTCTGCCAGGCGATCTGCACCGCGATCTGGGCGCGCAGCGTCGACATCTGGACGCCGCCCTTGGCGAGCAGTTCGGCGAGCTGGTCCTTGGTCATGTGGTTGTCGCCCACGATGCGGTCGATCGACTTGTCGACGTCGGTCGGCGACACCGTGATGTTCTTGCGCCGCGCCTCCTGGATCTGGAGCTGCTCGGTCTCGAGCTGCGCCAGGATCTGCGGCCGGAGCTTGACCAGGATGTCGGGCGTCGTCTGCTGGCCCGAGGTCGAGGCGTAGAGAAGGATGCGCTGGCGCAGATCGTATTCGGTGATGATCGCGTCGTTGACGATGGCGGCGACGCCGTCGCTCGGTCCCAGATCGGGCTGGAGCACCGCGCCGGGCGGCGGATTGGGCGGCGTTGCCGGCGGGGTTGCCGTCGCGGGCGGCGTCGACGGGGGCGTTCCGCCGGGCGGGCCGGAGAGATTTTGCGCCGGAGTCGGGACCGCGAGGAGCGCGGCGAACGCCCCGATGACGACAAGGTAAGCAGCTTTCCTGGACAAAGTTCGGACCTTCGGCAGCAATCTCAATGGTTTACGCGCCCGCCCCCGAACCGGCCGGGAGCATAAGCGAAAATGCTTTGGTTTCAAGGATGCGAGAACACGTCTTGTGGAAACAAGCTAAACGGCTCGATGGCCTGGTCCCCGGTTTTCAGGTTGAAGCGCAGGATGATGGAGGTCGAGGGCGGCACGTCGCGGTCGGTGGTGAATTTGCGCCGGTAGGCGACGGAGATGCCCAGGCATTCGTCCTCATAGCCCAGGCCGAGCTCGGTATCGAGCATCTGGCCCTGCAGGAGGTCGCGCCGCAGCGCGCCGAAGGCCTGCCAGTTCTCATAGAAATTGACGTCGGCCTGGGCGTTGATTTCCTCGCGCTGATCCAGCCCCAATGTGGCGGTTTCCGCCGGAAGCTGGACATAGCTCACCTGGACCGAGGTGCGCCCGAAGATGCCGGTCAGGTAGACCTCGTGCCGGCGCAATGTGCCGTTGGCGCGGTCGATGTCGATGCGGTCGGTGAGATCGATATAGGGCAGGAACTTCACGCTGACGCGCCCCACGATGTCGGACGCGGTTCCCGACTGGGGGGAATCCGGAGCGAAGATCGGATCGGGCTTCAGCCGGTAGGTCTCGCCCAGGACCGCATCGACCGAACCGGAGGCGAACACCGCGCGCGCATGCAGGCCGACATTCAGGCGCGGCCCGCTTTCCACCAGGTCGTAGCCGGGAAGCTGGTCGAAGGAGAGGATGTTGTTCTCGTCGAGCTCGAAGGCGGCCGAATCCTCGTCCGGGATGCCGGCGGGATTGCCGCCATAGGGCTGCGCGATGGCCTGCACGATCGGTTCGAGGATCAGCGAGCGGTCCTTGGTGAGGTTGGAGATGAACGGCCAGCGCCAGTCGAGCGCGGCATAGGGAATCCCGCGGCTGATGAACTTGTCGCCGCTGCCGGGCGTCCCCGGGTCGCTCACATGGTAGACGTCGCCGCGCGCGTCGAGCTGGAAGGTCAGGAGCTGGCCGCCGGGCAGCACGGTCGGCCAGCGCATGCGCGCCTCCATCGTGGCGCGCTGGTCGTTCTCGCCGACATTGCGGGTCAGCGCGATGGTGTTGAAGTCGAGGCGGAACTGGCTGCCCAGCACCTTGTTCAGCGGGATATAGTTGAACTCCACCAGCGGCAGCGCCAGCGGGATGATGCCGGGCGTGTCGGTCGCGCGCAGGCCCTGGAAGAAATAGCCGGTGACGGCGAAGCGCGTGCGTCCGCCCGTGCCTTCGACGAACACGTCGTTCACCAGGCGGTCGAGCAGCGTGAAGTCGTAGCGCTTCAGATAGGTGTCGTTGTTGGTGAGCTGCGCGTCGTAGCCGGTGCGCCACACCGTATCGATCGGAATGCGTCCCGAGCCGAACAGGCTCGAATAGAACTGGCCCTGGTGCCCGCTGAGGCCGCCGTCCGAATTGTAGCCGACGCTGCCCTGCAGCCACATGCCGCCGTTGTCCCAGCGTTCGCGGTATTCGCCGGCGATGACGTCGCCGCCGCGGCTGGAGATGATCGGCGTGATCGTGGCGTCGCGCGACGGCGACATCGAGATGTAGACCGGCAGGCGCAGGAAGTAGCCGATATTGGTCGAATTGCCGACATCGGGCGTCAGGATGCCGCTGGAATAGCGCACGGTGGGATCGGATTCGCGCAGATAGGGCGTGTAGAACAGCGGCACGCCGAAGAATTCGAGCCTGGCGTCGTGGAAGATGATGCGGTGGTTGAGCTGGTCGTAGCGCACATGCTCGGCGCTGACCTGCCAGACCGGCGTGCGCTGGCCGGGCTGGTTGCAGATCTTGCAGGGCGTGTAGCTGGCGTCGAAGGCCTCGATGAAGCGGCCCTGGCTGCGCGTCGCGCTGGCCGCGACCATGCGGCCGTTCTTGCCGATCAGCGCCGCGAAGCTGCGAAGCGCCCCGTCGCGCATCTTGTCGCGCAGGTTGACGTGGTCGGCGAAGGCGACGTTGCCCCTCTCGTCGGTCAGGCTGACATGGCCGCTCGCGGTCATCGTGTCGTGCACCTGGTCGTAGGCGACCTGGTCGGCGAGCAGGATGCGGCCGTCGCTGTCGATCTCGACATGGCCGCGCGCGGTGACGATGTGGGCGTCGACGTCGTAGTCCATCTCGTCGGCCTGGAGCAGCACGTCGCCCCGGACCGTCAGCGCCGGCGCGGCGGAGGCCGATGCGGCCGCGAACGCCGCGAGCGCCGCGATGAGGACGAGGCCGCGCGGCGGGATCATCCGTCCTCCTGGTTGAAGACGAGGGTCATGCCGATCAGGATCGCGGCGGTGGCCGGCGCGCCGGCCGCGAGCGCCACGGGCAGGATGCCGGTCTGGCCGAGCGCGCGCGCGAATTCGCTGAAGAAATAGATGCCGAAGCCGGAGAGGGCGCTGATCAGGACGACGCGGAGCATCCCGCCGCTGCGCCCCAGCCGGACCGAGAAGCTCGCGGCCATGAACACCATCGCGGCGAACAGCGCCGGCATCGCGAGCAGGGTGTAGAAATAGAGCTCGTAGCGCACCGCCGAGAAACCCGCATTCTGCGCCGCGTGGATGAAGCTCGGAAGCTGCCAGAACGACAGCGTGTAGGGCGGGGCGAAGCTCTCCTGGATCTGCACCGGCGTCAGCGTCGTGGTGAGATCGTAGGTCGCGTGATGCGCCGGCGAGCCGTCGGCGCCGCTGACCCAGGCGTCGGTCATCTTCCAGACGCCGCCCGCGAGCTCGGCGGATCGCGCGTCGACCCGGCCGGTGAAGCGGTCGCCGGCGCCGTAGAGGAACACCACGACGTTCTCCAGATGGACGCCCTGGTTGGTGACGCGCAGCGCATGGATGATCGATTGCTGGCTGGCATCGCCCTGGCGCAGGTAAAGGCCGTTCGGCGAGACCGAAAGCTGCGACGCCTCGCCCTTGATGTATTTCGCCTCCAGCGCGGCGAACTGCGCCAGCATCCGCGCCGAGATCGGCGTCACGATCAGGACGACGACGAAGCCGAGCCCGGCCGCCACCGCCAGCGGCGGCAGGAGGAAGTCCCAGGCCGACATGCCGGCGGCGCGCACCGCGACCAGTTCCTGGTTGCGCGACAGCCGCGCGAAGGAGAATACGCCGCCGAGCAGCACCGCGAAGGGCATCATCTTCTGGCCGAGATCGGGAAGCTGCAGCAGCGCCATGCCGATCACCACCAGCGTGCTGACATTGTGGCTGGCGGTGCGGTTGGTGAGATCGACGACGTCGATCGAGAAGGCGAGCATCAGCAGGGTGCCGTAGACGATGGCGATGCCGATGAAGAACTGCATCGCGAGATAGCGGTAGAGCGTCCAGGACCAGCTCATGGCAGCGCGTCCGCCGCGATCGGCCGCCGGAACCACGCGATCGGGTCGATGCCCGCGAGATTGCCGAGCGCCAGGCCCGCGCCGACGAGCGGGATCGCGTAGAACAGCGCGTTCAGCGCCGGATTGCCGATCGCCAGCCCCTGCACGCCATAGCCGGCGATGCGCACCGCCGCCACCGCGACGATGGCGAAGGTGATGCGCAGCGCGTTGGCGCCGCGCGCCCGGGAGCCGCGCAGGATCGCGGCCAGCGCGATCAGCGCGAACACGATGCAGTAGAGCGGCTGCGCCAGCCGGTTGTGCCCCTCGGCGACATAGGCGTTGCGGATCTTGGGCGCGAGGCCGGGATCGGGATGGAACAGCTCGGAGAGGTAGCGCTCGCTCGTGGCGCGGTCGGTGGCGCGCGCCGGGCCCGAGAACTGGTCGAGGTCGAAGACGTAGCGCTGGAACTTCAGGACCTGCAATTGCGCGCCGCCGCCGCTGGCGACCTCGATGGTGCCGTCGTCCATGATGAGTCGCGCGCCGACCGGGGTCTGGGCGAGCTGGCCGCTCTCGGCCAGATAGGTCACCGGATGCGCCTTGTTGCGGTTGTCGTGCACGAAGACGCCGCGGATCGTGCCGTCGGAATTGAGTTCGCGAATAAAGACGGTCAGCCCGGTCGCCGGCGTGTTGAACTCGCCCTCGTTGAGCAGCGCCGCGCCGATATCGGCGCGGATGTCGACCACCTTGTCCTTCATCGCCCGCTGGCCCGCCGGCATCAGATAAAGGCCGCAGGCATAGGTCAGCGCCATGATGATCGCGGCCGAGATGAAGACGGGGACGGCGATCTGCAGCCGGCTGAACCCGGCCGCCGCCATCACCACCAGCTCGCTGTCGGTGTTGAGCTTGGAGAGCGCGAACAGCGTCCCGGCGAAGAAAGCGATGGGCAGGATGATGACCAGGAGGCCGGGCAGGACGAGGAGGGTGAGGTAGAGGAAGGTCGGCGCCGACTGGCCGCGGTTGATCACGAGGTCGAGCAGCCGCAGCGACTGGCTGAGCCAGATCACGGCCGTCAGAAGGAAGGTAAAGAGCGCCGTCGGCCCGATGAGCTGGCCGAGCAGGTAGAGCGAAAGTCTGGGGAGTCTCACGCCTGGCAAGCCCTATGGCGCAGGGTCTTAAACCCTTTCGCCCCTTCCCTGATTCGACCTAAACTAGCATTCCCGCGCGGCGGCGCGGCAACCCCGCTGGGGCCGCCGCGCCCGATCTCGCATCCAGGCTCAATACCTCTTAAAGACACCGCAGCACCAGACCGGGAGAACCCTTTATGCAACTGTCCTTTACCGCGCCGGGCGATGTGCGTTCCGGCGCCTGGGTCGTCGGCGCATCCGACGGCGCGGTCCTCACGCCCGCCGCGCAGAAGGCCGACAGGGCCGCCGGCGGCGCGCTCAGCCGCGGCCTGAAGGTCAGCAAATTCGCCGGCAAGAGCGGCCAGGTGCTCGAAGTGCTGGCGCCGGCCGGCGTCGCGGTCTCCCGCATCGTGCTGGCCGGCCTGGGCAAGGGCTCCGAGTTCGGCGCCACGGCGGCCGAGAATCTGAGCGCCGCCGTCAACGGCCGGTTGAACGGCGCGGGTGAAACCGCCGTAACCTACGAGATCGACCTGCCCAAGGGTTCCAAGCTGAAACCCGGCGAGCTGGCGGCGCATCTGGCGTTCGGCGCGCGGCTCAAGAGCTACGGCTTCAACCACTACCGCACCAAGAATCTGGACGAATACGAGCAGCGGCTCCAGACCGTCGCCATCGCGACCCCCGCCCTGTCCGACGCGAAGAAGAGCTGGGCCGCGCTCGACGCCGTGGCGGGCGGCATGTTCTTCGCCCGCGACCTCATCAACGAGCCGCCCAACGTCCTCTTCCCGGCCGAGTTCGCGCGCCGCGTGAAGGCGAACCTGTCGAAACTCGGCGTGAGCGTCGAGATTCTCGGCGAGGCGCAGATGAAGAAGCTCGGCATGGGTTCGCTCCTGGGCGTCGGCCAGGGCAGCGAGCGCGAAAGCCAGCTCGTCGTCATGCAGTGGAATGGCGGCCGCAAGAAGAGGGACAGCCCCGTCGCCTTCGTCGGCAAGGGCGTATGCTTCGACTCAGGCGGCCTCTCGCTCAAGACCGGCGCCGGGATGATGGGCATGAAGGGCGACATGGGCGGCGCGGCCGCCGTGGTCGGCGCGATCCAGGCACTGGCGGCGCGCAAGGCGCGGGTCAACGCGGTCGGCGTGATCGGCCTGGTCGAGAACATGCCCGACGGCAAGGCGCAGCGCCCCGACGACGTGGTGCGGTCCATGTCGGGCCAGACCATCGAGGTCTTGAACACCGACGCGGAAGGCCGCCTCGTCCTCGCCGACGCGCTCACCTATACCCAGCGCACCTTCAGGCCGAAATTCGTGATCGATCTCGCCACGCTGACCGGCGCGATCATCATGGCGCTGGGGCCGGAGCACGCCGGCCTGTTCTCCAACGACGACCGCCTGGCGCATCGCATCGGCGAAGCGGGCAGGGCGGTGGGCGAGCCGGTGTGGCGCCTGCCGATGGGTCCCAATTACGACAAGCTGATCCGCTCCAAGATCGCCGACATGAAGAACATCGGCGGGCCGAACGCCGGCTCGATCACCGCGGCGCAGTTCCTCAAGCGCTTCGTGGAGGACGACCGCCCCTGGGCCCATCTCGATATCGCCGGCGTCGCCTGGCAGGACGGCGAGCAGAAGGCGCTGGCGCCGAGCTGGGGCACCGGCTGGGGCGTGCGCATCCTGAACGAACTGGTCGCGGCGCACTACGAGGATTGATGACGGAGACGCTGTTCTACCACCTCGAACGCCGCGCGCTGGACGAGGTCCTTCCCGGCCTCATCGAGAAGACGCTGGAGCGCGGCTGGCGCGCCGTGATCCGCACGGAATCGTCGGAGCGCGCCGATGCCATCGACAACCTGCTCTGGACCTACAACGACCAGACGTTTCTGCCCCATGCACAATCCGGCGACGGCAATCCCAAGCGCCAGCCTGTGCTGATCACCGTCGAGGACGAGAACCCGAACGGCGCCAACGTCCTGTTCTGCGTCGGCGGCGCGATGCCGGGATCATGGGACGCGGTGAGCGCTCTGACCCGCGTGGTCCTGATGTTCGATGGGCGCGACGAAGCCGCGCTCGGCAAAGCCCGCGCCGCCTGGAAAGACGCCAAGGCGGCGGGACATGACGTGACTTACTGGAAAGAATCCCCAAGCGGGAAATTCGAAAAGCAGGGCTAATGGTGCCGCGACGGCATGTCGGGACATATGAGCAGCCTCTTGGCGAGCTGCTCCAGATCCTCCGCGCCCCGGATCAGCTTGTCCGCAAAACCGGGCATCGTCGCGTGCGTCGCGTCGAGTCGCAGCGCCGCCGCAAGACGGCAGCACTTGTTCGACGTCGATTCGTTCGTCGCTATATGTTCCATGCAGAGGGAACGGACTGCGACAGCCGACGTTCCCCTAAGTTGCGTTAATAGATGGGGCCACACGGGCCGGGCTCAGTCTTTGCCCTTGCGGGCCGCCATCTTCTTCAGCAGCACGACCTGGCGGTGCCATTGCTTGACCGGCTGCGCCGGATAGCCGCCGACCGTCTCCCCCGCCGCCACGTCCTGCGTCACGCCCGCGCGGGCGGCGAGGCGCGCGCCGGCGCCGATATTGAGGTGATCCGCGATGCCGGCCTGGCCGCCGATCATCACGCCGGGGCCGATGGTGGTCGAGCCGGCGATGCCGGCCTGCGCCACCACGATGCAGAACTGTCCCATCTTCACATTGTGGCCGACATGGATCAGCCCGTCGAAGCGGCAGCCGCGGCCGATATGGGTGTCGCCGATGGCGCCGCGGTCGACGACGCAATTGGCGCCGAATTCGACATCGTCCTCGACGATCACGCGGCCGAGCTGCGGCACGCGCAGGAGGCCTTTCTGACTCGGCACGAAAGAGAACCCGGCATTGCCGATCGAATTGCCCGGCCCGAACACCACGCGGTTGCCGATCAGGGCATGGGTGATCGTGCAATTGGGGCCGATGATGCAGTTGTCGCCGATCTCGACGCCCTTGCCGATCACGACATTGGGGCCGATGGCGCAGTTGGCGCCGATCTTCGCATGGGCGCGGATCTCGCCGCCCTGGGCGATCTGGGTGCCGGCGCCGATGCGCGCGCTCGGATGCACCGGCAGGACCGGTTCGAGACCCTCATGCAGGGGCGGCGCGGGATAGAACAGATGGCCGACCTGCGCGAAGGCGAGCCGGGGATTGGCCGACAGCAGCAGCCAGGTGCCGTTGTGCTCATGCGCCGCCAGCTTGCGGTCGGTGATCACCACGCTGGCGCGCGTGCGGGCGAAGGCGGCCGCGTATTTGGCGTCGGAATAGAGGCTGATCTCGCCGGCCTCGGCGGTGTCGAGATTCGACACGTCGCGGACGGGAAAGTCCGCGGCGGAACTGTTGTCCATCTCCGCCCCGATATGAGCGGCGATTTCGCCGAGCGGGAAGGGTCCCGCCCGTTCGAAGAACCTGTCGTCCGTCATGCTCGTCCGCTGTTCGCCTGTCCTCGCTGGGCATCGCCCGAAGGGGCAAAGAGCCACAACTTCGCGCACGCCGCAAGGCGATGCCCGCGCCGCGTGCCGGAACCGGCGTTAACGCTTCAGGATTTCTTGTGGCCGGCCAGCTTTTTCAGCGCCACGGTCTGGCGGTGCCATTCGCGCACCGGCATGGCGGGATAGCCGCCGACCGTCTCGCCCGCCGCGACGTCGCGCGTCACGCCGGCCTTGGCGGCCAGCCGCGCGCCGGCGCCGATGGTCAGGTGATCGCTGACGCCGACCTGTCCGCCCATCATCACATAGGGGCCGATCGTGGTGGAGCCGGCGATGCCGACCTGTCCCGCGATCAGGCAGTGATGGCCGATCTTCACATTGTGGGCGATGTGCACCAGGTTGTCGAACATCGTGCCCTTGCCGATCACCGTGTCGCCGATGGCGCCGCGGTCGATGGCGCAATTGGCGCCGAGCTCGACATCGTCCTCGATGATCACGCGGCCGAGCTGCGGCACGCGGAGCAGGCCCTTGCCGCTGGGCACGAAGCTGAAGCCGGCGCTGCCGACGGTGACGTTGGGCGCCAGTGTCACGCGGTCGCCGATCAGGGCGAAGGCGATCACGCAATTGGCGCCGATCACGCAATCGTCGCCGATCACCGTGCCCGGGCCGATCACGGCGTTGTAGCCGATGGTGCAGCGCGCGCCGATCCTGGCATTGGCGCCGACCACGGCGCCGGAGCAGATCTGGGTGCCGGTGCCGACCAGGGCGCTGGCATGGACGGGGGTGAGGGCGTGCACGCCGGCGATGGGCGCGTCGGGCGGATAGAACATGTGGCCGACCTGCGCGAAGGCCAGGCGCGGATTGTCGGTCAGCAGAAGCCAGGTCCCGTTGTGCTCGTGAACGGCGAGCCTGCGGTCGGTGATCACCACGCTGGCGCCGGTATGGGCGAAGGCCTTGGAATATTCGCCGTCGCTGAACACGCTGATGTCGCCGCCGGCGGCGCTTTCCAGCGCCGCGACGTCGCGCACCAGGAAGTCCGACGACGAATTGTTGTCCATCTCCGCGCCGATATGCGCGGCAATGTCGCCGAGCGGGAACGGTCCCGCGCGGTCGAAGAATCTGTCATCGGTCATGAACGTTTCCTGGGAGTTTGCGCAGTCTAGCAGAAAAGACGCAAAGGACACACCCGGGGCTGGAGACAAGGTAACCGGGACGAGGTAACCGAAAGTCTGGTTGCATGATGTCGCGGCGCTGGGTATGGCGGTGCGGGATCGGGGCACAATCCCTGACTTTGCCGGGAAATATACGACGTGTTCGATCTGATCATCACGCTCCTGCCGCTCGCCCTGATGGTCGCATGCGTGGTGCATGCGATCCGCAAGGGGAACATCTTTCCTTGGATTTACGTCATCGTGCTGCTGCCCGGCATCGGCAGCCTGATCTATCTGTTCATGGAGATTCTGCCGGAGATGGCGCGCAGCCGTGCCGCCGCCAAGCTCGGCTCCAATGTCCGCCAGATGGCCGATCCGCATCGCAGCCTGCGCGAGGCGCACCGCGCCGCCGAGATGGTGGGCTCGGTCGATGCCAAGCGCCAGCTTGCCGAGGAATATATCGCGCGCGGCGCCTATGCCGACGCGGTCGAGCTCTACCGCGACGCGGCGCAGGGCCAGTTCAAGGACGATCCGGCGCTGCTTCTGGGACTTGCCCGTGCGCAGTTCCTGAACGGCGACCCGGCCGGGGCGCAGGCGAGCCTCGATGCGCTGCAGGCCGCCGATCCGAGTTTCGTGTCCGCCGACGCGCATCTGCTCTATGCCCGCGCGCTGGAAGGGCAGGGCAGGACGGACGACGCGCTCGCCGAGTACCGCAAGCTGGTCGGCTATTATCCGGGCGAGGAGGCGCGGGCGCGTTTCGCGATGCTGCTGGAGAAGACCGGCGCGCGCGACGAGGCGATGGAGGTCTACCGCCAGATCCTCAAGCTGCTCGATGGCGCGCCCGCGCGCTACAAGAAGGCGCAGAAGGAATGGGGCGACATCGCCCGGCGGGGGGCGCGGTAGTGTCCTGATTTAGAAGTTCGCGCTGCTTGGTGTCATCCGCCGCGAATGCGGCGGACCCAGGTGAAATCTGCACCACTGGAGCCGATTTCACCTGAGTGGCCGCAGTCGCGGCCGTGACATCTTTGTTTTGAATTCAACGAACTTCTGGCTCAGGACACCAGCGCCGGCGCGGCTTCAGGCGCTCGCCAGCGCGGTCTCGCATTCTTCCTGCATCTTGATCCAGCGCGCCTCGACGTCGGCGAGCTTTTTCGCCGCGTCGGCGCGCCGGCTGCTTGCCGAAGCGCTGCGGTTTAAAGAGCGGACCGTGAAATCAAATGAAGGCCGATCGTGCCGTCGTATTTGGCGAGCGAGATCGCGATGAACACGGCCCAAAGAATGCTGGTTAGCGAGCCGATCAGAAAATACTCGGCTGAAAGTTGTTCGTCGAGTTCCTTATAGCGGGCTACTGTCTTTAGCGCGATTACCGCGGTGACGATATCCCAGCTGTTCATCAATAGGCCGGCGACGATCAAGGACCTCTCCAAAAGCCCGATGTACCGGCCGGCCCGGGGGCTGACTGACGGGAGCGATGTCGGAGGATGGGCCTTCTTGGGAGTTTTCGGCACTCCGCTCCAAACCAGCAGGACGCGAACCACCTCATTGCCCGTTTGCCACAACAGTGGGACGGCAAACAGATAGATCAAAATCTGAAGTGCCGGAATCATGCCGCTCCGTTCTCCTGGTCCAATGATGAGAGCGCGAATTCGATCGCTTCTTTTTGTTTCTTGTAATACGCCCATTTTGCGGCCTCCAAGACTTTGTATACGGAGCGTATGCCGACCCCCATGTCTCTCGCCGTCTTGCCGATCGAGCTTCGTCGGTTGAGGCGAATGTACCGGCGTTGCGTCGGAGTCCATTCCTCCTCGATTGCCGTAAGCGAGAGCCCGACCGCGTCAAGGAGCCGTTGGCGTGAAGGATCGTCATAAAGGGAGAAGCGGTAGACGTTCGGCTCGCGCTTATCGTTGAGTTTGCTGCGCGCTTGCGCCAAGCCGTCGCCCATCATGTTCCACGCGTTCTCGGTGTTTATCTTTGTATCCAGTCTCGCGATCCCGAGCACAAACCGGCAATTGACGCTCTTTTCGAGTAGGTCGGAACGCAGTTTTGTAATTATCTCGAAGCCTTTGGCCATCTCCCTTACAAGCCCTTGAAACTCGTCGCCCAATGTTATGGTCAGGGGTGAAAGCAGGGCGGCGCGATACTTCTTGTTGGCGGCTCTTATGGCGGAATTGAATTCCCTGCTCAGGTCGCCGCCCGCTCGTTGGCCTTCGCTGTCGATGATGTCGCCCATGACGACCGCGAGCGTTTGGCGCGCGGTTCTCGATGTCGTTGCGCGCGCCATGGCTTGTCGTGCCTGTCCCGATAACGGTTCGTCGTGCAATATTGTACCAGTATTGGGTCATTTTACAACCGCCCGCAGTATGACCTTATATTGGGTCATTCGGCCGTGATGAACCGTTATTGGGACAAAACGAGGAGCGGCCGATTTAAGCCAGCGCCAGCGCCGTCTCGTACTCTTCCTGCATTTTGAGCCAGCGTGCTTCGACGTCGGCGAGCTTCTTCGCCGCGTCGGCGCGCTTCTTGGAAACCGCCCTGCCCTTCGCGGGATCGCGGGTGAAGAGCAGAGGATCGCTGAGCGCCTTGTCGAGCTTCGCCAGCTCGGCGTTCAGCTCGGCGATCTGGTGCTCGGCGGCGTCGACCTTGTCCTTCAGCGGCTTGAGCTGGCGCCGCCGCTCGGCCGCCTCGCGGCGCTGCTCGTCCTTCGACTTGACGGGCGCGGCTTGCGCCTTGATCGCTTCCGGCGCCGGCTCGTCCGCCAGCAGGAAGCGGCGATAGTCGTCGAGATCGCCCTCGAACGGGTTCACCTCGCCATTGGCCACCAGCAGCAGGCGGTCGGCCGTCGCTTCGAGCAGCCGGCGGTCGTGGCTGACCAGCACCACCGCGCCGTCGAAATCGTTCAGCGCCGAGAGCAATTCGCCGCGCGCGTCGATGTCGAGATGGTTGGTCGGCTCGTCGAGGATCAGCAGGTTCGGCTTGTCGAGCGTCGCCAGCGCCAGCATCAGCCGCGCCCGCTCGCCGCCGGAGAGGTTGCCGACCAGCGTGAGCTGCTTGTTGGCCGAGAAGCCGAAGCCGCCGAGCTGGGTGCGCACCTCCTGCACCGTCAGCCTGGGCCGCAGGTTCTGCAAGGTCTGGATCGGCGTGATGCCGCCCTGCAATTCCTCGAGCTGGTGCTGCGCGAAATAGCCGGGGATCATCTTGCGCGAACGGACGATCTCGCCCGCCATCGGCTCCAGCTTCTCGGCCAGGAGCTTGGCCAGCGTCGACTTGCCGTTGCCGTTCTTGCCGAGCAGCGCGATGCGGTCGTCGGGATCGAAGCGCAGCGAGATGTTGGAGAGCACCGGCTTGCCGGGCTCGTAACCGATGGCGACGCGGTCCATCGTGATCAGCGGCGGCGCCGCCTCGACCGCCTTGGGCAGGCGGATGGGCGCGACATGCTCGTCGAGCGGAATGTCGATGCGCTCCATCTTGGCGATCATCTTCATGCGGCTCTGCGCCTGGCGCGCCTTGGTCGCCTTGGCGCGGAAGCGGTCCACGAAGCTCTGCAGGTGCGCGCGCCGCGCCTCCTGCTTCTTCTGCGCCGCGGTGTCGAGGGCGCGCTGCAGCGCGCGGGTGTCGACGAAGGTGTCGTAATTGCCGGTATAGAGCTTCAGCTTGCCGTGCTCGAGATGCAGGATGAACTCGGCCGCGGTGTTGAGGAGGTCGCGGTCGTGGCTGACGATCAGGACCGTGCCGCGATAGCGCAGGAGGAAGTTCTCCAGCCACATCACGCCTTCGAGGTCGAGATAGTTGGTCGGCTCGTCGAGCAGGAGCAGGTCCGGGGCGGAAAACAGGATGGCGGCGAGCGCCACGCGCATGCGCCAGCCGCCGGAGAACTCCGCGCAGGGGCGAAGCTGGTCGGCCGCCGAGAAGCCGAGGCCGGCCAGGATCTCCGCCGCTCGCGCCGGCGCCGTATAGGCGTCGATGGCGTCGAGCCTGTGATAGATGTCGCCCAGCGCGTGCGCGTCGGCCTCGTGCTCGGCCTGGGCGAGCAGCCGCGTGCGCTCGGGATCGGCCGCCAGCACCGTGTCGATCAGGCTGACCTCGGTGCCCGGCGCCTCCTGCGCCACCGCGCCGAGGCGCCAGGCGCTCGGCCAGCTCACCTGGCCGTCGTCGGGATGAAGCTGGCCGAGGATGACCTTGAGCAGCGTCGATTTGCCCGCGCCATTGCGTCCCACCAGGCCGATGCGCCGCCCGGCGGGGAGGCTCGCGGTCGCCCCGTCCAGGATTTCGCGGCCCGCGATGCGGACGATGAGGTTGTCGATGCTCAGCATGGCGGCGGGCGTATAGCACGGCTTGCGCCCTAGCCAATCCCACGGCATAAGGCCCGCGATTTTCACGCATCCGGAGACGTCCATGGCCGTCGAGCGCACCCTTTCCATCATCAAGCCGGACGCGACGCGCCGGAACCTGACCGGCGCCATCGTCGACCGCTTCGAGAAGGCCGGCCTTCGCGTCATCGCGTCGCGCCGCATCCGGCTCTCCCAGGCCCAGGCCGAAGCCTTCTACGGCGTGCACCGCGAGCGGCCGTTCTTCGCCAGCCTCGTCACTTTCATGACCTCCGGCCCGGTCGTGGTGCAGGTTCTGGAAGGTCCGAACGCCATCGCCAAGAACCGCGAAGTGATGGGCGCGACCAATCCGGCCAACGCCGCCGCCGGCACGATCCGCAAGGATTTCGCCGAGTCGATCGAGGCCAACTCGGTCCACGGCTCCGACGCGCCCGAGACCGCGGCGCAGGAGATCGCGTTCTTCTTCTCCGGGCTCGATATCGTCCCCTGACAGGCAGCCAATGCCGGCGTGCCGCGTTCCCTACCGTCCAACCATGTGAGGGAATGCCATGTCCGTCGCCGCCGCAGCCGAGCTCGCCGAAGACCTCGAAGCCGACGCCTACGAAGCCATAGACGAAACCAAGGACGCGGTGATCCAGTTCGTCCGCGAACAGCCGATGACCGCGCTGATCGTGACCTTCCTGGTCGGCGTGCTGATCGGCAAGGTTATCCTCTAAGCCACGCGACAAGCCCTCCGCCAGGCGCTAGCCTCCCGCCATCCTGCGGGAGGACGCGCATATGCAAGGCAAGACCATCGTCGTCACGGGCGGCACCTCCGGCATCGGCGAGGTCGCCGCGATCCGGCTGGCGCAGCAGGGCGCCCGCATCGTCCTCGTCGCCCGCGACCGCGCCCGCGCCGATGCGACCCTCGCGAAGCTGAAGACGGCCAATCCCGCCGCCGCGCACACGGTGCATCTCGCCGACCTCTCCGCCATCGCCGAAATGAAGCGCGTCGCGGGCGAGATCGCGGCCGCCGAACCGGCCATCGACGTGCTGATCAACAATGCGGGGGCCGTATTCACGACGCGGCAGGAAAGCGTCGACGGGCTGGAGATGACCTTCGCCGTCAACCACATGGCCTATTTCGTCGTCACGAATGTCCTGTTGCCGAATCTGAAGGCGACGTCGGGCGCGCGCATCGTCTCCACCGCCTCCACCGCGCATCGCGCCGCCAAGCTCGATTTCGCCGACCTGCAGCTGAAAAAGGGCTTCAGCACCTTCCGCGCCTACGGCAATTCGAAGCTGTGCAACATCCTGTTCACCCGCGAACTCGCGCGGCGGCTGGACGTCACCGGCGTCACCGCCAATTGCCTGCATCCCGGCGGCGTCAATACGCGCTTCGGCTCCAACAATGGCGGCGTCACCGGCGTCCTTTTCAAGATCGCCATGGGCATTTTCGGCATCTCGCCGGAAGAGGGCGCCAAGACCATCATCCACCTGGCTTCGTCGCGCGACGTCGCGACGATCAGCGGCGAATATTTCTACAAGTGCAAGGTCGCCGAGCCGACCTTGGCGGCGCAGGACGACGACGCCGCGAAAAGGCTGTGGGACGTGTCGGCGAAGCTTGCCGGCCTGTCCTAGTCCCGCATCAGGGGGATCAGGCCGCGCAGCGCGGGCGAGCGCAGGAACAGCCCGCCCCAGACGAACAATCCGAGATAGACCCCGAACAGCACATGGGAGAACAGCGGCGCCTTGTGCTGAAGCTGCACCGCGATGGCGCCGCCGAGATAGCCGGTGACCAGGATCGCGCCCAGCAGCGCGGTGCGCGGAAAAGCATAGAGCAGCGTCGCGACGAGCAGGATCGCGCCCAGCGTCGTGACCAGCGCCGGATCGAAGCCGAGCCCCGCCGTCGCCTCCACCGAAACGCGCGCGCCCGCCACCTTCATCCCCGCATCCATCAGCAGGAACAGCACCGCCAGCGCGCTCAGCACATAGCCGGTCCAAAGCATTGCCGTGTTGTTCAACGGATCCCCCTAGCGACCAAGATAGATGTCGAGCCGGCCGAACGTGCTGCCCCAGCCATAGGTATGGCCCTCGGCGCTCGCGTCCGATTTGAGGCCCGTCTGCGTGAATTCCATCCGCGTGCGGCCATCCGCGGTCTCGCGCAGCACCACCGTCACCAGCGTGTCGACGCCCGGCCCGTCGGGATGGTTGGTGCCTTCCCAGCGGAAGCTGAAGACCAGCCGCTCCGGCGGCTCGACCGTGTGATAGCGGCCCGATTGCCAGAGCATCTCGGTGCCGCCGGCGGCGCGCAGCCCGGCCCGCCAGGCGCCGCCCGGCCGCACATCGGCCTCGACCTCGGCGGCCGGCCATTCGATCGGCCCGAGCCATCGCACGATGGCGCGCGGATCGGTCCATGCCGCCCACACCACGTCGCGCGGCGCATCGAATTCGCGCACGATCCGCAGCTCAGCGCCCATCGCGGCCCTCCTTGCGCGTGCGCGCGAGATAGGCGTCGAGCCGGTCGAAGCTGCCGCCCCAGAAGATGCGGTAGCGGTCCATCCAGGCCGCGATCTCCTTGAGCGCCGCCTTGTCGACGCGCGCCGGGCGCGTCTGCGCCCGGCGGCCGCGGCTCACCAGGCCGGCGCGCTCCAGCACCTTGAGATGCTTGGAGACGGCGGGCAGCGTCATGTCGAACGGCTTGGCCAGTTCGCTCAGCGTCGTCTCGCCAAGGGCGAGCCGCGCGAAGATCGCGCGCCGCGTCGGATCGGCGAGGGCCGACAATTTTGCGCTGAGAAGGTCGGCCAAGGATCAACCGATCGGTTTATTTACCGCAAGGTTTGGTAAGGGATGCGGCGAAACCTGTCAATCGCCGCCGTCATCGGTGCGGATTTCAGAGGCGGATCGCGCGGCCGTCGCGCAGCACGACCTTGCCTTGCGCCACCAGCTTCAGCGCCCGCGGATAGAGCTTGTGCTCCTCGCCCAGCACCCGCGCGGCCAGCGTCTGCGGCGTGTCGTCCGGCAGCACCGGCACCGCGGCCTGGGCGATGATCGGCCCCGCATCCAGTTCGGGCACGATGAAATGCACCGTGCAGCCGGAGATCGTCACGCCCGCCGCCAGCGCCTGCTCATGCACCTTCACGCCCTTGAATGCCGGCAGCAGCGACGGATGGATGTTCAATATCCGCCCCTCCCATTTGCGCACGAAGCCTTCGGAATGGATGCGCATGAAGCCGGCCTCGCAGACGAGGTCGATCTTCGCCACCACGAGCGCCGCGTCGATGGCCGCGTCGAAATCCTCGCGCGAAGCGAACGCCTTGTGCGAGACGACCTTGGTGGCAATGCCCGCGGCGCGGGCGGTTTCGAGGCCGCCGGCCGTCTCGACATTGGAGAAGACGAGCGCGATCTCGGCGGGATAGTCCGGCGCCTTCGCGGCCTCGATCAGCGCCGCCATGTTGCTGCCCCGGCCCGAGATCAGGACGGCGACGCGCGTCCTGGCGCTCACAGCTTGAGCGATCCGCGATAGGCGACCTTCGCCTCGCCTTCGCCGGCAACCAGCGCGCCGACGCGCCAGGCCTTTTCGCCGGCCTCCTGGAAGGCGTCGATGACATGGCCGGAGAATTCCGCCGCCACGATCGCCATGAAGCCCAGGCCGCAATTGAAGGTGCGCAGCATCTCGGCATCCGCGATCCCGGCGGTGCGCGCCAGCCAGCCGAAGACGGGCGGCGGCGTCCAGCAGGACAGATCGATCTGCGCGTCCAGTCCATCGGGCAGGGCGCGGGGCAGGTTCTCGGTGATGCCGCCGCCCGTGATGTGCGCGAAGCCCTTCACGCCGCCGGCATGGATCGCGGCCAGCCCGCCCTTGATGTAAAGCTGCGTCGGCGCCAGCAGCGCCTCGCCCAGCGAATGTCTGGCGTCGAACGGCGCGGGCGCGTCGTAGGAGAGGCCGGCATCCGCCACCACGCGCCGCACCAGCGAATAGCCGTTGGAGTGCACGCCGCTGGAGGCCACGCCGATCACCACGTCCCCCGCCTTCATCGCGCGCATATGAGGCAGGACATGGCCGCGCTCCACCGCGCCGACCGAAAAGCCCGCGAGATCGAAATCGCCCTTGGCATAGAGGCCGGGCATCTCGGCCGTCTCGCCGCCGATCAGGGCGCAGCCGCACTCTTTGCAGGCGCGCGCGATGCCTTCGATCACCACCGCCGCGTCGTCGACGTTCAGCTTGGCGCTCGCATAATAGTCGAGGAAGAACAGCGGCTCGGCGCCCTGCACCACGAGGTCGTTGACGCACATCGCGACCAGGTCCTGGCCGATGCCGCCGAGCCGCCCGGTGTCGATGGCGATCTTGAGCTTGGTGCCGACGCCGTCGGTCGAGGCGACCAGGACCGGGTCCTTGAAGCCCGCCGCCTTCAGGTCGAACAGCCCGCCGAAGCCGCCGAGGTCGGCGTCGGCGCCGGGCCGCCGCGTCGCCCTGGCCGCCGGCGCGATCCGCGCGACCAGCGCCTCGCCGGCGTCGATGTCGACGCCGGCATCCTTGTAGGTCAGTCCGTTGCGGGTTTGCGTCATCGGAATCGCGCTTCGCGCCTCTCGGCTCCGTTTACGCACGAGCCCTCGCGGCAGGCAAGCAATGGCGCCCGCGTCTTGCCGTTTTTCCGTGTAAGACAGGCGCTTTCGCGGGCAGGCTGCGCCCTTTATACTCACGGCGCTCATACAAGGTTCCAAATGTCACAGGCTTTTAACCGGCTCGTCCTGGCGCTGGCCCTCGCTTTGCTGTTGCCCGCCGCCGCCCGGGCGGTGGACCTGACCTATACGGTCAGCGGCATCCATGTGGACGCCACGGCCGCCTCGGCCAGCGCCGCGCAGGCCATCGCCATCGACCAGGGCCGGCCGAGGGCCTGGGACATCCTGTTCAAGCGAATCGCCAAGCAGCCGGACTGGCCGAAGGAGCCCAAGCTCGACACCGACGCCCTGCGCCGGCTGGCGCGCGGCTTCACCGTCGCCAACGAGAGACGCTCGACCACGCGCTATGTCGCGGACGTCACCTACAATTTCAGTCCCGAGGCCGTCGCCAAGGTGATGGCGACGATCTCGCCCTCCTATCGCCTCGCCAGCGGCGCGCGGCGCATCCTGCTCATCCCCATGGCGCCCAATTTCGACCGCGCCTCGGCCTGGACCAGCGCCTTCTCCAGCCCGCGCTTCGGCGCCAGCTCCGTGCCCTTCGCGGTGCCGACCGGCGACGCGCCCGACGTGGCGGCGCTGAGCCGGCTGCAGTTCGACGCCACCAACTGGGCCGATGTCGAGATCGTGGCCGCCCGCATCCATGCGACCGAGGCGGTGCTGGCGCTCGCCATTCCGCTGACCCAGGGCGGCACCTCCATTACCGACAAGATGACCGGCAAGGTCCAGGTCTGGCTGCGGCGGATCGGCGTCGCCGAGACGCCGAGCAAGACTTCCATTGACGTGCCCCTGATCAAGAACCCGGCGCAGACCTATCCGCTGGCCGCCGATGCCGCGGTGCACGCCATCGAGGTGATGTTCCAGCAGAAGCCGCCGATCGATTTCGGCCCGCGCGGCACGCTGAGCGCCGACGTGCACATCGACTCGCTGCAGCAATGGGCGGCGATACAGAATTCCTTCGGCCTCGTGGCCAATGTCCTGGCGGTGCAGATCGTCGCGATGGATATCGGGCTGGTGCGCATCAACCTGACCTATCAGGGCTCGACCGACCAGCTCCACGACGCGCTGGTGCCGGTCGGCATCGCGCTGTCGCGGGACGGCGACGCCGGCCAGTGGCAGATGGGCTATGCGCCGCCGCCCAAGCCCAACACGACGGCGTCCGCGCCGTGACCCCGCTGCTGCGCCAGATCCCGAACCTGCTGACGGCCTTCCGCACCGTGCTGGCGCCGCTGACGGCCTATCTCATCCTGCTCGACCGCAACCTGGCGGCGCTGTTCGTCTTCGCCTTCGCCGGCGCGAGCGACGCGCTGGACGGCTTCCTGGCGCGCCGTTACGGCCTGGTCTCGCGCTTCGGGGAGTATCTCGATCCCGCCGCCGACAAGCTCCTGATGCTGGCGTCCTTCGTGACGCTGACGATGGTGCACCAGGTGCCGCTCTGGGTGACGGCCATCGTGATCGGCCGCGACGTCGCCGTCGTTCTGGGCGTCGGGCTGGCCTGGGTGCTGACGCTGCCGCTGAAGGTCGAGCCGCTCGCCATCGGCAAGGCGAACACGGTGGTGCAGGTCGTCTATGTGGCGATGATGCTGTTGCTTCTCACCCTGAACGTCGACCTGCCGGCGCTGGCGATGACCGGCGCGGTGGCGGCGTCCGGCTTCGCGCTGGCCTCGCTCGCCGCCTATGGCCAGCTCCTCCTGCGCGCCTTCGCGCTCCGCCGCCGGCCGGCTTAAAAATAAAGTCATCATGGCCCGCGAACGCGAACCATGCCAAGACAAACGCTCCCTATAAATGCGGGGGAAGCGGAATTCCGCAACAATAACAACCCGTTAAAGAGTTGAGGAACGGATGCGATGGTTGACAATTCTCTTGTGGCCACTACATAGTGGCGTAGCTCGTTGGTGCTAATCGTTATGGATTGGCTTACCGTTTACGGTTCCAGCGAGCGACCAGAACAGCCCCGGCAACGGGGCTGTTCGTGTATTTGCACCATCTCAATTCGTTAGTGTAGATGCCCTCCTATGAGCACTTGGGCGCTTTATCTTGATGAATCCGGCGATGCTTACCCGCATCCATTGCCGCTTATCGGTCATTGCCCCGTCTTCACACTAGCGGGAGTTGCGCTTCCTCTCTCGGAATGGCGCAATTATCACAACGACTATAGCGCGTTAAAATTGCAATTTTTCCAGAACGAAATCGACAAATCTTCCAAAACCCAGCATCAATGGGAATACAAAGGCAATCGAACAATTGCGCCGAGAAATGCCGATTCCAAGCGCCTTGCGGATTTTACGCACAAGACGCTCGACCTAGCTGAGAACTACGCTGGCCGACTTTTTTCGGTTTCGTTCTTGAAGAGTCCATCAAATCCCACAAGCCATGCTTCTATGTATACCAAGGCGCTCCAAATTCTGGCGGAGACGTTCGACATCTTCTTGAGAGAAAAGTCGGATGATGCGCGCGGGATCACAATTTTGGATTCTCGCATGGCCCACCTTCAGAAAGGTTCGGGGCTTGACTACATCGTTGCCCTCAGTCTTCTCACTTACGTTTTCGGGAACGAGCAGGGGCGCCAGCTCAAGCGGTTACAAGAGGCTCCGCTCTTTGCGGATTCCACCATTATTAGCGGCGTGCAAATTGCCGATATCGTTGCTGGACTAATGTATGCGAACGCCTATCGGATGAATCTTTCTCCCGATGGAACGGATAAAGGTTGCGGATATCTCAACTACACTCACGTGGAGCGGTATTGGGCACATTTGGCGAAGCTAAAATTCCAAAGCAAGTCATTGTACAACGGGTATTACAAATCCGGCTTTCGCGTATTCGATCACCGCAAGGAAAAACCTTCCAACAATGACACAGAGATTGAAATCAAAGGCTAGTCGCAAAGTGCCAGATCATTTGTCTCTGTCGCAAACGCCCTGAGTGCGATCCTGGATGTAAAGACGTTCGACGCTAAGCTTGGGAAAATTGCGAAGGCGACGGATAAGATAAAAGGGAAATGAAGACGCTATACGAGTCGCCCAAATAAGGGTTCGAATTTGCCGTCGCAGTTGCCACTTCCGCTTGAATCGAACCCCGCCCTCGGCCGCGCCGACTTCATCGTCGCGCCGGCGAATGCGGAGGCCGTCGCCTTCGTCGATTCCTTCCCGCGCTGGGCGGCGCCGGCGGGGGCGCTCTACGGGCCGTCCGGCTCCGGCAAATCCCATCTCGTCGGCGCCTGGGCGAAGGCGGCGGGCGCGCTGATCGTCCCGGCCGCGGCGTTGACCGAGGGGTTCGTCGCTCTGCTCGAACAAGGGCGCGCCGTCGCGGTCGAAGACGTCGATTCGGGCGTGGACGGTCGCGCGAGCAATGCGCTGTTCGCGCTGTTCCACCATCCCGGCCCGCTGCTGCTGACTGGCCGGGAGCCGCCTGCCGCCTGGCCGGCCGCGCTGCCGGACCTCAAATCCCGCTTCGCCGCGCTCCTGGCGTTCCCGCTCTGGGCGCCGGACGAGGCGCTGCTGGCGCAATTGACGCGCAAGCTGTTCACGGACCGGCAACTCACCGTGCCCGATCCTGTGATCATGCGGATCCTGCGCTCCGTCGAACGCTCCCCCCGCCGCCGTCCGCGATTTCGTCGCCCGGGCGGATGCCCGCGCCCTGGCGGAAAAACGCCCGGTTTCCGTGGGCCTGGTCGGCGAGTTGCTGGCCGAGGACGGGCTGTCATGACAGAGTCTTGCGCCTGCGCTAGGCTGGCCAACTACAGGACAAGCGTTTGATGTCGAACCCGATTTTGAGCGAGGACACCGCCGCGGAGCTGGAGCATCTGCCGCCCGCGCCGGCGATCGATCCCGCCTCGCCCGACCGCTTCGTCAACCGCGAACTGTCCTGGCTTGCCTTCAACCGCCGCGTCCTGGAAGAGGCGCGCAACCGGCGCCACCCGCTGCTCGAGCGCATGCGCTTCCTGTCGATCTCGGCGTCCAACCTGGACGAATTCTTCATGGTCCGCGTCGCGGGCCTCAAGGGCATGGTCAAGGAAGGCGTCGCCACCCATTCCGCCGACGGGCTGACGCCGGCGCAGCAGCTCGCCCAGGTCGATGCGATGGCCAAGAGCCTGATCGAGGACCAGCAGGCGGTGTGGACGCCGATGTGCACCGAGCTGCGCGAGGCCGGCATCGCGGTGATCGAGGCCGACGAGATCACCGACGCCGACCGCGAATGGCTCGACGCCCATTTCCGCGAGCAGATCTTCCCCGTGCTGACGCCGCTCGCCATCGATCCGGCGCACCCTTTCCCGTTCATCCCCAATCTCGGCTTCACGCTGGCGGCGCGGCTGACGCGCACCGGCGACGGCAAGACCGTCACCGCGCTGGTGCCGATCCCGCCGCAGCTTCAGCGCTTCATCCGCCTGCCGGATTTCGGCAAGGCGGTGCGCTTCCTGCCGCTCGAGAAGGTCGTCACGCTCTATCTGCAGAAGCTCTTTCCCGCCCATGACGTGCTGGGCGCCGGCGTGTTCCGCGTGCTGCGCGACAGCGACGTGGAGGTCGAGGAAGAGGCCGAGGACCTGATGCTGCTGTTCGAGACGCTGCTGAAGCAGCGCCGCCGCGGCAGCGTCATCCACATGAAATGCAGCAAGTCCATGCCGGACGACCTGCGCGAATTCCTCATCGACCAGCTCGACCTCGACACGCCCGACCTCGTCATCATCGACCGCATGCTGGGGCTCTCCGACCTGCAGAAGCTGATCCTCGACGAGCGCCGCGACCTGCAATTCAAGCCCTATGTCGCGCGCTTTCCCGAGCGCATCCGCGATCACGGCGGCGACTGCTTCGCCGCCATCCGCGAGAAGGACATCATCGTCCACCATCCCTTCGAGAGCTTCGACGCGGTGGTGCAGTTCGTCCGCCAGGCCGCCGCCGATCCCAACGTCGTGGCGATCAAGCAGACGCTCTAACCGCACCTCCTCCGACTCGCCGATCGTCGCGGCGCTGGTGGAAGCCGCCGAGGCCGGCAAATCCGTCACCGCGCTGGTCGAGTTGAAAGCCCGCTTCGACGAGGCGGCGAACATCAAATGGGCCCGCGACCTGGAACGCGCCGGCGTGCAGGTGGTCTACGGCTTCATCGAGCTCAAGACCCACGCCAAGGTGAGCCTGGTGGTGCGGCGCGAGAGCGGCCAGCTCCACACCTATGTCCATTTCGGCACCGGCAACTATCATCCCAACACCGCGCGCATCTACACCGACCTGTCGCTGTTCAGCGCCGATCCGGCGCTGGGGCGCGACGCGGCGCAGCTCTTCAACTACATCACCGGCTATGCCGAGCCGTCCTCGCTGGAGAAGATCGCGGTGTCGCCGATCAGCCTGCGCGGCCGTCTGATCGACGCGATCCAGCAGGAGATGCTGCACGCCAAGGCCGGCCGCCCCGCCGCGATCTGGATCAAGCTCAACGCCCTCGTCGACCCGCACATGATCGACGCGCTCTACAGCGCCAGCCAGGCCGGCGTGAAGATCGACCTCGTGATCCGCGGCATCTGCTGCCTGCGCCCCGGCGTGCCGGGCCTGTCGGACAACATCCGGGTGAAAAGCATCATCGGCCGTTTCCTGGAGCATGGCCGCATCGTCTGCTTCGGCGCCGGCCACGGCCTGCCCTCGGCCCAGGCCAAGGTTTATATTTCCTCCGCCGACTGGATGCCGCGGAACCTGGACCGCCGGGTCGAGGCGCTGGTTCCCATCGAGAACCCCACGGTTCATCAACAGGTTCTGGACCAGATCATGGTCGCCCTGCTGAAGGACCAGGCCCAGACCTGGCATATGGCAGCAGACGGGTCCTATGCCCGCGATCCGGAGGCCTCGTCGCCGGACGCCTTTTCGGCGCATACTTACTTCATGACGAATCCGTCCCTCTCCGGCCGAGGCCGGGCGCTGAAGATGCAGTCTCGTCCGGTCACCGTCGTCGCGCGGCGGACCTGAATGACCGGCACCCAGGCCCCGTCCGCGGAGGTGCGCGCCCCGCAGCCCGCGCGCGCCCGCCCGCGTCCGCGCGGACCGGTCGCCGTGGTCGATATCGGCTCCAATTCGGTGCGCCTGGTCGTTTACGAATCGGAGACGCGCGCGGCGGCGACGCTGCACAACGAGAAATCGATCTGCGCCATCGGCCGCGACATGGTCACGACCGGGCGCCTGCACGCCGAAGGCTGCGCCATGGCGCTGGAGGCGCTGGCCCGCTTCAAGATGCTGGCCGACGGCCTGAACGTCGCGGTGCGCGAGGCGGTGGCGACCGCCGCGGCGCGCGACGCGACCAACGGCGCCGAATTCGTCCGCCGCGCCGAGGCCGCCTGGGGCGCCCCGGTGCGCGTGCTCTCCGGCGAGGAGGAGGCCCGCCTCGCCGCCGAAGGCGTGGTCGCGGGCATCCCGGCCGCCGACGGGCTGGTGGCCGATCTGGGCGGCGGCAGCCTCGACATGGTGAGCGTGCGCCAGGGCCGCACCGGCGACGCCTTCACGCTGCCGATCGGCCCGCTCCGCCTGATGGACGCGGCGCGCGGCGACGCCGACAAGGCGCGCAAGCTGGTCGACGAGGGGCTGGAGAAGCTGCACCTGATCGGCCTCAAGGACCGCGCGCTCTACGCCGTGGGCGGCATCTGGCGCAGCTTCGCCCGCGTCGACATGGAGGAGACCGCCTATCCGCTCCATGTCCTGCAGGAATACGAGATCCCGCGCCGCCGCGCCCTGCGCCTGTGCGAGGTGCTCGCCAACCTGTCGCGCAAATCGGTCGAGCGCATGAAAGTGGTCTCCAAGCGCCGCGCCGAATCGCTGCCTTACGGCGCCATCGTGCTCGAACGGCTGCTGCTCGCCTGCGATCTCAAATCGGTCGTCATCTCGGCCTATGGCCTGCGCGAGGGTCTGCTCTATGCCCGGCTGTCGCCGGAGGAACGGGTGCTCGATCCCCTGCTCGAATTCGCCGAGGCCGCCAACGGGCGGGCGGCGCGCGAGCCGGGCCATGCCGTGGAGATGTTCGCCTGGATGGCGCCGCTTTTCGCCGAGGAGACCGCCGAGCTGCGCCGGGTGCGCCAGGCCGTCTGCCTGTTCTCGGACGTCGCCTGGCGGCGCCATCCCGACGACCGCGCCCTGGGCGGCTTCGGCCAGGTCCTGACCGCGCCCTTCGCCGGCGCCAGCCACCGCACCCGCGCGATGATCGCCTCCGGCGTGTTCCACCGCTATTCCGGCGACGAGGATTTCCCGCGCGACATCGCCAATGCCGACCTGCTCGACCGCGACGACGAGGCCCGCGCCCTCGTGATCGGCCTGACCTGCCGGCTCGGTTTCGCGCTGTCGGCTTCTTCGGCGGGCGTGCTGCCGCTCTATCGCCTGCGGATGACGCCGGCCAAGATCGTGCTCGACCTGCCGCGCCGCCACGAGGCCATCGCCGGCGAGCCGGTGCAGAAGCGCCTGGGTGCCCTGGCGGCGGCGCTGGGCCGCAAGGGCGAGATTTTGATCGGCTGACCTGCGTTTCCTCCCCCGCGTTTGCGGGGGAGGTGGCACGCCGCAGCGCAGCGTAGGCGTGACGGAGGGGGCGGCCGCCCCGCACAAGCCCCCTCGCGCGTACGCTGACGCTACGCGCCGCTCCGCTCGGCACCTCCCCCGCCAAAGCGGGGGAGGAAACTCGGCGTGCTTGCGCTATCCGCCCCGAAAGGTCTTTAAGGGGCGCGACCGGGCTCTGGCCCGACCCGTTCGAGCGGGGAGAAGGAGAGTTTCATGGGTGGCCTCAGCATTTGGCATCTCCTGCTGTTCGCGGCGGTTGCGCTGCTGCTGTTCGGCGGGCGCGGCAAGATTTCCGACCTGATGGGCGACGTCGCCAAGGGCATCAAGAGCTTCCGCCAGGGCCTGAACGATCCGGAGGACGCCAAGACCATCCCCGGCACGCCCAACCCGCCGCCCGCGTCCACGCCGGCCAAGGACCAGACGACCGTCGGCCATTAGCGTCGTGAAAATCGCCGCACCGAAAACCAGGTGTCATGGCCCGCGAATGCGGGCCACCCAGTTGACGCCTGCGCCGTCCGTCTTGAAGGCCGTTAAGCCATGCTCGATCTGAGCTGGAGCCATATCCTCATTCTTCTCGTCGTGGCGCTCGTCGTGGTGGGGCCGAAGGACCTGCCGCGCCTGATGCGCATCGTCGGCCAGTGGATGGGCAAGGCCCGCAAGATGGCCGACGAATTCCGCAAGAGCTTCGACGACATGGCCCGCCAGTCGGAACTGGACGAACTGCGAAAGGAGATCGAGAATCTGCGCCATGAGCGCCCGCTGGCCGACGTCGAACAGGAGCTGAACCGGTCGATCCTGCCCGACGACATGCGCGCGCCCGTGATGACGCCCAAGGTCTCGGTCGAGGCCGAGCCGATCGAGATCGAAAGCGCGCCCGGGAGCGCGGACACGTCCTTCATGCCCGACCCGCATGCCGAGGAGGTCGTCCCGGCCGAGCCCGCCCAGCCTATCGCCGCCGGCGGCCTGCACCCGCCCGCGCCATGATGACGATTTCTGCAATCCTCCTTTCTGTCATGCCCGCGCAGGCGGGCATCCAGAGCCGCGCGCCCCTGGATGCCCGCCTGCGCGGGCATGACAAGTCTGGAATTGCGGCACGCGCGGACGCGCCCCGCCCATGAACAAGCCGACCGACGACGACGAAGCGGCCATCGAGGCGACCAAGGCGCCCTTGATGGATCACCTGATCGAGCTGCGCCGGCGGCTGATCTGGTCGATCCTCGCCTTCTTCGTCTGTTTCTGCCTCTGCTTCTTCCTCGCCAAGCCGATCTACGCCTTCCTGACGCAGCCGCTGTCGGCGGCGCTGCCGGTGGGCGACAGCCACCACCTCATCGCCACCGGCCTCGCCGAGACCTTCTTCACCTATGCCAAGCTGGGCGCCTTCGGCGGGCTCTGCCTCGCCTTCCCGATCATCGCGGCGCAGCTCTGGCTGTTCGTCGCCCCCGGCCTTTACAAGCACGAGCGCAACGCCTTCCTGCCCTTCCTGCTGGCGACGCCGTTCATGTTCGCGCTCGGCTTCTGCTTCGTGTTCTACGTGATGCTGCCCAACGCCATCCGCTTCTTCGTCAGCTTCGACACCCAGGGCACGGCGCAGACGCTCGGCATCCAGCTCCAGGCGCGGGTGAGCGAATATCTCGACTTCGTGATGACGCTGATCATCGCCTTCGGCCTGTGCTTCCAGCTTCCGGTGCTGCTGGCGCTGCTCGGCCGCGTCGGGATGATCACGTCCAAGCAGCTCCGCTCCATGCGGCGCTACGCCATCGTCGGCATGACGGCGGTGGCGGCGGTGCTGACGCCGCCCGACGTGTTCTCGATGGTGAGCCTGCTGGTGCCGCTGGTCGCGCTCTACGAGGTCTCGGTCCTGATCGTCTGGCTGATCGAGCGCGACCGGAACAAGAAAGACGCGGCGGCGGGCGCCGGCACCTAGGGTCCAAACCGCCCCGGCGTACGTTATGGTGCGGTAGCCGCCGGTGACACGCGCCATGCGCTTGCCGATTTTCGCTCTTGCTGCCTTTCTGCTGTGCACGCCCGCCGTGCAGGCAGCGCCGACCTGTCACGACCGGGTGGGCGACACGATCCGCTGCGGCGACCCGGCCGCGATGCCGGTGGGCTGGACCCCGGCGCCCGAGGTTCTGCTGGCGAAGAAGAACGCGGCGCCGGACGACACCGCCAACGCGCTGAGCGCGGCGGTCTTCGTCGCGCTGTTCCTGGCCCTGATCGCGCTCCTCCCCGAATTCGACGGCACCAAAGCCACCGACTGGGACCGGCAGGAGGGGGACGAGGAATAATTTCCTCCCCCATTGTTATGGGGGAGGTGCCGAGCGAGCCCCTTCGCGAGCGAGGCGGAGGGGGCCCGCCGTCTCGCTCAACCGCCCGGCAACGCCAGGGCCCGCCAGATCCCCTCCAGCACGCCGTCGAGGTTTTTATAGACCTCCAGATTGGTGACTCGCACCACCCGCCACCCGCGCGCGGTCAGGAACGCATCGCGCCGGCGGTCATAGTCCGCTTCATGCGTATCCCCATCGACCTCGACGACAAGCCACGCCTTCACGCAAGCAAAATCCGCGATGTAAGGACCGATGGGATGCTGTCGGCGGAATCGATTGACGCCATCGAACGATTTCCGCCGCAGCCGCGACCAGAGGATGAGTTCGGCCTCGGTCATTTTTTTGCGAAGCTGTTTGGCGAACGGTCTGGACCGTCTTTCGCTTTGACGCACCGCGGGCCCCCTCCGCCTCGCTGTCGCTCGGCACCTCCCCCATAACAATGGGGGAGGAAACCATATGACTTGCACTACCTTTTTCCTCCCCCGTGTTTACGGGGGAGGTGCCGAGCGAGCCCTTCGCGAGCGAGGCGGAGGGGGCCCGCCGCCCCGCACCACCGCCGCGCTTTGACGCCTCCCGCACCCCATGCCATTACCCGGCGCACAGGAGCGGTCCATGCACGACATCCGATTCATCCGGGACAACACCGACGCCTTCGTCGCCGCGCTGGCGCGGCGGCCGGCTTACGCGGACAGCGCGAAGTCCGAGACCCGTAACATCCTTTCCGCCGACGAGGACCTGCGCACCCTCCTGACCGAGCTGCAGCAGAAGCAGGCCCGCCGCAACGAGGCGTCGAAGCTGATCGGCCAGGCCAAGGCGAACCTCGCGCTCAAGCAGCGAAGCGGTAGCGCCACAAAAGAGGACGAGGCGGGCGCCGCTGCGCTGATGGCCGAGGTCGCTACCATCAAAGACGCGATCCAGGCCGGCGAGGCGAAGCAGCGCGCACTCGAAGAGGCCCTCAAGAACCTCCTCGCCGTCCTGCCGAACCTCCCGGCCGAGGACGTGCCGCAAGGCGAAGACGAGCACGCCAACGTCCCCGTCCCCGAGCGCGGCTTCAAGGCGGCGCATATCCCGGCCTCCGGCATCAACCAGCCGAAGGAGCATTTCGAGCTCGGCGAGAAGCTCGGCCTGATGGATTTCGAGCGCGCCGCGAAAGTCTCCGGCGCGCGGTTCGTCTATCTGAAAGGCGCTCTGGCGCGTCTCAATCGCGCCCTGGCGAGCTTCATGCTCGACAGCCACACGACGAATTACGGCTACGAAGAAGTCGTGCCGCCGATGCTGGTGCGAAACAGCGCCATGTTTGGTACTGGCCAATTACCAAAATTTGCTGATGACCTGTATCGGGTCTCCGGAAGCACCACGCTCGATCAAGTTACGCGAATAGAAACGAATGATCTTGATGCCCGAATAGAGAAGGGGGGCGCACAAGAAATTGTTGAGCTATATTGGCTCATCCCCACCGCCGAAGTCCCGCTGACCAACTACGTCAACGGCGAAATCCTCGCCGAAGCCGAATTGCCGATCCGCTTCACGGCCTACACGCCGTGCTTCCGCTCCGAGGCCGGGGCCGCCGGCAAGGACACGCGCGGCATGATCCGCATGCACCAGTTCGACAAGGTCGAACTCGTCTCCATCACCGCCCCCGAACAATCCAACGCCGAGCACGAGCGCATGACCGATGCGGCGCAGGCGATCCTGAAGGCGCTCGACCTGCGCCATCGCGTCGTCACGCTGTGCACCGGCGACATGGGCTTCGGGGCACGCAAGACCTACGACATCGAGGTCTGGCTGCCGGGACAGAACCGCTATCGCGAGATCAGCTCCTGCTCCAACTGCGGCGACTTCCAGGCGCGGCGGATGAACACGCGCTATCGTGGGCAGGACGGCAAGGTGAAGGGACCGATCCACACGCTGAACGGTTCGGGCCTCGCCATCGGCCGCACCCTGATCGCGATCCTGGAGAACTACCAGGACGCCGATGGCGCCATCGCCATCCCCGATGCGCTCAGGCCCTATATGGGCGGCCTCGAAAAGATCGCGGCGCGATGAGCGCGGTGGAGAAACTCTTCTCCTACGGCACGCTGCGCGAGGAGGCCGTGCAGCGCGCCGTCTTCGGCCGCCCCGTGCCGGGCACGCCGGACGCGATCCTCGGCTACCGGCTCGTGCCGTTCACCATCCGCGCCGCCGGCGCCATCGCGATCAGCGGCCATGCCGACCACACCATCCTGGATGCGACCGGCGATCCGTCCGACCGGATCGAGGGCCTGGTCCTCGCGCTGACGCCCGAAGATCTCGCGCGCGCCGACGCCTATGAGGATGCCGGCTACAAGCGCGTCAAAGCCGAGCTGCGCTCCGGGGCCGGCGGCGCCTGGGTTTATGTCCGCGCCTGACAAATCCTGGGCAAATTTCGAAAGGGGCGGCCTTGAACGGTCTGCTTTCGTTCCCATTTCATTGGGGTTCTGTGACATCTTGAATCCGGGCCCCGGCGGGCGGTTATCCCTGATGATCGCGCCGCAGAATCAGCTACTTGTCACACGGTTCGCCTATTCGAACCGTGATTTTTGCTTCCAATCTCCGCCCGCCGGTTAGGACATGACCATGCGCATCCTTGTGACCAATGACGACGGCATCCACGCCCCCGGCCTGATCGCCGCCGAGAAGATCGCCCGCGCCCTCTCCGACGACGTCTGGGTGGTCGCGCCCGAGACCGAGCAGTCCGGCGCCTCGCACTCGCTGACGCTCACCATGCCGCTGCGCCTGCGGGAGATCGAGAAGCGGCGCTTCGCCGTCACCGGCACGCCGACCGATTGCGTGATGATGGCGTGCGCCCATGTGATGAAGGACAACCCGCCGACGCTCGTCCTGTCCGGCGTCAATCGCGGCTCCAACATGGCCGACGATGTCACCTATTCGGGCACCATCGCGGGCGCGATGGAAGGTTGCGCGCTCGGCATTCCCTCCATCGCGATGAGCCAGTCCTACGGCCTCATCGAAGGCACGGAGGTGCGCTGGGATTGCGGCGAGGTCCAGGGACCGCCGCTGATCAGAAAGCTGGTCGATATCGGCTGGCCGGACGACGTGCTGATGAATATCAACTTCCCCGACGCGGCGCCGGGCGAGGTGAAGGGCATCGATATCTGCTCCCAGGGCAAACGCGACCTGCAGACGGCGGCTCTGGAGCGGCGCATCGACGCGCGGGGCAATCCCTATTTCTGGATCGGCTTCAAGCGCGTGCGCTCCAATCCGCCGGAGGGCACCGACCTGCACGCGATCTACAACAAGCGCATCGCGGTGACGCCGCTGCATCTGAACCTCACCGAGTTCGCGGTGCTGGAGAAAATGAAGCAGAAGTTGGGCAAGCTCCCGCCGGCGTGAGGTGCAGTGCCGTGACCGATCCGCGCCAGATCCAGCTCATCATGGAGCTTCGCGGCCGGGGCATCTCCGATCCCCGCGTGCTCGATGCGGTCGAGCGCACGCCGCGCGATCTCTTCGTCGACAAGCCGCTGGAATACGCGGCCTACAACAACACGGCGCTCCCCATCGCCTGCGGCCAGACGATCAGCCAGCCCTATGTCGTCGCCTATATGACCCAGCAGCTCGACGTGAAGCCGAACATGCGGGTGCTCGAGATCGGCACCGGTTCCGGCTACCAGGCCGCGGTGCTGAGCCCGCTATGCCGCCGGGTCTACACGATGGAACGCCACAAACCCCTGCTCGAGCAGGCGCAGGGGCGGTTCAAGGCGCTGAAGCTCCACAATATTGCGACGAAACTCGGCGACGGCTACCAGGGCTGGTCCCAGCAGGCGCCGTTCGACCGTATCTTGTTGTCCTGCGCGGTCGAAGCAGTGCCGCCGGTCCTTATCGAACAGTTAAAAATCGGCGGCATTCTTGTGGCGCCTGTAGGTAATGTTCCGCAAACGGGCGGAGAAGGCCGTCCGGAAAGGATTTCTCAACAATTAACGAAGATGATCCGAAACGAGACAGGCGTGACGGAAGAACTCCTCATCCCCGTCTTGTTCGTCCCGATGCTGTCGGGACTGCCTTGAGATGCGAGACTTGAGATGGATCGGAAATCCTCGTTGCAGCGGCTGGCCGCGGCCATCGCTTTTGCCATGATGTCATCCTTCGCCCTGTCCGGCTGCGTCGCCGATACGCCGAGGACCCATCTCGACTGGTTTCCGCAAACCGCCGTCCATCCCACGCCGAAGCCGCGCCTCGCCGAACGCGCGCCGCCGGCGCCGCGTCATGCGCGTCCGCGGCCGGTGCAGACCGCCTCGCTCGATTGCCCGGTGCCGCGCGCCAAGCCCACGACGCCGGCCTGGTACTCCAGCACGACGCCGCCCCCCGCGCAGCCCGCGCCGGTGCAGCCCGCGAGCTACACGCCGACCTTCGGCGCGCTCGCCTTCTCCTGGCCGCTCAACGGTCCGGTCGTCGCCGATTACGGCACATCGGTCAGCGGCCAGCGCAATGACGGAATCAATATCGCGGCGCCGTTCGGCACCCCGATCCATGCCGCCGCCGCCGGCCAGATCAGCTATGCCGGCAACGAATTGCGCGGCTACGGCAATCTGGTTCTCATCAAGCACGACGACGGCTATGTGACGGCCTACGCCCACGCCGAGCGCATCGTGGTCAACCGCGGCGACTATGTGCAGAAGGGCCAGATCATCGGCTATGCCGGCCAGACCGGCGACGTGACGAGCCCGCAGCTCCATTTCGAGATCCGCAAGGGCGTCGCTCCGGTCAACCCGCACACGCTGCTGGCGAGCGTGCGGGCGGCGTCCTAAAGCGTCTTCCCCAATTCGCCGCTCAGGTCCTGGATGAACTGCCAGGCGACGCGGCCGGAGCGGCCGCCGCGTCCCGCGGCCCAGGCCAGCGCCTTGGCGTAGAGTTCGTTCTTCTCCACGGCCAGGCCGTAATACGCCGTGTAGGCGTCGATCATCGCCAAATATTCGTCCTGGCCGCAATTGTGGAAGCCGAGCCACAGGCCGAAGCGATCCGAAAGCGAGACCTTCTCCTCGACCGCCTCGGACGGATTGATCGCGGTGGAGCGTTCGTTGTCCATCATCTCGCGCGGCATCAGATGGCGCCGGTTGGAAGTCGCGTAGAACAGGACGTTCTCGGGCCGGCCCTCGAGCCCGCCCTCCAGCGCCGCTTTCAGCGATTTGTAGCTCGTATCGTCCTTGTCGAAGGAGAGGTCGTCGCAATAGAGCAGGAAGCGCCGGCCGTCGCCGCGCAGGATACGCAGCAATTGCGGCAGGCTGGCGATTTCCTCGCGGTGGATCTCGACCAGCGCCAGACGGTCCTTGCCCTTCGCGCCGCGATTGACCTCGGCGTGCACCGCCTTCACCAGCGAACTCTTGCCCATGCCGCGCGCCCCCCAAAGCAGCGCGTTGTTCGCCGGCAGGCCGCTTGCGAAGCGGCGCGTATTCTCCAGCAGCGTGTCGCGCGATGCCTCGATGCCCTTGAGCAGCGACAGCGGCACGGCCGAGATCTTCGCAACCGCGATCAGGCCGCCATGCGCCGGCTCCCAGACGAAGGCGTCGCCCTCGGTCGGGGGGCTGGCGGGCAGCGCCGCCGGCGACAGCCGCTCGAGCGCCGCGGCGATGCGCTCCAGGATGGCCGTTTCGGCTTTTCCAGCGGGGGTCTTGGGTGGCGTCGCCATCGGCTAAATCCTTGTTTTCCCATGGTTGCAAAGGAGGGAAGCGTAGCTATATTCCCGCCCGATAAGCCGCGCCTTCGCGTCGCAACAGCCGTTTCGGACACAAGATGCAAGACCTTCTGGCCAATCCGCTCGTCATGCTTATCCCGATGGGGCTGATCTTCTATTTTTTGGTCATGCGTCCGCAACAGCAGCAGGCCAAGCAGCATCGCCAGGCGATCGACAATCTGCGCCGCGGCGACACGGTGGTGACGGCGGCGGGCATCGTCGGGCGCGTCGCCAAGGCGCCAGTCAAGGAGGATCCCGAGATCACCGTCGAGATCGCGGACAACGTCCAGGTCAAGGTGGTCAAGACGACCCTGTCCGAGGTGCGGGCCAAGACCCAGCCGGTCGATACCAAGTCCGACAAGAGCTGATCGGCCATGCTGCAGGTCTCCGCCTGGATCCGCGTCGTCGTCTGGACGATCATCCTGGCCGGCGCGGTGATCGCGCTGCCCAACGCGCTGCCGGATTCGGTGCTGGCGAAATTTCCCTCCTGGCTCCCGACGCGGGCGGTGTCGCTCGGCCTCGACCTGCAGGGCGGTTCGCATCTTCTTCTGGAAGTCGAATTCGACCAGGTCTCCAAGGACAAGCTCGAGTCGCTGACGAGCGACATCCGCCGCAGCCTGCGCAAGGCGCGCCCGGCGATCGGCTACAGGTTCCTGACGCCGCGCGCGGATTCGATCGCGGTGCAGATCACCGACCCGGCGCGGCGCGACGAAGCGCGGTCGCTGATCCAGGGGCTCAACCCGTCGATCGGCGGCGGCGTGCTGGCGGTGGGCGCCAAGGCCTATGACTTCGCCGACAACGGCCAGGGCCAGTTCACGCTCAAGATGACCGATGCCTACAAGGAGCAGACGCGGCAGGATATCCTCAGCCAGTCGATCGAGGTCGTGCGCAAGCGCATCGACGAGATGGGTACGCGCGAGCCGACGATCGAGCGGCAGGGCGACGAGCGGATCGTCGTCGAAGTGCCGGGCCTCAGCGATCCGCAGCGGCTGATCGACATCCTGGGCAAGACCGCGAAGATGACGTTCCAGCTCGTGGACGAGGCCGCCGACCGCAGCGGCGCGGCCCAGCGCGGCGTGGCGCCGATCGGCGACGACATCCTGCCCATGACGAAGGGCAAGAACGGCCTGCCGATCGGGCCGCCCGTCGTGGTCGAGAAGCGCATCATGGTCGCCGGCGACCGCCTGGTCGACGCCCGGCAGGGCTTCGATCCGCGCAGCGGCGAAGCGGTGGTCGAATTCCGCTTCGACAGCACCGGCGCCAAGCAGTTCGGCGACGTGACCAAGGCCTATCCGCCACAGACCCAGCGCTTCGCCATCGTCCTCGACAAACAGGTCATCTCCGCGCCGATGATCAACGAGCCGATCCTCGGCGGATCGGGCCAGATCACTGGCTCCTTCAGCGTCGAAAGCGCAAACGATCTGGCGACCCTGCTGCGCGCCGGCGCGCTGCCGGCGCCGCTCAAGGTGATCGAGCGCCGCACCGTTGGGCCGGGCCTCGGCGCCGACCAGATCAAGGCCGGCCGCTATTCGGCCCTGGCGGGCCTCGTCCTGGTGGCGCTGTTCATGGTCGCGCGCTATGGCCTGTTCGGGCTGTTCGCCGACATCGCGCTCGCCCTGAACGTGGTCCTGCTGCTGGCGGCGCTCACCCTGTTCGGCGCCACGCTGACGCTGCCCGGCATCGCCGGCATCGTGCTGACCATGGGCATGGCGGTCGACGCCAATGTGCTGATCTACGAGCGCATAAAGGAGGAGCAGCGCAACGGCCGCAGCATGCTGGCCTCCATCGATCAGGGCTTCCGCCGCGCCATGGCGACCATCATCGACGCCAATTCGACCCATCTGATCGCCGCCCTGATCCTGTTCCAGCTCGGTTCCGGACCGGTCCGCGGCTTCGCGGTGACGCTGGGCGTCGGCATTCTCACCTCCTTCTTCACCGCCGTGATGGTGACGCGGCTGGTTGTGGTGATGTGGCTCAACATCCGCCGCCCCAAGCGATTGGCCATTTAGAGAAAAGGGCTGAAATGCCCGAGAATTAGAGTAAAGTTCCGGCCGGACTCATACGGGAGGGACGGCCATGGCGGCCTTTTTTGGAAATCTGCGCAATGTGGTGATCGCCGGCTTCGTGCTGGCGCTCATCGTGCTCGTGATCCGCATTTCGCTCGGAAATGTGGACTTTGGAAGCGAGCTGTTCTGGGCCTTCATCATCCGCTGGGCGCATATCATCTGCGGCGTGATGTGGATCGGTCTTCTCTGGTACTTCAACTTCGTCGCCACGCCGACCATGCCGAAGATCCCCGACGAGCTGAAGCCGGCACTCGGCCGCTTCATCACGCCAGCGGCGCTGTTCTGGTTCCGCTGGGGCGCGATGGGCACGATCGTTTTCGGCATCCTGCTCGCCGGCATGAACCACTATCTCGTCCAGGCCTACACGCTGGATATCGTGGGCGATCCGGCCGGCGCCTTCGCGACGCCGTCCTGGCTGCTCATCGGCATCGGCATGTGGCTGGGCACCATCATGTGGTTTAATGTCTGGTTCGTGATCTGGCCGAACCAGCAGAAGGCGCTGAACATCGGCGGCAAGGGCGAAGGCCTCGACGCGGCGGTCAAGGCGGCTTCGGCCAAGACGGCGGGCATGTTCAGCCGCATCAACACGATGCTTTCGATCCCAATGCTGTTCTGCATGGCGGCGGCGTCGCACCTGCCCTGAAGGGTCTCGCGCAAAGGCATGCGACGGGCCGCCGGATCGCTCCGGCGGCTCTTTCGTTGGAGAGAGGATGAGCGGCGAAACGATCGCGGAACTTGTGCGGCGCGCCGATCCGGACCGCTATCTCTCGGCCCTGTTCGCGCCTGCGCAAAAGCGGCCGCTGCTGCACGCGCTCTATGCCTTCAACATCGAGATCGCCCGCGTCGCCGACACGGTGCGCGAGCCGATGATGGGCGAGATCCGGCTGGAATGGTGGCGCGAGACGCTCGAAGGCGCACGGGCGGGCGCGCCGCGCAATCACGCCGTGGCGCGGGCGCTGGCGGAATTGTTCGCCGCGGCCGAGCTGCCGGCTGAATTGTTCGAGGCAATGGTGGCGGCACGGACATTCGACTCGTCGTCGGACGTCTTCGCGGACCGCGCGGCGGTCGAAAGCTACTGCGATGCGACGAGCGGCAATCTGATGCGGCTGGCGGCGCGCATTCTTGGGCGGGAAAACGACGCTTTGGCGCGGGAAGCAGGCGCCGCTTATGCGCTGGCCGGCATCCTGCGTTCGATCCCGCATCAGACGGCGCGGCACAAGGCCTTTCTTCCGGCGAGCCTGATGCAGACCACGGGCTTGACGAAGGATGCCCTTTTCATCACTCACGAGCGCGATAAGGTGAAGGCTATCGCGGCGCAGATGGCGATCTGGGCGCGCGAGCATCTCGTTAAAGCGCGCACGCTGCGCACGGGTCGCGAGGAATTGCCGGCCTATCTTCCCGCCGCACTGACGCCGCTGTTTCTCCGGGGGGTAACGAAGCGCGGCTTCGATCCGCTGCACCACGCACCGCAGGTGCCGATCCACCGTCGCCAGATACGCCTGCTGGCGGCGGCGATGCGCGGACGGATCTGACTACTCCGCCGCTGCCTTCGAAGGATTCAGCCAGGATTCGAGGTCGGCCAGCGCGCGATGCGATTGCGCCCGCTTGCGGTCCTTGCCCTTGGTCTTGGGCGGCGGCTCGGGAAAGAGGCCGAAATTCACGTTCATCGGCTGGAAGGTCTTGGCGTCCGCGCCGCCGGTGATGTGGCCGAGCAGGGCGCCCAGTGCGGTGGTCGGTGGCGGCGTCACGACCTCGCCGCCGATGAGTTCGGCGGCGGCGAAGCGGCCGGCGAGAAGTCCGATGGCGGCGCTCTCGACATAACCCTCCACGCCGGTCACCTGTCCGGCGAAGCGCAGCGACGGACGCAGTTTCAGCCGTAATTGGCCATCCAGAAGACGCGGCGAATTGATGAACGTGTTGCGGTGCAGGCCGCCGAGCCGCGCAAAGGTCGCGTTCTGAAGACCCGGGATCATGCGGAAGATGCGCGCCTGTTCGCCATGCTTCAGCTTGGTCTGGAAGCCGACCATGTTCCACAGCGTGCCGAGCGCATTGTCCTGGCGAAGCTGCACGACGGCATAGGGGCGCTCGGTCTTGCGCGGATCGCTGAGGCCGACCGGCTTCATCGGGCCGAAGCGCAAAGTCTCAGGACCGCGCGACGCCATGACCTCGATCGGCAGGCAGCCTTCGAAATAGGGCGTAGAGGTCTCCCACTCCTTGAAGTCCGTCTTTTCGCCGGCGAGCAGGGCGGCGATGAAGCCTTCATACTGCTCGCGGTTCATCGGGCAGTTGACGTAGTCGGCGCCGTCGCCCTTGTCGTAGCGCGACTGCATCCAGCAAGTATCGAAATCGATGCTGTTGCGGTTCACGATCGGAGCGATGGCGTCGAAGAAGGACAGCGACTCTTCGCCGGTCAGCATGCGCACCGCTTCCGCCAGCCGCGGGGAGGTGAGTGGGCCCGTGGCAAGGATGGTCGAGCGCCAGGTCTCCGGCGGCAGGCCAGCGACTTCCTCGCGGACGATTTCGATATTGGGGTGATTGGAAAGCTCGCGCGTGATCGTTTCGGAGAACGGCACGCGGTCGACCGCCAGCGCACCGCCGGCCGGCAGCCGGTGCGAATCGGCCGTTCGCATGATCAGCGACCCGGCGCGGCGCATCTCCTCATGCAGCAGGCCGACGGCGTTGTTCTCCCAATCGTCGGAGCGGAAGGAGTTGGAGCACACCAGCTCCGCAAGTCCGTCGCCGACATGCGCCTCGGTCCCGCGGACCGGCCGCATTTCGTGGAGGACGACCTTCGCGCCGGCCTGCGCGGCCTGCCAGGCAGCTTCGCTTCCGGCCAATCCGCCGCCGACGATGTGCATTTTTTCATTCATGGCGCTGTCGATAGCATCCCGCTAAGCCCCTGAAAATACTGGACCGCCGCGTGCCCAGGTCGATTTTCTTGACATCAAGGCATCACATATTTGATGCTTTGATGCCATGGATAAGAAAACCGGCCCCAAGCGTCGAAATACGCTGACCATCGACGACGACAATGCGGTGCGGCTTGAACGCCTGCGCAAGGAGCGCGATCTCAGTTTCAAGCAGATCGTCAACGATGTGCTCCGTCGCGGCCTGAACGAAGCGGAGAAGCCGTTCCGGCCGGCCGAGCCATTCCGGACGCGGGTCTATGATCCGGGTCCACCGCTGAGACCCAATGTGAAGCCGGACGAAATATTGGACGAGCTGGATTTGGAGTACGCGCGCAAGAAGAAGCTCATTCCGGAATGATATTGGTCGATGTCAATCTTCTGGTCTATGCGCATTTCAGCAGCTATGCGGAGCATGAGCGGTCACGCGCATGGCTGGATGCGCAATTCTCCAACGGCATCCGCATCGGACTGCCTTGGGCCAGCCTGCTGGCGTTCCTTCGCCTGACGACCAGTCGCCGCATCTTTCCCAAGCCACAATCGATCGGAGGCGCTTGGTCCCAAGTGTGTTCGTGGCTCGAACATCCTTCGGCGTGGATACCCGAGCCGACCGAACGGCACGGCCTTGTCCTGGGCCGACTTCTGACGGAAACGCCCGCGACCGGCGATCTTGTCGGCGATGCCTATCTGGCGGCACTGGCAATCGAGCACGGACTGACCTTGTGCTCCAACGATCGCGACTTCCTCAAATTTGAGGGCTTGCGCTACGAGAACCCGCTCGCGTCCTAGTTCCAGATCGGCGGCTTGCGGTCGATCCAGGGCCGCGCCTGTTCGAGCTGGGCGGCGAGGCGGAACAGCGTCGCCTCGTCGCCATGGCGGCTCGAGAACATCATCGCCAGCGGAAGCCGGTCGCCCGACAGGCCCATCGGGACCGACATCGCCGGCTGGCCAGTCAGGTTCGCGATCGGCGTCAAGCCGAAGGTCTGGCCCTGGCGGCGGTTGAATTCGCGGGCGCGCACATTCATCGGATCGAGGAAGCCGAGCGGCGGCGGCGGCGTGATCTGGATCGGCTGCAGCAGCACGTCGAACTCGCGATAAAGGCCGAGGATCTGACGGCCGACCACGCGGATCGTCTGCAGGCCCCAGGCAACATCGCGCGGCGCCATTTCCTTGGCGGCGCGATAGCCGACCAGCGCCAGCCATTCGAGCGTCGAGATGTCGATCGGGCGCTGCATCCTCTCGGCCCATTCCTCGTAGCCGACGACCGCCACCGCGCCCGAAACGAAACCTTGGGCCTTGTAGAGCTTGCGCAGATTTGCATCGAGCGCCTTCTTCTCGATCATCGTGTGACCGAGTTCGGCGCATAGCTTCACGGTGTTCTCGAAGGTCGCCTGCACGTCGGGATGCAGCGGCGTGTCCTGGATCGTCTGGGCGCAATAGGCGATGCGCAGCCGGCCGGGTGCGGTCTGGATTTCGTCCATGTAAGGCCGCGCCTTCGGCACCGGCGCATAGGGCGCGTCGTCTTCCGGATAGCCGGTCCAGTCGAGCATCGCGGCGCTGTCGCGCACGGTGCGGGTCACGACGTGATCGACGATCAGGCCGTGGGCGCGGCCGCGGTCATCCGAGCCGCCGGGATTACGCGACTGCGTCGGCTTCAAGCCGAAGAGGCCGCATTGCGCCGCCGGAATGCGGATCGAGCCGAGGCCGTCCGAGGCATGCGCCATCGGCACGATGCCGGCCGCGACCGCCGCCGCCGCGCCACCCGACGAGCCGCCGGTGCTGTGGTCCGGATTCCACGGATTGTGGCAATTGCCGAGGAAGCGGCCCTCGGTTGTGCCCGGAATGCCGAATTCCGGCGTGTTGGTCTTGCCGGCGAGCACCATGCCGGCGGCGCGGTAGCGCTTCGTCAGCTCGGAGTCCTGCGGCGAGACATAGCCGGCGAGCAGCGCGCTGCCGTTCGTCATTGGCCAGCCGGCGACCTCCATGCCGATATCCTTGATCAGGAACGGCACGCCTTTGAACGGACCGTCGGGCAGTTTCGCCGCCGCTACGGCGCGCGCCTCGTCATAGGCCTTGTGGACCACGGCATTGAGCGTCGGATTGCGCTTCTCGATGCGCGCGATTGCTTCTTCGAGAAGCTCCAGCGGCGTGACTTCTCCCTGGCGCACGAGATGGGCCAGGCCCAGGCCGTCGAAATCGGCATATTCGGAAAACGCCATCGTCAGATCCTCGGTTTGGAATAGCGGTCGGCCCAGGGTGCCGCCTTTTCGAGTTCGGCGGCAAGCTTGAGCAGGACCATCTCGCCGCCGGCGCGGGCGGTGAATTGCACGCCGATCGGCAGGCCCGCCTTGCTCCAGTTGAGCGGCAGGTTGATGCCGGGCGTGCCGGTGGCGTTCTGCATGGAGGTGAACGGCACATAGCCGAAATTCGGCGCGAAGCCCTTCTGCACGTCGGTCTCGTCGATGTCGATCGTGCCGAGCTTCATCGGCGGCCGGCCGAGCGTGGCCGTCAGCCATACGTCGTAAGTCTTGTGCCATTGGGCGACGGCGCGCCCGGCCCGCACCATGGCCTGACGCGCCTCGGTGAGCTCCACCGCGCTGACCTTCAGGCCCATCTCGTACAGGCCGAAGGTGAGTCCCTCGACGACATCCAGCGACGGCGCGATGCCGGTCAGCCGTTCCAGCGCCTTGAGGCCATAGGCCACGTTGGCGCACCAGATCGTGGAGAAGGCGCCGACGAGCTCGCCGGCCTTCAGCGGCGGATCGGTCTCTTCGACGATGTGGCCGAGGCTTTCGCACAGCCCGGCGGTCTTCTTCACCGCAGCCGTCACCTCCGGATCGTGCGGCTTGCCGTTCAGCATCCTGGTGCTGACGGCGATCTTCAGACGCTTGCCCTTGCGCCGGATGCCTTCGAGGTAGGAACCCTCCGGCGGCGGCGCGAAATAGGGGTCGCCATAGTCGATGCCGCAGAGCGCATCGAGCGCCGCGGCCGTATCGCGGACGCTCTTGGTGACCACGCCGTCGATCGAAAGGCCGCTGGTCGCGTCGCCCGCTTCCGGCCCCTGGGTGACACGGCCGCGCGTCGCCTTGAGACCGACCAGGCCGCAGGCGGAAGCCGGGATGCGGATGGAGCCGCCGCCATCGGTGGCGTGCGCGATCGGCACGATGCCCGCGGCGACTGCGGCGGCCGAACCGCCCGACGAACCGCCGGTCGAATGCGCCGGATTCCAGGGATTGTGCGCGGGACCGTATAGCCTGCTTTCGGTGGTCGGCAGGATGCCGAACTCCGGCACATTGGTCTTTCCCATCGGCAGAAGCCCGGCCGCCTTGAAGCGCGTGACTGTCGTGGATTGTGCGGTCGCCGGCGTCGCCGGCACATAGTGCGAGCCCGACCGCGTCGGCCAGCCGACGACGTTGGCGCGCATGTCCTTGAGCAACATCGGCACGCCGGCGAAGGGGCCCTTGGCGAGCTTGCTCCGGGCGGCCGCGCGGGCGCCGTCATAGTCCGCGAAGACGATGGCGTTGAGCATGGGATTCAAGCGTTCGGCCTGCGCGATCGCCGCGTCCATCACCTCGGACGGCTTGACCTTCTTGTCTTTGACCAGCGCGGCGAGACCCAGGGCGTCGTAGGACGCATACTCCGTGAAGTCCATCTTCGGTTCCTGCTGTCGCGCAAGCCAATTTATCCGAGGCGTCTCGAATATGTCACGGCTTGCTTCGCGGTATTGCAACATGCCTTTACGTCAATTGCCGCGACAGGGCGCGGGCCCTAGTATGGCTTCGCAGCGGTGGGGCAGGCCATGAAAATTCCGTTCGAGCGTACGATCGCGGGTGCCTACCGTTTTGCTTTTACCAATGTGCTGTCCATCATCGGCATCGGCTGGTTTCCCTACCTTGTCGTAACCGCGCTTGGCGTCGGACTGGCTGTCCTCCTCTATCCGAGTGTCCATGGGCTGTGGCTCGACGATCGCAAGACGATAGACACCGCGAAGCTGATGACGACCATCGTCCCGCTCATCGGTGCCGTCCTGCTGGTCCTGCTGGCGCTCCTCGTCGCGCAGGCGATGGTGACCGTGGGCTTGATGCGCAAGGCCCTGGGACAGCATCCCGGCCCGGTGTTCATCTTCTTCTCCTTGGGCGGCCAGGTCTGGCGGCTGATCGGGTCTTATATCTTGATGCTGCTGCTCCTCTGCGGCGGCGTCATGCTGGCGGCATTGGCGATCGGCGTGGTCGGCGCCGTGCTCAACCAGTTTGCCCAGAAGGTGCAGCCCCTGGTGCTGGGCGTGCTGATCTTCGTCGCGGTCCTCGGTTACTTTTATTCGGTCGTGCGGCTGTCCTTCTTCATCCCGGCCGTCGTCGTCGCGGAGGACCACATCGGCCTCCGGCGGTCCTGGCATCTGGGCCGGGGCAATTTCTGGCGCATTTTCGGCATTTCGCTCATCGTCAGCCTGCCGATCCAGCTCGCGGTGTCGACGATCTCGTCGACCATGATGCAGATCGCGATGGTGCCGGGCCTGGACCTGCAGCCCGGACCGATGACGGACGCGCAGAGCCAGAAGTTCGTGGCCGACCTGTTGGATGCTTTGCGCCGCGTCGGGCCCTATTACGCCCTGCTGCAGATACTATATCTTGCCCTGCTGTCGGGTCTTACGACCGGGGCGGTGGCAAACGCGTACAAGGCAGTGACCGGCGACGGTTCGGCGGACACGAAAGCGGTGGCATGAACAAGATACCGGTCGGCGAGACCATCCGCTTTGCCTATGCGTTCACCTTCGGCGAAATCGGCACCGTCATCGGGCTGGTGTGGATTCCGCTGGTGATCAACGCCGTCGGAGCCTTCCTGGTCGAGCGCGGCTTGGGCGACGCCGAGCCCGCCGCCGGCGCGGCGCTCCCGCCCGGCTTCGGCTATTTCGCGCTCTACAGCGTCCTCGCGGTGTTCCTCGTCGCCATGGTCGCCGTCGCCATCACGCGACAGGCCCTGGGACTGCGCCAGGGACCCGCCATCGCCCATGTCTCGTTCGGCACGGCGGAGCTGCATGTGTTCGGCGGGATCGCAGGGCTTTATCTATTATTCTTCATTTTCGCGATGGGATTGACCCTGGCGGTGGTCGTCGTCGGCGGACTTGCCGCGACGCTCCTGCCTTCGAAGGCGGTGGGCGAGGCGGTGGCCGCGGCGGCGGGGTCGCTCGCGGCGTTGGCCGGGCTAGGCGCGATCTTCTATGCCCTGGTCCGTCTCAGTTTCCTGTTCGTCCCGTCCTGCGTCGGCGGCGGCGGGTTCGGTCTGTCGCGCAGCTGGGAGCTGACGCGGGGAAATTTCTGGCGCATCGTGGCGGTCGGCGCGGCGACCGCGCTGCCGGCGATGCTCGTCGTCTTCGTGGTCAACCTTCTGATATTGGGGCCGGATTACATCTCCAGCATCGCCGCGATGTTTCGCGATCAGGGGCATCTGGCGAAATACGCCGCCGAGCAATCGCGGATGACGTCGGCCAAGATGCCGTTGCTTCTCGGCGTCAGCCTTGTGCTTTCGCCGATAACCTACGGACTCCTGTTCGCGCCGGCCGCTTTCGCGTATCGTGCGCTGGCGGGCAAGAACGTCTTGCCGGGCTAGCGGTCGACATTCCTCGCGGCGGAGTTGCCGCATCCCGGAAACAGGGGTTTGCGCAATTTCCGCCTGATCCTGGTGCTGACGGTCGTCTATATCGACATGCTGGGCGTGGGACTGGCCTATCCCGTGCTTCCCAAGCTCGTGCAGCAATTCTTGCATGGGGACGTCGTGCACGCCTCCTATGCCTTCGGCCTGCTGGTCTCTGCATTTTCGCTCGCGCAGTTCTTCTTCGCGCCGCTGTTCGGTGCGCTGTCGGATCGCTATGGGCGTCGGCCGTTGATCCTCGCCTCGCTGGGCGGCTCCGCCTTGTCCTATCTGCTGATGGCCGCGGCGCCCGGTCTGGCGGTGCTGGCGGTGGCGCGGCTGCTGGCCGGCGTGATGGGCGGCTCCTTCACCACCGCGGGCGCCTATCTCGCCGACATCACCCCGCCCGAGAAGCGGGCGCAAAGCTTTGGGCTGATCGGCGCGACGTTCGGCTTCGGCTTCATCACCGGTCCGGCGATCGGCGGCGTTCTCGCGGGCATCGATCTGCACCTGCCGTTTCTCGCCGCCGGCGCGCTGTGCGCGGCCAATCTCCTGTTCGGGTTGTTCGCGCTGCCTGAATCGCTCGCGCCAGAGAACCGCAAGGCGTTCCGTTTCGTGCACGCCAATCCGATCGGGGCGCTGCGCGAGGTTGGACGCTATCCGTCCATCGCCGCGCTTCTCGCGATCTTCGTGCTGGCGACCTTCGCCAATCGCGTGGCGGAGATGATCTGGGTGCTTTACACCGCCTACCGCTTCCATTGGGGGACTACGGAGATCGGCATCTCGCTCGCGGTGGTCGGCGTGATCTTCGTCGTCGGGCAAGGCTGGTTCACGCGGGTCCTGATCCCGCGCATCGGGGAGCGTGGCGCCATCCTGACCGGACTGGCCGTGAGCGTGCTGGTGAGCGTCGGCTATGGCGCGGTGACGCAGGGATGGATGATATATGCCGTCATGCCATTCGCGATCTCAGGCTGGACCGTGGCCCAGCCCGCGGTCCAGGGGCTGATGTCGCGTGCCGTGCCGGCGAACGAGCAGGGCCTGCTGCAGGGCGCACTGGCGAGCGTGACAAACCTCACCAGTATCGGCGGGCCCCTGATTTGGACGGGTTTATTTGGTTACTTTGTAAGCGCTGACGCCCCGGTCGTCATTCCGGGGATGGCGTTCTACGTTTCCGCCGGGCTGTTTCTGATCTGCCTGCTTCTGGCCCTGCGCTGGCGTCACGAACGGGTCCCACAACCGGCTGTTGCATAAGCTTGCTCAGGACTTTTCGGTCTGTCGTATCGACTTCACGTGGCCGATATAGGATGAATCGTTGGCGGCCCGCAGGGCCGGGGTGTGGGGGTTTGGGATGAGCAAGGTTCCGGTCGGCGCAAGCATTGCGCACGCCTACGGGTTTTTGTTTGGCCGTTTTTTCCAGATCATCGGCACGGCCTGGGTGCCGGCGCTGCTGTACGGGCTGGGCTATTACGTCCTGCTGAGCGCGCTGCAATTCGCCAAGCCGATGCCCGGAAGCGCGGCCCTGGCGGCGGTCTCGGCGCTTGCCGGTTTCGCGTTCTTCATCATGATCCGCTCGGTGCTCGGCATTTCGCTGACGCAGGAAGCGCTGGGCGTGCGCAAGGATCTGACGCTGGCCCATTTCGTGATCGGTCCGCGCGAGCTGCGGCTGTTCTTCGGCTATCTCCGCTACTACATCGTCTTCATTCTTCTCTACGTCGCCGTACTGGCCGTGAGCTTCGGCGCGGTCTTCGCCGCGAAAAAATTCGGCGCGGGACTTCTGCCGGCGATGGCAGTAGGCGGCACGCCGATCGCGGTGGTCGCCGCCCTGGCCCTGACGGTCATCCTGGCGATCTGGTTCGTGCTGTCCATGCTGCGGCTTGTGTTCCTCCTGCCGCCCATTGCGTCCGCCGAGCATCGCACGCGGCTCGTGCGCGCCTGGGCGCTGACGCGCGGCAGCTCGTTGCGGATCCTCATCGTTCTCATCGGAACCTTCCTGCCGGCGGTGATCGTATTCGGCGCCGCTGCCTATTACCTGATCGGACCGGCGGACTTCGCGGCGCTCGGCCAGGCCCTCCATAATTTCAAGCCCGGCACGCCGCCGCCGCTGACGGCTTTTTTCTGGGCCCATGCCGACAAGCTGTCGCTGCTGACGGCGATCGGGACGGCGGTCAACGGCGCGCTGCTGGCGGGCGCCTCCGCCGCGGCCTATCGCACGGTCACCGGTCACGAGGACCCCGAACTGGAAGACGATGCCGCCCTCGTCGCGCCGCTGCTGGCGCCGGTCGAGGAGCACGGCCACCACGAGGAGCCGGCGGATCACGGCCATCATGAGGACCACGGCCACGGCGGGCACGAAGAGCCCGCCGGCCATGACGATCACGGTCACGGCGATCACGGACATGACGATCATGGTCATGGTGGACATGAGGACCACGGCCATGGCGGCCATGAAGAACCTGCCGGCCATGACGATCATGGACATGGCGGCCACGACGACCATGGTCATGACGACCATGGGAATGGCGGCGGCCACGGTCACGAGGACCACGGCCATGGCGGTCACGAGGATCATGACGATCACGGGCACGGCGGCCATAACGACCATGGCCATAGCGACGATCATGGCGGCGGCCACGACTCGCATGGCGATCATGGCGGGCATGGGCATGACAGCCATGGACACGACAACCACGGGCACGATCACGGCCATGGCGATCATGGACATCACGCCCATGGCAGGGCAGCCGCCGAATAGTGCGTCGATTACAAGCCGGACATCCGCGCAAACAACTTGTCCTGGGCGCGGCCGCGATGACAGTCCGCGACAGATTGCGCGCGCTTAACTGGCCCGGACGCGCCCGCCCGCCGATACCGGTGCTCGCGGAATTCGCGGGCGCGCTGCATGTCGTTCGAGCTCGATGCCGATGCGATAACGGCGCTGTTCACGCTGCCGCGCAGCGACGGGGCTTTCGATCCCGATCACACCGCCTATCTGCGTGCGCTCGGACGCCGCCGTCCGTCCGTCCTGCTCGCCTTTCCGCCCAAATGCGCCGGCACCTTCCTGCGCACCGCGGCGATCCACGCGGTTGACGGCCAGCTGGCGCGCGTCGTGCACGCCCAGGGTGGGCGGGATGCCACGCCGTACCTGCCGGTGTTCATCCGCTATCTCGCCGGCGGTTATCCGCCCGATCCGCTCGTGACGCATGTTCACATGCAGGCCCTCCCGGCCAACCGCCATTTCGTCGAGGCGCTGGATCTGAAGCCCGCGATCATGCTGCGCAGCGTGCCCGACATGCTGGTCTCCTATCTCGACATGCTCGATACCGAGCCGGCGAGTTCGAACCATTGGCTCAACATCGCCATTCCGCCGGACTTCGCGGCGATGAGCCGGACCGCGAAGGCCGATTTCCTGATCGACACGGTCATGCCCTGGTATGCGAGCTATTACGCGACCTGGCTCGCCTACGCCGCCGAGGCGCCGCAGCGCGTCCTGGTGCTGCGTTATGGCGATCTGCGCCGCGATCCCGCGGCCGTGCTGGGTGCGGTCTTGGAGCATGCCGGCCTGCCGCGCCCGGAGGAGATGTGCGAACTGGCGGTCGCGGCGGCGTGGCACAATCGCGCGGAGAACCGGTTCAACAAGGGCGAGGAGGGGCGGAGCGCAAGCCGCTTCACCGCCGAACAGCGAGACCGCATCGCGCGGCACCTGGGCTATCACCGCGAGCTGGAGAGCCTGCGAAGCGAACTCCTGCCCCCATAGCCGGGCGGCGGTCCCGGCACGACTCTTATTCCGCCGCCTTCAGCTTCTTCGCCGCGGTCTTCTCCGGCACGCGGTTCTTGAGCAGCGGCTTGAGATATTGGCCAGTATAGCTCCGCGCCACCTTTGCGACGTCTTCCGGCGTGCCGGATGCGATCAGCTCGCCGCCGCCGTCGCCGCCTTCGGGGCCGAGATCGATGATCCAGTCGGCGGTCTTGATGACCTCCAGATTGTGCTCGATCACCACCACCGTGTTGCCGTTGTCGACCAGTTCGTGCAGCACTTCGAGCAGCTTCTTCACGTCGTGGAAATGCAGGCCCGTGGTCGGCTCGTCGAGGATGTAAAGCGTGCGCCCCGTGGCGCGACGCGACAATTCCTTCGATAGCTTCACGCGCTGCGCCTCGCCGCCCGACAGCGTCGTCGCCTGCTGGCCGACCGAAATGTAGCCGAGGCCGACGCGGGTCAGCGTGTCCATCTTCTCGCGGATCGAGGGCACAGCCTTGAACAGGTCGGCCGCCGCCTCCACCGTCATGTCGAGCACGTCGGCGATCGATTTGTCGCGGAACTTCACTTCCAGGGTCTCGCGGTTGTAGCGCTTGCCCTTGCAGACATCGCACTGCACGTAGACGTCGGGCAGGAAGTGCATCTCGATCTTGAGGACGCCGTCGCCCTGGCACGCCTCGCAGCGCCCGCCCTTCACGTTGAACGAGAAGCGCCCCGGCTGATAGCCGCGCGCTTTGGCCTCCGGCAGTTCCGTGAACCAGTCGCGGATCGGCGTGAAGGCGCCGGTATAGGTCGCGGGGTTGGAGCGCGGCGTACGGCCGATCGGGCTCTGGTCGATGTCGATGACCTTGTCGAGATATTCCAGCCCCTCGATGCGGTCGTGCGGCGCGGGATGCTCGCGGCCTTGGTTGAGCTTGCGCGAGGCCGCCTTGAACAGCGTCTCGATGGTGAGCGTGGACTTGCCGCCGCCCGACACGCCCGTGACGCAGGTCAGCGTGCCGAGCGGGATCGAGGCGGTGACGTTCTTGAGGTTGTTGCCCTTGGCGCCGACGATCTTGAGCCAGCGGTCGTGCATCGCCTTGCGCCGCCGCGCCGGCACGGCGATCTGCTCCAGGCCGGTGAGGTATTTGCCGGTCAGGCTGTTGGGATTGCGCATGATCTCGTCCGGCGTGCCCTCGGCGACGATCTCGCCGCCATGGATGCCGGCGCCCGGTCCCATGTCGATGACATGATCGGCGGTGCGGATCGCCTCCTCGTCATGCTCGACCACGATGACGGTGTTGCCCATGTCGCGCAGGCCCTTGAGCGATTCGAGCAGCTTCTCGTTGTCGCGCTGGTGCAGGCCGATGGAGGGCTCGTCGAGGACGTAGAGAACGCCCGTCAGGCCCGAGCCGATCTGCGACGCCAGCCGGATGCGCTGGCTCTCGCCGCCCGACAGCGTGCCGGAGGCGCGCGCCAGCGTCAGGTAATCGAGGCCCACATTGTTGAGGAATTTCAGCCGCGCCCGGATTTCCTTCAGGATGCGGGCGGCGATCTCGTTCTGCTGCTTGTTGAGCTTCCTGTCGATGTCGCGAAACCAGGCGTCGGCGTTGCGGATCGACTGCTCGCAGACCTGGCTGATGTGCAGCCCACCGATCTTCACCGCCAGCGCTTCCGGTTTCAGGCGATAGCCCTTGCAGACGTCGCAGGGCGAGGTGTCCTGGAAACGTTCCAGCTCCTCGCGCACCCAGGCGGAGTCGGTCTCCTTGAAGCGGCGGTCCATGTTCGGGATGACGCCCTCGAAGCTTTTCTTCGTTTCGTAGCGGCGCAGGCCGTCATCATAGATGAACTTGATCTCGTCCTCGCCCGAGCCGTGCAGGATGATCTCCTTCGCCTTCTTCGGCAGATCGTCCCAGGCCTCGTTGAGCGAGAATTTGTAATGCCGCGCCAGCGCTTCGAGGGTCTGAAGGTAATAGGGCGAGGAGCCTTTCGACCATGGCGCGATGGCGCCCTTGCGCAGGGTCAGCGAGCCGTCGGGGACGACCAGGGCCGGATCGAAATAGAGCTGGGTGCCGAGCCCGTCGCAGGCAGGGCAGGCGCCATGCGGATTGTTGAACGAGAACAGGCGCGGCTCGATCTCCGGGATGGTGAAGCCGGACACCGGGCAGGCGAATTTCGACGACATAAGAAGCTGCTTCGGCGAGCCGTCCTTCTCCTTCTCGTCGGCGAATTCGGCGATGACGAGGCCGTCGGCGATGCCGAGCGCGGTCTCGATGGAATCCGGCAACCGGTTGCCGAGATCCTTCTTCACCGCGATGCGGTCGACCACGACTTCGATGTCGTGCTTCAGTTTCTTGTCGAGCGCCGGCACGGCGCCGATCTCGTAATACTTCCCGTCGACCTTGACGCGCTGGAAGCCCTTCTTCTGCAGCTCGGCGAATTCCTTGCGGTACTCGCCCTTGCGGCCGCGCACCATCGGCGCCAGCAGATAGAGGCGTGTGCCTTCGGGCAGGGCGAGGATGCGGTCGGCCATCTGGCTGACGGTCTGGCTCTCGATGGGAAGACCGGTCACCGGCGAATAGGGCACGCCGACGCGCGCGAACAGCAGGCGCAGATAATCGTAGATCTCGGTGACCGTGCCGACGGTCGAGCGCGGATTGCGCGAGGTCGTCTTCTGCTCGATGGAGATCGCCGGCGACAGGCCCTCGATGTGATCGACATCGGGCTTCTGCATCAGTTCGAGGAACTGGCGCGCATAGGCCGACAGCGATTCCACATAGCGGCGCTGGCCCTCGGCATAGATCGTGTCGAAGGCGAGTGAGGATTTGCCCGAGCCGGAAAGCCCCGTCATCACCGTCAGCGAGTCGCGCGGAATCTCGACATCGACGTTCTTGAGGTTGTGCTCGCGGGCCCCGCGGATGGAAATGTTCTTCAGCATCGGTCTTTCATCGGCCTGGTCTTGGCGAAACGCGCACTCTGGCTGGCGGGCTTCGCACCCGCAACCGCGTGCCTGTCATGATCCCCTGGAGTCTCCGCAGCGCCGGACAGGCCCGGGAGCGGGCTTATCTGGGTACGGAACCCGCAAAGCGCAAGCGCCGTGGGAATCTTCCGGAACATAACAGGAACACGAAGCCTGCGCCAGCATAACCCGTCCGTGGTCAGGAATTTGGCAGCAGCCTGCCCGCGCCCACAGGCGCTCAGATCACGCTCTGGGCGTGGTGGAAGAGGTTCTGCGGGTCGGCCTTCGCCTTGATCGCCTGCAGGCGCGGCAGGTTCTGGCGCCAATAGGCCTGCTGCCAATCGGCGAGTTCGAGGTCGCAATAGTTCACATAGGCGCCGCCGGACCAGGGGCGCAGCGCGGCGTAGAGGCGTCTCAGATCCGCGAGGCGGCGCAGGCCGGCGGCCGGGCTTTGCCAGCTCGTGTAGTACTGGATGCAGAACTCCGTGCCCGCGCGATAAGCGAAGGCAGTGTCGTCGCCGCCGACCCGCGCGATGGCGCCGCCATAGGCGTCGCAGATCGCGATCACTTCGTTCGCGGGCAGGGCGGCGATGCCGCCGAGCAGGGCCTCGATGCCGGCATCGTCGAGCGGCCTCACGATGTAGTCGGACTTTCCTTTCGAGTATTTGGACTCATAGCCCCAGCCTCCCGAGAAATGGTTGACGGCGGCGAGAAAGTTCATCGAGGAGAGGGTCGGGCCGTTCGCGGGCTCGGCGGCATCCGTCAGCGCGCGCAATTGACGCCGCAGGTCCGCGATGGACCCGGTCGATTGCCCGGCGGCGTGCAGCGCGATGCGTCCGTCGCCGCGTTTGGACAGTTTGAAAATACCCGTGATCGTGTCGGGCGCGCGCGGTGCCCAATCCTGCCAGGCCTTGAACAGGGAGACGGCGCGTGGAAGAGGCAGCGCCCAGGTCGCGGCATAGATTGCGATCGGGCCGATCGGCCGGACCGCGAAATGAAGCTGTGTCGCCGCGCCGAACGTGCCGCCGCCGCCGCCGCGACTGGCCCAGAACAGATCGGGGTTCGCGGATGCGTCGGCGCGCACGGTTCCCGCATCGGCGTCGACGAGATCGATGCCTACAAGGTTGTCGCAGGCCAGTCCGCGCTCACGCCCGATTAGGCCGAAGCCGCCGCCCATCGTATGGCCGGAAATCCCCACGGTCGGGCAGGAGCCGCCAGGAAATCCAAAACCGCGCGGGCCGACGAAGCGATAGATGTCGCCCAGCGACGTGCCGGCGCCGACCGAGAGCACGCCGGTCTTCGCATCGAGCGCGATCGCCTTCATCAGCCGCGTGTCGATGACGATGCCGGTGCTCTGCGAGAAACCCTCGAAGCTATGGCCGCCGCTGCGCAGGGCGAAGGGAAGGTTCTTCGCGCGGATCCAATCGACCGCCTGCGCCACGCCGCGCGCCGTCTTCGGCAGGATGCGCAGCGCGGGCTTCAGCTCGGTGCGAAGATTGTAGGCGGGCAGGGTGCTGTCATAGAGCGCCGTGCCTGGCATCGCCAAAACGGCATCGTCCGCCGCGATGGCGGGAAGCGGCGGGGGCGCCGCGCGCGCCCTGCGCAGGATGGCGGGCGCCGCGATCAAGGCAGCGGCAACGGCTCTTCGGCTCAGCATCATGCGGGAGCGGTGCTCGGTATCTGGTCAGCGCACGTCGAGTAGCGGCAGCACATGATCGCGCGTCAGCGGCGCCGGCGCCAGCACGGAGCCACATCAGGTATGATCCACGTAACCTCCTCGATCTCAGCGACCGGTTGAACCGGGACGGCAATTATGCGGGGAGGATGCCCCCTTGCTCAGGAACAAACCACGAACTAAGATGTGCACAGGCTCTGAGAACCGGCCCGATGGTTCTTGCGGGCATAGCGGCCTAGGTTCGGCCCAACGAGAAATGGAGACGGGTCATGGCGGGCAGCGTCAACAAGGTCATTCTGATCGGCAATCTGGGCAAGGACCCGGAAACGCGGCGCATGACGAGCGGCGATCCGATCGTGACGTTCTCGCTCGCGACCTCGGAATCGTGGCGCGACAAGTCGAGCGGCGAGCGCAAGGAAAAGACCGAGTGGCACCGCGTCGTCATCTTCAACAAGAACCTGGCCGAGGTGGCGGGGAAATATCTGCGCAAGGGCTCCAAAGTCTATGTCGAAGGCTCGCTGCAGACGCGCAAATGGACCGACAAGGACGGCGCGGAAAAATACACGACCGAGGTCGTGCTGCAGAACTTCCGCGGCGAGCTGACGATGCTGGACACGCGCGGCGAGGGTGGCGGACGCGAGCGCATGGGCGCCAGCGAGGCGCCCGCCAGCTTCCAGCGCGAAGAGATGGACGACGAGATTCCGTTCTAGGCCGGTCCGTCGGATGCGATTTTCAAGGGCGGCCCTATTCGCCGTGCTCGCGCTCGGCGGATGCGCCACGGGCTCGGGCGAACAATCGGCGAGCTTCGTCAATCCTGAAGTGGGGCGCGCCTACATTCCGCTCGAAGGCCGCAGCTATGTGGTGATGGAGAGCCGGGGCGCCGCCTTCATCATGGCGCCCGGTATCGCGGTTACCAATGCTCACAATAGCGATTTTCTCGGCGATGTTGCGGTCATCGGCACCTCGCGCAACTATGACCTGCTGTTCTTCCGCGTCGGTCGCGCGGCTTCGCCGGTCTATGGCACGCCCTCGGCCGGCGGGCGCGTCATTGCGTACGGCCAGGGACCGCATGGCGAGGTGCGCGAGGCGCGGGGCGTGATCAGCCTGCTCAATCGCGCGGTGGAGGCGCGCTGCGAAACTTGTGTCGTGCAGGATGCCTTTATATACGAGGGTAATGCCGGTCCGGGCTTCAGCGGCGGACCGGTCGTCGACGCGATCAGTGGCGCGATCGTCGGCATCACATTCGGCTACAACGACGAGAACGGTCATCGACTGATGTACGCCTATCCCATGAGCCGCGTGCGCAACGAGCTGGCGACGATCCAGGGCCGGCTTCCCACCGAGATCGACGGAGCCAGGTGATGGGCCGCGCGTTGCCGGTGTGCGGCTGATTGTCCATGGCGAACATGCAGCGAGGAACCACGACGGCGGCCGGCGCATCCAGCGCGCTCAGCCTGTTCCGTTTCTCGCTCGCCCTGATGGTGATGTCGGAACATCTGTCGGGAATTGTTCCGGCGCAGACCGGCCGGCTGGCGGTCGAGGCGTTCTTCTGCATCAGCGGGTTTTTGATCTCCATGGTCGCGACCACGCTCTATGCCGGCCGGCCGGCGGCGTTCCTCGCCAACCGGTTTCTGCGCATCTATCCGACCTACTGGGCGTGTCTCGCGGTCGGCGCCGCCGTCGTGGTGCTGGTGCCCACGAGCACGGCGCTGCATCCTTCGCTTCTCCTGCCGGCAACGACCGCCGACTGGTTCGCCAATCTCGCGGTGTTCGGACTGACGCAACAGACCGCCAGCCGGCTTCTGCCCGCGGCGTGGTCGCTGCACACCGAATTGTGGTTCTATCTCGTGGTCGGGCTGGTGACGGCGGCGCGGCCGCGGCTCACCTATGTCCTGCTGCCGGTGTCCCTTGCATTTTCCGCCTATTGCGCCTTCTGGTGGTCGCCGATCTCGTTCTACGGCACGCCGGTCGGCAACGCGGATGCCTTCTTCATCGGCTCGGGGGTGTTTCTGCTGCGCGATCGCCTGAGACCCGCGCGGCCCCTGCTGGTCGCGGGAACCGGTTTTTGCCTGTTCGAACTGCTCTCCTGGGGCCCGTTCATCGGATCGCAGACCGTCAATGAGTTCCTCGGTGCGCCCGCGGCCGGCATCCTCATGCTCGGCCTGTGGAACAGCCGGCTCGACGACGTGCTGCGGCCCATCAAGGGCCTGGCCGGCGCGCTCGGGCGGCTGTCCTATCCGCTCTTCCTGCTGCACTGGCCGCTGGGGGCGCTGACGATCCGGATCGCCGGGGTGGGGCAGAGCCTGGAATTGCTGGTGCTCGCCGGCACGCTGTCGCTTCTGGCATCGCTTGCGGTGCTCAAATTCGTCGAGGACCCGCTGGTGCGCGTTCGCGCCACGATCCGCAAATCGCGTCGGGAGCCGGTTCTTGCCGAACCCATGCAAGCGATCAGCGACTGACCGCATTTGCGAACGCTGCTATACAGGCGGCGCGCACGAGGTAGCGTCATGCGCTCGCAGAGCAACATGTGAAAGGTCCGCTGACGTCATGCGCCGCGCCACAGTCTTGATCGCCTTCGTCCTCCTGGCGCTTGCTCCGGCCGGCGCGGCGGCGCTTCCGAACGAGACCATCACCATCCGGGCCCGCAACGGTCCGCATGTCTTTCGCGTGGAAGTCGCGGCCGACGATGCCTCCCGCGAATTGGGCCTGATGCACCGGACCCATTTGGCGCCCGATGCCGGCATGCTGTTCGACTTCGGCGTTCCCGTGATGGCGACGTTCTGGATGAAGGATACGCCGCTGCCGCTCGATATGCTTTTCGTCCGGCAGGATGGGACGATCTCGACCGTTGCCCCCAATGCCGTGCCGTTTTCGACCGCCGAGATTGCGGCCGCCGAGCCGGTGCGGGTGGTCATCGAGATAAATGGCGGCCTTGCGAAGAAACTCGGGATCGGTCCGGGCGACCGCATCCAGGCGTCGATCTTCCCGAAGGTCCGATAGGTCTCGCGGCGCTTTTTATGGGACCGGCGCATCGTCGGACAACGTGCCGTCCATCATGCAAACGACCCGGTCGCACAGGGCGAGCGTTTCGGCGCGGTGGGCGATCATGACGATGGTGGGCCGCGGACGGACCTCCAGCAGGCGTCGCAGCAGGCTGCGTTCGCCGTCGACGTCGATCGCATTCGTCGCCTCGTCGAGGACGAGAAGCCTGGGTTTGCGCAGGAGCGCGCGGGCGAGCGCGATGCGCTGACGCTCGCCGCCGGACACCAGCGTGCCGCGCTCCCCGACGACGGCGTCGAGCGCGCCGTCCATGCGCTTCACGATGTCGTCGGCGCCCGCCAGCGCAAGCGCCTCCCACATGTCGCCTTCGCTTGCATCCGGCTTCGCCCAGAGAAGATTGCGGCGGACGGTGTCGTGAAACAGGAACGGATCCTGCGAAACGTAGCTGAGTTGGGAGCGCCAGGCCGGCAGCGTTGCCTCGTCGAGCATGGTGCCGGCCACCAGGATGCGGCCGGCCTGCGGGCTGAGCAGTCCGACCAGAAGATCGGCAAAGGTCGTCTTTCCGGTGCCGGACGACCCGGCGATACCGAGCACCGTCCCGGGCGCGACCGTCAGGGTCACCGCCCGCACGCCCTGCGACTGGCGTTCGTCCGCCTGCGGATGCCGGTAGGTCACGGCCTCGAATGCGATCGGACCTTCCGGCGGGTCCCGCCGCGCCACGCGTTGCGTGCCGGGACGAGGCCGCAGCTCGCCCAGAAGTTCGGTGATGGATTCGAAGGCCGGCAGGCCGTGCGCGAGTTGCTGGAATCCCTGCTGGATCTGCATCGCCGGACCGCTCATGCGCCCGATCACCAGCAGGAAGGTGATGAGCACGGGCGGCGACAGGTTCAACACGGTGAAGCCCACAAGGACGACGATCATCCCGACCAGCGCCGAAATCGTGACGAGGGCGGACCGCGCCGCCGACTGCCTGCTGAAATATTCGAGCTGAACGGACGAGAGATCGGCGAGCGTCGCCCGGAATTCGGATACGAAGCCGCCCTGCAGGCCCTGGCTGACGGCCAGCTTGAGGCCATTCAGAAACTGGCTGGCATTGTCGATCAGGGTCAGATTGGTGGCGCCGACGAAGCGACCCATCCTCCGGGCATGGCGTAGCGCCGGTATCATCGCGATCGCGCCGCCGACGAGAAGCGCCAAGGACAACAGCGCGAGCAGCGGCGACAGCGCAAAGGAAATCACGCACTGCGACAGCAGGATCACGCTCGCGATGGTGCTTTGGAGCAGGAAATTCAACGCGCCCGCGATGCGCTGGATGTCGTTGCTCATGACGGTAAGGACCCGCGCATGGCGCAGTCGCAGGACCTGGTCCCAGCCGGCTCCGGCGAGGGCCAAGGCGACTTCGCAGCGCAGATGCTCGACGAAGCCGATCTGCAGGGACATGACGGTTCGGTCGCGCAGCGCGATCACGACGCCGCGCACCACCATCAGGACGGCGAACCCGCCCATCAGGACCGCAAGCCGGCCCGAGGCCGTGGTCGTGCCCAGGACGCCGAACATCCCGGCGATCAGATGCTGAAAGCCGCCGGCGCCGCCGCCCATGCCCATGACGAGCGCCAGAAACGGAATGAGGAGAAGAAGCCCCACGCTCTCGAACACCGCGCCCAGCCCGATATAGAGCAGGGCGAGCAGACCCTTTGCCCCGGCGAAGCCGGCAATCGCGCGGACGAGCGACAAAAACGCGCGACCGCCGGCGCGTGCCGATGCGGGGTCTGTTTCCATGGCTCTATGGCGGTTCAAGGTCGCAGTGGAACAGTATACAGCGGACGCCGCGCGCGGAAGGGTTTGGCCACCGGCCCCGCCAATACCTTTGACACCGAGAGATCGCGTGGCGTAGGTCGGGCCGCCCCGTCCCAGCCGCCTTTGGATTGTCCGAGATGGATGTCGCGCAGTTCGATTTCGACCTCCCGCCCGAGCGCATCGCGCTTCGCCCGGCGACGCCGCGCGACTCCGCGCGCATGCTGGTGGTCCATCCCAACGGCCGGTTCGAGCATGCGCTGGTCCGGGACCTACCAGCCTTCCTGCGCGCGACGGACGTTCTGGTGGTGAACGACACCAAGGTGGTTCGCGCGCGGTTGCGCGGCCGCCGCAAGGGCCGCGGCGAGGCCGACCCGAAGGTCGAAGTGCTGCTGCACAAACGCGTCGCTCCCGACACCTTCCTCGCCTTTGCCCGCCCGGCGCGCAAGCTCGCAGCCTCCGATCTCCTGGTCTTCGGCAGCGACCTCGTGGCGCGAGTCAAAGGGCGGGGACCGGGCGGCGAAATTGAACTCGGCTTCGAAAAATCCGGCACGGCGCTCGACCTGGCGATCGCGGCGCAGGGCGAAATACCGCTGCCGCCTTACATCGCCGGCAAGCGGCCGGCCGACCGACTCGACGATGCGGACTATCAGACGATGTTCGCCGCGCAGGAGGGGTCGGTTGCCGCTCCGACCGCCGGACTGCACTTCACGCCGCGGCTTGCCGCCGATCTGCAGTCCAAGGGGATTTCGCGGGAGTCCGTGACGCTCCATGTCGGGGCGGGGACGTTCCTGTCGGTCAGCGCCGACGATACCGCGGATCACCGCATGCATTCCGAATGGGCGGCGCTCGACTTGGATACGGCCCGCCGCCTCAACCGGATAAGCGCGGACGGCGGCCGCATTGCGGCGGTCGGCACGACGTCGTTGCGGACGCTCGAAAGTGCCGCCGATGCCGATGGCACGATCCGTCCGCTCGAAGGCGAGACCGACATCTTCATCACGCCCGGCTATCGCTTCAGGACGGCGGACATCCTTCTCACCAATTTTCACCTACCGCGCTCGACCCTGTTCATGCTGGTCAGCGCCTTTTGCGGCCTGGACAGGATGCAGGCCGCATACGCGGAGGCGATCCGCGAGCGCTATCGCTTCTACTCCTATGGCGACGCCTGCCTGCTTTTCCGCGCCGCGGACGGTGGCCATGCCGCAAGCTGACGATGCGCCCATGACGGAGTTTTCCTTCGCGCTGCAGGCGACGTCCGGCACCGCCAGATCGGGCGTCATCCGCACGCCGCGCGGCGCGATCCGCACGCCCGCCTTCATGCCGGTGGGCACGGCGGGTACGGTGAAGGCGATGCTGCCGCAAAGCTTGCGGGAGACCGGCGCCGACATTCTTCTGGGCAACACCTATCACCTGATGCTGCGGCCGGGGGCCGAACGCATCGCCAGGCTCGGCGGTCTTCACAAATTCATGGACTGGGAGCGCCCGATCCTTACGGACTCCGGCGGCTTCCAGGTCATGTCGCTCTCGAAGTTGCGGAAGATCACCGAAGAGGGCGTGCGTTTCGCCTCGCATATCGACGGCCATGCGGAATTTCTTTCGCCCGAGCGCGCCATGGAGATCCAGCGCCTGCTCGGCTCGGATATCCAGATGGTGCTGGACGAATGCCCGGCGCTACCGGCGGCCCACGCAGACATCGAAAAGTCGCTGGCGCTCTCGATGCGCTGGGCGCGGCGGTCCAAGGCGGCATTCGGCGAGCAGCCGGGACGGGCCTGCTTCGGGATCGTGCAAGGCGGAACCTTCGCCGATCTGCGCGCGCGCTCCGCGCTCGAACTGACGACGATCGGATTCGGCGGCTACGCGATCGGCGGGCTCGCCGTGGGCGAGCCGCAATCGGCGATGTTCGAAACGCTCGAGGCGACGGAGCCGTATCTGCCGGGGGACCGGCCGCGCTATCTCATGGGGGTGGGGAAGCCCGACGACATCGTCGGCGCGGTCCTGCGTGGGGTCGACATGTTCGATTGCGTGATCCCGACGCGCTCGGGCCGCAACGGCCAGGCGTTCACGCGCCAGGGTCCATTGAACTTGCGCAATGCACGGCATGCGGACGATCCGGCGCCGCTCGACGCGTCGTGCGGATGCCCCGCTTGCCGCCGGTTCAGCCGCGCCTATCTGCATCACACGGTCAAGGCGAACGAGATCATCGCCTCCATGCTGCTCACCTGGCACAATCTGACCTTCTACCAGGACATGATGCAGGGTCTGCGCGACGCCATTGCGCGGGACGCCGCCGCCGGCTTCGCGGCGCGGTTTCTGGATACGTATAAGGGCTGAAAGCGCCCTCGAACCATCCGGTTCGGTTCCGTTCCGTTCGCCGTCGGCTCGTCAGCCGCTCAGGCTGCTCTGCACGGAAATCGTTGCCGGCGCTTCCTGGCCGTCCTCCAGCCAGGCATCGGTCGCGTCCCAAAAATGAAGCTCGCCGCATTCGGTGCAGCCGACGGCGTTCTTTCCGGCCAAAATCGCGCCCGGATCGATGCAAGATGCAAAGCGGCCGGTGAAGATCGACCGCGACGATTGAGGACACAGAATCATGACCCGTTTTATTGGCCGGTTCCCCATACAATTCCCCGCCTATTACCCAGGGGAAGACTATCAGTCCGGGTGTGTTTCGCCGGCAACGTTTTGTTTTTTTTGCGTTTGTTCGTCGGTCAAACGAAGCGGGGCGGATCGAATCATGCGCGCGATTCCGGTTGCGCAAACGGATGGGATGATGCACGCAGGCCTTGCCGCGTGAAACTATCGATCCGCACCGGTGCTGCGCGGGCGTTATTCGCGGCCATTAACCAGTCCGCGCGCCGAGGTCGGAGAGCGCCGGGAAGAAGCAACGTGGACCCGACTTATTGTCGCAGATGACACCGCTTTCAGCCGAATTCCGCCTGGTGGCCGCGTGCTGCATCTGGCCGCCGTCGCCGCGGCGGGACGACGCCATAGCAGTGGCGATGTCGACTGGTGTCGACTGGCCAAAGGTGGTCCAGGTCTCGAACCGGCAGCGGGTCGAGGGGCTGGTTGCGGACGGACTGAGAAGCGTGGGAGACGCGGTTCCGGCGCCGATCAAATCCGCCTTGGACGCAAGCGCCGCCGAGAATGCCCGCCTCAGCCTGTTTCAGGCCGCCGAATCCCTTCGTCTGCAACGGCTGTTCGAAGCGGCCGGCATCGGACTGACCTTCATCAAAGGCACGGCGTTGGCGCTTCTTGCCTATGGCAATATCGGCATCAAACATTCCTGGGACATCGACATCGTGGTGGAGGACGCCAACGTCCTTGCGGCTGCGGCGCTGCTCCGCACGGTCGGCTATGTCCGCGAGATACCTGATGAAGGCCTCGACGACGGGCGATTCCTGGAATGGTCGACGTTTGCGCATGAGTGCCTGTGGAAGCACCCCAGCCGCGGTTTGTGCGTGGAATTGCACTGGCGGCTGACGCAAAATTCTTCTCACCTGGCACACGTCTTCGCCTCGCGCCGCGTAGCGGTCTTGGACGGGCAGTTCATAAGCACCCTCGGCGACGAGGATCTCTTCGCCTATCTTTGCCTCCATGGCGCCCGGCACGGCTGGTCGCGGCTCAAATGGCTCGCCGATCTGGCGGCGTGGCTGGTCCAAATGCCGCCCCAGGACGTGGAGCGTCTCCATCGCGTGGCGCAATCGGCCGGGGTCGGCCGGGCCTCGGCGCAGGCGCTGCTCTTGTGCGAACGCTTGCTGGAATTTCCGCTCGCGCCCGGCTTGGCCGACGAGCTTCGGTCGGATCGCTCCACGCGTTGGCTTGTCGCGATCGCGCTCCATTCCATGGCCGGCGACGACAGGATGCGCCAGATCGAGGAACGACTGGCGAGCGAGGCCATGATACAGTTTTCGCACTTTCTGCTCGCGCCCAACCCCGGCGCCTGGGTCAAGGAATTGCAGTCGAAGTCGATCGGCTGGAACGAATTCAGCCGCGTGCGGCTGCCGCGGCCCCTGTATTTTCTCTATCCGCTGATGCGCATTCCGTCATGGCTATGGCGCCGCATTGCGCGGCTCGTAGGGCGGCCGTGAGGCGTCCGCCGGCTCGTGTCTTTTCTCCCGAGCGACCGGGACGGCACGAGTCGTCCGCAGCCTCAATACCGTCGGGGAACGCCCTGCGAAGGAACCTGTAAACTCTTTCTGCACAAGGGAAATTTCGCCCCGGGCGCGGCGACGATTTCCTGTGCGAATCGGGGCGCAAAATGCTACCTAGCGGGTCGGAATTGGGTCGCTCCTGACCCTGGATCAAGGAACCGGTTTTGAGCGATACAGTCCCGCCAAGCGGCGCGCAGCCGGGCGGCTCCAACATCAGCCCCATCGCGATCGAAGACGAGCTGAAACGCTCCTATCTCGACTATGCGATGAGCGTCATCGTGCAGCGCGCGCTGCCCGATGTGCGCGACGGGCTGAAACCCGTGCATCGCCGGATCCTCTATTCGATGCACGAGAACGGCCGCGACTGGAACAAGCCCTATCGCAAGTCGGCGCTGATCGTCGGCGACGTGATGGGCAAATACCATCCGCACGGCGACCAGTCGATCTACGACGCGCTGGTCCGCATGGCGCAGGACTTTTCGATGCGTGTCCCGCTGATCGACGGACAGGGCAATTTCGGCTCGGTCGACGGCGATTCGCCGGCGCAGATGCGCTATACCGAGGTGCGCCGCGCCAAGATCGCGCACCAGCTCACCGAGGACATCGACCAGGATACGGTCGAATGGAAGGACAATTACGACTCCTCCGAAAAGGAGCCGGTCGTCCTTCCCGCGCGCTTTCCCAACATCCTCGTCAACGGCGCCGGCGGCATCGCGGTCGGCATGGCGACCAATATCCCGCCGCACAATCTGGGCGAGGTGATCGAGGCCTGCCTCAAATACCTCGACGATCCGTCGATCGGCCTCGAGGAGCTGACCGAAATCGTGCCGGGTCCCGATTTCCCGACCGGCGCGCTCCTCATCGGCAAGCAGAATGCGCGCGCGGCCCTCGCGCGCGGCCGCGGCTCGCTGCTGATGCGGGCACGCTGCCATATCGAGGAACTGCGCAAGGATCGCGAGGCGATCATCGTCACCGAGCTGCCCTACCAGGTGAACAAGGCACGGCTTCAGGAGAAGATCGGCGAACTGGTGCGCGACAAGCGCGTCGAAGGCGTCTCCGACATCCGCGACGAGAGCGACCGCCACGGCATGCGCGTGGTGATCGAGCTCAAGCGCGACGCGTCGTCGGACGTCGTCCTGAACCAGCTCTACCGCTTCTCCGAACTGCAGACGACCTTCGGCGTGAACATGCTGGCGCTGAACGGCGGCCGTCCGGAGCTGATGAACCTCAAGGCAATGATCGGCGCCTTTACGACCTTCCGCGAGGAAGTGGTGACGCGGCGAACGCGCTTCGAGCTCGGCAAGGCGCGCGACCGCGGCCATACGCTGGTCGGCCTCGCTATCGCCGTCGCCAATATAGACGAGGTCATCTCACTGATACGCGCCGCGGCGGACGCCGCGACGGCGCGCGAGCAGTTAATGGCCCGCGACTGGCCGGCCCGCGACGTCGAGCCCCTGATCAAGCTCATCGCCGACCCGCGCCATCTGATCCGCGAGGACGGCACGATCCGCCTATCGGAGGAGCAGGCCCGCGCCATCCTCGATATCCGGCTGCAGCGCCTGACGGCGCTCGGCCGCGACGAATTGGGCGAGGAGGTCAAGAAGCTCGCCGAAGCGATCGCCGACTATCTCGACATCCTGCGTTCGCGCCCGCGCGTGCTGGAGATCGTACGCAACGAATTGAAGGCGATCCGCGACGAATTCGCCACGCCGCGAAAGACAGAACTGGTCGATGCCGATGTCGAGGTGGAAGACGAAGCGCTGATCGAGCGCGAGGATGTCGCGGTCACTGTCACCCATGGCGGCTACATCAAGCGCACGCCGCTCGACGAGTACCGCGTACAGGGCCGCGGCGGCAAAGGCCGCTCCGGCATGGCGACGCGGGAGGAGGACTTCGTCACTTCCCTGTTCGTCGCCAACAGCCATGCCTGGCTGGTATTCTTCTCCTCCACCGGCATGGCCTATAAACTGAAGGTCTGGCGCCTGCCGGAGGCCCGCATCCAGGGCAAGGGCAAGGCGATGGTGAACCTCCTGCCGCTGGCCGAAGGCGAACGCATCACCACCATCTTGCCGCTGCCGGAAGACGAGACGCAGTGGGACAAGCTCAATATCGTGTTCGCGACCAAGTCCGGCGACGTGCGGCGCAACGAGCTGTCGGATTTCGCCAGCATCAACCGCAACGGCAAGATCGCGATGAAGCTCGAACCCGGCGACGGCATCGTCGGCGTTCAGACCTGCACCGACGGCGACGATGTGCTGCTGACCACGCACAACGGCAAATGCATCCGCTTCGGCATGTCGGACCTGCGCGTCTTCGCCAGCCGCGCCTCGACGGGCGTCCGCGGCATCAGGCTGGCGCCGGGTGACGAGGTCGTGAGCCTGGCGCTGCTCCGGCATACCGACATCACGCCAGCCGAGGCCAGCGCCTATCTGAAGCAGTCGCGCGCCGCGCGGCGGGCCGCGCTGGGAGACGACGGCGACACCGACGCCCCGATCGACGATGCCGAGGACGGCGAGGAGAGCAAGGAAGAGATCGCACTCACGACGGAACGCTATTCCGAACTCGGCGCGCGCGAGCAATTCGTCCTGGCGGTGTCGGAGAGCGGATTCGGCAAGCGCACCAGTTCCTATGAGTACCGCGTGATGGGTCGCGGCGCGCAGGGCATCTGGGCGATGAAAAAGAACACCGCGATCGTCGCCGGTTTCCCGGTCGATGAGAGCGACGATCTGATGCTGATCTCCAACCAGGGCCAGACGATCCGCGTGCCGGTGTCGTCGATCAGCGTCCAGGGCAGGGGATCGGGCGGCGTCACCGTGTTCCGCGTGGACGAGGGCGAGCGCGTTGTCTCGGTCGAACGGATCGAGGACGTCTCGGGCGAAGGGGGCGAGTGACGTGAGCGAGTTGATCAGAAAGCCGCGCGTGGGTCTCTATCCGGGGACCTTCGATACCGTCACGCTTGGCCATCGCGACATCGCCAAGCGGGCGCTGAAGCTCGTCGACCGGCTGGTGATCGGCCTCGGCACGGGCGCGGGCAAGAAGCCCTTGTTCTCGCTCGAAGAGCGTATCGAGATGTGGCGCTTCGAGGCGAAGGATCTTACCGAGGACGGCGCCGTGATCGACGTCATCCCGCTTGCCGACAAGCTCCAGGTCGAACTGGCCCGCGAAGTGGGGGCGGCGATCATCGTGCGCGGCTTGCGCGCCGTGTCGGACTTCGAATACGAATTCCAGATGGCGGCGATGAACCAGCGCCTGGCGCCGGACATCGAGACCGTCTTTCTCATGGCGGACCCGCGCAACCAGGCGATCGCCTCGCGGCTGGTCAAGGAAATCGCCATGCTCGGCGGCGACGTGCGGGCCTTCACCAGCCCGCATGTGTCCGATCTTCTCGTGAAACGATGCAAGGAACAGGCAAAAAACTGATGGCCCGCGACAAGGAAAATACCCTGATCATGGAATTGAAGACCGGCCCGGTCGTGATCGCGCTGCGGCCCGATCTTGCCCCCGGTCATGTGGCGCGCATCAAGGAATTGACGCGCAAGGGCTTCTATGACGGCGTCGTCTTCCATCGCGTCATTCCGGACTTCATGGCGCAGACCGGCGATCCGACCGGCACCGGCTCCGGCGGCTCCGACCTGCCCGACCTGAAGGCGGAATTCTCGAATGAGAAGCACAAGCGCGGCACGGTCTCCGCCGCGCGCACCAACAATCCCAACAGCGCCAACAGCCAGTTCTTCGTCTGCTTCGCCGATGCGCCATGGCTCGACCGCCAGTATTCGATCTGGGGCGAGGTCGTCGAAGGCATGGAGCACGTCGACTCCATCAAGAAGGGCGGCGATCACAACAACGGGCAGATCAGCGGCACGCCCGATAAGATCGTGAAGATGCGCGTCGAAGCGGACGATTGAGCAGACGCGGATCGGTTGCGAAAAAAGTTGCAGCGCGGAATCGGCGCGGGCGGGAAGGCCCGCCCGCACCTGACGCAATCGGCAATATTTGTTGTTTCGCCTGTCTTTGCTCCACGGGGCTAGAACGCCTCGCTCTATTCGAGGCGCCGGCATGACCGCTCCCATTCCGTTCATCGATCTTCAGGCCCAGCGTCGCCGGCTCGGCGAGCCGTTGAACCGGGCCATCCAGGCGGCGGTGGAGGGCGGTCAATGGATATTGGGTCCGCAGGTCGCGGATCTCGAACGGCGCCTCGCGGCATTCGCCGGCGTGAAGCACTGCATCACATGCGCCAACGGCACCGACGCGCTGCTGCTGGTCTTGCGCGCCTGGAACATCGGTCCCGGCGACGCGGTCTTCGTGCCCGCCTTCACCTTTGCCGCGTCCGGCGAGGTCGTCGCCCTGGCCGGCGCCACGCCCGTCTTCGTGGACGTGCTCGAGGATACCTACAACATGGATCCCGCGAGCCTGGCGGACGCCATCGCACTCGTGCGCCGGCAGGGAAATCTGAACGCCCGGGCGGTGATGCCCGTCGACCTGTTCGGGCAGCCGGCGGATTACCGAGCGCTCGAGCCGATCGTGCGCCGCGCCGGACTGAAGATGCTGTGCGACACCGCGCAGGGCTTCGGCGGCCGTCTCGACGGTCGGGTGACCGGTTCGATCGGCGACGCGGCGGCGACGAGCTTCTTTCCGGCCAAGCCGCTGGGCTGCTTCGGCGACGGCGGCGCGATCTTCACCGAGGACGACGCGCTTAAGGACTTGCTTCTGTCCCTGCGCATGCACGGGCAGGGCGCGGATCGGTATGAAAATGTCCGCATCGGGATGAACTCGCGGCTGGACACGATCCAGGCGGCCATCCTGATCGAGAAACTCGGCATATTCGCCGACGAGATCGAAAAGCGCGACGCGATCGCGGCCCGCTACAGCAACAGGCTGGGCGCATCCAATCGCATTCGCGTGCCGCGCCCGATCGACGGTGCGCTGTCGACCTGGGCGCAATACACGATCCAGGTTCCGAACCGCGATGAATTGCAGACGGAATTGAAGGCGAAAGGCATTCCGACCGCCGTCTATTACCCGATACCGCTGTCGCACCAGAAGGGCTACGCGGCCTATCCGTCGGTGCCGATTCCGGTCAGCGAGTGCATCGCCAAGACGGTGGTGAGCCTGCCCATGCATCCCTACCTGGATGCCGCAACGCAGGATCGCGTGATCGACGCCGTTCTCGCCGCCGTGGCCTGAGCCGGTCGGGCGTATGGGCGGTTGACCCGCTCATGACGACCTTTTCGCATTTGAAGTGCGTACGGACCTAATAGGCGCCGTGGCCTGAAAAGACGATCCAGGCCGTCTGGATGAGAATGACGATGTCATTCCAGAACGTCCAATTCAGGATGTACCACTCGTCGAGCGTGACACGCTCGGCCAGGGTCGTTTCGTTTCGGCCGCTGACCTGCCAGAGCCCCGTCAGACCAGGCCTGACGCGGACATAGAGTTCGGCGGCGACGCCGTATTGCTCGCGCAGTTGCTGCTCGGGGATTGGACGCGGGCCTACAAGGCTCATTTCGCCGCGAAGGACGTTGATGAGCTGCGGCAGTTCGTCGAGGCTCGTCTTGCGAAGCCAGCGGCCGGGGCCGGTGATCCTGGGATCGTCCTTCAATTTGTACGACAGCAGGAACTCCGAATAGAGCTCCGGTTTCTCCTTGCGCCAGCGCTCAAGCCGCTCGTCGGCGTCCTGTTCCATGGTGCGGAACTTCATGCACTGGAACTGCTTTCCGCGCCGCCCGGTGCGGCGCTGCGAATAGAACACCGACCCCCCGTCGTTCCGCTTGATCGCGATCGCGATAACCAGGAACAGAGGAGAAAACATGATCAGAAAGCCGATCGAGCCCACGATGTCGAAGGCACGCTTGGCGAAGCGATGACGCAGCGCGCGCAAATTGTCCCGCATTTGAAACAGCAGGATGTTGCGGCCCAGAAAATAGCCAGACGTCATGCCCGCCAGAGGCAGGCGCCTGAGCGAGGGCACGAAGGCCACGCCCATATTGGCCTCCATCAGGCGCTGGATCATGTCCGAGACGGCCGGTGCCTGGATGTCGTCCGTGGCAATGACGGCCTGGACGCAGCCGCTGGCCCCCATCTTCAAGGCAACGTCTTCGGGATCGGGCAGATAGGCCACCTTGAGGTGCGAGAGCGACTCGGGAACCTCGTAGTCGTATTGCTCCAGCACCAGCCATTGTATGTCGAACCCGAGAGCGAGCGTGCTGCTCAACGCCGGATAGAGGTCGAGGGCGATGTTTCCCTTCGCGACAAGGGCCGTCGGGATCTGCCAGATGCCGGCTTTGCTCAAGGCAAAGCGCGCCAACTGCCTGAAGCTGGGAATGGCGAACAGGAGGTAGATCCAGCAGCCGATCGGCCAGAGCGCGGCGTAGCGGTTCCACCCCGCCACGAGGACCAAAATATCGGGGATGGAGGCGACAATCAGGGATACCGTGGTGGCGCGGGCACCGTCCCAGAAGGATTGCCGCTTGCCGTAGTCGCCGCTGAGGAGCCGGACGATCAAAAACAAGCCGGCAAGGATATAAAACAGGTCGATCGGCGCGGCGGCCTGACCGTTGCCGTAAAACGCGATCGAAGGCACGTCGCGCCCGGTCCGGAAGAGCAGCTCCGCGCTGCCCAGAGCGGCGATGTCGGCGAACAACAGCACCGCGATCGCGAACCAGTAGCGAAAGTTGCGCCGAGACGTCTTCGTGGCGATGCCATACCGCACCGCGCTGGAATTGGTAGCCGTCGTCCCCTCGTTCATCCCAGCCGCTCAGTCATAAGGAATATTCTCAGTCAGGCTGAAGCGCACCTCTTGGGAAGCATTGCTACCCAAAATTGGTTCCCCCCAGCCGACACCAGTGTAGACCGGATAGCGGGTTCAGATAACAGTATTTTGACTTTAACGGACGATGCGGCGAACTCCGCAACGGACGATGCGGCGAACTCCGCCGCGTGGGCGCCGAATCCGCCGATTAACCTTCTGCGCATTGCGAGCCCCGACGGTTTTTGGAGCATCCGAATATGTTCTCCCCTCGCCGCGCGTGCGGGCGGCGACGCGCCGTGAACGAGGACTGAAACCGGCAGAAATCCACGACTTGTTGCTGCTCTCTCGATTCAAGCATTTTTGCGGTGCCGCGGTTTTACCCCCAATTCGAGGCTGCCCCGATCATCCGAGCAGATAGCCCGTTGTAAGCCTGCGATCCCCCAACCGTCCTCGGCGATGTTCTAATCCCTATGCCCCGACAGTTCCGCCCAAGCAATCAGTGGGACGAGAGCGATGATTTGCCGCGGAGGACATACTCGGCCCGGAGATCAGCAAGTAGGCAATTTCTGAAATCTCAGCCAGTTCTTTGATCAATTCGGGCGCGGCCCCTACAGTAGAACCGAACGCCGATCCGATTCTGGGCGGGCTTCGGTCGCCGAGAGAATCCCGTGGACAGCGCGACGATGTCCCCGCCGCCTGCGCTAATGTCCATCCGCGAAGGCTGTTTCGTTCATGCGCTGTATGATGCGAACGGCGTTCTGCTTATACCAGCTTACGATGTGCGGCAGCTCCTGGCGCAGGCTCAGCTGCGGACGCCATCCCAGCTTGCCGATTTTTTCCCACGATATTGCATAGCGACGGTCGTTGAACGGCCTGTCGTTCACGTACTGTACGGCATCGTCGAATTTCGCGCCGAACTCCTCGCAGATGAACCGGACGACATCGACATTCGCGTATTCGTCCGGCGAACCGACATTGTAGATTTCGTTGATCACGCCGCGTTCGGCAAGCAAGGCTAGTGCATTGGCGAAATCCCGCGCCGCCAGATAGTGGCGGACGTTCTTGCCGCTGCCGTGCAACGGAATCTTGTTTCCCTGGATGAGCGACATGATGGCGCGCGGGATGAGCTTTTCGGGATACTGCCGGATGCCAAACACATTGTTGGCGCGAACGATGATCACCGGCAGCTTGAACGAGTGCCGGTATCCGTTGACGATCATTTCGGCCGCCGCCTTCGACGCCGAATAGGGATTTGTCGGGTTCATGGCGCCCGTCTCGTCGCATTCCTGCTCGAGAACCTCTCCATAGACCTCGTCGGTGCTCACATGAATGATGCGCGGAACCTTGGCGTCGCGGCACGCTTCCATGATCGTGTGCGTGCCGAGCGTATTGGCCTCGGTGAAACGAATGGAGGTGTGAAAGGAGCGGTCGACATGACTTTCTGCGGCCGCATGGACGACGAGATCGCATCCCTCAAGCGCGTTGCGGCAGAGGTCGTAGTCGCAGACGTCGCCGACGACGAGCTGGATTCGATTTGATGAAAGCAGGGGCAGCAGATAGTTCACGTCGGCCGCATAGGTCATCTTGTCCAGCACGACGACGTGCGCGTCGGGAAATGCCTCGCACATGCGTTCGGTGAAATGGGAGCCGATGAATCCGCTCCCACCGGTGATCAGAATTTTACGCATTGCAGATTTTGCCCCAAATCAAAGCAGTATTTCCGAAGTTGACCGGCTACTAATAGCGACCCGAAGAGGCCGTTCCAAGCCTCGGCATTCAAATAGAATTCATCGCGGATTTCGGGAACGTCAACCAAGAGATCCCCTCCGCCGAAGCCCTCTCGGAGCCAGTCGGCGAGCAGCCCGCAGGGCGTACCCACGCCGCTACCCAGATTAAGGACGCCGGTGGCGTCGGCGCGCAGCGCGCGGACCAGGGCGGACGCAAAGACCTCGGCGGGGAGAAAGTCCCGCCGGGTGTCGGGGTGCATGTCGAACCGGATGACGTTCTCTTCCTTCAGTGTACGAAGCATCCGTCCGAAGAAAGTACCGCGGCCGCTGCCGGGCCGATACTCCGGACCGAAGATGTTGGCGAGCCGGAAGATGGCGGCGTCCGGCGCCAGTGCGCGCACCGCCTGCTCGGTCCGGGCCTTGTTTCGGCCGTAATGCGTCTCGTCTCCGGTGGCGAGCGCGTCCTCGCGCGCGTTCCAGCGCGCTTCGGCGGGGTAGACGCGCCGGGTGCTGAGCATGACCACCCGTGCGCCGCACCGGACGGCCTGTCTTGCGACGGAGAGATCGCAATCCGCGTCCTCGCTATAGGGGCCGCTCTGATAGCCCGGACTTATCGCGAAATTCACGACGCGGTCGCCCGGCCGCAGATGGGCCGACATATCCTCGCTGCGGCCGAGCCACAGTGTCTCCACGCCTTCGGAAGCTGCTGCCTGGGAGACGTAACCCGCGAGGAAGCTCGTCCGACCGACCAGAACCAGCCGCATGTTCAAGGCATTTCCAATCGCGTGGGGGAACACGCCACCTAAGCGGCCGCACCGGCGATACGGGCAGGCCGTGCGGTGAAACAGCCGCCATCACCGCGTCGCTGTTCGAAAACGCTCAAAGCCAGATCGCAGGCGGTCATCGGCGTCAAAGTATTGTGGTCCCCAATTCTCTATCCATCTTGCACTCCGATGGGTTGCATTGCCAAGAGGCGGCCTCGTTTCACACCGGAGATCCCTATCGCCAGTGTGCGATGGCTAAGCTGCCGTCTCGCCGAAGGCGATCATTGTCGTGACGTCGGCTCCGCCGTGGAACATACCCTCGCCGATCAGTTGAAATGTCGGCTGTTTCCGGCCGAAGCTTTCCGAATACCAGCCTTCGATCGGGTCTTCGGCGCCTCTTGCGACGCGCCAATGCAATTGCGCCGGAAGCTCGACGGTTGCATGTCGGGCGCCGCCTTCCGCCATCCAATCCAGCAGCGCGGTGTTTTCGCGCAGCCGGCATTCGACGTGCGGTCCCAGAAGGAATGACAAGCGCCCGGGCGCATCGCCGCCCGAAATCGTATCGACGATGACAAGGCGCCGCGCGGTCCGGTCGAGACGGACGGTACGCCGATGAATCAGCGGCGCGTAACCGGAATGTTCGGCCGTCCAGGCCGCGACATTTCCTCCTTCGAGGCCGTCCAGAGCCAGCAGGCGGCTGACGGTGTGCTGGGACCACATAAAAGGTCCGCTCTGCGCCGCCTGATCCTTTCCGGCCAATGCGATCGTGTTGTGGGCCGCGGTCGAACGGAAGTAGCGCCGCCAGGGCGGGTCGGTGTGATAGCAATAGGTACCGGCGTCGGCGAATATCTCCACGCCGCCCGCGCGCAATTCGATGGACAGCGCATCGGCATGGGCGTGTGCCGCGGTGGACAGGAAGCCATGCGGGCCGCTGTCGCAGCGGCACCATATCTCGTCGCTGCCGCTGCCGGTTCGCAGGATCGCCATGCCCGCGTCCTGCGCCAGCGCGGCGAGCGGGTTCGGTCGCGGCGCGGCAAGCTCGGGCGCGTGCGCCAGGGCCGCCATCAAGCCGGTACGGGCGTCTTTCGTGCCCGGCGTCGGCCACCAGCCGGCAGGCCCGAAAATCCTGGTGCCGGTATGCAACAGGGATGAGCCGTGATCGAAGTCCGGCGCGTCGACCAGCAGTCCGATTCCGTCGTCGGCGTCGCCCTGCCGCGGCGGATGATTGTGGGCGTCGACGATGGCGGCCAAGGCATCCATCATATTGCGCAAGCCCAGCCAGAAATTGTCGGTGAGCGGATGAGAGGCGGCCTGACACTCCAGCGCCGCGACAAGGCCGAGGTCCAGGACGAAGCCGTGATATTCGGTCGCCAGTTCGCGGTTCAGCCCTGACGGAAAGGTCTGAAGCGCGAATTCGCGCTCGAGCAGCGCCGCCGACGTTCGCCGCCACGTCTCGGACCGGTCGAACAACGGAAAGGCGCACGCCGCGGCGAGCTGACCGGCGGCTTCCGCGAGGACATGGTTGTTGGCGGACGAATGCCCGCTGCGAAAGGCGTGAAGATATTGCTGATGACGGTAGAGCTGAATCTGAAAATCCGGATTGGCCTCGAACAACGCGGCCGCGTCCGGCCAGCCGTCCAGCAGCCGGCGGCACCACACCCACGCGATCAGCCGCAGGCCCAGCTCGATTCCGCTCAGCCAATGCGGGCCGGAGAGAAACGGATTGCGGCGCCACCAATCCTTCAGATCGGACGCCACGCGTTGCGCGAACCGATCGTCCTTCGTCAGGAAATAGGCGGCGGCGAGAACGGTCAGATGCTGGTGGCGCGATGCCTCCCAGACATATTTGAGATTTCCCACCCGCGCGGGATCGCGGTGCGGATATTTGAACGCGAACAGCGCGTCGGGGGCGCGGATTTGCGTCGCCGGATCGAGAAACCAGTCCGGGGATCGAAAATCGTCGCGCGCGATCGCAAAAGCCTGCCAGCGGCCCTGCAGCAGCCCTTCGGCCGCTGCGATGAGCGCCGTCTTCGCGGCGGGATCGATGTCCGCCACCGCGCCGAGCGGATGCGGGAAGGCCTGGCGCGTCACCGGCTCGGGAAGCCGGTCGGGCTCGCCAGGCCGGACCCATTGCCGGGACCAAGCCGCCTTTAGAGCGGTATCGCGCGCCCTGCTGGCGACCTCTGCCGGCGACATGCGGCCGAGGCGGCGGATATACCAGCCGAGCTGCATCTTATTGGGCGGCGTCCGCGAGGGCGGGCGAGGGCTGTGTCGCCAGGGTGAAATGCGTGGTCGCGACCAAGCTCTCGAACGCGATCGGCATCGGGCCGCCGGACTTCACGGCCGCGACAAAGGCCTCGACTTCGTTCTTTTGCCCCTTGTCGATCGCCCCGGCCTTGCCGCGCACGATCTTGCCGCCCTTCCACACCGAAAAGGATTCGAAATTGTGCAGCACCGCGTTGCGCGACTCTCCGGAAACCTCGATCAGTTCCTTCGGATAGTTCGAGGCGCCTCCGGTCAGGTAGGAAATGACGGCGACCGAATGATCCGGATAGGTGTACGTCGCGACGACGTCGTCGGGATCGCCGATGCCTGCGTAGTTCGTGACCGAAACCGGATCGGCGCCCATCCACCACGACAGCGTGTCGACGAAATGGCCGCCTTCGCCGGCGAAGCGCGAGCCTTCGCCCATCCGGTCGAGGTACCACGAGCCTTTTTCGAGCGCGCCCGCGTTGATGCGGTAGTTCACGACATGCGGTCCGCCGCGCGGGCCCCATGCGGCTTTCATCTCGTTGAGCAGGGGCGCAAAGCGGCGGTTGAAGCCGACCATGAGACGGGAGTTTCCGCTCTCGCGAGCCGCGGCCTGGACCGTCTCGATGCCGACAGCATCGAGCGCCAGCGGCTTCTCGACGAACACCGCCTTGTTGGCTCGGAGCGCCAGAGCCGCGAGTTCGGCGTGGCTGCTGTGGCGGGTGCCGATCACGACCGCATCGACGTCGGGATTGTCCAACACCGAACGCGCGTCGGTGGAGACGGACCGGAAGCCGAATTTGCGTTGGGCCTGGGCCGCCGACAGGCCGGTGTTGGTGACAACCTCCACAAGCTCGACGTCGGCGTTGCGGACAAGGTGCGGCATGAGCATCGAGGAGGTGTAGTTCCCGCACCCGATGACCGCGAGCCGCACTTTCGACTTCGCCGCCGCCACCTGGGTCGGCGTGGTTCGGATCGTGCGCGTGACCGCCGTGCCATCGCGATAGCGGAAGACGAAGCCGGTGCCCGCAAGCTCTCCCTTCCGCAAGGACTCGTAGGTCCCGAGCGCGTCCTCGAAGGCGATCTCGGCGGAGATCAGCGGCGCCAGATCGAGCTTGCCTTGTCCGATCATGTCGACCACGCACGCCATGTTGCGACGTTCGGTCCAGCGCACATAGCCGATCGGATAGTCGATGCCGTATTCTTCGTAGAGCGGATCGTACCGCCCCGGTCCGTAGGAACGCGAAAAGCGGACGTCGAGTTCCTTCTCGTAATAGGCGTTCCACGGCAGGTCGAGCTTGGTCTTGCCTACGTCCACCACGCGCGCGCGGTCGCGCGCCAGATCCGCGGCCATCTCGACCGGTTCGTTGGACTGGGTGCTGCTCGCCAGAAAGATGCAGTCGGCGCCGGCGCCCGCCGTGAGATCGCGCAGGGCCGACCGCAGGCGGACCATGTCCGCGCCGGCGGGCGTGGCGCCGCACGCCGCACCCATTTGCTCGGCCAGGCGGCACCTGGATTCGGATATATCCACTCCGACGACGTTGACGCCCGCCGCGCGCAGCAATCCGACGATGATCTGGCCCAGCAGGCCCAGACCGATCACGCAGGCCGTCTCGCCCAGATGGATTTCGGACTGGCGCACCGCCTGCAACGCGATGGCTCCCACCGTGGCGAACGCCGCCTGCTGCATGGGGACGGTTGGCGGCACGAGGACGCAGAGATTTTCGGGAACCCAATTGAATTCGGCGTGCAAGGCATATTTGTTGCCCGCGCAGGCGACGCGGTCGCCGACCTTGAAGCTGCTGACGCCCTCGCCGACTTCGATGACCTCGCCGGCCACCGAATAGCCCAGCGGCGTCAGCGAATCGAGCCGGTTCATCACCTTCTGATAGGTCGCGACCAGGCCCTGCTGCTGCACCGTCCGCAGGACTTTTTGAACCTGGTCGGGGCGGGCTCGTGCTTTGCCGACGAGAGACAGGCGGCTCTCCTTAACCTTCATGATCTCGGTGCCCGTCGAGATCACCGAGTAGGCGCTGCGGATAAGAACGCCGCCCGGCTGGCACGCCGGAACCGGCACTTCGAGAAGCGACAGTTCGCCGGATTTGTAGTTTTGCGCCAGTTGCTTCATCGGAAATTCGCGTTCTCGATTGCCCGAACCCGTACTACCCGGAAAGTCGCGGAGGAAACAATAGGCCCATCGACCGCAAGCGGACGGCTCGACAACAGTGTCGGCGACGATCGAATTCTTGAGAAAAGTTGACGAGAAAGGAGCGGTCTGCTCAATTGCCGACGTGTCGTTGGTTCATCGGCGAACATGAAATCCGGCGGGCCTTGGCAGGGGAAGGTGGTCGGCCTCGGATTGATCTGGCTGTCCAGCCCTGTTAGCTCACCGTGCTAGTACTCCCACAAAGTCGGGAGAACCGCCGTTGGCCGTGATACACGCGAAAGTCCAGTGCCAGAGATGGTAGACGCTCCCCACGACGCATCGGTCGAGTCCGGTACACCGCGCCAGACCGTGCGCATGCTCCAGGCAAATCCGTTTCAGAACCGCGAACTGAACAGGGAGGTCAAGCCGGCCGGTCGGTCGCCGTTGACGGGCCATATCCTGGAGGCGTTGAACCTCGTCGTCGTCTGGAAGGGATGGTTGGCGCTCGCGCTGCTGGTTGGCCTCGGGCTTGGGATTTTATACCTAAACGTCACGCCGCACACCTACCGGGCAAACATGGTGTTCGGTCCGGAGACCAACGACACCAATTCGCTGCTGCAGGCCATGAGCGGCTCTCCTCTCGCCGCTCTGGCGCGGGGTCCTCTCGGAATGGGCGGCCAGACCACGCCCTTCACGGCCTTTCGCCAAGCATTGATTTCGCCCGAGGTTGGCCAAGCGCTCCTAAACGATCCCGAAATCGCGGGTGAGATTTTCAACGCGGGCTGGTCGCCGACCGAGCGCAAATGGCATCAATCGCAAGGCCTGTCGACCACCGTCATCAACGGACTGCGCGGTGCGTTGGGGCGCGATCCGTGGGCTCCGCCCTCGGCGGAGACGATGATGACCTACATCGCGCAAAATGTGACCGTTTCGGAGATCGAAGAGACCCAACTCTATACGATGAGCTACGCGTCGGGCTCTCCCGAATTCGCGAAGAAGTTTCTTTATGCGTTGTATCGAGCGACCGACGGGACCATCAAGCATCGGGACCTCGACAAGGCCAATGCCTATATCAGTTATCTGGAAAATCAGATCCAGACCGTAACCAATACCGAGCAGCGCATGGGTCTCATCACGCTTCTGTCCGAGCAGGAAAAGAACCTGATGATGACGAGCGTCAATGTGCCTTATGCGGCCAAGATCATCAGCGAGCCGTCCGTTCAGACTTCGCCCGTTTCTCCGAGCATCATGACGGGGCTGCTCCAGATTCCCCTTGTCGTCGTGCTTCTGACGTTCGCCGGCTTGTACGTTTTCCGGATCTATCTGCCGCGAATGCGGCGCGGCGGGACATAAACCGTCCGCGCCGTCCGACGGCACCGCCCTATCCCGATGGACGATCGAATCCGTTACGAGTTGCGCCCGGCGGCGCGAATGCGCATGACGATCCGCGCGGCGCCGCGAAAATCATCGGCGCGAAAATCCGGCGTCGCGGTGCCGGCCTTTCCGTCCGGCTCGGAAGATTTCACCTGGATCGTGCGCACGCCGGCGTGCTGACCACTTTCGATGTCGGTGTCCCGATCCCCGATCATCCAGCATTCCGCCTTGGACAGCCCGTGTTCGCGGATCGCGGTTTCGATCAAGTAGGGGCTCGGCTTGCGCCTGTGGGCGTCTCCGGCAAGCGCCGGCACCACGCCTTTGGGATGCGAATAGGCGTAGAACGACCCATCCAATTCTACCCCGGCCGCCGCGAGCTGGCGCAGGAATTCGTCGTGCACGGCCTCAAGATCTGCAATCGTGCACTTGCCCAAAGCGGCGCTCGGTTGGTTGGAAACCACGAAAAGTCTGTACCCGTCAGCCGCCAGCGCGGCGAGGCCGTCCGCCGCACCCGCGCACAGGCGCAGGTCGGACGGATGAACGGGGGACTCCCATTGATCCGTCGAAGGATTGAACCAGTTGTGATTGAGGACGCCGTCGCGGTCGACGAATACGGCTCGGGACGCTACTTCGTCGCTTCCCATTTCATCTCGTTCTGCTTGAGCCCGGGATGAGAGACGATGAGGTGCCAGACCACGGCCTGGAAGGCCTCGGTGTGCGGCGTCACCGTATCCGAGCTCATCGTCGGAATCACTACGCAGGCGTCGGCGACCTTCTTCGTGTAGCCGCCGTCGCGGCCGACGACGCCGATGACCCGCGCGCACTTTTCCTTCGCGAGCTGGAGGGCGTTGACGATGTTCGCGCTGATGTTCTTCTCGAGATTTCCGCCGCCGACCGAGAAGACGAATACCGTATCGTCCTTGTCGATCTTGCTCACGCGCAGAAACGCGGCAAAGACCGTCTCCCATCCGTCGTCATTGGTTCGTGCGGTCAACTCCGACACGTTGTCCGTGGGAGCATACGATTCGATACCGGCAATCTTCCGGAAGTCGTTAACGGCATGCGCGCAATTTCCCGCGCCGCCACCGACGCCGAGGAAGAATATTCTGCCGCCTGTGTTGCGGGTGTCGGCGAGGATATCGACCATGCGGTCGATCTGTTCCTGGTCGATCTCGCCGCAAATCTTCGCGGCTTCGATCATGTAACGTGCCGTATAGGCCGTGGAACTCATTGCATCCCCATAGCGCGCGAGCAAAGTCCGATGCACATATTTAGACATGCCGACAACACCAGGGCAAGGGTAGTGGCAAGCCCAGACGCCGCAGTCGCGAGGCTCAGAGGCGGCGCAATTCCGCTTCCTTCTTCGCGCCTTCGGTCGTGCGTGCGGGATGATCCAGCACATGCATCGCGTACATCTGCCTGATCCAGACGGCGTTCTTGATGATGCGTTTTTCGCGTAAAAAGGTGTACAGCGAGATCTTGCGCATCGGCCACCGGTCGTTGAATTCGCGGATGACGAGCCGCTCGCCCGCCCATTCATTGTGCGCATCCAGGAAAACGTCGTCGAAATATAGCGGCGTGACCGGCAGGTAGTTCGCGCTCTGTTTTTCCAGAAGCTCCATGCAGGCCACTGCGGAGGAGTAGTAGTCGACGTCGATCGAGACGAATCCGATCACCCCTTCATAGGTCGCGGTGAATTGCGGCACCGTCTCGGAGACGTTTCCGAGGATCAGCTGCGTATGCGCGGGCAGGCGCTTGCGGAGGCCTTCCTGATCCATCGGGTAGTCGCCGGTCGAGTAATATTCGGGATGATCGCGGTAATCGACCGGCGGCGGCATGCCGCCTCCGGTATCGAAGCCGAAGACATCGATTCGCACGCCGGTATCCTTCGCGACCGCGGCCGCGATACGGCTCATCGACAGCAAGCCGTTGCCGGACGCCACGCCGAATTCGACGACGCCGATCCGCGGTATGCCGAGCTGCTTGGCCATGTCCGCCGCCGCCAGTATGCCGAACGCATAGGGGCGCTGCTCGAACATATCGAACGCGATCTTCGTGCGGGGGCTGCCGAACACAAGCGCGCCGAAGGCCAGAAGGTTGATCAGAAAGGGCTCGTTGAGACGGTCGGATAGATGCTTGTACCAGAAATGACCTGAAAGAAGTTTGGAAAACCGCGACACGCCCGTCCCCGCTGAAACAAATTGCGGGGGGATTATCAAGATTATCCTACAACTTACCAGCCCTCAGAGCCGGGAGCCAGCGGAGCGAGCCGAGCGGCAGATCGTACGATGGAGGAACGGCAAGGGCGGGCGTAACGACGATTTCCAAAGCGGATGACATGGCATAGTCTCGGCGTGAACGGTATGGAAAGCCGAGAAGCTTGCGGAATCACGGATGTCGACGTTTCGACAGTTGAACTCGGTTCAGTACCTGCGGGCCATCGCCGCGTTCGGCGTACTGGCCTATCATGCCTCGATATCGTTGCTCGACACGGTCGCGCGGATTCCGCTCTGGATCGGCTTGGGCGGCGTTGACCTGTTCTTTGTCATAAGCGGCTTCATCATGGCCTGGACGACATATGACGAGCCGCTGCCGCCGCAAGAGTTTTTTCGACGGCGCTTGATCCGTGTCGTTCCGCTCTACTTCATTTTGACGACCGTCTTTTTCGCGATGGTGCGCGTTTTCCCGTCTCGAAGCACGTCGGCAAGCGTGGTCGCTTATGCTCAATCCATACTATTCATCCCGTTTTATAACGACAAAGTGCATCTGGTATCGCCCGTGCTCGGGCAAGGGTGGACACTCAATTTTGAGATGTTCTTCTACGTCATATTCGCCGTCGCGCTTGCGCTTCCGCGTCGCGTGCGCCTCATCGCCGTTGTCCTATGCCTTGGGACTTGCGCGCTCGCCGGAGCGGTTTTCCACTTCACCAACGCGGTCGCCGTGACATATACGAGCCCACTGCTGCTCGAATTTTGCTTTGGTATTGGTATCGCATCGGTCGCACTAAGGTTCAGGGACGGCCGCTTACCTCACCTTCCGGCAATGCTGGTCGCCGCGTGGGTCGTCGTCTTGTCGCTCGCAGCCTCTATGTACTGGTTCACGGGCAGCATGGTCGACCACCGGGTCATTGAGATCGGACTGCCGAGCGCCATGCTCCTTCTGACGGCGGTATGGGCGGAGATGTCCGGCGTCCAGTTCAAATCCCCAACCATCCTTTTACTCGGTGCCGCGTCCTACAGCCTGTATCTGATGGACGGGTTCACGTTGGCCTTCATGCGCCGGGCATGGACTCATACTTTTGAGATCCAATCCTTATTATCCCACGCCGGATTCATCTGTGTGTCGCTGGCACTGGGCGGTATCGTGGGAATTGCGATCCACAAAGGCGTGGAACGGCCAATAACGAAATTATTCTCGCGGAAGCGGCACCATTCGCAGCCGTCAAATGAAGTGCTGAATAAATTGGCGCTCTGATGGATCAGTCTGCAACGATTGCTGCGCGACCGCAAGGATGCGCCTGTCCATCTGTTTTTGATCCGAAAGTCTCGCAGGCAGGTTCAAAAGCTCTGGTCGCAACCGTTTGCTGAGACACAAACGATCGCTGTTCCCGGCTTGTAGCCTCAGCAAGCTCTCCTCGCCGCCAACGGCTTGACGATCAAAAATGCCAACGCTAGCCTAATGCGCGTCGCGACGATGGCCGCCATGGCGCAGCGCCCTCTTCGCTTTGACGCTATGACCGACAAACCCAGCCCGATCGTACTCCACATGACATCGCCGAGCAGGCAATCGCACATCACCAGGCGACAATTCGGCGTAACTCAAGGGCCGGTTGCCTGATGGCCTGGAGACCTGATGCAAGAGCCGCGCAAATTCCATTCGGCCGTCCGGGCTATGTGCGGCATTCCGATCGGCAGAACAGCGGCGGCAACGCCTAACCCCACAACAACCCGCGCAATCGATTTTATCCCGCGCGCACGAGAGGATGACTGGAATGCCCACCTATGAATTCGATGGCCCTGTAGTTATCGCCGACACTCCCGGAACCTTTCCCGTTGGTAACTCGGCCCTTGTTCAGGCCACGACGAGTGCGGCATCTGGCGGTACCGGAACATTCGCACAGGGGCTGGCGGTCAGTATTACGATGACGGGCTCGTCGTCTCACGATGGCGATCTCATCGGAATTCAATCCGGAGCGACTTACTCCGGCACCGGAACGTGCGACGAGCTCCTGTGCATATTGAATTCCGCGGTTGCCAATAGCGGCAATACCGCCAAGGTTTTTGTCTCGGAGAATCAGCTCTACGTCTCTAACGGCGCAACAGTCGGCACCGCTTATATGTACGAGGCCAGAGCGCCCATCATCTCGGGCACGGGAACCGTTGCTGCAACGGGTGCTTTTCACGCCCCTCCGATGAAGCTTGCCGGCGTCACCACCGGCTATGGAATTCTTTGTGAAGGGACCGCCGACTACAACATCCTCGCCGGGTCGCTTAAAATTGGGGCCCTCTCCAATCCCGCCGCCGGCTATGCGCTGGATGTCACCGGGAACGTAACGATCTCGGGGGCGATCGGATCGGGCATTCACACGCTGGTGACCTCGAGCGATAACACCCCGCTCCTGGTTTTAAGCTGCTCGAGCGCTAACAGCATTGGCGTTAGCGCGACGATCAATAAGACCGGGGTCACCGGTCTGGCAACCAAAAACCTTGTTTTCGCCACCAGCAGTTCCATGGCGGACATCGTGATAGGTCCATCCACGGCGGCTCCTTTGGCCTTGGTCGTGAAGGGCAACGGCAATATCGGCATCGGCGTGACGACGCTCGGCACTTCCGCAGCCCGCGTCATCGGCATCGCCAATGGTGTCGCGCCCACCAGCAGCCCGGCGGGAATGGGACAGCTGTACGTCGAAAGCGGTGCACTGAAATATCGCGGCAGCAGCGGCACGGTAACGACGGTCGCGCCGGCGTAGACGGCGCTTCCCGCATCGACAGCAAGGCAAACTCCGTGAAGCACATAAGACTGGACGGCATCGTGAACGAGGAAACCGGCGAGCCCGTCGATGCGGGGGCCGTCATCGTTGAGGCCATCACGAAGACGCCGGCGGCCGGCAGCCAAGGCATCAATCCCATGGAGCAGCTACAGCGCATCCGCATCATCGACGCTGTGCTGAAGAGGAAAGACAGGGGAAGCCTCGACCTGGAAGACGCGGATTACGACCTCCTGGTGTCGATCTGGAAGGTCGTGCCCTTCCTGACCGTGCAGCGCGCGATCATCGAGCTGACGCGGCGCATCCTGGCTCCGGATGGGGCCTCATAAAGCTGGCTCTCGTTGAATGAACTGACGAAAGGCGTTCGGCCGATGGGCCGCCAATGCGCACCGTCGAAGTCAGGGATTTAACATCCTGGGCGCGGCCCGTCGCGCCCAAGATGCGAACGCTTCGGCGACCTTGCGACTGCCAGGCTCGGACAAGTGGGAAATGTCCCGCATATAAAGATCGGGCCCCGCAATCATCCGGCAGACGCCGGAATCGCAAAACACCGGCACGGGGTCGAAGACGCCCATGGCGGGATGCCTCAACTTGAGTCGTTCTACCAGCCTTCGGAAGGACGACTGCTCCCCGAGGACCGCTGCCGTCGAGATGAGGCAAGTCTCGGCCGGCGGCTCGAAGGGACGGGCCATGCACTTGCGGACGTCGTAGGCCAAATGCGGTGTGTCATAGAACAAGACCACTTTTACGCCACGGCGCTCGATAAAGGTGATGGTCCTGTCCAGGCCCACTTCGTAGGCCCGTTCGAGCGACAAACCCTTTGTTCCCGCTATGGACATGAAATCGTCCGGCATCATGCTGCCGTCGGTCCAATCGCGCCTATGCCCCTGTGCGTCCCAGATGGGCCACAATGCGCTGATGATGACGAGCCGCAGGTTCGGATCGTGTTCGACGATGCCTTGCCACATCGCCTGCTGCTTCGCGATCAGTTTTCCGGCGCACGGATTTTCGGCCAGGTCGACGCCAGGCAGCCGGGCAATGGCGTCGGTCAATGGTTCGCAAGTTCCGATATTGAGCACGGTCTCCTTCGGAAAGACCGCCGCCATGCCCGGATAAAGATGATTGGCGTGGCTGTTTCCCAGCAGAAGGATCGTTGGGGGGCGTGGCGAACTCTGCATGCAGAACCACCAGCCGCCCACCTCTGGCCAGGGGTGGACCGCCTTGCAGGTGTCGTTGGTCAAGTTCGCCCAGTTCAATTCGATGTTGGAAGGCGTCCTGGCGAGGCGTTGATAGGGGTAAGGCATCGCGACAGCGGCTACGGCGAGGCAAGCCGCCGCGGCTGACAGCGCGCCAATCACGCGCCGATGCAGCCATCGCCGGCGTACCGGCTTTTCGACCAGCTCGTAGGTGGCCGCGGACAGCGCGACGGCCAGCAGGACGAGGGCGAGCTTCAGCCAACGATTGGTATCGATGTTGAATGCTTCGATCCGCGTGAGCACAAGCAACGGCCAATGCCACAGATAGAGCGGATAGCTGATGCGGCCGATATAGGTCGCGAGCCGGTTCGAGAGCAGAAACCGGCTGGGCCAGGATGCCGGTCCGGCCGCGATCACGAGCGCCGCCCCTGCGGTCGGGAGTACGGCGTACCAGCCCGGAAAGGCGATCTGGTCGGAGTAAAGAAAGGCCGGAACCAGGATCAGCAGAAGGCCCGACGAAGCGGCGATGGCGGCCCGCGTGCCGGCGTGCGGCGCGGCCGCGTCGACGCGGCGATTGGCGAGAACCGCGCCCAGCACGAATTCCCAAAGCCGTGTCGCCGGAAGGTAGAACACCGCCGTCGAATAGGCGTGCACAAATTCGACATTGAGGGCGAAGGACGCCAGACCGACCAGCAGCATGATCGTCCAGCGCCGCTTGCGGAACCACCACAGCAGGAGCGGCCATACCGCATAGAATTGCTCCTCGACGCCCAGCGACCATAGATGCAACAGCGGCTTCAGATCGCGATCGATGTCGAAATAACCCGCGTCCAGCCAGGAGGTGATGTTCGGCACGAAAAACACCGCCGCCAGGACGTCGCGCTTCAGCCGGGCGAACTCATCGGGCAGGAACAGGATCGCGCCCGCCACGAACACGGCAGCGAGTACGATCAGCAGCGCCGGAAGAATGCGGCGGGCGCGGCGCAGATAGAACTCGCGCGCGCGGAAAGTGCCGTCGTCCACGCCCTCAATGATGATCTTGGAGATCAGGAAGCCGGAAATGACGAAGAAGACGTCGACGCCGATGAAGCCGCCGGGAAAACGGAACGGTACGGCATGATAGCCGACCACCAGCAGGACGGCCAAGGCACGCAAGCCATCGACGTCGGGCCGATAATGCAGCGCCGGCGCGCGGGACGCATCCATCTGTGTGGGTTCAGACAAATTCACCCGATGGCGATTCGGTCTTCCATCGCCGCAATCCCTCTTCCAGGTCTGTCTCGAAGCTATAACCAAGTTGCGTCAGGACGCTGGGTACGATGTTGGTGGAGCGGAAAAGCTTCATTACCCGTCCGCGATTGACCGATGTCTTCATGCCGATCGCCGCCAGCACTTCGAATGCGAGGCCGCCGAGCAGCATCAGCCACATCGGCACGATCAGGCGCGGCATCCGGTAGCCCGCGACGGCGGCGAAGGCCGCGCAGATGTCGCGTGTCGTATAGCGTGCCGGATAGGCGAGATTGTAGGTCGTTTCCTCGCGCCCCAGGTCGCGCACGAAGCCGATCGACCGGACCAGCTCGCCGACATAGGCGCAGGACTTCACGGTATCGGTGCGGCCGGGATAGACGAACCGGCCCCCTTTCAGCAGCGCCGCCATGCGGGTGAAATTGCCGCGCTCGCCCGGGCCGAATATGACGGCCGGGCGGACGATGACCAGCTGGCGCCCGGCAGCGACCCGCCGCCAGGCCCGATGAATTTCCTCGGCCTGGTATTTGGAGCGGCCATAGGCGGACTCCGGACTGAGCGTCCCGTCCTCGTCGAGCGGAGCTTCCGTCGGCCCATAGACCGAGATCGAACTCAGAAAGATCATCCGGTGCGCGCCGATCGCATCGGCGAAGGCGCAGATGCGCAGGGCGCCCAGCACGTTGGTCCAGAAATACTCCCAATCCTCGTGACCGGGCGTGGTGTGGACTGCGGCCAGGTTATAGACCTCGGCATCGGGGAATTCGCCCGGGATCGCGATCGGCTGGCGGACGTCGGCGCGGACATATTCGACGCCCTCCACCTTGCGGGCGACGTCGTTGAGGTCGGCCGAGACCAGCCGGCCATACTGGCCGGATTTGACCAGTTCGGAGAGAAGGCGGGTTCCGATAAACCCGGCGCCGCCGAACACGATCGCGGTTTTCGATGATCCTGGAGCCGGCACTTAGTCCCCCAATCGGCGCGGAATGATCAAGTTGCGCCACCAAACGTCATGTATTCGATAGGCCGCCGGATGAAAAGCGGTTCGCGCAGCGGACCTGTCCGCAGCGCCGCGGATCGCGTTTTAAGGCTCCATCGCCGCACCTCGGACCAGGTACATGCCACATCGCGGCTTGCAGATGACGGGGGTTTCGTAGGAAAAGAACAGCACAATCGAAAATGTTGGCATCGGGCGCCGGAGGCCCAGTCGTATGAGCATTCGTGGCGTGAAACACCCTGCGGCGTTCCTCGACTATCTGGCCGGGACCAAGTTCTCCGGGATGGACCGGATGGATTTCGACTTCGCACCGCCCGCTGACAGAATAAAGGTTATCGAAGATCTGGTTCGCGGGAAGTCCTGCCTGCACATAGGCTGTTGCGATCACATTCCGGCCATTCGGGAGAAGATCCAAACCGGTGAGTGGCTGCATGGGCGCCTCACCAAAGCGGCGTCATATTGTCTCGGCGTGGACATCAACGCGGAATCGGTCGCCATCGCGAAGAAGGAATCCGGTCTCGACAACATGATCATTGCCGATATCACAAACCCGACCCCGGTTGTCGAGATCGCCGATCGGCATTGGGATTATGTGGTCTTCGCCGAAGTCCTGGAGCACATCGGCAACCCGGTCGCTTTCGTACGGACATTTCTGGAAACCTATCGCGGCAAGGTGGACTATTGCGTGTTCACGGTGCCCAATGGCTTCAACGCCGGCAATATCCGCGGTGCATTCTCGGGCTCCGAGACGAACAACACCGATCATCGATTCTGGTTCACGCCCTTCACCATTTCGAAGGTCGCCTACGATGCGGGACTCGATCCTTTGTCCATCGAGCCCGCTTGCATCATCAAGCCCAACCCGATCAAGCGCGCGATCCTGGCGCTGTTTCCGATGCTGGCTTCGACTCTCATTTTCGTGGGCGCGACGAAGCAGCCGTGACGTCGGGCCGGTTTCGGACCAGGGGCAGAGTTGATGGCCGGTATCGCGGCGAGAGCCAAGGAATGGGGGATGCGGCAGCAATTCCTCCCCGGGCCGCTCGGCATTTTCGTCAACCCAGGCTATATTTCGCGACGCGGACTGCAATTGGCAATCGCGAAATATGCGCCGCAATTCAAAGGCCGTTTGCTCGATCTGGGTTGCGGCCGCAAACCCTACCGGCCGCTCTTCGCCAACGTTTCCGAATATGTCGGCGTCGATGTCGAGGTCTCCGGTCACGAGACCAAGCGCATGGAAGTCGACGTCTATTACGACGGCAAGACGCTGCCCTTTCCGGACGATCATTTCGACGGAATATTCAGCTCGGAAGTGTTCGAACATGTCTTCAATTTGCCCGCGATCCTGAACGAACTTCATCGGGTGCTGCGTCCCGGCGGAATCATGCTGATCACCGTTCCGTTCGCGGTCGAGGAACACGAGGTTCCCTACGATTTCGGTCGCTATTCGTCTTTCGGGCTCAAGCACATCCTCGAGACGGCGGGATTCGAAATCCGCATCCAGGAAAAACGCGGGACCTTCATCGCGGCGCTCACGCAATACGTGGTGTCCTATCTCGCGCGGCGCTGGCCCCTGTCGAAGAGCACCGCCGTGCGGTTGATCGTCACGCCGATCCTGTTCGCGCCGATCAACGCCATCGGCATGCTGTTCGCTGCCATCCTGCCGAAGGACCAAAGCCTATTCATCAGTAATGTCGTGGTGGCGTCGAAGCCGGGATGACATAGCGGATCGCATAGAGTAATGGACCGCCGGTTTGGGCGCCGTATTGCGATGCCGCTTTGCAGATTTCCTCAGGGGCTCAAGTCTTTGACTTCCCGGGCGCCGGTTTGTTATCGTGCTGGTGCATACCCCCACGAAATTCTCTGTCGAGCCGGCGGAGCTCGCTGTCGGACCGGATAAAATTGATGAACGTTGCCATCTTCGGCTTGGGTTATGTGGGCGTGGTTTCCGGAAGCTGCATCGCACGGGACGGGCATCGCGTCATCGGCGTCGATCCGGTCAAGGAAAAGGTCGACGCGATCAACCAGGGCCGCTCGCCCATTGTTGAGCCCGGCCTGGGCGAGTTGATCCAGACCTTGCGGCAAAGCGAGATGATATCGGCGACGCAGGACGTGCTGTCGGCCGTCAAAGCCTCCGAGCTGATCATCGTCTGCGTCGGCACGCCCAGCATGGTGAACGGCAATCTCGACCTCCGTTACGTGCATGCCGCCCTGGCGGAAATCGGCCGCGCGCTCGCCGAGGTCGATGCCTATCGCGTCGTCATGGTTCGAAGCACCGTTCTGCCCGGTACCGTACTCGGCGAGGCACTGGCGATTCTCGAGCGCGAATCCGGCAAGCGCGCCGGCGTCGATTTCGGCCTCTGCTTCAATCCGGAATTCCTGCGCGAAGGCACGGCGATCCAGGACTATCTGTCGCCGCCCAAGACCGTCATCGGCGCCATGGAAGGCGACGAGCGTTCGGTGGCCGTGGCCAAAGCGCTGTACGAGGGCCTCACCGCGCCCCTGATGGTCGTGACCATTCCGGTGGCCGAGATGGTCAAGTACATGGACAATACCTGGCACGCGCTCAAGGTGGCATTCGGCAACGAAGTCGGCTCGATCTGCAAGAAGCTCGGCATCGACAGCCACGAGGCCATGGCGATCTTCGTGCAGGACACGAAGCTGAACCTGTCGCCCTATTATCTGTGGCCGGGCTTCGCGTTCGGCGGTTCCTGCCTGCCGAAGGACGTGCGGGCGCTTACCTATCGCGGGCGCAGCCTGGATCTGTCGCTGCCGCTCCTCGAAAGCCTGTTGCCGAGCAACCAGTTTCATATCGACCGCGCCTTCGACATGATCGCGGCCGACGGGCGCCGTCGCATCGGCGTGTCGGGACTTAGCTTCAAGGCCGGCACCGACGATTTGCGTGAAAGCCCGATCGTGCAATTGGTCGAGCGCCTGATCGGCAAGGGCTATGAGCTTCGTATCTATGATCCGGACGTCCGCCTCGCCTCCATCGGCGGCGCCAACCAGCGCTATATCCTCGAACACATCCGGCACATTTCGCGCCTGATGGTGGACACGCCGGAAGATCTCGTCCGGGATTGCGACATCCTGATCTTGTCGAAAAAGGACGAACACACCGCGAAAGTCGTCGATCTGGCGCGTGAGGGCCAGGCGATCGTCGATCTCGTCCGGGCGGCGCCGGGACGGCGGCACGAAGAAAGCTATCATGGCATCTGCTGGTAAGCGCCCCGGCGTTCTGATCATCGTACAGAATCTGCCGGTGCCGTTCGACGCGCGCGTCTGGCAGGAATCGACGACATTGACCGCCGCCGGCTACGACGTCAGCGTCATCTGCCCCAAAGGCAAGGGCTATACCGCGGCCCACGAAGTGCTCGACGGCGTGAACATCTATCGCCACGACATGCCGTTCGAGGCCAACAGCGCGGTCGGCTTCCTAGTCGAGTACGCCGTGGCGCTGTTCCACGAGACCCGTTTGGCGTGGCGCGTTCTGTTCCGGCACGGCTTCACCGTGGTCCACGCCTGCAATCCGCCCGACCTGATCTTTCTGGTGGCGCTGCCCTTCAAGCTGCTCGGAAAGAAATTCGTGTTCGACCAGCACGACATCGTGCCGGAATTGTTCGAGGCGAAGTTCGCCCGGCGCGGCTTCTTCTATTGGCTGCTGCGGATGTTCGAGCGGATGACCTTCGCTTGCGCGAACATTTCGATCGCTACCAACGGTTCCTACCGCGAAATCGCGGTCGGCCGAGGCGGGATGAAGCCCGATCGCGTCTTCGTGGTCCGCAGCGGACCCAAGCTCGAGCGGTTGCGGCTCATGCCGCCCGATGCCGCACTGCGTCGCGGCCGGCGGTATCTGGTCGGCTATCTGGGCGTCATCGGAACCAGCGAGGGGCTTGACGGCCTGCTGCAGGGCATCGACCACATCGTCAACAAACGCGGCCGGAAGGACGTGCAATTCGTCATTGTCGGCGGCGGCCCCGAACTCGAGAATATCCAGCGCATGGCGGGCGAGATGGGTCTGGCGGACGACATCATCTTCACCGGCCGGGTATCGGACGAGGAGCTCCTGCGCTGGCTGAACACAGCCGATGTCTGCGTCAACGCGGACGCCGTGAACACGATGAACGACCTGTCGACCATGAACAAGATCGTCGAATACATGGCGCTGGGAAAGCCGATCGTGCAGTTCGATCTGCGCGAGGGACGGGTTTCCGCCGGCGAGTCCTCGCTCTACGCGAAGGCGAATGACTGGGAGGATTTCGGCGATAAGGTGATCGCCCTTCTGGACGATCCGGCCAAGCGGGAGGCGATGGGCGCGTTCGGCCGTCGCCGGGTCGAAACCGAACTCGCATGGCAATACGAAGCGCCGAAGCTGCTCGCGGCTTACGCGCGCGTTGCGCCGGTCGCGGGAACCGCCCGCACCCCGGAGCAACCCGGCCCTATCAAGAGTGAAGTGTCATGACCGCATCGGAAGCCGCCAGCAAGACCGCCGCCTATTTCGACAGCGAGTCGCCGACCTGGGACGACCGCTATGTGCGCCAGAGCCATTTTCGCACGCGCCTGGAGACCTTGCGCAATTGGCTGGCCGCGCTGCCGCCCAATCTGAGCGTGCTGGATTTCGGCTGCGGTACCGGCGTCGCATCGGCGCAGCTCGCGAGCTTGGGCCATCGCCCGACCGGCGTGGACATTTCCGAGAAGATGGTCGAGACCTCCCGCGCCGCGCTGCAGCGCTCGGGCATTCCCGAAGACCGGTTCACCTTCGAGCATATTTCGCCCGACGGCCGGGGCGCGTATCTCGAGAAGACCTATGACGGCATGGTGAGCCTCGGGGTCTTCGAATATACCGACGATCCCGCCGCGCTGCTGAAGCTGCTCACCACTCGCATCAGGCCGGGCGGATTTCTGATCATGTCGGGTCCGAACCGCCGCAGCCCGGTGCGCTGGATGGAACATTTCGTTTTTCGCCATCCGCGCTATTTCGCGGTGATCCCGGGGCTCAAACGGCTCGCCTCGCCGGACAGCTACAAGCACTATCAAAAGCACCAATTCGTGGCCGGCGAACTCGCCGCCTTGCTGGACAGTTGCGGGATGACCTTGGAGCGGACCTTCTATCACGGCGGTCCGTCGGTCCTGGGAGGGCTCGAGCATACGCCGTGGCTGGGCATGACGATGATCCTGCAGTTCAAGAAGCGGCCCTGATGGATCTGGCGGCTCGCCACGCGCCGCCGCCGGTTCCCGCCCGGCCTCTGTTGCAATGCGGTGGCCATTTGCTAATTAGAGGCCTTGTCTGGGGTGTTGGGGCTCTTGGGCCTAGGACGCGGCGCCGGAAGGTTGTCCAAATTCTCTTGCGTGGGCGTGAGGGATTGCTGCGCCGGCCGTCGCGCCGATCGCGGCCTTACGCCGGCGGCGCGGGTAAAAAGGGGTTTTGATGAAAGTCTTCATAGCGGGCGGAGCGGGCTTCATCGGAAGTCACTTCGTTGATCATTTCATGAATTCCACGGACGCGACCGTTACCGTGTTCGACAACTTCACCTCCGGCCAGATGTGGCATTTGAAGGCGCATGAAGGCAGCTCGCGTCTGCGCGTCGCGCGCGGCGACCTCAAGGAGCGCGAGCAGATCGTCGAAGCCTCGGCGGGCCACAATATCGTCTATCACTTCGCCTCCAATCCCGACATCGCCAAGGCGATGGCGCATCCCGATGTCGATTTCTGGGAAGGCACCTATCTCACCCAGAATCTGCTGGAAGCGATCCGGATCAACAAGATTCCCGCCCTGGTCTATGCGTCGGGCAGCGGCGTCTATGGCGACACCGGCGAAAAGTCGGTGACGGAGGACTATTCGCCGATGCTGCCGATCTCGCCCTATGGCGCGAGCAAGCTTTCATGCGAGGCGATGATCCACGCCTATTGCCACATGTTCGGATTGACCGCGCATGTGTTCCGGTTCGCAAACGTCGTCGGACCGCGGCAGACGCACGGCGTCGGCTTCGATTTCGTCAGGCGTTTGCAGAACGATCCGAGCTGGCTGCGCATCCTGGGCGACGGCACGCAGAGCAAGTCCTATATCCACGTCTCCGATATCGTGGCGGGCATCCAGCACTTCGCGGCCCGCGATCGGGAGAAGTTCAACTATTACCACCTCGCGACGGGCGATTATATCACCGTGAACGAGATCGCCGATCTCGCTTGCGAGATCATGGGCATCAGCAATGTCCGCTACGAATATTCCGGCGGCAACCGCGGATGGTCCGGCGACGTGCCGATCGTGCGGTTCGATCTCTCCAAGACGCATGCGCGCGGCTGGGATGCCAAATTCGGCACGCGCGAGGCGCTGCGGCGCTCCATCCTGGCGATGCTCGACGAGATCGGATTCAAGAGACAGGCCTGATGCAAGTCGCAATCCTCGCCGGCGGACTCGGCACAAGGCTCTATCCGTTGACGCAGGATATCCCCAAGGCGCTGGTGCCGGTGCTCGGCAAGCCCTTCCTGGTGCATCAGCTCGAGCTCCTGCGGCGCAACGGCGCCACGGAGATCGTGATGCTGGTGGGCCATTATGCGGCCCAGATCGAGGAATGTCTCGGCGACGGCGCGGCTCTCGGCCTCAAGGTGACCTATAGCGACGAAGGCGATTTGCGGCTGGGCACCGCTGGAGCGGTGAAATACGCCGAGTCCAAGCTGGCCGACCGCTTCTTCCTGCTGTTCGGCGATTCCTATCTGCCGGTCGATTATCAGGCGATCTGGAACGACTTCGAGAGTGCCGGCGCGGATGCCATGATGACCGTGTACCGCAATGAGAACGCACACGACACCAGCGATATCGCCGTCGAAGGCGGCTATGTGACGGCGTACCAGAAGACCCCGCCCTTGCCGAACGCGATCTACATCAACTACGGCCTGATGGCGCTGAAGCGCTCGACGTTAAGCGGAATGGTTCGCGGCCAGGCCGAGTCGCTCGAAGCCTTTCTGAAGCCGATCATCGCCGCGCATCAATTGAAGGCGCATGAAGTCGATCGGCGCTTTTACGAAATCGGTTCGCCGGCGGGACTGAAGGATTTCGAATCCTTTTTATTGGGCAATGGAGGAAACTCGCGATGATCATCGTCCGCGCGCCGCTCAGAATTCCATTGGGAGGCGGGGGAACAGATCTTCCCTCCTATTATGAGAAGCGTGGCGGTGCCCTGATCAGCGCCGGCATCAACAAATACGTCTACGTCTCGGTGAACAAGCGGTTCGAGCAGTCGATCCGCGTGAGCTACTCCAAGACCGAGATCGTCGACAAGTTGGACGAGATCGAGCATCCGATCGTTCGCGAGGCGCTGCGGCTTCTCGGCCTCGACCGGCAGATCGAGATCACGACCGTGGCCGACATTCCCGGAAATTCGGGCATGGGCTCGTCCAGCACGTTCGCGGTGGCGCTGCTCCTGGCGCTGCACACCTACAAGCGCGAGCATGTCGATCCGCGGCGGCTGGCGGAAGAAGCCTATCATATCGAGCGCGAGATTCTCCACGAGCCCGTCGGCAAGCAGGATCAGTATCTGGCCGCATATGGTGGCATCACCACGATGGACATCGGCCGCGACGGCGAGGTCGAGGTCGGCAATGTGGTCATGTCCGAGCAGACGCATGACGATTTCGAAAGCAATCTTCTGCTGTTCTACACCGGCATCCATCGCAAGGCGTCGGAAGTGCTCGCGGCGCAGGACAAGGGCGCCAAGGAAAGCGACGAGGCGATGTTGCAGCGCCTCGATACGATCAAGGACATCGGAATGAAGATCCGGTCCTGCGTGACTCAAGGAGACATACGCGGGTTCGGCGCGCTGATGCACACGCATTGGGAGATGAAGCGCAAGCTGTCCTCGAAGGTCTCGAATGCGGAGATCGACGAATGGTACGAACTTGCGAGGCGGAATGGCGCCCTCGGCGGCAAGCTGATGGGTGCCGGCGGCGGCGGGTTCCTGCTGATCTATTGCGACTCCGAAAAGGCGAGACTTCGAAGCGCATTCGCCGCGGCAGGGCTGCGCGAAGTCCGGTTCCATGTCGACTGGGAAGGCGCAAAAGTGCTGGCAAACGTCATATAGTATAGGATAGTCGGCTGCCGAGTTTGGGGTGCGACAGGCCGTTTTTCGAATTTGATTGACTTAGGGTGAGCCCCGCCGCAATGACTATTCAGGTGGGCATTTCCTTTTAGGGGACGGTGAGCAATGTCGCGTGTTCAGAATCTTAAGATTAAGATTTTTGCCGACGGGGCGAACCTGCAGGGCATCAAGGACCAGTCCGCCAATCCGATCGTGAAGGGATTCACCACGAATCCGACGCTTATGCGCGGGGCGGGCATCACCGATTACAAGGGCTTCGCGCTGGAGGTCCTCAAGGTCATTCCGGACAAGCCCGTGTCGTTCGAGGTCTTCGCCGACGATTTCCCCACGATGGAAGAGCAGGCGCGGGAAATCGGCTCCTGGGGCAAGAACGTCTATGTGAAAATCCCGGTCAGCAACACCAAGGGTGAATTCGCCGGTCCGCTGATCCGCACGCTCTCCCATGCCGGCATCAAGCTGAACGTGACGGCGATCATGACGCTGGATCAGGTGTCGAAAGTCGGCGACGCGCTGGACGAAAAAACGCCGGCCGTCGTGTCGGTGTTCGCGGGCCGCATCGCAGACACCGGCCGCGATCCGGTGCCGCATATGCGCGACGCCGTCGGAATCCTGAAAGGGCGCCCGAAGGCCGAGCTGCTGTGGGCAAGCCCGCGCGAACTGCTGAACATTTTCCAGGCCGACGAGATCGGCTGCCACATCATCACGGTCACCAACGACGTCATCAAGAAACTCGCTCTGGTCGACAAGGACCTCGACGAATATTCGCGCGAGACCGTCCTGATGTTCTACAAGGACGCGACGGCGGCCGGATACACCATTCCGACAACTGTGCCAGCCGCTTCTTGACAGGGATTTATGTCGAATGGCGCGGTCTATGACGTGCCCGGAGTGTGCGTCTTTGCGCCTACCGTTTCTCGGATCGGAATGGGCGCTGGGCGCAGGCCCGCGGCGCGTCCGATGACGATCCGGACGGCGAACGATCCGGCCGCTCCCGAATGAAGCCAAGAATTCTAATCGTCCATACCTTCTACCAACAGAAGGGTGGCGAAGATAAGGCTTTCGACCGGACTATCGAGGTGCTGGAGTCGCTTGGGTTCGGCGTCGAAACGCTCAAGTTCGACAATTACGACATGGACCCCCTGTCGAATTTCGACCGGTTTCGCGTCACGGTCTGGAATGCGCAGGCGGCGGCCCGGGTCGAGGCCGTGTGCCGTTCGGCCAACATTGCCGCGGTGCACTTTCACAACACCTTTCCCCTCGCATCTCCGGCGGTCTATGCGGGCGCACGCCGGGCGGGCGCCAAAGTCCTCCAATGGATTCACAACTATCGTCTGCTGTGCCCGAACGGCGCCTTCTTCCGGGACGGTCACGTCTGCGAATCCTGCCTGAACAAGACCTTCGGCTGGCCGGGGATCGTTCATGCCTGTTATCGCGGGAGCCGCGCGGCGACGACCGCCGTCGCCACGATGCAGTTCGTTCATCGCGTGAGAGGCACCTATCGGAACGACGTCGACCGCTATCTGGTCTATACCGACTTCGTGCGGGACAAGCTGGCCGAGGGCGGCATCCCCGCGGAGCGCATTCGGGTGGTGCCCAATCTGGCCCACCCCGATCCCGGGGCCGGTCCGGGCGGTGGTGGTTACGGCCTGTTCGTGGGCCGGCTCGCCTTCGACAAGGGCATATTGCTTCTTCTCGAAGCCTTGAAGCTCACGGCGTTCCGCCCCTTCAAGATCGTCGGCGGCGGGCCATATGCCGACCAGGTCCGGGCCTTTGCCGCAAGCCATGACGGCATCGAGTTCATCGAGAACGCCAGCGACGAGTCGGTTCGCGAGGCGATGGGCGCCGCGGAATTTCTGGTTCTTCCGAGCCTCTGGTACGAGGGCGGCGGCCCGCTGACGGCGGTCGAGGCCTTGGCCCGAGGCACGCCGATGGTCGTCCCGCGCCTCGGCAATCTGCCTTACTATGCGCCCGAGGGCACGATCGGCGTGCACTTCAAACCTGCAGATCCGGCGTCGCTGGCTGCTGCCATGGAATCGATGATGGCCGACATGGAGAAACGCGGCCGCATGCGGCACAATGCGCGAATGCGCTATGTCAGCACGTTTACGCTTGAAGCGCAGAAACAGGTCTTGCAGGACATCATGGGCGAGCTTCTTTGAAGGCGCGCCTGCGGGTCTTCGGCGGCCGGACCGGTTGCCGAAATACTGTTGATGGGGAAGCCAACGAATGGACAACGCCGTGACAGATACCTTTTCCGGACGCCAGATCATTGTGACCGGCGGCGGACGCGGCATCGGCAAGGCCGTCGCCCTTGCCTTCGCCAAGGGCGGGGGGGGCGTCCACACGATCTCGCATTCGGCCAATGCCGTCGCCGCGGCCGACGAGATCGCGGCGGCGGGCGGACGAGCGCACGGCCATGTCGGGTCGGTCGCCGACGAGGCTTTCTGCAAATCCGTCGTCGAAGGGATCGAGCGCGAGGCCGGCGCGGTCGATATTCTGGTCAACGCCGCGGCCATGCTTGGCCCGCACGGCAATTTCGCCGGTCTCTCGATGGACGATTTCCGCGACGTGCTGATGACCAATCTGATGGGCACTTGCAATCTCATGCGCTGGTGCCTGCCGGCGATGACGCGCAAGGGCTTCGGCCGCATCGTGAATTTTGCCGGCGGCGGTGCCGCCTATTCCTATCCGGAATTCAGCCCCTATGGGGTGTCCAAGGCGGCGGTCGTCCGCCTCACCGAGACTGTCGCCGATGAGGTGGCTGCCACCGGCGTCACGGCGAATGTGATCGCGCCGGGCGCCGTGGCCACGGACATGCTGACGGAAGTAAAGCGCCGCGGCGGCGAGGTCCGGACCGTCGTCGGCATTGAGGAGCCCGTCAATCTGGTTCTGTTCCTGGCGGGACCGGATGCCGGCCACATCACCGGGCGGTTCATCCACGCACGCGACAATTACCGCGACGCCACGCTCTTCGAAACCAAAGACATGCTGAAACTGCGCAGGACGGAACGGCGATGAGAGTCGGCTTCATCGGCCTGGGCCTGATCGGCGCCAGGCGGTTCAAGATCGTGCGCGCGCTGGGGCATGAGGTCGCGTTCGCGGTCGATCCGAAGCCGCCGGCCGATCCGGCACTGGCGCTGCACGAGCACCGGGTGGTCGACCGGCTGGAGGCTCTCACGCCGGACGATCTGGCGGGCGTCAAGGCGCTGTTCATCGCGGTGCCGCATGACATCGCCGCCTCCTATTGCCATTGGGCGATCGATCACGGGATGCATTTTTTCTGCGAGAAGCCGCTGGGCATTTCGCAGGCGGAGGCCGAAGGTGTGCAGCAGTCCGCCGAGGCAGCCGGGCTCACGACCTGCGCGGGATTCAACTACCGCTTTCTTCCCGCGATATCGGAACTGCGCAATATGCTGCGAGCGGGTCGTTTCGGCGATCTCTACCGTGCCAGGCTCCTGATGGGCCATGGCGGACGGCCGGGGATGGAGACTGAATGGAAGCTCAAGAAGGCCCGTGCCGGCGGCGGCGCCCTGATCGACCCCGGTATTCATCTTCTCGACCTCGTGCGTGATCTGTTCGGCGAGCCGGGCGAGGTCTCCGGGCGGCTGCAGAAGCGCTTCTGGGAAACCGACGTCGAGGACTATTGCTTCGTTTCCATGCTGTGCGGCGGTGCCGACGTCACCGTCGAGGTGAGCCTGACGAGCTGGAAAAACGAGTTCTCGATCGAAGTGTACGGCTCCGAGGGAATGGCCGTGCTCAAGGGCAGGGGGGGCAACTACGGCGCCCAAACCCTGGAATTCACGAACCGCTGGTTCTGGCGCGACGGCGACCATCGCGCGAGCGTGGATTTCGGCCAGGCCGATCCCTCCTTCGATGCGGAGACGCAGGCCTTCCTCCAGAAGGTGGAGACCGGGCGCAGCGATACGCCGCTTTCCACCGCCGAGGACGGCGTGAAGGCCTTGCGGATCGTGTCCGCGCTTTATGCCGCGCAACCCCGATAGGCCGGCATTGCTGCGGCTTGAGGCGGCGCGGTAGGATGAGATCCATTTCGAATCCGCCGACACGGCAGGAAGCTGGATGAGCGTTACCTATTCGGGTGAATTCGGGAACGCGCAGGCGAAGGGCGCGGCGATCAACGCCCGTTATATGACCCTGCTCTATTTCGTGCTTACCGGATACGCGGTTGCTGGCAAAGGCTTCGCCTATGTCGGTATCAAGCCCCTCTTCATCGGCGACGTGACGATGGTGATCGGAATCATCGTTTTTCTGCGCACAGCCAACCTGCTCGACCTGCTTCGCGACCGTCTTTTGCTATTCATCGCCCTTTACATGGCTTGGGGTGCATGGCGGACGATACCGGGCCTGCATTTCGGAATGGACGCGCTTCGCGATTCCGTCATCTGGGCATATGGGAGTTTCGCCTTCATCGTAGCCAATGCGTTGGCTTCGCATGAAAGAGAACCGCGTCGGCTGATCGATTATTTTCAGAGGCTCGCATATATTGCCATCTGGGCGTTTCCGGTCGTGTTCGTTTGCACGCAGTTCCTCCTGCCGGTGCTGCCGCAATGGCCCGGGACAGACGTTCCGATCATCTTCGCCCTCTTCGACCAGGAAATGGTCCATTTCGTCGGACTTTCCGTGTTCCTGATGGGGGGTGTCATTTCGCTCTCGCCCGCTTATGTCGTGGCGATCGTCATGTTTGCCGTGGCTTGCGCCGCGGAGTTGCGAGCGGCCGCCGTGGGAGCGATGGCGGCTCTCAGCCTCACGGCCGTGCTGGCGCCGGTACGGCGGCACATCATGAAGGCGGTGCTTCTTCTGGCCGCGATCATCGCCCTGCTATGGATTACGGACGCAAAAGTCACGCTGATCAACCGTCGCGAGATTTCCGTTGACGCCTTCGTGGCCCAAGTGACTTCGATCTCGGAAGGCTTCCACTTCGATTTGCGCCATATAAGCAGAGAGGACCGTAACAGCGGTTCGATTACTTGGCGCTTGATCTTCTGGGCCTTCCTCGTCGACAAAGTATGGACGGACGCGCCGGTTAACGGGCTGGGTTTCGGCGAGACCCTGGCGCTCAAGGGCCTTCCATTCAAGGTGGAAGAAGATCGAAGCCCCCATAATGGCACCGTGACGATCCTCGCGCGGATGGGCTTCGTCGGATTGGCTCTTTGGATCGCGATGCTGGGGGTGTGGTTCCACGGGATCATTTCCGCGCAACTGCGGGCGGTGCGCGAGCGGCGGTACATATGGGCATCGATTTTCATGGCTTTAGCCGCCTATGTGCTGGCGAGCCTTGCTTGCGCGTCGCTCGGTGTCTTTCTGGAAGGTCCCATGGGGGGTATCTGGTTTTGGTGTCTGATCGGAATGGGCGCGGCGATGCGCAGATGGTATTTGGCCTGGCCGGATTACTGGACGGAATCGGAGGCCGAAAGCGCCTAGGCCGCGGCGCCGTTGCAACGACACTGTCGGGTGGATTTCATCTCGCCGTCGCGGACTGTGACAATGCGGGCAGTCAGGCTGGACGGATTTCCGCCCCGGCCGTACCGATCGGACGTCGATGACCTCATCCAGCCGCATCCACCGCAACACGATCTGGCTTTTCGCCGGACGCACGATCTCCGTCGGGTCGCTGTTTCTGACATACGCCATCGTCGCGCGGCGCTTGGGTCCATCCGGATTCGGTATCGTCGCTTTCGCCATGGCTCTGTCGGCCTTTTTCATCGCGCTCGTGGCGCAGGGCTTTGAGGTCTATGGCACGCGCGACGTCGCGAAGGATCTGCCGAACGCGCATCGCACGACCGGGCAAATCCTTTCGGCCCGCATTCCGATCGCCCTGTTCAGCCTGCTGCTCTATGCGGCGATCGGTTATGGAAAAACGCGGACCTCGGGGTGGGAAGACGTTGCGGTCTTAAGTGTCTATGCGCTCACGATCTTCGGAGCCGTCATCAATCTCACTTTCGTGTACCAGGGCACGGAGAAGATGCGATTCCTGGCCATGCGCGAAGCCGGGGCTGCGCTTCTGTCGCTGTTCGGAGCCGCGCTTTTCGTCAGGTCCGCCGGCGACGTCGTCGTGACGGCCGTCGTTCTCGTCGCCGCCCAGGTCGTCAATTGGGGCTGGCTCTTTCTGAGCTATGTCTTCGAGAACGGGCCGCCCCGCATCACGCTTCGCGGTTCCATATTGCTGCAAATCTGGCGGCAGGCGCTTCCATTCATCGCCTCCACGTTTTTGATCTCGATCTATGCCGGCATCGACACGACCATATTGGGATTCTTCGCAGATCCGGCCACTGTCGGCCTTTACGCATCCGCCCTCAGGGTTCGCCTGTTGGTGAACACGACCATCGTCATTATTTCCGTAGCCTTTCTTCCCACGCTGGCCCGCAGCAAGGGCGATCGCGAACAAATGCAGGACGCCAGCTTCGCCTATGCCAGGACCATGAACCTCGTCGCAGTGCCTATGATTCTGTTTGTCTGGGTCTTTGCCGATGACGTCCTCACCTTCGCGTTCGGATCGGCTTTCGCCGGTGTCGCGACCATCCTTAGAATTCAGATTTTGGTCGTCTTTTTCGCTTCGCAGAATTTGCTCTACGGCAATCCGTTGCCGGTTTGGGGCAAGGAAAAGATTTATGTGACGCTGATCGGCATGGCAGCCGTCTTCAACACCGCGGGCAATTTGGTGGCGATATACTTTTTCAAGGGCGTGGGCGCCGCGGTGATCGATCTCGCAACGGAGGCTCTTCTGACCGCTTGTTACATCGTGCAATGCCGCAAGCTCGGCCTGCGAATGAATGCCGCGCCGCTTGGCCTTGCATTGGGCGGCGGCCTGGTCGCCGTGATCGCCGCACGACTGGCGGTCTTGCACCTGCCTTTCATGGCGTTATCCTTCACGCGCCTCGCGGTCGGAGGTTTGCTGGCTTGCGCCCTCTATTTGGCCGTGGCGCAGGGCATCGGGTTGCTCGATCTTCGTCAGGTCGGGGCCGTCGTGCGAAACCGCGCCAAAGAGAGGTAGCAGGAATGTCATTGCACCGAGCCCGCGCGAAGGCCGTAAAATATTACGGGACGAAGCCGAGCATGTTGCTCATGCTGTTGGCGCAGTTCGGCCTGATGCTTTTGCCTGCCTTACCGGCGTCCGCTGCTCCACCGTCTTCGTCGTATCTGCAATTATCCGATATTTCCAGCCTGCGATCGCCGGGCGTGGCTGCCGGCCCCGTCCAATTTGCCCATGTGGCATCCTACATGCCGGGCCGAGGCGTCGGCGGCGGAGACTTTCGCTTCGATCCTGCGTCAACCGCCCCACCGGATCGGTGCAATGTCTTCGCGCCGTCGGCCGGACCGGGGCGCTGGACCAGAGAGCAGGTCCAGCGGGGCGTCCAGCCGATCGAGAATTGTGGTGCCGACCCAACCGGGGAAGAGGACAGCAGCGTCGGCATTGCGGCAGCCGACACCGTTGCCGCCGCCGAATCGGGCGGCGTATATGGCGGGGCGGTCACGGCCGGAAGGGGAAGGTTCCGGCTGGACAGAGCCATATGTCTGCACAACAACGTCACGCTATCCGGCGTCTCGATGACGGCGACGCAAATCTTCGGCGGCCCGTCGCTCAACGCCGTCGACATGATCTCCAATTGCGCCGCCGGCCAGGAATTCTTCGCCCTGCGCGACATCGACATCGTCGGTGGCGGCAGCGTGTCGGACGCGCTCGTGCGGATGAATTCGGTGTTCGCAAACAGCAGTCTGCAGAACGTTCTTATCTATGCGTCGCCGGCCGTGGGCCTGCGAATCCACAACGCCAATGGCGGCGTTTCCGAAGGGATGGGGCCGATACTGTTCACGAACGTTTGGGTGAACCGCAGCGCCAGAGAGAACGTTCTGATCGACGAGGACCGCTCGCCGCGCAGTTCGGCCGCAAGTTTGAACTTCTTCCACTTGACGGCTGAGAACCAGGGCCTCGGCTATGCGAATATCGCGATCCGCGGGCAGCGCGATCTCGCGACTGTCGCCTTCTTCGGCCTGCACGAGGAGATGCAGGGTTGCGGTCCCAGGAATGCCATCGGAATCGATGTGGATGGCGTCTCCGGCCTGACCATCGAGGCGTGGGAATTCAGCAGCACCTGCGCGGATACAATCGGAATCCAGATCGAGGACAATCCGAACAATCAGCGCATCGCCATCCACAACGCAAAGAACTGGAACGGCGTCAAGGCATTCATAAGCGATCGACAGAATGGCTTTTCGACATACAGGAACATCGATTATCAGACGCCCGACCTGGGGGTCCTCGATCGCGGTCCCTTCAATTTGATCTTCGACAGCGCAGTAGTTTTCGATGGCGCGCAGGGAAGCTATGGAATTCTCGCGGTTCTCGATTCGAAGCCGATGGTACTGGCGAACCCAACGAACGTCTTGCCCGGTCAGAAGATTTACTTCGAGATCGTGAACGCTTCGAACGGATCGATCGGCGCAGTGACGTTTGGAACGCACTTTCTTTATGGCACCGGCTCGATTGTCTGGCCGCCCCGCGGTATGCGCACCGTCTTGACATTTTTCGATCGCGACAGGACAGGAAATCTGGTGTTCCTCGGGCAGAGCCCGGCATCCTGAGATCGCGGAGCGGGCCGCGTTCTGCCGAAGATGCGATCGACGGGCCGTCATTGCGCCGACAGGGGCGGTCGCAGGATTTCGATCTCCAAGGCTTCCATGCCGGGATGAACGTGCTGGATGGACCGCCACACCCAGCCCGTCGACCGGCTGACCCAATAGGTGTTGGCGTAAGACCAGCCGATGGCGTCGCTCCTGCACGTCTCGTCGACCCGAACGGTGTCGAGCGGCGCGCCGAGAATGGAAATCGTCTCGCGCTGTCCCGGCGTGTCCGTGCAATCGATCCGGACCGAATACTGCCCCATGTCCGCCAGATCCGCATGCCAGGCGAATGTTCGCGGCACGAGCCAGGAGTCCTGGTGATCTGCCGTCGTGTAGGCCGTCAGATTCCTCGGAAGGCCGGCGGTCGCCACAATGCGGCCGCGGCGCGTGCTGATGGCAACTCTCGACGACGTGGTCCAGAGCTGCTCGCCGTCGGTGTCGGTGGCAAGCACGAGCATTTGTTCGGGGTCGTCGCCGATGCGCACACCCATGGTCGCGTAGGGAATGTCCGCCACCGTGCTTAGCGGCAGGTGCGAATGGTCTTCCCAGGAGCTGCGGGCCAGTTCGAACAGCCTCGACCAATCCCCCGCGCCTTCGGAACTGCACGCGCCCAGCAACGCGCAGACGGCGATCGCCGCGCCGGGAAACGCGCGCCGGTGCGACCGCCGACCGGATGCTTTACGGAGCGATGACGTCGTCGGACTGGCCAAGGATTTCTCCATAACTGGTCGCGAGCGTCTCATCGTAGAGCGAATCGTCTCCATCGAGCCGCTGGCCGCCGTCGCGGGTGAGCGACCGTAGCGTCAGATTGTAGGCGGACTGGCTATAGAATGGCAGCGCCCATTCGAAGGGTATCTTCAAGATGAGGCCCTTGTCGAAACTTCCCTCTCCGAATTTGGAGAACGGCACGTTGGTGAAGGTCGCGAAGGCCCCGATCTCGACCCCGGTGTCGAACCGGCGCGTCACCTCGAACGTCGCGCCGTAGTCTCCGGCGAGGTAGCGGCCCATATGCACGTTGAAGTTCAGATCGTGCCACGGCGATTGGTAGTACACATTCACGCTGCCGGTAACCACATGATAGTCGTCCAGGCCGTAGAGGCGATCGAAATTGCGTTTCCAGACCTGATAGATGTCCGCACCGATGGAGAAACGCTCGCCGTCGGGCCGCCACAGCATCTGCAGACCCGCGCCCGCGAACATGCTCTCGAGATAGCCCACCCGCGCCTCGAAGTAGATGTCTCTGGCGAGACGCCGATGATAGTCGGCCTCGAGCTGCGCGATTCCGTTGATGCCGTGGCGATAGTACTGGACGATGTCGGTGCGGACATGCGGCAGCTGGCTGTCGGCAGGCGTCGTGAGATCGAAATTGTTGTAGACGTTGGCTTCGATGCTGCTCTGGAGCGTGATGGTCGGCGTCACGTCCAACGCCACGTTGAGCGCGGCAAAGACCTGAACCTCGAGCGGTCGGTTGGGATTGAATACGCTCTGACGCAGGCCCGGGCCGATCGCCCAATGAAGTCTGGGGTAGGTATCCTGCTGGCCGAGCGCCAGGATCGGGTTGGCGAGCGGCGGCGCCTGGAGACTGAGCGCGTGGCCGAGCTCGACGGAGGAGCCGTAGGTCGCGATCGCCCGCTCGAGGCTCGAGCGTGCGATCTGGAAGTCGCGTTCCGCCTCTCCGCGCTTGACCGAGACGATGTGAAACACTTCCACGTTTGGCGGAGCGTCCGCCATCAATACGCGCGCCATCCGGCCGACCGCCTCGTCCTCGACCCGATAGGTGTCGTTCGAGAAATACAGCCAGACCACCGAGCGCTCGACCGAAAGCGCTTCGACCCTGATCGCCTGGAGCGCCACATGCTCGCGGATCGCTCTCTCGGACTGGCCCGCGCCCGATGGCAAGGGACCGTCGTCGTCGATATCGCCGTCGGCGCGCTGCAATGTTCTGGCAAGCCGGCGGTAATCATGCGCGACCGCGCAGATGGTTACGTCGGCGCCGCCGTTGCCGAGATTCGTGACCGCCACGGAAGAGACCGGAACCTGGAAGTTCGCCGCGATCAGCGAATAGCGCTCGCACTGGCCGCCGAACGACCGGCTGTCGCGCGAGTCCACCATGAGGGTCTTTCCGACGACTTCAACGTCGTGAACCGATCGGTTTTCGCTGATGATGGCGCTCGTCAGCGCGGCGTCGTCGCGGTCGGCTGTCGCCGGAAGCTTCACCCAGGGAGCGCCCGCCGCGACGCCGGCGGGCTGCCGTGTCCGAGCCAGAAGCACGTCGAGGGCGCGGGCCTGATCCATGTCGGAGCGTATCGCCGGCGCGGGTACCTGCGGGCCGACTCTGAAGGGCGAAGCCGGTATCGCCGGATCCATGCTCAGGTTGACCGTCACGCCATAGGTCGTCCCGTAGAACCACCCGGCGGAAATCGTCGAAACGTCGAAGAGGTGATAGGCAAAGCCCACATTGACCGGGCTGGTCGCGTTCACGACGGTTTTGTGTTCGAGGGCGTAATTGTCGGAACTGTATTCGAGCAGGAAGTCCAGGTCGTCGATCGGCGTTTTCCAGACCACGCCGCCGAACAAGCCGACCTTCGGGCCGTGGAAGAATTGACCGAAGGCGACGGTGCCAGTGAGTGTGTTCAGGTTTTGTCGGACATTGAAGGATGGAAAGATGGCGCCGAACGGATTGTTGAACGCGGCGCGCCCGGCAAAACGCCCCCAGCCGGCGCCCAGCGTGAATTCGAGATCGTTGAAATGCTTGGAGGCGACGAGGTACTCGCCGCTGTAGATGCCCGTTCCCAACGCATCGCGGAAGCCGAGCGAAAGTTCGGGCAAGGACTCGGTCTCGCGCGAAAGCCTGACCTTGAAGCCGAAGCTTCGATCGTAATAGGCCGATGTCGAGCCGGGGAGCTTGCCCGCACGGCTGTAGCGGAAGGACACGTCCAGCCACGGCAATACCTGAAAATCGCCGTTGAAGTGTTGGATTCCGTTTCCGACCGCCGACAGCGTCAAAGACAGCTTGCCGTCATCGTCCATGAAGGCGCTCGGCATGTCCAATATGCCGACTTCGCCGAACGTGGTGCGCGTTGTAAAATCCCGCGACTCCGCCGCAGCGGACGCGCAATACAGGCAGTTTGCCGATAATCCCGCGGCGATGGCGATGGTCAGCCCGATCGCGCCGCGTCCTCTGGCGGGCCGGCGACGCCTCTGCCTTCGACGCGATTTCGATGGTTGCCGGCGGAGCGGATGTCCGATCGGCGCGCGCGCTCCCTTGGATCCAGTCACGTCTGGGATCGCTCCTCCGGAGGGCATCTTGGCGTGAGCAATCGTTGCACGCGAATCGCTAGTCCCAGGTTCAAATGACAACAGGCGGCCGCCGATGAGCCTAGTCAGGGATCGTCGACAGCGCCACATTGCGCGCAGTTGGTACTATGAATTCGAAAAAAAAGGCGACGGCAAACTTGATGCGATCCGGCTGCAAGCTACCATATCGGCTTGACAATTTGCTTGCGAATGGGCCCGCTCGTCAGTATGACTCACGCGCGCAATTGCAATAAGCTCGGCACTGGGGCGGGCACGTCGCGGGCTGTAGCTGCATGTTGAAGGTATTCATGATTCGGCTGAGGCGAGGCCGGGGCGTGTTGGTGCGTCCGGTGTCGGTCGTAGCCGCGATCGCGGCAATTTTGGCATTGCAGATTTTTCAGATTGCGGTGGCGCAGGACGCCGGCGCCGGCTTAAGTTCCGACGATCTGCGCGCCCTGCAACATCTTCCCTCGCGTGGTTCGACCGCGGACGAGCCGCCCAGGCCCGAGGTCCGTACCTACCAACCGGTCATTCCGCTCCAGCCGTCCTCGCCCCCTTCGCGTCTCGAAGAGTTGTATTCCAACCGCGCCGGCCGTCCCATGGTGCAATTCGGGTACGATTTTCTGGGTGTGCCGTCGCAAGTGTCGATTGCGCAGACCGGCGCGGTTTCGGACGACTTCGTTCTCGGGCAGGGAGACCGGCTTGAAATCGCGCTCCGCGGCCAGGAGAACGATAACTTCAAGGTCTATGTCGATCGCGACGGGCGGGTTCTGCTTCCAAAGCTTCCGCCCATCATGGCCGCCGGGCGGTCGTTCGGCGATTTTCGGCGCGATCTCAAGGAACTCGTCTCGCGTGCCTACATTTCGACGCAAGTCTTCGTGTCTCTCGGGGAATTGCACCAGTTCTCGGTCGTCGTCACCGGCGATGTGCGCTCACCGGGTCCCAGGATCGTGAATTCGCTTGCGACGCCGCTCGACGCGATCCTTCTCTCGGGCGGCATCGCAAAGACCGGCAGCCTTCGCAATGTGCAATTGCTGCGAAACGGCACGCGGCGGATTATCGACCTATACTCCATCATCGCGCAGGGATCGGCCGGCGGGCTCGGCCGCCTGATGGACGGCGACCGCATCTATGTTCCTCCGCTCGGGCCCACTGTCGGCATAGCGGGCTATGTCCGCAAGCCCGGCATCTACGAACTTGCGGGCGGAGCCGCGGGCGCGAGCGCGCAGGCGCTCGTCCGGCTGGCGGGCGGGGTCGAGATCAGCGGCTCCTTCGACCTGTCGAAGACCAGCCTTGACCGCGACGGCAGCACGACGCTTATCCCTGTGCAGCAGGGATCTTTCGTGCGGAGCGGCGAAGTACTGTTCGTCGAACTGGGCAGGAATGCCGGGCTCGGCAGGGTGATGCTCAGGGGAGCGGTCACCTTGGAGCAGATCCGTCCGATATCGTCGGCGCGCACCGTGTCGGATCTCGTCACCAGCACCAACGATCTTATGGCGAATGCATACGGACCGTTCGCTGTTATCGTGCGCCGCGAGCCGGTCACGAACGCGACAAGGCTGTTGCCGTTCTCTCTCATCGGCGCCATCGCCAGACGAGATTCGATCGCGCTTCAGTCATCGGACATGGTGTACGTCTTCACCAATGAGGATGTCAGGGCGCTCGCGCGAGAGGCCACGAAGAATTTAAATTCCGGATTCGATCCCTTCGCCAATCTGGACAATCTTCCAGGGCGTGCGCCCAACGCGGCTGGCGGCCGTGCGGTCGCACCGGCGACGCCAGTCACCCCGCTTCCCCCGACGACAACGGGCGGTCCGCCGTCGGCAGCCCGCGATTCCGACAGATCTTTGACCTTGTCGCCGGAGACGGCGGCAATCGCTCAGGCGGCGGACATTCAGCGCAAGCAGGGCGGCATAGATACGGTCACGACCGAGGAGCGCAGCGAGACGCCCGCGCAGGTCGCCCTGCGCCTGGCGAAGGCGCTGGGCGTCACATCCGCTGAACTGGTCTCATTGGCGGGCGACAACCTCGTCTGGGTGCTCGATCAGGTATACGCACCGGGGCCTTATCTCGCCGCCAAGGGCACGACGCTTTCGGACATGATCCAGAATGGCGGCGGCGTGACGCAGCGCGCGGATTTGTCAGCCGTCGAAGTGACATCCACGGAGGTGGACCAGCTCCAGGGGCGCACCCAAACGACCAGGCAGCTGCTTGCGATGAACGATGTGACATTCGCGAACACGCGCGTCCGGCCGATGGACGTCATACGTCTTCACCCGATCTTCTCCGATCGCGATAGTGGAACCGTCACCGTATCGGGGCAGGTGCGCTTCCCCGGTGTGTTCGACATCACGCGCGAGGAGCGGCTGTCGTCCCTGCTGCAACGCGCGGGCGGGTTGACCGAAGTTGCCTATCCCTATGGCGCCATTTTTACGCGCAAGCAGGCGGCCATAACGGAGCGTCAGGGAAACGACCGCGCCGCACGTGAAATCGAGAGCCAGTTGGCCATCTTGGCCACGTCGCCGAGACAGCAGCAGCAGCAGGATACGTCCACGGATCTCAACTTCCTGATTGAGCTCTCGGACCGGCTCCGCAACACTCCGACCCTGGGGCGCATCGTGGTGACGGCCGACCCGACGGTGTTGGCAGCCAAGCCCGAACTGGACGTCATCTTGCAGCCGGGCGACGCGCTCTTTCTGCCGAAGCGGCCGTCAAGCGTGACGGTATCCGGAGAAGTTCTGAACTCCGGTTCGTTCCAATACCAGTCGGGATTGACGGTCGACGAGTATATCCGGATGGCTGGCGGCACCACGCAGTCGGCGGACGCGGGCAGCACGTTCATCGTGCTGCCGGATGGGAGTGCCACGCCTCGCGGGGACAGCTGGCTTTCCTTCGGCAATGGCGGGCGCATACCGCCCGGTGCCACGATCGTCGTTCCCCGCGACCTGCGCCCGTTCGATTGGACAGAGGTCCTGAAGGATATTACCCAGATTACCAGTCAGTTGGCTGTCACGGCGGCGTCGCTCTCGATTCTGGGCAACAACAATTAGATTTGGCCGGCGTCGGCAAGCGGCCGGCAATTCGAACAGTGTCTGGAAAGATTGCTTGCCTGATTGCTCTCGTGGCGCTTCGCTGAGCCGGGCAGGCAGTGTCTTTTCCGGTTATCAGGGCGACGGACCCGTTTGCCGATGGGCTTGATCAGCCAGGAAGCTTGAGCGCCAGGCGCAATGCCGGCGCTATGTCCGGTCGGCTCAAGCCGACTTCGATATTGGCCTGCAGAAAACCGACCTTGTCGCCGCAGTCGTAGCGGGTGCAGCTTGTCTTCGCGGCATGGACCGGGACGCGGCCGATGAGGCGCACCATCGAATCCGTCAGCTGAATTTCGCCCCCGGAGCCTTTCTTGCGGCGCTCCAGCTCGGTGAATATCTCCGGCGGCAGGATGTATCGGCCGATGATGCATAGCTGCGACGGCGCCTCGGACGGCTTCGGCTTTTCGACCATTCCCTTGACCTCGACCGCACTGCCCTTAACCGCGCCGGGCGCGATGACGCCGTAGCGCTGGGTCTCCTCGAGCGGTTTCTCCTCCGCCGCCACGACGATGCCACCACCCACCTCGGAATAGACTTTCAGCATCTGGCTGAGGCCCCCCGGGGAGCCGACCAACAGATCGTCCACGAGCAGGACGGCGAACGGCTCGTCGCCGACGAGGTGGCGCGCGCACCACACCGCATGCCCCAGTCCGAGCGGCTTTTGCTGCCGCGTGAACGATACGGCGCCGCTGCTGGGCAGGCTCTCCAGCAGTCCCTGGAGCTCCTTGGTCTTGCCGCTGCCGCTCAACAGGGATTCGAGCTCGTATGCGTGATCGAAATGGTCCTCGATAATGTGCTTTCCGCGTCCGGTAACGAAGATGAACTGTTCGATTCCGGCCTCGCGCGCTTCCTCGACGGCGTATTGCACGACCGGCTTGTCCACCACCGGCAGCATCTCCTTGGGCACGGCCTTGGTGGCGGGCAGAAATCGGGTCCCTAGACCGGCCACGGGAAATACTGCTTTGCGAACAGGCTTGAAGCTTGCCATCTGGCACCGGACTCCGAGAGCTGATGTGGTAACCTTCTTCGCACAGAGTATTGGGAGCGTCCATATTTGCGGTTCTGGAATGCTGCCCACTGCGGCGGTTCGCCCGCCGGGGAGGAGTGCCAATGGGCGCGGCGCTGACGACTTTCGCGTCGGCGCCAAAGCGGGTGTTTGACCGGGGGTGAGAACCGAACGCGCGACGTGTAACCGCACGCTGTTTCAGCGGTGCCGCGCTTGAACCTGCCGTCTCGTTGCGACATCGTTGTTGATATTGCCGGTCTCGCTTGCCGTCCGTCGCGAAACCATCACGTGCACCCAAAGAATATGCCGTTCAGACTTTTTGTGCACTGCAGGATCGGTTAGGATCGCGGCATCTTGCGAATTTGGGGTTCGGAGAAGGGCGTGATGCGCGGAAATCATTGGCTCGTGCCCGTTTGCCTGCTTGTCTCCATTTTTACGGCCGTAGCGTCCCAGGCATCGCCCTGGGCCGAAGTCGGCGATTCCCAACTTCGTTCGGATATCGAGATATTGTCGGCGGCGCATGTCATCGACGGTATCACGACGCAGTGGCCGCTTCCCTGGGCCAGCATCCTGACGCGGCTGCGCGATTCCGATACGCTTGCGGATATGCCGGATTTTGTTCGCGATGCCGCGGATCGCGTGTCCCATGTGGCGCAAGCGCAGATGCGCTTCGGCGAAGTACGGTTTCAGGCTGACCTGGATGGAACGAACGATCCCAGCGTGGTGCGCGGGTTCGATGGGCTCGGACGCGAAACGGCCGTCGGGCAGTTGTCCGGCGAATACATGGATTCGACCACGGCGATCAGACTGTCGGCCGGCGCGGAGCTGCACGCGCACACCGGCCGCACCGCCTTTGTCCCGGACAACAGCTATATCGCCCAGAAGATCGGGGGCGCCGTCGTCTATGGGGGCTATCTGACCCATTGGTGGGGGCCGGGCTGGACGTCGGCGCTGTCGCTCTCCAACAACGCGCGCCCCATACCGCAGATCGGCATCGCGCGCGACGAGACCAGCGCCTTTGAATCGCCCTGGCTGTCGTGGATCGGACCGTGGCAGATGGAGTTTTTCGTGGGCTGGCTCGACGACAGCCGTATCGCGACCAACACGCTCTACAATGCGCTGCGCGTCACCTTCAATCCGCTGCCGGGTCTGGAAATCGGGCTTTCCCGCACCCAGGAGCTCTGCGGTGAGGGTCATCCCTGCGTCCCCTTGAAGTACTATTTCGAATTCTCAAACGACAACACCCATCTCAACCACACCAATGACGAGGGCGTTATCGACATCAAGTATAGCGGACTGCTGGATCGGTCGCCCTACGAAGTCTACATGCAGTTGATGAACGAGGATTCGAATCCGATCACGCACTCGACCACGAGCCACCTGTTCGGCGCCAGTTACTGGCTTCCCGTTGCGGGCACCACGGTTCGGCTGACCGCCGAATATGCGGACAGCGTTCCGACCTTGAACATCTTCAGTTTCGGCGACGTCGAACATGGCTTCGCTTACAACAACGGGGGCTATCCGGACGGCATGCGGTACCGCGGGCGGACGCTCGGCTTCAGCCTCGACAGCGACTCGACCCTGCTGACCTTGCAGAGCGCCTGGCGCGATTCCGACGGGTGGGACTACACGGTCTCGTTCCATCATGCAGCGGTGTCGAACCCCAACAACACCCTGGGCAATGTCGTGACGTCCGCACCGGTTCACATCAATTTGGGCGAGGTCCGCGTTGCCGTGCCGTTCCGCAATGTCGATTTCGTCCTGGCCGGTCGGCTCCAAGACGACCAGCCGAGGCCGGATCGCGGGTTCGAGGCTTCCATCGAACTCGCCGTCAGCTACGCGCTATAGGGACGAAATGTCCGTTTTTGGTTAAATCGAGCCACAATACGGCGTTCGTCGCCGCCGATTTCGCGATATGATATGAAAGGGCGCGCTTTCGGAACGGGCAAATGAACTCTGTCGTATCCCTATTTCCAGTCATTCTCTCTGGCGGCAGCGGCACCCGGCTTTGGCCGCTGTCCCGTGCGGCGCTGCCCAAGCAGCTCCTGGCGCTCAACGGCGCGCGCACGATGATCCAGGACACGGTCCTGAGGGCCCAGGTTCCGAACGCCCAGCCGCCGATCCTGCTGTGCAGCGAGGGTCACCGCTTCCTGGTGGCCGAGCAGATGCAGGTCATCGGCGTGGCGCCGAAGGCGATCGTGCTGGAGCCTTTCGGACGCAATACGGCGCCGGCTGCGGTGATCGCGGCGCTTCTGGTCTCGGCGGAGGATCCGTCCGGTGTGGTGCTTCTTCTCGCGTCCGACCATGTGGTTACCGACGAGGAAGCGTTTCGCGCCGCCGTGGCGCGCGCCGCCGAAGCCGCCCGCCAGGGCAGCATCGTCACCTTCGGCGTGACGCCTGAAGGTCCCGAAACCGGATACGGCTACATCCAGAGGGGCGAACACATCGCCGCCGGCGTCGACGCGGTCAAGCGCTTCGCCGAGAAGCCGGATCGCGAAAAGGCGCTGAGCTATCTCGCCTCCGGAGACTATCTGTGGAACAGCGGCATGTTCATATTCCGAGCCGACGTGCTGATCGCGGAGATGCGGCGTCTGGAGCCGGGGCTCGTCGAATCCTGCGAGGCCGCACTTGGCTCCGCCGGCCGCGATCTCGATTTCGTGCGGCTGGGAGCCGACGCGTTCGAGAAGGTCAAGGACATCTCGCTGGACTATGCGGTCATGGAAAAGACCGACAAGGCCGCGGTGGTGCCGTGCTCGTTCGGCTGGAGCGATGTCGGCGCGTGGTCGTCGCTTTGGGCGCTGCGCAGCCGCGACGAGAACGGCAACGTCCTGCAGGGCGATGTCCTGGTCCATGATGCTCGCGATTCCTTCGTGCGTAGCGAAAAGGGCCTGACCGCGCTCGTCGGCGTGAAGGACCTGGTCGTGGTCGTCACCGAGGACGCGGTCCTTGTCGCGGACAAGCGCCGGGCGCAGGACGTGAAGGCGATCGTCGATCAGATGAAGCTGGCCGATCGCGCCGAACTCCACGAGCACAAGGTCGTCTACAGGCCCTGGGGGAGTTATCAGGGCATCGACGCCGGCGATGGCTATCAGGTCAAGCAGATAATCGTGAAGCCGGGCGGCAGGCTTTCCTTGCAGAGCCATGCCAAGCGCGCCGAACATTGGATCGTGGTCCAGGGCACCGCAAAGGTGACCTGCGACGACAAGGTATTCCTTCTGCAGGAAAATCAATCGACCTTCATTCCGCTCGGCGCCAGGCATCGGCTCGAAAACCCGGGCAGGCAACCGCTCCGTCTCATCGAGGTTCAGTCGGGCTCTTATCTCGGCGAGGACGATATCGTTCGCTACGACGACGCCTATGGCCGCGCAGCCGACAGGCCGGCGGCGAATTCGTGAGCGTTCTCGTCACCGGCGGCGCCGGCTATATCGGAAGCCATACGGTCTTCGCACTCCTGGATCGCGGCAACGATGTCGTGGTTCTCGACAATCTTTCGACCGGCCTGCGCAGCCATGTCGGCGATGGCGCGACCTTCGTGCAGGGCGAAGCCGGCGACCAGGCGCTGGTGCGTGACCTGATCGCAACCCACAGGGTCGATTCCGTCATCCATTTTGCGGGCTCGATCGTCGTGCCGGAGTCTGTTTCCGAGCCGCTCTGGTATTACAAGAACAATGTTGTCGCCTCGCGCGACCTGCTCGAAGCCTGCGTCGCCGGCGGCGTGACGTCGTTCATCTTTTCCTCGACCGCAACGGTCTACGCGGACGATGCGGCCCAGCCGCTCGCGGAAGACGAGCGCAAGGCGCCGATCAGCCCCTATGCGCGCTCCAAGCTGATGATGGAGTGGATGCTCCAGGATGTCTCGCGGGCCACCGGCCTGCGCCACATCGTGCTGCGCTATTTCAACGTCTGCGGCGCCGATCCGGCGGGCCGGACCGGTCAGGTGTCGCGCGTGCCGACCCATCTCATCAAGCGCGCCTGCATGGTGGCGCTCGGCCGTATTCCTCATCTCGACATCTTCGGCACCGACTATCCCACGTCCGACGGCACCGGGGTGCGCGACTACATCCATGTCACCGATCTCGCCAGCGCCCATATCCTGGCGCTGGATTCCCTTAGGAGCGGGGCGGCGTCGACGTCGTACAATTGCGGCTATGGCCGCGGCCGCAGCGTGCGCGAAGTCGTTGCCGCGGTGGAACGGGTCACCGGTGCAAAGCTTCCGGTACGCGAGGGCCCCCGCCGGGCCGGCGATCCGCCCACCCTGATCGCCGATCCCACCCGCATTCGGACCACCCTCGGCTGGACGCCGCAACACGACGATATCGAGGAAATCGTGCGGTCGGCACTCGCTTGGGAGCGGCGGCTAAACAATTGACCCGTCATGTGGGACTGGGAAAATCGTTCCAAATCGTGGCGACGGCCAATGGAAATTCCGCATCTGTTGCACTGCCGCAACAGCCAAACTGGCGTTTAATGCGTTGATTTGATTGACTCACATCCGGGGTCACGGTATCCATTTATCACCTTTTGGTGGAGGACGGTTCATGTCGCAGAAGCTGGGCACTTTGGCACTGGCAGCAGCACTTCTTGTTTCCAGCTCGGTCGGTGCATTTGCCGCAGGCGCGGACCATCCTGCTCTCGCGCCGGGCAAGGCGGCGGGCGTCAAGGAAGCCGCTCTTCGCGCGCCTATTTGGGTCTGGGTTGCCGGCGTCGGTTTCGTGGCGCTTGGCGTTGGCCTTGTGGCGAGCGGCAATGGAAATGGCTCGTCGAGCAGCACGACGACGGCGACTCACCTCTGAGCCAATCGAATTCGTTTTGCGAGGGCGCGCGTCCGACATTATTGGCCGCGCGCCCTTTGCATTTTGAAACTCTCGGCCCGAAGATTTGATCTTGGGGCAATCCGGCGGAACCGCTGCCGGCATTCGTCGAAATGGGCCAGACGCGCAATTCCGACGACGGCAGCCGGCCGCGGCTTTCCGTCGTGCCGATGCAGCCGATCAAGACCGTCATCGCCTTTGCCCATCAGTATGAGCGGCATCTGTCGGCCGCGTCGCTGGTCGGCGGCTTTGCCTTCGACAGCTACAGTTTCGGGCGAATCGATCACGCGTCGACGCACATCGTTTTCCTTGCCTATCTCGCGGTGGCAGGTGTCGCGATTGCAACCTCGCATGCTCTCGAGTCGCGCCCGCCGGAGCGTCAGCCCTCCGAACGGACTCGCACCGTCCTGACCGCCGTCACGCAATTCGCGCTCGGCTGTCTGTTGAGCGGGTTCTGCGTCTTTTACCTGCGCAGCGCGTCGCTATGGGCCTCCTGGCCCTATCTTCTGGTGCTGGCGGGCATCTTCATCGGCAATGAGGTTTTCAAGCAGTACGCGACCCGCTTCGCCCTGTCGTTGCTGCTCTATTTCTTTGCGCTGCTGTCCTACGCGATCCTGCTCGTGCCGGTGGTGATCGCGACCATAGGAACGGTCCCCTTCATCGCCAGCAGCGTCCTGGCGCTCGCCACGTTCTGGTTCTACGCCGACGTCCTGCGCTGGCTCGGCCGCGACCGCTGGCGGTCCGTGCGCCTCTACGTGGCAGGCGGCGTGCTTGCCGTGACGGCGGCCGTCAACCTGTTCTACTTCGTGAAGATCCTGCCGCCCTTACCGCTCGCGCTCGCCGACGCCGGCATCTACCATTCGGCCAAGAAGGTCGGGAACGCCTACCAGGTCATGGAGGAGCCACAGCCCTGGACGACCTATTGGGGGGCGCCACCGATGCTGCATCTGACGCCCGGCGAAAAGCTCTACCTCTATGCCGCCGTCTTCGCGCCCGGGCGGCTCCAGACCACCATCGTGCATCAATGGGAATGGTTCGATCCCGTGAAGCGCCGCTGGATCCCGCTCTCTAGGGTCAGTTTTCCGATCCATGGCGGCCGGGATGCTGGCTATCGCGGCTATTCCATCAAATCCAAGCCTCGGGCAGGGGACTGGCGGGTCAACATCACGACCGGCGACGGGCGGTCGGTCGGCCGCATCCGCTTCGCCGTCGCGCTGGAATCGCCGCCCGAGCCGCTCCAGATCAAGACGCTGAATTAGGCGCCCTTGCTTTGGCGTCGCGCGCGGCATATTTCACACCAACTCCTTGGGGTCCAAGTTTTTGTCCACCAATATGCCTGTAATATCCCATTTGCGCCGCCTCGAGGCCGAGAGCATCCACATCATGCGGGAGGTGGCGGCCGAGTTCGCCAATCCGGTGATGCTCTATTCGATCGGCAAGGACTCTTCGGTGATGCTGCATCTGGCGATGAAGGCGTTCTATCCCAGCGTGCCGCCCTTTCCGCTGCTCCATGTCGACACGACCTGGAAATTCCGCGAGATGATCCAGTTCCGCGACGAGACGGCGAAGCGCCTCGGCCTCAAACTGCTCGTCCATGTCAACGAAGATGGCGTAAAGCGCGGCATCAATCCCTTCGATTCCGGCTCGTCGCTTCATACCCAGGTGATGAAGACCGAGGCCTTGAAACAGGCGCTCGACAAATACGGTTTCGACGCGGCATTCGGCGGCGCGCGGCGCGATGAGGAGAAATCCCGCGCCAAGGAGCGCATCTTCTCTTTCCGCAACGCCAATCACGCCTGGGATCCGAAGAACCAGCGCCCCGAGCTTTGGCGCGTCTACAACACACGCATCAACAAGGGCGAGAGCATCCGGGTTTTCCCGCTGTCGAACTGGACAGAGCTCGACATCTGGCAATACATCATGGCCGAGCGCATCCCGATCGTGCCCCTCTACTTCGCCAAGAAGCGTCCGGTGGTGGAACGTGACGGCACGCTCATTATGGTCGACGACGATCGGATGAAGCTCCGCAGCGGCGAGGAGGTCCAAAACCGGCTCGTCCGTTTCCGCACGCTGGGCTGTTATCCGCTGACCGGCGCGATCGATTCCGGCGCCGACACCCTGGAAGGCATCGTCACCGAGATGTTCACCGCGCGCACCTCGGAACGGCAGGGCCGGCTGATCGACTCCGACGAGAAGTCGTCGATGGAGAAGAAGAAGAAGGAGGGGTACTTCTAGTGAATACCCCCACCGACCTTTCGCAGTTTCTCGCCGCCCAGGAAAAGAAGTCGCTTCTGCGCTTCCTGACCTGCGGCAGCGTCGACGACGGCAAGTCCACGCTGATCGGCCGGCTGCTCTACGATTCCAAGCTGCTGTTCGAGGATCACCTCGCGACGCTCGAGAAGGATTCGCGGAAGCACGGCACCACCGGCGACGACATCGACTTCGCGCTGCTGGTCGACGGGCTCGAAGCGGAGCGTGAGCAAGGTATCACCATCGACGTAGCCTATCGCTTTTTCGCCACCGACAAGCGGAAGTTCATCGTCGCCGACACGCCGGGCCACGAGCAGTACACGCGCAACATGGCGACCGGCGCGTCGAACTCCGAGCTCGCGGTCATCCTGATCGATGCGCGCAAGGGTGTGCTGGTCCAGACCCGCCGCCACGCCTATATCGCCTCGCTGCTGGGGATCCGCCACGTGGTCCTGGCGATCAACAAGATCGACCTTGTCGGCTTCTCGAAAGAGAGGTTCGACGCCATCGTGCGCGAATTTTCGCTGTTCGCCGAACGCCTCGGTTTTTTCACCGTCGTGCCGATCCCGATCTCGGCGCGCTTCGGCGACAACGTGATCGCCAGAAGCGCGAACACGCCCTGGTACGACGGTCCCGTCCTGCTCGATCACCTCGAAACGGTCGATGTCGACACCGCGCTCACGGCCAAGCCGTTCCGCTTTCCGGTGCAATGGGTCAACCGCCCCAACCTCGATTTCCGCGGCTTCGCCGGCACGGTGGCGAGCGGACGCATCGCGCAGGGCGATGCCATCGCGGTCGCCAAATCGGGCCGCACCAGCACCGTCAAGCGCATCGTCACCATCGACGGCGATCTGACGGAGGCGATAGCGGGCGCGGCGGTTACGCTCGTCCTCGACGACGAGGTCGACATCTCGCGCGGCGACGTGCTGTGCGCTCCGGCGGCCCGGCCGGACGTGACCGACCAGTTCGCCGCCCATCTCCTCTGGATGGCGGAGGACGAATTGCTGCCCGGCCGCCAATACCTCCTCAAGCTGGCGACCACGATGGTTCCCGTTACGGTCACCACGCTCAAGCACAAGATCGACGTCGATACGCTCGATCAGCACGCCGCCAAGACGCTGCAGCTTAACGAGGTCGGCTACGGCAATTTCTCGACGTCGCAGCCTATCGCGGTTGATCCCTATCGCGACAACCGCGACATGGGCGGGTTCATCCTGATCGATCGCTCCACCAATGCGACGGTGGGCGCCGGCATGATCGATTTCGGCCTCCGGCGCGCCACCAACGTCCATTGGCAGGCGCTCGACGTCGACAAGCTCGCCCGTGCCGGCCAGAAGGGCCAGAAGCCGGCCGTGCTGTGGTTCACCGGCCTCTCGGGCTCGGGCAAGTCCACCATCGCCAACCTCGTGGAGCGCGCACTGTTCGTCGAAGGGCGCCACACTTATCTGCTGGACGGGGACAATGTCCGTCACGGCCTCAACCGCGATCTCGGCTTCACCGATGCCGACCGCGTCGAAAACATCCGCCGCGTCGGGGAGGCGGCGAAGCTGTTCGTCGACGCCGGCCTTATCGTCCTGGTCTCGTTCATCTCGCCCTTCCGCTCGGAGCGGCGCATGGCGCGCGAGCTTGTAGGCACCGGCGAGTTCATCGAGGTCTTCGTCGATACGCCGATAGAGGTGTGCATGCAGCGCGATCCCAAGGGCCTCTACCAGAAAGCCAAGGCCGGCGAGATCAAGAATTTCACCGGCATCGACAGCCCCTATGAGGCTCCGGAGAAGGCGGAACTGCACATCGAGACCGTGACCGGCGAGGCCGCGGCGCACGCCGCGGCGATCGTGAGCCATCTGCGCGAGCGCGGCTTCCTGACCTAATAGATGCGGGGCAGAAGCCGCGCCGTCCTGTCCCGGTAGGCGGAATAGGACGGGTAGGTTCGCGCGAGGATGTCTTCCTCGAAGGACATGCGGCGGATTTGAAGCACGATGGTGGCGAGCACGATCATCGCTGCCCAGGGCTGGCGAAAGCCGAGCATGATTCCGAGCATCGAGACGATCTCCGCCAGGTACAGGGGATGACGCACAAGCCGGTACGGTCCCGTGGCGACGAAGCCGCGAGCTTCCGGAAAGATGGCGAAGCCGCGCCCGAGCCAGGCCAGCACCGCGAAAGAGCCCACTATGCCGGTCATCGTCAGCGCGAAGGAAAGGCCTGCCCAGCCCGCGCCCAGTGCGACGTGGGGCAACAGTAGCAAGGTGAAATTGAAATTCGCTCCAAGGACCGCGACTGCGCGGGGCCAGAAATCTCGGGTCTTTGCGACGGGCAGCCGGCGGACGAGGAACAGGAACGCCTGAAGTCCGAAGAACAGCGAAGTCGCGACTTCGTTGGCGATCAGGAGCCCTTCGGTCGCCCCTTTGACGTGCGGCCATTGGCGCGCGACCAAGATGGCGTTTCCGGCCACCGCAAGGGCATAAAACATGGCCACCGGCGCGGCAAAAGCGAGGTCGTAGGCCCGCGAATGCGCGAAACCTTCGGCCGGAGCCGGTTCAGGAGCCGGTGGTGGCGCGCCCGACGCTGACATAGGTGAAGCCCGCTGCCGCCATCTGGGCGGGATTGTAGATGTTGCGGAGGTCGACCATAAGCGGCCGCTTGAGCAAGGATTTCATGCGGCCGACGTCGAGAGCGCGGAATTCGTTCCATTCGGTCAAAATGACGACGCCGTCGGCGCCGTCGAGCGCGTGATACGCGTCGTCGCACAATTCGATATTGAGCAGCTTGTGAGCTTCGCGCCCGCCCTGGGGATCGAAGGCGCAGATCGTGGCGCCCGCCTTCTGGAGCCAAGGAACGATGACGAGGCTCGGCGCGTCGCGCATGTCGTCTGTGTTCGGCTTGAAGGTCAGGCCCAGCACGGCGATCGTCTTGCCGGCGACTCCCGAGAACGCCTGCTCGATCTTTTCCGCCATCGCGAACTTGCGCGCGTCGTTCACGGCGACTACCGCCTCGACCAGGCGCGACGGCGCGCCGGCTTCCTGCGCCGTCTGCAGCAGCGCCAGCGTATCTTTCGGGAAGCATGAGCCGCCGAAGCCGGGTCCGGCATGGAGGAATTTGTTGCCGATGCGGCCGTCCAGGCCGATGCCGCGGGCGACATCCTGCACGTCGGCACCGACCTTCTCGCACAACGACGCCATCTCGTTGATGAAGGTGATCTTTGTCGCGAGGAAAGCGTTGGCGGCGTATTTGATGAGCTCGGAGCTTTCCCGGCTGGTGAATAGCATCGGGGTCTCATTCAAGTAGAGTGGCCGATAGACTTCCCGCATCACCTGACGCGCGCGATCGGTGTCGCACCCGACCACGACGCGGTCCGGTCGTCGGAAATCGTCGATCGCCGCGCCCTCGCGCAGGAATTCGGGGTTTGAGGCCATGTCGAACGCCGCCGCCGGATTGATGCCGCGGATGATCTTTTCGACCTCCCGGCTAGTGCCGACCGGCACCGTCGATTTCGTCACCACAACGGCATAGCCGTCGAGCGCGGCCGCGATCTCCCGCGCGGCAGCGTAGACATAGGACAGATCGGCATGGCCGTCGCCGCGCCGGCTGGGCGTTCCGACTGCGATAAACACGGCATCGGCACCCTGCACGGCAGCGCCGATCTCAGTCTCGAATTTGAGCCGACCGGCCCGGACATTGGCCTCGACCACATGCTCCAGGCCGGGCTCGAAGATCGGGATCTCGCCCCGCCTCAGTGCTGCGATCTTTTCCGCCACCTTGTCGACGCAGGTGACGTCGTGGCCGAATTCGGACAGGCAGGCGCCGGAAACCAGACCCACATAACCGGTGCCGATCATTGCGATGCGCATCGTTTACCTTTTGCTAAGCGACCAAATCCCGGGATGGAGCGCTATTATACCCGCCCCGGCGACAATTAGACGGCAATTCGAAGCTTTCCGGAACCACTTGTTAAGCACGTTTGGGGAGACTGCAAAGGTCGAAGAGGACCTTTTGCCATGAGCAAGCCTGCCGTCGCGCTGGCGCGCACGCAGATATCCCACGAAAGCCCGGCGCTGGCGGCCGAGCCTTCGGTAGCGTTCCGCGATTTCACCCAGCCCTGGCTCGATCTGAACGACAAGTCGGTGCTCGTCACCGGCGGCACGGGGTCGTTCGGCAAGCACTTCATGAAGACGGTCGTCGCCCGCTACAAGCCGCGGCGGGTCATCGTCTTTTCGCGCGACGAACTCAAGCAGTCCGACATGCAGCTCGAATTCCCGATGACGCAATATCCGTTCATCCGCTATTTCATCGGCGACGTGCGCGACCGCGACCGCCTCGACATGGCGCTGCGCGATGTAGATTACGTCGTGCATGCCGCGGCGCTCAAGCAGGTCACAACCGCCGAATACAATCCCTTCGAGTGTATCCGCACCAATGTATTCGGTGCCGAAAATATCGTCTACGCGGCGCTTCGGCGCAACGTGAAGAAAGTGATCGCGCTGTCCACCGACAAGGCGGCCAATCCGGTCAACCTTTACGGCGCGTCCAAGCTCGCCTCCGACAAGATCTTCGTCGCGGCCAACAACCTGGCCGGTTCGGACGGGACCAAGTTCTCGGTCGTGCGTTACGGCAACGTCTTCGGCTCGAGGGGCTCCGTCGTGCCGTTCTTCCGCAAGCTGGCCGCCGACGGCGCCGACAGCGTTCCGATCACCGATCCGCGCATGACTCGCTTCTGGATCACGCTGACCCAGGGGGTGAACTTCGTGCTGTCGAGCATGGAGATGATGCGCGGTGGCGAGATCTACGTCCCCAAGATCGCCTCCACGACCATCACCGACCTGGCGCGCATCATCAGTCCCGCGCTGGCGCAGAAGATCGTCGGGATCCGCCCAGGCGAGAAGCTGCACGAAACCATGATCCCAGCCGACGATTCGCATTGGACCGTCGATATGCAGGACCGCTACGTCATCCTGGCGAGCTTCGCCACGGCGGCGCGCGAGGCCTATCTGTCACGCGGCGCGGTACCGGTGCCCGAAGGCTTCTCCTATTCGAGCGACACCAATCCCGAGGCGCTCGACGTACGTGGCCTGCAGACGCTGCTGCAGATGGCCTACGCCTGAGCCTTACCAAAGCGACGGCGTCAGGACGACGTCGTCATCCAGCGCGCAGGCGGACCAATCGATGGCCGGTGCGGGCCGGGCGGCCGCGTCCAAAATTTCCTCGAATTCCCGTAACGATGTGACGCCGACCAGCGCGACGTCGATCTCCGGACGGCCGAGCGCAAAGGCGAGGGCGGCCGCCAGCGGGGTCGATCCTGCGTCGGCGATCCGCGCCCGTAAACCCGCCAGATGCGGCGCGGCGGCGCGCAGCTTCGGCGGGAACTTCTGGTCGCCAAGAAACAGCAGGCCCTGCAGGAAGATCGAGCGGGCGTGGATTTCGACGCCCATATCCTTGATGGCTGCCAGTGCGCCGGTAAGCAGCAGGCGCTGATCGAGCAGGCTGAACGGTATCTGCATCGCCGCGGGGTGGAAACGCCGCGCCAGCGCCACCGGGTCGTCCGAAACATAGGCGGAGATTCCGACCCCGCCGAACAGGCCTTCGTCACGCAGGCCGAGCAGAGCGCTCCACAGCGCGTCGCCGTCGGCACCGGCCAGATCGGCCGCCGCATGGACCAGAAGCAGGTCGACCGGCCTGCGCCGCAACTTATCGACCGATTGCCGCGCGCGCGCCACGACGGCATCGAGGCCGTTCTTGAGCGAGATCGTCTTTGTCACGATCCGCAGCGGCACCGCCACGTCCGCGAGCGCGCCGAGGACGCCCTCCGCTTCGCCGTAGCCGGCTGCGGTGTCGAGCGTGCGAAGGCCCGCTTCTGCCGCCCGGCGCAGGATGGCGGCGACGTCGTCGGCCGATACGCGGCCCGCCGCGTTGGATATCCCGTAAGCTTGACCGAACTGCACCGTGCCCAGTCCCAGTCTTTCGAAGATGTCGGCGCGAGTCATGCCGCTATTCCGTCATATTGACGCTCGATATGATAGGTCTTGTCCGTCTCCTGGGAATCGCGTTCGTCCATGATCGAAGTCGAGGACCTCGTCTACGAATACCCGACCGCGCGCGCCTTGAAGGGCGTATCGCTGAAGGTCGCCGACCGTACGATCACCGCCCTGGTCGGGCCCAACGGGGCGGGCAAGACGACGCTTCTTCGCTGCTTGGCGGCGCTCGAATACCCCTATTCGGGGCGGGTCCTGGTAAACGGCCTGGAGACGACGCAGGCGCCTCGCGACATCCACGCCGCCATGGGCTACCTGCCCGACTTCTACGGCCTCTACAACGACCTCACGGCTCGCCAATGCCTGACCTACGCGGCGCGCTCGCACGGCATCGCATCGGCGCTGACCGCGGCGGCGGTCGAGAAGGCCGCCGGTCGCGTCGGGCTGCTGGATCGGCTGGAATCGCGCGCCGGCGAGCTGTCGCGCGGCCTGCGCCAGCGGCTCGCCATCGGCCAGGCTATCGTGCACGAGCCCAAAGTCCTTCTATTGGACGAGCCGGCCGCCGGCCTCGACCCGCAGGCACGGCGAGACCTTTCCGCCCTGCTCATCGCGCTGCGCGACACGGACATGACGCTCGTCGTGTCCTCGCACATCCTGGCCGAGCTCGAGGATTACTGCTCGGAAATGATCATCATCGAGAACGGCCTGATCGCCGGCGGCAAGGCGATCAAGGTGCGCGACGACGCGCGGCCGCGCTACATGATCGAGCTCGCCACCGCGCGCAGCGACCTGAAGGACTTCCTTATCGCCAAGGGTGCCGACGTCGTCGAGGCCGACCAGAACCATGCGCTGATCGCCTTTACCCGCAACGCAGGGGCGCGCGCCAAGCTGCTGCGCGAGCTGGTCGGTGCGGGCTTCGATGTCGCCTCGTTTTCCGAATCGAGCAAGGCGCTGGAAGACGCCTATTTCGCACAAGTGGGCCGGACATGAACCCCGAATTCGAACGCAATGTCTGGCTCGAACTGACGCCTCGCCGCGTCCTTCTGATGATCGGATTGCTGGCATTGATCTTCTTCGCCGCGGCGCTGGTCGGGGACAACTGGACGCCGTCGGCGGCTGCATCCTGGCTCTACTATCTGATCGTGGTGGTGTGGGGCTCGCGCAGCGCCGCGCTGAGCGTGGTCGGCGAGATCCGCGACCGCACCTGGGACGGCCAGCGCCTCTCCTCCCTCGGCGCCGGGACGATGACCTGGGGCAAGCTGTTCGGATCGACGATCTACAACTGGCTCGGCGGCGCGATTTGCCTTGCGCTCATCCTCGTCAATGTTGTGACGCATCTGGGCCTCGTGACGGCCGTTCTGGAGCTCGCCTACTATCTGGGCATCGGCATCATCGCCCAGGCGGCGGCGCTTCTCGCGAGCTTGGTGGCGGTCGGCCGCGGCCAGAGCCATTCCCGCTTCGAGATCTTCGTCTACCAGATGGTCGGCCTCATCGCCGCGGCAGCAGTCTATTGGGTGTGGAGCGCGGCCGATCCTGTCGCCGCCTTGCTGACGCACAAGTCGGCGGTCGACTTCATCCTGTGGTGGGGCACCGGCCTCGATGCACGGGCTTTTCTGCTTGTCTCCGTCGCGATCTTCGCCGGCTGGACGCTAATCGGCTGCTACCGCGAGATGCGGCTCGAGCTCAAGATGCGCAACGGGCCCTTGGTGTGGCTGGCCTTCCTTCTGTTCATGGGCATCTATGTCGCCGGCTTCGACGCCTGGCTGTCGGCAGACATGGCGAACTGGGACGCGGTGGCGCTCCGGCTTCTGCTCGCCGCCTCGACCTTCGCCGTCCTGACCTATGTGATGGTGCTGCTGGAGCCCAAGGATCGCGTGCACTATCGCTGGATGGCGGCCCAGTTCGCGCAAGGCCATGTCGCCAACGCGCTGTCGGGCCTTCAGGCCTGGATGATGAGCTATGGCACGGGCGTCCTCATCGCGATCGGACTTTCGCTCTGGCTGCTGCGCGATCCTCTGACCGCGGCCTTCGGCCAACCGCTCGTAGTCGCGACCGCTGGCTTCGTGACCCGCGATGTCGCCCTGTTCGTGCTGATGCAGACGCTGCCCGGCAAGCGCCGGGGCGATTTCGGGGCGCTCGCGATTCTGTTCGCGCTCTATGTGCTGACACCGGCGATCCTGACGGGTCTGCACGCGAACGCGCTGCTGTTCCTGTTCTATCCGCAGATCCAATCGCCGAACTGGATCGGCGCGGCTGCGGCCTGGATCGAAGGCTTGGTTGTTGCGGGCCTCGCCGTGGGGCGGCTGGCACTCCCCGAGCGGGAAGCAAAGCCCCTCCTCGCCTAGTCGGCCAGAAAGCGCTTCAGCCCGCCATAATTCGGCTGGTCGATCACCACCTTATCGCGGGTCGTCAGGGCGAGATGCTCGGCGAGGCCGGGCGTCTCGAGCCCGACGCGTCCGTCGCGGATTTTCTTGCACAATTCGCGGTTCAGCGCGTCCAGCGCGCCGTCATGGCCAAGAAGAGACGCCAGTCGCGCGCGCTCCGCCTCGCCCGACACAGTGCCGTGCTCCAGCTCGCGCGCCACGATGCCCAGCGCATTTGCCGCCACCCGCGCATGGAAGGCGGTGTGGCCCTTGAGTTCGGGCATGGCGCGCTGCTCGATGAAATCGCGCACCGCGCTGACGAGTTCGAGCATCGAAGGCTGGTCCATCATGGCTCAGATCTTTCCGCGGATAATGAGGTTCACCAGATCGATTTCGTTCTCCGACGCACGCCGGCCGATCGCGGCGCGCTCGACCGAACGGTCGCGCACAAAGCCCTGATACATGCTCATGCACATCACGCCCCATTTGAGCGAGCCGTAGACGATCCAGGTACGGGCTTCTTCTTCCGTCACATGACCGCCGCCCGCGGCTTCATAGCCGGCGAGCAGATCGGCGAGGTCGCCGAAACCGCCGACAACCTTTTCCTGTATGCCGAAGCGCCAGGAATTGGTGCAGATCCAGCCGATGTCCTCCAGCGGATCGCCGATATGGACGAGTTCCCAGTCGAGCGCGGCCTCCACGCCCTTGGGCGAGATCAGGAGATTGCCGTGTCGGAAATCGCCATGGACCAGCGTCTGGCGGCGTGCGCCCGACATCCGCGGCTCCAGCCATTTAAACGCCATCTCGAACACCGGATGGGGATAGTCGTAGACATCGTAGGTGTCGCGGTAGCGGCGCAGCTGCGTGGGGCCATCCGTCACGGGAAGTACTTGGCGCAGCGCCGCCGTGAGTTCGACGGCGTGGATACGCGCGAGCGTTTCGCCGCATTGCCGCGCGAGGTCGGGGCGGACGGCATCGAATTCCTTGTCGCGCAGAATCTTGCGGGCGATCGTCTCGCCGGGCAGCCGGTCCATTACATAGCCTTCGCCGATGCCGTCGGACTCCTTGAGCACATAGCGCACACGCGGCGCGGCGACACCCGCCGCCCGGGAAGCTTCGATGGCAATGGCCTCGGTCTCGAGGGGTACGGACGTCGACGTCTCGCCCGCCGCGCGCGGTGCGCCACCCGGCGTCCGGCGCAAGATCAGTGGAACTATCCCGGCGCCGCATTCGGCATCCAGCGACCAGGTTTCCTGGCTTGCCCCTCCGGAGAGTCGCGTCAAGCCGGTCAGCCCGACAAAACCCGGAAGAACCGGGCGCAACGCTGCTTCCAATGCAGATGTAATATTGTTCATGGAGCGAATCCTACATCGTGTCGCCGCGTAACCCGCAATGGGTATCCGCGATTCATCGCACCGGCAATTCCGCGTTACTTCCCCTGCGTCATTGGATAGACTGCCGCTCGTCGAGGGGTCGACAGGGTATTCTTTTGAACAATATTTCTGCGTATGGCGTAGCGTCCGCGCGCCGTACAATCTTTTGTTTGCTGGTGATGCTCCCGATCGCCGCTGCCGATGGCGCGCGAGCGGACACCTTTGGCCGGCCATGGTCGGTCACGGTCTATGTCGGCCCGGCGACGACGAAATTCTTTGGTGCGGTATTCACCTCCGGCCGGATGCAGCCCAACGCCGTCATGGTGGGCTTGGCCGGCGATACGAGGCTGCTCTATCTCGGCCAAGGCGTCTCGCTGGGCGTCGAGGCGGAGATTACGCAATATGGCTTCGGCCATGCGAACACGACCTTTTCTCTCGGCTTGGGCTTTCAGGCCAACGCGCCATTCGGTCTCGAGCACACGCGCTTCTCGGTCTATGATGGTCCATCCTACGCGCTCGATCCGCCCTATACGTCGATCGGCTATCGCAGCGTCGTCTACAATTCCTGGCGCAAGAAGTTCGAGAATTACGTGACCCTCGAATACGCCGTCGCCCTGTCCAGCCGGTCCAACTGGGACGGCGTGATCCGCCTGTTCCACCGCTCCGGGGCCTGGGGCCTCTACACCGAAAGCGATGACGACGGACTGTCCTTCGGCCTGGGATTGAAATACGAGTTCTAGGCACGGCGCAGACCGCGTCACCGATCCGGGCGCGGGGCAATCCTTTCGCCGGCAGATCGGTTTCTGCCGTGGGAGCCAGAAGTTGACAGCAGGGCGCTAGGTTCGCCCAATTCAGGGAACCTGTGTTGTCGTCGGAGCGAGCGTCTGGTGCTGGGATATCCTATCGGGTTGAAGCTGATGGCCGCTATTGCGCTTTGCGCCGTGGCCCTGTCGCCCGCGGGCGCCGCGCCGCCGCCCGATGCCGTGTCGGCCGCTCTGCATGCGGGCAATGCGTCCGACGCGTTCGCACTGGCAACCAAGGCGCTGGACGACAAAACGCTGTCGCCGCGCGCCCGGGCCCGCGTTCTCATCGAACGCGGCCTCGCGCGCGAGATGCTGGGGGAAAGGGACGAGGCGCTGCTGGATTTCACCGAGGCTCTCGGCAGCCACGCCCTGCCGCCGTCGGAGATTGCGCTTGGCCTTTACGATCGCGGCGTCACGCTCGACGAGTTGTCGCGGACAGAGGATGCGATCGGGGACTACTCCGCGGCGATCAGGATCGAGCCGAACTTCCCTGCCGCCCTGAACAACCGGGCCAACGGGTTTCGCAGACTTGGGAAGCTCGAAGAGGCGCGCCGGGACTACGAGGCCTCCATCGCGGCCGGCAATCCCAATCGCGAATATCCCGATTTCGGGCTTGGCCAGGTCGCGGAGGCCTCCGGAGACATCAGGGCCGCGCGCAGCTATTACCGGGCGTCGCTCGCCGCCAATCCGAATTTCGGACCCGCCAAGGATCGGATGGCGGCGCTCGGCGCGGAGCCCGATGCCGGCGACGCGCCGATCGTGCTTCGTCCGCCGACGCAGGGCATCATTCACCTGAGGCCGCCAAGAGCCGGGCATCGCTCCGCGCCCGCTGCGCCGGACGCCCAGGCGCTTCCGCTGCGGTCGGCGCTGACCGAGGGCGCGCCGGGCGGAGCGGCGGGGATCGTCCAACTCGGCGCCTGGCGCAGCCAAGGCGAAGCCGCGATCGCTTGGAGTAGAATAGGGCGCGTCGCGGGTTCCGACCTGGCCGGGCTGACGCCGCAAGTGATCGCAGCCGATCTGCCGGGACGGGGTCGCTACTACCGGCTCCGGGCCGACTCCGGCGCCAAGGGTGCCGCCGCCCTTTGCGGTGCGTTGCGGGCGAAAGGACTTGCCTGCATCGTCGTCCGGGATTGACCACGGCTCGCGGCGCAAGGCTGGCGCGGCCGTTGTCGGCAGCGCGGTTCGGGTGCATCGTTGTCCAAAGCCGATCTGAGGGGAGCGAAGATGCCCTATGTCACGGGCCGCATTGTCCACGATGCGGATTCCCATCTGATGGAATTGCCCGACAGCCTCGACGCCTATTTCGACCCGAAATTCCGTCCCGCCTACGATGCGCTTCCAAAGCTCAAGAACAATCCGCGCGATGCGGGCTGGGTGCGCAAGGCGCGCGCGTTGCACGAAGACGCGCAATTCCGCTCCGGCGCTGACGACCAGGTGCTCCTGCGCAAGAACTACGAGGCGCATGGATCGTTCCGCCGCGAGGACCGGCCGCGCACCGTCGACAATCTCGGCTTCGCGAGCCAGCTCGTCTTCACGACCTGGTGCCTGGGCAATTTCGGACTGGACGAGAGCGGCCCGGCGGATCTCGCCTATGCCGCGGCGCAGGCCCACAACCGCATGATGGTCGATTTCTGCTCGGTCGATCGGCGGCTGCTGGGCACCGGATATGTCCCGCTGGTCGACTTCGAGATGGCGAAGCGGGCGGCGCGTGAGGCGATCGATCTGGGATGCAAAGCACTGCTCATCGCGTCCAAGCCGCCCAAGGGCCATGCGCCGAGCCACATCGCGCATGATCCCGTCTGGGCCATGGCGCAGGAGGCGGGTTTGCCGATCCTATTTCACGTCGGCGGCGAGCGGAAGCTCGACGCCGATTATTTCGAAAACGGCCTGCCGCGCGTGAAGGACTTCCACGGCGGCGAGGAGAATTTCACCTCGGTCAGCTACATACCCATCCCGCACTCCGTCGAGCTCACGCTGGCGGCGATGATCTTCGATGGCGTTCTCGACCGGTTCCCGAGGCTCAAATTCGGCGCCATCGAGCTTGGAGCGTCCTGGGTGCCGGGGTGGATGCGCAATATGGATTCGGCCGCCAAGGCTTTCGCCAAGAACGAGGAGCGCCTTCAGAAGCTCTCCATGGCGCCGAGCGACTTCGTGAAGCGCCAGGTGCGCGTGACGCCTTACCCGCATGAGGACACCGGCTGGATCATCCGCAACAGCGGCGACGGGATATGCCTGTTCTCGTCCGACTTCCCCCATGTGGAAGGCGGGCGCAATCCGCTGAAGCGGTTCGGCGAGTCGCTCGTCGGCTGCACACAGGAACAGATCGATCGCTTCTATTGCGACAACTTCATCGACCTGATGGGCGAAGGGTTGGCCGCGGATTTGCGGCGCCCGGCGCATCTGGCGGCCGCCTAGCCGGCGCGCAGATAGCGTACCGCCTCGTCGCGGCCGAACAGATAGAGCAGGGTGCGCAGGCGCTGGCCGCGCTCGCCTTGCAGATCGGGATCGCGCACCAGGACGAGCTGGGCATCGTCGCGCGCCGTCGCCAAGAGATCGGCATGGACGGCGAGATCGGCCAGGCGAAACTCCGGCATGCCGCTCTGGCGCGTTCCGAGCAGTTCGCCGGCGCCCCGCAGGCGAAGATCTTCCTCTGCGATGACGAAGCCGTCGTCTGTGTCGCGCATCGTCTTCAGCCGCGCCTTGGCGGCCTCGCCGAGCGGGCCGTGATAGATCAGCAGGCAACTCGACCGGCCCGAGCCGCGCCCGACGCGCCCGCGCAATTGGTGAAGCTGGGCGAGGCCGAAACGCTCGGCATGTTCCACCACCATGATGGTCGCCTCCGGCACGTCGACCCCAACCTCGATGACAGTGGTGGCGACGAGAATGGAGAGCCCGCCCGCCTTGAACCTCGCCATCTCGGCGTCGCGCTCGGCGCCTTTCATGCGGCCATGCACCAGGCCGACCGAGGGACCGAGCACGCGTTTGAGCATGCCGGCACGTTCTTCGGCGGCGGCGAGGTCGATCTTCTCGGACTCCTCGACCAGCGGGCAGACCCAATAGGCGCGGGCGCCGTTGGCGGTGGCCTTGCGCAGATGCTCGACGACTTCGTCGAGGCGCTCGTCGGAGATCGTCCGGGTCTCGACCGGCTTGCGGCCCGGCGGGCGACCGGTCAGGCGCGAGACGTCCATGTCGCCATAGGCCGTCAGCGCCAGGGTGCGCGGGATCGGCGTCGCGGTCATCACCAGCACGTCGGCGGGGCGGCCGCCCTTGCCCTGGAGCGCCATGCGCTGGTGCACGCCGAAACGGTGCTGCTCATCGATCACGGCGAGGCCAAGATCGGCGAAGGCGACGTCCTCTGAGAACAGCGCATGCGTGCCGACCAGGATGTCGATCCCGCCGGCGGCGAGCGCCGCCAGCGTCGTGTCGCGCCCGGAGCGTTCGCGGCCGGTCAACAGCGCCATGCGGACACCCGTCGCCGTCGCGAGCGGTGCAAGCGAAGCCATGTGCTGGCGCGAGAGGATCTCGGTCGGTGCCATCAGCGCCCCCTGGGCGCCTGCTTCCACCGCGTTCAGCAGCGCCAGGAAGGCGACGATGGTCTTGCCGGCGCCGACATCGCCCTGGAGCAGGCGCAGCATGCGACTGGGCGCCGCGATGTCGGCTTCGATCTCGGCGAGCGCGGCCAGTTGCGGCTCGGTCAGCGCGAAGGGCAGGGCGGCGATGGCTTTGGCCTTCAGCCGTCCGTCACCTTGCAGGGCGCGGCCCTTCTTGGTCTGGCGCATCTGGCGGCGGATCAGCAGCAGGGCAAGCTGGTTCGCCAGCAGCTCGTCATAGGCCAGGCGCATCCGGGCCGGCGTTTCGAGACCGAGATCGGCCTCGCTTGCGGGTGCGTGCGCGGCGAGCAGGCTTTCGTGGAACGGCTTCCAGCCGTGGGCTTTCAGGAAAGCCGGATCGTCCCATTCGGGAAGGTCCGGCACCTTGTCGAGCGCGCCGCGGATCGCCTTGGCGAGCGGCTTGTTGGTGAGCCCGTCGGTGAGCGCATAGACCGGCTCGTGCCGCGGCAGGCTTGCCTCATCTTCCGGTGCCACGATGTGATCGGGATGGTTGATCTGCAAGGTGTCGCGAAAGCGCTCGATCTTGCCGCTTACGATGCGCCGCGCCCCGACCGGGAGCATGCGGAGCAGGTAGTCGGCCTGGCCGTGGAAGAAGGCGAGTTCCAGCATCGATGTCTCGTCGGAACAGGTCACACGATAGGGCTGGCGCCGGTTCGGCGGCGGATGGTGGCTGAGCACGTTCACCGATACCGTCGCGATCCGCCCGATCTCGGCGCGGGCGAGCTTGGGGCGGTAGGAGCGGTCGATGAGCCCCACCGGCAGATCGAAGGCGAGATCGACCAGCCGCGGCCCCACCAGCTTCGAGATGAGCTTCTCCAGCTTGGGCCCGACGCCGGACAGCGTGCGGATTTCGGCGAAAAGCGGGAACAGAATCGCAGGGCGCATGGCACGGAAACAATATGGTCGCGGCCGGTTGTTCTCAACGGAAGCCATGCTATATCGCACCCCATGACGAGCGATGAAAACGGTGGGTCTTTCGGGGCCCGCCGCAAACGGCTTTTGTTCCGGGCCCAGCGGCGCGGCTTCAAGGAGGTCGACCTGATCTTCGGCGCCTTCGCGGCCGAGGAGCTGGCGACGCTGGACGACGCCGAACTCGATCAGTTCGAGGCGCTGCTAAGCGCGCCGGACCAGGAGGTTTATGCCTGGCTGCGCGGCCATACTTCACCGCCCAGCGAATTCGACACGCCGCTGTTCGGCCGCCTCAAGGCGGTCTGCGGCCGCAAAGATCCGAAATGGAACGTGTAGATTACATCGCCAGGCAGCCGGGCCGCTTCGCGGTCACCGGCGCGCCGTCGGGCTACGACGCCTGGCTCGGTGTCGAGGTGGCGCGGCGGACCGATGGCCTCGTCGTATTCGTAGCATCGGACGACGTGCATGCCGCGGCGGTGATGGAAGCGGCGCGGTTCTTCGCGCCCGACTTGGCCGTGCTGTCCTTTCCGGCCTGGGACTGCCTGCCTTACGACCGCGTCTCGCCGAAGCCGGACATCGAGAGCACGCGGCTGGCGACGCTGGCGGCGCTGGCGCGCGACGACGGCCCGCGCACGGCGCTGGTGGTGACCACGGTCAACGCGGTGACGCAGCGCGTGCCGCCGAAGGACTGGGTCGCCCGGGCAAGCTTCTTTGCCCGTGCCGGCCATGCGGTCGACCGCGAGCGCATGGTCACGTTCCTGGCCGGCAACGGCTATGTGCGCGCCTCGACGGTGCGCGAGCCGGGCGACTTCGCCCTGCGCGGCGGCATCGTCGATCTGTGGCCGCCGGGGATCGCCCAGCCGCTCAGGCTCGACTTCTTCGGCGAAGAGCTGGAGGCGATCCGCCGCTTCGATGCGGAGACCCAGCTTTCCAACGACAAGATCGACGCGATCGAGCTTCTGCCCGCCAGCGAAGTGCCGCTCGGCAAGCACGAGATCAGTCGCTTCCGCGCCGGCTATGTCGCGGCCTTCGGTCCGGCCAATGCGGACGACGTGCTGTACGAAAGCGTCAGCGCCGGGCGCAAGCACCCGGGCATGGAGCACTGGCTGCCGCTGTTCTACGAGCGGCTCGATACCTTCTTCGATTTCGTGCCGCGCGCGCTCGTCATGCTCGGCCACGAGACGGAGGAGACCAAGAACGCCCGCCTCGAACTGGTGAAGGACTATTTCGAGACCCGCGAGCAGTTCCGCCGCGCCGCGCGCAGCGAAGAGAAGACGGCGATCCAGGCGCCGCCCTACAAGCCGCTGAAGCCGGAAACGCTTTATCTCACCGACAAGGAATGGGCCGAGGCGCTGGCGCGGCACAAGGTGCGCGACCTGTCGCCGTTCCAGGCGCCGGAATCGACCAAATCCGTCGATGCCGGCGGCAAGCAGGGCCGCGACTTCCAGCCCGAGCGGGCGACGGGCAAGACCAATGTGTTCGAGGCGGCCGTCGCACATATCGATGCCTTGCAGGCGGCGAAGAAGCGGGTCGTGGTCGCCTCATGGAGCGCCGGCTCGTCGGAGCGCATGGGCGGCGTGCTGTCCGATCACGGGCTGGCGGCGATCCGGTCGGTGGCCAACTGGCCCGATGCGCAGAAGCTGCACGACGAAGCGGTCGGCATCGCGGTGCTGGGGCTGGAACGTGGCTTCGAGGCGCCGGATTTCGCCGTTCTCTCCGAACAGGACATCCTGGGCGACCGCATGGTGCGGGCGCAGACCCGGGCAAGGCGGGCGCAGAACTTCCTGACCGAGGCGTCGGCGCTGGCACCGGGCGATCTCGTCACGCATATCGAACATGGCGTCGGGCGCTATCTGGGCCTCAAGACCATCGATGCGCTGGGCGCGCCGCACGATTGCCTCGAACTGCAATATGACGGCGGAAAGCTGTTCCTCCCCGTCGAGAACATCGAACTCCTGACGCGCTATGGCGCGGAGGACAGCGGGGCGCAGCTCGACCGCCTCGGCGGGGCCGGCTGGCAGCTGCGAAAGGCGCGCGCCAAGGAGCGCGTGCGCGAGATCGCGGCCGAGCTGATCCGCATCGCCGCGGCGCGCGAGTTGAAATCGCTGCCCTCGGTCGATCCGCCGTCCGGCCTTTATGACGAGTTTTGCGCCCGCTTCCCCTGGCAGGAGACCGACGACCAGGAGAAGGCCATCGCCGACACGATGGAGGATTTCGCGCGAGGCCGCCCGATGGACCGGCTGGTCTGCGGCGATGTCGGCTTCGGCAAGACCGAGGTCGCGCTGCGCGCCGCCTTCGTGATCGCGATGAGCGGCCAGCAGGTCGCCGTGGTGGTGCCGACCACGCTCCTGGCGCGGCAGCATTTCCGCAATTTCTTCGAGCGGTTCCAGGGCTTTCCGGTCACGGTGCGCCAGCTTTCGCGGTTCGTGGACGCCAAGGAGGCCAAGCAGACCCGTGCCGAACTGGCGGACGGCAAGGTCGATATCGTGGTCGGCACCCATGCGCTGCTCGCCAAGTCCATCAGCTTCAAGAATCTCGGCCTGGTGATCGTCGACGAGGAGCAGCATTTCGGCGTCACCCACAAGGAACAGCTCAAATCGCTCAAGGCCGACGTGCATGTGCTCACCCTCACCGCGACGCCGATCCCGCGCACCTTGCAGCTTGCGCTGTCGGGCGTGCGCGACCTGTCGCTGATCACCACGCCGCCGATCGACCGCCTCGCGGTGCGCACCTTCGTCACGCCGTTCGATCCGCTGGTGGTGCGCGAGGCCCTGCTGCGCGAGCATTATCGCGGCGGCCAGAGCTTCTATGTCGCGCCGCGCATCGCCGACCTGCGCGAGGCGGAGGAGTTCCTGAAAGCCACCGTGCCGGAGGTCAAGGTCGCGGTCGGCCACGGCCAGATGTCGGCTTCGGTACTGGAAGAGGTCATGACCGCGTTCTACGAGCGCAAGGTCGACGTCCTGATCTCCACCAACATCGTCGAGAGCGGCCTCGACATCCCGACCGCCAACACCATGATCGTGCACCGCGCCGACATGTTCGGCCTGTCTCAGCTCTATCAGTTGCGCGGGCGCATCGGCCGCGCCAAGCAGCGCGCCTATGCCTATCTCACGACGCCGGCCGACCGGAAGCTGACCGACACGGCGGCGCGGCGGCTCGAAGTGCTGCAATCGCTCGACCAGCTCGGCGCCGGATTCTCGGTCGCGAGCCACGACATGGACATCCGCGGCGCCGGCAATCTCCTGGGCGAAGAGCAGTCGGGCCATGTGCGCGAGGTCGGCATCGAGCTCTATCAGGAGATGCTGGAAGACGCCGTCTCGCAGATGCGGCTGGGCGAAGGCGCCGCCGAGATCGCCGACCAGTGGTCGCCGACCATCAATATCGGCGCCGCGGTCCTCATTCCCGAATCCTATGTCGCCGATCTCAATGTCCGCATGGCGCTCTACCGCCGCCTCGCCACCATCGAGAGCCGCGAGGACATCGACCGCTTCGCCGCCGAACTGATCGACCGCTTCGGGCCTTTGCCCGACGAGGTGAAGCACCTGTTCGACATCGTCGCGATCAAGCAGCTCTGCCGCATCGCGCTGGTCGAGAAGATCGACGCCGGGCCGAAGGGCGGCACCATCGCGTTCCGGGGCGGGCAATTTCCCAATCCGCTGGCGCTGGTGAAGCTGATCAGCGCGCACGCCGGCACGATGAAGGTGCGGCCCGACCAGAAGGTCGTCGTGACCCGCGACTGGCCGTCGCCGGAGAGCCGGCTGAACGGGGTGAAGAATTTGATGAACCAGCTCGCCAAGCTCGCCGCGGCGGCGTGATTCGAACTGAAAATGCGGTTCGAATAGCGGTTTGCGGCTACGCGCGTCGCGTAAGGGCTTGGCGCGGCAGCGTTCTCCGCGCGGGCGCGGCATGGATAGCGGCTCCATTCGGGTCTTCCGTCTGTTCGTGGCGAATATTTTTTGCGGCGCCGGTGCGCCTGCCCCGCTCCAAGGCAAAAGCCAAGGAAGCGGCGCCTCTTTCGAGGGCCGCTTCGGCCTGCCTACACCTGTGGGGATTTAGCGGAAATGGTGCTTGGACCGACTCGGTTCAAGGGGCGGTAGTGCCCTAATTTGAATTCCGCCGCAGTCTGCTCACCTGATCCTCAAGTTCACTGACTCGATTTTTCCAGTGTGTCCTAATTTGACGGCGCTTCTGACTTCTTCTTCGGTTCGATCTTGCGGGACCTGTTGTAGGCGATCAGGGCCACACATGTAATTAACGCTCCCATGATCGCGGAGCCGGTATCACGACCAGCCTGTTCCACATGGTTTGCGATGGGGTGAGGGCCGGTGAATACCGAATAGGCAAACCCGATCACGAATCCCACGGGCGTGAAGACAAAGACGCTCCAATATCTCCTGAACCACGTAAAAAATCGCCTAGCGCGAAGTCTGCTCAACCAATTCCGTCAGTGTTCACAGCCTGTCTGAAACACCCGCGGGACAGTGGAAGATTTGCAATCGACTCTCGAACAATCTCTCCCGCTTGCGGGAGGGGGTCCGTAACGACGGCGTGCGGATAGGTGCGGCGAGCGGGTCGCCAAGCTTCGTCCCCTCACCAGCAAAAGCTAAGCACTTAGCTGCGCTTCGCTCCGCTAAGTGCAAGCTTTTGCGTCCTCTCCCGTAAACGGGAGAGGTAAGTCCCGCACGCTCAAAACAGCGCCCCCGCTTGAAATCGGCCGCGCGTTCCTTTATCAGCGCGCCTCGAAACCTCAGCCGGGAGCACGCATTGAATATCGTCGAATGCATCCCGGGTTCGCTCCGCGACATCTAAGGCTGTCCGGGGCCGACCCGGAATTTCCTTCAGATCCTTATCCATAGCGCCGGTCCGCCGGCGTTTGAGGCATTCCATGTCTTCGCAAATGCTGCGCGCGTCCCCGCGCGCGGGCGCGCCTTTCTTCGCGCGCATCCAGGCCATCGGCCGGGCGCTGAAACGCTTCGGCCGCAAGGCGCAGCCTGCCGCCGTCGCGCTCGCGCGGCGGCATCCGCGGCTGGCCGATCTCAGCGTCAGCTTTCCGGCGCTGCTGGTCGCGCTCGCCTGGCCGAACGGCCGCGCCGCGGCGCAGGCCGTCATCGACGGCGCGATCGCCGGGGCGCCGCTGGCGTCGCTGGCCGCGGCCGCGCGCGTACCGCTCTGGCTGCGCCGAATGGCGCCCGAGATGCTGCCCGCGCCGCTGCCGGAACTGCCGGACGGCGCCTTCGTGCGCCATCGCATCGCCAATCATCTTCCGACCCATGCGAAATTCGCGCCGCAGTGGTTCGAGGCCGTTGCCTTCGCGCATCGCTGGGCCGACCAGGATTTCGTGCTGTGGTGCGCGCGTGAGTTCGCGCACGCGCCGTCCGATAAGCGGAAGCGGCGCGACCGGCGGCGGGCGAACCGCGCGCGCCGGATACACCGGCTTGAACTGCTCGGCCTCTGGGCGTGGTTTTCGGCGCGGCCCGACACCTATGCCGCGTCGCTGATCCGCCGGCCCTGGCGGCCGCAGATGCCGTTGCAGGCGGCCTGGCGCCATGCCGACGACTGGGCGACGGCGGTCGAACTCGATCTCAACCTCGGCGGCCGGCCGATCCGGGATTGCTGGCTGAGCCTGCGCCGCTGGGAGGGTTACGAATTCGCGCCGCTGGCGAGCGCGGCGGAGATCGCGGCCGAGGCCGATGCCATGCGCAATTGCGTGCGGACCTATAGCGACGGGCTGGTCCATGACCGCCTCCGCCTGTTCGGCTTGCGCCGCGACGGCGCGCGGCTGGCGACGGTGTGCGTCGGCTGGGAGAACGGCGATCCTTATCCGGCGATCACGCAGCTTGCGCTCGCCGGCAACAAGGATGCGCCGGACGCGCTGTGGTGGGCGGCGCGGCAATGGCTGAACGCGCACGACCTGTCGGGTCTCGCCAAGCGCGACTTCGATTGGAGCTCCGTGCCGATCGATCGCAGCGCCTGGACGCGGCTGTGGAAGCCCTATTGGCTCGCGAAGGGCAAGGCGCCGCGCTGGCTGCCGCTGACGCCGTCGCGTCACGCGCTGCGGGATTTGTGAGCGTGCCCTTCACCAGCGAAAACTAAGCACTTGGCTGCGCTTCGCTTCGCCAAGTGCAAGTTTTCGCATCCTCTCCCGCAAGCGGGAGAGGAAAAGTCTCAAAACAGCGGCTTGCCCGTCGCCTGGGGCAGGGGGACGCCCAGAACTTTCGCCAGCGTCGGCGCGATGTCGATCATGTCGATCTCGCCCAGAGGACCCTTCTTCGCGATGCCGGCGAGAATGAACGTGGCGCGCATCTCCGGATGCGTCGGGAAATAGCCGTGCGTGCCCTTGTTGCTGCCGGCGGTGACAAGCGGGCCGGTCGTCTTGGAGCCGGTCTCGTAGCCGAGCTTGAAATCGAGCCAGAACGAGGGCTCGACGCCGCCGCCGGCCCTGGCGATGCCGGCGCGGTCGATCACCGCGCCGATGCCGTTCGCCGGATCGGCCGCGAGCCGGTCCAACAACGCCTTGACCTTGGCCTGCAGCGCCGCATCCTCCGGCCGTGCCAGCATGACCGCCGCCGAGCCGCCGGCATTCCACGGCTCCGCCTCCCACGCGGTCGGCTTGTGCGTCTCGGGATCGAGCGTGACCAGCCCCGCCTCGGCGAAGGCCGGCATCAGGTTCACGTCATGCTCGACCGAAGCGAAGCCGTGGTCGGAGACGAGCGCGATGACGGTGTCGGGCGCGGCGCGGCGCGCCGCGGCGACGACCTCGCCGATCTGGGCGTCGAGCTTTTCGAGCACGGCGTTCGCCTCCTTCGAGCCGGGGCCGTATTTGTGCTCGTTGTGATCGAGCGCGGTCAGATGCAGGGTCATGAACTTCGGATGCTTCAGCGCGAGCAGCGCCACCGCGATATTGGTGCGGGCCTGGTCGTTCTGCGGCTCCTCGCCGATGAGCGCTTCCTCGGGCGTGCCGCCGACGCGCGACAGCTCGTCCAACAGGCCGCGGGTCGACACCGCTTCGAGCAGCTTGGCGTCCTCCGGCGGATAGAAGGTGCGCCAGAACTCGGGAACGTTGTAATCGATGAAGTCGTCGCCGACGGTCACCGGCCAGTTGACGCTGGCCGTCTTGAAGCCGGCTTTGTGCACCTCTTCCCACAGGCCCTCGACCTTGACGTCGCGGGCGTACCAGTACCAGCCCTGCATGTTCTTCTGCAGCGGATCGAACACGGTGTTGCTCGTGACGCCGTGGACCGCGGGCCAGGCGCCGGTCACGAGCGTGGTGTGGTCGGGATAGGTCACGGTCGGCAGCGTGTTGCGCACGCCGCCGGCCCAGGCGCCGTCCGCCATCAGGGCGCGCAGGTTCGGCACCTGGAGGCCGCGCGCCGGTGCGTCGATGACATCGGCGGGACGCAGCCCGTCGATCGAGATCATCAGGACCGGCTGGGCCGCGGCGGGCATGGCGGCGGCGAGGAGCGCGCAAAAGGCGAGGGCAACGAGACGCATGGGCGAATCCGTTCGAGAGGCGCCGCATATCGGACCGCGAATGTGACCCTGCCGTGAAGGGCGGCGGAATTTCCAAGCGTGGAAAGGTCTTGCGGCGCTCGGCAATTGCCTCTCGCCTTGAGGTCAGTGCGGATTTGTCGCCGGCCGGGCCGCGGAACGGTCCAGCACGCCGGGCCGCTCCCAGCATCCTTCCGGGCGCAGCAGGATCATCGGATCGCTGTGCAGGTTGAGTTCGGTGTCCAGGGGTTCGAACTCGGCCAGCATCTCGCAATATTCATGATCGGAAAAGCACAACGTCCTGTTCTGGCCGGCAGGGCGGAAGCCGAGCCGTTCCCAGAACGGCACCAGCCGCTTCTGGACATGGGCATAGAGCCGCGCAAATCCCTTGTCGCGGCACAGATCGATGCCGAGCCGCGCGATCTCCAGACCCGTCCCGGTCCCCCGATAGGCCGGCAGCACGGCAAGCCGTTCGATTTTCGCGAAGCTCCCGAAATACCTGATCCTGAGCGACCCGATCGGCTCGCCGCCGGAGCGCGCGAGGATCTGCGTGGCGGTGAAATCGTTGCCGTCGAATTCCTCGTCGTGAGGGCAGCGCTGTTCGCCGCAATAGACGCGCGCGCGAACGGAGAAGACCTGCGCGAGTTCGTCGAGCGTCCGGACGACCGAGATTTCAAGGCTCATGCCGCCTTGCTCCGGATCCGGAACAAGGTGCCGATGGCCGGCGGGTCCATCGCTTCGGCGCCCGCGGACAATGCCTTCAGTCCGCCCATGCTGCCGGCGCGGCCGACGACCGGCAATCCGCCATAGGGGCCGGAATCGAAGCCTTGCGAAATCATGGGGAAGGTGACGCCCAGCATCTTCCGCGCGACGATGGCCCACATATAGACGAGCGCGGGCCGTTCGCCGGTCGGCACCAGATATTCCGGCGGCGGGTCGGTCGCGTCGAAGCTGCGCGTCTCGATGGCGCGGGCGCCGAGGGCATTGAGGAACAGGAAGGCATAGCAGCCGGCGATCTCGTCCCGGCCGTCGCGCAGGCGCCGGCGGACGATCGTCCAGAAGCTGTCGCGGTTGATCTCGCTCGCCCGGACCATGACGGGCAGGGAGGCGACTTTTCCGCCGATCTCCCGGGCGATGAGCGCGTGCAGCGTCGTTATCTCATGGGCAGACGCCCGGCGCAGGCAAACCGCGGTCTCGTCGTCCAAGCGGCCCCAAAGCTCCGTCTTCTCAGACGCCGGCACCGATGTCATCCTCTGTCTCCTTGTGCTTTCCTTCGCGACGCGAAGGTTTCATTCCGCGACCAATTTTTCTTTAAGGTTGGGCCGCGGGCCCGCGTCGGGGACAGTGGCGAAAAGAGAGACGGCATGAGCAAATTCGAGACGGCGGCGATCGATCCGGACCTCTGGCGGCTGCTGATGCGGATGCTGGCCGTCGCGGAAGCCGGAAGCCTGCGCAAGGCCGCGGCGCAGGTCGGAACGTCGCGCTCGACCTTGAGCCGCGAGATCCAGCAGGCCGAGCGGATATTGGGCAGCCGCCTGTTCGAGCGCGAAGCCGACGGCCTGGTGGTGACCGAACAGGGCGCCAAATTCCTGACCGATGCGCGGCGCCTGCGCAGCGCGACGGATCCCGTGCTGATGCGCGTGGCGCGCAAGGTGCGGGCCTATGCCAAGTGCAGCCTGGCCATGGGCGACGGCATCGCGACCTATTGGCTGCCGCGCTTCCTGGCGCAGTTCTATCGCGAGCATCCCGAGATCGAGCTCAGGCTGCTCTGCCAATACGAGCGCGAAATCGTCCGCGGCGAGCAGTTCGACATCGGCATCATGTACCGCGAGCCCGCCAATCTGGACCGCCTCGGCCGCAAGGTCGCGAGCCTGCACATCGTTCCGATGGCGACCGAGGACTATCTCGAGCGCTGCGGTATGCCGAAGACGGTTTCCGATCTCACCCAGCACAACGTCTTCGAGCTGCTTCAGTACACCGCGGCGGGCGGATCGTGGCTCGCGCTGTGCGAGGGCGGCAGCGAGGTCCGCACGCGGCTGTTCACCAACCAGAGCTCCGTGATGGTGGAGGCGGTGCGCAACGGCGCCGGGATCGGACTGCTTCCGACCTATGTCGCCGCGATCTATCCGAGCCTGGTGATGATCCCGCTGATCGAGCCCTGGCCGCTTCCGGTCTGGCTGAGCTATTCGCGCGAGGCGGCGCGCGAGGAGCATGTGCGCAAGACGATCGATTTCCTGGCCAGGCACGTCTTCGCGCCCGAGACGATGCCGTGGTTCTCCGACAGATTCGTCCGTCCGCAATCGGGCTGGGCCGAGCGCCGGACGGCCGCGCGGCCGCCCGCGGCGTGACGGCCCGACGGCGCGGGCCGGGGCTTGACGGCCGGCCCGTTTTGTCCGATATTTCTGTCATGACAGAAATAACAGTTTCCAACGACCTGCCGCCCGCGATCCGCCGCTTCGTCCTGCAATGGGGCGACATGGGCGGGCAGTGGGGGGTCAACCGCTCGGTCAGCCAGATCCACGCGCTGCTCTACCTCGCGGAAAAGCCGCTGACCGCGGAGGAGATCGCCGAGACGCTGGCGATGGCGCGCTCCAACGTGTCCAACTCGCTGAAGGAGCTGCAGGGCTGGGGCCTGGTGCGCCGCGTTCCGGTGCTGGGCGACCGGCGCGACCATTTCGAGGCCGACACCGACATCTGGTCCATCGCCGCCAAGATCGCGGCGGGGCGCAAGGAGCGCGAGCTCGATCCGGCGATCGCGGCGCTGGAGGCCTGCGTCGCGGAGGCGGCGGGCGATGCCAGGCTGTCGGCGACCGCGGCAGCGCGGCTGAACGCGATGCTCGATTTCACCCGCACCATGACCGGCTGGTTCGACCAGATGAGCAAGCTGCCCAAGCCGACCTTGATGGCGCTGATAAGGCTCGGGGCGCGGATCGCGGGCTTTCTGCCGGGTAAGAAAAGCAGATAGGGGAGGGCGGCATGGCGCGGCTGAACGTTCTGGAACGGACCCCGACGCCTTCGCCGGCCCTCGGCGATCTCAGGTTCCGCGCGCTGCTGACGCCGGAGGACTGGGCGGCGCTGCCGGCGCCGGTGCGGGCGCGGTTCTCCAAGCGGCTGAAAGGCGGCGACAGCGTCGTCTATGTCGGCGAAGTGGCGCAGACGCGGATCGCGCCTATGGGATGGCTGTTCGCGCAGGCCGCGCGGCTGATCGGCGGGCCGCTGCCGCTGTTCGACGAGGTGGGCATCCCGGCCGTCGTCACCGTGACCGAGGATGGCCCGAGTGGCGGGCAGGTGTGGACGCGGATCTATGCGCGCCGCCGCGGCTTCCCGCAGGTGATCCATTCCGCCAAGCGCTTCGCGGGCGACACGGGGCTCGAGGAATATGTCGGCTGCGGCGTCGGCATGGCGCTGACCGTGCATGTCGAGGAGGGCGTGCTCCTGTTCCGCAGCGCGACGTACTTCGTGCAGATCGGCGGCGCGCGGCTGGGTCTGCCCGCGTTTCTCGTGCCGGGCGCATTGACGGTGACGCACAAGGAACTGGGCGAGGGCCGGTTCCTGTTCGCGCTCGACGTCGTGCATCCGGTGTTCGGGCCCATCATCCACCAGACCGCCATCTTCCGGGAGGCAATTCCATGACCTCGACACTTCTGTGGACGCTCATCGCCGCGCAGGTCGCGCTCGGCGGCTTCGACACGCTCTATCACCACGAATTGACCGAGCGGCTGGCGTGGCGGCCGTCGCAGCGGCGCGAATTGAAGCTGCACGGCGTGCGCAACCTGATCTATGGCGCGCTGTTCGCGGCGCTGGGCTGGAGCGAGGTGCATGGCGCGCTGGCCTGGGCGGCGATCGCGTTCCTCGCCGTCGAGATCGTCATCACGCTCGCCGACTTCGTGGAGGAGGATGTGAGCCGCAAGCTGCCGGCGACGGAGCGCGTGACGCATACGCTGCTGGCGCTGAACTATGGTGCGATCCTTTATGCCCTGCTGCCGGTGCTGCTCGGCTGGGCGGGGCAGGAGACCGGCATGGTGCCGGCGTTCCATGGCGCGTGGAGCGTGCTTGCGGCGGCGGCGGCGCTCGGCGTGGCGGTGTTCGGGCTGCGCGATCTCGCCGCCTCGGCGCGCGCGGCACGGCTGGTGCCCAAGCCGGCGGCGGCGCTGGTGACGGCGCTGCCGCGCCATCGCAGCATCCTGGTGACGGGCGCGACCGGCTTCGTCGGCGCGCGGCTGGTCGAGGGGCTGACGGCGGCCGGTCATGACGTGATCGTGCTGACGCGCAAGGCGGAGAAGGCGCTGGCGCTCAGGCCGCCCTTCCGGCTGGTGACCGATCTCGAACAGATCGACGGTGCGACGCGGATCGACGCCATCGTCAATCTCGCGGGCGAGCCGGTGAGCGGCGGGCTGTGGACCGCGGCGCGCAAGCGGGCGATCGTCGAGTCGCGCCGGAGCATGGTGGCGGGCCTGCTGCGGCTCGCAGCGCGGCTGGAGCAGCGGCCGGCGGTGCTGGTCGGCGCCTCGGCCATCGGCTGGTACGGTTTGCGCGGCGACGAGGAGCTGGCGGAAGACGCCGCGCCGGCGCGGGATTTCTTCAGCCACGACTCCTGCGAGATCGTGGAGCGCGAGACGGCGAAGGCGCGGGGGCTCGGCCTGCGGGTGGTGGCGCTGCGCATCGGCCTGGTGCTGGGGACGGAGGGAGGCCTGCTGGCGCGCCTGCTGCTGCCGTTCGAGTTCGGGATGGGCGGGCGCATCGGGTCGGGCCGGCAATGGATGAGCTGGATCGCCCGCGACGACCTCGTGCGGCTGATCGCGCACGCGATTGCGAACGAGGAATTGGAAGGCCCCGTCAACGCGACGGCGCCGGCGCCGGTGCGCAATGCGGATTTCGCGCGGGCGCTCGGCCATGCGCTGCATCGCCCGGCGGCGATGCCGCTCCCGGCGCTGCCGCTGCGGTTGCTGGGCGCGTTCGGGAGGGAGTTGCTGCTGGGCGGCCAGCGCGTGGTGCCGAGGAAGGCGCTGGCGAGCGGGTTCGCGTTCGCCTATCCGACGCTGGCGATGGCGCTGGAGTCGATGCTGGGCGCGAAGCCTGCTCGCGAGCACGTCGCCCGCGCCGAAGCGGCGCATCGGCTGAGATTGGGCTAGTACGCGTGTCCCGACGCTTCGGTGACTACGCTCAGAAGTTGTTTCGCCAAAAGACGCTCAAGCAATGCTTCCATAACGTCGAGGCTTATCGTGTTGTCGAGAAGGCCGGCATCCGCCGCCTCCAATGCCGCGTAGTACGGTTCACGGTTCGTCGTGATTAGCTCCGGTATCGTCGGATCGCCGGGAATTTTCATCTTGAGACGCGCCGACAGAACCAAATACGACACTGCTCTGGCCGTGCGCCCGTTCCCATCGGTAAACGCGTGAATCCAGTTCATGCGCCACATGACATAGGACGCCAAGTGCGTGGCTCTTTGGGATTTCCAATTGTCGTTGACGTAGTCATACCAACGGCCTCAGTGGTTGACACATTTGGCCCATGATCTTTGGGTTATCGAGGCGATATTGTCTGGGTTTCTGAGGAAGCTTCGCCAAGCGTCGCAACAAGCATCGAGGATGGCGTCGTAGTCTTTGAAGACGCGGTTTGCGAGATGGTTCTGGCGCAGGAACTGCCAGACATTCTCGACCGGGTTGAGTTCGGGGGCGTATGCCGGCAACGTCAGCAGCGAGATGTTGGACGGCAGGTGGGTGATGGCTTTCTCGTGATAGCCAGCGCCGTCCATGACCAGGACAGCATGGGCGCCTGGCCTGACGGCCCGGCTGATCTCCTTGAGGTGCGCCGTCATCGCCCTGGTATTGGCGCAAGGAAGAACCAGACCGGCGGCACAGGCGCGCTCGGGACAGACCGCGCCGAAGAGGTAGGCCCACTTGTAGCGCTGATCGCGCGGCGCGGTGGGGCGTGTCCCGCGCCGCGCCCACATTCTGGTCAAGCTTCCCTTCTGGCCGATCCGGGCTTCATCCTGGAACCAGATCTCGACCGGCTTGGTTTTGGCGGCATCCGGCAAGGCGCGATCGACAAGCTGCGCGAAGTTTTTTTGAACGCCTCTTGGGCATCGGCGTCTGCTTTGGGATGGCGCGGGCGAACCGACATATGGCTGAAGTTGAGACGATCCAGCACCTTGCCCACGGTGCGCTCGTGAAGCGCAACGCCAAAGCGCGCGGCGATCACGTCGCGAAGATCGACGCGGCGCCAGCGCACCATACCGTCGTTCGCAAGATCGGGACCTTGCTCCACAATCTGGACAAGTTCAGCCTCCTGCTGCTCCGTCAGCCGGGGCGTTGGGCCTGGAGCCTTGCGGTCGACAAGACCATCGATGCCTGACGCATTATAGCGATGCACCCAGTCGCGCAGCGTCTGGCGATCCATGCCGCACGCCGTTGCCGCGTCCGTGCGAGACGTGCCTTCCAGCACCAGTGCCAGCGCCAGCAACCGGCGAGCCTGATCGGCGTGCCGCGTCTTGGCCGCCTCCCGCCGCAAATCCGAAGCACTGTGTTCCGAACGCAAAATCTTGATCGCCATCGCCGATCCCCTTCGCGAATCACCTCGCAAAGCGAATCACAGACAGCGGCCGCGTTGAATCCTCACGAGTCAGAAACTAAGGCCGTTGGTATCACACATATCCTCGACGAGCTGCGGAACCAGATGTGCGGCCGGCGGCTGATGCTTGCTTCCGGATATCGCTATCGATCCCGGCCGCCAATTTCCCGCAAAAGCATCGAGTCCTTCGATTGCCAGTCGATTCAATTCAAGAACTATCGAGGGGCGAAGACGAAAGGACGGTCGTTTTCCGCCGCCCAGTACTCGATCATCTCGATGACGCGCGCCGCTTGAACGAGAGCGTTTGCTGCTTCGCGTTCGGCGCGTTGCTGTTCCGAAAGGATTACATTCGGCGCCTCCGCCTTACTGTGGCGAACGCGACCGGTCTCGTCTCCCGTCATTTGTCGTGCTTGAGCTTTTCAGCTTCCTGCTCGACCATTTCCTTTGTGATCAGCGGATTTTCAAACGCGGCATTGCCGTAAGCAAAACTCTTGCGTTGCGCTTCGGTCTCGCTCGGGGTCATCTTGATGTTCCGCGCGAGCTCAATCAGGCGATCCAGCTCGGCCATGACATATCCTCGAAAAGGGTCGTTGCATCTATCGACTCGAGTGTAACAAATCCTGAACGTCGCGGAAGATTAATTTTTTCGCCGGCTTGACCGGAGTGCAACTTCGTTTCCGCTATCCGGCATGCGGTTCAGCGGCATGGGTCATGCGGGAACATTTCCACTCCGCCACAACGATGGGGTTTGTCGTCTTCTGTGGTCTATCGCCACCGCAAATACAACTTGTGCCCGCGAAACTCGAAGGACTGCATCCTTCGCAGGAAGGCCATGCCGAGCAGCGAGCCGTCCATCGGGGCTTGATTGACCGAGACCCGCAGGTTCTCGAAATGGATCGGGCCGAGCGTGAGGCTCGTCACCGTCGCGTCCGCGGTGTGGCCGATGCCGTTCGCGGTGCCGGTGTCGTGGATGTAGCTGAGCGCGCTCGGGTCGATGCCGGCGCGGCGGGCGTCTTCGGGCGACAGCACGATGTCGCTCGCGCCGGTGTCGATGGCGAAGCGGACGCGCACGCCGTTCACCGCGCCGGTGGCGCGGTAGTCGCCGGCCTCGGTCTCGGTCAGCACCACGGTATGCGCGTTGGCGGCGACCGGCTCGGTCGGGAGGAATTCGGCGCTCACGCGGTCGCGCACGGACATGAACGCGTCGCGGTAGCTGTAGCCGAGCACCAGGACGGCGGCGACGCCGAGCCAGATGGCGATGTTGCGGACGATCTCGCGGGCGCGGAAGCGGCGGCCGAGCAGGATGGCGCTGCTCGCGAGCGCGAGAACGCCAACCAGGCGCAAGAGCCAGGCGGCGTCCATGTCCGACAGCGAGACTTCCGGGAAGAGATGGAACAGCGCCCAGATGCCGACGCTGCACGCGATCAGGAAGCCGAGCCAGACATAGACCCGCGCCGGATGCGGCGGCGGACGCGGATTGCGCTCGCGCGCCCAGGGATCGTCATGGGGCATCAGAATAATGCCGCGTTGCTTCGCGGCATTCCCCGATTGGTATTCGCGCGAAGGCGGGCGTCCGGTCTCGCGGCCAAGACTGGCTGCCCGCCTTCGCGGGCATGACAATTCTCTTTACAATTCTCTTGCAGTTGGCGACGAGCCACGACGTCCGGCGCCTACTCGAACGCCATCACCGTTTCGCTGCCGGCCTGGATGCGTTCCAGCAGCATCGGGCATTCGGGGATCAGGCGCTCCATCCAGTATTTCGCGCAAACGATCTTGCCCTTGTAGAACGCCGCGTCGCCCTGGCCGGCCGCGAGCCTGGCGTTCGCCACCTTCGCCATGCGGCCCCACATCCAGCCCGTGACCACGATGCCCATCATGCGCAGATAATCGTAGGCGCCGGCACCGGCATTGTTCGGGTTGGCAAGGCCGTTCTGCGCCAGCCACAGCGTGGCGTTCTGCAGGTTCTCCAGCCCGCGCTTGACGCCCTTCACATAGGGCGCCATCGCCTCGTCCTTGGCGTTCTCCTTCAGCCAGGCGTCGATCTGGCCGAACAACGCGAAGGGCGCGGCACCGCCTTTGCGGCCGAGCTTGCGGCCCACCAGGTCCATCGCCTGCACGCCGTTGGCGCCCTCATAGGTCTGGTTGATGCGGCCGTCGCGCACGAACTGCTCCACGCCGTTGTCGCGGATATAGCCGTGGCCGCCATAGCACTGCATGGCGAGATTCGCCGCCTCGAACCCCATGTCGGTGCAGAACGCCTTGAGCACCGGCGTCATCAGGTCGGCGAGCAGGCCGGCGGCTTCCGCCTCCGGCCGCGCCGAGCGCGCGACGCCCATGTTCACCGTCGTCCACATCGCCAGCGCGCGGGCGCCTTCGACGAAGGCCTTGGCATGCAGCAGCATGCGCTTGACGTCGGGATGCACGATCTCCAGGTCGGCGGACTTGTCGGGCTCCTTCGGGCCGGTCAGGGCATGGCCGACGCGCCGCTCATGGGCATAGGCGTAGCCGTTCTGATAGGCGACGTCGCCGATGGCGATGCCCTGGATGCCGACGCCGAGGCGGGCGGCGTTCATCATGCCGAACATGCCCGCCATGCCGGCGGAGGAATGGCGTTTTTCGCCGGGCTTCGGCGGCGTCGGCTTGGGCCCGAGGCGCCAGGCCGTCGCCTCGTCGAAATTGAGCACGCAGGTCGCCTGCGCCTTGATGCCCATCTTTTTTTCGATGCCGCCGGTCGTCACGCCGTTGCGCGCGCCCACTGTGCCGTCCTCGCCGACGATGAATTTGGGCACCATGAAGAAGTTCACGGTCGACAGGTCGTCGTGGATCTGGCCGTTCTCGTCGGGGATCTTGGCGATGACCATGTGGATGATGTTGTCCGTCAGGTCGTGGTCGCCGCCGGAGATGAAGATCTTGGTGCCGGTGAGCTTGTAGGTGCCGTCGGGCTGCTCCACCGCTTTGGTTTTCATCAGGCGCAGATCGGTGCCGCAGCCGGGCTCGGTCAGGCACATCGTGCCGCTCCATTCGCCGCTGATCATCTTGGCGGCGATGTGCTCGCGCATCCAGGGCAGGCCGAGGCCGGCCAGCGCGCCATAGGCCGCCATGGTGAGGCCCGGATACATCGCGAAGGACTGGTTGGCCGCCATCGCCATCTCGCCGACCGCCATGGTCATGGTGATCGGCAGGCCGGCGCCGCCGAGATCGGCCGGCGCGCCGAGGGCGCCCCAGCCGGCCTCGGAATAGGCCTTGTAGGCTTCCTTGAAGCCCTTGGGCGTGCGCACCACGCCGTTCTCGAAATGCGCGCCCTCTTCGTCGCCGGACTGGTTGATCGGCTGAAGGACCTCCTCGCAGAACTTGCCGGCGTTGACGAGGATGTCCTCGACGAGGTCTGGCGTCAGCTCGGCATAGCCCGGCAGGTCGCGCTGCTTGTCGATCTCCAGAAGCTCGTTGAGGACGAAACGGTAATCGTCGAGCGGCGCGCGATAGATCGGCATGGAAGGCTCCAGAGCGAATAGCGGAATAGCGGGTAGCGAGCAGGGATAGTAAGCCAGCGGCCCCCTACTCGCCACTCCCTATTCGCCATTCGCTAGATCTGGTCGCGCAGCGTCACCGTGACCGTCTTGCCGCCGGCGAGCGTCAGCACGACCGGCGTGCCGGGCTTTTCGTTGCGCAGGCGCTGGCGGACGTCGGGCAGCAGACCGGGCTCGACCGGCTTGCCGTCGATGGCGGCGATGACGTCGCCGACCTTCAGCCCGGCGGTGTCGGCGGGGCCGCCCTTGGTGAGGTCGATCACCTTGTAGCCGCCGGTGTCGATGTTGAACCAGGCGCCGAAGCGGTCATAGGTGTCGAGATCGGCGATCGGGCCCGCGGCCGGCTTCAGGTACATCGTGTTGTTGGCGTAGTCGAAGGTGACGACGAAGCGCTTCAGGATGCCGCCGCCGATATTGCCGGCGATGGAGGGATCGGCGAAGGCGCCCGCCTTGTCGGTGCCCATGCCGACGACCGGATTGTCGACCTCGATGGACGGTCCGATCTTGAGCACGCCGCCGCGCAGGACGCGGCTGCGCGAGGGGCCGCCGACGCCCCAGCCATCGACCGCCTCGACCGTCTTGGTCGCGCCGTCGCCGATATGGTTGGCGGCGACGAAGGGCGCGTCGAGCGTCAGCGCGCTGCGCGCGCCGGTGTCGATCTGGAACTTGCCCGGGACGCCGCCATAGCTGCCGTCGACGATGACCGCGTTGCCGTTGAAGGCGATGCGGAGCGGGGTGCCGGCGATCTTGGGATCGAAGAATTTCGGATCGGTCAGCGTGATCGTCTTCGCGCCGTAGTCGACCGTCGTGACGAAGCGACGGAAGACCTCATAGCCGATCATGCCGGGCATGTGCGTGCCGTCGGCGGGATACATCGCGTCGAGATCGAAGGCGATGAAGAGCTGGTTGTCGACGGTGGCGCCGCCGATGTCGACCTTGTCGACATGGGTGAAGCTCATGTCCACCGTGCTCTCGCCGGCGCCGCGGCCTTCCGTGTGGCCTTCGATCTTCAGGCCTAGCGTCTTGGCCAGTTCCGGCGTGACGATGTTCACGCCGCCGGTGTCGAAGATGAATTCGTAGGGCCCGGTGCCGTTGATCTTCACCTTGGCGTGGATGTGGTTGGCGATGAGATCGAAGGGCAGCGTCACCGAATGGGCGCCGCCGGCGATGGCGAAGTCCGCCGCGGCGGATTTCGGCGGCGTATAGAGCGTGGGATCGGACTTGGCGAGGAACTCGACCTTGGTCAGCGTCAGGTGCTGGTCGTATTTGGCGTCGCCGGTGCTGGTGACGGTGTCGACCGGCTGCTGCACGCCGTCGAAGGCGCGGTAGTTCGAGAAGGTCGAGATGTTCGTCACGCCGCCCTGCACCTCGTCGATGCGATGCAGCAGGTGGGACTTCGCGTCGAACCAGGCGTCGAACGGCTTGCCGCCCTTAGGGGTCACCGTCAGCACGTCATAGACCGTGCCGTTCTCGGTCTTCTGCGGATCCTCGACGATGGTGGCGCCGCCGTGATCGGGCAGCCACCACAGATTGGCGTTGCGGTAGGCGTTGTTGACCGCGAGCGGGACGGCGTCGCCCGCCTCCTGCAGAGTCACGATGCCGGAATTGTCCTTGCTCCAGACATGCGCGCCGTCATAGCCGTTGGCGCCGGTCATCGGCCCGACCGCGAAGTGCTGCTCGAAGCGCCCGTCGGTCAGGTCGCTTGTGCCGTTGGCGGTGCCGGTGAGGCCATTGCCGGCATAGTCGAATTGCATCACAACGGCCGCCTTGCCCCGCGCGGCGTCGGCGCCGGTGGCGGCGCGGTTGGCGGCGAGGATTTCGTCCGGCGTGGCGGCCAGGGCGGTGGTGCAGGTGAGCACGAGGGTGAGCGCGGCGAGAGCGGATCGCATGGATTTATCCCGTATTGGCACGCGGCAGATAGGCGCTGCGGCGCGGCTCCGCAAGGGAGCCGGCTTCACGATGGCGTGCCGGATCGCGTCGGCCGCGCTAGTATTTTTCTGCACTAGCGGAAGTGTTGCAGCGGCGCCGCAGCGTGTCGTTTCGACCAACCTGTGCGCGGACGAATATGTCTTCCGCCTTGTGGATCGCAGACATATTGCTGCGCTGTCCTTCGAGGCGGGCGACCGCCATCCGGTGGTCTCGACCATCGCGGACAAGGTCGGCGGGATTCCCCAGATCCGCCCGTCCGCCGAGACGGTGCTGAACTACCGCCCCGACCTGGTGGTGCTGTTCGCCGGGACCCTGCCGAGGCTTCGGGCTGCGCTGGACGACCTGCATGTGCCGGTGCTGGAAGTGCCCTATGACGATTCGCTGGCGGCGATCCGGCGGACGACGCGCCGGCTGGGCGAGGCGCTCGGTGCGCAGGACAGGGCGGCGGCGCTGCTGGCGCATATGGACGGCGAGTTGGCGCGGGCGCGCCGGACGGCGCCCAGGCCGTCCGTCCGTACACTGATCTATGAGCCGAACGGCTATGCCACGTCGGGACCGGTGACGGAGGAATTGATGGCGATCGCCGGCCTCGCCGACGCGGCGCCGGGCTATGCGCCGACGCGCAGCGGGCGCATCCCGGTGGAGGAGGTGATCGCGGCGGCGCCGGAGCTGCTGATCTACAGCGGCCAGCGCGACGTCGCGGACGCGCGGGCCAATCTGGTGCTGCACCATCCGGCGCTGGCGGCACTGGACGGGCGCACCTATGCGGCGTGGGATCCGCTGGTGCCGCTGCTCTGCGCCGGGCCGTGGTCGGCCGACGCGGCGCCGGTCTTCGCGGCGCTGGGGCGCAAGGCGCGCGCGCTTGCGCGGCAGGGCCGCCGCCCCTAAAACCGACCCGACGCAACGGACAAGGGAACGCGGCCAGAGCCGCGGCTGCCCCCGCAACTGTGAGCGGCGCATACGCGCATCCTTCGTGCCACTGGGAAACCGGGAAGGCGGGTGCGCCAGCCGCGAGCCAGGAGACCTGACCGGGGCGTGTCGTCCGACGGGCGCCGGGGTTGGCGCACGGCATGCGAAGACCGCAAGCGGCGACTCGAAGGAGTGCGGCCGCGTGGACGGATCGGTTTTGGCGGTGACGGGCGTCGGAAGGGCGGCGCGTGCGCGCGCCACGACCTTCGTGCTGTTCGCGATCCTCGCCCTGGCCTTCGTCCTGTCGCTGCTGCTGGGGCCCTCGGACTTCACAGCCGGCGACATCGTCAGGGGCCTGTTCGACGGACAGGGCGCGGCGGGCATCGTCGCGCGCGAGCTGCGGCTGCCGCGCGCGGGGCTGGCCATCGCCGTCGGCGCGGCGCTGGGCGCGAGCGGGGCTGCGCTCCAGGGCCTGTTCCGCAATCCGCTGGCCGAGCCCGGCGTCACCGGCGTGACGTCCTGCGCCGGGCTCGGCGCGGTGGTGGCGATCTATTTCGGGCTCACCGTCGCGCATGCCTTGCTGCTGCCGCTGTTCGCGATCGGCGGCGCGCTGGTGTCGGCCGGCATCCTCTATCTGCTGTCGCGGCGGGGGGCTGGCGCGACAGCGCTGGTGCTGGCGGGCGTGGCGGTCGCGAGCCTGGCGACGGCGCTGACGGCGCTGGCGCTGTCCTTCGCGCGCAATCCCTATGCGATGAGCGACATGGTGTTCTGGATGATGGGATCGCTCAAGGACGCCAAGCCGGCCGATCTGTATTTCGCCGCGCCGCTGACCCTGATCGGCATTCTGCTGCTGCTGAGCGCCGCGCGCGGGCTGGACGCGCTGACGCTGGGCGAGGAGGCGGCGCGGAGCCTGGGCGTCGACGTCGGATCGGTGCGCGGACGCGTCGTGATCGGCGTGGCGCTGGCGACCGGGGCGGCGACGGCGGCGGCGGGCGCGGTCAGCTTCGTCGGCATGGTGGTGCCGCATGTGCTTAGGCGGTTTTACGGCTACGAGCCGTCGCGGCTGATCCTGCCCTCGGCGCTGGGCGGCGCCGTGCTGGTGACGGTGGCGGACGTCGCGATAAGGCTGGTCGCGCCGGACGGCCAGCTCCTGCTCGGCGTCGTCACCGCGATGCTGGGCGCGCCGTTCTTCTTCTGGCTGATCCTCCGCCTACGGAGGGAAGCGTGAGCGCGGCGGTCGTTTACGAAGCGGTGTCGGCGACCTATGGCGCGCGCCGCGTGCTCGACGGGGTGAGCGCCGGCTTCGCGCGCGGCGCCGTCACCGGGATCGTGGGGCCGAACGGCGCCGGCAAGACGACGCTCCTGCGCGTGGCGCTCGGGCTGATGAAGCCTAGCGGCGGGCGCGTGCGCGTCCTGGACCGGCCGCTCGAGGACTGGTCGCGCGGCGCGCTGGCGCGCACGCTGGCCTATCTGCCGCAGCAGTCCGATGCGCATTGGCCGGTGCTGGCGCGGGAGCTGGTGCGGCTCGGGCGCCTGCCGCATCGCGCGCCCTTCGCGCCGGTCTCGGACGCGGACGATCGCGCCATCGATGCCGCGCTGGAGCGCTGCGACGCGCGCGGCTTCGCAGGGCGCCGGATGGACGAATTGTCGGCGGGCGAGCGCGCCCGGGTGCTCTTCGCGCGGGCGCTGGCGACGCAGGCGCCGGTGCTTCTGGCCGACGAGCCGGCGGCCTATCTGGATCCCGCGCATCAATTGAGGCTGATGGGCCTGCTGCGCGAGGAGGCGGCGCGGGGCAGCGCGGTGGCGGTGACGCTGCACGATCTTTCGCTCGCCTCGCGCCATTGCGATGCGATCGTGGTGCTCAGCGGCGGCCGGGCGGCGGCGCAGGGCGCGCCGGAGGCGGCCTTGTCCGACGCGACGCTGGCGGAAGTCTTCGGCATCGCCGCGGAGCGGGGCGCGAAAGGCGCGGTCGGCGCCATCCGGCTCCTGTGACTTGCCCCGGCGGGGCTTCGCTCGTCTAATCCGCGAGCCGGAAGGGAACGCCCATGACCAAGCCGAAGATCGACAAGCGCGACTACAGCCGCGAGCTTCGCGAGCTGCAGATCGAGCTCGTCAAGCTGCAGCGGCACCTCTTGAAGGAGAATGCCCGCGTGCTCGTCATCGTCGAGGGACGCGACGGCGCCGGCAAGGACGGCACGATCAAGCGGCTGGTCGAGCATATGAGCCCGCGCGACACCCGCGTGCACGCGCCGGGCAAGCCCTCCGACCGCGAGGAGACGCAGTGGTATTTCCAGCGCTTCGTGCCCTTCCTGCCGAGCGCGGACGAGTTCGTGGTCTTCAACCGCTCCTGGTACAACCGCGCCGGCGTGGAGCGCGTGATGGGCTTCGCGAGCGGGGAACAGGCCGAGGAATTCCTCGAAGGCGTCGTGCCGTTCGAGAAGATGCTGGTGCGCGACGGCATCGCGCTGCGCAAATACTATCTCGACATCTCCAAAAAGGAGCAGAAGAAGCGGCTGGAGGCGCGGCTCGACAATCCGCTCAAGCAATGGAAGTCCTCGCCGATCGACGCGCAGGCGACGCGGAAATGGCACGCCTATTCGAAGGCGCGCGACGTGATGCTGGCGCGCACCAGCCACGCCAACGCGCCGTGGCGGATCGTGCGCAGCGACACGAAGAAGATCGCGCGGCTGGCCTTCCTGCGCGACCTGTTGGGATCGTTCGACTATCCCCACAAGGACAAGGCGCTCGCGCGGGCCGATCCGGAGGTGCTGTTCGTCTGGTCCGCGGACGCCAAGAACGACGGGAAGATCGCCAAATGAAAACGGCCGGCGCCAGGCGCCGGCCGCTGCCAGGTTCTGGCGGTCTTAGTGGCCCGCGTTCGGGTCGGGCGTGGTCGTCGACCCCTGGTCGCCCTTGTTGTCGGTCGGAGCCGGAGCAGGGGTGCTCGGCGCCGGCGCGGTGGTGGTGTCGGTCGAGGGCGGCGGCGGCGTCGAGGTGCTGGAATCGTCCGCGAAGGCGGGCGCGACAACCGCCATTGCTCCGGCGAACGCGACGGAGGCCATAGTCATACGAAACATGCGCATGGGATATTCCTTGTTGATGGTTGCAAGACCAGGCGCTCCGCCGCCGATTGTGCACGCGACGGCGGCCGAGACAAATTTTTTTTAACCGCGCCGTCAGGAAAATGCCGCTGACAGTACTTACTTATCGTTCCGTGCACGGATGAGCGGAACAATTCGTTCGCGAAATTTCGCGAACGTGCATTCTCAAGAAACTTGGCGACGAATGGACGGCAGGATGTTTACGGGCCGCCGACGGCGGACATCCGCCGCGCACCGCGCGGCCGCCGAATCGGCGAGCGCTGCGCCGGAGCGATGACGGCGGCGACTGGGTCTCGGACCGGACGTTCACAATACTCGATGTCATCCGCCGCGAATGCGGCGGACCCAGGTGACATCTTGTGGATCAAGCGTCACCTGGTTGGCGGGCATGCGCGGGCCATGACAACCCTTTTTGAATCCTGCGAACTTCCGGTCAGGTCGCCAGGGCCTTTCGGTCGGGCGACCCAATTTGGCCGCGAGAAAGACGGGTTGCCCGGACAAGCCGGGCCATGACGACGCTTATGTGGGTTGCGTCAGGTCGAACGATTCCGGGGCCACATTCGGCGACGGCGCGGGCCGCGCCGAAATGGTCCGTCTACGGATGATGCAGCGCCACGACGTTTGCCGTCCGCGGCGGCCGGCTGCGGGAGGCTTCGAGGAATTCCGCCACGAAGGGCGTCGCCGGCTTGGCACGCAGCACGGCCGGAGTGGCGACCTGCTCGATCCGGCCTTCGTTCATCACCGCCACGGAATCGCCGAGCTCGAGCGCCTCGTCCTGGTCGTGGGTGACGAACACGGTGGTCAGTCCCAGCCGCTCGTGCAGGCCGCGCAGCCAGCCGCGCAACTCCTTGCGCACCTTGGCGTCGAGCGCGCCGAACGGCTCGTCGAGCAGCAGCATGCGCGGCTCGATGGCAAGAGCGCGGGCGAGCGCGACGCGCTGGCGCTGGCCGCCGGAGAGCTGGCTCGGATAGCGCTTGCCGAGGCCTTCAAGCTGGACGAGCGAGAGCAGCTCCTCGACCCGGCGCCTGATCTCGGCGCGGGAGGGGCGGCTGCGGCGCGGCCGCACGTCGAGGCCGAAGGCGACGTTCTTGGCCACCGTCATGTGCTTGAAGAGCGCGTATTGCTGGAAGACGAAGCCGGCGCGCCGCTCGCGCGCGGGCAGGGTCAACCAGTCCAGCCCGGCGAAGGCGACATGGCCGAGATCGGCATGCTCGAGGCCGCCGAGGATGCGCAGCAGGGTCGTCTTGCCCGAACCCGAGGGGCCGAGCAGGGCGAGGAAGGTGCCGTCCGGCACCTCCAGGCTGACGCCGCGCAGCGCCTGGAAGTCGCCGAAGCGCTTCTGTATTTTTTCGATCACAAGCGACATTCGGAACTCCGTCAATGACGATGCGTCGCGGCGATCTCGTCCGCGTAGCGCCATTCCAGAAAGGATTTGAGCGTCAGCGTCACGAGCGCGAGCAGCGCGAGAAGGGCGGCGACCGCGAAGGCCGCAGCGTAGTGATAGTCGTTATACAGCGCCTCGATCTGCAGCGGCATGGTATCGGTCAGGCCGCGGATATGCCCGGAGACGACCGAGACGGCGCCGAACTCGCCCATGGCGCGCGCGTTGCACAGAAGCACGCCGTAAAGCAGGCCCCATTTGATGTTGGGCAGGGTCACGCGCCACAGCGTCGCGAAGCCGCCGGCGCCGAGCGAGACGGCGGCCTCCTCCTCGTCGCGGCCCTGGTCGGTCATCAGCGGGATGAGTTCGCGGGCGACGAAGGGGAAGGTGACGAAGATGGTCGCCAGCACGATGCCGGGCAGGGCGAAGATGATCTTGATGTCGTGCCCGGCCAGCCAGGGGCCGAGCCAGCCCTGGAGCCCGAAGATAAGGACATAGACGAGGCCGGAAACCACCGGCGAGACCGAGAAGGGCAGGTCGATCAGCGTCAGGAGGAAACCCTTGCCGGTGAAGTCGAACTTCGCGATCGCCCAGGACGCGGCGATGCCGAAGACCGCGTTCAGCGGCACCGCGATCGCGGCCGCGACCAGCGTCAGGCGGATGGCGGCATGGGTTTCGGGATCGGCGATAGCTTCGCGCGCCGCCTTCCAGCCTTCGCCCAGCGCGCCGTCGAACACGGTGACGAGCGGCAAAACGAGGAAAAGGCCGATGAAGCCGAGCGCGAGCAGCGTCAGCGTCCAGCGCATCAGGGGATGGTCTTCCGTCGGACCGCGGGTATGGACCGATGCGCTCATCGCCGCGACGCCGTCCAGGCCTGCAGGAGGTTGAGCGCGAGGAGCATCGCGAAGGACGCCGCCAGCATGATCACGCCGATGGCGGCGGCGCCGGCATAGTCGTTCTCGTTCAGCTTGATGACGATGAGGAGCGGCGCGATCTCCGAGATGCCGGGCAGGTTGCCGGCGATGAAGATCACCGAGCCGTATTCGCCGACCGCGCGGGCGAAGGCCATCGCGGTGCCGGTCAGCAAGGCCGGGGTGAGGGCCGGCAGGACGACGCGGCGGATCGCCTGGAAGCGCGTGGCGCCGAGCGTGGCGGCGGCTTCCTCCGCGTCGCGGCCGAGCTCGGCCAGGATCGGCTGCAGCGTGCGCACCACGAAGGGCAGGCCGATGAAGGTGAGCGCCAGCACGACGCCGGCGGGGGTGTAGGCGATCTTGATGCCGGCCGCCTCAAGGGGGGCGCCGAGCCAGCCATTGCGCGCGTACAGGGCGGAGAGCGCGATGCCGGCGACGGCGGTCGGCAGGGCGAAGGGAAGGTCGACCACCGCGTCGACGATCCGCTTGCCGGGGAAGCGGTAGCGGACCAGGACCCAGGCGACGACCAGGCCGAACACGGTGTTGATCGCCGCCGCGATGGCCGCGCCGCCGAAGGACAGTTTCAGCGCGTGCAGGACCCGGTAGTCGCTCAGGAGCTCGGCGAAGCCCGCCCAGCCGATCTGCCAGGGCCGGATGACGAGCGCCGCAAGCGGCACCAGAACGACGACCGACAGGTAGAAAAGCGTAAATCCGAGCGACAACCCGAAACCGGGTAGTGCGCTCGGATTACGCCATCGCCGAACCGGGAGGGAGGCGGCGATGCTGCTCATCACTGACCGGGCTTGTAGATCTGGTCGAACACGCCCTTGTCGGCGAAGTAGGTCGACTGCGCCTTCTGCCAGTCGCCGAACGTGTCCGAGAAATCGTAGAGCGTGATCTTCGGGAAGTCGGCGGCGTGCGCCGCCAGCACGCCGGCGTCGCGGGGACGATAGAAGTTCGCCGCTTCGATCTCCTGGCCCGGCTTGGTGTAGAGGAAGTTCAGATAGGCGGTCGCGACGTCGCGGGTGTGGTGCTTGTCGACATTGCTGTCGACCAGCGCCACCGGCGGCTCGGCCTGGATCGAGACCGGCGGATAGACGATCTGGAACTGGTCGCCGCCCTCTTCCTTCAGCGCCAGCCGCGCCTCGTTCTCCCAGGAGAGCAGCACGTCGCCGATGCCGCGCTGCGCGAAGGTCGTGGTCGAGCCGCGGGCGCCGGTGTCGAGGACCGGAACGTGCTTGTAGAGCGCGGTGACGAAGGCCTTCGCCTTGTCGGCGTTGCCGCCGGGGGCTTTGAGCGCATAGGCCCAGGCCGCGAGGAACGACCAGCGCGCGCCGCCCGAGGTCTTGGGGTTGGGCGTGATCACCTGGACGCCGGGCTTGATGAGATCGGGCCAGTCCTTGATCTTCCAGGGATTGCCCTTGCGCACCAGGAACACGATGGTCGAGGTGTAGGGCACCGAGGCGTTCGGCAGGCGGCTCGCCCAGTTCTTGGCGGTCAGGCCCTTGGCGGCGATCGCGTCGATATCGTAGCCGAGGGCGAGGGTGACGACGTCGGCCTCCAGACCGTCGGTCACCGCGCGCGACTGCGCGCCGGAGCCGCCATGGCTCTGGTTGATGGTGACGGTGTCGCCATGCTTGGCCTTCCAGTCGGCCGCGAAGGCGGCATTGACCGCCTTGTACAACTCACGGGTGGGGTCGTAGCTGACGTTCAGCAGCGTGATGTCGGCGGCCTGGGCCGTGCTGCTCACAAACAGGGCAGCCGCGGCCAGGGCGGTAAGGAGGCGCTTCATGAGGGGGAACTCCCTTTCCAATGGGGTGAACGATTTAGAGCGACAATTGGGTGCGCAGGGACACGGCATCCAGTTTGGCATCCAGGGAACCGCCGGCATTGTTCAGGCGCGACACCTCCGTGTGCTGGAAGTCGAGCACGAGACGGATGGCGTTATTCGGATACCAATTGAGGCCGACCGTCCAGATGCGCTGGTCGCCGCCGCGGATGCCGCTGGCCGTTTTCGCCGTGCCGGGCGCGCCGGCGTCGTAGTCGAGGTTAAGGTCGCTGTAGCGCGCCGCGACTTCCCAGGCGCCGATGCCGGGCTTGTCGAACCGGAACGCGTCGGTCGGCTTGGGAAGGGTGTAGCTGCCGGTGGCGGGGTTGTAGGCCTTGGACTCGCCGGTCAGGACCCAGCTTGCCTGGATATACCAGCCGTCGAAGGAGGGATCGAGCAGCGGCCCGGTGCGGCGGTCGACCTGATAGTTGAAATAGCCGCCCTGGGCATAAAGGTTGTGCCAGTTGCCGGTTGCCTCCAGGCCCCATTCCAGCAGGTCGCTTGCGTCCAGCGTGCCGGTGTCGACGAGGCGCAAGCCTTCGCTGTCGACGTTCAGTTCGGGGCGCTCGCGCAGACGGAGCGCGGTCGGCGAATTGGGGCCGGCCACGGTGTCGGCGGCCTTGAAGACATAGGTCGAGTCCGCGCCGACGGCGAAGTTCACGTCCGGCGCGAGGATGAAGCGATAGGCGGCGCGGTCGACGATCGCTTCCTGCTGGTCGAACACGGCGGCGTCGCCGACGAGGCCGCCGGTATAGGCGACGGAGACGAAATAGTTGTCGTCATAGGCGAAGATCGCCGCGGCCTTGCGCCCGTCGGAGCCGGCGATGGTGCGGGCCAGGTCGGTCGGCTGCGCCCGCTCGAGGAACAGCAGGTCCGATGCCGAGGTCGTGTCGTCGAAGCTTTCGGGCGGCGGGAAGGCGCCGGCCTTGATGTGCACGGGGCCGAGCCCGTTGTACTGGATGAAGGCCGAGCTGATGGTCGCGGCTTCGATGCCCGAGCCGCCGAAATCGTAGATGAACTGGTACGACCAGTCCTTGAACACGGTGCCTTCGACGCCGATCCGGGCGCGGCGGAAATCGGTGCCGCTGGAGAAATCGGTGCCCGCCGGCACATGGCCCTGGGCGTAATAGGCCGAGTCGAACTGGACCAGCGAGCGGATCGCGAGGGTGAATTCGCCGTCGGGCGTCGCGAAGGTCGGGCGGCCGTTGGAGAATTTGAGCGTCGGCAAGGCGGCGAGCTGGCGATTGCCGTCGTCGTATTGGCTCGACTGGCTGCGCTTCAGGTCGACGAGCTGCGCGTTGACGTTGGCGAGCTCGTCCTCGAGCGCGCGCAGGCGGTCGTCGGTGTTGCTGGCCGGCGCCGCGGCGGCAAAGGCCTGCGGGGCGGCGAGCGTCGCCGCGCCGGCGAGAAGTGCGGCGCCCAGGGCGCGAAGACGGATATTCATGCGGCTGTGTCCCTCCATTGCGGCGCTGCCCGCGCCGTGTCGGCGGAATATTGTTCGTAATATCTACCTAGTCAATAGAGATTATGTAGAATAACCACAGGCGGCGTGGGGAATCGCGGCGGCGACGGGGAATTCGGGTCGTGTCCGGTTCGAGATTTCGCGGCGTACGGAAAGCCGTTGCGCTATCCTGGATGCCGCAAGGCGGCATCCGCCGGGGGCCGGTCGATGGGCATCAGAAACTATCTGATCGAGGGCGTTTCCGGTGCCGGCAAAACCACGGTGGCCGAAGAGCTGCAGCGGCGCGGTTGTCACGTCATCCACGGCGACCGCGAGCTGTCGTATCGCGGCGATCCCGAGACCGGCGAACCACTCGACAGGCACGCCCGGGAGCGGGCGACGGACAGCGTCGCATGGGGACACGAGCACTGGATTTGGGATGTGGACAAAGTCAAATCCTTGGTCGCCGATCGACGCCATGCGGCCACCTTCTTCTGCGGCGGCGCCAGAAATTTCCGGCAGTTCATCGATCTGTTCGACGCGTTTTTCGTTCTCAGCGTCGATCTCGACACGCTGAATCGGCGGCTTGCCGGGAGGCCGGAAGACGAGTTCGGCGGAAAGCCGCGCGAACGGGAGATGATCCGGCGATTGCACGCGACGAAGGAAGACATCCCGCAGCGCGGCGTCGCAATCGACGCCACCCAGCCGATCGAACGCGTCGTGGATGCGATCCTGGAAAAGTGCGGCAGCGGGTCGCCCGCATAAGCGGGGCCGTCCCGGGCGCTACGCCCAGCCGGCCTTGCGGGCGTTGGCGGCGGCCTGGGCCAGGTTGCGGGATTCGAGCACGTCCGCCGTTGCGTCGCGCGCCGCCAGCAGCACCTTGCGGATCGAGCAGGTCGCCTCGTCCACGCAATCCTCGCATTTGTGATAGGCGGTGACCGAGACGCAGGGCGCCAGCGCCAGCGGCCCGTCGATGGTGCGGATGACCTCCGCGAAGCTGATGTCCTTGGGCGCGCGGCCGATGAAATAGCCGCCGGCGCGGCCGCGCTGGCTGCGCACGATGCCGCGCTTTTTGAGATCGACCAGGATCTGTTCGAGGAATTTGCGCGGCACCCGCGCCTCTTCCGCGATCGTGGCGATCTGCATCGGCTGCTCGACGGAGTGCTCGGCCAGGACGATCAGCGCGTGAAGCGCGTAGCGCGCTTTTTGCGACAGCATGGGGTTACCCGCGAATGCCCATTTGGCTTACGGAGTTTGGAGGGATTCCGTCAAGGCCCCGGATCGGCGGCCTTGGGGCGCGGGCGGCCAAGCTGTGTTAGACAGGGGCGGGGACAAGACCGATTTGAGCATGCGCAAGGGCACACTGGCCCGTCTCGAGATTTTCGTCAGCCTCGCCGTGGTCGCGCTGTTGCTGGTTCTGGCGGGATACGGGCTGGTGTCGGCGCTGGCCGACCGGCTCGACCCGAAGGTGCGCGCCTGCGTCGAGCGCAGCCTGCAGACCGCCGCAAACGGCGGACGGCCGGCGGATCGAGGCTATGCCGTCCGGCTCTGCAAGCATCTGGAAGAGATCGGCGCCTTGCCCTGACGGGGGCGGATTTTGCGCAATTGCCGTCTGGCTTTTGGCACCCCCGCCACGGTAACGTGTTTGTGTCCCCCGGGCGCCGCCCCAGGTGCCTATAAGCCTCTCCGACCAAACCGGGAATCATGATGCACCGTCTTGTGAAAATCGCCCTTGCCACCACTGCGCTCGGCGCGGTCCTCGCCGCCTCCAGCGCGGCTCCCGATGCTCCGGCCAATCCGTTCTCCGTGCCCAGCACGCTGCCGCTGCAGGCGCCGCCCTTCGACAAGATCAAGGACACCGATTACGAGCCGGCCTTCATCGAGGGCATGCGCCAGCAGCGCGCCGAGATCGACGCCATCGCGAACGATCCCAAGCCGGCGACCTTCGAGAACACCGTCGTGGCGATGGAGCGGTCGGGCCGGATGCTGGAGCGGGTCGGCATGGCGTTCGGCGCCGTGGTCGGTGCCAATACCAACGACACGCTGGACAAGGTGCAGTCCGCCGTCGCGCCCAAGCTGGCCGAGCACCAGGACGCGATCAGCCTCAATCCCAAGCTGTTCGCGCGCATCAAGGCGCTCTACGACAAGCGCGACACGCTCAAGCTCGATCCGGAATCGCTGCAGCTCCTGAGCGTCTATTACCTGCAATTCGTGCGGGCCGGCGCCAATCTTTCCGACGCCGACAAGAAGACGCTGATGGCGATCAACCAGCGCGATGCGACGCTGGAAACCGATTTCCAGCAGAAGCTGGTCGCCGGCACCAAGGCGGGCGCCCTGGTGGTCGACACCAAGGAGGAACTGGCCGGCCTCAGCGATGCGGAAATCGCCGCCGCCGCGTCGGCCGCGGAAGCCAGGGGCCTCAAGGGAAAATATCTCATCCCGCTGCAGAACACGACGCAGCAGCCGCTCTTGGTGTCGCTGTCCGACCGCGCCGTGCGCGAGAAGCTGTTCAACAATTCCTGGACCCGCACCGAGAAGGGCGACGCCAACGACACGCGCGCCATCATCTCGGAGATCGCGCAGCTGCGCGCGCACAAGGCCAAGCTGCTCGGCTTCGCGACCTATGCCGACTATGTGCTGTACGACCAGATGGCGCACACGCCGCAGGCGGTGCAGGCCTTCCTCGGCCAGCTCGTGCCGGCGACGGCGGCCAAGGCGGCGGACGAGGCCAAGCAGATCCAGGCGGCGATCGACAAGGACGGCCCGCATTTCGACCTCAAGCCCTGGGACTGGGAGCGCTATGCCGAGCAGGTGCGGCGCGAGAAATACGATCTCGACCAGAACGAGCTCAAACCCTATTTCGAGCTGAACAACGTGCTCGAGAACGGCGTGTTCTATGCCGCCACCCAGCTCTACGGCATCACCTTCAAGGAGCGGCACGACATCCCGGTCTACCAGCCGGACGTGCGGGTGTTCGACGTGATCGACAAGGACGGCTCGCAGCTCGGGATGATCTATTTCGACTACTTCAAGCGCGACAACAAGAACGGCGGCGCCTGGATGAGCAATTTCGTCAACCAGTCGCATCTGCAGGGCACCAAGCCGGTGGTCTACAACGTCGCCAACTTCACCAAGCCGGCGCCGGGCCAGCCCGCGCTGATCAGCTTCGACGACGTCACGACGATGTTCCACGAATTCGGCCATGCGCTGCACGGGCTGTTCGCGAACCAGCGCTACGAGACGCTGTCGGGCACCTCGGTGGCGCGCGACTATGTCGAGTTTCCCTCGCAGCTCAACGAGCATTGGGCGCTCTATCCCGACGTGCTGAAGCACTATGCGGTGAACTACAAGACGCATGAGGTCATCCCCCAGGCGCTGGTCGACAAGATCAAGGCGTCGCAGACCTGGGACCAGGGCTATGAGCTCGGCGAATTGCTGGCGGCGTCCGAGTTGGACCTGCAATGGCATGCGCTGCCGGCCGATGCGCCGCGGCAGGACGTCGACACATTCGAGACCCAGGCGCTGGCCGCGACGCACACCGACTTCCCCAACGTGCCGACGCGCTATCGCTCGAGCTATTTCCTGCACATCTGGGGCAACGGCTATGCCGCCGGCTACTACGCCTATCAGTGGACGGTGATGCTGGACGACGACGCCTTCGCCTGGTTCACGGACCATGGCGGGCTGACGCGGGCGAACGGCGACCGCTTCCGCGACCTCATCCTGTCGCGCGGCCATACCGAAGATTATGGCCCGATGTTCCGCCGGTTCTACGGCAAGGATCCCGATATCGGGCCGATGCTCGAGCATCGCGGACTGGTGCCGCCGCCGAAGTGATTTCCCAACCGACCGCAGGAAAGGTGCACAGGCATGACGCGCGAGAATATTGGGCGGTGGGCGACCATCGCGGCGGCCCCTGTGGTGGCCGTGCTGGTGGCGATGGTGGCGTTCGCGGCGGACAAGCCGACGCCGCCGGACCGCACGGACCAGTATTCCGGCAAGTTCTTCAAGGCGGAAGAGTCGGTCACCGAGGGATCGGCGAACGGGGTGCCCTATCAGGCGATTGCCGGCACCATCGTTGTCCATCCCGACGACTGGAACGACGCGGCGCAGAGCGGCGGCGCGAAGAACCCCGATGCGAAGGCCGACGAGTCCTCGCCCGAGGCGTCGATGTTCTTCGTCTACTATGCCAAGCGCGGCGCGGCCGCCGAGCAGCGGCCGATCACCTTCCTCTACAATGGCGGTCCCGGCTCTTCGACGGTGTGGCTGCACATGGGCGCGTTCGGGCCCAAGCGCGTCGTCACCAATGACGACACCCACACCGCCGCGGCGCCCTACAGCCTGATCGACAATGCCTCGACCCTGCTCGACGCCAGCGATCTCGTCTTCATCGACGCGCCGGGCACCGGCTTCAGCCGCATCGCCGGCAAGGACAAGGAAAAGGCGTTCTACGGCGTCGACGTCGACGCCAAGGCCTTCGCCAATTTCATCAAGCAGTTCCTCGCCAAGTACAGCCGGTGGAATTCGCCGAAATACCTGTTCGGCGAGAGCTACGGCACGCCGCGCTCGGCGCTGGTGGCGAACTATCTGGAGTCGAACGACAGCATCGACCTCAACGGCGTGATCCTCCTGTCGCAGATCCTGAACTTCGACCTGTCGGTCGACGGCGCGGAGGCCAATCCGGGCATCGACCTGCCTTACGAGCTGGCGCTGCCGACCTATGCCGCGACGGCGTGGTATCACCACAAGCTGCCGGGCAAGCCGCCCGCCGACCTCGTGCCCTTCGTGCAGTCGGTCGAGCGCTTCGCGATGGGCGAATACGCCTCGGCGCTGTCGACCGGGCTCAGCCTGTCGCCGCAGCGCCGCGCCTATATCGCCAGCAAGCTGCACGACTATACCGGCCTGCCGGTCGCCTACATCCTCAAGGCCAATCTGCGCATCGAGGGCGGCGAGTTCGAGAAGACCCTGCAGGACGACAACGGGCTGACCACCGGGCGGCTCGACACCCGCTTCTCCGGCCCCTCGCTCGATCCCCTGAGCAAGGAGTCGGAATACGATCCGCAATCGGCGGCGATCAGCTCGGCCTATGTCTCGGCGTTCAACGACTATGTGCGGGCGAAGCTGAACTACGGCCTCGGCAGGCGGTTCCTGCCGGGGATCGACGTCTTCAAGTTCTGGGATTTCAAGCACCAGCCGGCGGGCGTTCCCTTCCCGCTGCCCAGCGCGCCCAACGTCATGCCCGACCTCGCCAGCGCGATGAAGCAGAACCCGAACCTGAAGGTGATGGTGAACGGCGGCTATTACGACCTGGCGACGCCCTATTACGAAGGCTGGTACGAGATGCATCACCTGCCGATGCCGACCAATCTGCAGGCGAACATCACCTATCACTACTTCCCGTCGGGCCACATGGTCTACGCGCATGAGGAATCGCTGAAGGCGCTGCACGACGCGGTGGCGGACTTCATCCGGCAGACGGACAATTTGAAATAGGCCCGCCTTAAGGCGCCGGACGCTTCCGGCCGTTCGAGGGCGCGCGCGGCGCCCGCGGCTTGCGCACGCGAGTCCGGGCGCGGCCGCGGCCCGTCCGCAGGAGCGGTTCGCGCGACAGGATCTCGTAGAAGAGCGCGACGCAGATCTCCAGGACGCCGGCCTCGCTGGTGCGGCCGCCCTGCAGCCAGCCCAGCAGGATCTCGCCCTGGCAGCCGAGCCAGGCGCGGCCGAGCAGCAGTTCATGTTCCGTCGGCGGATCGGGCGAGAAATAGCCGAGGACTTCGCGGACGCCGGCCATGCGGACCACCTCGGCTTCCGCCACCAGCTTCGCCGGCGCGCCGCCGCGCAGGAGCAGGACATGCGACCACGGCCATTCGCGCAGATGGTTCATGTGGAATTCGACGAAGCGGCGGAGACGCTGGTCGGGCGTGCCGCGGCGGGTGACCTCGGCGCGGCGGCACCGCATGTCGTCGCGGTCGACGTGAAAGACGTAGAGATAAAAGTCGAGCTTGGACTTGAAGTAGTGGAACAGAAGACCGTGCGCCACGCCGGCCTCGTTCGCGATGTCGTCGATCGCCACCTCGTCATAGGGCTTGGAGGCGAACAGCTTCTTGCCGGCCGCGAAGAGCCGGTCTTTCGTCGGATTGCCGTCGGCGGACCTGCGTTTCATCGGTGGAGAAACATCGCGATAGACGGCATTGGTCAAGATGCTGTGGAAATCGACGATGTCGTAACAAATCCCGTGCCGTCTTAGTAGGGACAGGGGCTTGTTTTTTTGAATACGCGTCGCGAATACTGGTCGCGCGCATATCCGTCGCATGCTCGGCCCGCGCCGACGCGACGCCTTCGCGGTTCATGGGATCAGCAGCAGCTTGCCGGTCGTGGCGCGGCTTTCCATGTCGGCATGGGCCTTCGCCGCATCCGCCAACGGATATTCGCCGCCGATCCTGATCTTGAGCTTGCCGTCGACGATCCAGTCGAAAAGCCGGGCCGAACGGGCGCGGAACAGCTCGGGCGTGTGAATGTGATGGAAGAAGACGGCGTATCCGATCTTGATGCTCTTCGGGAGCTTCAGGATGTCGAGCGGGCCGGGACCGCCCAGGACGGGACCGTACCAGCAAAACGCGCCTGATACCCGGAGCGCGTCCAGCGAGCCCTGGAAGGTCTTGGGGCCGGAGCCGTCATAGACGACGTGCACGCCTTCGCCGCCCGACAGGCGAACCGCTTCCTCGGCGAACCGGCCTTCGGTGTCGACGATGACGTGATCGGCGCCGGCGTCCTTCGCCGCGGCGATCTTGTCGGCCGAGGAGACCCGGCCGATGACATGGCCGCCCCGCAGCTTGACGATCTGGGTGAGCAGCAGGCCGACGCCGCCGGCCGCCGCATGGACCAGCGCGATGTCGCCCGGCTGCACGGGATAGAAATCCGTCGCGAAATGGCTGGCGGTCAGTCCCTGCATCATCACCGACGCCGCGGTCCGGTCGTCGATCGCATCGGGCACCGGCACGAGCGCGGCGGCCGGGATCGCGACCTTCTGGGCATAGCTGCCGGGCGCATAGACCCAGGCCACGCGCTGACCCGGACGGAAGCCGTCGACGCCGTCGCCGACCGCCAGAACGCGGCCGGCGCCTTCGACGCCCAGGATCTTCGGATCGGGAATCTCGCGCCATGCCATGCCTTGCCGGACGCCGACATCCATGAAGTTCACGCCGGCGAAGGCGACCTCGACCAGCACCTGGCCGGGGCCCGGCACGGGGTCCGGGCGTTCGACATACGCGATCACCTCGGGCCCGCCGGTTTTGGTCATTGCGATGGCTTTCATAGAGAGTCTCCTAATTCTTGAACGGACATTCCAAAATTGGGCAAGAACCTACCGCAAGGCCCGCAGGGCAAGGCGGCCCAGGGCGCGCAACTCCGCGTCGCCGGCGCCGCCGCGCGCGGCGAGCCGGATCGCGGCGACGTTCGCGAGGAGGAAGCCCGCCGCCTGTTTCGGATCGAGGTCCGCCGCCACATCGCCATCGGCCTGCGCCTCCCGAACCTTGGCGATGACGGCGGCCCGCAGCGCGCGGCCGGCGGCGTCGCGCGTCTTCGCCAGATCCTTGCGGCCGTCGCCGAATTCGCCGATCGAGCCGACGCCCAGGCAGGGCTTGCGCGCCGCCGCGACCACGCGTCCGATCATCCGGCGCAGAGCCTCGATCGCGGTCGCACCGCTCCGCAAGGCGGCGAGATGCGCCTGCATCTCCGCCACGCCGTAGCGCTCGACCGCGGAGCAGTAGAGCTGCCATTTGTCGCCGAACGTATCGTAGAGGCTCTGCCGCCCGATCTTCATCGCATCGGTCAGCATGTCCGCCGACGTGCCGGCGAAGCCGTGCGCGCCGAACACGCCGATCGCCGCCGCGAGCGCCTCGTCCCTGTCGAATTCCTTGGGCCTTGCCATGGGGGCTAGCTATGCATTCTGGAACGAAGAGTCAAGAACGGCTTGCGGCGCGGTCCGCCGACGATACTCTCGTCCGACATAGGCGTTCGACGGCTGTCGTTTCCGAACCCATAAGCCGGCATGCGCCGGACACTTGCCGCCTTTTCGGGCAGTGTTTCGATGGGATGGGCGGCGAATGCGGGGGCGGACGAACCGCGATGCCGCGCCCAACGCGCAACCGGCGCGAACGTTCCGGATGGATGACGACGGAGGCGGCGAAATAAGCCTTGTAGGCCCCGCAAAACGGGCCGATAGCTCGGGTCCGGATCGTCGTGGCCGGCAACGAAGGTCGGGAGCCGAATGCGCACCGGATTGGCAAATTCAAGCTAGACCGCCTCGCGGATTCTTTCGTTTCCTCCCGCTTCGTTCGTATCCCGACGCCCGACGCGAACGTCTTTCGATTAGCGCCCAAAGATGAGTCAAACCGATCAAGAGGAGCCAGGCACATGCAGATAGGAATCATCGGACTCGGGCGGATGGGCATGGGCATCGCCCGCCGCCTGTTGCGCGGCGACCACGCATGCGTGGTCTATAACCGCCATCCCGAACCGGTCGAGACATTGGCGAAGGACGGAGCCGCCGCGGCCAAGGACATCGGCGATCTCGTCCGCCAGCTCAAGGCGCCGCGCGCGGTCTGGATCATGCTTCCGGCCGGGCAGGTGACCGAAGAGACCATCCTGGCGGTGAGCGCTCTGCTCAGCCCGGGCGACACGATCATCGACGGCGGCAATACGTTCTATCGCGACGATATCCGCCGCGCGAAGGCGCTGAAGGACAAGGACATAAATTATGTCGATATCGGCACGTCGGGCGGCGTCTGGGGTCTCGAGCGCGGCTTCTGCATGATGGTCGGCGGCGACAAGCGCGCCGTCGACGCGCTCGATCCGGTTCTGAAAACCCTGGCGCCGGGCGTCGGCACGATTTCCCGCACCAAGCGGGCGACGGACGCCGATCCGCGGCCCGAAGCGGGCTACATCCATGCCGGTCCGGTCGGCGCCGGGCATTTCGTCAAGATGGTGCATAACGGCATCGAATACGGATTGATGCAGGCCTATGCCGAGGGCTTCGACATCCTGCGCAACAAGGATTCGAAGGATCTGCCGGAACACGAGCGCTTCACGCTGAACATGCCCGATATCGCGGAGGTGTGGCGGCGCGGCAGCGTGATCTCGTCCTGGCTGCTCGATCTTGGCGCATCCGCATTGGCGACCGATCCCCAGCTCGACAGCTTCACGGGCTTCGTCCAGGATTCGGGCGAGGGCCGCTGGACCGTCGAGGCCGCGATCGAGGAGGCGGTGCCGGCGAATGTGCTCACTTCGGCGCTCTACACACGTTTCCGTTCGCGGCAGCAGCACACGTTCGGCGAAAAGATGCTGTCGGCCATGCGCTTCGGCTTCGGCGCGCATGTCGAGGGCGGCGGGCCCGCCGAACCGAAATCGAAATAGGCTGCCGATACGCATCTCGCGCCGCGGCGGACTCGAAAGTATCTTGCGGTCGGCGGATCGTTGCAGGCCGGATCGTAGTCCTTGTGGAACGAGCCCGCGCTTTACAGCGGCGCGTTCACGGTGCCGTCCACTTCCAGGATCTTGAGCGTGGCGATGAGCGCGACGATATTCGGCATCGGCGAGTTCAGCGCGAATGGCGTGCCGCGTTCCCTGCCGCTGACGGTGCCGTAGCCGGCCTGCAGCGCCCAGCGCGGCGCCTAGCCAAGGCCTCCCAACAGGACGTATTTGGTTTCGAGATAATCCTCGATGCCGTATTTCGAACCTTCGCGGCCCAGCCCCGACTGTTTCATGCCGCCGAACGGCGCGACTTCCGTCGAGATCAATCCCTCGTTCACGCCGACGATGCCGTATTCGAGCCGGTCGGCCACGCGCATCACCCGCGCCATATCGCGCGCATAGAAATAGGCGGCGAGACCGTATTCGGTGTCGTTGGCGATTCGAACGGCCTGATCCTCGCTCTCGAAGCGACAGACCGCCGCCACAGGACCGAAAATCTCCTCGCGCGCGATCGTCATCGCGACCGTGGCGCCGGAAATCACCGTCGGCTCGAAAAAGGTGCCGCCGCGGGCATGGCGCCGGCCGCCCGTGACGATCCTGGCCCCTTTGGACGCGGCGTCGGCGATCAGCCGTTCGATCTTGTCGACCGCCTTGGCGTTGATCAGCGGCCCCTGCAGGATGCCGGCATCGAAGCCGTTGCCGACCGGCATCGCGGCCACGTGCGCCGCGAGCTTCTCCACGAACGCATCGTGGATGCCCGCCTGCACCAGGAAGCGGTTGGCGCAAACGCAAGTCTGCCCCATGTTGCGGTACTTGGAGATCAGGGCGCCGGCGACCGCGGCGTCGATGTCCGCGTCGTCGAACACGATGAACGGCGCGTTGCCGCCGAGCTCCAGCGAGACCTTCTTCACCGTCCCGGCGCACTGCGCCATCAACTGCCGCCCGATCGCGGTCGAGCCGGTGAACGAGAATTTCCGCACCAGCGGATCCTCCGTCAGCACGCGGCCGACCGCCGCCGGCTGTTTCGACGGAACGACATTGAACACGCCTTTCGGCACGCCCGCCCGATGGGCGAGCTCGGCGAGCGCGAGCGCGGAGAGAGGCGTTTCCTCGCTCGGCTTGATCACGATGGCGCAGCCCGCGGCGAGCGCCGGGGCCGCCTTGCGCGTGATCATGGCATTGGGAAAATTCCACGGCGTGATCGCCGCGACGACGCCCACCGGCTCCTTGAGGACAAGGATGCGCCTGCCGGGCTGCGTGGCGGGGATGACGTCGCCATACACGCGTTTTCCTTCCTCCGCGAACCATTCGATGAAGGCGGCGCCATAGGCGATCTCGCCGCGGGATTCCACGAGCGGCTTTCCCTGCTCCGCCGTCATGAGGGCGGCCAGGTCGTCCTGGGCCTGCATCGTCAGCTCGAACCAGCGCTTCAGGATCGCGGCGCGTTCCTTCGCCGTCCTGGCGCGCCATTGCGGCTGGGCCCGGGCTGCGGCATCCACCGCGCGTCTGGCATCGGCATCGTCGCAATCGGCGACGCGCGCGATGGTTTCGCCCGTCGCGGGATCGTCGACCGCGAAGGTCCGGTCGCCGGCCGCGGCCATCCACGCGCCGTCGACATAGGCGCGGCTCTTCAAGAGCCCATCGTCGCGTAGTTTCACGAGAATATCCGGGAGGTCAGGCGGCGGCGAACGATGGCGGCTTGCGCTGCGCCCAGGGCTGGGCCGCTTCGAGTTGCCCGGCCAGGCGGAAGAGCAGGGCATCGTCGCCCGTGCGGGCCGCGAACTGGATGCCGATCGGCAGGCCGTCCCTGCTCATCGCCAGCGGAACCGACATCGCGGGCTGGCCCGTCGCGTTGAAGACCTGCGTATTGGGCGCGAAATTGGCATGCTTTGCCGCCAGCGCTTCGATGTCGGAGATCCCGTCCTTCAAAAGTCCGATCGGGATCGGCAGATCGCCCAGCGTCGAGAGCAGCAGCACGTCATAAGGCTCCATCCACCTGGCCATGATCCGTCCGGCGGCGTGGGTTGCCTGGATCGCCTGCGCGTATTGCACGCCGGTCATCGTCTTGGCCTGTTCCAGCACCATGCGCGTCAAAGGCTCGACCTCGCCGTCGGCGATGGCGCGTCCCCGGCGGTCCGCCTCGCGCTGCAGGTTCGCGGCAACGGTCGTGGCGACGATCACCATCGCGGATTTCAGAAGATCGCCGATGGCGACCGGCAGCGTCGCTTCCTCCACGCTGTGGCCCAGCGACCGGCAGAGCTTCGCCGCCTCGCGCACCGCCGCGGCGCATTCGGGATGCTGCACGCTGCCGTTCAGGTTGCCGACGATCGTGGCGATGCGCAGCTTGACCGGCGTGCGCCCGGCTTCTTGCAGGAACGGCGTTTGCGGCGGCGCGAGATAGTAGGGGTCGCCCGGAACGGGCCGGCAGCTCGCATCGAGCAGGGCGGCGCTGTCGCGCACCGAATGGGTGACGGCGTGCAGGACCGTCAGCCCGCCCCAACCCTCGCCCTGCGGTGCCATGGAGACGCGCCCGCGCGACGGCTTGAACCCGAACAGCCCGCAGCACGCCGCCGGAATGCGGATCGAACCGCCGCCGTCGCTCGCCTGGGCAGCCGGCACGATGCCGGCCGCGACGGCCGACGCCGATCCGCCGGACGAGCCGCCGCAGGTGCGCTCCAGATTCCAGGGGTTGAGGGTCGGCCCCCACAATTCCGGTTCGGTGATGCCCGCCAGGCCGAATTCCGGCGCGTTCGTCTTGCCGAAGATCACGAGGCCGGCCCGCTTATAGGCGGCGACCAGCGCACTGTCCTCGAGCGCGACGGCGTTGGCGAACAGACGCGAGCCGTTGGTCGTGATCGTGCCCGCCATCTGCGTCGTCACGTCCTTGAGAAGATAGGGAACGCCGGCCAGAGGCCCCTCCGGCATGCCCTGCGCGATCGCCGCGGAGGCCTCGTCTTCGAGGAGGCGGACGACCGCGTTGAGCTTGGGATTGACCTCGCGAAGGCGGGTGAACGCCGCCTTCAGCAATTCGGCGGGCGTAACGTCCCGCCTGGCGACGAGTTCGGCGAGGCCCACGGCGTCGTAACGCAGATATTCCGAGACTTGCATTGTTCGTAGATCCTCTCGGCGCCGTGGGCCCCGTTTTACCAGCTATAGTTGACTTCGATGCGCCAGTTTCGCGGCTGATTGTAGAGATGCATGTAGCTGCCGGCGCTGTCGCGCGTCGCCACGGTCCAGAAATGCTCGTCGGTCAGGTTCTTGCCTTCGAGCGCCAATTCCCATCGGCTTGCAGTGCTCGCCAAGGACAGGCGACCGTCCAGAGTCCCGTAGCTCGGGATATGGTAGATCGCGTAGGTGACCGCGCTGTTGGCCGCGTAGTTGAGCGCCGGATTGGGCGAGCGCCGCCAGGCATAGTTGAGCGAGATGGCGCCGATGAGGTCGTCGGTGACGGGATGCTCGTAGCGGGCCGAGGTGGTGTAGCTCCACATCGGCGCGTTGATCGGCAGGCCCTGGAGCGAATAGAGCGTGCCGGTGATCGTATAGGACGTCGCCGTCGAATCGACGATCTGGCCCGTCAGATAGGCCGGCGAAAAGCCCAGCGTGAGGCCCGGCACCGAGGGCGGCGACCAGTCCAGATCCAGTTCGCCGCCCTTCATCGCGACGTCGCCGACATTGCCGAGGCGCGCGACCGGCGTGAAGGTGATCGGATTGAGGATGTTCAGATAGCCCTGGCGGTCCGAATAGTCGTAGTAGAACGCCGCCAGATTGGCCACGAGCTGGTCGGCCCAGACCGATTTCACGCCGACCTCGTAGGACCAGATCGATTCTTCCTTGTACGGAAGAAGATCGACCGGATCGGCGGCGATGCCGCCGAAGAAGCCGCCGGACTTGTAGCCCCGCGTCGCCTTGGCATAGAGCATCACATCCTTGGTCGGATGGTAGTCGACGCCGGCGTCGCCCACCCAGTGGGTGTGGAGGTTCAGCGTCTGGGTGACGTTCTTGAAGAGATACAGGTTGATCGCCGGAATGAACGCATAGGCGTCGTTCATCACCTTGTGCTCGTCGGTATAGCGGATCGAGCCGTGGATCTTCACCTCATCGGTCAGGTTGTAGCCCGCGCTGGCATAGACCGCCCAGGCGCGGGTGGATTGATGATAGCCGCGCCTGACGAAATTGACCGGCGGCGGCGCCGCCAGCGTGTTGTCGGCGAAGTCGAAGGTGCGCGCATCCGCTATGAAATCCGCGTTGTACGATGCGCCGGCCAGCCAGGTGAACGGCCCGTCGTCGTCCGACACAAGCCGCAGCTCCTGCGACCACACGTCGAACTTCACGCGGCTGCTCTCGTGGCCGAGCACGAGCTGCGAGCCGTCATAGTCGAAGGGCTGGCGGTCGAGATAATGCATCCAGCCGGTGATGGAGGTCAGCGTGGCGAAGCCCAGATCGGCGCTTGTCTGCAGGTTGAAATCGTACCAGCTGTTGTCGAGCTTGTTGATCGGATTGGAAAGCACGACGCTCGCGCTGTCCGACTGGTTGATCGCGCTGGGCGAGGGCGCATGGCCATGCAGGATGTTGTTGCGGTCCGCCCAGGTGCCGCAGCTTGCGTCGTCGAGATGGCCGGACAGCACCGCGGCGCAATAGCCGGACGGCGCCGCGAGATTCTCGGTGCCGACCGCACGCCCAAGCTCGGTCTCCGATCCGTCATGGCCCCATTCGGCCTTGAACAGGACGTCGATCGAATCGCTCGGCTTGAAGCGGATCTGGCCGCGCACCGCGGTGAAGTCGTGATCGCCCCAATGGTCGTTCTTCGCGGTGGCGAGGCTGTCCTGCCATCCGCCGCCGCGGTCGATCATGCCGGCGAAGCGCACGGCGACCGTGTCGCTCAGGGGAATGTTCACCGCGCCTTGCGCCTGGGTGCGATCCCAACTGCCGTAGAAGCCGTCGACCGAGCCGGAAAATCCGTCGAAGTCGGGCGTGTTGGACAGCACGCGCACGGCGCCGCCCGAGGTGTTGCGACCGTAAAGGCCGCCTTGCGGCCCCTTCAGCACCTCGATGCGCTGGATGTCGTAGAGGCCGACGCCCGCCAGTTCGTTGGACGGCAGATAGAACTCGTCGTCGAACACCGCCGCGGTCGGCGTGTTGTTCGGATTGAAATCGGCCAGGCCCACGCCGCGGATGACCCAGGTCGGCTGCCCCGCGCCGCGATCGTCATAGAGCGTGACGTTCGGTATGTCGCGAACCAGGTCCTCGAGGCGGTCGGCGCCGAGCTCGCGGAGCTTCGTCTGGTCGAAGGTCGCCGCCGCGATCGGCACGTCCTGGATCGATTCGGCGCGGCGCTCCGACGTCACGATCACGGTTTCGATCGTGCTGGGCGCCTGCTGGGCCCAGGCTGCGCCGCCCCCGGCGGTCAGGGCCGTCGACGCGAGAAGCGCCGTCAGAAAAAATTCGCGAATCCGGCTATGCCCTTGGATAGTTTGAATATTCATTGATTGGTTCCCCTCTTACACACCCGCACACCCCGGGCCGACACATAAGCGACGTGATCTTTGATCAAAACGAGTTGACTTTTGATCACGAATTCCAGAGAAACGCAAGACGGTCGCGAAGCCGGCCGAGAGGAGACGACATGCCAGACGTGCTGAAACGCCCGTTATCGGTTCTGACATTCGAGGATCACGCGGCGGAAGGCGAACTCGGCGCTCTCGCACCGGTCGAACGCGAGACCTTGCAGGGCCAGGTTTATTTGCAATTGCGCGAGGCGATCATGGCCGGCCGTTTCCGGCCCGGTCAGACGCTCACGCTGCGCTCGGTGTCCGAGGCGCTCGGCGTCAGCCACATGCCGGTGCGCGGCGCGCTCCAGCGCCTGGAGGCCGAAGGCGCGATCGGCAGCCCCGCCAACCGGCGCACGCTCGTGGTGCCGGAATTGCGCGTCGGCGAGCTCGACGAATTGCGCGACATCCGCGTCGAACTGGAAGGGCTGGCGGCCCAGCGTGCCGCGGCCCGCGTGACGCCCGAGGAACTGCTCACGATCGGCAAGCATGCCCGGCTGATGCAGGACGCCGCGAATGCCGGCGACGTGGAAGCCTATATCCGCGAGAACTGGGCGTTCCACACCGCGGTCTACAAGGCGAGCCGCATGGAACGCCTGTTGTCGCTGGTCGAGATCCTGTGGCTGCGGATCGGTCCCTATGTCCGGCTGATGATGCCAGACCGCGCGGCGATGCTCGAATCGATGCCCAACCATCACGACGTGTTCGAAGCCTTGCAGCGCCACGACTCCAAGGCCGCCCGCAAGAGCATCGCAGCGGATATCGCCGACTCCGCCGATCATCTTCGAACCGTGCTGCGGCCCTGACGCGGCGCGGATGTGGTTTTCGGCCGACCATGTGTCTATCGCTTTGATCGAGAAACGAGAGGGGCCGTTCACGCCCCTTCCATCCGCCCGGATCGTTCGCATGCCCTTAAACGTCAATCCATCCGGTAGTTCTTCTCTCATGTCCGACGCAGCACCCGTCTCCAACGAGCAGGCCTCCCGTCTTGCTGAAAAGCTTTTCGGCGCGGCGGGCTCCGCGCAGCCGCTGAAAAGCGAGCGCGACCAGAATTTCGTCATCCGCGGCGACGAGGGAAAATTCGTTCTGAAGATCACCAATCCGGCCGAAGACCGCGGCGTGACCGATTTCCATACCAAGGCGCTGCTGCACATCGCGCAGGTCGATCCGTCGCTGTCCGTTCCGCGTCTGCTGCCGACCCGGGAGGGCGGCTATGAGGCGGAGTTCGTCGACGGCGACGGCCGCACCCGCGTCGTCAGGCTTTTGTCGTTCCTGCCCGGCGTCATGGCGGCGAGCCTGGAGCCGTCGCGCGATCTGCGCACCGGCATAGCCCGGGTGCTCGCGCGCTTCGACCGCGCGATGGCCGATTTCACGCATCCCGCGGCGGATCACGAAATCGCCTGGGACATCACGCACGCCGCCAATCTGCGCAAGCTGCTTCCGGAGATCGCCGACGCCGCGAACCGGGCGCGCGCGGAACGCGCGCTCGACCGTTTCGACGCGGTTGCGCCCCTGTTGGGGAACTTGCGCCGGCAGGTGATTCACAACGACCTCAATCCGTTCAACGTATTGTTCAGCGAAGACACGCCGTTGCGCGTTCTCGGCGTGCTCGACTTCGGGGACATGGTGCGCGCGCCCCTGATCAACGATCTGGCGATCGCGGCGTCCTATCACGTCGGCCCCGCCGCCGACCCGCTGCAGCCCTTGTGCGAAATGATCGGTGCCTATAACGAGGTCGTTCCCATCGAGGCGGCCGAATGCGATCTGATCGCCGATCTGATCGCGACGCGCCTCGCCATGACGGTGCTCATCACCGAATGGCGCGCCGGCCTCTTCCCGCAGAACCGGAGCTACATCCTGAAGAACCATCCGGCGGCGACGCGCGGCCTCGACCTGCTGGCCGGCATTCCCCGCGACAAGGCGCAGCGCCGTTTCCGCGGCGCCTGCGGGCTGGAGCGCTGAGATGGCGATGATCAACGCCTATGCCGGCAAAGGCGCGGTCGCGGCCGAGGACCGCAGGCTGATCGCGCGGCGCGAGGCGGTGCTGGGTCCGGCCTATCGCCTGTTCTACGAAACGCCGGTCCATTTCGTGCGCGGCGAAGGCGTCTGGCTCTACGACAGCAACGGCGACGCCTATCTCGACGCCTACAACAATGTCGTTTCCGTCGGCCATTGCCGGCCCGAGGTCGTCGAGGCGATCGCGCGGCAGTCCGCCGTCCTGAACACGCATACGCGCTATCTGCACGACGGCATCGTGGCGTATTCGGAGCGTCTGCTCGCGAAATTCCCGTCCGAGCTCTCGCATGTCATGTACACCTGCACGGGCAGCGAGGCGAACGACCTGGCGCTGCGCATCGCCAAGAACGTCACCGGCGGCACGGGGTTCGTCGTCACCGAACTCGCCTATCATGGCGGCACCGACCTGATTGCCGGCCTGTCGCCCTCGCTGGGCCCGGCGGTCGATCTCGGCGAGCACGTCCGCACGGTTCCCGCGCCCGATACGCTGAAGGTGCCGGCCGGCAAGCTCGGCTCCTATTTCGCCGACGGCGTGCGCGCCGCCATCGCCGATCTGAAGCGCCATGGCATCAAACCCGCGGCGCTGCTGGTCGACACGATCTTTTCCAGCGACGGGGTCTATTCCGATCCGCCGGACTTCCTGCGCGAGGCGGTGGCCGCCGCCCGCGATGCCGGGCTGCTGTTCGTCGCCGACGAGGTTCAGCCGGGCTTCGGCCGCACGGGCGATGCGATGTGGGGCTTTCTCCGCCACGACGTGGCGCCGGACATCGTCACGCTCGGCAAGCCGATGGGCAATGGCTATCCCATCGCCGGACTCGCGATCCGGCCGGAGGTGGTGGAGGCGTTCGGCCGCTCCTCGCGCTATTTCAATACCTTCGGCGGCAGTCCGGTGGCTTGCGCCGCGGGCATGGCGGTGCTGGACGTCCTCGAGAAAGAGCGGCTGCAGGAGAATGCGCGCGAGGTCGGCGCCTATCTGCGTTCGCAGGTAAAGGGGCTGTCGTCCAGCTTCGTCGCCGATGTGCGCGGCGCCGGCCTCTTCATCGGCGTCGAGATCGCCGCGAACGACAAGTCGCGCACCGACGGCGAGATCACCGCGCGGATCGTCAACGGCTTGCGCGAGCGCCGCGTCCTGATCAGCGCCACCGGGCCGAAAGCCAATGTGCTCAAAATCCGTCCGCCGCTGGTCTTTTCGAAAAACAATGCGGACCAGCTCGTCGACGCCCTCCGCGCCGTCCTGAATTCGCTGTGACCCGAGAGGCTCCATGACGTTCGAGGAATATGCGAAATACGACGCCGTCGGTCTCGCCGAACTCGTGGCCAAGCGTGACGTGACGCCGCGGGAACTGCTGGACGCCGCGCGCACGCGCCTCGCCGCGGTCAATCCCGCCATCAACGCCGTCGTCACGATGCTCGACGCGCAGGCCGAAGCGACGCTGGCCGATCCCTTGCCGCAAGGGCCGCTGGCCGGCGTGCCCTATCTGCTCAAGGACATCGGCGCCCTGATGAAGGGCGAGGTCACCAGCGCCGGTTCACGCCTTTTCGCCACCGCGCGCGCGGAAGACGACAGCGCCATCGTCCGCGCCTATCGCAAGGCCGGTCTCGTCGTCTTCGGCAAGACCAACACGCCGGAATTCGGCCTCGCGGCGACGACAGAGCCCGTCCTGTTCGGTCCGGCGCGCAATCCATGGAACCTCGAACGCTCGACCGGCGGCTCGTCCGGCGGCGCGGCCGCTTCCGTCGCCGCCGGCATCGTGCCGGCCGCCCATGCCAGCGACGGCGGCGGCTCGATCCGCACGCCCGCCTCGTGCTGCGGCGTCTTCGGCATGAAGCCGTCGCGCGGCCGCGTCTCGATGTCGCCGGCGGGCGAGGGGTGGGGGAGCCTCTCCGTGCAGCACGCCGTCACCCGCACGGTGCGCGACAGCGCGGCGCTGCTCGATGCCGTGTGCCGGCCCGAGCCCGGCGATCCCTATTGGGCGCCGCCGCCGGAGCGGTCCTTCCTCGAAGAGACGCGGCGCGAGCCGGGCCGCCTGCGCATCGGCTTCACCACTGCGGCGCTCACCTGGGGCGTCCTGGATGCCCCGAATTTGCGCGGCGTGCGCGATGCGGCGCGGCTTTGCGAGACGCTCGGCCACGACGTCGAAGAAGTCGTGCTGCCCGGCAATTTCCAGATGATGGCGCTGGCGGTGAACGTGCTCGTCTCCTCCAACATCGCCGCGATGCTGGAACGCGAAGCCGAGCGCCGCGGCGCCGCGATCCGCGAAGACGAGATCGAGAAGCTGAGCTGGGCCAGCTACCAGGAAGGCAAGCGCCAGACCGCGACCGCCTATGCCGCCGCGATGCAGACCGTGCACGCCTTCGGGCGGACCTTCAGCAAGGCGTTCTCGCGCCACGATGTCGTACTGTTGTCCACCAACGCCAAGCCGGCGCTTCCGCTGGGCTGGATGGACACCAACGCCGCCGATCTCTCCAGCTATGGCGAGCGCCTCTACAGCTTCATGCCCAACACCCAGCCCTTCAACGTGAACGGCTCTCCCGCCATGTCGATGCCGCTGGCGTGGAGCGACGAGGGGCTGCCGGTCGGCATCCAGTTCGCCGCGGCGCACGGCAACGAGGCGGTCCTGTTCCGCCTGGCGGCGCAGATCGAGCAGGCGCGACCGTGGCGCGACCGGCATCCGGCGATACCGAAGAGCTGACCTTCATGCACCCGCGGAGCGAACGATGACTGCGACGGACACCGCCTTCGAGCCGGCCGCCGCGGCGGCGCCCGCTCCCTCCGGAGACGCCAAGTCGAACCCCGCGCCCGACGTCTCGAATTGGCGCCTGGCGCTCTATGCGCTGCCGTCGCTGCCGATCGCCTTTCTCTATCTGCCCGTGACGCTGATGATGCCGGCCTTCTATGCCAGCGCCCTGCATCTCAGCCTGACCGCGATCGGCGGCTTCCTGCTGATCTCGCGCGGCGTCGACGTCGTGCTCGATCCCATGATCGGAAAATGGTCCGACGGCACCCGCTCCGCCATCGGGCGCCGCAAGCTCTGGATGCTGGGGGGCACGCCGCTGCTGATGTTCGGCGCCTATCTTCTCTTCATGCCGCCGCTCGAGCCGAGCGGATGGTATCTTCTGATCGCATCGTTCGTCATCTACGCCGGCGGATCGAGCGTGGGTCTTCCCTATTCGGCCTGGGGAACCGAGATCACCGAGACCTATCACGGCCGCTCGCGCATGGCGGGCTTCCGCGAGGCGGCCGGCGTGATCGGCGGCCTGTCGGCGGCGATCATCCCGGCGGTCACGGGCCTCTACGGCCATGGCGTCGACCGTTTCACCATGAGCCTCATGGGCCTGGCGATCATGATCCTGACGCCGCTGACCGTGCTGATCGCGGTCACGACGGTGCCCGAGCCGCCGCAGCGCGCACATGTGACCGTGCGCTGGCTGCCCGCCGTGCGCGATCTGTTCCGCAACGGACCGTTCCGCATATTGTGCGGCGCCTATGTGCTCTTCAACATCGGCGGCAGCGTCGTCAACGCGACGATGGTCTTTTTCATGAGCGACTACCTGAAGATGCCGACGATCGTGGGCATGGCGCTGCTGACCTCGGCGCTGACCACCGTCGCGGCGGTGCCGGCCTGGCTCTGGATCAGCCGGCGGATCGGCAAGCACCGGGCGATCTCTCTTTCGCTCGTTCTGGCGGTCGGCATCTTCGCGGTCGTGATGCCCTGGATCGGGCCCGGCCAGCAGGCGGTCTTCCTGGCGCTGATGTGCGTGCTGGGCGCCGCCAGCTCCGGCTATGTCACGCTGCCGCTCAGCATCATCGGCGACGTCATCGACTTCGATACGCTGAAGCACCGCATACCGCGCGGCGGGCTCTATTGGGGCGTGTGGTCCTTTGCGCAGAAGGTGACGCCGGCCCTCGCCATCGCCGTCACCATGCCGCTGCTCAAATGGATGGGCTTCAATCCCGGCGGCCACAACAGCGTCGAAGCCCTAATGGTCCTGAAATACACGTTCTGCTTCGGGGCCGTGCCGTTCTTTCTCGCCGGCGGCGCGCTCCTGCTGCTGTTCCCCATCAATTCCCGGCGTCACGCGCTGATCCGGCGCCGTCTCGAGTCGCGGCAGCGGCGGAACGCGGCCTGACCGGGCGCCGTTTCAGGCGCGGGGCGCGATTCCGTTCGTCACCAGCGTGACGAAGGCATCGGCGATGTCGCTTGCCGACGCCGCATTCCGCTCCAGCAGCTGCGGCACGCAGCGCAGCGCATTGATCGCGAAATTGTAGACCAGGACGGGATCGCACGCGCCGACCGATCCGTCCGCGATGCCGCGCCGCAGAATGGCGGCCGCCATTTCGATGACGGGTTGTCCGGCTTCGACGAAATCCTTGCGGACGTCGTCCGGAAGCTGGTGCGGATAGACCGTGAACAGGCAGGCGCCCACGTCATCGCTGATCACGCGTATGCACCGCCGCAGGAAACGCTCGAAGCGCTGCGCGCCGCTCAGGCCGTGCGTCTCGGGATAATCGTCCGGATGGTCCCCCGGATCGAGCATCCGCGCGACCGCCAGCTTCATCAGCTCGCGGACGATCTGTTCCTTGTTGCGGAAGTAGTAATAGACGGTGGGCTTGGCGACGCCCAGATCGACGGCGATGTCGGCCAGCGACATGGAATCGTAGCTGCCGTTGCGCAGCAGGCGCGCGGCGCTCAGCAGCACCGCCTGCCGCTTGAGCTCGAATTTCTCCTCGCGATTCTGGAAGCTCGCGCCCCACGCCCGCGGGTTCATCGGCAAGGTCCTGCGTCGTCTCGAATCATCGCGGGAAGCATATTTCAATCGCGGTTGCGCCGCAGGCGCCGGCGGCCTCAATTCACCTGCCGCTCGCGGCCCTCCCAGAACGGCTTGCGCAGTTCGCGCTTCAGGACCTTGCCCGTGGCATTGCGGGGCAGGGCGGCGACGAAGTCTATGGATTTTGGCATCTTGTAGCCGGCGATGCGGGTGCGCGTGAAATCGAGGATCGCGGGCGCGTCGGGCGCGGCGCCCGGCTTCAGCACCACGATCGCCTTGACCGCCTCGCCCCATTTGGCGTCGGGCACCGCGATCACCGCGACCTCGGCGATCGCCGGATGGCCGTACATCGCGCTCTCGACCTCGGCGGGATAGATGTTCTCGCCGCCCGAGACGATCATGTCCTTCACGCGATCCTGGATATAGACATAGCCGTCCTCGTCCATGTAGCCGGCATCGCCCGAGCGCACCCAGCCGTCGGCGGTCATCGTGCTTGCGGTGGCATCGGGCAGGTTCCAATAGCCGTTCATGCTGGTGTCGGAGCGTATCCAGATCTCGCCCTCGCCGCCGGGCGGAACGGCGCGGCCTTGCGCGTCGCGGATTTCGATCGTCGATCCGGTGATCGCCTTGCCGGCCGAGCGCATGCGCTTGAGGCTTCGCGGACCGTGATCCTCCGCGGGCAGATAGGTCACCGCACCGGCGGTCTCCGTCATGCCGTAGAGCTGGATGAAGCCGCATTTGAACATCTCGACCGCCTCCTTGAGCAGGTCGAGCGGGATGGGCGAAGCGCCGTAGAGCAGGAACTTGATCGCCGAGAAATCCGTCTTTTTGCAATTGGGATGCTGCAGCAGCATCTGGATCGCCGCCGGCACCAGCACCAGCTTCGATACGCGCTGACGGTCGATGGTATCGAGCACGAGGCCCGGCTCGAACTGCGCCAGGACGATCGATTTCGCGCCGTTGTAGAGCCCGACAATGCCCCAGCCCGTGCCGCTGATGTGGAAGGTCGGCATGGTCACGAGGCTGACGTCGTCGGCGTCCCATTCGTTCCAGGTGAGCTGGGGATCAAAGCGGTCCGTCAGCAGCGCGCGGTTGCGGTCGTGCGCATAGAGCGCGAAATGCGAAAGCTCCACGCCCTTCGGAACGCCCGTGGTGCCGGAGGTGTACATCTGCACGATGGTGTCCCGGGGCGAGCCGCGGAAATCGGGATCGGCGTCGCTTTGCGCGCCCAGCCATTGCTCGTAGGACGGCCAGTCCGCCGTGCGGCCGTCGGTGACCACGACGTGTTCCAGATGCGGCAGCGCCCCGAGCAGAGGGCGCAGCAGATTCTCGAATCCCTTCCCGACGAAGCATATCTCGGCGCGCGCATCGTCGAGGATATAGGCGATCTCCGGCGGCGCGAGGCGCCAGTTCACCGAGACGAGCACGGCGCCGACCTTGGCGGCGCCGAACAGGATCTCGAAATAGCGGTCGGAATTCTGGTCGATCGCCGCGATCCGGGTGCCCGGCTTGGCGCCCAGCGCCAGCAATCCGTTGGCGACGCGTGCCGTCCGCTCCTGGAAGCGGGCATAGGTCGAAACGCGATCGCCGTCGATCATCGCGATGCCATCCGGCCGCACCCGCGCGTGATGCCTCGCGACGTCCGCGAGCGTCTCGATCTGCGGAATGAACGTCATGTCGCCACCCTGGTTTGTCGTCTTCTGTTATTCCGCCGCCATGCGCGACAGGCGCCGCACCTGGCTCCGCCGCGCCTGTTCCGTCGCAGGCAGGCGCGAATCGAGCACGTCCAGCCTGGGATCGCGGTCCATTCCGGGGTCGGTCAGCAGGGAACGGCAAATGTGTTTGCCCTTGCCGACATGCTTCTCGACGGTCGAGACCGACAGGCGCATCGATTTCGACATCTGTTTGAAGGAAAGCTCGTCCACCACGCGCAGGACGAACGCTTCGCGGCAACGCGCCGGCAGTTCGTCCAGCAGGCGCCGGCAGGCGGCGGCTTCCTCCGACGCGATGATCTGCTCTTCCGCCGTCGGATCGTGGCGCTGGAAGGCCTCGTCGATCCGGGTCCGCGCCGCATCCGAATTGCGCACCTTGCCGTTGCGGACGTGATTGAAGGCGAGATTGCGCGCGGCGCGGAACAGAAAGGCGCGCGGACAATCGATCGCGCCGCTTTCGAGGGCCGACCAGGCGCGCAGGAACGTCTCCTGCACGATGTCTTCCGCATCCGATGCATTGCCGACGATTCGCCTGACGAATAGCAGAATGGCGCCGGCTTCCTTGCGATAGAGCCGATCGACCGGGCTTGCTGTGGCGAGGGAAACCCCCGCGGCGGCCGGGCGGGCGGGGGAAACGCTCCGCGCCGCACAGGCCCGCTTCGGTTCGAATTGTCCCCCCATTGTCGCTGGCAATGGATCCCTCGCGTTCGCCCGGAAAATCCTTGGCTTTTCCGGTTTCGCCGGCTATTACTACTGACTAGTCAATCATTCGTCCGACTAGTAAGTCATATGCTTATGCGCCGGTTCGACCAAGTCAAGCGGGAAGGCAGAAATGGCGGATACCGCCGATCGACAGCAGAAGGGGCCGATGCGTGCTACCAAACGGCAGCCGCAGTCGGGGAGTGCGGAGGGCATGCAAAAGTCGATTTGGCGGGGCGCGATCCAGACCCAGAACGACCAGTTCGAGGCCAAGCGGCAGGTCGTGCTGCGCACCGCGGCGCGAATCTTCAGCCGGCAGGGCTTCCATCAGACGACCCTGGCCGACGTCGCCAAGGCCCTGAACGTCTCCAAGCCGACCCTCTACCACTACTTCAAGAGCAAGGACGAGATCCTGCTGGACGTGCAACAGGCGGCGATCGACCAGATTCTCGACGCGCCGATCGACACCGGTGCTTCCGGCTACGACCAGCTCGTCGCGTTCCTGCGCCGCTATGTCGAGATGATCGTGGACGATTTCGGGACCTGCCTGATCACGACCGGCGTGCTGCCGCTGGAGGCGGAGAACCAGAAGCTGGTCCGCAAAGGCTCCAAGCGGATCGAGATGCTCCTGCGGGAGATGCTGAAGCAAGGCATCGCCGACGGGTCGGTCGTGCGCTGCGGCCCCCGGATCACGGCCAAATTCATGTTCGGCGCGCTCAACTGGATACCCAATTGGTACCGCAGCGAAGGCGAATTGGACGTCGAAGCGCTGGCGGCGCGCGCGATCGAATTCCTGACACGCGGATTGCGGGCCCCTTCCGGGTCGTAATGCCGGCATCGGCGCGGCGGGCGCGGCAAAGGAGAACAGCATGCAGATCGGCGATTGGAAGGCCGTTGCGGGCATGGCCCGGACCTACAGGCAGGCGCGGGAGCTGGGCCTCGAGACCAACATCGCGGAGTTCGAAGCCTTCGGCTTCACGGTTATCGAACCGGAAAAGACCGGCATGCCGGCGGATTTCGCCGCCCGGCTGTTCGGCGCCACGCTCGGCATCGCCGGCAGCGAAGACGCCAACGTCGTCGATCTCAACAAGCAGGCGGTGCGCCCGGCGCAGGGCCGCCAGCTCTTCCACCTGATCAACAAGGACCCGCTGTTCGTCGACGCGCTCATGGCGCCGGCGGTGCAGGCGATGGCGAAATATGTCATGGGCGCGAGCTACCGGCTCTATTCGACCGTCGCCTTCCTGAAGGACGGTCCGGCCGTGCCGACGCCGCTGCACAGCGATTCGACCGGCGTGCCGCCGCCGATCCCCTTTTACGGCAATGTCTGCAATATCAGCTGGGTGCTGACCGACTACACGCCGGAAAGCGGCACGCTCTGCATGGTGCCGGGCAGCCATCGCCTGTGCCGCCATCCGACCATGAGCGAGGTGCCCAAATTCATGGGCGGCAGCGGCGACGACGATCTGGTCGTGCCGGTGCTGGCGAAGCCGGGTTCGCTTGCGGTCTTCCACGGCAACACCTGGCACGGCACCTATCCCAAGACGACGGCCGGAACGCGCTGCCACATCGCCCTGGCGATGTGCCGCAACTATGTGAATCCGGCGGAGGATTATTCCGACACGCCGGAGGAGCTGCTGCAGCGCGGCGGCCCCGAATTCGCGCGCGCGCTGGGCAAGACCGCCTGGCAAGGCTATGGCACGGAAGGTCCCAAGCTCGAACGCATGGCCCTTGTCCGGGCCGCGCACGGCACGGCCTACGGCTGATCGGCCGCGGGCCGTTCGAAATCGCGAGTGGCGGAATCCCGCCGCTCCGGTGTCGTTGCTTGGCGTCTTTCCTTGAAGCACGATGATCCGTTCGCGCCACTACACGTCCGCCCATGAGGATTTCCGCGCGACCGTGCGGCGCTTCCTGGAGAAGGAGTGCGCCCCCCATCGCGAGGCGTGGCAGGCCGCCGGCCGCACGCCGCGCGAGCTTTGGCGCAAGGCCGGCGAGGCGGGCATCCTCTGCACCAAGATGGATCCCGCCTATGGCGGCGGCGGCGGCGACATTCTGCACTGCCTGATCGTCCTCGAGGAACAGACGCGCATCTGCTTCAACGAGCTGACCTTCTATCTGCACAGCGATATCATCGCGCCCTATATCGAACTCTACGGTACCGAGCAGCAGAAACGGCACTACCTCCCGAAGATGGCGACCGGCGAATTCGTCGCGGCCATCGCGATGACCGAGCCGGGCGCCGGCAGCGACCTGAAGGCGATCCGCACCAGCGCCCGGGCCGACGGCAATGGCTATGTGCTCAACGGGCAGAAGGTGTTCATCTCCAACGGCCAGGTGGCCAACCTGGTCGTCGTCGCGGCCAAGACCGATGGCGGCGCCGGCGCCAAGGGCATCAGCCTGTTTCTGCTCGAGACCGACAGGAGCGAGGGTTTCGTTCGCGGCAAGAACCTCAGGAAGATCGGCTGCAAGGCACAAGACTCCTCCGAGCTGTTCTTCGACGACGTGCGCCTGCCGCCGGAATCGCTCCTGGGCGGCGTCGAAGGGCAGGGCTTTCCGATGCTGATGCGCCGGCTCCCCGAAGAGCGACTCATCATGGCGATGGCGGCGGTCGCGAACAGCGAGGAGACCGTGGCGGAGACCGCGGCCTATGCCGGCATGCGCACCGCATTCGGCCAGCGTCTCTTCGACTTCCAGAACACGCGTTTCAAGCTCGCCGAGTGCAAGACCAAGGCGGTCCTGGGCCGCGTCTTCCTCGACCACTGCATCGACAGCTTCATCGACGGCACGCTCGATACGACGACCGCGGCGATGCTGAAATGGTGGACGACAGAGCGCCAGAGCGAAGTGGCCGACGAGTGCCTGCAATTGCACGGCGGCTACGGCTATATGCTCGAATCCGACATTGCGCGGCGCTTCGCCGATTCGCGGCTCGGCCGCATCGCCGGCGGCACCAGCGAGATCATGAAAGACATCATCGGTCGGACGCTATGAGCCAGGCCACGCTGCCGTCCTCGCTGCCCTTTACCGAGGAACACGCGATCTTCCGCGCTTCGGCGCGCCGGTTCTTCGAGAGCGAGGTCGCGCCGCTCCAGGCGGAATGGGAAGCGGCAAGGATCACACCGCGCTCGATCTGGAAGCGGGCGGGCGAGTTCGGCTTCCTGTGCCCCAGATTGCCCGAAGCCTATGGCGGCATGGACGCCGATTTTCTCTACACGCTTATCCTCGCCGAGGAACAGACCCGCGTCGGCGCGATCGCGCCGATGCTGACGCTGCAGTCCGACGTGGTGGCGCCGTACCTGCTGCACTACGGCACCGAAGCGCAGAAGCGGCGCTACCTGCCGGCCATGGCGGCGGGCGACTGCATCGGCGCCATCGGGATGACGGAGCCCTCGGCCGGCAGCGATCTTCAGGCCATCCGCACCGTCGCGAAAAAGACGGGCGACGGCTACGCGATCGGCGGCCAGAAGACCTTCATCTCCAACGGCATCAACGCCGACCTCGTGATCCTCGCCTGCAAGACCGATGCGAGCGCCGGCGCGCGGGGCGTGAGCCTGTTTCTTGTCGACACGACGACGCCGGGATTCTCGCGCGGGCGGAACCTGAAGAAGCTCGGCCAGCATGCGGCGGACACGGCGGAATTGTTCTTCGACGACATGCGCGTGCCGGACGATGCGCTGCTCGGCGGCGTCGAGGCGTGCGGCTTCGCCCAGCTCATGGACCGGCTGGTCGAGGAGCGGCTGATGACGGGCATCGCCTCGGTTGCGATGATCGAGCGCGCCCTGGCGCTGACCGTCTCCTATGTGCGGGACCGCAAGGCGTTCGGCCAGCGCGTGCTGGACTTCCAGAACACGCGGTTCAAGCTGGCCGAGGCGAAGACCGAAGCCACCGTGCTGCGGGTCTTTCTCGAACGCTGCGTTCTGGATTTCATGGCCGGCGCGCTCGATCCCGTGTTCGCCGCGATGCTGAAATACCGGTCGACCGAGCAGCAGAACGCGATCGTCGACGATTGCGTGCAGTTGCACGGCGGCTACGGCTATATCCTCGATTATCCGATCGCCCGCATGTGGCTCGACGGGCGCGTCACCAAGATCTATGGCGGCGCCAACGAGGTCATGAAGGAGATCATCGGCCGCTCGCTCGGCGGCCGCGCGAGATGACGGCGCGCGTCCTGCTCCAGATCGCCGACGGCGTCGCGGCGATCGTGCTCAACCGGCCGGAGAGCGGCAATGCCATCGACCGCGAACTGGCACGCGAATTGATGCTGGCGACGCATGCCTGCGAGAAGGATCGCGGCGTCCGCGCCGTGGTCCTTCGCGGCAACGGCAGGCTGTTCTGCGCCGGCGGCGACCTCAAGGCGATCCAGGGCGAGGGCAACGCCGCCGCGGCCTATGTGCGCGAACTGCTCGCCTATCTGCACGAGGCGCTGTCGGCGATGGCGCGCATCCCCGTCCCCGTGATCGCGGGCATCCACGGTGCTGCGGCCGGCGCCGGCTTCTCGCTCGCCTGCGCGACCGATCTTGCCGTCGCGACGCGCTCGGCGCGCTTCGTGATGGCCTATGCGACGGTCGGATTGACGCCCGACGGCTCGTCGAGCTGGTATCTGCCGCGCCTGGTCGGCCTGCGCCGCGCCTTGCAGCTTTCGTTGCTCAATCGCGAACTGACGGCGGAGGAAGCGTTTGGCTGGGGTCTCCTCAATGAGATTGTCGACGACGACGCGCTGCCTGAAGCGGTGACGGCACTGGCGCGGCGACTCGCCTCCGGCCCCACGGCGGCGCATGGCGGTGCCAAGCGGCTGCTCCGGATGTCGCTGGACAACACGCTCGAGACCCAGTTGATGGAAGAGATGCGCACGATCTGCGCCGCGCTGGATGGCGGCGAGGCGCGGGAAGGCCTCGCCGCCTTTATCGCCAAGCGGCCCGCGAATTTCCGCTGATCAAGCCCTGCTAGGTCTTGGCCTTCTGGCGCCAGGGCTCGTCGCCCTTGGCATAGCTCGATTGCACGCCTTTGTGCACGCCGGTGGGATCGACCGGCACGCCGAACACCTCCATGCAGTGGCTATGCGCGATATGGTGCATGGCGAAGGCCGCCATATGGGCGGCGACGCGACCTTGCGCGTCCTGTGCGGCGTTCACCGCCTGCTTGGCGAGCTTGAGGGCGAAGGACGGGCGCTGCGCGATCTGGAGCGCGAGTTCGAGCGTCGCTTCCGCGAGCTCGGCGCGCGGCACGACGCGATTGACCATGCCGCATTGGCGCGCTTCCTCGGCGTTGATCTGCGCGCCGGCGAACAGCATCTCCTTGGCCTTGCGCGCCCCAAGCTCCCAGGGGTGGGCGAAATATTCGACGCCGGGAATGCCCAGCATCAGCGTCACGTCCTCGAACAGCGCGTCGTCGGCGGCGACGATGAGATCGGACGGCCAGCACAGCATGAGGCCGCCCGCGACGCAGCGCCCCTGCACCGCGGCGATGGTGGGCTTGGGGATGGCGCGCCAGCGTTCGCAGAAGCCGGTGTAGAGTTCTTCCTCCCGCGCCATGCGGCCTTCCGCGCCCGGCCGGCGATAGCCGGTGGCGCCGGTGACGGGCCGGTATTTGTCCTGCGTATCGAGGTGGTCGCGCTCGCGCAGATCGTGGCCTGAGGAGAAGTGCGGCCCGTTCGCCGCGGTGATGATCACCTTCACCGCCTCGTCCTGGGCGGCGCGTTCATAGGCGTCGTTCAGCGCGTAGAGCAGGCGCGTATCCTGCGCATTGCGGGCCTCGGGACGGTTGAGGACGATGCGCGCGACGTTCGGCGCCGCCATTTCGTAGAGGATGGAATCCGCCATGATCTTCTCCCGGATGGCCGCCTAAAGCGTGCGCACGGCCAGATCGTTGTGCAGGCCGACGAAGTTCGCCGGCACCTTTGTGCGGTCGCGGCTGGTCGAGACCGAGCGTCCCTCCGCGATGCCCTTGGCCATGTAGGCTTCGACCTCGGCCATGGTTTCGGGGGTGTAGACCATCCGCGCGACCGGCACGACGAAGTCGTAGTCGTGCTCGGTGCGGACGTCCGCCTCGGCAATCGCGGTCTCCTCGAATTTCACCAGCTTGCCGTTCTCGACGATGCAGTGCCAGGCGATGGTGCCGGTGCCGTTCTTGTCGAGGTGCTTGGGCACCTTGTTGAAGACCTCGCAGATGCTGAGACTGGCGGCGGGGCCGGCTTCGGCGGCATATTTCGCCAGCCGTTCCTTCAACGCGGCGATCCAGGCGGGGCTGGCGAATTCGAACTTGTCCATGGCGGTCTCCCTGCGGCGCATCGATCCGACACGGCCGACGGCCGAATCCGCCATGTCGTCAAACCGAAAAAGTCCTGAATTCACAACGATGTGGCGGGCCCGACGCGATGTGCAGCCTGGGCCGTTCCGCGTCCAGCTCGAAGATGCAGCAGGCGAGGGTGAAGCCGATATTCTCGTCTTCCTCGTTGCGGCCGCCGCCGCGGGACACCGGATAGTCCGGGTCGTCGTGCCCCGAAAGGATTTCCTTGATCGCCGGGATGCCGAGGGGCGCATCCAGGGCGCTGAAACGTTCGTGCAGGGCCGCGAAGCGCAGATAGGTGCTGCGTCCAGGCTTGCGGCCCACTGCGCCGGCGACGTCGCAATTCTTGAGCGGATGATTGGTGTGGTAGACGGGCTGCGACGGATCGTCGGGGCCGTATTTGACGATCGTGCCCGCCGAGCGCTCATACATCGCCACCGCCTCGGGATCGCCTATCACCCAGTTGAGACCGGAGGCGTGCGGCAGCCGCTCGATCAGCGCGACGGCCTGCGGGAGGCTGGTCGATTCCAGGAGCAGGCGGTAGATCGCGAAGATCGGCACGCCCGCGATGTCCGTCCGGAGCCGGGTCAATGTGTTGTCGCATACGGCGAAGCCGTGGCTGTTCATGCCGTTCAGGCTGATCATGCCCGGCACGCTGGGCGCCAGGATGCGGCCGTCGGAATTGTCGCAACGATACCGCAGCAATAGCTGATAGCCGTCGAGATAGGCGTCGAGATCGAGGTTCTGTCCGATCAGCGCGGGCTGCGTGCCGGTCGGGCCCAGCGCCATCGTGCTGCACGCCTCGCCGGGCGGCGCCGCGGAGGGGGCGAACCAGAACTCCTCGTTGATATGCTGGAACGCGAGCAGGGTGGGGTAGTCGACCGCGGCGCCCTCCGCGATGCCGCGGATTTCTTCGAGCACGCTAGGCGCATGCGCCTGCAACGCCCGTTCGAATTTCGTTTCGGCGAAAAACCGCTCGACATGGCGCGCGCGGGTCACCTTGTAGACGCGCCGCAGCGCCTCGTCCCAGCGGTCGAGCAGCGCGTGGATCCGGGGGCGCAGCATCTCGCCATGCTGGCGGCCGCGCGCGGTCGGGCCGCCCTCCAGCGTGATGATCTCCAACGCACTCGTCTCCATCGTCGGCCTCGGCGAAATATCCCATGACAAGACACTCGCACGCGATCGATCCGCCACTCCCGCCGCGTCGAAATCCGCGCCATCATCGCGCGGGCAATCGGGCGCATCGCATGACCGAAGACGAAAAACTCAAGATCGAAGCGGCCTGCATCCGCCTTCAGACGCGTTATGGCACGCTGGCCGACCGCCAGGATCCGAAATTCGCGGACCTCTTCATCAAGGATGCGACGATCACCTTGCCCGAATATCCGCCTTTCGCCGGTCTGGACGCGATCATGCAGGGGCAGGCGGATTGGAAGGCGAGCGGCGTCGTGATGCGCCATATCGTGACGAATTGCACCATCGAGGTGAAAAGCGCCAGCCACGCCACCGGGATTTGCTATCTGACGGTCCTCGCCCATGACAGGCCGCTTCCGCCCGGCACGCCCTTGCCGGCGCCGCGGGTGACGTTCGGCGAATTCCACGATCACTTCGTCAAGGTCGGCGGCGCCTGGCTGATCCAGAGCCGCCGGCTGCACCGCATGTTTCGCGGGTTCGGGCCGGCCTAGCGGCATCGCGCGCGTCTGGTCTTCCTATCGCCGTCCGTTTCGGTGCGCGCGGCGGGCCGGATGGAGGATAGACCCGTCTTGCGTGTCTGTACCGGGAGGCGCGTGCAAAGTTCTTCGCCCTTGTAGGAGGCGCATTCGACGATGCCCGGTCTTCATATTTCCCGGATTGGCGCGCACCCCTTCGGCGGCCAGGACATCCGTTCGCTGTTCGAACACCAGGCAAAGGTACGCCGCGATCATCCCTTCCTGATCTGGTCGCCGTTCACCGGTGAAGACCGCATCTGGACCTATGGTGCTTTTCGCGACGCGATCGCGTCTTTCGCGGCGGGCCTTCACGCCCGCGGCGTCCGCCCCGGCGAGCGCGTGATGATCCATCTCGACAATTGTCCCGAGAGCGTGATCGCCTGGCTCGGAACCGCCTGGGCCGGCGCCGTCGCCGTCATGTCCAACACGCGGTCCAGCGCGGACGAGGTCGCCTATTTCGCCTCCCACAGCCGGGCCGTCGCGGTCGTCACGCAGCCGAAATATCTGGACACCGTGGGCGACGCCTGCAAGGGCGCGCGATGGATCGCGGTCACCGGGACGGATGGCGGCGAACCGGCGTCGGATTCCCCGCCGGCATGGGCCGTCCGTTTCGAAGAGATCGAGGGAGACATTTGGGCCTTGCCGGAAAGACCGCACGACCCGGCGGCGCCGTTCGGGATTCAGTATACGTCGGGCACCACGGCGCGGCCGAAGGCCGTGTCCTGGACGCATGCCAATGCCCTGTGGGGCGCGCGCATCTCGTCGCAGCACGAGGATTTGCGGCCGGACGACGTCCATTGGGCGGCGATGCCGCTGTTCCACACCAATGCGCAGGTCTATTCGCTTCTGGCCGCGGCGTGGGTGGGCGCAAGCTGCGTGCTGCAGCCGAAGTTCTCGGCCTCGCGGTTCTGGCCGGTGTCGCTCAAATACGGCTGCACCTGGGCCTCGATGGCGCCGTTCTGCGTGCGTGCGCTGCTCGATCTTCCGGTGCCGGATCACCGTTATCGTCTCTGGGGAAGCGCGGTCTGCGACATGCCGTTCGACGCGCATTTCCGGGTGCGGACGATCGGCTGGTGGGGCATGACCGAGACCGTCACGCATGGCATCGTCGGCGCGGTACACCAGGCCAACACGCCGCTGGCGATCGGCCGCGTCGCGCCCGAATATCGCATCAGGATCGTCGACGAAGAAGGAAGGCAGGTGCGGCCCGGCGAGACCGGCGATCTGCGCATCTTCGGTATCCGCGGGCTCTCGCTGTTCGAAGAGTATGTCGACGATCCCAAGGCGACGGCGGCCGCGTTCGACGAGGACGGATTCATGATCACCGGCGATCGCGTGCGCGTCGGCGCGGATGGTTCGATATTCTTCGTCGACCGCGCCAAGGACATGCTGAAAGTGGGCGGCGAAAACGTCGCGGCATCGGAGATCGAGCGCGTGATCATGGACGTTGCGGGCGTTTCGGAAGTCGCCGTCGTCGGGCGAAGGCACCCGATGCTGGACGAGGTGCCGGTGGCGTTCGTCATCCCGCTGGACCCGGCGCGAACGGCTCTTCCGGACGAGATATTGGCTGCGTGTCGGCAGAAGCTGGCCGATTTCAAGGTCCCGCGGCAGGTGCGGCTCGTGCCGTCCCTTCCGCGCAGCACGCTGGAAAAGATCGCCAAGGCCGAGCTGCGCGGGATGCTGGAGAGGGAAGAGCCGGCTCACTAGACCGCGGTTTCGATAGCGGTTTATCGGCCGAGCCGTGTCTTTTCCGGTACGCGACCGCTTCCGGCGGGTTTCATCTGGAGCATCAAAATGGATCGTAAGGCGCTGGTTGCCGGCGTGGGGATGACGCCCTTCAAAAAGCCGGGTCAGAGCGAGACCTGGGACGTGATGGGCGCCGAGGCAGCGCGCCGCGCGCTCGCCGACGCGGGGCTAGCCTATTCCGACATCCAGCAGGCCTATGTCGGCTATGTCTACGGCGATTCCACCTGTGGCCAGAGCGTCCTCTACAAGCTCGGCCAGTCGGGCATCCCGATCTTCAACGTGAACAACAACTGCTCCACCGGTTCGAGCGCGCTGTATCTGGCCCGCCAGGCGGTCGAAGCGGGCGTCGCCGACGTCGCGCTGGCGCTCGGCTTCGAGCAGATGAATCCGGGCGCGCTGGGCTCCGTCTACAACGACCGCAAGCCCGCGATGGAGCTGTTCGCCGATGCGATGGCGCGGGCGCAGGAATTCGACCCGAAGGCGCCGGGGGCCGCGCAATTCTTCGGCGGCGCCGGTCTCGAGCACCAGAAGAAGTTCGGCACGCAGACTTCGACCTTCGCGCGGATTTCCGAGAAGGCCCGCAAGCACGCGGCGAACAATCCCTACGCCGTGTTTCGCGACCCGCTGTCGCTGCACGACGTCCTGCAGTCGCCGCACATCTACGGCCCGCTGACGCGCTTCCAGTGCTGCCCGCCGACCAGCGGCGCCGCGGCGGCGGTGATCGTGTCGCGTGAATATGCGAAGAAGAAGGGCCTGACCCGCCTGATCGAGATCGCAGCCCAGGCGATGACGACGGATACGCCGTCGTCCTTCACCGAGCCGCCCAGCATGATGCGCGTCGTCGGCTACGACATGGCGAAGGACGCCGCACGCCAGGTGTACGAATCCGCCGGCATGGGGCCTGAGGACGTCCAGGTGGTGGAGCTGCACGATTGCTTCACGGCGAACGAACTCATCACCTACGAAGCGCTCGGACTGTGCCCGGAAGGCGGGGCGGAGCGCTTCATTATCGACGAGGACAACACCTATGGCGGCAAGTTCGTCACCAACCCGTCGGGCGGCCTGCTCGCCAAGGGACATCCGCTCGGCGCGACCGGCCTTGCGCAGTGTTCGGAGCTTGTGTGGCAGCTGCGCGGCGAGGCGGAGAAGCGCCAGGTCGAGGGCGCCAGGGCGGCACTGCAGCACAATCTTGGACTGGGCGGGGCGTGCGTCGTGACGCTCTATCGGCCCGCGGCGCTGTGAGCAGAAGGAGAGAACGATGGAACTGAAGCCTTGGAAGACGACGGCGGGCGTCAACGAATCCTACAAGCTCATCCGTGAATTGGGTCTGGAGCAATATGTCGCCGAACTCGACACGTTCGGCTTCACGATCGTGCCGCCCGAAAAGGCGGCGCCGCCGGGCTTCACCGACAAGCTCTGCGAGGCGGTCTGGAAGCATTCCAAAGCCGCCGACAAAAACGTCGCGACGCTGAACGTCGTCGACAAATCGCAGCGCTCGGTCGACGGCGAACATCTGTTTCACACCGTGAAACGCGATCCGATCTTCCGCGAGGCCACGGTCTCGCCGGTGGCCTATGCGCTCGCGTCCTACGTCGTCGGCGCGAGCATGCGCATCTATTCGAGCGGCTCCATCCTGAAGTCCGGCCAGATCAATCCCGTGTTCCTCCACTGCGACTCGGTGTCGGTGCCGCCCCCGCTGCCGCCATGGGGCATGTTCTGCAATGCGACGTGGATTCTCAGCGAATATTCGATGGAGACGGGGCCGCTGTTCATGGTGCCCGGCAGCCACAAGCTCTGCCGTCATCCGACCGCGGCGGAGCAGCCCAAATGCATCGGCGGCCCGGGAGACGACGACATCGTCCAGCCGGTGCTGGCCAAGCCCGGCTCGCTCTGCGTCTTCCACGGCAACACCTGGCACGGCGCAATCGGCAAGGACAACAACCACACGCGCGTGACCTATGTCACGCTGTATTGCCGCAGCTTCGTGATGCCGGCGGAAGACTTCAGCGACATCACGCCGGAGATGATGGAGCAGCATGGCGAGAAATTCGCCAAGCTCGTCTGGCGCGACAAGTGGCAGGGCTACCGCGAGGAAGGGCCATCGCCGGCGAAGCTGGCACTGACGCGCCCGTCCACGGAAAACCAGTACGGTTGAGGGCGCCGGCGCGGCGGTCAGGGGGCGGCGCGCCGGAGGCTCCGCATCACGAAGTGCACGCAGGCCTCGGCCACATCCTCCTTCGCGAGGTCCGTGTCCTTCAGCCAGAGCGGGATGTACCTGAGCACCCCGATCACAAAGCGATACGTCATCGCGATATGGGAGCGTTCGAGCGAGCCGTCGTCGAACCCGGCCTGCAGAATCGTCTCCCCCATCTCGTCGAACGGACGCTGAGCCGCGACGAAGAGCACCCTTTGCTCGCCTTCGAAATTGCGCGCCAGCCAGCTCGCCGCATCGCCTCCAAGCTCGCCGAAAAAAAGAATGCGCAAGGCCCGGCGCAGGAACCGCTCGAGCTGATCGGCGCCGCTGAGACCTTCGACGAGCGGAAAGTCCTCCGGATACTTGCTCCTGTCCAGGAACTCCGCGATGCCGGTCTCGACGAGCGCGAGCAGCACCTGGTCCTTGTTGGCGAAATAATAATAGACCGTCGGCTTGGAGATGTTCAGCTCGACGGCGATGTCGCCGAGCGACGTGTTCTCCACGCCCTTGGTGCGGAACAGGCTGGCGGCCGTGTTCAACAGCGCACGGCGTTTCAGTTCGAACTTCTCTTCCCGGCTCTTGATCGTTGCGCCCCAGGCTTTGTCGCTCATCGAATCCTGCATGCCTCAATTGCCGCGAATCATGTCGATCGGCGTAGTTGGTATAGGCGGCAACGTGTACATTACAACGCCTCGACTTTGGAGGCTTGGCCGTTGCGCAGCGGCCCTTCCGGCGGCCGGCGCGCGTCCCACGGCCGTGCGCGCTCGATTTCTCCGGCCAGCGCCAGCAACGCCGCCTCGCCGGCCGGCTGCCCCACGATCTGAACCCCGACCGGCATGCCGGTCTCGGTCCACATCAGGGGAAGCGACATTGCGGGCTGGCCGGTGATGTTGAAGATCTGCGTGTTGGGCCCGAAATCGTAGAACCGGGCCGAGACGGCATCGAGATCGAACGAGCCGCCGCCCATCACCTCGGCCAGGGTCGCCTTCACGGGCATCCGGCCCAGCGTGCCGGTCAGCAGCATGTCGTATTTCTGGAACGCCGGCGCGATGCCGCGCGCGAGAAACTGCATCTGCACCAGCGCGCGCGCGAATTCGCGGGCCGAATATCGGCCGCCGCGCTCGTAGACCATGCGCGTCACGGTTTGCAATTCGTCGTCCCGCAGCGGCCAGCCCCGGCGTTCCACTTCCGCGTCGATCCCGGCCCTGACCGAGCTGGAGAAGAGGATGCCGGCGATCGCCGTCACCTGCTCCAGGTCGGCGAGCGGCGATGCCACCTCGACCGCATGGCCGAGATCTTCGAGCAGCCGGGCCGTCTCCTTCACCGCGTCGACGATCTCAAGGTCCATGGCGCCGCCATAGACGTTGGTGAGCAGCATGCCGAACCGGAGCTTTCCGGGGCTTCGTTCGACCTCGCGGGCAAAGGGCGTGGGCGGCGGTTCGATGGCGAAGAAATCGCCCGGCTGGGGCGCGCAGCTCAAATCCAGGATCGCGGCGCTGTCGCGCACCGACCGGGTGACCACATGCGACGTCGTGAGACCGCCCAGTCCTTCGACCATGGGCGCCATCGAGACGCGTCCGCGGGACGGCTTGAACCCGAAGCAGCCGCAGCAGGCTGCGGGAATGCGGATCGAGCCGCCGGCGTCGCTGCCGTTCACGGCAGGTGCGATCCGCGCGGCGACCGCGGCGGCCGACCCGCCCGACGATCCGCCCGGCGAGCGCTGCAGATCCCATGGATTGCGCGTCGTCCCGAACAAATCCGTATCGATGACCCCCAGAAGCCCGAATTCGGCCGTGCTCACCTTGCCGAACGTCACGAACCCGGCCTGCTTGTAGGCGGTCGTCAGCGCGCTGTCGAAGGGCGAAACGAAATCCTTCATGAGGCGCGAGCCGCTCGTCATGCGCGTCCCCTTCAAATGGGCCGTAAGGTCCTTGAGGAGAAACGGAACGCCCCGGAACGGGCCGTCCGGCAGACCGTCGGCGATTGCCCGGCGCGCCTCGTCTTCCGTGCTGATGACCATCGCGTTGATCGCGGGATTGACCTGTTCGACGCGCGCCAGGGCGGCTTCGAAAAGTTCGGTCGGCGAGACGTCCTTGCGTGCGACGAGCTGCGCCAGGCCCGTGGCGTCATAGCTCTGATATTCGTCGGTGTTCATCGGCCAGCCTCGTGCTCTCGGATTGTGGTCCACCGTGCCGCCGACAAAGAACGCCCGGGACGTCTTGCCGGGGAAAGCCCTCGGCTCCGGTACGGCGCGCATTGCTATTGGCGGAATGCCGGCAATCTAGAAGACACGAGCCGCGCCGAAATGCGCTACGCCTCAGATCGGCTTTCAAAACGTCTTCTCCCGCAGTAGCGCGTTTTTCGACATCGAAGTGTCTTCAAACGTCCAGTACTCCGCGGGGGCATGTTCGATTTGCGGGGGTGTTTAAGTCTGTAGGGGGACTTGAAGATGGCATCGCCGCTTGCAAGCAAGATCAACTCGGGGGTCGGCGCCTTGATGCTGGCCTTGTTGGCCTCGACGGCCCTGGCCGTGCCGGCTTTCGGGCAGTCCGACGGCGGCGGAATCGAAACCGTCGTGGTGACGGCCGAGAAGCGCAGTGAAAACCTCATCGACGTTCCGCTGTCGATCACGGTCAACGACGCCCGCGACATCAAGGACAAGAACATCGGAGACCTGACCGAACTCGGCCAGAAGATCCCGAACGTCAATGCCGGCGGCACGCTGTTCGGCTCGGTCACCATCCGGGGCATCTCCTCGAATTCCGCCGGCGCGGGCATCGGCGCGGGTTTTCCGCCCGATGTCGGCGTCAATGTGGACGAGGTCTTCCAGGGCCGCGACCGCGCGTTCGACAGCGTGCTGACGGACGTGTCGAGCGTGGAGGTCCTGCGCGGACCGCAGGGCACGCTCTACGGCAAGAACACCGTGGCGGGCGTGATCAACATCACGACCGAACGTCCGACGAACGAATATGAAGCGCTGGGCGATTTCCGCGCGGGTAACTACGATTATTATCAGCTGCGCGGGACGATAAGCGGTCCGGTGGTCGAAGATACGGTCCTGGTGCGCGCCTCCGGCTTCCTGCAGAAGCGCGACGGCTATATCGACATGACAAACCTCGGCGAAAAAGGCGGCAGCCTCAACCAGTGGGGCGGTCGCATCATGGTCGTGGTGAATCCCGTCGATCGCCTCACGCTGGAGTTGCGCGGCGATCTGAGCGGCGAATCCGACAGCAACGGGCTGCGCGAGACGCAGTCGACGATCGGCGGCGCGATCGCGCCGTTTCCGCCGTTCAACACCGTGCCGCCGCAGAACCCGACCGACCGCATCGTCAACATCAACACGCCGCCGCTCGCCAAGCGCAACATCTGGGGCACGTCGGGAAAGGCGGAGTACGACTATAACGGCTATGCGCTGACATCGATCACGGCGTGGCGTCACTACAACAGCGACTGGGACTGGGATCAGGACGGCGGCCCGCTCGACGGCTTCGACACCGGCATGCAGGAAGGCATGGACAGGTTCAGCCAGGAATTCCGCTTCACCTCGCCGGGCGACGATCGTTTCTCATGGATCGCCGGCGCCTACTTCGATCACGAACTCGACAGGTCGATGTACCATATCGGCATCGGCGACGGCTTCCCGACGTTTCTGCTGGGGGCGCCGTTTCCGCTGGTATTGCCCACGGGTTACCGGGAAACGGCCACGACCAATGCGCGCATCTCGAACACCAGCGAGGCGGGCTTCATCAGCGCCAAGTACAACATCACCGACGCGCTCATCGTCAGCGGCGGCGTCCGCTACACGCACGAACACAAGGACCTGAACTATTCGCAGCTGCCGACGACGCTCGACCCGGACCTTGCGCCGCTGCACGTGATCTACGCCTTCGCGCTGCCGATCCCGGGCGTGATCGATCACTACGACCAGGGGGCGATAACCGGCGACGCGAATCTTTCCTACAAGTTCACCGAGGACCAGGTCGGGTATCTGCGCTTCTCGCACGGGTTCAAGGCCGGCGGCTTCAATGCCGACGTGATTTCGCCTCCCTTCGATCTGTCGGGCGGGCTTGCCTTCAAGCCCGAAACCCTGAACGCCTACGAGGCCGGCTTCAAGTCGGTGCTGTTCGACCATACGCTAAGCGCCAACATCTCCGCCTTCTACTACGATTTCTCCGACAAGCAGGAGCAGGTGGTCGTATCGGTGGGCTTCCGCGTGGCCAACGCCGCAAGCGCCACCAGCAAGGGCGTCGAACTCGAGCTCAATTGGGCGCCGATCGAAGGTCTCTCCCTGTTCGCCAATGGCGGGTATCTGGATGCGCGCTACGACAAATTCCCCAATGGCGGCGGCATCGGCGTCGATTTCGACGGCCACCAGCTGGCCGGCGCGTCGAAATGGTCGTCGAGCTGGGGCGGCAGCTGGACCCGGCCCTTCGACCTGATCGAGGGCACGAACTATGTGCTGGCCACCGACTGGGACTACCGCGATCCGCAGTTCACGGAGCCTTCGAACATGCTGGCGCTGCGCGTCGGGGCCTTTCTCATCGCGAATGCGCGCCTCGGAATCGAGGACTCGGAGGGACGCTGGGGCGCCTATGTGTGGGGCCGCAATCTGACCGACAAGACGGTGCTGGGCGGCGGCACCAGCGTGCTGGGCGGGCTTTACACGACCCGCTCGATCAACATCGGTCGCACGGTCGGCGTCGAACTGCGCGGGCATATCTAGCCCTTCGGTTCGGAAAGATGCGGTCCGGCCGCATCTTTCCGCCCGTGTGCGTCATCCATGACGGAGAAGACGTTTGGACAAGTTCGAATTCGGCGGCCGCGCCTGGATGGCGGCGCTCAGGGAATTGCTCGTCGCCTATACGCAAGGCGCCGGAACGAATTTCGAAGTAAGCCTCTGCGAGGTCTTCACCAACGTGCCGAAGCATCTCGATCCGTCCGGCGACGGCACGCTCGCATGGCACGGCGTCGTGAAGAACGGCGTCGTGCACTTCGACGAATCCGAACTGGCCGACGCCGACATCCACTCGACCGTGGACTACGATTTCGCCCTGCCGCTGGCGCGCCTGGTCCTGTCTCCGGAAACGGCCGGGCAGCTGCAGGCGGCCGCGGCAAGGGGCATAGCCGAAGGCAAATTGAAACTGGCCGGACGCGACAGGTCGAAAATGCCGGCGGCCTTTCAAGGACTGCACAACGATATGGCGGTGCGAACGCTCTAGCGGTCGGTTTGTCCGGAATCGCGAGCAGTTTGACGATGAAGTTAAAAGGTTTAGCCGGAATGTTGGACAGATCCCTCATCGGTTCGGAAACGGAGATGCGTTCCGTCGAGGTGGAAAAAGGCCGGCTCGAATTCTTCGCCGAAGCGACCGGAGAGACCAACCCGGTCTATTTCGACGAGCAGGCCGCAAAAGCCGCGGGTCATCGGTCTCTGCCCGCCCCGCCGACGTTTCTTTTCTGCCTCGAGAGTTTGGCGGCGGGCCCGGACGGAATCATGGCAAGGCTCGGCCTCGACATAGGCCGCATTCTGCACGGAGAGCAGCGCTTTCAATATGGCAAGGCGATCTATGCGGGAGACCGCATCGCGCTGAAAACCAGGATCTCGGACATCTACAGCAGGAAGGGCGGCCTGCTGGATTTCATCGTCCAGGAAACGACCGCGACCAACCAGAACGGCGAAGGCGTCGGCGTTTCGCGCACCGTCATCGTCGTCAGAAACGGCTGATCGCGCATGACGCCGGCCTATGACGCCGTCGATATCGGCGACGAGATTCCGATCCACGAAAGCGCCGCGATCTCGCGCCACACGCTTGCGCTTTATTGCGGCGCGTCCGGCGATCACAACCCCATGCACGTCGACAGCGATTTCGCCAAAAGCTCCGGCATGCCGGACGTCTTCGCGCACGGCATGCTCACGATGGCCTTTCTCGGGCAGCTTCTGACCAGATGGGTGCCGCAACAAAACATTCGGCACTGGAGCGTCCGCTTCACGGCAATCACGCCGGTCCATGCCAAGGTGGTCTGCACCGGAAAAGTCGTCGCCAAGTTCGAGGCCGGCGGCGAAAAATGCGTCCGGCTCGAGATCAATGCGAGAACGCGGTGCGGGCTTCACACGGTCGTGGGCGACGCGGTCGTCGCCCTGGCGTAACCCCATTCGGAATTTTCGGAACCATGGCAAAGCTCAAGGACAAGGTCGCGCTCATTTCCGGCTCGGGCCGCGGCATCGGACGGGCGCTGGCTCTCAAGCTCGCGTCCGAGGGCGCGCGGGTCGTCGTCAACGACCTGGATGAAGGGTCCGCCGCCGACGTCGTCGACGCGATCCGGAAAGCCGGGGGTCAGGCCGTTGCCTGCGTCGGCAGCGTCACCGAACCCGGCTTCGCCGACCGCTTCGTCGCCACGGGCATCGAAGCGTTCGGCGGCTTGGATATCATCGTCAACAATGCCGGATACACCTGGGACGGCGTCATCCAGAAAATGACCGACGAGCAGTTCCAGGCGATGCTCGACGTCCACCTCATAGCGCCTTTTCGTATCCTCCGCGCCGCGTCCGAGCCGATCCGCGCGCTGGCGAAAAAGGAGGCGGGGGAGGGGCGTGAGGTGTTCCGCAAGGTCGTGAACATATCGTCCATCGCCGGGACCAATGGCAGCGTCGGACAGGCGAACTACGCCTCGGCCAAAGCGGCTCTCGTCGGCCTCACCAAGACGTTGGCAAAGGAGTGGGGACGCTACAAGGTGAATGTCAATTGCGTCGCTTACGGCTTCATCGAAACGCGGCTGACGCAAGCCCTGGATGCGCCGGAGTCCAGGATCTCGATCGACGGCCGGGAAATGCAGGTCGGCGTACCGGCCGCCACGCGGCAGAGATTGCCGATGATGGTACCGCTCGGCCGGCCCGGCACGCCGGACGAAGCCGCCGGCGCCGTTTATCTCTTTTGCATCCCCGAAAGCAATTATGTGAACGGTGAAGTCCTTCTGGTCGGCGGCGGCATCGCCTACTAGGTGGCGCAGGCGCCGGCGGGCGATTTCAATCGCGACAACCCGCGCCTTTTTGGACCTTTTCACGAACCGATAGGGCCGATCCGCGTCGGCGCTCCGGCGCTTCGCGCCGGCGTCGCGCCCGCGCGTTTGTCGCTCGGCAAGACGCCGCCTCACGACGGGACTTGACAGATAGCACCCTTCGCATAGCCTGATATTCGTCCAGTCAGTAAAATGACTGACTAGTAGTAGATTTCTATGGTGCCGCAATAAACTTGCGCATAGTGAGGATGCAGATTCCCAAGGAGGGGTGCGTGACGTTTGAGACGCAAGATATTGGAAAGATTCGGAATTCTTCCGAGCAGGCGGAGGATCCTTTGCCCCCGGATTGGTCGAATCCGGCTTTATCGTCAGCGACGGCGGCTATCGAGGCCCTTTACCGTGAGCAGGAGCCAGCGCTGCGGCGGTTCGTTCGACGCATCCTGCGCAGCAACACGGACTGTGACGACATCGTGCAGGACGCTTTTGTGCGCACATGGCGTGCACTGGCCGCGGACAGGGCGCGGTCTCCGAACGCCGTCCTGTTTAGGACCGCTCGAAATCTGGCCTTGAATCATATTCGAAACCGTCGTCTCCGCAGTTCGGACGTTGTGCGCAACGCGCTGAACGTCGTTTTCACGCATGCCACGCCGTCCGCCGAGGACCACATGATCCAGTCCGAGCGGGCGGAGGGCTGCCGGCAGCTCATGGATCAATTGCCGGCGCGATGCCGGGAAGCATTCGTGCTGCGTGTCGTGGACGGGCTTTCCTATGATGGCGTGTCCATGGAGATGGGCGTATCCCGCAGCACGGCGGAAAAGCATGTCTTCAAAGGAAAGCGACTTTGCCAGACCAAGCTGATCGCGGCTCATGGCGACGGCAATTCCAAGCTCGGCGCGATTCTTTTCGGTGCCCCCCAAACGACAATGGAGCGGCTGGGCCAGGACGCCAAGATGAAATCGCTGATCGCCGCCGAATCGGAGTAGTGAGGGCGTGCGCGCAACGCCGGCCGCCTGAGTCTCTCCCGTCGACGACCGATCGCGACGATCCGCGCCCCTCGCACGTGGCGCGCCGGCTTGACTGCGATCGTCACCGAACCTCTTTTGCTTGTCGCCAATCGATCACGACCAGCTCACGGCGCCAGCGCGCCTTTGGTGAGGTCGATGACGTCGTCGCCCCGTCCCGCAAGGATCGCCTTGGCCGAATAAAGCGCGGTGCCGAGCACCTGGCCGGCTTCGATCTTCGGCGGCAGGACGAGTTCGCTGCGCGCGACGACCACGTCGAGCAGGGCCGGTCCCGGCGCGGCCAGCCATGCCTCTACCGCGCCCGCGACATCGTCCGCCTTTTCCACGCGCCGCCCCCACATCCCGATCGCCTCGGCAACGCGCGAGAAGTCGGGATTGTGCAGATCGGTATAGGCGTCGAGCAGGCCTTCGACCTTCTGCTCGAGCTCCACGAAGCCGAGCGCGCCGTTGTTGAAGACGCAGACCTTGATCGGCAGCTTCTCCTGCACGGTCGTCAGCAGATCGCCCAGCAGCATCGCAAGGCCGCCGTCGCCGGAGAGCGAGATCACCTGCCGGCCGGGATAGGCCGCCTGCGCCCCCAGCGCCTGCGGCATCGCATTCGCCATGGTGCCGTGGCTGAGGCTGACGACGGTGCGGTTGGCGCCGGTGGACGGCACATGGCGCAGGCACCAGACCATCGGCGAACCGCCGTCGGCCGTATAGACGGCGTCCGGCGCGGCATGGGCCGCGATCGTCTCCGTCAGATATTGCGGGTGGATCGCGCCCAACCCCGCGACGGCCCGCCGGTCGAGCTTCGCCTCGGCTTTGCGCGCCTCGGCCAGCGCGGCATCGAGAAAGCCGCGATCGTCGCGCGCGTCGATCCGCGGCAGCAGCGCTTCCAGGGTCGGCGCGATGTCGCCCACCGCGGCGACGTCGACGGGATGGCGGCGGCCGAGATGCGCGCCCTCGATGTCGATCTGGACGATCTTGGCGTGCCGCGGATAAAATTGCCGCCAGGCGAAATCACAGCCGAGCAGCAGCAGCGTGTCGCATTCCATCAGCGCGTGGTAGCCGCCCCGCGTGCCGAACACACCGGTCATGCCGACGTCGTAGGAATTGTCGTGCTCGAGAAAGTCCTTGGCGCGCGAGGTGCGGGCGACCGGCGCCTGCAGCCGCGCGGCGAGCGCGACCACCTGATCATGGGCATGGGCGCAGCCGGAGCCGCCATAGATCGCGACCCGCTTTCCGGCATTGAGCACCGCGGCGATGGCGTCGAGTTCCGCATCGCTCGGCCGGACGACCGGGCTGGCGCGATGCACGGCGAAATCCGGCTCGTCGGGGGCCGCGGCGTGGGACACGTCGACCGGCACGATCAGCACCGCGACGCCTTTGCGCGACAGCGCGGCCTGGGCCGCCATCGCGGTCATGCGGCGCGCCTGGGCCGGCGTGCGGATCTCCTCGCAGAAGACGGTGCCGGCGCTGTAGACCGCGTTGAAGTCGACCTCCTGCGGGAAGTCGAAGCCGAGCTCGTCGCGCGTGATCTGGCTCGCGATCAAGACGACCGGCGCGCGGTTGCGCCCGCTCTCCCACAGGCCGTTGATAAAGTGAAGGCTGCCGGGCCCGCACGAACCGGCGCAGAGCGCGAGCTCGCCGGTCAGCAGGGCATCCGCGCCGGCCGCCATCGCGCCCGCCTCTTCGTGGCGGACATGAACCCAGCGCAGATCGGAGCGGCGCACCGCGTCGGTGAAATAATTGAGGGTGTCGCCGGGCACGCCATAGCAGCGCCTGGCGCCCGCCTTGGTCAGAACCTCGACGATCACATCGGCGACTCTGCGTGTCATGCCGGCCTCCATCCGTCTCTTGCGTTGGACTTGAAATCGTCGGTAGGCGCGGCAGCGGCCGGCATGGTTGCATTTCCTATCGCCATGGCGCCTCGACCCGGCCGGCGGCCATCCATGCTGCAGATAAGCTCCGGAACGGTGGTGAGTTCCCCGGCGCTTGTCTATCGGTTCGTCTTCCGGCCGCTATGGCCCACCTTCGCGACGCCCATCCGCTAGAGCATCGTAAGATTGTCTTCGATATGCCAGTTGTCGGTGATGCGGCCGCCTTTAGGAAACCGTTGCTCTATCCTGTTGAGCTACGGGGTCGTGTGGAAAATTCCGGCAATCGCTGTCAGTCCTTCCGACTTTTGCCCCATGTTTGTTCCGGTGGGCAAGCCTTTTCGCTCAGGTCGTTTTCATCGAATGTGACAACCGCCCATCTGCACCGGCGGCCGGGCTTTGCGCTATGCATTGCGGCGGCGGGCGCGCTCGTGTAGCGCCGGGCCGTCGCCTCGGCAGATTTTGGGAGCCCTTTTTTGGAAGCCATAACGATCATCCTGCTGCTTCTGGCCGCCGTCGTCGCGAGCAGCGCCATCGCGCGTGCGTCGCCGATCCGCGTGCCGCTCCCGTTCGTCCAGATCGCGCTCGGCGCCTTGATCGCCTCCACCTTCGACTTCCGGATCGCGCTCGATCCGGAGATATTCCTGCTGCTGTTCATCGCGCCGCTGCTCTTCCTCGACGGCTGGCGCATCCCGAAGGAAGGGCTGTTCCGCGACAAGTGGACGATCATCGCGCTCGCCCTCGGCCTTGTCGTATTCACCGTCGTCGGCGCCGGCTTCTTCATCCATTGGATGATCCCGGTGATGCCGCTGCCGGTCGCGTTCGCGCTCGCCGCGGTCCTGTCGCCGACCGACGCGGTCGCCGTGTCCGCCATCGCAGCGCGGACGCCCATCCCCAAGCGGCTGATGCACATCCTCGAAGGCGAGTCGCTGCTGAACGACGCATCCGGCCTGGTGTGCCTGCGCTTCGCGGTCGCCGCCGCGGTGACGGGGAGCTTCTCCGTCGGCGAGGCGTCCGGCATCTTCCTCTGGCTGGCCGCTGGCGGGATCGCCGTCGGCGTCTTCGTCAGTGTACTGACGAATTTGGTGAAGGACTGGATCTCCCGGCATTTCGGCGAGGAGACGGGGACGCAGATCCTGGTCAGCCTGCTCATCCCGTTCGCGGCCTATATCCTGGCCGAGGATCTGAAGGCATCCGGCATCCTGGCGGCGGTCGCCGCCGGGATCGTGATGAGCTACGAGGAGCGGACCGGCCGTGCGCTGGCGATCACGCGCATCCGCCGCACCGCGGTGTGGGACGCCGTGCAATTCGCCGGCAATGGCGCGATCTTCGTGCTGCTCGGGCAGCAGCTTCCCGGCATCGTCGCCGGCGCGCGGCAGGTGATCCACGAAACGGCGCAGCAGGGCCGGATGTGGCTGCTGATCTATATCCTGGCGATCAGTTGCGTGCTCATTGCCCTGCGGGCCTTATGGGCGTGGGCGACGCTCGGCCTGATCCTGTTTCGCGCAGGTTCCAGCCGGCGGACCATAGAGACGCCCGGCTGGCGCGTGATCGCGGCCATGTCGTTGGCCGGGGTGCGCGGCGCCCTGACGCTGTCCGGCGTGATGACGCTGCCCCTGACGCTGCTGGAGGGCCAGCCCTTCCCGGCGCGCGATCTCGCCATCATCCTGGCGGCCGGCGCGATCCTGGTGTCGCTGATCGCGGCGAATCTCGGACTGCCCTATGTGATGAAGGGCATGACGCTGCCGCCGGACACGCGGTACCAGAAGGAAGAGGACGAGGCGCGCCTTGCGGCGGCGCAGGCGGCGATCAAGGCGATCGAACGCGATCTGCGCCAGACGGGGAAGGAAAGGGAGGACGCCGATCTCTATATGCAAACCGGCGCGCAGCTCATGGAGAGCTACCGGCAGCGGATCGAGACCCGGCTGAAGGCGAGCCAGGACGCCGATCTCGCCCAGAAGGTCGATGCGATCGAGCGCAAGCTTCGCATCGTCGCCCTCGACGCCGAGCGCAAGGAGCTCTATCGCATCGGCCGATCGGGCAAGCTGGCGGAGGAGCTGACCCGCAAACTGGTCCGCGAGGTCGACCTGCAGGAATCGCGGTTCAGCGTGCGCTAGGATTGTTTCGGTCTGGATTGAATCGCCGCATATCCCCTCGTCATCGCCCCTTTCATGCGGGCGATCCAATTCGGTCCGGAGAAAAACAGGTTGCCCGGACAAGCCGGCAATGACGACTCCTATATGGAAAAGTCCAAACCGAAACGACTGGACGCGATGACGGTCAGTTGCCGCGCTCGGGCGTCGCGGTGGGGTCGATCCACAGCCAGCGCGAGCGGTTGAAGTCGCGGATATTGGGGACCCAGCCCTTCACATAGGGCTCGACGATGTCCTGCGTGACCAGGAAGCGTCCCGGGATCACCGCCACGTCGTCGAGCGCGGTCTGTTCGGCCTCGCGCAGGAGCTCGCCGCGGGTCTTGAGGTCGAGGGTCAGATAGGACTTCGCGAGCAGCGCGTCGAATTTCGGGCTGTTGTATTTGCCGTAATTGTTGCCGCTCTCCGACTGCAGCAGGTCGAGGAAGGTGCCGGCGTCGTCGAAGTCGCCGATCCAGGCGCTGGTCGCGACGTTGAACTGGCCTTCCTGCAATTTCTTGTAGAAGAACTGGCCGTCCGAGGTGACGATCTCGATGTCGACATAGACCGCGCGCAGCATGGATTGCAGCACCGCGGCGGTGCGCTTGGAGTCGGGCGTGGTCGAGGTGTCGAAGGTGGTGTGGAAGAGGTTGTTCGGGCCATAGCCCATCTGCGCCATCAAGGCGCGGGCCTTGGCGAGGCGCTGCTCCCGGTTCAGGGACTGGAAATCCAGATGCGCGCCGCCCGGATAGTTCGCCACGCCCGGCGGCACGAAGTGATAGGCCGGGACGTCGCCCAGCCGCAGGATCTTGTCGCACAGGACCTCGCGGTCGAGGGCGAGCGCCAGCACCTCGCGCATGCGGCGGTCCTGGAACGGCTTGCGCTGGAAATTGACGACCAGGTATCCCACCGACAGCGTCGGATGAAGCTGCAGCGCGTGCGGAATGTTGTGGCGCATCCAGGCGATCTCGGCCGCGGGAATGAGATACTGCGTGTCCAGCTCGCCGGCGCGGATCGACTTGAGCGCCGCCAGCGTGTCCGTGGTCGGCTTGTAGATGACGGTCTTCAGCCGGACGTTCGCCGCATCGTAGAAGCGCGGGTTCTTGACCAGCGTCAGATGGTCGTTCGGCACCCATTCCTTCGGAACGAACGGGCCGTTGGCGACGTAGTTCTCCGGCCTGGCCCAGGCATCGCCCTTCGCCATCACGACGTGGCGCGGCACGGGAAACACCGCCTGGTGCAGCAGGTATTCGAGCATGTAGGGCGCGGGATGTTCGAGTTCGACGACGAGGGTCTTGTCGTCCCTGGCGGTCACGCCGAGGGCCTCGGTCGGCAGCTTGCCCTCGCTGATCGGCTTGGCGTTCTTGATCAGCCAGAGATAGTAGGCATAGGGCGCGCCGCGCGCCGGCTCGAGGATGCGGCGCCAGGCGAACACGAAATCCTCCGCCGTCACTGGCACGCCGTCGGACCAGACATGGTCGCGGATATGGAAGGTCCAGGTCTTGCCGTCGGGGGAGGTTTCCCAGCGCGTCGCGGCGCCGGGGATCGGCGTGCCGTCGGCGGCGTCGGTCGTCAGCCCGACCAGGATATCGCCGACCACGAAGGCTTCCCAATTGCCGTCGATATAGTGCGGGTCGAGGCTCTTGATCTCGATGCCGTTGCCGCGCACGAGATAGTCCGGGGAATGGATCGTCCGGCTCGCCGTGCCGAATTTGGTGCAGGCGCCGAGCAGGATCAGGAGGGCGATGGCGGCGAACCGCGCTGCGGGCATGTACAAAGGTCTCTTGCTCGATTCACAACGTGTATAGCGGATTTTCCGGCGCCCGCTGCTGCGGCTCATTGGGCCGGTCTTTCGAGCCACAGCCAGCGGGTGCGGTGCAGATCGCGGGGATTGTCCACCCAACCCTTTACGTAAGACTGAACGAGATACTGGCTGGTGCGGAAGCGCGTCGGGATCCAGGGATAGTCCTTAAGCGCCAGGCGCTCGGCGGCGGCCAGGAGTTGGCCGCGCCTGGCGAGGTCCGGCTCCTCCTGGGCCCGATTCAGCAGGGCGTCGAAGGCCGGATTCCGGTAGCGGCCGTAATTGTTGCCGGCGTCGGAGCGCAGCAGGTCGAGGAAGTTGCTGGCGTCATTGAAGTCGGCGAACCAGGACGCGGCGCCCAGGTCGTAATTGCCCTGGACCATGTTGCGGCCGTGCACGGCGGCGTCGATGGCGTCGATGTCGACATAGACCCAGATCGCGCGCAGCATCGCCTGGAGCACGGCAGCGACGCGCTTGTTGTTGGGCTCGTCATAGGTCTCGAAGACGAGGCGCAAGGGTTTGTCCGGCCCATAGCCGGCCTGGGTCATCAACCACTGGGCTTTCTTGAGGCGCTCGGCGGCGGGCAGCGGGCGGAAGTCGTAGGACTGCTCGCCGGGGTAGTTGGCGGTGCCCGGCGGCACGATGCCATAGGCGGGCGGCTCGCCCAGCCGCAGGACTTTTTCCGTCACGATCTCGCGGTCGAATGCCAGATTCAGCGCCCGGCGCACCCGCAGGTCGTTCAGCGGCGGATGCTGCAGATTAATCGAGATGTAGGAGAGGGCCAGGAGCGGCGTGGTGTGGACGAGCGCGGGCATGGTCCGCCGGAGCCAGCCGATCTGGGTCAGCGGGATCGGCGTCTGGGTGTCGAGCTCGCCGGCGCGGAACTGGCGCAAGGCCGCGTTGCTGTCGGCGATGGGATAGAAGTTCACGACGTCGATGCGCACATGGCCGGCGTCGTAGAAGCGCGGATTCTTCACCAGCGTCACATGGTCGTTCGGAATCCATTCGCGCGGGACGAAAGGCCCGTTGCCGACGAAGCTGCCGGGCCGGGACCATCCGGCACCCCTGGCGAGGACGACATGGCGCGGCAGGGGATAGGTCGTGTCGTGGGTCAGGAGCTGGGGCAGATAGGCCGCCGGGTGCTCCAGCGTGACCACCAGGGTCTTGTCGTCGATGGCCTGGGCGCCCAGGGCGGCGGGCGGCAGCTTTCCCGTGCTGATCGCATGCCCGTTCTTCACGACCCAGAGATTGTAGGCATAGGAGGCGCCGGTCCGGGGATCGAGCAGGCGGCGCCAGGCGAACACGAAGTCGGCGGCGGTCACCGGCCGCCCGTCCGACCAGAGATGATCGCGCAGATGGAAGGTCCAGGTCTTGCCGTCGGGCGAGACGGTCCAGCGCGCGGCCGCGCCGGGAATCGGCTCGCCCGCCGCGTCGATCGTCGTCAGGCCGACCAGCAGGTCGCCCTCGATGGCGGATTCGTTGATGCCGTCGATGAAATGGGGGTCGAGGCTCTTGATCTCCGAGCCGTTGCCGCGATCGAGCACCGTCAGGGCCGATGCGGGGCCCGCGGCGAGGCCTGCGAGGATGATGGCGTAAACCCATCCGATCTTTGCCATGCCGCTCGAAGCCCTCGCAGAGTGACCGTCGATACCATATTCTTCGCACGCCCGACCGTCGGCCGGACCCGGGCGCCTCACAGACGGATGACCATCGATGACATTTCCCCGCCTCGCGGCCGCCGCCGCGCTTCTGTTCGTCCCGCTGGCCGCACAGGCCGATCCCCGCCAGGATCTGGTGGACGGCATGGCGAAATGCGCCGTCGTCAACGACAGCGTCGACCGGCTCTCCTGCTACGACGCGCTCTATCCGCAGCTCAAGGCGGCACGGGACGAGGCGCCCCAGGCCGCGACGGCCGCGCCGCCGCCTTCGGTCGCCGTCCTGCCGCCGGCATCCGCGCCGGTTGCCCCGCCGGCGGCGCCCGCCGCGCCGCTTGCGGCCGCGCCTGCGCCACCCCCGCCGCCGGTCGCCGACGACCGGCCCTGGTACGATCCCGGGCGCATGCTGGGCGTGTCGCCGCGCGAGCAGACCACGCCGGAGCAGTTCGGCGGCGAGAATCTCATGCCGCCGAAGCCGCCGCCGGGCCAGGTGGCGGTGAACCAGCCGCCGCGGGAGCTCGACAGCATCACCGCCAGCGTCCGCGACTGGTCCTTCAACTCCCACAACAAGTTCATCGTGGTGCTGGACAACGGACAGATCTGGCAGCAGATCGAGAGCGACGCCGGCAGGGCGCATTTCATGAAGAACGCGAAGAACAGCGTCACGATCAGCCGCGGCTTCATCGGCTCCTACGACCTCGTCGTGAACGACGCGTCGGTCCTCTACAAGGTGCGCCGGCTGAAGTGATCAGGCGGAGTCGAACTCGGCCACGAGGTGGCCGGGGCCGACCTCCATCAGCCTCGGCCGGTACTGTTCGGCCTCGGGATCGTCGACCAGCTTGGACTTGAGGAAGTTGAGCTGCGCCCGCGTGTCGAGCGGCGAGGGCAGGTCGCCCGAGAGCTTCACCCGCGTCTTGGCGCGCTCGATCTTGGGATCGGGGATCGGCACGGCCGAGATCAGCGCCTTGGTGTAGGGGTGCCGCGCGTCCTTGTAGATCGCGTCGCGGTCGGCGAACTCCACGATGCGGCCGAGATAGAGCACCATCACGCGGTGGGAAATCTGCCGCACGACCGACAGGTCGTGGCTGATGAAGATCAGCGACATGCCGAAATCGGTCTGCAGCTTCACGATCAGGTCGATGATCTGGGACTGGATGGAGACGTCGAGCGCGCTCACCGCCTCGTCGCAGATCACCAGCTTGGGCTCGACGACCATGGCGCGGGCGATGCCGACGCGCTGATTCTGGCCGCCGGAGAATTCGTGCGGATAGCGGTTGATCCAGCCCGGCTCGAGCCCGACCTGCTGCATCATGGCGCGCACCTTGGCCTTCACCTGCTCGCGCGACAATTCGGGGCTGAGGGTGCGCAGCGGCTCGGCGATCGACTGGCCGATGGTCATGCGCGGGTCGAGGCTCGCGAGCGGGTCCTGGAAGACGATCTGCAGGTCCTTGCGCAGCCGGCGCTGCTCGGCCGGCGAGATCGTGCCGAGATCGCGCGTCATCCAGACCGCCGTGCCGTCCGTCTTGGGCAGGAGCTTCAGCACGGCGCGCGCCAGGGTGGACTTGCCGCAGCCGGACTCGCCCACGATGCCGAGCGTCTCGCCCTCGCGGAGCGTGAAGCTCACGCCGTCGACCGCGCGCAGCGACCTGGGCTTGGCGAAGAGGCCGCTGCCGCGCACCGGGAAATAGACTTTGAGGTCGCGCACGTCGAGGACCGCCTTGTCGCTCTTGGGCGCCGGCGCATGGGTGTGCCCCTCGCGCTCGGGCCGGTCGAGACGCGGCATCGCGTTCAGCAGCATCTTCGTATAGTCGTGGCGCGGCCGGTAGAAGATGTCGTCGACCGCCCCGCTCTCCACGATCTCGCCCTGGCGCATCACCTGGACGCGGTCGGCGACGCCGGCGATCACGCCCATGTCGTGGCTGACGAGCACGATGGCGGTCTTCAGCTCGGTCTTGAGGTCGCGCATGATCTCCAGGATCTGCGCCTGCACCGTCACGTCGAGCGCGGTGGTCGGCTCGTCGGCGATCAGAAGGTCGGGGCCGCAGGCGGTCGCCATCGCGATCATCACGCGCTGGCGCATGCCGCCGGACAATTCGTGCGGATACTGCTTCATGCGGCGACGCGCTTCGGGGATGCGCACCAGTTCGAGCACTTCGACGGCGCGCTTCTCGGCCTCGTCGCGCGGCAGGCCGGAATGGACGCGCAGCGCCTCGATGATCTGCGCACCCGCCGTCATGTGCGGCGTCAGGCTGGTCAGCGGGTCCTGGAAGATCATGGTGATCTTGGAGCCGCGGAAGCGGTTCAGGCGGTGCTGGCCGACATTGAGGATCTCCTGGCCGCGATATTTGACGCTGCCGGCCGCCTTGCCGTTGCCGGCCAGAAGGCCGATCGTCGCCATGAAGAGCTGGCTCTTGCCCGAGCCGGACTCGCCGACCACGCCCAGGCATTCGCCTTCGTCGATCGAGAAATTCGCGTTCCTGACGGCGTGGACCTCGCCGTCGGGCGTGGCGAAGCGGACGTCGAGGTCCTTGACTTCCAGGATCGGGCCGGCGGGCATCTCAGCGGTCCTTCGGATCGAGGGCGTCGCGCAGCCCGTCGCCGATGAAGTTGAAGCAGAACAGCGTCACCGCCATGAAGGCGGCTGGGAAGATCAGCATCCAGGGCGCGGTCTCCATCTGCGCGGCGCCTTCGGAGATCAAGACGCCCCAGGATGTCAGCGGCTCCTGGATGCCGAGGCCGAGGAAGGACAGGAAACTCTCCGCCAGGATCGAGGCCGGAACCGTCAGCGTGACATAGACGATCACCGGTCCGAACACGTTGGGGATGATGTGGCGGGTGATGATGCCGAAGCCGCCGACGCCGCCGGCGCGCGCCGCCTCGACGAATTCCTTCTGCTTGAGCGACAGCGTCTGGCCGCGCACGATGCGCGACATGGTGAGCCATTCCACCGCGCCGATGGCGACGAACAGAAGGTAGAAATTGCGGTTGAAGATCACCATCAGGATGATGACCAGGAAGATATAGGGGATCGAATAGAGCACGTCGACGAAGCGCATCATCAATTCGTCGACCCGTCCGCCGATATAGCCGGCGGTGGCGCCATAGGTGACGCCGATCACCAGGCTGACCAGCGTGGCGATCAGGCCGACGGCGAGCGACACGCGCGCGCCCACCAGGGTGCGCGCCAGCAGGTCTCGCCCGAGGGAATCCGTGCCGAACCAGTGGGCGGCGCCGGCGCTGCACAACACGGCGCTGTCCGGCCACCAGTCCGGCGCGCAGGAGACGATGTCGTAGTTCTGGTAGGCATAGTCGTAGGCGAGCAGGAACGGCCCGAAGATCGCGGCCAGCGCGATGAGGCCCAGGACCGCGATGCTGACCACCGCCGCGCGGTTGCGGACCAGGCGGCGGAAGGCATCATCCCACAGACTGCGGCCCTGCACGTCGAGCGTGCGTTCCATCACCTCCTCGATGCGGTCGGGCGCGAAGGGAACGCTCATCGCGCATACCTCACGCGCGGGTCGAGCACGGCGTAGACGAGGTCGGCCAGCAGGTTCAGGAGGATCACCGCGACCGCGTAGTAGATGAGCACGCCCATCACCAGCGTGTAGTCGCGGTTGAGCGCGCCCTGCACGAAATAGCGGCCGATGCCGGGGATGCCGAAGATCTGCTCGACGATCAGCGAGCCGGTCAGGATGCCGGCGATGGCCGGCCCCAGATAGGACACCAGCGGCAGGATGGCGGCGCGCAGCGCGTGGCGCACCACGATCATGAAGTTCGACAGGCCCTTGGCCCGGGCGGTGCGGACGTAGTTGGAGTGCAGAACCTCGACCATGCTGCCGCGCGTCAGCCGCGCGATATAGGCGATCTGCGGCAAGGCCAGCACGACGACCGGCAGGATCATGTTGCGCAGGGCCCCGCCGCCCCAGCCCGCCACCGGCAGCGACAGGTCGTAGCCGAACAGCGTGATGCCGTAGACGCCGAACAGAAGGGTCAGGATCGGGGCGGTGACGAAGGTCGGGATCGTGATGCCCACCATCGCGGCGGACATCACCGAGTAATCGGCGATCCTGTTCTGCTTCAGGGCCGCGACGGTGCCCAGGAGCATGCCGATGAAGATCGACAGCACGATGGCCGAGAGGCCGAGGCGGACGGTCACCGGCAGGCCGTCGGCGATCAGCTCTGTGACGGTGAAATCCTTGGTCTTGTACGACGGTCCGAAATCGCCATGTGCCAGCTTGCCGAGATAGATGAAATATTGCTGGTAGACGGGCTTATCGAGGTCATACGCCGCCTCGATATTGTGCTTGATCTCGGGCGGGAGCTGGCGCTGGCTGTCGAACGGGCCGCCCGGCGCCAGGCGCATCATGAAGAACGACAGGGTGACGATGATGAACAGGGTGGGAATGGCGCCCAGCAGCCGCCGGATAGCATAAGAGAACATCGCTTGCTGCCGGCCCCACACCCTTTGCTTCGGCGTTAATCAAACTCTGCGACGGTTAAGGCGATGTCAATGCGCGATTGCGCGCCACGCGATGGACGTCGCGGAAGATTTCAGCAAATCGTGCGTGCACGTAATATTCGCAAAAGCTGCCTCATTGCGAGGCCATCCAGACCTCCCAGCGCGGATCGATATCGGCGCCGTGGAGCTGCCACCACTCGTCGTCCACCGCGAAGGCCGTCGCGAAGTGCGCCGGCGCGGTCGGAAGGTAGGGCGTCATGTCGGTCCCGAGCTCCGGATTCCTGACGACCAGGGGCAGGGCGGACCGTCGCGCCGGCCCATAGGGCACCCAGCTCGCGACGCCCGCGAGCGCTTGCGGGGCGGTCGCGAACCGCACGAACTCCATCGCCACGTCCTTGTGCGGATTGCCCTTGGGCACGCCGAAGACGTCGAGCTCGTAGAGCTGGTCGTCCCAGATCACGCTCACGGCCCGATGGTGCTGGGCCGCGTCGTAGACGTCGCCGTCGAGCACGGTGGCGAAGGCGGCGCGGCCGTCGTTGAGCATGGCGATCGCGTCGGCCGAATTGCTCCACCAGACCAGCGAACCCTTGAGCGTCGAAAGCTTGGTCAGGGCGCGGTCGATCCCGACCGGCGTCAGCAAGGCATCGTAAACATCCGCCGGCTTCAGGCCGTCGGCCAGGAGGGCGAGTTCGAGGTTGAATTTGGCGCCCCGGCGCAGCGCTCTCGGACCGGGAAAGCGCTTCAGGTCGAAGAAATCGGCGGCGGTCTGCGGGTGCGCCTGGCCGTAGCGGCGGGGCGAATAGGCGATGACCTGGGAATAGACCACGCTGCCGACCCAGCACGGTCCGATGGCGTTCTTCACGAAATCCTTCGCGGCCGGCGTTCCGTCCGCGCCCGGCAGAAGGCTGGCGGCGTCGATATGCTCGAGCAGGCCCTGGCGGCAGGCGGCGATGGCGTCGGGAAGCTCGAAATCCATCACGTCCCATTCATAGCGGCCGCTGCCGATCATCTGCTGCAGCTCCCTCAGGCCCCCGTCATAAAGTGCGATGCGGACGTCATAGCTTTTCGCCTCACCGAAGGTGCGGAACATGGCGTTGGCCTGGGCCCGGCTATAGGGGCCGGACCAGGTGGCGACGGTGAGGACGGGCAGGGTGCGGGTCAGCCAGAAATAGGCGCCCACAAGCACGACCAGCACCGCGCCGGCCACGCCCAGGATGATGATGGTCCGTCTCTTCATGCCGCGCCTCAGTGAATGCCGAACATGCCCTTTAGCGTATCGCCGACCGATTTACTTTTCTTCTTCGTGTTCGCCGGCGGTCCGGTCAGGCCGTTCAGCAGGCCGGCGATGGGGGCGGTTCCGGTGTTCAGGAGGCCGCCGATCAGGCCGGTCACGGCACCCGCGAGGTCGGGCACATAGCGCACATGGCGCCACGGCCCGGTGATCGCGAAGGGCACGCCGACATCCAGAAGCTTCAGCTTCCCGCCGATCGAGGCCTTGGGCTCGATGCGATAGACGATGGTCTGGTTGCCGAGGTCGAGGGCGCCGGCGCCCGTCATGTTGACGAAGGCGCTGGAGAGCTTGAGGTCCTTGTTCGTCAGGATGCCGTTCGCGATCGTGAAGCTGCCGCCGAACCTGTCGAAATCGGTGACGGCTTCGGTCGCCGTGGCGCCGGCGCTGAGGATGGTGGCGACCGAGCGCGCCACCATGCCCATGTCGACGCCGCGGACGCTGCCATGCCCGATGACGACGGACCCCTTGCCGGACAGGCCGCGCATGATCGCATCGGGCGAGGCGCCGCTGGACACGACATCGAGCACGATCGTGCCGCGGCCGTCGATCTTGTCGACGCCGATCGTATCGGCCAGGAACGGCCCGAACGCGATGTTGGCGAAGGCGAGCTTGTTGGCGATGCGCGGCACGGGCGGGCGGGTATCGACGCTCAACGTCGCGGCGCCGGTGCCGCCATAGAGCTGCATCGGGTTCATCGTCGCGGTCATCGCACCGCCGTCGAGCGCGGCGGCGATGACGGTTTTCCCGAGCTTGAGATGCAGGACGTCGAGCCGGCCCGCGTTCAGCGTCAGGCGGCCGTTCAGCAGCTTGAGCAGGTCGAGCTTGATCGCGGCTTTGCTCCAGCCGCCGCCCGGCGGCCCGGCCGGCGGCGCCGCGTTCGGCATATGCGGCCCCGGCGGCGCGCCGCCGAGATAGGTGTTGAGATCGAGCCGGTCGATCGAAAGCACGCCGTCGACCGCCGGCACGGCGGCGCGCAGATCGGCGTCGAGATAGCCGGAGACATTCATCCCGTCGAGCTTCGCGGTCATGTTCGTGAGCGAAAGGCTCCTGTCGTGCGCCGCCACCGCGGCGCGAATGTCGAGCGCGCCCAGGCCATGTCCGGCGGCGATGGGATGACCCAGCCACGCCGCGACATCCTTCAGTGAGGGCGTGCGCAGCGAGCCGGTGCCGCCGATCAGCCCGTCGCCGCCGATCGTGCCGAAGAAGCCGGCGTTCAGGAAATCCGAGGCGACGGCGACCGTGACGCGGGTGCCCTTGCCGGCCAGCAGCGTCTGGATCGTCGTGGCCGACAGGCTGTAATTCAGGCGGCGGCCGCGAAACGCGAACGTGCCGCTCACGCCGGCGGGGCGGTCGAGCCGGGTCAGCGCCACCTTGGCGCCGAGATGGTCGATCTCGCGGCTGATGCCCAGCCTGGCATTGTCGTAGGCGACCGTGCCGTCCGCGACCGCGATGCCGGCGAACGCCGTCTTGGCGGCGACGCCGGTGCCGGCGGCGGCGCCGTGTCCGGGCGTCAGCTCCCAATTGGCGCGGCCGTCGCGCGCCACCTCGAGCGCGAGCCGCGGCCGGTCGCATTCGATTTGGTCCGCCTCGATCCGGCCGGACAGCAGCGGCAGAAGCTTGATGCCGATGCGCAGGACGTCGATTTCCGCGAGATGCGGCGCGCGCCCGCCGGGCATGTTCGCCAGCGTCACGCGGTGCGCGGTGAGGCCCAGCGTCGGAAACAGCGAGAAGGCGAGATCGCCCTCGATGCGGAAGGCGCGCCCCGTGGCCTGGCTCACGCGCTGCTCGATCTGATCGCGCAGCGTTCCGGTCGGCACCACGAACGGGACCGCGAGGACCGCGAGGACGATCAGCACGGCCAACCCGCCCAGAAAACTCAGGAGAATGCGACGATTCATGGCGCGGCGAGCATAGCGTGCCCGCCGGGGTTTCGCAGTCCGGATCGCGGGGCGGAAAGCCTTGCTTTTGCGGGGGGCGGGCCATATTTTCCCGCTCCCCGCGCGGGACCGTGCAGTTGTAGCTCAGCTGGTTAGAGCGCCGGATTGTGGATCCGGAGGTCGGTGGTTCGAGCCCACCCAACTGTACCATTCCGACTACACCCGGCTACGGGCCGAAGGTTGTCTTCGCGGCGGCGTCCGCCGATGTCTCGAGCGTGGTCGCCTGCGGGCGGAGATGTCTGGACGCGGCCCAGAACAGCAGGACGGGCAGAACGAACAAGATGGACGAAAGCGCGAGCGCCATGCGCAAGGCTTCCGGGCCAAGCCGATGCGTCAGCGCATCGCTCAGGATGCCGACGACCTGCGGCCCTAGGCCCAATCCGATGAGGTTCACGGCGAACAGAACCAGCGCGGTCGCGGTCGCCCGCACGTTCAGCGGCACGAGGACCTGAATCGTCGAGAAGGCGGGCGCCACATAGCTGGAGGCGAGAAAATAGGTGAACCCATACAGCGCCAGCGCGACGACCGGCTGGTGTATGACGAAGGTCAGCGCCGCCGCGGGCAGGGCGATGAGCGCCGCGCAGGCCGGCAGCCACAGCGCCCAGCGCGCATCGCGCCTTGAAAGCCTGTCCGCGAAGTAGCCTCCCAAAAATATCCCAAGGGCGCCGCCGATCCCCAGGATGGGCGCCAGGATGAGGGCGATGTTCGCCGGCAGGTAGCCGTAACTTCTAACGAAGAAAGACGGTATCCAGGTCGACAGGCCGACGCTGCAGAAGCTGAACGACGCGCAGGCGAACATCAGGAATCGGTAAGCCCGGATGTTCCACAGCACCGGAAGGCTGCGGATCAGGGGCGGAGGCGATTGCGGCGCGGGCGACACCCCATCCGACATGCCGCGCGACGGTTCGCGAACGGTCAGGAAGAAGACCGCCGCGAACAGAAGGCCCGGCGCGCCGGCGATCATGAAGGCGCCCCGCCACCCTATGTAACGAAGCGCGACGCTGCCGATGAGAAATCCCAGCAGAAGTCCCAGCATCGGTCCGATGTTGGCGATCGCGAAGGCGGTCGCGCGTTTTTCCTTGGGGAAATAGTCGGCGAGGATCGACATCGCGGCGGGCGTGAAGCCGGCCTCGCCGATCCCCACGCCGAACCTCGCCAGCAGAAGCTGCGCGGTGTTCTGCACGAAACCGCACAGCGTCGTCATGAGGCTCCACACGGCGATGGAGAGGCTCATGATGATGCGGCGCGAACCCTTGTCGGTCTGCCGGGCGATCGGCAAGCCCAGGGTGGCGTAGAACAGGGCGAATGCCAGGCCGGAAAGAAAGCCGAGCGCGCTATCCGACAGATGCAGGTCGTTCTTTATCGGCTGCAGCAACACGCTCACGATCTGCCGATCGACGAAGTTGAGCGCGAAGCCGACCAGGACGAGCGCCAGTATGTAGCCCCGGTAGGCGCGCGCGGGACCCAGATCGGCGCCGTCCGGTTGTGCCGCGGCGGAAGTCGCATTCTCGGTATTCGCGTCCAAAGACTCTACTCGCCGATTCTGCAGCGGCATTGCGGCAGCGCGCCTGCCGCAATGCCCGATTGTTGCATCAGAAGTTTGTCGTCAGCCGGATTCCGTAAGTGAGCGGCTCCGCCGGCGAGCCCTGAAATCCCAAGGTCGATGTCTTCATGTTGGTATAGTAATGCTCGTTCAGCAAGTTGTTGCTGAAGACGCGGACGCCCCATTTCGTGTCGGAGGAACTCCAGCCCAGCGAAAGGCCGACGAGCTGGTAGGACGGCTGGCGCAGGACCTTGTCGGGACTGAAGTTGAAGCCGTCATTGTACGAATAGCTGAGGTCCGCGGCCAGCTCGCCCCACGAGACGGGATGGGTATAGGACAGCAGCGAGCTGAAGGTGAACTTCGGCGTATCGACGGTCGGAAAGCCGGTCGCGTTGATGGACGACAGGGTCGCGCCGCCTGCCGGGTTCAGGACATAGGTCGGGGCGTTCGGAAACGAGGTGTAGGTCCCGTCCAGGATCGAGAAGCCGCCCGATGCGTGAAGATTGTCGGTGAGGACGGTGTCGAAATCCGCATCGATGCCCTTGATCTCCGCGCGGGCCGCGTTGATGAGGATGGATGTTCCCGCAAGGATCTGCGCCAACTGAATGTCGCGGTAGTCATAGTAGAACGCAGACACGTTGAGCCGGAGTCGGTGATCGAACAGTTCCGACTTCAGGCCGATCTCATAGGCCTTGATGTTTTCCGGCCGCACGGGCTTGGCGCTGTAGACAATGGTGTTGAAAATGCCGCTTTTGAACCCGGTGTTGAACGACGCATATCCCATGATGTCGTCGGTGAAGTGATGATCGAGCGAGAGGCGATAGGTGACGCGCTCGTAATGCGTCTTCTGGAAAATGGGGACGCTCATGCCGGCCAGCGTCGTGGTCGTGCCGGACACGTCCTTGTTGTCCCGCGTGAAGCGGATACCCGCGGTCAGGTTGGTGTCGTAGGGCAGGGGCGCCGTGGCCTGGCCGAAGGCCGAGTACGAGCCTGTCCCCTGCCGCGAGTTGATGATGGAGGCGGAGACGGCGTTCTTGTTGATCACCGGCCGGAACGTCGTGGTGTCGCCGAAATAGTATCCTCCGATGATCCAGGTGATCTTGCTGTCGGTCGGCGACAGCAACTGCAGCTCCTGCGTGAACGTCGCCTCCCGCTGCTGCGAGTTGATCTGGGCGATGGTCGGCGGCGTCGCGTCCTGATCGTAGTTTTCGCGGACTGTGAGCAGGCGATAGGCGCTGATGCTCTTCAACTGCGCGAACGACAAATCCTGGTCGATGTTGAGCGACACGCCGCCCTGCTGGGTTCTCGCATCGTCGTTCGGCGAACCGGCGGTATCGTAGAAACTGGTGAACTTCGTGACGTGGTCGGCCGCAATGGTTCCGGGAAGCGGGTGATAGCCCTGGCCCAGTTCGTTCCGCGCCTGGCTGTAGTCGACCGCAAGCGTGGCGCTGGTCTGGTCAGAAATGTTCCAGAGCAGCTTGCTGCGGACGGAAAGATTGTCCTGGCTGAACGCATCCTTCCCGGTCGTGAGGTTCTTGCCCCAGCCGTCGAGCTGGCTGTTGCCGTAGACGGCGAGATCGGCCGCGACGCCGTCCGCGAGGCCCGCCGTTCCGTAGAAGGTGCCTTCGATCGTGTTGTAGTTGCTGTATCCGATCGTCGCCTGGCCGGAGGCATCCTGCGACGGCGTGCGGGTGATGACGCGCACGACGCCGCCCGTCGCGTTGCGGCCATACAGCGTGCCTTGCGGTCCCTTCAGGACTTCGAGCCTGTCGATATTGTTCAGCGAAAAGAGCGTGCCCGACGGCGCCGCGATGTAAACGTCGTCGACGTAGACCGCGACCGACCCTTCCTGGCCAGTCAGCGCGCTGGTCGTGCCGACGCCGCGGATGAAGGGCGTGCCGCCGGTCAGGTTCTGGGTGAACTCAAGCCCCGGAACCGCCGCGGTGATGCCGGCGATGTTGTCGATCCCGCTGTGCAGAAGCGTGTCGGCGGAAAGCGCAGTGAGCGTCACCGGAACCGATTGGGCGTTTTCCAGTCGCCTGTCGGCGGTCACCACCACGGTCTCGACGGCGCTCGTGTCGGGCACCGCCTGCTGCGCCTGCACGGCCTGCGTGGCGAGCACGACCGACGACACTGACGCAAGCAGGAGGCGCAGCGCCTTCTGTCCGCCGCTTGCCGGCCGATATGTGAATTTCCCCCGAATATGCGTACTCATACCAAATGCCTTTCCCTGGAAGTTTTTCGAAGCAGTGTTCTTGACCCACCGGCACGTTCGACGATCGATCGTTCCGAAGCGGCAGGTATTTGTTGGCGGCGGCAGCGCCGCCACGTTGCGTCAATCGTCCCGCAATGATTGATTGGTTAAGCATCCCCCCGTTTGCGGCGCCGTCGATGATTGTTCCGACGGCATTTCTTAGCGTCGATTAGGAGATCAGCGATGGCAGCGGTCAATATGTGGCTGCCTATCAATCAATCCATCGCGCAAATAGCGATTGCACTGCGAGGCTCGCGGAGGATGGCGACTGAATCGCCGCGCCGCGAAGCCCGATGTCGGCGCATCGCCGATTGTTCGGTGTAGCCTCGGAAGTAATTACTTCCGCCGTCCTTGTTCGTCGCGGCGATGTGTTGAATGTTGCGCTCGCCGGTGCCGGAAAGATCGCGCCGGCGCAACGGCTGGGACAAGGATTCTATGGCGGACGAAATATCGGAAGACTGGTTGACGCGCGGCCGCGCCTTGTCGTCGGCGACATTGCACGAGGCCGCGGGCCGCGCGGGCGCCTTGCCTTGCGCGCTCAAGCCCGTGTCGCCGCGGATGACCGTATGCGGACGGGCGTTTCCGGTCCTGTCGCCGGCGGGCGACAATCTTTGGCTCCATCGGGCGATCGAGGCAGCCGGTCCGGGCGACGTGATCGTCGCCGATGTGGGCGATGGCGACGAGTTCGGCTATTGGGGCGAGATCATGGCCGTCGCCGCGCGCCAGCGCGGCATCGAAGGATTGGTGATCACCGGCGGGGTTCGCGACAGCCGGCGCCTTGTCGCGATGGATTTTCCCGTGTTTTCCAGGACGATCTGCATCCGGGGAACGGGAAAGGATCCCGATGGCGCGGGTTCTCTGGGCGAACCGGTCCGTATCGGCGATATCGACATTCATGCCGGCGACTTCGTGTTCGGCGACGCCGACGGCGTTGTGATCCTGCCGAAGACGCGGGCCCCGGAGGTCATCGCGCTGTCGGAAGACCGCGACCGGCACGAAGCGGTTCTCATCGAGGCGCTGCGCGGCGGAAAGACGACGATGGAGATCTACAATCTTCCGCGTCTTCCGGCCGCCGGGCGGTCCATCGGCAAGGCAGGTGCAATGTGAGCGCGACGCGTCGAAGCATCGAGGTCGCGGGCCTGAGCCATGGGAATCTGCCGATTCCGACCGCCTCGCGCGTCGGTCCGTTCATCGCGACGGGCGGCATTCGCGGCGTGGACCGCCGGTCCGGTGTCATGCCGCCGGACGTCGCGGACCAGGTCCGGCATATGTTCAGCAACCTGCAAGCCATCGTCGAAGCGGCGGGCGCCGACAGCGCCTCGATCCTCAAGCTCACGATCTGGATCAAGACGCAAGAGGCCAGGCCGCTCATCAACGAGGAGTGGGTCAAGATGTTCCCCGATCCGCATGCACGCCCGGCCCGCCATATCCTGAATTACGAATTGGGCGGCGCAATGTTGGTGCAGTGCGAAGCGCTGGCGGTGGCCGCGGCGTGACGTTGACTGACGCCGCGGAATGTCCGGCCCGGCCGGCCATTCATCGGAGTTTCTGATCCAATAATCCGCCCTGCCTTGTTGTTCGGTCATGACCAGCATCCGATAAAAACAGCGGCTCTCGCGGCCGGAATCCTCCGATGGAATATTGGAGGCCGGGCGAGGTCACGGGCTTGGATGCGATGAACAAACCAGAGTTGCACGTGGAACCCTCGCCGACCCTGGCCGATCAATTGGCGGGTTTTGCGCTCGACCTTTCCTGGGACGCGATCCCGGAAGAGGCCGTCGGGCTGGCCAAGGCCCATTTCCTCGATGCGCTGGGCATCGCGCTCGCATCGTCGGTCACGGATTTCGGCAAGTCGGTGCTGAACGCGGCCATGTCCATGGGCCAGGCGGACCAGGCGACGGCGGTCGGCTCGGGCGTTCGCCTGCCGGCCACCTCGGCGGCGCTGGTGAATGGCACGCTTGCGCATGGCCTCGATTTCGACGATACGCATATCGCTGCGATCTATCACGCCAGCGCGCCGGCGCTTGCCGCGGCGCTGGCGGCCGGCGAGGCCGGCAAAGTCGACGGCCGCACGCTGCTCACCGGCTTCGTCGTGGGCCTGGAGATCGGATGCCGGCTTGCCGAAGCGGCCAACGGCGCTTTCCACGACCGGGGGTTTCATCCGACCTCCCAGTGCGGAACCTTCGCGGCCGCGGCGGTGTCGGCGCGCCTGCAAGGCGACAGCCGCGAGTCGCTCCGAAATGCCTTGGGTCTTTGCGGCAGCATGGCGTCGGGCGTTCTGGAGCTGCGCGAGTCCTGGTTGAAGCGGCTGCATCCCGGCTGGGCAGCGCATGCCGGCCTGTCGGCCGCGGCGCTGGGACGCGCCGGCTTTCGCGGTCCCGCGACGGTGCTGGAAGGGCCGCACGGCTTCTACATGGCCCATATCGAACGCGTCCCGGAAGGCACGAGTTCTCCGGTCTTCGCCCTGGGCCGGCGATGGACGGCGCTCGGGCTCGCCTTGAAGCCCTATCCTTGCTGCCATTTCATCCACGCCTTCGTCGATGCGGCGCTGTTCCTGCGGGACAAGCTCGACGTCGACGACATTGCGCGCATCGATTGCCCCTTGACGGCGCGCCTGCATTCGATGGTCGCCGAGCCCAGGTCGCGCCGGATCGTTCCGCCGACGATCTACGACGCGCTTTTCAGCGTCCCCTACATTGTCGCGGTCGCGCTGGTGAAGGGCCGCGTCGATCTGGCGGCGTTCTATGATGAGCCGCTGGACGACCCGCAAATCCTCGACCTTGCCGCCAGGATCCATTGCAGCGACGATCCGGCGAGCGACTATCCCCGTCACTTCCCGGGCGAGTTGCGCATCATCCTGAAGGACGGGCGCGAGCTTCGGCGCCGGGAGGCGACCAGCCGCGGCACGCCCGAGCGGCGGCTGAGCCGGGCGGAGGTCGAGGAGAAGTTTTTCTCGCTGGCGACGCGCGCCATCGCTCGCGATGCGGCCGCGGCCATCGCGCGCGCGGTATGGAACATCGAGCGGCTGGAGGACGTCGGCTCGCTGCTCTCGCAATGCATCGGTGGTGGACGGTGACGGCGATCAAACGCGTTCACCGGGGGACCTATTTCGAGGAATTCACCGAAGGCCGCGTCTTCGTCCACCACTGGGGCCGGACCTTCACGGCGCATGACGGAATTTCCTACAGCGCGATGACGATGCAGTACAACCCGCTGTACTTCAACGAGGTCTATGCCAAGGAGCTCGGCTATCGGGCCATTCCGGTGAACCCGCTATTCGTCTTCGCCACGGCCCTCGGCTTGTCGGTCGAGGACCTGTCCGAGGCGGGCGGGCCGTTCCTCGGGGTCGACGATCTTGCCTTCCATGCCCCCGTCTATCCGGGCGACACGATTTGCGCGCGATCCGTCGTTCTGTGGAAGCGATTGTCGGCGTCGCGCCCCGGCTGGGGGATCGTCGAATGGAAGACGAGCGCCGCCAACCAGCAGGACCAGCCGGTCCTCGATTTCGTGCGGCGCAATCTCGTGCGCCTGCGTCCGCAACCGAACGATCATTGAAGGAGCGTCTGGATGTCGTTGCCGCCGGACATCGCGGAGTTGAAAGACGTCGCCCGCAACTTCGCCACGCGCGAGGTCCTGCCGCTGGCGGGCCGGCTGGACATCGAAGACCAGCAGATACCGCAGGAACTCATCGCCAAGATGGCGGAAATGGGATTCTTTGCGGTTCTCGGTCCGAAAGAGCATGGCGGCTTGGAATACGGCGCGATGGGCGTCGCCGTCGTCTCCGAAGAACTGTCGCGCGCCTCGCTTTCGGTCGGCAGCCTTCCGGCCCGCAATTGGATGTGCGGCCATATCCTGGCCAATGCCGGGACCGAGGCGCAGAAGAAGAAATATCTTCCCTTGCTGCTCTCCGGCGCCCTCCAGACGGCATCCGCCGGGACCGAGCCCGAGGCGGGCTCGGACGCGGGCAATATCAAGACCGCGGCCGTCAGGCGCGGCGATCGCTATGTCGTCAACGGCACGAAGATGTGGTGCACCTTCGCCAATCGCGCCGACATCCTCTTCACCTATTGCCGCACGGACAAACAGGTGAAGCATGGCGGCATCAGCCTTCTGATGGTGGAGAAGGAACCGGGCGACGCGTTCGTCCCGCCGCGCCTGACCGGCGAGCGCATCCGCACGGTCGGCTATCACGGGATGAACACCTATCAGCTCTTCTTCGACGGCTTCGAGGTGCCGCAGGACAATCTGGTGGGCGGCGTCGAAGGCCAGGGCTTCAAGCAGCTCATGAAAGGCTACGAGATGGTGCGGGTGCAGTTCGCATTCCGCTGCATCGGTCTTGCCCAGGCGGCCTACGAAGCCTCGCTCGACTACGCCAAACAGCGCGTGCAGTTCGGCCAGCCGATCGCCAAATTCCAGACCATCCGCGGCAAGCTGTCGGACATGGCGGCTGAGATCGAAGCGGCGCGCCAGCTCGGCTATCTGGCGGCGGCGAAGGTCGATCGCGGCGAACGCGCCGACCTCGAGGCGGGCCTCGCCAAGCTCTTCGCCTCCGAAATGGCGCAGCGCGTCTGTCGCGAGGCGGTGCAGATCCACGGCGGCAACGGCTTCGCCTACGAACAGCCCGTCAACCGCTTTTGGCGCGACTCCGCGCTGCTGACGATCGGCGAGGGTACGAGCGAAATCCAGCGCGAAGTCATCGCCCGGCGCATCCTGGGGGAGCGGTGATCATGTCCGTCACGGGCAGCGGAAACTACTTCGAGGATTTCCGGGTCGGCGACACCTATGAGCACCAGCGCGGGCGCACGGTCGAGCAGTTCGACAACTATCTGCTGACGCATCTGTCGATGAACACGGCGCAGGCGCATTTCAATCTGCCCTATTCGCAGGCCCTGCTCGACGGGAATTTCCGCGAACGTCTCGTACCCGGGCCCTGCACGCTGGGCATCGTCATCGGCCTGACCAGCGAGGACATGAGCGAGAACAGCTTCGCCGATCTCGGCCTCACCGCGGTGAAGATGCCCCATCCGGTGTTCGCGGGAGACACGCTCCATGCGGCCAGCGAAGTCCTCGAACTGAAGGCGGAGAGCGAGCGCCCGGGCGCCGGCTTCATGCGCTACCGCTTCGTCGGGACAAACCAGGACAAGAAGGTCGTCGTCGAAGGCGAGCGGCTGCTGCTGCTCAAGAAGAAATCACATTTCAACCGGGAGAAACGCGCGTGAGCGTTGCGCTTGAAGGCATTACGGTACTCGATCTCACCCAGGGCGTATCGGGCCCGTTCGCGACGCGGCTGCTCAGCCAGATGGGGGCGCGCGTCGTCAAGGTCGAGCGGCCGGGCGGCGGCGACATCGTGCGGTTCTGGGACGACATCGTACTCGGCATGTGCTCGGGCCATGCCTGGGTCAATCCGGGCAAGGAAAGCCTTGCGCTCGATCTGGGCACCGCGGACGGCAGGGATATCCTTCTGTCCCTGGTCGAGAAGTCCGACATCGTGATCGAGAATTTCGTTCCCGGCACGCTCGAGAAATGGGGCCTGACCTACGATATATTCCGCGCCCGCAACCCCAAGGTGATCTTCTGCCGCATTTCCGGCTTCGGGCAGGAGGGACCTTATAGAGACCGCGCCGCGCTCGACCTGATCGTGCAGGGCGAGGCGGGCCTCATTTCGACCAACGGAACCGAAGACCATCCCGCCAAGCTGTCGCTTTCGGTCTGCGACATATCGGGCTCGATGTATGCGACGATCGCGATCCTCGAAGCGCTCTACCATCGCGAACGGACGGGCAAGGGCCAGCGGATCGAGATCGCGCTGCTGGACGCGGTGCTGACCTGGACCGGCTATTTCCCCTACATGTACTGGTACAAGGGCGAGCTTCCCAAGCGCGTTGGCCTGCATCATCACACCATGACGCCATATGGGCCTTATGTCGCGAGTGACGGCCTTGCCGTCATCCTGGCGGCCGGTTCGGGGCATCGCGCGATGTGGGAGCGCTTCTGCAACGCCATCGAGCGGCCGGACATCGTCGATCATCCCGATTTCGCCTCGAACGCGCTGCGCATGGCGCATCGCTCCGAGGTCGACGCGGTCGTGTCGGCGGCCATCGCGCGGCACGATCGCGAATACTGGCTGGCGCGCTTCCACGAATTCGGCATTCCCGCCGGCGCGCTGAACGATCTGGCGCAGGCGCTCAACCATCCCCGCGTGACGTCCCGCGGCTTCGTCAAGGACGTGCCGAGCGCGGTCGGCCCCGTCAAGGTGTTCGACTTTCCGCCGCAATTCTCGGAGATCGAGTCCGTCAACAAGCTCGGGCCGCCAGCGCTCGGCGAGCACACCGCGCGCATCCTGAGGGAACTGGATATCTCGGAAAGCCGCATCGGGGATCTCGAACGGCGCGGCGTCGTCGAATGCGCGCCGGGTGGATGAGATGGCGCCGTCCTCCGGAGAACACGCGACCCAGAAGCTGGCGGACTTCGCGGTCGGGGTCACGTATGAAGCCTTGCCGGCGCGCCTGACGACGCAGCTTCGCGCCAGTGTCCTCGACTTCATCGCGGTATCGGCCTATGCGGCCGTCGCGGCCGATGGAAGCGCCCAGCTGCGCCGCGCGGTGCGGCAGCTCAATCCGGAAGGCGGCGAGATCACCTCAATCGGCGAAACCGGCGGCTACGCCCCGCAATATGCGGCGCTGCTGAACGGCACTTATGCGCACACGCTGGATTTCGACGACACAAACCAGCTCGGCCTGATCCATCCGGGCGCGGTCGTCATTCCGGCGGCATTGGCCGCTGCCGAGCACACCGATGCCGGTGGGCGCGCGTTTCTGACGGCGCTTGCGGCCGGCTATGAGGTCGCGTGCCGGGTCGGTGCCGGATTGGGCAAGACCCTTTACGACCGCGGCTTTCATCCGACGCCCATCGCGGGCATTTTCGGCGCGGCGGCGGCCGCGGCGCGTCTGTTGGGGGTCGATGGCGCCACGCTCGCCAGCGCCTTCGGATTTTGCGCGAGCAAGGCGGCCGGATCGATGCAGTTCCTCGAATCGGGCGCACTGAACAAGCGTCTCCATGCGGGCTTCGCCGCACATGACGCCTGGCTGGCGCTGGCGCTGGCAAGGGTTGGGCTGCGCGGGTCGTCGGGTGCGATCGAGGGCGCGAACGGTCTCCTCGCCGGCTACAGCAACGCGCCGTCCGCGGCGCTTGTCGCGGCCGCGCTGAACGAACGCTGGCTGGCGGCCGAGACGGCGATCAAGCCCTATCCCTCCTGCCGGTTCACGCATGCGGCGATCGACGCGGTGCTGGCGCTGCGCCAGCTCGACGCGGGCCATGCGCGCTCCCCGGTGCATTTGCGGATCCGCCTGTCGCCCGGCGCGCTGCGCATCGTCGGCGAGCGATCCGAGCAGAAATTGCGGCCCAGGGGCGTGGTGGACGCGCAGTTCAGCGTCTTCTTCCAGGCGGCCATCGCCTGGCTCGAAGGCAATGCCGACTGGGACAGCTATCGCCGCATCGGCGACGCCGCGGTCGAGGCGATGGCCGCGAACGTCACGGTCGAGCCCGACCCTGGTCTGGCGCTGAACGCGGCGGAGGTGCGGATCGAGGGCACGGATCGCGTCGAGCGGGTCGACTTTCCCCTGGGCGAGCCCGAACATCCCCTGGATTGGCGTCATGTCGAGGCCAAATTCGCCTCGCTGGTCGGGAACGTATTCGAAGGCCCGGTGGCGGCCGAGATCGCGCGGGCCACTGCGGCGCTGGAATCGGTTTCGTCCATGCGGGCTTTTGCGCGCCGCTTGAGGAGCGTGCGGTGACGGCGGCGCGGACGAAGCGGATGCCGCTGCGCTGCCAACTGGTCACGCCGGGGGCTTCGGTCAAGATGATCGAGAAGGCGGCGGCACTGCGGTGCGACGGACTGGTGCTCGACCTGGAGGATTCGGTCACGCCTGCGATGAAACCGGCGGCCCGCGATGTCGTGCGCCAGGCGTTGCAGGGAACCGATTTCGGCGAGACCGAGGTCGCGGTGCGCGTCAACGCGGTGGGCACGGCCTGGTTCGGCGAGGATGTCGCGGCGTTGCAGGATGCCGATATCGACGCCCTCGTTCTGTCGAAGGCGGAGACCGCGCGCGACGTTCATGTCGCCGATTATTTCCTCGAACGGATGGAGTGCAGGAGGGGCCAGGGAATAGCGCTCTACCTTCTGATCGAAAGCGGCGCTGCCTTGGAGCGCATCTCGGACCTTATCGACATTTCGCCGCGCTGTGCCGGCGTCATCTTCGGCGCGGCCGATTTCGCGGCGAGCACGGGCGTTGCCTTCAACGCGCGCGGTCTCGCCTATGCGCGGTCCAGGCTGTCGGCCGCCGCCGCCGCGGCGGGCATCCAGGCGCTGGATCAGGTTCATCCTAAGATCGACGATGACGCCGGCCTGGAGGTGGAGGCCCGTCACGCGCGCGAGATCGGCTACACCGGCAAATGGGCCATTCATCCGCGCCAGGTCGAAATCATCGCCAAAGTCTTTTCGCCCACGCCGGAGGAGATCGAGGAGGCGCATCGCATATTGCGCCTGAACGATGCGATGCTCGGCGCGGGCAGGGGAGCGGTCGCCGAGGATGGGATGCTGGTCGACGAAGCTGTCGTCAAGATCATGCGGCGCAGGCTGGCGGCCGTCGCGGGGCCGGCAAAGGGAGAATTGCCATGAGCAGGATCGTGCTGGGCATCGGGACGTCCCACAGCCCGTTGCTGATGCTTTCGCCGGAGATGTGGCAGGTGCGCGCCCAGGACGATCTGCGCAATCGCAAGCTCACGCTGTCGGATGGCCGCGTGCTCGCCTATGACGCGCTTCTCGCCGAGACCGGCGGCGTTCACGCGGGCGACGCGACGATCGGGACGTTTCGCACCCAGTTGGATGGCGCCAATCGCGCCTTGGACCGGCTTGCCGACGAACTGGAACGCGCCAGGCCCGATGTCGTCGTCATCATCGGCGACGATCAGGACGAATTGTTCCGGCTCACGCATATGCCGGCGATCGCCGTCTATTACGGCGCGGAGCTGACGATGCTGGCCAAGGGCGCGCAGGCCGCGGAGATTCCGGAATGGCGGCGCCGGGCGCTGGTCGGCTACAAGATGGATGCCGCCCATGCGTTCCCCGGCTGCCCCGAGGTGGCGCTCGCGCTTATCGAGGGGCTGATGGCGCGCGACGTGGACGTGGCGGCCGCGTCGCATGTCGAGGATGCCGGCAAGGCGGGTTTCGGCCATGCCTACGGCTTTGTGGTGTCGCGGCTGTTCCGGGGACGGAGCATCCCGATCGTGCCGGTGCTCCTCAACACCTATTTCCCGCCGAACGTTCCCTCGCCGTCGCGCTGCTATGCGATCGGCCAGGCGATCGGCCAGACCTTGAAGCAGATGCCGAAGGATCTGCGCATCGCGGTCGTTGCCTCCGGCGGCCTCAGCCATTTCGTCACCGACGCGGTGCTGGACCGCCGGGTCCTGACGGCGCTCGCCGAAGGCGACGCGGCGACGCTCCGCGCCCTGCCGGCCGCCGCGCTCCGATCGGGCTCGTCCGAGATCCTCAACTGGGTCACGGCCGCCGGCGCCCTGGAGGGCCTGCGCAACGCCTGGATGGAATATCTTCCGGTCTATCGCACACCGGCCGGCACCGGGATCGGGCTGGCGTTCACGGCCTGGCACGGCGACCAAGCCGCGTCCCGCTGACGAATACGAAAACATGCAAGGGAGAACGCAATGATAATCGACTCGCACGCCCATGTGGTCATGCCCGACGACATATTCAAATTCATGGCCGAGCTGGTATCGAGCCGCGCCAACCCGCCGTCGCGCGAGCGCTACACGATCACCGACGAGGCGGCGCTGCGCAGCGTCACCCAAGGCCTGGTCAATTCGATGGACGAAGTCGGCACCGACATCCAGTTCCTGTCGCCGCGCCCCTACATGATGATGCACTCGATCAAGCCGGCGAAGGTCGGGCATATGTGGACCCAGGCGATCAACGACGTCATCCATCGGCAATGCCAGATGTTTCCGGACCGCTTCCGCGGCGTCGCGGGCCTGCCGCAATATCGCGACACCAGCCCGGAGAATTGCCGCGACGAGTTGGAGCGCTGCGTGAAGGAACTCGGCTTCGTCGGCTGCCTCATCAATCCCGATCCCTGCGAGGGCGACATCGCGCCGCCGCCCGGCCTGGGGGACCGGTTCTGGTATCCGCTCTATGAGAAGATGGTCGAGCTCGGCGTGCCCGCTTTGATCCATTCGGCGAGCTGCTGCAATCCGCGCGAATCCTACACCCTGAAATTCCTCAACGAGGAAAGCACGGCGATCATCTCGCTCCTGGAATCGGACGTGTTCACCGATTTTCCCGACCTGAAGATCGTCATCTCGCATGCCGGCGGCGCGATCCCCTATCACATGGGCCGCTTCCGCGCCTGGAATCTGCGCCGCAAGCGGCCGCTGGATTTCGACCAGATGATGCGCCAGCTCTATTTCGACACCTGCAACTATTCCAAGGAGGCGCTGGACTTCCAGTTCCGTACGCTGGGCACCGACAATTGCCTGTTCGGGACCGAACGCCCCGGCACGGGCAGCGTCCACAATCCAGTCACCGGCAGCACCTTCGACAATCTCAAGCCGGTGATCGAGAGCATCGAATGGCTGACCGCCGAGGACCGGCGCAAGATCTTCGAGCTCAATGCCAAGAAGGTGTACCAGCGCGCCTTTCCGGCCCGCTGATCGGCTGGAGCGGAACATGCTGGACATCGTCAAGCGGCTCGAAAGCCTGAGCTGCACAGATCTGAGCGATGCGCTCGACAGGCTGGGCATCGCCGGGCAATGCGTCGGCATCATGCCGCTCGACCGTTCGTTCCGGCTGGCGGGCAGAGCCTGGACCTTGCGCTACGGTCCCGTCGGACAGGAACCGGGCACGGTCGGCGACTACATCGACGATCTCGGGCCGGGCGAGATCGTGGTGCTCGACAACCAGGGCCGCCCGGATGCCACGGTGTGGGGCGATCTTCTCACCTCGACGGCCGCGCGGCGCCGGGTGGGCGGCACCGTCATCGACGGCGTCTGCCGGGACGTCGACCGGTCGATCGAGCTTGCTTATCCGATCTTTTCCAGGGGCAATTGGATGCGGACCGGCAAGGATCGCGTGCGGGTCGAGGCGACGGCCGTACCCGTCTCGATCGGCGGAATCCGCATCGAGCCGGGCGATTGGCTGCGCGGCGACGGCGACGGTCTGGTCGCGATTCCGGCCGGCCGGATCGGCGAGGTTCTGGACGTGGCCTTCGAAGTTCATGCCGCGGAGGATCGGATCAGGGCGGCGATCCTCGAGGGCCAGCCCCTGCGCGCGGCGCGGGCGGCACAGGGTTACCATGCGCTGCAAACCCGGCGCGGATAGCGCCCAACCGGCGCCTTTGGGGGTGAACATCTTGACCGGACTGGGAAATCATCGTGCACAGGGCTAGGAGTAAGCCGCGCGGCGGACGTTTGGCGGCAAAGCCTGCCCGCGGCCGCGGCGCGAACCCGCCGTTTGCCCCGGAGGAAGATGATTCGCCCTACCATCGGTCCGCACAGATGAACCGGCTCAATGTCACACTGGAGGAGCTTGAAACCTTCCTGATGATCGTGCGTCTGGGCAGCTTCAACCAGGCCGCCGAGGCGCTCGCCGTCAGCCAGCCGACCGTCACGGCGCGCATCAAGAAGATCGAGGCCTCGCTCGGCACCCGCCTGTTCCTGCGCACGACGCGCAAGGTGCTGACGACGCCGGCGGGCTCCAAGCTGCAGGCGGCGAGCGAGCCGCTGATCGCGAAGCTGCGGTCGCTCAAGGTCGAATTGCAGCAGGACGCCAAGCTGACCAAAGGTTCGGTGTCGCTGGCCGTCTCGCCCACCGTGGCGGCGGTGACGCTGCCGCCGATCATCGCCAAGTTCAGCAAGATCTATCCCGATGTCGTCGTGAAGCTCCGGGACGAGCAGCTCGGCCAGGCCCTCTCCGACCTGACCGCCGGCCTGGTCGACTTCGCGATCTGCGGCCAGGAAGACGGCATCCGGGGACTGGCGTTCGAGCCGCTGTTCGCCATCGAGTATTACCTGATCGTTCCGCGCGACCATGCCTTGGCGAAGATGGATTTCGTCTCTTACGAGGAGCTCGCCAGATATCCGTTGATCACGATGCCGTCGCACGTCTCCATCTGGAGCACGATCGCCGCCGACATCGCCGGCAAGGGCCTCTCCTTCCATCCTTCCTACGAGGCGTTCAGCGCCTTCACGATGCTGGGCATGGTCGAGGCCGGGCTCGGCGTCACGCTGCTGCCCAGCATCGCCTTGTCCTTCATCGACATGAACCGGTTCGTGGCGCTGAAGCTGGCGGGGCCGGACCGCTTTCTGCGCACCATCGGCATCAGCCGCGTGCGCGACCGCGCGTTGTCCCAGGCGGCGGAAGTGTTCTGCACCTTCGCGCGGAACTGGATCCGCGATCAGATCCGCCAGCAGACCAAGATGTACTTCCCGCCGCATTAGCTGCGGCGCTCAGCAGGCGACCTCGCGCCGCTCCGCCGCCGAGCGCTGGATGGCGAGGCATATCCTCAGCGTCTCCCGGCCGAAGAGGCCGTCCTGCTGCGGCGGGACGCCGTCGTGAACCGCGGCGCATAGATCGTCGAGCACCAGCCGGTGGCCGGGCCGCCGCCCGCCGGCAAGCGCGACGTCCCGCACGCCGTCTTCGGCATACAGCGTGACGCCGTCGCGCGACGGCTTCAGATCGCCTTTTTCACAGCTCACGACGAGGATGCCGAAATGCGGCTGATGCAGCGGCTCGTCGCGCGGCGCATGGGCTCCGCCGCCATAGCCATAGCGGACCCGCCGCAGGAGCGCCTCTTCGCCGCCCGAAACTCCCGCCAGCGCGCGCCGCGCGCGGCCTTGATCGGCAACCTTCTCACGCCCGTTCTCGGCCACCCAACTGTGGAATTCGTCGCTGTCGAAATGATCGTAGCCGCTGTAGACGATGCTGGCGCCGAGGCCGCCGCCGAAATCGATCAGGGCCGTGCAGCTTCCCTCGGTGGGCCGGCGCGGGTCGAGCACATGGGTCATGGCGCGGACGCGCTCCGCCGGCCGCCCCGCCAGCAGCGACGCCACCGCCACCTGATGCGGAATCTGGTTGAACAGGATGCCGCCGCCGCGCGCCGTATCCAGTTCCTCCGGCCGGCGCGGCCGATAGAGGAAATCGGTGAAGGTCCACATCGATATCATGGACGGCGAGCCGAGATCGCCGCGCCGCACGATCTCGCGGATGTATCTCACCGAAGGGTCGTAGGCATGCGTATGTCCGACGATCAGCATCCGCTTCCATCGGTGCGCTTCCGCGATCATGGCATCGCAATCGGCCAGCGACAGCGCCATGGGCTTCTCGACGATGACGTGCTTTCCGGCCTGGAGGGCGGCGACCGTGTGCGCGCGGTGGAACTGATGCGGCGTCGCGATATAGACCGCGTCGATGTCGGCGCGGCGAAACAGCTCCGCCGCATCGCCATCGACCGCGATTGCGTGATCCTGCGCGAAGCGGCCGCGAAGCTCGGCATCGCGGTCGGCGCCGCCCGCCAGGATCACCCCGGGATGGTCCAGGATCGCCGAGATCATGGCGCTGCCGGCCAGGCCCAGTCCGGCGACGCCGATGCGCAATGCGGGGCCTGTCGTCACGAGCCTGACGATGCTCCGGTCATGCTATTCGGCCGGGGCATCGGCGGGGGGCGGGACCACCATCTCATGGCCGTGCTCGCGCAGCAGGTCGTCGAGTTCGGCGTGCGGGGAGACCCGGCTGATGGCCCGCACCGCATAGCTGGCGGGCCGGCCGGGGGCGATGGGTTTCTCGCCCTTGGCGATGGCGCGGGCAAGCTGGATCAGCTTGGTGCGCGCCATGGCGGTCGGTGCGTCCGAGGCGACGAGATGTTCGCGGGCGCGGTCGACGATGCCCGGACGGCCGCCGTCCGCCGAGACGGCGTATTCCTGGAGCGCGCGATCCTGCTCGTTGACGCCCCAGATGCCGGTGAAGTTTCCCTTCTTCTGGAATTCGCGGTCGATCAGGTAGTCGTTCTCCTTGTTCGCCGCAGGCAGGAACGTGTCGATGACATAGCCGTGCGGCAGCGCGAACGTTCCGCGCGCCATGCGGGGCGGAAAGGCGTCGCCGCGCTCGATATCCGCGATCTCCTGCGGCGTGAACGGCCGGTCCAGCCGATAGCGGTAGGCGAAGGCCGTGGTCAGGTAGTCGTCGATCGGCACCCAGCCGCGGCCGGTGAAGATCGGCGTCGTGATCGAGCGCGGCGGAATGGCGCTCCACATCGGCAACATCCATTGGGTGACGCGCCAGTAGAAGCTCGTCTCGTCCTCATAGCGGCGCGCGCCGTAGACGAAGCCGTAATCGGTGTCCCGGATGGTGATCTTCGGCGCGCCGTCCTTGGCGAGCCGGATGAGGTCGGGAACGATCTTGCTCTCCGCCGAGCTGTGCAGGAAGCTGATATGGGAGGTGTCGATCTCGCCTTCGAGGCCCTGCACCCAGTTGGAGCGATGCAGCCAGCGCGAGACATGGACATGGCCGGGCGGCAACGTCATCCATTCCATCTGCGGCAGTTCGGGCACCTCGCCCTTCGGTCCCATATAGACCCAGACGATGCCCGCCGCCTCGCGGGTCTCGTAGCCGGTCACCGACAGGCGCTTCTTGATCTGGTCGAAATTGTCCGGCGGCACGATGTTGGGCATGTCGACGCATTCGCCGGTCACGTCGAACTTCCAGCCGTGATAGACGCAGCGCAGGCCGCATTCCTCGTTTCGCCCGAAGAAGAGGGGAGCGAGCTTGTGCGGGCAATAGGCTTCCAGGATGCCGACACGGCCCTTCGTGTCCCGGAAGGCCACGAGATCCTCGCCCAGGATGCGCAGGCGCAGCGGCGCCCCGTCGCGCTCCGCCAGCTCCGACGACAGCAGCGCCGGCAGCCAGAACTGCCGCAGGACATCGCCCATCGGCGCGCCGTTCTCCACCCGGGTCAGCAGATCGAACGGCTTCATATTTTGCTGCGTCATGGGAGCCTCCCTGTTGGCGTTCCATCCCGGATTTTGTCGTGCGATCCGCGGCCGTGCCGTCGGTCCATGACCGCCATGAGCGGACGGAACTTTCGTCTGGCGCAGGACGCCGTCCGCCGGGTGCGGTTCGGCGCCAACTTTGTCCAACTTTGACCGCCGCGCCCCGTGAGGAGCAAGCCCGCGTTGCGGATCAATCGATTGGCCCGTTCGATAAAACGCGGGATGCCCGGATACGGAAGGAAATCAATATGTTGTCAGCATATTCTCGTAGTCCGTTCCCATCACGTCCGAGATCGGTTTGCCCGCGCACAGGTCGGCGGCCATCAGGCGCTCGCGCTCGGCGATCCGTTCGGCGGTCTTGAGGACCTCTTCGGCGGACGCCGCCCGGACGAAGACCACGCCGCTGCCGTCGGCGATGACGAAATCGCCCGGCTCGACCTGGATGCCGCGTATGTTCACCGGGACATTCCACGCCGTTTCGACAATCCGCCCCCTGGCGGTCGTCGGCACGCCGGCACGCGCATACAATGGGAACGCGAGCTCGCGGCTTTCGTCGACATCGCGGCAGGCGCCGTCGATGATCGTTCCCTCCACGCCCCGAAGCGACGCGCCCAGCGACAGGAGCCCGCCCCATCCCGCAACATCGAGCCTGCCGTTATGGGCCACGACGATCACATGCCCGGGTCCGCCCGCCTCGACGGCCGCGGTGCAGAGATGTCGCTTGCGCGTATTCCCATCGTCGGGGGCCAGTTGCACCGTGATGCACTGGCCGACGATACGTTTGACCGTTGTCAAGGCGACCAGGCCGGCGGCCGTGCCCGGAACGCCGAGACGGTCCAGGGAGTCCGAGATCGCGCACGTGTCCAGGCGCGCCAAGCGGTTCGTTACCGACAAGCTCATAACCTTCCTCCGATCTTCGATCGGAATGTGCCGCGTCGTGCCGGAGAGATCCCGCGCAGGATCAGCGCCGGCTGGAGCGGACTCCGAACTACTCTAAGATGCAACCCTGTAGCAGATCGGCAGCCGCTTGAGACCGCCCATGAACGTCGTGCGCGTGTTTTCGGGTTCGCCATTGAGACTTATATCGGTGATCCTGGCGAGAAACTCGCGATAGAAAACCTCCATCTCCGTCCGGGCGAGAACCTGACCCAGGCAATTGTGAGGACCGATACCAAAGGCGAGGTGACGGTTCGGCTTGCGGTCAACCCTGAATTCGAACGGATTGTCGAATATCGTCTCGTCCCGGCATGCCGACGGATAGCACATCAGAAGCGTATCGCCCGCCTTGATGGCTTGTCCCGCCAATTCGTAATCCTCGACCGCCGTTCGGAAAAAGTGGCGAACCGGCGCAGTCCAGCGAATCATCTCACCGACCGCCGTAGGAATGAGCGAGAGGTCAGCACGCAATTTTGCCATCTGGTCCGGATATCTGATCAAGGCGAGCAGACCGCCTGCGATCGACGCGGTCGTCGTATCGTGGCCGGCGATGGTGATCGTCTGATAGTACGAAAAGACTTGAGACTTCGTGAGCGGCTTGCCGGCTATCTCCGCGTTTGCGATCACCGATGCGAGATCGTCGGCGGGATGGCGGCGGCGTTCGTTCATGATCCCGCCGAATATCGCGTAAAAATCCTGAAGCACTTCGACCGTGTGTTCGGCCCGGTCGCCCGATCGTTGAAACTCCGGATCCTCGCCGCCGGTGCGTTCCTTCGACAGGCGAAAAAGGGTGGGAGCGTCATCCTTCGACATCCCGAAGATCGCCATGATGGTTCTCAGAGGAAACCACGCGGCAACATCCTGTACGAAGTCGCACGCGCCACCCAGGCTGACCATATTGCTGATGTATTCGCGCGCGATACCCGCAATCGACTCCTCGAGCTTGGCGATATTCCTTGGCAAGAACCACTCGCGCGTCACATTGCGCACGGATGTGTGCTCGTCCCCGTTGATTTGGATGATGTTGTTCTGAAGCGTCTCGTCCACCTCCCTGTGGCTCGAAATGGCCTTTTCCACGTTCGCCGGAGCCAGAATTGTTCGCCCTCCGCTGAGGAACAAGGACGGCTGGGTTTGGACTTTGACGATGTCCTCGTAGCGGCTGACCGTCCAGAAGGGGTCGTAGCCGTCGGGCGCCGTCCATCTGACGGGACAATCGGCTCTCAGCCTCCTGAACAACGCATGATATCGCGCATCGTCTTGATATACGGACGCGTCGACAATGGCGTTGTCGATCTCTTTCTCGTTCATCTCAGCCCCGCATCCATTTCAAGCAGCACCATCGCGACCGCCACCGGACTATGAGGCGTTGAAATCATCCGAAAACCGGATGATCGGCTTGATCGTCGCACCGGAGCGGGAATCCGCCGCCGCTCGGCTTATTTCCGACATGTCGTAGAATTTCACCATGCGTTCGAAGGGCAGCTTTCCCTGACGATGGAATTCCACGAGCTCCGGAATGAAGGTGCGGGGATTTGCGTCCCCTTCGATCACCCCGAAAACATGCCTGCCCATAAGCTGAGCGATTGGAAGGGTTACCGTCGAGCCGCGGCCTCCGCTGGAAACCAGGCCGCAAGAACCGTTTCGTTTGAGGCACTCGATTGCCGACGTGACGCCGGCGGCGGACCCGGACGTATCGAGCGATATGTCCGCGCCGCCGGCATTATGAATTATCGTCTTTGCGTCCTGCTGTGTGACGTTGATGAGGTCCGTCGCGCCCAGTTCGCTCGCCAGGTCGAGACGGTGTTGCACCGGGTCCACCGCGAATATTCTTCCGCATCCGACAATTCTGGCAGCCATGATCGCCGACAATCCCACCGCGCCGGTCCCGAATACCGCGGCGGTCGATCCCGGCCACGGTCGCAGCATGTTGATGACAGCGCCGGCTCCCGTTTGCACGCCACAACCCAGCGGTCCCAGCAGCTCCAATGGCGCATCTCGCGGAACAGGTACGACCGAACGTTCGTCCGCGAGCGCGTGCGTGGCGAAAGACGATTGGGAGAAAAACGAGCCATGCACGACCTCCCCGCCGCAACGCAAGGTCGTGGAACCGTCGATACGGCAGCCGGACAGATTGAGCGCCGAGAAGGAATGGCAATAGGCTTGATGTCCGGTTTCGCAGGAGCGGCACGCGCCGCAGCTATTGAATGTCAGTACGACGTGATCACCGGTCGCTACGCTCGTGACACCGGCGCCAACGCGTTCCACGATGCCGGAACCTTCGTGCCCCAGCACAAACGGCAGCGGAAACGGAAAACTCTGATCGACGACTGCAAGATCGGTGTGGCACATTCCGGCCGCCACGACGCGGACGAGGACCTCATGGTTCCCCGGCGCATCCAGTTCGAGAGCTTCCCGACAAAACGGACCGCCGGGCTGTCGTACCACCATTGCCTCTATTTTCATTTTGCTCTCGCTCATACGTGCCGCGCGACGTCCCGGTCTTGCCAATAGGGCCGTACCGGACGTGCCATGCAATTCGATCGCCGCGGGGCGCCGCAAATCCGGTACGATTTGCAGAGAGCTGTTTCAGAAATGGCTTTTGTATCCCGGGAGAAATTCCCACCCGTCGAATATTTTATGAACCCGGGGGCGGCTGAACAATAAGACCGAACAAATCGTTTAATCGGCTCTGCCGATAGCTGGTCCGGGTGATCGCGCTTATATTGGCTCTACGCTTTGCACGGTGCGCGACAAGGCCAGGGACGAACTTTGGGGGGGCGATAATGGACGCGCAATTCGTTCGAAATGACGCCGCAATCGCCATCGCGGACTTTCTGGGAAGACCTCAGCAGCTCTTCATCGACAACAAGTGGATGGACGCGCGATCGGGCGAGACAATTGAAATATTCAACCCCGCCACGGCGCGAGTCCTGTCGACCGTAGCCGCCGGGGGCGCCTCGGACATAGACGCGGCAGTGACCGCCGCCCGCAAGGCATTCGAATCCGGGCCGTGGGCAAAAATGCGCGCAGCCGAGCGCGCCCGTCTCATACACCGTTTGGCGGATGTGACCGAAGCCCGGAGCGACGAAATTGTGCTCTTGGAAAGCCTGGATGGCGGCAATCCGCTGGGATCGGTTCGTGCGGTCGATTTCACAAGAGCGGTCGAAAGCCTGCGCTACCATGCCGGCTGGTGCACGAAGCTCGCGGGCGAAACGCCCATGTCCGCTCCCGATATGCCGGGCTTTTCCTACACGCTCCGGGAACCGCTCGGCGTGGCGGGGCTGATCACGCCCTGGAATGCGCCGTTCTTGATGGCGGTGAACAAGCTCGCCACCGCGCTCAGCGCCGGCTGCACCTGCGTGCTGAAGCCGGCGGAACTTGCTCCGCTCAGCGCCATACGGCTTGGCGAACTGGTTCAGGAAGCGGGTTTTCCGGACGGCGTCGTGAATATCGTCACGGGGTTCGGTCCTGCCGCCGGTCAGGCACTGGTTGACCATCCCGGCGTCAACAAAATTTCCTTCACGGGCTCGACGCTCGTTGGGAAGTCGATCCTGCGGGGCGCGGCCTCCGGCATGAAACGGGTTATCCTGGAACTCGGCGGCAAATCGCCTGTGATCGTATTTGCCGATGCCGACCTTCAGCGGGCAGGCGCCGCCGTTGCGAACGAAATCATCTTCAAGACGGGCCAATTTTGCGCCGCTGGCACACGCCTCTTCGTGCATAAAAACGCATTCGACATCGTGGTGAATGATATCGCAGACCGCTTGCGGAAGGTGAAGGTCGGGCCCGGCACCATGCCTGATGTCGAGATGGGGCCGATCATTTCGCAGAAGCAGCTAGACCGGGTCATGCATTATATGGCGGCGGGTTCGGACCAAGGTGGGGAAATTCTCGCCGGCGGCCGACGTATCGAAAGCGAAGGTTACTTCGTGCAGCCGACACTCATGGTCAACACAAAGCCAGGCATGAGCGTGGTGGAGGATGAGATTTTCGGACCGGTGCTCTGCGCCATGCCGTTTGGGGACGAGGACGAACTGGGCGGACTTGCGGCAATGGCGAACGACACGTGCTACGGGCTGGCGGCGAAGCTGTGGACGCGCAGTCTCGGCACGGCCCATCGGATGGTGGGCAAGCTCCACGCCGGCTCGATTGTTGTCAATGGCGGCGGCGGCGAGGGTCCTCTGCCGTTCGGCGGTTATAAGCAATCCGGTCTGGGACGGGAAAATGGACGCGAAGGCGTACTCTCCTATACCGAGCTGAAATCCGTCTCCATAGGCTTTTAGGAAGCTGGATCGCCATGGTGCGACGCGCATGCTCGGTATGGACTGATCGCACGAGAGCATAGTCCGTCATCTTCTTTGCGCTGTACCAGCCCGTCTCCGGCAAATGCCCTGCTCTTCCAGATCTCGCGAATGCCGTCGATATCGGCGCAATTCGCCGGCTTCCTCGACATGCACCGGGCGTAGAGACACGCCTCATCCTCAATTTTCGCCCGCCCGGCGCGCCAGTCTCCAATTCGCCAAGCGCTAGCTAGTCCCGATTCACGCCGAAGCGGGGGTTGAAGCTTTTCATGACGGCCCGCGGCCAAATTCGAACTTTGCTCTGACCGGCTGATTGCGGGTCTCTGAGATGATGCCCTTTATGTCGGCAATCTGTTGTCGGTCACGCCGCGCGCGTTGACCGTCAGCGCCGACGCGCTCAGCCGGATCTATGGCGACGCCAATCCCGCGCTGAGCTACGCGGCCAGCGGCCTCGTCAATGGTGATGCGCTCGACGGCCGATTGTCCACGTCGGCCACGGCCGCGAGCAATGTCGGGACCTATGCGATCGGGCAGGGCACGCTGGCTGCGTCGGCCAACTACGCTTTGGTTCGGAACGGGCCTGCTCACCAGCGAGCTCGGCATGGCGCGCGGCGGCCCGATCGATTTCGGCGTGCTGACGACCGGTCTCAATGTGCTGAACCGCAATCCGTTCCGCACCGTCAACGTCGTGCTGGAGCGCAGTGACGAGGTCGGCGCCGCGGACGTCGCGCTCAAGGTCGACGAGCGGTTTCCGGTGCGGATCTATGCGGCGGTGGACAACACCGGCGTGCCCGTCACCGGCCGCGACCGCTACAGCATCGGCGTCAACTGGGGCAACGCCTTCGGGTTCGACCAGCAATTCTCCTATCAGTTCATCACCAGTCCCGATCTGTGGCGGACGCGCGACCGCGGCCCCGGCCTCTCCAACGATCCGCGCTTCCTCGGCCACTCGGTCAGCTATCTCGCGCCGCTGCCCTGGGGAGACATCGTCTCCCTGTTCGGATCCTATGTGGCGCAGGTGCCCGATCTCGGGCCCGATTTCGGCCAGGTCGGCCACGGCGTGCAATTCGGCGCGCGCTACCAGACGCCGCTGTGGGGCGGCGCGGCGTTCTCCCAGCAGCTTCAGTTCGGCTTCGACTACAAGCGCGCCGACAACAACCTCGCCTTCGGCGGCGTCAACATCTTCGCCAGCGCCACCAACACCGAACAATTCGTTCTCGCCTATGACGCGACGCTGAACGACGCCTATGGCCAGACGGCGGTCGAAAACACGCTGTATTTCAGCCCCGGCGGTCTCTCGGACGGCAACACCACTGCGGCGTTCGCGGCGTCGGGCGTCAACGGCGCCAAGGCCCAATACCTCTACGACAATCTGCGGCTGACGCGGCTCGTCTTTCTGCCCGGGCATCTCAGCCTGGTCGGCCGTCTCGACGGCCAGCTCGCATCCGCCGAGCTGCTGCCGGGCGAGCAACTCGGCGCGGCGGCATCGACAGCGTGCGCGGCTACGACGAGCGCGCCGCCAACGGCAGCCAGGACTTTCTCGCCAGCCTTGAACTGCGCAGTCCGACGGTCTCTCCGCTGCGCGATTTCGCCGGGATCGACGACCAGGGCCAGGCGCTGGCGTTCTGGGACTGTGGCGAAGTCGCCTATCGGAATTTGCAGCCGGCCGGCCCCGCTCGACCGAACTGCAAAGCGCCGGCGTCGGCTTGCGCTACAGCGTCGGGGCGTTTCGTCGACATGCGTTTCGACCATGGCTGGCAGCTCGAACGTCTGCCGGTCGCCGGCGCGCGGCTCGGCAATCTCGCCACGCTCTCGGTCACGCTGGGCTATTGAGCCAGCGTCCCGACCCAACACTGAGCGGATGCGGGCCTTGCGAAGGTGCGTTTCTGCCTGTCGCGATCGCGCCTCGCCCCGCGTCTCAGTCGGCAAAATCCGCGCCGCGCCGAACCGCCGATGCCTTGCGGCCGTTCACCTTGGCCGGCTGTTTCGTCATGGGACGCAGATTGAGCTCCTCGATGCGGGTTTGCGGTGCCCGGCTGTAGACGTTGAGCTCGGTGACCAGCCTGGCGAGCTGGGAGAGAAATACCGCGCGCTCCGGCGCGGACAGCGGCTGCAACAGCTTCTCGTCGACGACCGAAAGCCGGTCGCGCATGGCGTGATAAAGGGCCCGGCCGGATCCGGTGACGTACAACGCGCCCGTCTTCCGGTTCCGGGATTCGCGCCGGACCAGTCCCTTGTCGATGAGCTTGTGCACGACGGTGCTCACCGTCTGGCGGTCGAGCGCGACGGCGCGGCCAAGACGGCTCTGGTCGATGCCCGGAAGCGAGTCGATGACGACCAGCGACACATACTGAAGCTGGGTCAGGTCGTACTTCTTTGCTTCATGCAGGAAGATGGAGACGCTGATCTGATTCAGGCGGCGAATCAGATGGCCGGGATGGCTGAACAGCTCGTCCTGTGCGCCGCTCCGCTCGCTGCCGCCGATCGCGTCCTTTGGCTGGGCCATCTTCCGTCACGTATCCGCCGTTTGGTAAACCTCATCGTATCGCGCAATGGACGGAAAGGAAATCGAAGCGGACGACGGACCGTTTTCCATATCGAAAACGACGCCCGACTGATTCGCACTTGCGCCGGACGGCCGTCCGGCGCCGGCCGCTAGACCCTGGCGGCGGCGACCCGGCGCCGCCAACCGCCGTCGTCATACACTTCGCGCGCCGCCTTGGCGTAGGGCGCCGGGTGAACGACCGCACCGATTTCCATCTGGATGTGGCGCTCCACGCGCGGCTTGGCGGTGCCGCCGCCCTCCTCGCCCCATACCAGGGTCACTTTGGTCCCGGGCTCGGCGAACGCTTCGTCCACCATGGCGAGCGTCAGCATCTTGGCCTCGTTGGAGCTGTAGCCGACCCAGGTGGAGATGCCGACCGTGCGTCCGCCCGCCGTGACCTTGTCGTAGGGATACATGGCATAGACCGCCGAGGGGAATTCGATGAACTTGCCTCTGCCGTCCTTCTTGAAGATCGTTCCGATCACGCCCAGGACATCGTCATTGTCGAGCGCCAGCGTCACTTTCCTGCGATGGGGCCGATCGGCCATCTTTTCCAGGGCCTCGCGGCCGATGAAATCATGGTCGAATTTGACGAACGGGCCGTATCCGATGTCCCAGGGCGTGATGTAGCACTCGTCGATCGTTTTCGGCGTGAAGCTGCCGCCGAGCGATGCCCGGCCCTCGAAGCTGTCCTCGGACAGCCACTGGCGATAGGGCTTCATCTTCTCGCCGGTATAGATGGCGGGAAGCGGGCAGGGGATCCAGCCGGACTCCAATGTGTTGGAGCCATAGGCGCGGCCGCCGGACTGGTGCAGCCCGAACTCCTCCCCGGCGCGGAGCAATGCGTCCAGCACGGCTGCGCCGTCGGCCCAGGCGCCGAACAATTCGAAGCCCTTCTGCCCGGCCATGCCGTGGCGCAGCGCCCCGACGTCCCTGCCGGCGATCGTGGTCCAGCCCATGTGGAAGAATTTCACGTCGGGTGCGGGGCGGCCGCTCGCCTTTTCGAGCACCTGCAATGCATTCGGGCCCTGGATCTGGAAGCGGAACGTCTTGCGGTCGAAGGGGTCTGCGCGTTCGGCCGAACGCTCGTCGTACTCGGCCGTGAGATCGTACCTGCCGCTCTTGGCGTGGAATTCGGCCCAGTGCAGCGCCGGCTCGCGGCCGACCAGGTTGAAGGTCTGCTCGCCGAGATAGAACAGGATCGCATCGCCCACCACATGGCCGTCATGGCCGCAGGCGACGAACTGCTTCGCCGCGCCCGGCGCGAAGTTCTTGAACGTGTTGACGCCGAGGTCCGAGAACAGCTTCAGTGCATCCGGTCCGGTCACCGCCAGGTCCGCCATGTGATAGGACTGGTTGAACAGCACGCAGGTTTCCTGCCACGCCCGTTGCTCGTCGCGCCAGTTGGTGAATTCGGCCGGCACGCCGGGATAGACGTTGGGACCGGTCTGCCGGTTGCGGAGCAGCGACACCGGATCGTCGGCGGCGTTCAGCAGATCCTCGAGCGACTTCGAGGAGGCGGGCTTCTTCAACTGCTCTTCGAACGACTTCGATGACATTCATGCTCTCCTGTGAACTGGTCAATGCCGTGCGGCCGGCCGAGCCGCCGCTTTTCGTGCGCGCCGCGGCCGCGCTGTGCTGCCCGCGATCATTCGGCGGCGCGTATATTCGGCGGCTCGGCGGCCCGCGCTCCTGCGAGGCTGCGCGCCACCAGCCGGCCGGAGGTGAAGGCCCAGCCCAGTCCGTGGCCGTGGCCGCTGAGCGTCATGGCGCCCTGCGCCACCTGGCCCACGGCATAGAGGCCGGGAATCGCCGCGCCGGCCTCGTCGAGCACCTGCAGCCTTGTATTCACCGAAAGGCCCACCGGCCCGATCAGCACCCAGGTCTTCACAGGACCGAGCGCATAGAACGGTGCCTCGAGCAATTGCATCTCCGGCTCGCGCGCCCGGTTGGTTTCCGCGATCGTGCGCGCCAGCCCATCGGGGGGCATTCCCAGTCGCGCCGCCAGCGCTTCGATCGAGGGCGCGCGGTTGAACAGGTCCGGCCGCGCCGCCCGGTAGTCGTCCAGATAGGCGAACGCCACGCCGGGTGCGGTGGAGATGAAATACGGCCAGCGCCTGAACTTTTGCGCGAAGCGTTCGTCGAATACGAGATAAGCAAGGCCGTCCGGCTGTTGCGGGATCAGGACGTTCGGCGCGTTGAGTTCGTCGGCAAAGCGCTCGCCCCGCATGTTCACCAGGATCGCGCCCTGCTGATACATGATGCGGTCGGGCCCCAGCGTCGTCGTCAGGAATTTCATCATGAAGGGGCGGATCAGCCAGTCGGGCAGCACCTTCATCGCCAGGATCAGGGCGCGGGTGACGCTCGGGTAGGGTGGAATTTTCTGGATAAGAGAATCGCGCGGCTTGACGAAGCGGATGGCCGCCGACATCTCGGCGCCCAGATCCTTGCGCGGGACGATATGCCCGCCGACCGCGGCGGCGGCGACATGGCCGTCGCCCGTGTTGTTCGGATTGTAGACCTCGATCCCGGGCACCCAGTTGCGCAGGTATTTGTGCATCAGCTGGTTGTTTCCGCCGAGGTCGCCGCTCGCCAGGACGACACCGCGCCGGGCCGTCAGGCGGATATCGCGGTTGCCGGACCGCGCCTCGATGCCGCCGACGCGGCCGTTCTCGACCACGATCCGCGTCAGCGGCGTGCCGAGACGGATTTCGACGCCGAGCTGCCGGCAAAGCCGGTGCAGCCGCTGGACGTAGGCGCGCGACGTCGGCATCACCTGATGCAGCCGGGATTTGGTGTGCGGCGGCTGCGGCAAGGGCGCCAGGAAGTTGACGCCGATGGATCTTAGAAACTCGACGGTGTCGGCGACGTTCTCGGTGAGCAGCGCGCGCAGCTCGGGATCGTCCTGTGCGCCCATCGTGGTGCGGATGGCGTCGAGATCGCGGGCGTGGTCGGCGGGAGAGTCCTCTATGCCGGCGCGTTTTTGGAAAGCGCCGCCGGCCGCCATGATCGAGCCCACCGACAATCCCGTCGTGCCGCCGACCTTGGCATCCTTTTCCACCACGATGACCTTCAGGCCGAGCGCGGCCGCGCTGGCCGCGGCGGTCATGCCCGAGCCCCCGGCGCCCACCACGATCACATCGGCGACCGCGTCGCCCCGCCGTTCCGAATCTGCCAGCGTCATCCTGCCCCCGACATGCGTTGCCCGCATCGATTTTGAGAGTTTGATAGTATTATGATCATTTTTTGCAGGCTGCAACCCACTATCTCTCGCGACGGCGATGCCGATCGCCGCGGACACGTTAAACGCCGCCGGCATATAGTATAATCGAGAATATCGAGACACGAATCCGCGCGAAATCTCGTGCCGCGCCGGTCCGGACGGGGTGCCGAAACAGATAAAATAACACTAGTCTGACGTAATGCCGGATGTTACGTTTTTCGCGATCCGGCCGGCCGCCGCGATCGCAAACCTGGCACCGGAGAATATCATGGTTCACCTCGATCAGCCGCGCCCGTCGCTCGACCACATCCTCAACCGGCGGCACAAGATGCTGATCGGCGGGGCATGGGTCGATGCGCGCGACGGCGGCCTGATCGACGTCGAGGATCCCGCGACCGGCGAGATCATCGCCCATGCCGCGGCCGGCGAAAGCGCGGACATCGATGCGGCGGTGAAGGCGGCGCGGCGCGCCTTCGAAGGCCCATGGAGCAGGCTCGCGCCCATGCAGCGCACGGCGCTCATGCTCAAGCTGGCCGACATCCTCGAGGCGCATTCCGAGGAATTCGCGCACATCGAGACGTTCGACGTCGGCCAGCCGCTGGCCATCTCGCGCCCGAGCACGCTGGGCGCGCCCAATACGCTGCGCTACTTCGCGGGCTGGGCCAGCAAGCTGACCGGCGAGACCATGACGCCGCTGGTTCCGGGCAATTGGCACGCTTATACGCTGCGCGAGCCGGTCGGCGTGGTGGGGCTGATCGTTCCTTGGAACGCACCCTATACGAGCACGCTCAACAAGCTGGGCGCATTGCTGGCGGCAGGCTGCACGGTCGTCATCAAGCCGGCGGAGCAGACGCCGCTGGCCACCGTGCGCATGGGCGAGTTCATCCAGCAGGCGGGCTTCCCCGACGGCGTCGTGAACATCGTCACGGGCTACGGACATACCGCCGGCGATGCGCTGGTGCGCCATCCCGACGTCGACAAGATCTCGTTCACGGGCTCGACGGAAACGGGCAAGCTGGTGCTCAAGACCGCGGCCGAGACCATGAAGCGCGTCACGCTGGAGCTGGGCGGCAAGTCTCCCATCGTCATCCTGCCGGACGCGGATCTCGACAAGGCGATCGAGGCGGCGGCGCTCGGCATCTACCGCAATTCCGGCCAGATCTGCGTCGCCGGATCGCGCTTGTTCGCGCATCGCGACGTGTTCGACCGCGTCGTCGACGGCGTCGCCGCCTATGCAGACCGCATGAAGGTGGGGCCGGGTCTCGAGCCGGGCGTCGAGATCGGCCCGCTGGTGTCGCGCGTCCAGATGGACCGTGTGGTGCGCCTGATCGGCGAGGGGCGCTCCGACGGCGCGCGCGTCGTGACCGGCGGCGACCGGATCGGCGACAAGGGCTATTTCGTCCGTCCGACCGTGCTGGTCGATACCACGCCGCAGATGTCGGTGCGCCGCGAAGAGATCTTCGGCCCCGTGCTGTGCGCCGCCTCGTTCGCCGACAACGACCTCGAAGCCATCGCGCGCGACGCGAACGACACGAGCTTCGGCCTGGCGGCGACCATATGGACGCGCGACATCTCCGCCGCGCACAAGCTCGCGAAGATGATCAAGGCGGGATCGATCAAGATCAACTCCCGCGAATTCCCGGAGCAATCGATGCCGTTCGGCGGGCTCAAGCAATCCGGCATCGGACGCGAGCGCGGACGCGAGGGCGTCGAAGAGTATACCGAGCTCAAATCCGTGATCGTCGGGCTGTAGAGACGGCGCGGCGGTTCATCGGCCGGGCGCGGGGTGCCGCCGCGGGCTCGCTGTCGGGTAGTCAGTATTCTGTGATTGCGCCCGGTCGCGGCGGCTGCGTTCGCCGCTCGCGCGCCCAGGGCTCCGATGAATCGTCCATCGCGGCAAGAGTTTATGCTTTTCGTGCTGTCTCGCGCCGGCGTGATCATGTCCGGGCAATTCGCGACGACGTTCGCACGCCGATTAATTGACAGCACTATGATAATCCACTTATCCTGACCGCCTTATGCAAGGGCAAGAGGGTGAAAATGGAATTCGGCCTGCAGTTCTTTCCAAACGTCACGCCGGAGGAGATCGGCCCGGCCCAGTATTTCGACAATTGCATCGCCCTTTCGCGCGAGGCCGAGACGCTGGGATTCACGCATACGCGCATGGTCGAGCATTATTTTCACCGCTATGGCGGCTACAGCCCGAACCCGCTGATGTTTCTCTCCTCGCTGGCGCAGCACACCAAGACGATGCGGCTGGTGACGGGCGCCATCCTGCCGGTGTTCAGCAACCCGCTGAAGATGGCCGCCGAAATCGCGATGGCGGACGCGCTGTCCCATGGACGGCTGGATGTGGGCTTCGCGCGCGCCTTTCTGCCGCACGAATTCCGGCGGTTCGGCATTTCGCAAGATGAATCGGTCGGTCGCTTCCGCGAAGGGCTGGAGCAGATCGAATTGCTGCTGACCCAGAAGAACGTGACGCATGAGGGCCAGTTCCACCGCATCGTCGACACCACCTCCTATCCGCCCGTGGCGCAGCGGCCGAAATTCTACATCGCGGCGACGCAGACGCCCGAGTCGTTCGAGTTCGCCGGCCGCAAGGGCTACTGCCTCATGGCCATGCCGATGGGGCAGGGAATCCGAAAGCTGTTCGACATCTACCGCGCCGCCTGGCGCGAGGCCGGGCATCCCGGCAAGGGCGAGATCATGGTGGCGTTCCACATGTTCTGCGACGAGGATTCGGCGCGCGCCCGCGAGATCGCGCGCGGCCCGTTCGACGCCTATTTCAGGACCATCGTCGAGGTGACCAGCGATTTCGCCACGACGCCGGATTCCTCGAACTATCGCGGCTACAAGGAATCGATGTCGAAGATGGACACGATCACGCTCGAGAAGAACATCGCCGCGGCGACGGCGTGGATCGGGACGCCGGGCGAAGTGAAGCTCCTGATCGAACGGATGATCGAGGAGACCGGCGGCTTCGAGCATGCGTCCATGCAGGTCCAGTTCAGCAATATGGAGCTGTCCGTTGCCCAGAAATCGATGCGGATGTTCGCCAGGGACGTGCTTCCGGCCTTCGCCGAGCGGTGATGCGGATGTGCGGCGTTGGCCGCCCGGGATAGTTCGGCGGCAAGGCCGGAGGTGAGGTAGACATGTCTCAGACGGCATCGATCGGGGTGGCAGACGGCGCCGTGCGGCGCGAAGACATGGACGCGGCTTCCATCAAGCCGCTGTGGGAAAGCCCGACCGCGCACAGGCCGCCGCCCAAGCCGCGCGCGGCGCATCTGTGGAAATGGGAAGAACTTCGTCGTTTCGCCCGCTACGCCGCCACCCTGACGTCTCCGGCGGCGGTCGAGCGGCGGGTTCTCCAGCTCATGAACCCGCAGCCGGCTTCGCCCACCGACGAGTCCACGGTCGGAAACCTGGCGGCCGCTCTGCAGATATTGCTGCCGGACGAGGCGGCGCGGCCGCATCGTCACTCGATCAATGCGTTGCGCTTCGTGCTCGAGGGCGACGGCGTGACGACGATCGTCGACGGCCAGGCGGTTCCGATGCACGTCAACGACATGCTGCTCACGCCGGGAAATTGCTGGCACGAACATCGCCACACCGGCGACAAGCCGATGATCTGGCTGGACGCGCTCGATGTGCCGTTGCACGCGGGACTGGGCACCATCACCTTCCAGCCGGGGCCGGTCGACAACGTGCCGGCGATGCTGCCGCAGGGCGCGTTCGCATCGCCCGGCGTGCTGCCCGCCGAGGGCGGTCCGGCCGTGCCCTATTCGCCGGTCTTCCGCTATCCCTACAAGGATGCCGTGTCGGCGCTGGAACAGGTGTCTGTCGGGCCCGACGGCACGCGCACGGTTCGCTACGTCAATCCGCTGACGGGCGGCGCGCCGATGCCCACCATCGACTGCCGGCTGGTGGGGCTGGAGCCGGGCCGTCGCACGAAGCGCTATTGCAGCAATGCGAGCGCCATCTTCCTCGTCGTCGAGGGCGAGGGCGAAAGCTGGGCCAATGACGTGCATTTCCGCTGGCAGGCGCGCGACATCTTCATCATGCCGCCGGGCAATTGGCTGCAGCATCTGGCGCAAACGCGGGCGCGGCTGTTCGTCGTCTCCGACCGGGAAGCGCTGAGCCGCCTGGGCATCCTCAAGGAAGAATACCGAAACTGAGCCGTCCGCCGGCGGCGAGGGATTTCCTCAGGACTCGACGTCCCCCGTCCAGGCCGCCCAGGCGCGACCGACCTGCAGCTCGGCCGTCGCTTCGGCGGCCCGCGCCTCCGCCGCGGTCAGGGACGTTACGGCACCGAACGCCGCGGCGCTCGTCTGCACTCTCGCATTCACCTCGGCATAGACCGCCCGATAGACGGCGTGCGGCACCGACGTGCCGACGACCGTCGAGCCATGGCCGCGCATTAGAACGACGCTCGCATCGCTGAGAGATTGGGCGAGCGCCGCGCCCAGCTCGCGCGAGCGGACGAGAAGGTCGGTGCCGTCGCCGGCGACGTCCCGGATCTCGAACAGCGGGACTCCGTCGCTCAGGAAGCCGCAGGTGTGGCAGACCGCGCGAAGCGGGTTTGCCTGCGCGATCCCCATCGCGACCATGGCGGGTGAATGGCTGTGAACGACGCCGCCGACGTCGGGGCGGGCCGCATAGACGGCGCTGTGGATATACCTTTCGATGAACGCCGGCGCGCCTTGCGCGGACGTGGTCTCGCCACGCAGGTCGAACTCGCAAATGTCGTCGTCGCACACGAGGCCGGGCGGCTTGCGCCTGGCGAGAAGAAAGCGGTCGGGACGTTCGGGGTGCCGCGCGCTGACATGGCCGAAGCCGTCCAGAACCTGATGCTGCAGCAAGATGGCGTTCGCCTGGATCATCTGCCGTTTGACGGCGGCGAGGGCCTCGCTCATGGGACGCTCCTTGCAATCGCGGCGCGGCCGGCGACCGCTATTTGAAATTGCTGCTCCCGGGCGCCGGCGCGATGGCGATGCCGCGGGCGATGCCCGGCCTCGCCGCCACGCGGTCCCGCCAGCGGCGGATGTTCGGATAGGCGCCGCCCTCGTCGATCATAGCCGCGACCACCGGCAGGATGACATTGGGATAGAGCGCGATGTCGGCGATCGACAGCGCATCGGCCACGAACGCCCGGCCCTCCAGCCTGTGTTCGAGCACGTCGAGAAAGCGCTTTGTGCGCGCCAGGAAGAAGCTCTGCGCCGCGTGTCCGGCTCCGAGGGCGCGTCCGACCTGGAAGGCCGACGCGGAGGCGCAGGCCATGTCGCTCATCGCGAATTGCAGCCACTCGATCGTCCGCAGCCGGGCTTCGCCCGCACCCAGCAGCATTCCGGATTTCTCGGCGAGATAGAGCAGTATGGCGCTCGACTGGCTGAGCGCCAGCGGCCCGTCGCTGCCGTGATCCACGACGACGGGAATGGCGCCGGCGGGATTGATCGCCAGAAAGGCGGGCGTGCGATGCTCGCCGCGCGCGATATCGATCCAGATCGGTCGATAAGGCAGGCCGGTCTCCTCCAGCATGCAGACGACGCGCTGTCCGTTGGTGGTGCCGCAACTGTAGCAATCGATCATGTCGTCACCCGGCGACCTTGGCGCCGACGAACGCCTCGAAATATCTGACGATCGCGGTAACGTCCTGCGCCGGGCCGATCTGGTCCGCGGCCTTCGCCGCCAGCGCACGGGTCTCGGCGACCACGCCGGCCGGTATGCGGACGCCCGCCGCTTCGTCCAGATAGAGATCGAGCTTGCCCAGGGCGTCGCCCAGCGACTCTCCCGACCCGAAAGTCCGCGTCAGAACGTCATGCGGAAGCAGGTCCGCCGTCGCGCTGTTGCGGCCGGTGCCGGCATCGATCACATCGACCAGCACGCCCGAGGCGATGCCCGCGGCGGTTCCGACCGCCACCGCCTCGCAGGAGGCCGCGAGGGCCGTCAGGCCGAGCGCATCCCCGATCAGTGCGCAGATCTGCGCCTGGCCGGGGCGTTCGCCCATTTTGGAGATCCGCGACGCGAAAGCCGCGGCGATTTTCTCGACCCTGTCCAGGTCCGCCGCCGCGCCCGACAACACCAGCCGCAGCGTGCCCCGGTCCGCCTCTTTCGGCGTGCCGGACAGCGGTGCATCCACCAGCCGTATGCCCGTCGAACCGAGCACCTCTTCCAGCACGCGGATCGCGGGCGGACCGATCGTGGATATATTGACGAAGATGCGCGCCGCCTGGCCTTGCGCGACGGACCGCGCCAGCGGCGCGGCTTGTTCGCCGGTCGGCGCGCCGAAAACGAACTCGGCGCAATCCGCGACCTGGCGCGGCGATTCCAGCACCCGTGCGCCGAGCCGGGCGAGGCGGGACAGGGCGCCGTCGTCGGCGTCGAACACGGCCAGCCTCGTGCTCTGCGTCAGCAGCCGCCGCGCCACTGCTTCGCCCAATTCCCCCAGCGTCGTGAAACCGAGCATATCAGCCATTCCCGTGCCGCCTCCGTGATTTCATAGTACTGAATAAGATGGCGCGATCAATGCGCAGGCTCCGCGACCGCCGGAGGGCCGTTCCGATCCGGAGCCGCGCCGGCCCCGCATGAACTCACCGGCGCGGGGCGGGGTATTGCGCAAACGGCCGGTCGACGGGCGGCAGGTCGTTCGGCGCCAAGCCGTCTCCGGACACGGCGAGGATCAGGGATATCGTCGCATATTGGCCGAGCATGAAGACGAAATCGGTGACGCCGCGCTCGCCCAGCAAGTCGAACGCGCTGCGGAAGGTCTTCTCGTCCACGCGGCGGAAGAGTTCGAGCTCGGCGGCATAGCGGAACACGATCTCTTCGTCCGGGGCCAGCGCGGCGGGAACGTTCCCCAGGCGGATGGCGTCGATGACCGGCGGCGAAAGCCCCGCCTTTGCCGCACGGGGCGCATGGAGCGACCATTCATATTCGTCGTTCCAGACCCGCGCATGCACCAGGATCGCCAGTTCGACCAGGTGCTCGTCCAGACCGGTGTGAAACCGCAGATAGCTGCCCATGGCTTGAAACCTGGCGGCGGCTTCGGGGCTGCGAAGCATCATGTTGAACGGACCGCGTATGCCGTTCAGCGAAAAGGCGCTGATCGCCTCGGCCAGGCGCCTCTGGTCGTCGGACATCGTCTCCGGCGTCAGCGGCGCAAACCGGGACGCCGGCTTTGCGGGTTCGCGGGTATTGGAGATTTCGTCCATCATCGGCTCCGTCTTCGGCAGCATCGGCCGCCGTCGCCACGCATTGGCTTGCCGCTTGACCTCCGCGGCGAACATGATCAGCATTATGTATATCGCCGGGGCCCGGCCGGCAACGCCGTCGCGGCCCCTACAGACGAGACGGACAATCATGGCAAACGCAGAAGTCGGCTTCATCGGTCTGGGCAATATGGGCGGGGCGATCGTGCGGCGCATGCTCAAGACGGGCGTGGCGGTGACGGTGTTCGACATCGACGCCGAGACGATGCGGGCGTTCGTGGCGGCCGGCGCCACGGCGGCAAGCTCGGTGAAGGATGTCGCGGACCGGGCCTCGCTGGTGCTGGTGTGCCTGCCGACCGGCGGGTTTCCGGGCATCGCGCGCGAAGCGGTCCAGGGGGGCGCGCTGCAGGTCTATGGCGAATTGTCGACCATGCGGCCCGCGACCATGCAGGAGATCGAAGACATCGTTTCGGCGCGGGGCGTGGCGCTGGTCGATGCGCCGGTGAGCGGCGGCGTCACCATAGCCGAGCGCGGCGAGCTCAGCCTGATGATGGCGGGCACGGCCGAGGCGACCGGCAGGGTGGCGGCGGCGCTGAAATCCGTGACGGCCCATGTGTTCCACGTCGGCGCCAAGCCGGGGCAGGCGCAATTGTGCAAGCTCGCCAACAATGCCATCGGCTTCACGCTCTTCATCGCCAGCTGCGAGGCGCTGGTCGTGGGCGCCGCGGCGGGCATCGCGCCCGCGGTTCTTCTCGAGGCGGTCGACGCGGGCCGAGGCCGCAACAGCTGGACCGCCGACAAGTTCGGCCCTCACATCCTGTCGCGCACATTCGACGCCGGCGGCAAGCTCGGCGGCGGGCCGAAGGCGCTCGACCTGTATCTCGCCGAAGCCGAAATCCTGGGAATGCCGCGCGCGCTCGTGGCGCGGGCGCGCGACGTCTGGGCGAAAATCGCGACGGTACTGGACCCCGCCAAGGACTTCACGACGATCATCCGGTATTTCGAGCAGTTCGCGGGCGTCGAATTGCGAGGGCCCTGGCCGGCCGGCCAGCCCGCCGGCCGGGCATGAGCCTTCTGGGCGCCGGCGCCTTGATGATGTGGTGCGACTATCCGCGGTCGCGTTCCGCCGAACAGGGCGCCTGGCACTCCAAGGAGCATTTGCCCGAGAGGCTCTCGGTGCCCGGATTCCTCCGGGGCCGCCGCGGCATCCGGGAAGACGGCGACAACGCGGCGCTGTTCATCCTGTACGAGTTGACCGACCTGTCGGTGATGACATCCTCCGCCTATCTCGCCCGGCTGAACGCGCCGACGCCTTGGACGGTCCGCGTGAACGCCGCGACGTCGAATTTCAACCGCTCGCCGGGGCGCGTGATGAAAAGCTGGGGCCTGGGGGCCGGCGGCGTCATCCTGACGGCGCGTTTCGCGGCTCCGGCGGGCCATGAAGCGCAGACGATTCGCGAGGCCGAGGCGTGGTCGACCGGTCTTGCCGAAGAGCCGGCGGTCACCGGCGCCCATTTCATCGCGACCGAGCCGGACTGGGTGGTCGCCACGCGCGAGCAGGAGCAGCGGGGCCGGCCGGACGCGCTCGCCGCTCTCGTCGTGATCGCGGAAGGTTACGATCCGGAGAGCCTGGGGGACGCCTGCAGGCGATGCCGGCCGCCGTCGTTGGATTGCGACGTCGCCTTCGACGGCTATCGGATCGTTCACCTCGCCTGAATCGCGCTTGCCCAAATGCTAGCGGACGCGAACGTCCATCGCGCCGATCTTCTCGATCTCGCAATGCATGACGTCGCCGGGACGGACCGGGCCGACGCCCGCGCAGGTGCCGGTCATGATGATGTCGCCAGGCCACAGGGTGTAGAATTGCGAAGCCCAGGCGATCTGCTCCGCGATGCCCATGATCATCAGCCGCGTGTTTGATCTCTGGCGCATCTCGCCATTGACGGCGAGCGAGAAGTCGAGGTCTTGCGGGTCGCCGATCTCGTCCGGTGTCACCAGCCAGGGCCCGGCGACGGCATAGCTGTCGATCGACTTGCGGAAGCTGCGGTCTTCCGAGCCGCGCACCACCATGTCCAGCGCGATGGTGTATCCCGCGACATGGTCGAGCGCGTCGGCCGGCGCGATATCCGATCCCTTGCGCCCGATCACGACGCCCAGTTCCATCTCATGATCGTTGCGCCGGTCGGGAAAGCGCAGCGTCACGCCCTGCGACGGACCCACCAGGGCGCTCACGGCCTTGAGGAACATGCCCTGTTCGCGGATGCTCCCCGCATAGCGCTTGGTAAAGACCTCGGCCTGCGCGTCGGCTTCCTCGACATGCTCATGATAATTCGCCGGCGTTCCGATGATCTTGGTCGGCCGGCCGACCGGGCTTAGGAAACGGGCGTCGGCGAGCTTTCGAACCGGACCGGCCGGCCGTGCGCCGCCGATCGCGGCGACAAGCGTCGACAGATGCGTGATGACCGGATCGCCGCCGATCGCCGGGTAGCTCGCCGGCGGAAGCGCGCCCAGCGCCGCGGTCACGTCGCGCACCGCGTCTTCCGCGACCAGTCCCAGACGGCTGTCGTCGAACCACCCCAACCTCATGGCCGTCCCCTTCCTGCGTTCGCCGAGCCTGAACTCAGTATACTCACAAAACGACTATCGCGCGGGTGTCGCTTCCGCGCAACGGTCCTGACGGCGGGGCGGCGGCGCGGGGGCCGCCGCCGGCGACCTTAAGCCCGGGCCGGAGCGCCGCAGCCGGGCAAAGGAAAACGGAGAAACAGGCGCGTGTTCAACGGGCATCGCGAACGACGAGAGAAAGACCGACGGCACGAATACCATGCAAAATAAGACGTAAAATGCTGATTATATGGCGCAAGCTTGGCCGAACACCGCCGGCATCGCATCTAGGTGCGGCGAGGATAGGGCGTCGTCGACGCTGGAGTTTGCTTGGTCTGTCGGGGGGCGGTTCTTCAGTGGATTTGCATCGCCCGGCCGGCCCGTCTTTCCGCCGATTATCGGGGAAACCGGGGCCGCTTTTCCCGTGCCTCGATCGTCAGTACTAGGATTGACAGTATTAGGATACGAAGCAAGACTTCCGCCTGTACGAACCGTCCCCGGAGAGGGTCGGCGACAGCCGCGTCGGAGCGGCAATATCACGGCTCGCCTCGGCGGGCCGGTCACGGGAGGGCTACCTAGTGGGCGTCAATCGCTTTTCTCATTCGCTGCTTTTTGCGGCATCCGCCGTCGCCCTGATCGCCGGTGCACCGGCGAGGGCACAGGACGCGGCCGCGCCGCCGCGGGACGCCGGTCCGTCCCAAGGCGCTGCGACGGTCGAGACCGTCGTCGTCACGGCCGAGCGCCGCTCGCAAGACGTCCAGACCGTGCCGATCGCGATCACGGCGGCGTCCGCCGAGCGCCTTCAGGCCGTGGGGATCACCAACACCCAGCAGCTGTCGCTGATCGCGCCCAGCCTGAACGTCAGCAACATCGCCGGCGGCGTGAGCTTTTTCATCCGCGGCGTGGGCACGACGGCCTCGCAGGTCGAAAACCAGGTGGTCACCTATCTCGACGATGTCTATGTGCCCGACCAGCGCCATGTCGGTCTCGACCTGATCGACGTCGATCAGGTCGCCGTGCTCAAGGGCCCGCAGGGCACCCTGTTCGGCCGCAACGCGACCGGCGGCGTGATCCAGGTGTCGACCCGCGATCCCGGCGACACGCCCGAAATGGAGGTGCGCACCAGCCTCGACAATTACTTCACCTCGCGCAGCGGCATCTTCGTCGGCGGTCCGATCACCGACAGCATCCGCGGCAGCTTCACCGGCGGCTTCACGACGCAGGGCAATGGCTGGGGCCACAACCCGATCGCCAATTACGACACGTTCAAGATCAGCGACGACCTCAACCTGCGCGGCAAGCTCATTTTCGACTTCGGCAACGACGCCTCGCTCAAGCTCATCGCCGACTACAAGAACATGGACGACACCGCCGCGATCATCGAGGTGCCCTATCCCGGAACGGTGCTGGCGTTCGAGCCGGGCGTGGTCGGCCCCGACAATTACTACAATTCCCGCGGCAACTATCCGAACGTGCAGCACATGACCGACGGCGGCCTCTCCGCCGATCTGCGCTTCAAGGTAGGCGATCTGTCGGTCCGCAGCATCACCGGCTACCGCGCCGGCATCGACAACTTCCAGTTCGACGCGGATCGCACGCCGGTGCCGGCCTTCGACATCAACGTCAAGGAACGCGACCACAATTTCAGCCAGGAAGTGCAGGTGCTCTCGCCGGAGGACGGCCCGTTCAAATGGGTGCTCGGCGCCTACTATTTCCACAACTACAACGGCGCTCTTCCGTTCACGCTCCACTTCCAGGGCCCCTTCGCGCCCGGACCGACCGATCTCGGCCACGAGTTCATCTCGGCCGTCGAGACGACCAACTCCTTCGCCGGCTTCGGACAGGCGACCTGGGAGATCCTGCCGGGAACCCATCTGACCGGAGGCCTGCGCTACACCACCGAGAAGCGGCAGCTCTTCGGTTCGGATACCGGCACCCTGAACGACGGAACGCCGGAGACGTTCTCGACCGCGAACGGCACCGGGCCGCACACCATCACCTTCGGCAATTGGAGCTTCCGGGGCGCCCTCGATCATCAGTTCACGGACGATATCATGGGCTATATCTCGTTCGACCGCGGCTTCAAGAGCGGCGGCTACAACATTTCGTCGCTGACCAATCCGGCGTTCAAGCCCGAGCAACTCGACGCCTATCAGGCCGGCCTGAAGACGGAGCTGTTCGATCACCGTCTGCGCCTGAACGCGGCCGCGTTCTATTACGACTACAGGAACGTGCAGGTGGTGACGTTCACGTTCGTCTCGCAGATCACCAATGGCGCGGCGGCGGAGATGTACGGCATCGATGCCGATTTCGAAGCGCAGATCGACGACCATCTCAGCCTGACCGGCGGCCTGTCGCTGCTGCACTCGGTATTCACCAACTACAAGAATGCCGTGTTCACCGTGCCGCTCGGCGGCGGCGCCTATTCGCTGATTTCGGGCGACGCCACGGGCAACCGCACGCCGTTCTCCGAGCCGGTCCAGGCCTCGCTCGGCGTCGACTACACCGTCGATACCGACATGGGCGGCCTTCTGTTCAACGTGACGGATTCCTACAACTCCGACTATTACTACGAAGCGGACAACAACATGCGGCAGCCGGCGTACAACATGCTCAACGCGTCCGCGACGTTGACGCTGCCGGGCGACAAGTACAGCGTCAAATTGTGGGGCACCAATCTGCTCGACAAGCGAGTCGGCACCTACGCGGCCAGCCAGGCGCTGGGCCTCCTCGTCAGCTACGGAACCGCGCCGCGTCTGTTTGGTATCACGCTCGATGCCAAGCTTTAGCGACGGTGGGAGCGGCGGCCGTCTGCCGCCGCTCGTCCCTTGAAGAGCGTTGCGAGTTGAGTTCGACAAGAAGCTTGCGGATGGAAGGCTAGAGGCATGTCTCTTCAGAGCGGACGGATCACCGTTCAAAAGGTCGACGAACTCGGGGCTGTGCTGCTGCCGATGACGCGGGCCTTTCCGGACGTGACGCGCGAGGACTTGCGCCATACCCGCGAATGGTACACCGAAGGCTCGACCGGCGACGACCCCGCCACGGCCATCGTCGGCGTCCCCTTCCACAGTTTCGTGCTGAAGGTCGAGGGCAAGAACATCCTCATCGACACCTGCAACGGCAACCACAAGACCCGCAGCGATGCGACGCCCTGGAACAACGATCTGAACCTGCCCTATCTGGAGAACCTCGAGGCCGTCGGGCTCGCGCCGGAGGACATCGACGTGGTGCTCTGCACCCATCTGCATTTCGATCACGTCGGCTGGAACACCCGCCTCGAGAACGGCAGATGGGTTCCGACCTTTCCCAAGGCGCGCTATCTGTTCACGCGCGCCGATTACGAATTCTTCGACAAGAACCACGAGGAGCCGCTTCATCTGGCCTCGTTCGAGGACAGCATCCTGCCGGTCGTGGAGCATGGGCTGGCGGATCTGGTCGAGACGGATCACGTCGTCGAGCACGAAATCGGAAACGGCGTGTGGCTCGAGGGAACCCCGGGACATTCTCCGGGAAGCTGCGTCGTCCATGCCAAGCGGGGCGGCGACCAGCTCGTCTTCTCGGGCGACACCTTCCACCATCCGCTGGAACTGACCCGGCCGGACATTCTGTTCTTCGGCGATCTCGATCACGGCCTGGCGGCGGCGACGCGCCGAAAGATGTTCGAGCGCTATGCGGACACGTCGACGCTGTTTCTGCCCGCGCATTTCGGCGGCGCGTCGGCGGGACGCATCCAAAGGCATCGTCACGGATTCAAGTTCGACTATCTCGATCCGGCGACTTTCAAGGCGACGTGAGCGTGTCACCGCGGGTGATCGTCACGGGCGCAGCGTCGGGCCTCGGCAGGGCCGTCTGCATGGCTTTCGCCGCCGACGGCGCCTGGGTGCTGGCCGTCGACCGCAACCGCGACATGCTGGAAGAGACCTGTCTTCTGGCCGCTTCGGCGCCGGGCGAGATTTGCGCCATGGCATGCGACCTGCTGGAAGGCGATTGCGGCCAGCGCGTGGTCGACGCCTGTGTGGCGCTGGGCGGGCGACTCGATCATCTGATCAACAATGTCGGTCAGGGCGGCTCGCCACCGCTGCATCTGACGCCTGACGATCGGCTTGCCTATTTCCTGGAGGTCAACTTCATGGTGGCATTCCGCCTCTGCCGCGCCGCGATCCCGATCATGCGCCGGGCGGGCGGCGGCACCATCGTCAACATCGCGTCGGGCGTGGCCTTGCGCGGCTCCGTTCCCGGCAATACGGCCTATGTGGCCGCGAAAAGCGCCGTCATCGGCATGAGCCGGCAGATGGCCGCGGAATACGGCCGCGACGGCATACGGGTGAATGTCGTCGCGCCCGGCATCGTGCCGACCCCGGCAAACGCCGAGCGCATCGCCGGCGGCGCGTTTCAGGGAGACATCGACGCGATTCCGCTCGGCCATGTCGGGCGTCCGGAGGACGTCGCCAATGCGGTGGTTTTCCTCGCGGGTCCCAAATCCGCCTTCATCACCGGCGAAGTGCTGGCGGTGGATGGCGGATGGAGCGCAACGAAGTACAACGTCAACACCCATCCACCCTATCGCGACGCCTGACGGCCGCCCCGAAGGGCACGGCATGACCGGCGGACGACGTTGGGCAAAGACGGCGGAAGGACCAGCGCTTGGCACGAGACGGACAGGACTATCCCGGCGATATCTTCGACTATGTGATCGTAGGTGCGGGCTCCGCCGGCTGTGTGCTCGCGAACCGGCTGTCGGCCGACCCGGCGATCAGGGTCTGCCTGCTTGAGGCCGGTCCGAAGGATCGCAGCCCCTATATCCACATACCGTTGGGATTTATCGGGCTCATCCAGCATCCCGAACTGAACTGGCGCTTCATGGCGGCGCCGCAGAGCGAAATCAACGGCAGGCAGATCTACGTCCCGCGCGGACGCGTGCTGGGCGGCACGAGCTCGCTCAACGGCATGGTCTATATACGCGGCCATCCGACCGACTACGACGATTGGGCCGCGGCCGGCAACACCGGCTGGTCCTTCGCCGACGTCCTTCCCTATTTCAAGAGATCGGAAAACAACGCCAATTGGCGCAGCTCGCCGTTTCACGGTACCGACGGACCGCTCGCGGTCACCGATCACGGGCGCACCAGCAAGATGGGGCGCCTGCTGATCGAGGCCGCACAGTCGCTGCAATTCCCGGTCAATTCCGATTTCAACCAGGGCGACAAGCAGGAAGGTTTCGGCTTCCGCCAGGTGACGCAGCGGAACGGATTGCGGCAGTCTGCGGCTGCGGCCTTCCTCGCGCCGGTCCGCACGCGCCCCAACCTGAAGATCATTACCGGATGCAGCGTCGACCGGATTCGCTTTCGGGATGGCCGCGCCGTCGGCGTCGATGCCCATATGCGGGGCGAGACGACAGCCGTTCGCGCCGCACGGGAGGTCATCGTTTCGGCGGGCGCCATCGCCTCGCCGCTCATCCTCCTGCGCTCCGGCATCGGCGACGGGGACGCGCTGCGCCGCCATGGCATCGGCGTGCAACGGCATCTGCCCGGCGTCGGCCACAACCTGCAGGACCACACCTGCATCGGCATCGACGTATGCGCCCCCAAGGCTCCGTCCTACGGGATTTCGCTTCGTGCCATTCCGGCGCTGATCGCGAGCGCCTTCGAATATGCGCTGACGCGGCGCGGCATGTTCGCCAGCAATATCGTGGAGGCCGGCGGCTTCGTGCGGACCGACCCCTCTCTGCACCGGCCCAATCTGTCCTACACCTTCATGTCGGCGCGCCGGAACGTGCTCGGCGGCAGGATGGGGCGCGGACATGGCTATGCGCTCATCCCGCAGCTTCTGCGGCCGCGCAGCCGGGGCCAGGTTGCCCTCGGCGGACCGGGCTTCGACGCCCCCCCCTGGATCGACATGGGGCTGCTCAAGGACGCGGACGATCTCGAAGTGTTGCTGCAGGGGTTGAAGCTGGGACGGAGGATATTGGATACGCCGGCCTTCCGGAATTACGGCGGATTCGAAGAACTGCCGGGCCGCGAGGTCATGAGCGACGATCAGCTGCGCCGCTATATCCGGCAATTCTGCGCCACGGCATTCCACACCGTTGGAACGTGCCGCATGGGCACGGACGAGATGGCCGTTGTCGATCCGACGCTGCGGGTTCGGGGCATCGACGGCTTGCGGGTGGTCGACGGGTCCGTCATGCCGAACATCGTGGGCGGCAACACGAACGCTCCGATCATCATGATCGCCGAAAAGGCGTCGGACATGATTCTGGGACGTCCCGGGCCGGCGCCGCAGTTGGACAGATAAGGCGCGCGCGGCTCCCGCTCCGATTTTTCGATCGAACGGAGCAGAGTTGGACGCTAGCGACGCCCTGTACCAGCCCATTTTCAAAAAAAAACGCCGCCCCCCCCACTCGCTCGTGCGGTTATCACCGAATGCGGCAGCACTGGGCGCATGTCCGGTCTCCGGCCGTGCCGTAGAGACCCGCAGATCAGGTATTTTCGCGCCGCCTGGCCGCCAGTCTCCAACGCCAGATCGGAGACCACCACTTCGAGCCCCAATTAGAGGTTGGAGCTTACGCCTCGGGCTGACCGATCGAACTCTGTTTCCCTCAGGCACAGGATATGTCGGACAGTTTCCGGTATCGGCGCCCGGGCCCGACTCAAACTCGGCCGATCAGCTTCCTGGCCGCCAGAAGGTCGATGGTCGTGGGTTCATCTTCGAAATGGTCGACGATCGGGCGCAGCAATGCGCGCGCATCGCTTCGCCTTTTTTCGGCATCCCACGATTCGCAGATGGTCAGCGCGGTGCGAAGCTCCCAAAAGACGGCGCCAAGCTCGCGCGCCATCGAGATCGACGATTGCAAGATAATCGCGCCGGAATCCCGATCGATGCATTGCGACACCAGCTTGCCTTTCACGCGTAGAACTTCGGGCTTGCACCAGTGCATGGGGCTGCGCTCCGACGCTTCGAGGGTCGCCATCAGGTCCGTCGCAGCGCCGGTCTGGCCGGAATCGAGGAGGGCCTCGCAGAGGCAGGCTCGGATGATGGGATGGAAGACCTCATAGTCTCCCGCGGCCAGTTCGCGCAGTCCTTCGTTCACCAGCGGCATCCCGCCGTCGAAATCGGCGCGCCGGATCTGGCAGAGCCCCAGCAAGGCGAGGCCGAGACCCGCATAAACGCTGATACCGTGGCTTCTGCAGTGATCCAGGAGATCGACGACCTCTCGCTCGACCGTGTCGAGATCGGGCTGCGACAGGAACGCGTTGAACGCGGCCCAGGTCAGCGCAATGCAGTTCGGCATGGCAAGGTTGAGCTTTTGCGCTTCGAGCATTGCCTGCTCTTCCCATCGGCGCGCTTCTTCCGGGCGGCCTTGCATCAGCGCAAGATTCGACATGAGGCCGAGGCAGTCGGTGCGTCGATCGAAACCGATCTGTTTCACCTGCGTCAGCCGGGCGCTCTCAATGTCTTCATCCAAGGACCGCTGAAAATGCATACGAGCTTCGTCATGTCGCCCAAAGTAATGCTTGGTGAGCCCCAGCATCCAGTCGCTCATGGCGCATGCACCCGGATCGCCCAGCGCGTCGGTCACGGCGGCGCATTGCTCAGCCAGCGCAAGTGCCTTGGTCAGGTGCGGCGACCGGAGCTCCTGCACCCAAAGCGCAAGATAGGCCGCAAGCCGGCCCGCCGTGTCCTGCAAGGCGGTTGCGGTATCCAGTGCCTTTGTCCAGGTGGATACGACCTCGCCCGGCAGGCCTTGGGTAAGGACCAGGGCGCTGGCAGTCGCCAATTCGCACAGCAGCTGTTGCCGCGTCGGCGCTTCGCGGGTCCGCGCCTTCTCAGCCGCTTTGCGCGTCCATACCTGGCACTCCGCAAAAAGCGCCTTGCCGAGGAATAACGGCGCGGAGAACGCGGCCAGGTCGATGCCCAATTCTTCGTCGCCACCGACTTCGAAGGCCCAGCGCAGCGCCGCGCGGATGTTGTCGAGATCGGCGTGAGGCAAGGGCTGCCCGGCCAGGCCGCCCTCGCCGGAGGACGCACCAAGCAGAACGTCGCGATAATAAACGGCATGACGCCTGCGCAGCCGCCGCCACTCGTCCGCGTCGATCAACTTCGAGGCAGCATAGAGGCGCGTCGTGTCGAGCAATCGATGCCGCAGGCTCTCTCCGGCGATATCCGTCGAAACCAGCGATTTCGAGCATAGGCGGCCGACTGCGACGAAGACCTGCTCGCTGCCGACACCGTCATCCGAACTTACGGCATGTGCGGCCTCCAACGTGAAGCTGCCCGCGAAAACGGAAAGCCGCTGCAGCACGATGCGTTCGTGTTCGGAAAGAAGCCCATAACTCCAGTCGAGCGTGGCATTCAGGGTCTGATGCCGCTGCGGCGCAGTTCGCCGCCCCGGCCAGCGCAACGAAAATTGACTCTCAAGAAGTGCCGCGGTCCCGCGTATGCCTTGGAGCGCCACATGCGCGGCTGCGAGTTCGATGGCAAGCGCAATCCCTCCAAGTTTGCGGCACATGCCTGCCACGAGCAGCGCTTCGTCGTCGCTTTGGCCCGGGCGCACGCCGCTGCTTTCCATGCATTGGGTGAACAGCTGGACGGCCGGAAAGGTGCGAGCCGTGTCGGCAGACATCTTGGGATCGTCAGGCGGGCTCCCGAGCGCGGGAAGCTGCATCACGGTTTCGCCCGGGACCCGCAAGGCCTCACGGCTCGTGACCAGGAGATGCACATCGGCAAGCTCCTGAAACAACCGCCGCGCAAGCGGCGCCGCCGCGTCGATGAGATGTTCCGCACCGTCGAGCACAAGCAAAATGCGCTTGCCGCGCAACCGCGCGACGATGCTTGGGATGGGATCGTCGGACTGGACCGACAGCCCGAGGGCCGACGCGACCGCGCCCGCGAGCAGGCGCCGGTCCGCGAGCGGCCCGAGTTCCACGAAGCAAACGGCGCCCCGGAATTCCTGGATCGCCGCGTGTGCGACCGTAAGAGCCACCGTTGTCTTGCCGATTCCGCCGGCGCCGACGATCGTTACGAAGCGGCTGGACTTAAGCGCTTCTTGAATCTTGCCCACCGTGCCGTCGCGGCCGACCATTCGTTCGAGACGCGGCGGAAGCGGATAGTCGGCCGCCAAGGGCGGCGGCGTCCGCTCGGCCGCGGCGATCGCCTTGCGCGTGACCGAAGCGGTCAGACAATAGCCGCGACCCGGGACGGTTCGCAGATAGCTCGCCGCCTCGCCGTCCATGTTCAGCGCCTTGCGCAACGCGGCAATATGAACGCGCACCGTGATCTCTTCCACGAAAAGGCCACGCCAAACCTTCGCCAGCAATTCCTTTTGACTAACGATCTCGCCGGGACGCTCGAGCAGCGCGCTCAGGATGTCGAACGCACGGCTACCGAGCCGGATCGGCTCACCCGCTTTTTCAAGGACGCGCTCGGCGGGAAATAGCCGGAAGGGCCCGAAGGCGATGACCTCTGGCACAACCTTGGTACTTTCGAGAACATGCTGCATCGGTGTCAAATCTCGGCGTCGGCCGCAATTCGAACGATACGACGCGATACGCAATATCGGCGGGAAATTATCATAAAATCGAAGAATGTTTCTCAAAACCGGCAAAAAGGCTTGCGGAGTCGAAGCGGCAATGCCGTCGGGAAAATGCGCCGATCACTCTCCCAAGATTTTGTGATTTTTCGTCAAGCTCGCGGCGAAATACGGACTTTTCGACAAGACGCACGCCAAATAACTTCGGCTCGGAATTTCCGCGCCTTCGACCTACTGTCCGAATTCAGCGAGCAGTTCTTTCGCGGCTCGAAGGTCGGGTGTTTCATAGTCTTTTGCATAGCGCTCATATGCCGACAGAAGCAGAGCCCCGGTGTCCCGTTGCAGCCCGGTCCGATCGAGCCGCGCAAGTCCCACCGCCGCACGAAGCTCCCACGCGAGCGCCCCCTGTTTGCGCGCCACGGCAAGCACGCGCTCATAGGTTTTTCGCGCCTCGTCGAACGCGCCCCGGGCCGCGAGAAGATCGCCTCTCAGACGGATATATTCGGCGCGATACGCGCCGGCTCCTTTTTGCTCCATGGCATCGATCATCCAGCCGATATGATGATCTGCATCGTCGAAACGTTCGGCGCGTATGAGCGCTTCGATCACACCGATCCCCTGCTGGAAAGGGTTGTACTGCGCCCTGACCACCTTTTCGAAGGCGGCTTCCTGAGCCGGTAAAGTATCCTTCGCACCCATGCGAAAGGCGAGCTCGGCTCCGTAAGCCGAAGCCAGCATCGGGAAGGGCTGTATCGAGTGTTCGCTGGCGACCGCGCCGGTCAACGCGATGACATCCCCGGCCCAGGACCAGTCGCCGCAAAGCAGAGCGGTTTCCGTCGCGAAATAAGCGGCCATCACGATCCCGATCGGGGCGCCGGCTCTCTGGGCAAAATCCAGAACGTCCCTGGCGGTGCGGATCGCCTGTGCCGGCTGCCCCCGCAGGAAATGAAGCTTGGAAGCGACGTTCATAGACCGCACCCTGTGGTCTATGCCGTATCGCATCGTGTTGATTTTCCGGTTGAGCGGGGCGTATTCCAGCGCCGCCTTGTTGTTCATCTCCGCCTCGATCTGGTTTCCGGAGGCGTGATGCGTCAGGCACAGCATGGCGTGCGCCATGGCGAGCGCATCGGGCTCGTTGATCTCCCGCGCGACTTCCGCGGCGCGAACGGCGATGGGCATGGCCTTCGTTACATCGCTCGTGCGATTGATGACGATGTGATAGCCGCCCAGGATCCGCAGTTCGAGATCCTGCTCTCCGACCGCGTTCGCAAGCTCGATCGCCTTTTCGATGGCCCGATCGGATGCTTCGGCGTTCCCGCTGACGACCGTGAAACAGTGGGCGTGGACATATTGCAGCATCGCTTCGTACCGGGTTCCCCGCAGAGAGGAATCCATCGCCTTGAGCGCGCGTTCGCTCCAATTCTTGGCCTCGATGGTCAGGCCGAGATCCATGAGGCAGAAGCAGGCGCTGGCGGCGAGCTTGATCCCGATCTCTTCATCGCCCTCCGGCGAAAAGCACCATTGCAATGCCGCGCGCAAATTGCCGATCTGATCCTTGAAGGTTGCATAGCCCCCCGCCTCGAAAAGCTTCGTCCTGTCGCGCCAGGCTTCGTGCAGGATATCGCTGAAATACGCCGCATGCCGCCTGACGACGGCTTCGAACTCGTCCGCCTCACGCAGCTTTTCAAGCGCGTAGACGCGGGTCGTCTCCAGGAGGCGGTACCGTGCCCCGCTTCCGCTGGTGTCCGCCGCAACGAGCGATTTGGAAACGAGGTTTGCGATGATGTCGAGCACCTCGGGCGTGCCGACGGAGTCGCCGGATGCGAAACGTATCGCCGCGTCCAGCGTGAAAGCGCCCGCAAAGGTCGAGAACCTACGCAGCGCGGCGCGCTCCGGCTCGCTGAGGAGCGCATAGCTCCAATCATGCGCCGCGCGGAGAGTCTGATGGCGTTCGGACGCCGACCGCCGCCCTGCCGAGAGCAGCCCGCTTTCGAGCAGGGTCGCAAGGTTATGGACGCCGAGCGTGCCGCCGTACGCCGCCGCAAACTCTATGGCCAGCGGGATTCCGTCGAGTTTCCGGCAGATATCGGCGATCGCCGGGATATCCGCGTCTTTCAACTCCAGATCGTTGGCTATGGCGCGTTCGATGAACAGCTCGACGGCCGAATATTTTCTCAGGCGATCGGGATCGGCAGCCGCCAACTCGTCGGGACATTCGAGCGGACGGAGGCGGTGGACGTTTTCCCCTTCCACGCGGAGCGGCTCCCGGCTCGTCGCGAGCATTCGCACGTGCGAGGTACCGCTCATGATGCCGGCGGCGAGCCGCGCCGCGCCCTCGATGACATGCTCGCAATTGTCGAGCACGACAAGAACTTTCCTGTCGCGAAGCGCATGGACGAGGCTGGGCAGCATGTCGTCGTGCTTCGCTTCGACCCCGAAGATCGCGGCGACGGCGTTCGGCACGAGCTCGGATTTCGAGGTTTGCGCGAGATCGGCAAGCCAGACGCCGTGCTCATACGCGCCGATCAGTTCTTTCGCGGTCGCCAGCGCGACGCAGGTCTTCCCGGTCCCGCCGGCGCCCACGATCGTCAGAAGGCGATGACGACGAAGATGACCCATGAGAACCGTCAGGCTCTCCTGCCGTCCGACAAGCCTGGTCGGGGAAATCGGCAAATTGTGCCGATGGCTTTCGCGCTTCGGCAAAGCCGAAGCATCGGCATTTTCGACAAGGACCGGCGCGACAAACGCATAACCCCGGTTCGGCACGGAGACGATAAATCGGTTGCCTCCGCTTCTGTCGCCCATGACACGTCGCAGCGTGGCCATGTGGACCCTGAGATTTATCTCCTCGACATGGGTGTCGGGCCACACACGGTTCATGAGCTCGATCTTGCTCACCACTTCGCCTTGCCGTTCGACGAGCGCAATCAGGATATCCAGCGCCCGGCTGCCCACGCGCAGGGGCGTGTTGCCCTCGGCCAGAAGCCGCTGACGCGGAAACAAGCGAAAAGGCCCGAATGAAATCGGCTGTTCGAGAGAGGACGCGCTCCCCATCGATATCCCCCGGCAAAGAAGCGATTTTGACCCGGCCCCTTTCCGCATACAACTGGCGGCGGGAACGCGAACGTCCGTGCACAGGACCCGCTGCCGGATACGGCTTCGCCCCTATTGCAGCCTCCGACGGAACTCTCTTGGGGATATGCCGACGATCTTACGGAAGCTTGCGGCAAACGCCGAGGGTGTTTGATAGCCGACGCAGAGTGCAATCTCGGTTATCGGCAGCACCGAATTGGCCAGCAGCCCTTTCGCCCGCGCGATCCGCAGATTGGTCAGCCAGAGATAAGGGGATTGCCCGGTCGCCTGGCGGAAGGAGGTACAGAAATGGAAGCGGCTCAGATCGACAAGGGCAGCAAGCTCGTCGAGGCCGATCGCTTGCTCCATCCTGTCGGTCATGTACGCGGTGACGCGTTTCACATGCCGATCCGCCAGCCCGCGCCTGGGCGTCGCGTCCGGCAACGCTCCGAGGCTCGAATGGGCCCGCACGAGCTGCATGCACAGAAGATCGACGGCCTGCTCCAGGAACAGTCGCGCCGACGGATCGTTCGTCGCCTCTCCACACAGAATGGCGAGAATGCGCGAGATCGTCTCGTCCGCGAAACTAACGCGATCCAACAGCTCGACGGGCCGGCCGCCCAGGAGCGACTCGGCGCCGGACAGCAACCGGCTGTGCGTCAGATAGGCGTGCGACGTCTCGGTGGCGCCGACGATATCCCAGCGTCCGTCGTGGTCGGCGGGGATCAGGACGATCGTCCCCTTTCTGGTGTAGGATCGTAGCTGCAGCCTCCCGGCCCGCCTCAGGGTGATTTCCGAGTCGCCGCCATAGATCGCGCAAATCGTATGCGCGGACATGGCCGGCAGGCTGTCGTGCACCGGGCCATGCGTCCAACGTCCCGTGAGCCGGGTGCCGTCCGTCAGGCGCTCGGCCAAGGGGACAGGCGGCCGGTCGAGGATCCGGCTCATTTCCTGGAGCGGACCAAGGCTGTTCTGGGCGCCCAATTCAATGGAAGATGTATACACCGCTCACGCATCCTCCCTTTGGGGCTATACGACTTTTGCGGCGGGCAGACAACATCGCAAACCTGAGACAATGGCCGCAAGATTCGAGCGGCATCACGGGGTGCGGTCGGCTACTCTCGAGACCGCGAATACAATCGATTAGGTCCGAGTTTGAGGCTCAGATTATCGATGGTCGGTCTAGCTGCCCTGTGTGGTCCCGTTGTCCGGCTCGTGCGGTGTCGGCAATGAGCTACGCACAACAGCGCGAGACAGACGAGGTCATCGTTGTCGGGGCGTTTCATCTTTTTCCGAGGGAACGCGTGCTCAAGATGGGCGACGGCGAGGTAAAGCTCGGCAGCCGTGCATTCGATATTCTGCTGGCGCTGGCGGAAACGCCCGGGGAGATCGTCTCCCACAGAGATTTGCTCGCCAAGGTCTGGCCGAATGTCTTTGTCGAAGACGTCAGCCTTCGCGTTCACATAGCCGCGCTGCGCAAGGTCCTCGAAGACGGGGACATGGGCCAGACCTATCTGACAAGCGTGCCGGGGCGTGGCTACAAGCTTGTAGCCCCTACGTCGAAGCAGGCCGTCGCGGCAAGGGCCCCGCTTCGGTCTTCGCAATCGACTCCGCGGTTGCCACGGACCGTGCAGGACATGGTCGGACGAGAAGACGAAGTGCGGACGATTTGCGGGAACGTTCTCAGCCGGCGATTTGTGAACATCGTCGGGCCTGGCGGCGTCGGAAAGTCGACGGTTGCGCTGAACGTCGCGCATGCGCTGCTCGACGAGTTCGACGGCGCCGTTCATTTTGTCGATCTCAGCCCCGTCGGCGAACCGCACCTGCTTGCCGCGGCGATTGCCATGGCGGTCGGGCTCACCGCGGACCTGCCCGATTTGGCGGCCGGCATCGTGAAGCATCTGCGCGGCAAGCGCCTCCTGCTCGTCATGGACAGCTGCGAGCATCTGATATCGGACGCTGCTGGAATTGCGCATCAGCTCTTCGCGGAACTGCACGATCTTCACATCCTCTGCACAAGCCGGGAAGCCCTGAGAGTTGGAGGCGAGCATATCTGTTTCTTGCCGGCTCTTCTTTGTCCTCCCGAGGATGCCGAACTCGGTGCCGCGGAGGTTTTGAAGTATCCGTCGGTTCGGCTTTTTGTGAATCGCATGACCAGTGCCGGGGGAAGCATCTCGGACCTGGGCGACGGCGATGCAAGAACGATCGGCGAAATCTGCCGGAAGCTTGGCGGGATTGCTCTCGCCATCGAGCTGGCCGCCGGCAGCGCCGCGAAACACGGCGTCAAAGACACCGCATCGATGCTCGACACGGAATTCACGCTGCAGTGGCCGGGAAGGCGGACGGCTCCGCCGCGGCATCGGACATTGGGAGCGACACTGGACTGGAGCTTCAATCTTCTATCCGAAACCGAGCGTGCCGTTCTCCAGCGGCTTTCCGTGTTTCCCGGCAGTTTCGCCCCGGAGGCGGCACAATTTGTCGCCCGCGCCGACATCAGCGAAAGCGACATATTCGAAGCCGTGAATGGCCTGATTGCGAAATCCCTGGTCGCTCCGGAGGCTTCGGGTCCGGCGATCCGCTTCCGGCTTTTGGACACGACCCGGGCCTACGCCAGGAGCAAGCTTGAAAATTCCGGAGAATTGGACGGCGTCCATGGCCAGTTCGCCCGTTATGTCCGCGAAAGGCTTCGCGCCGCAACGGACTCTCGATCGGACATGAGAGCGCCCTCCAACAGCGAGTTCGACGATGTCCGCGCGGCCTTGCGATGGGCGTTCGGACCGCGGGGCGAGGTGTCCATCGGGATCGACATCGCCGCCTACGCCGCCCCCTTGTGGCTGGGCAAGGCGCTTCTGACCGAGTGTCGCGATTGGTTGGCCAAGGCGGCGGCCGCGGTCGGCGAAATGGCGCCGGAACAGGAATTGCGGCTGCAGATCGCCCATGCGGCGGCGGAGCTGTTCTCGCGGGGCTTCACGAACGAGACCGAAGCCACCTGGCAGCGGACCCTGGAGCGCGCGCAGGCCATCGACGACCGCCCGGCCCAATTCCAGTCTCACCTGGTCCTCTGGGGATCGAGAAAACGCGCGGCGCAGTACCGTGAAGCGCTCGACACCGCCGAGGCGTGCGCCGAACTCGCAAAGGCAACCGCGGACGCGGGCGCCGTCGCGATGGGAGAGTGGATGCTCGGCCGCTCGCTTCACCATGTCGGCCGCTTCGACGAGTCGCGATTGCGCCTTCTGCGGTATTTTTCGCTCGAGACCGAAAGCGCCCATCTCGCGAGTATCCGCGCAACCGGATATGACCGGAGCGTCGATGCGTCGGCGGTGCTTTCCAGCACGCTTTGGATACTGGGATATCCCGATCAGGCCAAGGTCTGGGCCAAGCGCGCCGTGACGGACGCGCTCGCATCCGGACTTTCGATGCCCCTCGGCGTTGCGATGTCCTGGGTCTGTCTCAACACCTATTTGTCCGAGGCCGATATCGGCGAAATAGAGCGCGTTTCCGTTGCCCTCCTCGAGCAGGGGCGGGCCCATTCCATCGACAGCGATTCCGGGTTCGGCCTTTGCCTCGTCGGGTTTTGTCGCGCGATGCGCGGCCAGTTCGACGAGGCTTCGCTTCTCATAACCGAGGGTCTCGGGTTGCTGGCGCAGGCGCATATGGAGGCTTTCAGTGTCCTGGTTCTTGCGCATGTTTGCGAGCATGCGATCTGGCTAAGGCGCGCCGACGAAGCCATGCGCTGGATGGTTGCGCTGGAGGACAAGGACAAGAACTACGAGCATTGGTGTTCTTCGGAGGTGCTCCGCGTTCGCGGCCTCCTCGCCGAACTGAAGGGCGATCGCCGCACGGCCAAGGCCTATTTCACGCAGGCCATCGATCTGGCCCGGCGACAGCAGGCATTGGCCTGGGAACTTCGGGCCGCGCTCGGCCTCAGCGCATTGTTGCAGAAGCAGAACCGCGACGACGACGCCTTGCGTATCCTGGAACCGGTCTACAAACGGTTTCAGGAGGGGTTTGCAACGCGCGATCTGCGAAGCGCCGAACAGCGCATTGCGCAAATCAAGAGCCGAACCGGGATGCGGGTTACGTGATTGCGGGTGCTGAAGCCGCATCCGCCGTCGCGGAAGGACGCGCGCGTGACGGCGGCATTCACATCGGCCAGCGCGCGGGGATCAAGCTATGACTGCATGCGCATGACCTGATCCATCGGCATCATGTTGTGGTTGAGGTTCGCCATGATCCAGAGCGATCCCGCGACGACCAGGAAGACGATCAGGACGCCGAACGCGAGCGCGAGCACATTGTTGGTGTTGTCCGGGCCGGTGGTGATGTGCAGGAAGAAGACGAGCTGAACGCCCATCTGGGCGATCGCCAGCACGCAGAGCCCGATCGGAATCCCCGGCGCCCAGAGGATATGCGATTGCGCCACCCAGAACGCGGTGGCGGTCATTCCCAGCGACAGCACGAGGCCGATCGCGTAGGTAGCGAAGCCTGCGAGAAAGCTGTCGCTTTCGTCGCCGGGCGCGGTGTCGCCGGTAGGTGTCGAGGGATGGAGATTGCTCATGGCAGCGTCCCGAACAGATAGACCACGGTGAAGATGGCGACCCAGATGATGTCGAGCGCGTGCCAGAACAGGCTGAAGCACATCAGGCGGCGCAGGATGCCGGGCTGAAAGCCGCGCGTATAAAGCTGCGCCATCATCGTTCCCAGCCACAGCAGGCCGGCGGCGATGTGAAGGCCGTGACATCCCACCAGGGCGAAGAAGCCGGACAGGAAGGCCGAGCGGCCGGGGCCGGCGCCCTGCGCGAGCAGGCTGGCGAACTCGCGCAGCTCCAGCGCCAGGAAGACCGCGCCGAGCAGGCCGGTCAGCGTCAGGAAAATATAGGTGAGCGATGTCCTGCCGCCCCGAACCGCGAGCATGGCGAGACCGCAGGTGAAGCTGGAGACGAGGAGGCAGACGGTTTCGACCGCGACGGTCGGCAGGCTGAACAGGCTGTGGCTGCCGGGTCCGCCGTCGGTCGCATCGTGCAGCACGGCATAGGTGGCGAACAGGGCCGAGAACAGGATGATGTCGGACAGCAGGAAGATCCAGAAGCCGAAGCCCGCGACGATGCGCTTGTCGGCCGGGCCCGCATCGCCTGGCGGCAAAGCGTCGTCGGCGGCGGCACGATGGCCGAGCCGGTGGGGATCGGGGTCCGCCGTGAGAACCGCCGCATGCGCATCCTCCGTCCGCCGTGCCTCCAGTTCCAGAAGCGCCGCCGACCGGACCTGCCGCCTGTCGCGGTCGAGGCGCGCGACCTCGGCCGCCGGGATGGCGTATTCCTCGTCACGCCGCCAGGCGAAAATCACGAAGGCGGCATAGGCGCCGGCGAGCCCGACGACGACCAGCCACCAGATGTGCCAGATGAGCGCGAAGCCGGTGGCGGTGGCGAAGAAGGCGGTGACGAAGCCGGTGGGCGTGCTCCTCGGCAGTTCGATCGGCACATAGTCCGGCTCCGCCGCGAGCTGCTGCTGGGCGATGGCGCGCTGCTTGATGCCCCAATAGGCCTCTTCGCCGCGCACATCGGGCAGCACCGCGAAATTGAAGGCCGGCGGCGGGGACGTCGTCGCCCATTCGAGCGAGCGGCCGTCCCAGGGATCGCCGAGCGTGTCGCGCAGGCTCGCCCGGTTGCGGATCGACACGACAAGCTGGGCCGCCTGGAAGACGACGCCGAAGAGGATCAGCAGGGCGCCGACCAGCGCGACCCCCATATAGGGCTGCCAGCTCATGTCGTCGTAGTGCTGCATCCGCCGCGTGGCGCCCATCAGGCCGAGCGCATAGAGCGGCACGAAGGCCAGGTAGAAGCCGAAGAACCAGCACCAGAAGGCCGCCTTGCCGAGGCCGCTGTGCAGCCGGAAGCCGAACGCCTTGGGGAACCAATAAGTGTAGCCGGCGAAGATGCCGAACACGACGCCGCCGATGATGACGTTGTGAAAATGGGCGACGAGAAACAGCGAATTGTGGAGCTGGAAATCGACCGGCGGCACCGCGAGAAGCACGCCCGTCATGCCGCCGATGACGAAAGTGACCATAAAGCCGATGGACCACAGGATCGGGACCTCGAAGCGGACACGGCCGCCATACATGGTGAAGAGCCAGTTGAAGATCTTCACGCCCGTCGGCACCGCGATGATCATCGTCATGATGCCGAAGAAGGCATTCACATTGGCGCTCGCGCCCATCGTGAAGAAGTGATGCAGCCACACAAGGCACGACAGGATGCAGATCGCCATCGTCGCGATCACCATCGTGCGGTAGCCGAACAGCGGCTTGCTCGAGAAGGTGGAAACCACTTCGGAATAGACGCCGAACGCCGGCAGGACGAGGATGTAGACCTCCGGATGGCCCCATATCCAGATCAGGTTCACGAACATCATGGCGTTGCCGCCGCCGTCATTCGTGAAGAAATGAAAGCCCAGATAGCGGTCCAGCGTGAGCATCGCCAAGGTGGCGGTGAGCACCGGGAACGCCGCCAGGATCACGAGGTTCGAGGCCAGCGCCGTCCAGCAGAACACCGGCATCCGGCCATAGCTCATGCCCGGCGCGCGCAGCTTCAGGATGGTCGTCACCAGGTTGATGGCCGACAGCAGCGTTCCGACGCCGGAGATCTGGATCGACCAGAGATAATAATCGACGCCGACGCCCGGCGAGAATTGCAACTCGCTCAAGGGCGGATAGACCAGCCATCCCGTCCGCGCGAACTCGCCGACGAACAGGCTGATATTGATCAGCAGCGCGCCCGAGGCGGTGAGCCAGAAGCTCACGGAATTCAGCGTCGGGAACGCCACGTCGCGGGCGCCGAGCTGCAGCGGGACCACGAAATTCATCAGGCCGACCACCAGCGGCATGGCCACGAAGAAGATCATGATCGCGCCATGGGCGGAGAAGATCTGGTCGTAATGGTCGGGCGGCAGGTAGCCCTGCGCCGCGCCCGCCGCCAATGCGAGATGCGAGCGCATCAGCAGGGCATCGGAAAAGCCGCGCAGCAGCATGACGAGGCCGAGCAGGCAGTACATCACGCCGATGCGCTTATGATCGACGGAGGTGATCCATTCGCGCCACAGATAGGGCCAGAACCCCTTTACCGTGATCCAGGCGAGGATTCCCGCGATCGCCAGGACGATGACCAGCGAGGTGATGAGCGGGAGCGGTTCGGCGAAGGGGATGGCGTCCCAGGTGAGCTTGCCGAGCATTGCTCAATGACCTTCGTTGTGGGCGCCGTGCGGAACCGCGGCGGGGCTTTGGTTGCCGGGCAGCGACGGCCCGAGACTCGAAACTCTCATGGCGACGATCTCGCCGAACAGCTCGGGATCGACGGCGCTATACGTTCTCGGCGCCACATATTTGCTCGGCCGGAACAGCGCCGCGTAGCTTTGCGTATCGAGCGGCGCATTGGCCGCGCGCGCGCCCGCCACCCAGGCGGCGAACTGCGCCTGCGGCACCGCGTCGACGGCAAAGCGCATGCCGGAGAACCCGTCGCCGCTGAACTGCGCCGACAGGCCCGGATATCGTCCCTCCCGATCCGCGAGCAGGTTCAGCTGCGTGGTCATTCCCGCCATGGCGTAGATCTGGCTTCCCAGTTGCGGGACGAAGAAGCTGTTCATGACCGTCGCGGATGTGATCTTCAGCAAGACCGGCGTCCCTGTCGGCACCACCAGCCGATTGACGCTCGCCACCCCTTGCTCCGGGTAGATGAAGAGCCACTTCCAATCGAGCGCCACCACGTCGACCTCGATCGTGGGCGTGTCCGACGGGATCGGCCTGGCCGGATCGAGTTCGTGGCTGCCGATCCAGGCGATGCCGCCCAGGAGCAGGATGACCATTGCCGGGATCGACCAGATGACGATCTCGATCCTGCCGGAATAGGCCCAGGTCGGGAGGTAGCGGGCCTTTGTGTTGGACGCGCGGAACCACCAGGCCACGACGAGCGTCGTCACAATCACCGGAATGACGATGCAGAGCATGATGGCGACGGAGTCGAAGAGAATCGATTGTTCCGCCGCCGCTACGGGCCCATGCGGGTCCAGAATTCCCTGCGAGCGGCCCGTGGCGGGCAGCGCAAGAAGCGCCGCGACGATTGTCCAGCCGAGCGGTCGACGGATGACGGGCAGGCGGCCAGGGGCCGACGTCCGGCCGCTTGCCGTGAACGGCTTTGCCGGGATTTTGCTTCCCTTCCGCACGCGACCCACCGCTCCTTTCCAAAATGCAGTCCCGCCACCGATTGAGGGGGCCGCAAGACAAGAAATGTTTTCGACGGGCCGCAAACGTGCAAACGGCGGCGTCGACCCGTCATGGACGAGCGTAGTTGGGACACCACGTCGATGATTGCGGTGTGTTGCACCGGTTTGATCCGAATTGCCCGTGAGATTTGACCGTCCACCGGTGCCGCGGAAGCGCCGATCCGCAAATCGGTGCGCGCCGTCGATTTGCAACAATCGCGGTTCGCCATTCCCAACGCATCGCGGCGGTATCCACCAGGACAATCCGGCGCCAACGCGGCTAGCCACACACAATCCTTGGCCGTAGCCGCTCCACTACTCTTGCATTGGCGGTCAGGAGCCGTCGCGAGCAACGGTCCGGTGCATGGAGGACGCAACTATCGCCTAGTCATCTTTCCGGTCGCCAGATCGAACCTGTGTTCGGCCTGGTCTTCGATACTGCCCCGTCCTTGCAGCTCCCCCGAGATCGCAAACCCCGTTCTGAAAACTGGAGAAAACCGCATGAACAATCGCACCATGTCCACGCTCGTCGCCGGCGCCTTCGCCAGCGCGTTGGGCACTCTTTCCGTCGCGCCGGCCAGCGCGGCCGACTTCACCCCGGCGCAAAAGAAGATCCAGGCGGACAACACGGTTCTCGTGAAGTCCGGCAAGGTCGAACCTTGTTTCGGCGTCGCCCTCAAGGGTCAGAACGACTGCTATGCGGGCCCGGGCACGACCTGCGCCGGCACGAGCACTGCCGACTATCAGGGCAATGCGTTCAAGCTGGTGCCCACCGGCACCTGCGCCACGATCACGACACCGAAGGGACACGGCAGCCTCAAGCCCCTCACCTGAGGATTGCCGAACGGCCGGACCTCCCCCGCCAGGTCCGGCCGACTCTTCGCAGAACCAGACGCAAAGGCTTGCCGTGCCCGGATCGCTTCACGAAGCCGCCGATTGCGATATTCCCCGGCGCGCCGGCGTCGGCCTGAAGGCCGAACACTATCGCGCAATCCTCGAAACGCAGCCCAGCATCGGGTTCTTCGAGGTTCATGCCGAGAATTATATGGGCGCTGGCGGCCCGCCGCATCGCTACTTGTCCGCCATCCGGGAGCGCTATCCTCTTTCGCTGCACGGCGTCGGATTGTCGATCGGATCGGACGGGCCCCTGGACGGGGAACATCTCGGGCGCCTGAAGGCGCTTGTCGCGCGTTATAGACCGGTTTTGTTCTCGGAACATCTCGCCTGGTCGAGCCACGACGCCGGTTTTCTGAACGATCTGCTCCCCGTGCCCTATACGGCGCGGGCCTTGCGGCGGGTCGTCGAGCACATCGACGCGGTTCAGGACGCGCTCGACCGCCAGATGTTGCTGGAGAATCCGTCCACCTATCTCGCCTTCGCCGAAAGCACCTATTCGGAGACGGATTTCATCGCCGAGATTGTGCGCCGGACCGGCTGCGGTCTGTTGCTCGACGTCAACAACGTCCATGTCGCGTCGACCAACCAGCAATGGGACGCCTTCGGCTATATCGACGCCTATCCGCTTGCCGCGGTGCGGCAGATCCATCTTGCCGGTCATGCGCGGGACGCCGACGAACGGGGACGACCGCTTCTGATCGACACGCATGATCGTGCCGTCGCGGACATCGTCTGGGACCTTTTCGCCCATGCGATAAGCCGGACCGGCCCGCTCCCGGCGCTGATCGAGTGGGATGCCGACGTGCCGGATTGGCCGACGCTCAAGTCGCAAGCGGATCGCGCCGATGCGATCCTGCGGACGACGGCGTCCGGAGCGCCGGGCGCAATCTTCCCAGGCTCGCAATCGTTGCTGTCGGTCGAACCTCGACATCGTCGAGCGAGGGTATGATGGCGGGTCGCAAGGTCGTTCTTTACTATGCCTGGAGCCGGGTCGGCGAGATCGGGGCGCCGCTCGCGGTCATCGAGAACCGGTTTCCGGCGCTCTTCGAAAGCCGCAGGATGGGGTTTCCGCGCTTCGCGGAATTCTCCGATGCGTCCCGCTTCGACCAAAGCGTCGCCGGTTTTCTCGATCACATCATGAAACACAACTTCACCGCCTTCGTGGCGTTGGCAAGCGCGCTGACCGGCCAGCCGGTCGCGCAGATCGAGCGCGGCGCCGATGACGGCAGCCTGACGCCGCTAGGCCGGAATGTCCTCGATGGTGCCGACACGCTCATCGTCATCGGTTTCGACTCGATGCGCACCGGGCAGACTGCGAGTGATGTGGAAGTGAAGGCCGTCCGCCAGTTCCTGTCCGATCCCGACCATCTGGCCTTCATCTGCCCCCATCACGACATCGGCGACGGGCAGGGCCTTTCCCACGACGAGCGCCTGGAGCGTCAGGTCGCGGAGTTCCTCCACCATGGCGACAGGACGATCCCGCCGCAGCAGCGCTTCGGCGGGTATGCGCGCGCGCTGCTGGCCGGCCTCGGCGTGCCGGTGGAGAATCGTTTCGGGCTGCATCCCGCCGCCGAGGCGGACGGATCGCCGGCGAAGATCGAGATCGAGGCGGCGCTCGACCGGCGTCACCTTCTGGAGGGCGTCGATACGTTCAATCTCCATCCGCATTTGCCGCATTTCGAATGTCTCGGGGACGCCGGGCTCGACGTGCTGGCGCGCCAGAGGATCGATCCTGCCGCGCCGCCGCATCCGTTTACCGGCGGCGGCCGCTGCACATTCGACGCTCTGCTGCAATCCCGGCCCGAGACGTTCGCCGGCACGCTGCTCGTCGGCGACGCGACGCTTTGGAGCTCGACCGCCGGCGGCGTCGACGCCCTCAGCCGGCTCTGGACCAACGTCGTCGAGCGACCCCATCGATCGTGAGCCCCCGATGCGACATAGTCCTTCGTATGTAGAGACAATGAGCGGCCTGGGCCGCCGTCAGGCGGAATTCGCCGCGGCGATTCTGGATCCGGCCCTTCCGGTACCGGCCGGATTGATCGGTCCGGATGGCGAACCCAGCGCGAAGCGCTTCGCGGTCTACCGCAACAATGTCGTCGCCGGCCTGTGCGAGGCGTTGAAGGCCGCCTTTCCGGCGGTGCGCCGCATCGTCGGCGACGCATTCTTCGCCGCCATGGCGCGGCTCTATGTACCGTGCGAACCGCCGAACTCGCCGATCATGCTCGATTATGGCGCGGGCTTCGCCGGTTTCGTGGACAGGTTCGAGCCCGCGGCCGCGCTGCCCTATCTCGGCGACGTCGCTCGCCTGGAGCGGGCTTGGGCCGAAGCCTATCACACCGCCGAAGCCGAGCCGCTCGATCCGATGGAACTGGCCGCAATCGCTCCGGGCAGGCTGCCCCATATCGGCTTGTTGCTGCATCCGTCGCTGCGCATGGTCCGATCGCCGTTTCCCGCCGTCACGATCTGGCAGATGAATGTCGACGGCGGCGTGCCGGTCCCGGTGGATTTCGACGGCGGCGGAGAGGATGCGCTCATCGTACGGCCCGCCGCCGAGGTCGAGGTGCATGTGCTGCCGCCCGGCGCGGCGGCCTTCATCGCGGCGCTCGGCGACGGCGCGCCCGTCGTCGGGGCTCTGCACGCGGCGCTGCTCGACGATTCCCGTTTCAAACTGGACGGCGTGCTTGCGGGCCTCATGGAGGCCGGCGCGATTGTCGGCTGGGCCGAAGCGCCGGTCGGCAACAGGACTGGAGCACCGGCATGAACACATCAGCACCTTCGCCGCTCGCGCGCGTCGAGCGCTTCGTCCGCAAGGTTCTCGAAAAACTGGAAGCGGTCGCGCGGCTGGTCGCGCCGCCGGTGTTGCGCGTCGCGCTGGCGCTACCTTTCTTTCGCTCCGGCCTTACCCGTTGGGACGGATTCCCGTCGCTGTCGGCGGGCACGCTCTATCTCTTCGAGAACCAGTTCAAGCTGCATGTCTTCGGCGGGGTCCATGATTTTCCGGCGCCGGATACGCTCGCCTTTCTCGTGGCCGTCGCCGAGATCGTGCTGCCGGTCCTGCTCGTCCTGGGACTGGCCACGCGGTTCGCGGCGCTCGGGCTTCTGGTCATGACCGGCGTGATCCAGCTGGTGTTTCCGGACGGCTGGGCGAATTTCCATCTCTATTGGGCGAGCCTGGCTGTCGCGATTCTCGCGCTTGGACCGGGCGTGCTCTCGGTCGACCGTCTGATCGCGCTGTGGCTGGGGACCGAAGCGAGACCCATGGAATCCCGATCCGGGAATTGAAGGCGCGCGCCTCGCCGTCGACATGCGCAGCCGGTCTTGACCGTATCTGGAGGCAAACGAAGGCAAGATCGCGCAAGCCATTCCGGCGCGGCTTGGGGAAGTTGGACCCGTCATAGCCGGATCAGACGATGAGAAACGCCAGGCGATCCGCCAGACTTGAGACGGCCGTTGCACTGCTCGGCCTGGTTGCCCCGCTGGGCGGCTGCGCCAGCCGGGGCGCGCCTTCGCTCATCCTGTTCGGCGCCTATTTCCCCGGATGGATGCTCTGCGGCCTCTTCGGAATCCTTGCAGCGATCGGGACGCGCGCCGCGATGGTCCTGTCGGGCCTTTCCGACGTCCTGCCGTTTCAACTGTTCGTCTGCGTCTCCGCAGGGTTCTTCTTTGCCGCACTGGCGTGGCTGTTCTGGTTCGGACGCTAGCGATGCGGGCGGCGGGGATAAAACGCCATGGTCGCGTGGCGGTGCTGATCTCCGTGCTGATCGTTGCGGCCGGTATCGCGATCGGCGGCTATGTGCTGCATCGGCGGACGCTGCTGCCATCGACCGACGACGCGACGATCGATGCGGATGTCGTCCATGTCGCCGCCGCGGTCGGCGGCCGGATCGTCGCCATCCCGGTCGCCGAAAACATGCCCGTCGCCAAAGGCGATCTTCTGTTCCAGATCGATCCGGTTCCCTACCGGCTCGCCGTCGACCAGACAAGGTCGGATCTCGATCTGGCGAAAGCCGCGCTCGATACGCAGCGGCGCGTACTCTCGACGCAGCGCTCCGCCGCGACCGTCGCCGCCGACCAGGTGAAGCGGGCGCTGGCAAATCTCGATCTCGCGACGCGCACGGTGGAGCGGCTGCGCCCGCTTGCCGCCAAGGGCTATGTGCCCCGCCTGCAGCTCGATCAGGCCGAGACGGCGGCGCGGGATGCGGCGACGTCGCTGCTGCAGGCGCGCGAGCAGGAGACCGCCGCCGCCCGGGCCGTCGACACCGAAGCCGGCGCGGCGGCCACGGTCCGCGCCCGGCAGGCGGCCCTGGCGATCGCCGAGCGCGCGCTGCAGGACACCACCGTGCGCGCGCCGCATGCCGGTCGCGTCGTCGGGCTCACGGTCTCCACGGGAGAGATGGTGATCCCGTCGCAAGCCCTGTTCACGCTGGTGAACAGCGACGAATGGTTCGCCGTCGCGAATTTCCGCGAGTTCGATCTCGGCACCATCGCGGCGGGCGATTGCGCGACCGTCTACTCGCTGATCGACCGCAGCGTTCCGATTCCGGGCGTGGTGCAGGGGATCGGATCGGGCGTGCTGGACGAGGAGCGGGTCAACCTGCCGCGCTCCGTCCCTTACGTCGAACGCTCGCTGAACTGGGTGCGGGTGGCGCAGCGCTTTCCGGTGCGCGTCCGGTTGACGTCGCCGCCGTCCGCGCTGATGCGGCTGGGCGCCAGCGCCGTCGTCGAGGTGAGGCATGGCGATGCCTGTTTATGATCGTCGGCCGTCCGGCGCGACCCGCGAATGGCTCGGCCTGCTGGCGCCCGCGCCGGGCCGGCTGGAGTTCGCGACGCGGCAGGCTCTGATCTGCGCGCTCACCGCGCTCGTCGTCGAGATCTATCAGACGCCCGATGCGGCGCTCACCATCTACCTCGTCTTCTTCCTCAACAAGGCGGACCGGGCGACGAGCCTCGTCATGAACGTCGTCCTGTTGCTGCTCGTCACCACGGTCATCGCGCTGGTGATCGGCGTCGCGATGCTTGTGATCGACGCGCCGGCTTGGCGCGTTGCGAGCATCGCCGCGCTGTCCTTCGGCCTGCTGTTCCTGGCGTCGGCGAGCAAGCTGCGCCCCGTCGGCGCGATCATCGCGCTCATCATCGGCTATGCGCTCGATCTTTTGGGCACCCTTCACATCGGCGAGATCGCGACCCGCGCGCTTCTCTATGCCTGGCTGTTCGCCGGCATCCCGGCCGGTGTTTCCATGGCGATCAACCTTTTGATCGCGCCGTCGCCGCGCCGGCTCGTGGAACGCGCACTGGCCGAGCGCCTGTGCGCCAGCGCCGCCATGTTGCGGTCGGCCGATGCACGCGCCGCCTTCGCGGCGTGCCTGGAGGAGGGCCTGGGCGAAGTGCCGGAATGGCTCAATCTCGCCGGCCTGGAGAGGAGCTCGCCGCCGCGCGACGTCGCCGCCTTGCGCAAAGCGGCGCAGGCAACGACCGCCGTCCTGCTGTTGACCGATCTTGCGACCGGCGAGCCGTCGTTCCCCGCGGCGTTGCGCGCGCGCATCGCCGGTCTCCTGGACGAGATGGCGGCGATCTTCGAGGCCGGCGGATATCCGGTCGACATCCGCCTGGAGCCGGGAGAGGACGAAGCCGGATTGACGCCGGCATCGTCCGCCGTGCTGGACGATTTGCGTTCGACCCTGACGCGGTTCGCCGAGCCCTGGACGCTGCCGGAGACGCCGGCGCCCGCCACAAAAGCGTCGGGCGGGTTCTTCCTGCCGGATGCCTTTTCCAATCCCGAGCACGTCCAATACGCGCTCAAGACCACGGCGGCGGCGATGTTCTGCTACGGCCTTTATACCGTGCTCGACTGGCCGGGGATCCACACCTGCTTCATCACCTGCTACATCGTCGGGCTCACGACGGCAGCGGAGACGATCGAGAAGCTGACGCTGCGCATCCTGGGCTGCCTCATCGGCGCCGGCGCGGGTTTGGCGGCGATCATCTACGTCCTCCCATGGCTCACCTCGATCGGCGCCTTGATGGGGATCGTCTTCGCAGGCGCCTTCGTCGCCGCCTGGATCGCCGCGGGCAGCCCAAGGATCGCCTATGCCGGCTTCCAGCTCGCCTTCGCGTTCTTCCTCTGCGTGGTGCAGGGGCCGGCGCCGGCCTTCGACATGGTCGTGGCGCGCGACCGGGTGGTGGGCATCCTCATCGGAAACGTCGTCTCCTATCTCGTGTTTGTTTACGTCTGGCCCGTCTCCATCGCGGGACGGATCGATGCGGCCGTCGCCGCCATGCTGCGAGGCTTGAGCGCGCTTGCCGCATCGCCGAATCTGTCGCGCCGCCGCGATCTCGCGGCCAGCGCGCTGGCGGCGCATGGCGCGATCGGCAGGGACATCGGCCTCGTCGCCTACGAGCCGCGTCGGGTTCGGCCATCGCCGGACTGGGTCCGCAGCCGGTCGCAAGCGCTGGGCGGCATCGCCGCGCTGACCGCACCGTTGCTGCTGGCCGCCGATCAGGCCCCGGAATCCGCCGGCGGCTTCGCGACCCGGCTCTCGCGCCTGGCGAGCCTGTTCGGTCCTCCCGAAACCGCAGCGCCGGACGAAGGGCCGATCGCGCCCGCGGCCGATCGTTCGTCCTCCGCCGCCTGGGGCTTGGCCGACCATCGTCTCGCGGACCTCGAACGCGCGGTCGCTACGGGCACGGAAGGGGGGATGCGCCATGCGACGGTTTGAACGCGCCGCCGTACTCCTCCTCGGATCGGCGTTTCTCGCAGGCTGCGCCACGTCGGCGCTCGACATGGCGCCCGAAAGGCCGGACCGGCCCTGGGTTCCCGCCATGACGCCGGACGGCGATATCCTTGCCGGCGCCTCCGGCACGGGGTCCGGGGCAGGGGGATATGTGCTGCCACCCAATCCCGCCCTGGCGAGCGTCCCGCCGCAGCCGGCCGTGAACGGGTCCAAGATATATGCGCTCGCCGACCTGATCGATCTCGCGGAGTCGAACAACCCGGCGACGCGCATTGCCTGGAACGACGCGAGACGCGTGGCGCTGGCCGCCGGCATCGCGGAGAGTTCCTATCTGCCCAGCGTCACGGCGAGCGTTATCGGCGGCTATCAGGGCAGCAGCGGACATAACGGCGCCCTCGGCACCAGCCTGCTGGGCAACGGATCGGCGAGCGGCGCGGTCTCGGCGGTCTCGCTGCAATGGCTGTTGTTCGACTTCGGCGAGCGCGAGGCGGTCGTCGACGCCGCCAGACAAGCGTCCGTCATTTCGAATATCGCCTTCACGGCGACCCACCAGCAGATCATCTACAACGTGACCTTGGCGTTCTACGCGCATGCCGCGGCCCAGGCCCGCCTCGTCACCGCCAACCGGTCGCTGGAAAATGCCCGTGCTGTGCAGGCCGCCGCCGAGGATCGTTACAAGCACGGCATCGGAACGGTGATCGAGACGGCTCAGGCGCGCCAAGGCACGGCCCAGGCCGATCTCGCCGTGATACAGGCGACCGGCGGCGCGCAGGATTCCTATTTTGCCTTGATCACGGCCATGGGGGTGTCGCCGCTGACCAAGATAAGGATCGCGGACGTATCGGGCCGCAAGCTCTCGCCGTCCTTGTCGGCGCCGGTCGAGATCATCATCGCCGAATCGCTTTCCCCGCCGCCCGGACGTGCAAAGCGCCTATACCGCCGAAAAGGCCAGCCTTGCGAATGTCCGCGCGGCGCAGGCCGAATTCCTGCCGAAACTGTTCCTATCCGCGAACGGCACCTACAATTCCGGCGGCCTGGACGTCACGGCCCTTCCGTCGGCCGGCAACCTGCCGCCGACGCTCAACATCGGCGGCAATCGCCTCGGCGGCAGCGTCTTCGCCGGCATCACGGTTCCGATCTTCGACGGGGGTACCCGCGACGCGGCGCTGGCCCAGGCGCGCGCCGAAGCAGACAGCGCCGAGGCCAGGCTGACGCGCGTAAAGGAAGAAGCCGTTCGTCAGATCGTCCAGGCCGACAACGCGCTGCGAACCAGCCTCGCCGCCTACAGCGCGGCGCAGACTCTCGCGGCGGCCGCGCAAACCACGTTCGACGCGGCGCTCGCGGCTTATCGCAGCGGCGTCGGCTCCATCACCGATGTCACCGTGGCCGACAGCCAGCTCCTTCTAGCCAAGAACGCGGCCAGCGACGCATACAGCACGGCCTTGTCTGCGGCCGCGACGGTGGCGCTATCCACCGGCGTCCTCGGCGGCGTACCCCCCGGCTGATCTGTTTTTCGCAGGATCAAAAAATCGAAAAGAACGCCCTGATCTTCAGGAGCAATTGTCCTCTGGGGCCCGCGTCCTCCGTCGCCCGCGCCGCCACGTCGCGTCGCACCAGCGCCAGTCCCCGCCTCGCCGATTTCTCGAAGGCCGAGGCCAGGTCCCGGTTCTCGGCCAGCAAGGGCGCGATCGCTTCGTGCGACAGCTCGTAGATGTGCGATGGCACAAGCGCCGTGGCCGTCGCCGCATGCGGCGCGCCGGTGAGCAATCCAATCTCGCCGATGTAGTCGCCGGCGCCCAGATTGCCCAGCGCGACGGCGGGGCCATCCGTTGCGCGGGAAATCTCCAGAATACCATCCGCAATGACGTAAAGCGTCGCGTCGATCGTTGCCTGGGCGAAAAGAACCTCACCCGTCTCAAGGCTGCGCTCCCTTACTTTGCCGGCCAAACCGGCGATTTGTGAGTCGAGAAGCGGTTCGAACAGAACGACACTCCTGAGGAGCTCGCAGGCCGAAAGCGCGCGGCAGGTCGTGAACTGGCCCGGAGCCGCTCGCGATGTCAGATACCCGGCGCAATTGAGCTGCTGTCTTCCGTGGCGCAGCAGCGCGTCTTTGGTTGCGCCCAGAAGGATGGTGTCCGCGACGGAAAACGTGACGGAAAAGGTGTTTCGCTCGAATCCGATTCGCGTCAGCGTCACGGCGGGCGTCGGCGACTGCAGGATCGTCGGGCAAAGCAAGGTGGCTTCCAGCAGCTTTTCGATCACCCGCTCGGGTGGGGCGAATGCCGAACAGAACAACTCGACGGAAGCCGCGCGCCGTTTGGTCGGAGAGCTCCGGTTCACGATCTGCGCCTTGGCAATGAGGCTGTTGGGAAGAACGGCCACGTCGTCGTTGTCCGTATAGATTCGAATCGAGCGCCAGTCCGCCTGGCCGACAACGCCCTCTATCGCGTTATCGATCTGGATCCGATCGCCCACGTTGAAGGGAGCGTCGATTCGCACGGCGATGCCCGCGAAGACGTCCGAAAGCGTGTTCTGCAATGCCAGGCCGAGAACGATGGCGATGACCCCCGACGTGGCGAGCACGCCGGCAATCGGAACCGAGAGAACGGAATTGAGAACGACAAGGCCGGTGCCGATATAGATCACGGCCGTGGTCAACTCCGAATAAAGGCGCGAGTCGCGCGAGGCCTCCCTTGGCGGCCGGATGAGCCAAAGAATCGCAACGACGGTGCGCGCGGCAAGGAACCACCACGTACCGACAAGCACGCGCAGCCAGATCGCCGCGTCGCCGGCCGTCGCGGCCGCGATGGGAAAAAAGGGCGAAATGTCCCTTTCGACGAGAAATCCCGTGACCGCCACGAAAAGCGCGGCGTCGAGACAAATCCGAACGAATTGCGGGAAAGGCCTCAGGCTGACGAAGCCCAATACGGCGACGGTGAGAAGTATGCCGGCCGACAGGAATATCGTAAGCATGCTCGCCCTCATTGTGACGCCGGCGTTCGGCTCGACAAGCCGTCTTCAGAGCGACCCGCCGAAGCCGTTTGCCCGATAACGCCCAAAGCCCGATGCGGCGCATGTTGAGGATTTTGCGTGCTCGCAAGACAAACTCAAGCTGCCGCGTCGACCCGCACGCCGCGAAGCCTGAATTCGGTTCGTTCCCGACGCCATGTGGCCGGGGTCTGGGAATGCTTTCGACGGAAGGTTCTGCAGAAATGCGCCTGATCGCCAAGCCCGCAACGAACGGCGATCTCGCTCAAAGGCAGATCCGTCGTCAGCATCAGCATCTCGGCCTTGTCGATCCTGCGCCGCAAAATATATCTTTGAGGCGTTTCGTGAAACGTGCGCTTGAACACGCGGCAGAAATAGGTCGGACTCAGCTTCAGAGCCGCGCTGAGTTCCTTTAGCGAGATGCGCCGCTCCAGTCGGACGTCGATATAGGCTTTCAGCCGGCGTATCTGCCATGTCGCCAGGCCGCCGGCTTTCATTTCGGGCGCCCCGCCGACGCGCTGGCGGTCGATCTCGACCCGGATCAGGGACGTGGCACGGATCAACAGGAATTTGGCGTTCTCGCGATCGCCGTCCAAATCCTGACATGCCCCATCGAGGAGCCGTACAAGGCTTGGAAGAAGATTTGGTTCCTCCGCCCGCTCCGGAACCCTCGTCGCACATTCTTCGATTTGCATCTTGCCGTCCACGCTTCGCAGGATAGGTCTGCTCCAGCCTCGACTATGGACGAGCGCCGGCGACGCGGGTGTTGTGACTTGTTAAGCCTTGTTGCGCGCCGACAGCGGCGTCGTTCCGGCCCTTTGGGCGCTCCGGTCAAGGCCCCGACCCGGGCCCGAAAGTGAACGAAAGGACAAATCAGGGCTCTCCCGCGAAATCATTTCGCCGGCTCCGTCGCCAATCTCGGCATCACCGACGCCGCCTCCGTGGCCGTCGATCACGAGAAGGGTGGACAACATGGCAGCTCGGGCGACAACGAGTGTCGAAAGGCGCCTTCCCGCGCCGGACAGCGACTTTTACCTCCACGTCGAAACCCTCGATCCGGAGGACCTGGCCCTGGTGCGGGCGGTGCGGACCTTCATGGAAGAGAAGGTGGCGCCCGTCATCGACAAATATTGGGCCGACGATGCGTTTCCGTTCGATCTGCTGCCCGCCTTCAAGACGCTCAACATCGGCGGCCTCGGCCTCGAGGGTTACGGATGCCGCGGCGGGAGCCAGAAACTGTTCGGCCTCGTCGCGATGGAGATGGCGCGGGTCGATGCGTCTTTCTGCACCTTCTTCGGCGTGCATGATGGGCTTGCGATGGGCTCCATCTATCTGGCCGGCTCGGAGGAGCAGAAGCAGCAATGGCTCCCGCCGATGGCCAGGCTGGAGAAGATCGGCTGTTTCGGCCTGACAGAACCGCTGGTGGGCTCGGGTTCGGGCGGCGGATTGACGACGACGGCGGTGCGCGACGGGGACGGCTGGGTCCTGAACGGCCAGAAGAAATGGATCGGCAATTCGACCTGGTGCGACGTCTCGATCATCTGGGCCCGCGATGTCGCGGACAACCAGGTGAAGGGCTTCATCGTCGAGAACAAGACGACAGACGGCTTCAGCGTCGAGAAGATCGAGCACAAGACGTCGCTGAAGGTCGTTCAGAACGGCCTCATCACCCTTTCCAATTGCCGGGTCTCGGAAGCGAACCGCCTGCAAAAAGGCAATTCGTTCCGCGATACGGCGCGCGTCCTGCGCATGACGCGCTACATGGTCGGCTGGGCATCGACGGGGTGCCAGATGGGCGCTTACGAAGCGGCCCTGGGCTACGCCCAGACGCGGCTTCAATTCGGAAAGCCGATCGCCTCCTTTCAGCTCATCCAGGATCTCCTCGCCAAGATGCTGGCCAATGTCACGGCCTGCCAATGCATGATGGTGCGGCTCGCCCAATTGGACGATGAGGGCAAGCTCCTCGATCACCATGCGGCGCTGGCCAAGGCCTTCTGCACCGCGAAGATGCGCGAGACGGTGTCTTGGGGCCGGGAGATTTTCGGCGCGAACGGTATCGTCGTCGACTCCAAGGTCGGCCGCTTCTTCGCCGACGCGGAGGCCCTCTATTCCTACGAGGGCACCTATCAGATGCAGAATCTGATCGTCGGAAAAGCCGTCACCGGCTTCAGCGCCTTCGTCTAAGCGGCCGCGCACACACGGGCCGCTTGCCCGCAAGGAGTCCAACAATGGCATCCGATACGACCATCCCGCCGACCCTCGAGAACGTCCTCTATGAGGTGAAGGGGGCCATCGCGCATATAACCTTGAACCGCCCCAAGGTCTTGAACGCCCTCAACACGCCGACCTGGATCGACCTGCGCACGGCGTTCGCGGCCGCGTGGGACGACAAGGCGGTGCGCGGCGTCATTCTCACCGGCGCCGGCGACCGGGCGTTCATCGCGGGCGCGGACATCGCGGAGCTCGCGAAAGTTTCGCCGATCGAGGCGCAGCAGGCGAGCCGGCTCGGCCAGGGTGTGCTCGACAGCATCGAGAATCTCGGCAAGCCCGTCATCGCCGCCATCAACGGCTTTGCGCTCGGCGGCGGCTGCGAGACGGCGCTGGCCTGCACCATCCGGATCGCCGTCGCGACCGCGAAGTTCGGCCAGCCGGAGGTGAAGCTCGGCCTTCTGCCTGGCGGCGGCGGCACCCAGCGCCTGCCGCGCGTCGTCGGACGGTCGCATGCCGCAAGGATCATCCTGTCGGGCGACATGATCGACGCGCAGGAGGCTTATCGGATCGGCCTCATCGACGAGATCGTCGCGCCGTCCGAGCTCATCGCCCGCGCGGAGGCGATCCTTCACAGCATCGCGGCAAATCCTCCGCTCGCGGTCACGCTGGCCCTGGATGCCGTCAACAAGGGCGCGGATTTGGGCCAGAGCGCGGGACTGCAGCTCGAGGCATCCTATTTCGGCCTCTGCGCCGCGACCGAGGACAAGAAGGAAGGGACCGCGGCCTTTCTCGAAAAACGCGCCCCAAGGTTTCTCGGACGCTGAAGACACCAACCATCACGGGAAAACGGCAATGGCAAACGACAACATATTCTCCGGTTTGAAGGTCGTGGATTTGGCGAGCTTCATTGCGGGACCGAGCGCCGCGGTGATCCTTTCCGATTTCGGTGCCGACGTCATCAAGGTCGAGCCCCCGTCCGGCGACATGTGGCGGCACGGCCACCAGATCGCCCCGCAGCCGCAGGCGAAAGATCCCTATCCCTGGCATCTGGCCAACCGCAACAAGCGCGGCATCGCCCTCGATCTCAAATCGCCGGCGTCGCGGCCGATCATCGAGAAGCTCGTGCAATGGGCCGACGTCCTGATCGTCAATACGCCGCATCCCGCACGCAAAAGGCTCAAGCTTGAATATGACGACGTCGCGCCGTGGAATCCGCGGCTCGTCTATGCCGACATCACGGGTTTCGGAGAAAAGGGTCCCGACGCCGATCTCCCCGGCTTCGACATCACGTCTTATTGGGCGCGGAGCGGGCTTCTCTCCATGACGCGCGACGCCGGCCTGCCGCCGACCTGGCCGGTGGCGGGAAGCGGCGACAATGCCACGGCCGTCGGCTTGTACGCGGCCATCGTGACGGCTCTGTACCGGCGCGAACGCACGGGCCAAGGGTCTTACGTCACCACGTCGCTCCTCGCGGAGGGAGTCTGGGCGGCGAGCGTCTCCATCCAGGCGGCACTCTGCAACGCGCAGTTCTACGGCCGGCACGACCGGTCGAACCCGGCGAATGCGGCCATGAACGTCTATCGATCCGCCGACGATACGTGGTTCGTGCTGCTCGTCACGCATGAAAAGCTTGCGGCCGTCGCGGAGGCCATCGGCCGCCCGGATCTTCTGACCGATCCCAGATATTCCGATCCGGCGAAACTCAAGGCGAACATGCCGCAACTGACCGCCACGCTCGACGAGGTCTTCTCGGCCCAACCCATGTCGCACTGGCACGACGTGCTCAGCGGCATCCATGTGACGTTCGGCGCCGTCCGCGGTCCGCAGGAGGTGATCGACGATCCGCAACTGCGCGCAAACGGCATCGTCGTGCCGATCGAGGGCGTCGGTGGCGCGCTGACCTCCACGATCAGCAGCCCGATACAGATACACGGCGTCGCGAAAGAGCCTGCGCGGCGCGCGCCGGAGATCGGCGAGCACAACACGGCGGTTCTCGAGCTACTGGGTTTCGACGCCGCCGAAATCGCGAAGCTGCTCGCGGCCAAGGCCGTTGTGGCGTGACGCAGCTGCAAGCACGGCGCAGCTGAAAGACATCAAGCGAGATTTGGGAGATGAAGGTGACCGAAAAGCAGGGAACGGACTCGAACGGATACCTTTTCGTCCTGGAACTGAGCGGCGGCCGCATCCATTCGATGAAAGCGGATGGCTCGAACGGCGGGGTCGTCGTCGCGGACTGCAAGCTCCCGGACGGGATCGCGATCGATGCGAAGGCCGGCCACATCTATTGGACCAATATGGGCGTGCCGAATCTGAACGACGGCTCGATCGAGCGGGCCGATTTCGACGGCAAGAACAGGACGATCATCGTCCCCGTGGGCGGAACGCATACGCCGAAGCAAATCCATCTCGATCGCGCGAACGGCAAGCTCTACTGGTGCGACCGGGAAGGCATGCGCGTGATGCGCGCCAATCTCGACGGCAGCGCGGTCGAGACGCTGGTCCAGGCCGGGCAGGGCGATAGCGATAGCCGCGATCAGACGAAATGGTGCGTGGGTATCACGCTGGATCACGCGCGCGGTCATATCTACTGGACGCAAAAGGGACCGGACAATGGCGGCGTGGGCCGCATCTTTCGCGCCGGTATCCAGATGCCGGCGGGCAGCACGGCGACCAACCGGCCGGACATCGAAATCTGGCTCGACGATCTTCCCGAGCCCATCGACCTCGAGCTCGATGAAAGGACACGGCTGCTTTATTGGACGGACCGCGGAGACCCACCGCGCGGCAACACCGTCAATCGCGTTTCGGTCGATGCGGCGGCCGGGCAACGGACCGCCGAAGTCATCTTCACGCATCTGATGGAGGGCATCGGCATCGCACTCGATATCCCCGGCGGCAGGATGTTCATGACCGATCTCGGCGGATCCGTATACGCGGCACGTCTCGACGGATCGGCGCCGCGCGTGTTGCGGTACGCGCAGGGCAATCTCAGCGGTATCGCCTATGTCGATTTGGCAAACAGGGAGACGTGAACATGACGATGGACAGACCCATTCGGCAGGTTGCAATCATCGGGACGGGTGTCATCGGCGCGAGCTGGGCGGCTCTTTTCCTGTCCAAAGGCCTTAAGGTCGTCGCGACGGATGTGGCGCCGAACGCCGAGGCAAATCTGCGGCACTTCGTCGACGCCGCTTGGCCGGCGCTGGAACGACTAGGGCTTTCGCAGAACGCGTCGCGGGACAATCTGAAATTCACGGCGGCGCTCGCGAGCGCGGTCGAAACCGCCGATTTCGTCCAGGAGAACGGGCCGGAAAAGATCGACTTCAAGAGAACGCTGTACGGACAGCTCGACGAGCTTCTGCCGCCGGACGTCATCATCGCGTCGAGTTCGTCCGGCCTGACAATGAGCGAAATCCAGGCCGGATGCGGCCGTCATCCCGAACGGTGCGTCATCGGGCACCCCTTCAATCCACCCCATCTGGTTCCGCTTGTCGAGATCGTCGGCGGCACGCGCACCTCCAAGGAAACGATCGATCGCGCCATCGAATTCTATACGGCGCTGGGCAAGCGTGCCGTGCGCCTGCGCAAGGAAGTGCCCGGCCATGTCGCGAACCGCCTGCAGGCCGCGCTGGCGCGAGAGGTCTATCATCTCGTCGCCGAGGATGTCGTCAGCGTCGCCGACGTCGATACCGCTCTGTGCTGGGGGCCGGGATTGCGTTGGGGCATCATGGGGCAAGTGCTGCTCAATCACCTGGGCGGTGGCGATGGCGGGATCGAGCATTTCTTCCACCAGTTCACCGGCCCGATCACGGCGTGGTGGAAGGTCCTGGGTTCGCCGCAGCTTACGCCCGAATTGCAGGCGAAACTCATCGAGGGTCTTCATGCCGAGGTGGGCACGCGCACGATTGCCGACCTGGCGGCGGAACGCGACGAAATCCTTCTCGGTCTGCTCGAGCTTCGCGCGTCGCGAGGATGATGCGGTGGACATGACGGTAGCCGACCAAGGGGTTTCCGCGCCGGCCGGTTCGCTGCCGCGGGCGGTAATCGTCGGCGGTGGATTCGGCGGAATGGCCGCGGCCAAGGCGCTGGCGCGCGCCGCGGTTCACGTCACGCTGATCGATCGTCGCAACCATCATCTCTTCCAGCCCCTGCTGTATCAGGTTGCGACCGCGGGACTTTCGCCGGCACAGATCGCGGCGCCGATACGCGCGGTCCTCCGGCATCAGCAAAACGCAAACGTCTTGCTGGGCGAGGTTGTCGGCGTCGACTTGGATCGACGGGAGGTCATTTTGTCCGACGGGCGCATCGGGTTCGACTTCCTGGTCCTCGCCACCGGCGCGCGGCATTCCTATTTCGGACACGAGGATTGGGAAGCGTTCGCGCCCGGGCTGAAATCCATCGAAGACGCGATAGACATCCGCGGCCGCATTCTCCTGGCCTTCGAGAAGGCGGAACGGAACGGCGACGCGGATGCCAGACGCGCGCTTCTGACATTCGTCGTGATCGGCGGAGGGCCGACCGGCGTCGAACTGGCCGGCAAGATCGTCGAGATCGCCCGGCGCGCCATGCGGAAGGATTTTCGGAAAATCGATCCCGCGGATGCGCAGGTCGTTCTGGTCGAGGCCGGCGATCGCCTGCTGCCGATGTTTCCCCGGGAGCTTTCGACGGACGCAAGAGAACGGCTGGAAAGATTGGGCGTGACCGTCCGGCTCGGACAGCCGGTCACGACATGCGACGCAGACGGCGCGGTCATCGGCGGCGAGCGCCTGGCGGCCCGGACGATCGTCTGGGCGGCGGGCGTCGCGGCCTCGCCGGCGGCGCGGTGGCTCGGTGTGACTGCCGACCGGGCGGGACGGGCGATCGTCGGCGCGGCACTGTCGGTACCGGGGCACGAGAATGTTTTCGTGATCGGCGATACGGCGAGCATAAAGAATCCCAACGGTGCGGCGGTCCCGGGGCTGGCCGCTGCGGCGAAGCAGCAGGGGGCATATGTCGCGGGCGTCATCGCGGCGACCGTCCGCGGACGCCGTCGGCCGAAGCCGTTCGTCTACGCCAATCTCGGCAATCTCGCCACGATCGGGCGGAACGCGGCGGTGATCGATTTTGGACGGGTGAAATTGACCGGATTTCCCGCCTGGCTCTTCTGGTCGCTGGCGCATATTTATTTCCTCATCGGATTTCGCAATCGGCTTGTCGCGATTCTCGACTGGCTCTGGACCTATCTGACATTCGAGCGCGGCGCGCGCCTGATCACGAATGAACGCGTCATCGAGAAACGGCCGCCGGTGGCGAGCGCCGGCCCCGCCGAGAGCTAACGCGATGCGGCTTTTAATTCGTCCATAAAGGCCTTGGCCCGTATCAAATCCGCGCTCTCGCGGCCCTCGACAAATCGCGCATATACCGGTTCCAGAGTTTTCAGCGCTTTGCCGGGGCCGTGTCGCTCGTTCAACAGCCTGCTCAAACTGTTCGCCGCGCGGAGTTCCCACGACATCGCATCCTGCCGGCGCGCCAGTTCGAGTGCCTTGTGCATGCAGTCTTCCGCCTCGGCGGGATTGCCGCGCGCGTTCGCAAGCAGACCGCGAACGCGAAGGACCTCCGTGGAACACCAATTTTCGTAGCTCTTGTCCTTGCTTTCGAGCTGGTTCATCCAGAACAGGGCATCGTCGAGACGCCCCGCATCGAGCGCGTGCTCGCAGAAATGGGCGAGAACCAGGACGCTGAACGCCTCCATGCGGGCATTGGCCAGCAGGCGGAGTCCTTCCGTAACCAGCGGCACGCCCGCGTCGAACTGGCCGCGCCGGGCCTGGCACAGTCCCATGACGCAGAGCGCGAATCCGCTGTCGCTGTCGATCGAATGAGGCCGGCTCTGCTCCAGCAGATCGACGGCGTCGCGCTCGACCAGGTCGACATTGGGTTCGGACAAATGCGCGTTCAGAACCGACCACGACATCGCCAGACCGACGGGAATCGCAAGGCCGGAGGATTGCGCTTCGGCGACCGCGCGCGCCGCCCATGTCGTGGCCTGAGCCGGCTGGCCGAGGATCCACAGCGTGTTGGACATGACGCAGAGCGCGTCGACATGGCGGTCGAAACCCGTAGCTTTGACGCTCGCGAGACGCGCCGCCTTCTTCTCAAGGCCGAAATACCGTTGAAGATGGGCCCGGGTCTCGTTGAAGCGTGCGGCGTGATGCATCGAATGGCCCAGCATCCACGCGCTCATCGCCAAGCCGTCGGCATCGGAGACTTCCTGCGCGAGCGCCGCGCATTTCTCCGCGGTCTTCAGGGCCTCGGCATACTGCGCCGCGCGTATTTCGCCGGCCCACAGCGCGAGATAGGACTGAAACTGGGCAGGAAAATCGCCCAGCGCCCGCGCTCGCTCGAGCGTCCCGCCCCAGGCCTCGATCGTCTTCTCCGAGAATCCATGGATGAAGAGTTCGGCTGCCGCCGACGCGAGCTGTATGCGCAACCGTTGCTGCACGGCGGTATCGCCGGTGTCGACCGTTGCCGCCATCGCCTTGTCCAGCCATTCGTGACATTCGGCAAGGAGCGCCCGGCTCAGCCAGATGGGAGCCGAATATGCGGCGACATCCACGCCGATGAGCGCATCGCCATCGGGGCCAAATGCCCATCTCAGGGCCGCGCGAATATCGTCGATGTCGGACAGCGAGGCCTCGGGTTTGCCCGGAGCGATGGCGTTTGCGGCCGTCGCGCGGAGCAATTCGCGAAAATACAGCGCATTTTGACGCTGGATCGCGTTCAACTCGCCGGCTTCTTCGAGCTTCGTCCTCGCATAGGCGCGGGTCGTATCGAGGAGGCGATAGCGGGTGACGGCACCGGAGGTATCGATCGACGCGAGAGATTTCGAGAGAAGACCGAAGATGGCATCGAGCCCCGCGGCTTCGCCCACATCGCTGCGAACGAGATGCTGGGCGGCATCGAGCGTGAAGGTTCCCGGAAAGACCGACAGGCGGCGAAGCATCACACGTTCGGTCTCGGAGAGCAGGTTGTGGCTCCAATCGAGCGTGGCGTACAGAGTCTGGTGCCGGGGCGGCGCGGTTCGCCGCCCGGGCCAGAGCAACGCGAACTGGCTGTCGAGCAGCGCTGCCGTATCCCTGATGCCGAACGTGCCGACGCGTCCCGCCGCCAACTCGATCGCCAACGCGTTTCCGCCAAGCTTGCGGCACATTGCGCCGACAAGCTGCGCGTCTTCGTCGCTCAGATTGACGTCGCCCGCGCCGTCGCTCGCCATGCGATTGGTGAAGAGCTGCGTGGAAGGATAGGTCAGAGCTTCGGCCGCGGTGAGCTGTGCATCCGCCGGCGGGCTGATGAGCGAGGGCAAGATATGGATGTGCTCGCCTTCGACTCGCAGCGCCTCCCGGCTGGTCGCGAGCACGTAGAGTTCATGCCCCGCACCGAAGAGACGCTGCGCGACGATCGCAGCCTCGGCGATCAAGTGCTCGCAACTGTCCAGGATGAGCAGAACACGTTTGCCGCTCAGATAGGCCACGAGGTCGGGAATCGTGTCCTTGGCCTGCACCGGCAGGCCGAATGCGGATGTGATCGAATTGGCGAGCAGACGGGGATCCCCGACCGGGCCAAGTCCGACGAAACAAACGGCGCCGGCAAACTCCTCCAGAAGGGCGTGCGCGACCGAAAGGGCCACCGTGGTCTTGCCCACGCCGCCGGGACCGACGATCGTCACGAATCTGCGAGCCAGCACTTTTTCGCATATCGCGCGAACCTCCTGGTTTCTGCCGACCATGTCCGCCAGGGGCTGGGGCAAAGGATACGAGGCCTGCAATACGCGATCGGCGTCCGCCACTCTGGCAATCGTCGTTCGCGACGTCGGCGCGCCGAGCCGATAGCCTCGTCCGGGGACGCTGGTAATATAAGTCGCGCCTTTGTCTCGTTCCTCGAGGGCTTTGCGAAGCGCCGCCACATGGACACGAAGGCTGACGTCTTCCACGAAAACGTTCGGCCATACCTTCGCGATCAATTCCGTGTGGCCGATGGTTTCCCCAGGGCTGTCCGCGAGCGCAAGGAGGATATCGAACGCGCGGCTGCCGAGCTTTATGGACTCGCCGTCCTTCTTCAGAATGCGTTCAAACGGAAAGAGCTGGAAGGCGCCGATCGATATGGCTTCGCGGGTGTCGCGATTGTGCTGGCGACGCATTGCTGACACCGACCGTGATCACAAATGGTCAGTCTAGTCCCGTTTTCCGGTCGGGCAACCCAATTGTTTCGCCGGAACGACAACGTCAAACGCTTGCCGCCGGAGAGACCGGAATATGAAGCGACGTTGCTCAGATTGCCCGAAATTGCCTTGTGCGACGACGCATGCGATGCGCCATCGCGCCCGACGACCTGATAATTCATCAGACAGCCTCCATGTGCAAAACGAATCGACCGGATTTGAAACGCATTCCGGTCGGAATTGACAATTCGTCGGTTCTGGGGGGAGCCGGTCGGCCGCCGAGATATCGTCCCGTCCCCGCCGAACTCAACGAGGCCGCGAATTTAACTGTGCTTAACATGCAATAACGTGAGCTTTTGGCAGACGCGGCCCATCGTGGACACCGCGAAATAGTCCGTCGACGAAAGACCGGAGCGAAAAATGTCTGCACCAGCCGCATTGGAAACCCGGGCGACGGATGTTATGGCGCCGCGCCCGCCCTGGGGCACGGAAGGGACCGTATCGAAACAATTGGTCGTTGAATTGCTGAATGCCGGCCTTGAAGCGCTTCACACGAACCCCGCCGTCGCCAAGGGCTATTTCTCGCGTGCCCGCTCCGCCATGCTTGACGGCCTGGAACTGCCCGGAGTTGACGGGAACGCCAGATATTCCACGGCCGGCGGACTGGTTGCCTGGCGCGCAAAACGGGTCGAGGCCTACATCGAGGCGAATCTCGCAAAGCACATCAGCGTGCGCGAACTTGCTGCCGTCGTGCGACTCGGGCCGCGCCATTTCCAGCGCGCGTTTCGCACATCCTTCGGTGTCGGCCCGCATGCGTACCTCATGAGCCGTCGCATCAAACGCGCGCAAGAAATCATGTTGCAGATGGACGCGCCATTGAGCCAAATCGCGCTGGCCGTCGGTTTTTCCGATCAGGCGCATCTTACCACGCGCTTTCGTCGCCAGGTCGGCGTCACACCGGCCCTCTGGCGCCGCGAGCGAAGCGTCTGCTTCGACGCCGCTGGCCGCGGCAATCCCTATGCCGGCTCGGCGAATCGCCCAAAAGCGCTTCAGGCCGCGGAAGGACTATCGGCGCACTAGCGTCAAGCGTATTCCGTCACCGGCACCGTCTCGGGATACGAGACGCCGCGATGTCTCGCGTCTGCTTGCGGTCAGCCGCATCGTGGGCGACAGCCGGATACAGCGATTGCAGAACCTTGGCCGCGAACTGGACCTTTGTAAAACCGGGGCGACCGAAACCGAGATCAGGCTCGTGCGGCACAAACAGCCAGACCAGCAAGATGGCGAAGAGCAGGCGGAAGATCATCTTTGTTACCTTGACGCGTTTCGCGCGCCCATCGTTCTACCGTTTGCATTATCAAGACGGCACGAACCGACCCTCCGCACCCGTAGCCGTCGCACAGGCATATAGGCCGGTGGCGGCGGACCCGCTTTCACGATCGCGGAAGAATTTCTACCGCAGCGACACGAGTTGGGTGGAGATCGGACTCTTTGGGCAAGCATCGGCAAATCGCGTGCAAATCGCTCAAGCGGTCGGCGATCCTGCGGCGCATTCTGTCCGCCGGAAGCGATGAATAGGCGCTTCAGCGCAAGCCCGACCTTCCAGCGAGCACGGCACAGGCGATGCTTACTAGGTCCTAAGCCGCCTCTCCACCGCGGCTAGGACTGCGACTTGAGCAATGTCCTGATCCTGTCCGCGTCCGCCGACGTCGCGGGGTTGTAGATCACCATGTTGAGATCGGACCGGCCATCGACGGCAAAGGCCGAAAACTCCATCGAAAGCGGCCCGGCGATGGGATGATGCAGGACTTTTACGCCATCGCCATGCGCCAGAACATCGTTGTCACGCCACATCGCCGCGAATTCGGGACTTGTCGCGCACAATTCATCGACAAGCGATTGCACGTTCCGCGCAGCACCCGCGCGCGCCACATCGGCGCGGAACGATGCCACGACAAACCGCGCAACGCCTAGCCAGTTGGACTGCGCCGCGCGAATCCGCGGGTCCTGGAACATCATGCGCAGCACATTGCGTTGCCCTTCCGCCAGCATGCCGTAGTCGATCAACACCGCGGCAGCGGCTCTATTCCACGCGATCACATCCCATGTGGCGGTGCGAATGAAAGCCGGACTGTATTCCAGTGTATCGAGCACGCGCTGCAGGCGCGGCGTGATACCGTCGGGCGCGCGATAGCGGACTTCGGGCGGGCGGCCCAAACCGAGCAGAAACAGATGCTCGCGCTCGGCGTCCGTCAGCATCATGGCGCGCGAGATGCGGTCCAGCACATCGGCGGACGGCGCGCCGCCGCGTCCTTGCTCCAGCCACGTGTACCAGGTGGCGCTGACATTGGCGCGTTGCGCCACTTCTTCGCGCCGAAGCCCCGGCGTTCGCCGCCGCGTCAACGGAAGGCCGAACGACGCCGGATCGAGTTTCGCGCGGCGGTCCTTCAGATACGTCCCAAGTAAATTGCCGTTTGCGGCGGACATCCTGTTAGCGATCTTACCGGTATAATGTCACTACTTTACCAGCATAGCGTATAGGTTGAGAACCCTCCGGGCAATTCGAAAAGGCGATCCGCGATGACACTGAAAGACCAACGCGTGCTGGTGATCGGCGGCGGCTCCGGCATCGGATTTGGCATCGCGCAGGGCGCGGCGGCCGAGGGCGCGAAGGTGATGATCGCCTCGCGCCGGGCCGAGAAGATCGCCGAAGCGGCGAAGCGCATCGGCGGAGCATCCGCCGTCCTCGATGTCAGTGAGGAAGCGAACATCGCGGCGTTCTTCAAGGACCATACCGGCTTCGACCATATCGCGTTCACCGCAGGCGACACCGACGGCCTCAGTCCCGGCATGCTTGGCGATCTCGATCTGAAGCTGGCGGCGCAGCGGTTCAACACGCGGTTCTGGGGCGTGGTGGCGGTCGCCAAACACGGCGCGATTCATCTGCCGCCCGGCGGGTCCTTCACCCTCACCAACGGCATGCTCGCGCATCGGCCGCTCAAGGGCATGCCCATCGTGACGGCAAGCGCCATGGCCGCGGAAGGTCTGACGCGCGGCCTAGCGCTCGACCTGGCGCCCGTGCGTGTGAATTGCGTGTGCCCGGGCCTGATCGAAACCGAATTGTTCGACCGCTTTGGCGCCGGCCGCCGCGAAATGCTGATGGCGCTGTCGCAGAGACAGTTGATCCAACGTCCCGGCACGCCGGCCGAAGCCGCGGAAGCCTATCTCACCTGCATGCGCAACACCTTCATGACCGGACAAGTCCTCAAGATCGAAGGCGGCATCGCGATCGCCAACTGATCGCTCGTGCGACAACGACAAGGAGAGTTCACATGCGCGTATTCATGACCGGCGCCGCCGGATTCATCGGCACCGCCACGACCAAGGAACTGATCGCCAACGGCCACAAGGTGGTGGGTCTCGCCCGCTCCGACGCGAATGCCGAAGCCATCAGGAAAATGGGTGCAGAGGTTCACCGCGGCTCGCTTGAGGATATAGAAAGCCTCAAGAGCGGCGCAAAGGATGCCGACGGCGTCATCCATCTTGCCTTCATCCACGATTTCTCGAAATTCGCGGAGAACGGACAGATCGACAAGCGTGCCATCGAGGCGATGGGCGATGTGCTGGCGGGCACGAACAAGCCCTTCATCGTCACCTCGGGAACGGCCCTGATCGCGCCGGGCGTGGTGGTCACCGAAGACATGCGGCGCGACGCCAGCGCGTATTCTCCGCGGGTGTCGGAAGAGGCCGGTCTGGCTTATGCATCGCGCGGCGTGCGCGCGATGGCGGTACGCCTGCCGCAGGTGCACGGTGAAGCCGGCAAGGCCGGCCTGATCACCTATCTGCTCGAAGGCGCGCGCCGGAAAGGGTCTGCCGCCTATGTCGGCGACGGCCACCATCGTTGGTCTGCGGCGCACAGGCTGGATGTCGCCCCCGTTTACCGGCTTGCGCTGGAGAAAGGCGCGGCGGACGGAATCTATCATGCCGTCGGCGAAGAGGGCGTGCCCATGCGCCAGATCATCGAGGTGATCGGCCGTGCGCTGAACGTGCCTGCGGTCTCGATAAAGCCGGAAGAAGCCGGCGACTATTACGGTCCGCTCGCGATGTTCGCCGGTCTCGACATGCCGGCGTCCAGCGCCTTGACGCAGCAGCGGCTGGGATGGAAGCCCAAGGAGATCGGCCTCATCGCCGATATCGGCCAGCCGAACTATTTCGCGGGCTGAAAGGCCGTGCCGGTGCCGGCGATAGTCCGCCGACACCGGCAGGCGGAGGCGAGCCGTCCGCGATCGCGCCGAGCGCCTCGCCGCGGGCGTCGATGGGGCGTCACGTGCGTACTTCTCTAGCTGTCGATGTCCTGCGTCAGATTCTGAAGGTTCAGCAAGGCTTGCGGTGTCGGTGGCGGCTGGAGGGCCGGATCGGCGTAGCTGTAGACGAGCACATCCATCACCCATAGCGCCGGCGACGACGCAACCACGCCCATCGCCGCCGCGTTCGCTTGGATCGTCGCAGCCAGCTGCTCGCAGAAACCGTTGCCGGTCAATTGCCAGTCGGTGCTGACATCGAAGGCATAGACGGGCAGCAGCACCAGCGGATTGCGGAAGGACAGCGGCGTCTGCGTGGGGTCGCTGATGCCGTCCGCCGATTGCCAGTAGGACACGCCGATCCGCATATTGCGCGTGGTGCCGGGCAGCACCGCGTTCTGCGCCGCGACGAGCGTTTCGAAGAACTCCGACAACGCCTCGGCCAGCGTCTGGTCGGTCCGGCCGGTCATCGGCTCGGGAGTGCTTCGGACGATCAGCGGCGTGATCTGGGTGGGGAATGAGACGGGCGGCGTCTGATAGATGAAGTCCGTGTTGATCGTCTGGCCCTGAAGCAGGTTGGCGTTGCGCGAAACATAGGAGCTGCCCCAGGCATCCTGCAGCAGGAGCGCGTTCAGCCGGTAATAGGCGAAATCGAGCGCCAGCGGCGATGTCAGATACGCGGCCTCGTCGGGCAGGTCGAACGCCAGGCTCGTCCCCATCTGGAGGCCGTTCAGCCACTTGCCGGCATATTGCAGGGCGGGCCAGAGAAGCTGCCGCCAGATCTGAATGGCATAGGGCGCCTTGTCGGTATTCTGCTGCAGCAGGCGATAGGTCTGCGGCGCGACCACCGTATTGTCGAGCGCCTGGCTCGCCGCCTCGTCGAACAGCATCCAGTCGGTGTTCGTCGCGGGCGCCGCGGGATTCTTGAGCGTGAGGTTGGTCTCCTGGCTCAGAGCGAAGCCGTTGGCGGCGAACAGCGCCGCCAGGCCGGACGGCACGGTCTTGCCGTTGAGCGCGGCAAGGTCGGCGTCGGTCGCCTCGTACTGGAACAGGAAATCGTCCGGCGGCGTGGCGAAATCGATCGTCTGATCCGGCCGCTCGAGAATGACGCTGGTGTAGTAGGGCGGCGTGCCCTGGGACAGCAGCGACATCCGGTAATTGTAGGTGCGCGGCGGCAGCCCGGCCGCCAGGGCGTTGGTCCGGATCGTCGCCCATGCCTGTTCGACGAGTTGTGCGAGCTGCGCCAGCGCACTCACGGCGTTCTGCGCTGCCTTGGTGGCTTGCCCGTTCTGGATGTCCGGCACCTGGGTCAGATCGTTGGAAATCGCCGGCCAGACCGACGAGAACGCCGCCAGCGCCTGGATCACCGCCGCGTATTTCGCGGTGGCGGGCGCGGCAGTGCCGTTCGTGCTGTTCTGGTTGAACAGGATCGAGAGGGTCAGCTCGTCCTGCGCGGCGAACTGCCGGCTGACGGTGAAGTCGTAATTCCACTGCGCCAGGGTCTTCGTCGGATCGCCGCCCGGCTCCGGCGGCGTCGCGCTCTGGCTCGCGATGAGCGCCGGGCTGGGGTAGCCGCGCAGCGGAATCGGAATCTGCGCGATACCGACAGCGCCGTCGGTGGTGCCGCCGTTCTCCAGCGCGATGATGAAGGACAGCCAGGACGAGCTTTGATAGCCCTGCACGCCGGCCACGGAATGGATGTCGAACTCGATCTGGTTGACCTGGTAGTCGAGCGACAGGATCGCCGATTTCTGGATCGCGGGGTCCTTGACGCTGAACAGGCTGGTTAGGCGCGACTCCGTCGAGGAGAGCGGCGCCTTGGCCGTGGTGAAGCCCAGCTGCGGCACGACCTGCAGCCCGTGCGGAGGATCGGCGGTGTTCAGGCTGTAGCCGCCCGGTTCGCTGCCGGCGTCGACCGCGGCGATCTGCCTGGCGAAGTCGTCCATGCCGCCGAAATGGCCGGCGATTTCCATCAAGGTGTCGGTCGAGGTCGGTGCGTAAGACGACGTTCCGAGTGTCACCGTGGAGCCGGGCGCGAAGAAGTCCGTGCGCTCGGCATTGGCGGACAGCAGGCCCGGGATGTCGCTGTCCATCCAGCCCGCCGCGAGCGTGATCGTGGCGAGGTCCGCGGGAACCTGGAAGGGGGTGACGTTGATGGCGGTGGCGCCCAGGAAGAGGGCGTTGTCGCCCGCGGCCAAGGTCATGGTCGTCGCCAGCGCGCTCACCGTCGTGCCCAGCTTGTCCGCCAGTGTCGAGACCGTGTCGCTCGACAGCGTGGTGGAGGATTTCCCGCCGGCGCTCGCGGTGAGGTCCGGCCGGACGATGCTCGGCATGCCGGCGATGACATTGGCCAGGTAGACCTGCGAGACCCCCGCCACGGCCGCCAGCGGCGCGAAGGGATGGCCGGGATCGACCCAGCCCACCGGTTGTGCGCCGTCGTCGGGCGTGACGATCGTTCCGGCGACCAGCTTTCCGGAAAGCCGCGGCTGGGCGGCCGGATCGCCGCTCGCGCCGCTACCGGTCACCACGACGTCGGTCTGCACCAGTGTCTGCACGCTATAGGCGCTGGAGAGCGTGATCAGCAATTGCTGCTCCATCGCGTCGACTGCGTCCGTCAGGCCGTCGTCGTCGCCCTGCACGATGGAGCGCATCATGTTCGCCTGTCCGGTGGCGATTCCGGACTTGGCGCCGATGATGGCGGCCAGCGAGGCGGTGATCGTGTCGTCGGTCGCGCCGGGCACCGCATAGGCCGGCGACAGCATGAGATCGATAGCCGCGAGGAAGGTCTGATTCCACTGATCGGGGTCGGCCGAGCGGAAGTCCGAGGTCTGGCCCGGCGGCCAGGTCAGGCCGGATGCGCCGTCATAGCTCGGCACCGCGATGCGGTTGCCGTCCCAGGCCTGGGTCGACAGCGGCGGAATGGCGAAGTAGCGCAGCTGCGGCTCGATCCGATACGCGAAGCTGGCGCCCTGGCCGCTGAAATTGACGACCCACAAGGTCTTGGTGCCGCCGCCGGACGCGCTGCCGCCGCTGCCGGAGACCGCGGCCTTCAACGAAGGCGTGTTCAGCACGCTTGCGCCCTGAACCTGGCTCGGACCGGTCGCCAGCTTGAGGCCGGGGAAAGCCGCCTCGAAATCGGCGGCGAATTGGGTGAGCGATTGCGTATCGGAACCGGCCGCGACCGCGAAAGGCTGTGCCGCCACGGCGGTGCGGCTGGACACCACCTGCGGCGCGTTGAGGAAGCCGGTGGCGACGCAATCGGGATCGCGGCTCACCGTCAGGGTCACGCCGAGGTCGAGGATGGCCGTGGCGTTGGCCGGCGTGACATCGGCGTCGAGGGCGAGCGTCAAGGGCGGCGCCAGCACGGTGCGCGCCTGCAGGACGAGCGCCGCGGCCGCAGCGCCGACGTCCGAGACCGACAGCGGCGTGCCGTCGCGCTCGGCATTGATGCGCGCGGTCAGGAGCCCGAACGTGTCCTTCGGATAGACGGTGTAGGGCGTGCCGCCGACCGTCACGCTGCCGCCCGCAGGCAGCAGGTTCGGAAGCGTGGCATTGGCGGCGGCGAAAGTACCGGCGTCGTAGCCGTATTGCGCGGCGACGGCGCCCAATGTCTGGCTGCCGGTGGTCGCCATCGGCGTCGTGACGAGCGCCGCGCGGGGCTGGAGGATGCCGGTGATGTTCGCGGCCTGGGCGGCGAAATCGTCGATGCTCAGTCCGAGCGCCCCCGCGACGCCGGCAATGGTCGAGGCCGGGCCCGGCGTGGTCGTCTTGCCGTTCAGCGCGATCGGCGTTCCGTTGAACGGGCCGGCGATGTCGGCGTTGGTGTTGCACAGGGCGGCGACGCTGAGGCCGGGGAATTTGCCGGCGATGCCGCCCAGCGTGTTGGCGGCCTGGATCGCATAGAGCGCGGCGCTCAGGCCGGCGACATCGGCGACATAAGGAATGGCCAGCGCCGCGGCGTCTACGAAGGCAAGGCCCGGATTGCTCTCCAGGATGGCTGCGACGGTCGCGCCATTGGCCAGCGCGAGATTGCCCAGGGTGTCGCCGAGCGCGATGGGCTGGGGCTCGGTGGCGATGAACAGCGGCGTGCTGATCGGCCAGAGGCCCGGGACTTCGGCGTTGCCGAGCAGCATTTGCTGCGCAGGCGTGCCGGTCTGGCCGGCGGGCGGACCGAAATCGGCGGCAAGCGAATCCAGCGTATCGGTCACGACCGTCAGCACGCTGGCGACCGTGAGCTCGGTGCCGGCCGGGAAGAGGCCGTCGAGATATTGGTTCGCCATCGCGGCATCCGTCACGGTGACCGGATCGCCGGTGGCCTTGGCAAAGGCGCCCGCGGCGTCGGTCAGGCTCTGGCCGGCGGTCACGACGAGGCTGACGGTGTCGTAGGTCAGCGTCAGGCCTGCCGTCAGCGGCACCGCGGCGTTGCTGGTTGCAAGACCCGGGACGCCCCCCGTGCCGTCGGGGATCTGCGCGCCGACCTGCTGCGCGATCGCCGACAGGGACAGGCTGCTGGTGTCGGACACGGTGTAGATGCGGGCCGCCGTGGCGACCGACACGCCGCCGGCGAGCGGCACGCTGCCGTTCTGCGCGGCGAGCTGCGGCACGCCGATCTTGATGCGCGCGCGGCCGACGATGGACTGCGCCGTATCGGCCGACGCGGTGAGGTAGTCATAGGGCACAGTGAGCGCCGTGCCCTGGCCCCACAGGAGATCGGCGCGTGCATTGCCGTTGATCCTGCCGAGGCTTGCGGGCGGCACGGCAAAGCCGCTGGCCGGATCGCTCAACTGCTGCAGGTTGAGGAACGGCGTGCCGGGGCCGAGCTGCGCCACGTCCGGATAGATATTGCCGAGGCTCGTCAGATAGACATAGGCCGAGTTGGCCGTGCCCAGGAGGTATTGCCGGGCGAGCACGCCGACGGTGTCCGGCGCGGCGATCGGGCCGAGCGACGTCCCCAGGCTGCAGGTGACGTCCTCCTGCTGCAATTGATAGGACGCCGTCTGGTACTGAAGCGCGGCCTTGCCGGCGCGCAGGGCGGCGGCGGTCGGGTTGCCCGGATTGGGAACGCCGGCCGGCATGTCGAGCGCCGCGTCGTCGGGCAGATACTGGCCCATGGCCAGGCTCATCGCGACATGGAGGTTGCCGCCGGCGGCGGCCGCGAAGCGATAGGACAGCGTCGCGGACGGCCAGGAGGTCAGTGCCATGATCGAATCGGTGTAGCCGACGAACTGCTGCAGGGGATTGAGCACGGAATTGACCGTGCGGTTGCCCAGCACGTCCTGCAGCGCGAGGTCGATCGTGGCGCCCGAACCGATGCCGATGCCGGCATAGGGATTGGCGGAGGGCGGCGGCAGCCCCGCGCAATCGACGGCGTCGTTCCTTGTGGCGAAGGCCACCAGCGAGAAGATCTGCTGATAGTCCCAGGGCGTGCCGGCCGCCGCGTCCGGCGGCGTGGTGGGGCCGGCCGGCAGGCCTTCATTGCTCGCGGTGTAAGCCGCGGTCTGCGCGAGCTGGAATCCGAGCAGGTTGAACAGCGTGCCCAGCGCCTGCTGCGGCGTCTCGCTGCCGGGATCGGGGGCCTGCGGATCGGCGCGGGTGACGGCGAAGCCGATATTGCCGGACGGCAGGTTGGCGCCCAAGAGCAGCATGTTGTCGCCGATGAGGATGGAGGCGCCGGCGGCGAGGATCGCGCCGTCCGCATTGGCCAGCGCCAACACCGACAGGTCGACCGAATGGCTGCGGGCGATGCTGGCGAAGGTATCGCCCGCCTGGATGGTGTAGTCCGCCTGGCCGGGGACGATCATTATGGCGCCCGCGGCCAGCAGGCCGGCCGCCGTCGCGTTGAGCGCGGCCAGCGACTGCGGATCGAGGAAGTCGTAAAGCTGCGAGATCGAGGCCAGCGTGTCGTTCACCGCCACGACCTGCGCCGGCGTGCCGGCGAGCTGGAGCAGGCCGTTCGGTTGCAGCAGGCCCGTCTGGTTGGCGATCTGCGTCCCGAGCGCCGCCGGCGTGAGGCCCGCGCGGGTCGCCAGCGCGGCGAAGGTGTCGCTGGGCAGCACGGTCTGGCCGGCCGCCTGCGTCCCCGGGATCATCGTGCCCATGATCGTCTGGTTGATCACCGCGAGATCCGACGCATTCAGGCCGAGATAGGCATAGGCGCCGGCGATGGACGCCAGCGTATCGCCGCCGGCGACGGTGTGGGTGACGGCCTGGAAGGCGAGATCGTAGGCGCCCGCGTCGACCGCGTCGCCGACCAGCATCGCGTTGTTGAACGCGAGCGCGACCGCATCGCCCGCGGCTTGCGCGTCCAGCACGCAGACGATCTGGATCGTGGCCTGCTGGCCGACGGAGAACAGAGTGCCGGGCAGGCCCAGCGTATGATCGGCTTTGGCGTAGTTGAGATAGTACCCGCCGGTCTTGACCACGCTCACTTCCCACAGCATCTGAAGGAAATCGAGCGCATCCGCCGGCGCGAGCGTCGCGATCGGCGATTCCGTCAGGCTGGCGGTGCGCAGCGCGACGGCGAGACCGGCGGAGCTGACCAGCTGGGGACCGTGGCTCTCGGTGGAGAGATTGGTCTTGATCAGGAACGTCTCCGAACGATCGAGCGCATCCGATACGACGATGCCCGACGAATTGGTGGAGGATTGATCGGGATAGGCGATGTAGAGCGTGGCTCCGGCGCCGTTCGCCTGCAGATAGCTCCACAGGGCCAGCAGCCGCGCCGTGCCGTCCTGGTCCGCGCCGAGCACGAGATAGGTGCCTTGCGCGGCGGTCTGCGGGATCTGGATGTCGATATCGATGACGGTGGCGTAGCGCGTCGCCGACAGGACGGAATACGTCACCGAACCGTCCGACTGCGTGGTTCCGGCCGCGGCCTGATAGGGCAGCTGGCCGGTCGGGCTGGCGGCCAGCGCATCGTTCATGGCATTGGGGATCGACCAGAAGACCGCCTTGGCCACTTTCTGGCCCTGCGGCACCAGGCCGGCCGGCAGGTCGGGCGAATTCCACGGGATCAGCGCCGATGGCGGCTGGCGGTCCGGGCTGTAGGCATAGATCGGTACCGGCAGGATCGCGGTGACACCGTTGTCCAGCGTCAAGGTCGAGAAGTCGGTGATCCGCGCGATCTCCGCGGCGTCGAGCGGCATGACCAGGCTCGCGCCTTGCAGCGACAGCCATGCCGGCGTGCCGTTGGTGGTGAGCGTGAAGCCATAGCCGTCCGGCAATGGCAGGCCGAGCGGAAATTCCTGCCCGGTCAGCGCGTACATCGGATAGGCGGCCGGCGGCGGCGGGGGCGCGGGCTCGCCTTCGAATTGCGGCGCCGGCAGGCGCAGGCCGCTCAACATGAAGCGCGAGGTCATGTTGAGGGCGTTGGTGAAGTTGCCCGAAACGGCCATCGCATCGATCAGGGCGTCGAAGTTCATGCCCGGAATGGCGTTGATCGTGAGCTGTACGCCCGTGCCGGCGAATAGGTTGGCGGCGAGCGCGACGCGGTCGGCAAGCTGCTCGACCGACAGATCATAGTCCTGGGCGATCTGGCTGAGGCTCTCTCCGTTCGCGACGACATGGCTCACGGACGGAACGGTCAGCGGGGCGCGGGGCGCCAGCAGCGAGGACTGGCTCCAGACCGCGGCCGGCAGCGCCGCCAGTTGCGCCAGCGTGACGCCGTACTGACGGGTCAGGTTGGCGAGCGAGCTGATATAGGGGACCGTGATCCAGGTGCCGGCGGTCAGCGGCTTGGCGGGATCCAGGCCGCCATTCCATTGCTGCAGGCTCTGGACCGCGGCCGCCTGCGTCGCATCGCCCGGCGCAAAATAGAGCTGCGCGATCGCGGTGAGCGTGTCGCCGGCTTTCGCGGTGTAGGTGAAGAGATAGCTCGCGCTGGTCAGCGGCGAAACGTCGGGCAGGCTCACGGCCTGGCCGGCGACCAGCGTGACGAGCGGATTGTTGGCCAGCAGAGACGATAGCGTGACGTCGGGATATTGCGCGGCGATGCTTGCGACGGTCGCGCCGGCCGCGGTGGTGATGCTGGTATTGGGCTGGCCCACGACGGGAAGCGACAAGGTTTGTCCGGTCGCCAGCACCAGCCCCGGATTGGCCTTGTCGAAGGCATCGGGATCGATCGGGATCGCCTGGCCGTACCAATAGGCGAGAAGGCCCTGGAAGGAATCGCCGTCGCGGGTCGCGGTGGACAGCGTCCCCAGCGGGATCGCCTGCCCGGCATTGAGCAGGGTCTCGCTCTCGCCGTTCGCGGTCATCAGGGCGAGCAGCGACACGCCGAACTGGCTCGCGAGGCCGGAGAGCGAGTCGCTGCCCTGTGCCGTCAGCGCGATGTCGCCGAGCGAAAGCGCCGTGCCGGGCTGAAGGATGGTGCTGTCGGCCTGGTTGGCGACCGCCACGCCTTCGATGCTGAGCGACAAGGGGACCAGCAGCACGGTGCCCGGCTGCAAGTCCTGGAACGAAACGGTCGGATTGGCCGCTTCGAGCTGTGACAGCGACACGCCATAGGCCTGCGCGATCGACAGCCCCGTCTCGCCCGCCACCACGTCGTGCAGCACGCGCATCCCGGGGATGTTGAGCTTCGTGCCGGGCTGCAGCTGGTCGAAATCGATCGACGGGTTGGCCTGTTGGATCTCGGCCGCGCTGAGCCCGAAGCACGCGGCGAGGCCGGCCAGGGTGTCGCCGGCGATGGTGGTGTAGACCACGCCGGTCGCCGGGATGAAAACGATCTGCCCGGCGGTGGGCTCCCGGTCTTGATACTGCGGATTGGCGGCGGCGAGCTCGGCCGCCGTGAGCCCGAACAGGCCCGCAATGCCAGCAAGCGTGTCGCCGCCGCGGGCGGTGTAGTCGTTGTTGAAGCGGTTGGCGACGCTGGTCAGCGTCGCGGTGGCGACGTCGGTCTGCGACAGATCGAGCGTGTAATCGCCCAGAAGCGTCGTCGCGGTCTGGACGAGATTCTGGCAGAGCATCAGGAAGTAGTAGCGGAAGATGAAGACGCCCAGCGTGTCGTTGACGACGTCCGCCGCCGCCCTGGCGCCGCCGGTGTTGCGGGCGGCGAATTGCGCGGCCAGCGCCGCGAAATAACTCTGGATCTGCGCCTCGTAGTCGCCGACGGGCCGGCGGTTGTTCCAGAACTGGATCGAATAGCCGGGCACGCTCATCTGGATTTCGGGCGGCATCGCCAGGATCGCCGCCGGAATCTCGCCGTCGCTGTCGGTCACGGGACGCGGCGAGACGGTGAAGACGAGGTTGTTCGCGGTGAACAGCGATTGCAGCGCCGCGTAGGAGAACACCGAATCCGCCACGCCGGGCTGCTTCAGCGCATCTTCCACTTCGGACAGCAGCGCCGCCGACACGGAGGGATGGGAATGGCCAAGCGCGTCGACCACCCATTCGAGCAGGAAGCCCATGAGCACATTGGCGCCGTAAGCCGGATCGCTGGAGGTCGGGATGCCCATCAGCAGCGCCAGCACCGGCGCATCGGCGCCGCTCATGGCCGGAGCTCCGGGAAATCCGAAATCGCTCGCGAGCGCCTGCGAGATCAACGGAATGGCGGTGACCGGGATGACGGTCTGCGCTGCGGCGATACCCGCGCCGAGCTTCTTCTGCCGGCGCAGAAGGCGGCCGCGCTTGGCCAGGGCGCGCGGCGGGCGCGCGCGCAGGCGGGAATAGGCCGGGTGGCGCAGCAGCGTCGCCGGGCGGCGCCGGCGATAGCGATTGCTGCCCAGGGCCGGCGACCGGCCGGTACTGTCCACGATCCACGGCGTCGTTTGATCCGATCCGATGGTGAAGCTCTCGGTGATCGTCGCGCTGAAACTGAAGGAGATGCGCACGAACAGGATCTTGATGCTCACGCGCACGCTCACGCCGGCGCTGATCGAGAGCAGCACGGCCTTGTAGCTTTCGGCGTCCAGCGTGATCGAGGCGTAGACGGTCAGGCTGACGCTGGCCTGGATGATGCCGAAATCGACCGTGGCATAGACGATGCCCACCACGGCGACCGTGCCGGTCATGTGGAAGAAACGTTCCGACGGCAGGTTCTGCTGGGACGGATTGTACCAGGCGAGCACACCCTGCAGCATGCCGCCGACGGTGATGCTGATCCCGCCCGACATGATGCCGATCGAGATGGTCTTGCCGACGCCGACCTGCAGGGCGAAGCCCAGCTCCAGCACCGGGCTGAAGCTGCCATTCGTGATGACCGGGACCGAGGTGGAGGTCTGCCCGTCGAGCACCGCGAAGTAGAAGCCGCCATAGCCGATGAACGGGAACACCTGCACGGAGAACGAACGCGAGAAATCGGTCAGGCTCGGCGGGAAGCCGACGTCGACCTTGAAATTGCCGTTGGTGTAGATGTCGAGCGTCACGATCGGCAGCGTGATCGACACCTCGCCGAATTCGAGATGCCGCATCGCATCGGGCAGGGTCAGCTCGATGTGGTAGACGCCGAGATTGTCTGCGACCTTGCGGTACAGGATCTCGAATTGCAGGCCGGCGAAGATGCCGGCCTTCTCGCCGGACAATTTGATCAGCAGGCCGTATAGATTGGGATCGTTGAAGATCACGCTCAGACTGACCGTCGACATCGCGGTGAAGCGCGTGCCGATCAGCCAGGAGCTGCTCGCGTCGTAGGTCAGGCCCGGCAATTGGGTGGCCGGGTTCTGCGTCGGATTGCCGACCGGGACCATCGCCTTCTCGAGCGCGGTGATGACCCCGTTCATGGTGGCGGGCATCTCGCCGCGCAGCGTCATGTGCTGGCCGAGGCCGAGATATTCGAGATCGAAGAGCTGCGTGCCGGCGCCCGGCACCACGGGCGGCGCCTCGTTGAGCGGATCCCAGGTCAGCGGCGCGGCGCCGTTCTTGCCGTAGTCCTGGCCGAGGAAATTGCCGGTGAGCTGAAGGCTGAACTTCGCGTTGCCGTATTGGCGCGTGTAGACGAGCTTGAAGTTCTCGATATCGATGAAGCCGAGGTTGATCGAGACGCCCATGTCCACCTCGATCGCCTTGGTATTGAGGTGGACCTTCACGGTCAGGTTGGGGAGCGCGATCTTCTGCAGGGCGTCCCAGGGCGAGGAGAGGCTGATGGCTTTCCCGGGCTCGGCGAAGGACAGCAGGAAGATGAACAGGTCGCCGATCGTGCTGTTGTCCAGACTGATCGCCACGTAGGGATCGGCGGGATCCTTGTGATAGGTGATCGAGAGCTGCCGGTAGGAGAAGGTGATGTCCGTCGTCGTCGGGCTGAAGACGTAGGAGACCTGAAGGACGAGGTTGTTGATGTCGAGCGTGCCGATCACCGAACCCGAATAGGTCACCGGACCGTTGGCGGCGGCGCGCTGCGATTGCAGGCTGAAATCGGCGGTGATGGTGACGGGCAGGATGTCCATCGCCCATTGCGCCTTGGCTGCCAGCGCGTAGGTGTTCTGCGAGGAATCGAAGGTGCAGGCCAGCGCCAGCAGATCGATCTGCGGCAAGGCCTGGCACGGGAACGGCAGAAGCTTCTGGACGATGGTGGTCAGGCTGACCGATTGCGCGTTCAGCATGCCGCTGAAGATCCAGCCGCTGCTTCCCGACGTGGTCACCGCGGTGATGCTGAGCGGCAGGTCCAGGAAGACCACGTCGGCGCCGATGCTGACCGACGACAGCGATGAGCTCTGCGAGAGGCCGAGATAGAGATTCTCGAGCGACAGGAGCGTCAGCCCCGGCACCAGCGAGATCGACCAGCCGCTCGACGCGCTGACGGCGCCGTTGAACTGATAGGTCATGTCGTAGGGCGACAGCGTCAGGCTCAAGGTCTCGACCGTGAGCCCGGTTTGCGGCAGCTGGGGGACGCCGGGGATGATGGTGATCAGCTCCGAGACGTCGAAGGTGGCGGCGTTGTAGGCCTGCACGATCGCGCCCGGCAGCGTGAAGGTCGTGGTGCATCCGAGGGACGATCTGCCGTTCAGCTCGAATGTGCCCTGGAATACGACGAGGAACTGGTCGGGCAGATTGAAGTTGAACGTCACGGCTATGCCGCTCAGGTCGGCCAGATTGAGCGGCAGCAGCGGGATGGTCGGCCGCGCCGACACCGTGATCTCGGTGAAGGCGGTCTTGGTGCCGTTGGCGGCCACGCCCACGCGGACCGAGGTCAGGTCGAACAGGTTGCCGATCGGGAAGCGGCTGGGCACCAGGTTGGCCAATTGCTGACCGAGGAACAGCGGCGCCAGCTGCGACAGGTCGGTGAGCGCGGCGGAATAGCCGTCGGTCTCGAATGTCGGGCTGAAAGGCGTCGCCACCGGCAGCGCCATCGCCAGCGGTATGGCGCCCGTGCCCAGACCGTTGATTGGGACGACTCCGTTGACCGCTCCGGAGCCGCCCGCGGTGGCGTCCGACGCCAGCGCGTATTGGATCTCCAGCGGCAGAAGGCCGGCCTGGATCGTCGCCGTCTGCGACGGCGCTTCGAACGCGAAGACCGGCGGCGTCGTATCCGGCGCACTCCAGCCCGTGATCGGTCCCGCGAGCGTGCCGGGATTTGTCTTCCACAGTCCGGCGATGGAGGGATCGGGCACCGGGATGCCGCTGAAGGCCATGGTGGGACCGGCGTCGGCCGACGCCACGTCGAGCACGGCGGCCGTGAAGGCCTGGACGCCCACGGCGTTCACCGGGTCGGTGTCGAAGCAGGGGAAAGCGCTCGTCAGGACGGTGCCGTCGGGCAGGCCGACCGCGACGTCGAGCTGCGCCACGCCTTGCCCATCGACGGTGAAGGTGGCCTTGACGGCGGTGTCGGAGAACACGCGCACGATCGTGCTGGCCTTCGCGATGGTACCGGCCATGACGATCGCGGTGTCGGTGGTGCTGAACTGGCCGATCGCGATGACCAGTTGCGGCAATGGAAACAGCACCGTGTTGCCGAGCAGGGCGCTGAGCGGCGCCGAGCCGAGCTGGTTGTCGGCCGGCAGGTCGAGGCTGGTGTTGTCCTTGCTCAGATAACCGTCGGCGTAGAGCGCGGCGAGCAACTCCTGGAGCGTCATTCTGGCTTTCCTTCCGGTCGATCGGTCAGGAAAAGGCGGGACGGCTGCTGCAATTTCCCCTTGCCGCCGCCGCTGCCGGCGCCGTTCTTGACATAGGCGGCGTACCAGCCCAGCGCGCCGCTGGTCTCGGCATTGGGGTTGCCGAACATGACCATGTTGATCTGGCCGTTGGGCGGGAACGTCAGGCTCAGGAGCTTCAGCGCGATGTTGCTGAATTGGAGGATGTAGGTCGGCGCCTGCACGACGAACATCACGTCGCCGAAGGCAAGGCTGAGAACGCCTTCCAGTGAGATCGCGCGCTGGCCGCCGCTGACGCCGGGCAGGCCCAGCCCGACATAGAGCGTGGGCGTTGTGAGGTTCGGCGCCCAGCCCAGCAGGATGCGGGCGGTGAAACCGATCTGCGCCGCCAGCGCGCCGGGCGAGCCGAGATCCATGTCGAACTGAAGCCCGAACCACGGCGCGTTGAGCTGGCTGCCCTGCAGGGGCGAATCGACGGGCATGTATCCCAGCGAATCCGGCGTGTCCGTGCCGGTCGACTGGATCAGGCCGGTCAGCTTGAGCGGGAAATGCGCGACCAGCGAGGCAAGACGGGTCAGGCTCGCGCTGGCGTCGAGCGCGATCGTGCCCGCATCGAAGGCGAACGTCTTGTAGCTCGGCGTCGCCTGGTTGAAATCCATGTCGATCGCGAGGCTGCTGAAGGTAAGGCCCACGCCGACCCCGTTCGCGCCGATGACGGCCTGCTCCGGGCCGTAGGAGAACAGATCGAAGCCGGGTTGCGCGAGAAACGAGAGCGATCCGGTGATCTGAAACTGCGAGGTGACCCGGGCCGAGGTGTCGTCGTCGGTCAGCGTCACGAAGAATGCCTGCGAGATCAGCACCTGATAGAGGATCTGGCTCGTCATCTGAAAGACGGTCGCGCCGGCGGTGACGAAGGTGTAGGAGCCGAGGCCGCCGGTGTTCTGGTAGGTGCCGTTCAGCACAAGCACGTTGTCGGGCGCGTTACGCTGCGTGCACGGTTCGCCGAACAGCCGGTTGACCAGCAATTTGATCGTGCTCGAAAACGAGGTGATCTCGGAGTTCGCCAGCAGCACCTTCAGCAGGCTGACCTTGAACATATAGGGGTCGGTGCCGACGAGCGGCGAGTCGTCCTGGTAGTGGATCAGGCCGAAGGCCGAGCTGGGCAGGGCGGTGTAGGCCGCGGCGCCGGTCTGGATCGGCGTCGCGGTGATGCCGATATGATGGGCCTGGAACTGCGACGGATCGATGCCGGCCGCGATGCCTTCCATCTGCGGCGGCAATCCCGAAAGGGGCACCAGCGCGTTCAGTGCCAGGATGCCGTTCCAGTTCGGATCGTTCATCACCGTGTTGACGAAATAGGCGAAGTCCGTGTCGCCGTTCGCATAACGTGCCGCGGCGTCCTGAAGGATCGTCGCCAGCATCTGCTGGGTCGCCGCTTTCGACGGGTTGAAGGCGTCCGGGTTCGCCCATTGGCTCGTATCCTCGACGAGCTGCGTGAGCTGCTTGGAGCAGAACTTGAAGATCAGGATGGTCTTGTGGTCGACCCAGCGCCACGGCGACAGGTTGAATTCCCACCCCGCCACGAACAGGCTGAACGCTCCGCAATAGGCGCGAATGGTCGTCTGCCATGCCGTGTATTGCGTATCGGTGAGCACGGCCTTCAAGGCAGCGTCCATCGCCGCTTCGTTCGGCCAGCGCACGAAATAGTCGGGCGGCGGGAGCAGGGTCTTCAGGCGCGCGATCACGTCGGGGTCGGGGATCACGGTGGCGAGCTCGCCGAGCCGCTCTTCGTTGAGAAGATACGCCATCTGTGCATTCGACATGAACAGATCGGCGCCGGTCGCGACCAGGAACAGCTGGTTGGTCTGCAGCGCGGACTGCAGATTGCCCGTGACCGACTGCAGCACCACGCCGCTGTCGCGGTTCGGCGGGACCGAGATCGGGTCGGACACCGCCAGCGTCATCTCCGCCCAGTCGGTCGTGTCCTGGCCGAAGTGCAGCAGCAGCCCTTGCGGCGTGGTGCCGTAAGGCGGATTGGGCACCGCACCGCCGCCCGCGAACACTTTCGCGCGGGGTTTCGCGGTGGCGGCATCGACGGCCTTTTGCAGCAGGTTGCGGCGCTGCGGCGACCAGACCTGTGCTTCGAACTGCGCCAGATCCTCGCGGGTCAGGCCCGTGCCGACCGACGCCGTCGCGTAGGGCAGCAGCGGCGTGGCGGGCGCGCTGGCCGCCTCCACCTGCCCCAGATCCAGCGGCAGGAAGCTGAGCATTGCCCGGTTGCCCTGGAACAGCACCGATCCATTGGGCTGCGCGGAATAGATGCTGGATTGCGGGTTCTTGACCTGCACCCAGGCGGTGCTGCCGGCCGCGGTGAGCGGACCGAATACCCGTCCGCTATTGGTATCCGTGGAGGCCGCTTTGAGGGTCTGCGCGAAAGCCGACTGGTCGGGAACGAAGGAGAGCGTCGTGCCCTCGGCCAGGCTGAGATATTCCACCGCCGAGAGGCCGCACATCAGGTTGGCCGTCAGGTCCGGCGTCGCGGTTGCCGTCGCCTTGGCCGCGGCCGGCGGCATATTGAGCGTGAAATCCCCGCTCGGCACGACATACAGGATCTGGTTGGTCGGCAGGATGATGGGGTTGCCGTCCTTGTCCACCGCCGTCAACCGGTTGGCGAACACCAGCGCGGCCGTGTCGGCGACCGTGAGCGCGAGCGTCGCGCCGACCGGGTTGCGGAAGGCCGACGGCAAGGTCAGGCCGCTCTGCTTGAAAGTGAAGCTGGACCGCTGGTGATCGAGCGGCGCCAGGGGATCGATCACCGCGTGGAGCGGCGTCCCGGCGGAGAGGCTGGAGAGATCGAACAGCGGATAGAGCGCGGTGTTGGTATTCCCGCCGCCGACCGGCGCGGTGAAGGACCGCAAGCCCAGATCGAGCGCGCCGGCCACGCTCTGCGTCAGGGTCAGGTCGAAGGCCAGGCAGCCCGCGCTCCCGGGCGCGCCAAGGATCGACAAGCTCGCGGCGACGGTCATCGGGATTTGCACCGGCTGGCGCTGCCCGAATGGGGTGACCGACAGCGAGTTGGCGGCGGTGCCCGTGGTGGTGATGGCCAGCGCCGTGCCGTCTCCGCTCACGGTCACTTGCGCGCCGATCTGGAGGACGATGGAGAAGTTGGCGAAATTGATCTGCGCGGTGCGGGTCAGCTTGAGATCGGGCCGCGGCGCATACATCACCCAGCCGGTCAGCCCGGCGGCCGCGTCTGCGGCATTGGTGAACCAGACCGCGAGGGCGCCGTTGCGGGCCGAATTGGTCAGATAGATCTCGGCGCTCTGCACGAAGGCGGGAATGCCCGCATCGGAAACGCCGGACAGCATGACGAACCAGCCGGGATAGGTGCCGAGCGCGTCCTGCAGGCTGAACGAATCCGGCGCGCCGGCGCCGGTCGGCAGCAGATAGCCGGCCGTGACCGGATTGGCGCCGCGATCGGAGGGAACGAAGAGCTGCGAACCTGCGGCGAAGCGCGTGAGCGTGCTCATGGCCGTCAGTCCGCGGGTTTGGCGATGCCCTCGCCATTGCTGTTGAACGTGATCTGTGTCGCGTAGAGAATATTGTGGTTCGGATCGAGCACGGTCGCCGGCGTCCCCCCGACAAAGGGGACCGTGAGGCAGTTGATCGTCACCATCGCGTTCTGATCGGCCTGCATCGTATAGGGCGACGAGCCGTCATAGTCCGGCGCCAGCTCGATATAGGCGTTCGGGATCAGCTTTCCCGAACCGTCCTGTATCTGGATCTGAACCGTCGCGAACTTCTTCTGGTAGTTCCAGCCCGGAGGCGGCAAAGCAAACGGCTGGCGGGTGCTGGAGCTGACCTGCATGTAGCTCTGGAGGAACGGCGTGTAGGTGGTGGTGACCAGGTAGTCGTCCCGGTAGGCCGGCAGCGCCACGCTTGCGAACCAGATCTTGTCGGTGTTCACGGTCAGCGTCACCACCGAGGTGACTTCCTGCTTTCCGGAATTGTAGGTGATGGTCACGACCGGCGGCTCGCCCGCCTCGGCCTCCTCGGAGCCGGTGACGCCGGTGCTCTTGCACATGTCAGGCACCTGGAAATTCGGATCGGCCATGGCCGCGGCGGGCAGGAGGCAGATCGTCAAGGCCAGCGGCAGGAGGGTCTTCATTGGATCGTCACCTCCGCCCCGGCGCCCAGATGATCGGAAACGTCGCGTCGCCAGTTCGGCCAGTCCGTGTTGTTCGGAGGATTGAGCGTAACGCTGCTCAAGGTGACGCCGGTCCCCGAGGTCAGCAGGGTGTTGTAGAGCATGTGGTCGTAGGGGCTGCTGCCGGCCCCGGCGCGCGTGAGGCTCGTGACCGTGTTGGTCGGCAGTCCCCACGCGTTCACCGTGCTGGCCTGAAGCCAGGTGAAGCCGGCGTTCACGGTGGTGCCGGCGCTGTCGGTGATCGGCAGGTTCCAGTCGCCCGCGACGATCGTCGCCCAGCCGCCCGTGGGCGGTGTTTGCGTGCCCACGGTCATGCCGCGCAGGGACTGGAAGAACGTCCCGGCCTGGGTGGCTTCGTATTGCCGGCCCGACACGGTCTTTCCGAAGATCGAATGCATGTTGCCGATCCAGACATAGTGGACCTTGCCGGCCGTCGTGGTCACCTTGAAGAACATCGCGGTCGGCGGACGAATGAAGACGCTCTGCGACGCCTGCTGGGAGTACGACGTTTCCGCGATCACCGGATGGCCGGTGGACGCCGTGGAGCGCCACAGGAAGCCGTAATATTCCTTGTAGGAGCTGGTCCCCAGCGGGCCGAACCCCCGGAACGAAAAGCCTGCGGGGACCGAGGTGCAGGGATAGGCGGGGACCATCAGCTCCTGGATCAGGATGATGTCGACCGAGGCGGAGGCGTTCTCCATGGCCTGGCATTTGTTCGCCGTCCTGCTGCCATGTCCGAAGCGCAGCAAATTCTGCGTGTACAGAACGAAATCCGCCGCACATGCCGGCGCGCCGGCGGCAAGAGACGACAGCAGCACGACAATCGAGAAGGCGGCGCGCGGTTTCATGGGCAGCCTTTCCGTCAGCTTGGCGGTGCGGTCGTCGTGAGCACGTCGCCCTTTGCCAGCGGCGCGTCGTAGGAATCGCCCAGAGGCCCGACCGGCACGGTCTGCTGCGCCGCGGTCATGAACGCGAAGTTGGCCAGTGAATAGGCGTTGCTCTGCGACGAGACCGGGATGCCGGTCACCTGCGACCAGCGCCGAAGCTTCGCGCCGACATTCGTGGTAGTCGCGTTGTTGCCGTTGAACTGATAGGGCGCCGGATCGGAGATCTGCTGGATCAGGTTGCGCACCGTGCTGCCGAGCGGCGTCGGGATCATCTGGTTGTTGAACATCACCGGCAGAAGCGGGATCACGGCGACGCGGCTGTTGAAGGCGATGCTGACGATGGGATTGTTTCCGGCCGCTGCCTTGCCGCAGCCGCTGTTGCCCGCCAGCACATCGGCAGTGGCGGCGTCGAGATCGGCGAAGGTGTCGGCGCCCAGGACGAGCGAGCTGAGACTTGTCGAACTGCCCTGATTGTCGACATTGCCCGAGCCGGCGATGGTGGACGGCAGGATCACGCGCCAGCGGCGCCGCGCATTGCCCTGCACGCTCCAGTCGAGCGGGCCGGCGGCGAAGGTCGGGCAGGTCGGCGGCGGGTTGAGATTGTAACCGGGCGCGAGGCTGGCGAGGAACGTATCGAGCGCCAGCGTGAAATCGGACCGCTGCGCGATGGGATAAAGGCCGGTGCCGCTGTTCACGAAGGAATTGAGCGCATTGCCCTGTCCACCGGGCGCGTCGCAATACTGATAGCCCGCCCATTCGACGCGCAGCATCATGCCGCCCACAAGGTCGAAGGTCTGGTTGCCGGGGTTGAAATTGTAGAGATAGGGCAGGATTTCATCGAAGCGCAGCGGCATATTGGTCGCCACGCGGTTGAGCAGGAGCGGCGTGCCGCCGGGAATGAGGCCGCCCTTTGCGGCGGTGGCGGGCGTCACCTCGAGCGCCTCGACCTGCGAGCGGAAGACGTTGAAATACTGCGCCATGCGCGCGCGGGTCGCGGCATCGGCGCTCCAGACATAGCTCGCGGCGATCGAGACCTGGGCGAAGTAGAGGCTTGCGTTGAAGCCGGCCGCGGTCCAGGTCAGCGTGAAGGCCGGTTGCGCTTCGCTGGTCGCGATGCCCGGCGACGCTGTGCTGGTGTTGGCTGCCGCCAACGCGCCGATATAGAGCACCAGCGGCTTGGTCGTATCGACCTGTCCGCCGGTGGCGGGCAACAGGTAAGGACCGGCCGGCGTTCCGGGCGTGCTGCCGGGCGGAAAGGTCGTGTCGATGGTGTAGGACGACGGCATGCGGCGAGCCCGGCGGTTGCGTTCGAACCGTTACGTGAGAGGAATGACCGTGAACTGGACGGCCCCGTTGTTGCTCAGGTTGTTGTAAGTGCTGTAGATCATGGTCAGCGTATTGCTGTAGGCCGACGCGACGGCCGACAGGCCCTGATTGTCCGGCCAGATCCAACTCATGGTGAGCGTCCCGCCATCGGCGGGATTGAAGGTCAGTGTGCCCGCGACAGGGCTGAAAGCGTTGTCGGCTGCGTTCACCGGCATGATCGTGCCGCCGGGCTGCATCGTCCAACCGACGGGCGGTGGCGGCGATTGCCAATGGCCGGCGGTCAGGATCGCGCTGACCAGCGTCAGCGAAATCGGGCTGCTGTTCGTCACGGTTATCGTGACGGTCTTGCCGGCGGAATCCTGCGCCCGTGCCGAAGCTTCAGCATGAGTCATGGCATCCCCTCGCGGCCCGGATTCTCCGGCGCGCCATTACGGCGCGCCGGACTATCCGAGGAAGGATCAGTGCTTGGGCTTGTGGACGCCGGCCAAAGCCGCGGTGGCCGCCGCCTGGAACGTCGCGGCATTCGAGATCACGACTTGCAGGGTCGCGAAGCTCGTCTGCGTGCCGGTGATCTGGCTGGCCACGCCGATGCCGCTCAAGCTCGTCCCCGTCACGGAGCTGCTATAGCCGGAGCCCGAGGCCCAGCCCCAGCCGACCGTGATCGAACCGCCGGACGCGGGATAAAGCACGAGCGTGCCGCCCAGCGCCGAGAAGGCGTCGTTGGCGCCGTTGACGAAATTGGTCGGCGGGCCGCCGGGCGTGATGGGCTGTCCAGGCACGGGGGCGGGGTCCCATGTGCCGCCGGTCAAGGTGCTATAAGCAACGTTGACGGTGGCGCCGCTGGCATCCTGTATGGCGAGCGTAATCGACCGGGCAAAGGCCATGTTCGACCTCCTCATGTTCAGTTTTTCGGGTTGAGACGCGTTACGCTTTACGCAGAAACTTATGCGCACGAACGTCGTGACTTGCAAATTAAACTACAGATGGCGCTTCCGGGCAACCAAAGAGTCTAGGTTATATATTTTTGTTCATTCTTATTCTTATTACCATGAATTACATTCAATTTTATTGCAGGTATTTCAAAGTTATATTGACAGAAATGGTAAAATCTAGGTTGGCGTATTATGGATGTGTCCTCACGAATGCTCGGTAGCTTTGTCTTGTCGGCGGAGTCCCGGTTAGAGCATCCTCACAAGAAGGTCTCTGAGTTCGTGCTGTTGCGCGGTGCTTAAGCGGTTCAGGTATGGTTCAAATGCACGCGCCAGAAGCTTCGTGCCCTGGCGGACAACCGTCCGCCCCAAAGGGGTCAGCTTCAGCCGGTGCCGTCTCAGATCGCCCGCGTCGATCTCGCGCGCCAGATATCCGGAAGCTTCCAGACGCTTCACGTATAAGGTGATGGTGGCCTTGGGCATGTTCAGAGCCTCCGCGAGCTCGGCCGGATAGGGATGAGCGTCGATCTCGGCCAGAACGAACAGTTCCTTGGCCTCGATGCCAAGGCTTTCTATGCCAGGCGATGCCGCGGCAATCGCCGACATCAGAAGGCGGTAATTCAGGCCCCAAGTCTCGGCGGCATCGATTTTTGCCATTGCCCCCTTGTTGCTCCCCCAGCGCCATCCTAAATTAGTGCAGAACTGAACTATCTCAGATATGTACCAAAACGAGGGTTAGCACATGGCGCTTGAACATTACATCACCCTTGGCCGTTCCGGACTTCGCGTCAGCCCGTTCTGTCTTGGCACCATGACCTTCGGCGAGGATCTCGGATGGGGATCGTCGGTCGAGGACTCCAAACGGATCGTCGACCGCTATATCGAGCTCGGCGGCAATTTCATCGACACCGCGAATTTCTACACCAAGAGCCATTCGGAGAAGATCCTCGGCGATCACATCGGGAAGGACAAGGCGCGCCGCGACCGGCTGGTGATCGCGACCAAGTTCAGCGGCAATCTCTATCCCGGCGATCCGAACGGTGGCGGTTCAAGCCGCAAGGCCATCGTCAACGCGGCCGAGAATTCCCTCAGGCGCCTGCAGACGGATTATATCGACCTCTATTGGCTGCACATATGGGACCAGAACACGCCGATCGACGAGACCATGGCCGCGCTCGACGATCTCGTGCGCGCCGGCAAGGTCCGCTATATCGGCGTCTCCGACACGCCGGCCTGGAAGATCTCCCAGGCCAATACCATCGCGCAGTTTCGCGGCTGGTCGGCGTTCGTGGCGCTGCAGATCGAGTATTCGCTCCTCGAACGCAGCGTCGAGCAGGAACTCGTGCCGCTCGCTCTGGAGTTCGGCCTCGGCATCACGCCCTGGTCGCCTCTCAAGAGCGGCGCCTTGAGCGGCAAATACACCCGCGCCAACGCGGGAACGGTGAAGGGCGATCGCGGCGCGTTCCTTGAGGCATCCCTCAACGAGAAGACTTATGCGGTGATCGACCAGCTCGAGATCATTGCCAAGGCCCACGACACGTCGGTGGCCGCGGTCTCGCTTGCCTGGCTTTCGGCCAAGCGGGGCGTGACATCGCCGATCATCGGTGCGCGGCGCCTCGATCAGCTGGAGGACAATATCAAAGCGCTCGACGTCAAACTGACAACCGGCGAAATCGCAAAGCTCGATACGCTGACCCAGCCCAAATTCGGCTTCCCGCAAAGCATGCTGCCGATGGCGCCGGCGATCCTCAATGGCGGCACAAGCGTGAACGGCGTTTCGGCGCCTATATCGGGCTTCGTTATGCTGAAGGGCGACAAGCCATACTGACAATCAGGGCGGAAACCTAGGACGACGCGACTTCGATCTCACCTCCGCCATCCGAATTTCCGCATTTGTGCACGAGCATCGCATATGCCGGCATCCGATGACGGGCGTCATCCATCGTGCCACGTCGTCTTCACTGGGGGATTTGCCAACCGGAGGCGTCTAGCAGCGGGTGTGCGCGAAGACATCGGGAGCGGGCGACATGAGGAACCACAGGTGGATCGCAATTGCCGCAGGGCTCGCCTCCCTGATTCTCTCCGTCATGCAGAGCCAGGCGGCGGTCCTGAAGCCGCAGGACGCGCTGGACCGAGCCTGGGCCTATAAGCCGCTGTTTCTCACCGAAAATCTCATTCCGTCCTGGATTCCGCACAGCCATCATTTCTTCTACAGCAAGATCGCCGACGGCAAAGGCACGCTTATCGACTTCGATGCGGATACCGGGCGCGAGATTGTTCGTGGCGCGGGACAGGGCGCTACCGTCTCGCCGGATGGCGGCAGCGTGCTTTTCCTTGCGCCCGACGCTGCCGGGAAGGGGACGGTGCTGTGGATGATGCACGCCGACGGAACGGGACGTCGTCCGGTCGATACGACGGGCGGCGTGGAGGCCGAAGGTTCGCAATATGCGGCCTGGGCGTCCTATCGCTGGTCGCCCGACGGCAAGCACTTCGTGCTGTCCCAGTTCGCATTGAACCAGTACGCGAATGTGAAGCCTTCCGGCGAAGCGTCGACGGTCCACGCCTATCCGGCGGACGACCTGCAGGACGCGCGGCTCGTCTCGAAGGTCACCATCTTCTCCGCCGACGGAACGCTGCTGCGGCAATGGACCGTCCAGCAGGCGGTGACGAATGTCGGCTGGCTGGGCAATGACGCGCTCCTCTACAGCCACACCGACGGACGGTCGGTCTTCACGGCCCATGCCGCGGTCTATTCCTTCGACATCCAGAGCGGCACGGAAACCAAGCTGTTCGACGGCTATGGCCGGCAGTCGACCTACCGGCCGGTGGGAAGTCCGGACGGCCGGCACATCGCATTCATCGCCGATCCGGGCGAGCCCGTCTTCACGCCGTCGCGGCGCGAGCTTGCCATGTTCGATGTCGCGACGCATGCGGTCAAAATCCTGACGGAGAATGCCGCCGTCAACGGCCTGCGCTGGTCGGTCGACGGCCGGACCTTCTACTTCGCCGACGGCATGTCGACCGAGCGGCAGTTGAAGGCGCTTCTGCCCGACGGGCGGATCGTCGTCCTCGACAGCGAACTCGGACAGACGCAGGGCATTTCGGAATCGGACGACGGCAAATGGGCCGCCTGGCTCGTGCACAAGCCGTTCGAAGCCTTCGTCATCCACGTCGCGCCGCTGGCGCTTCCCGCTCCGCTTAACGCGAGCCGCAGCATCGAGATGCAGCAGGCATCGTTCGGCCCGGAGTTCGGCACCACGACCCGCATGACGTGGAAAAGCCCCGACGGCACCCTGATCGACGGGCTTCTGACCGTTCCGCCGGGGTTCAGTGCCCACCGGAAATATCCGCTCATCGTGCAGGTTCATGGCGGGCCGCTGGGCGGCATCGAGATGACCGATTACGGCTGGCCAGGCGACGGCTATTTCGATGCGTTGCTGGCTTCGCGCGGCTATGTGGTGTTGCGACCTGACTACCGTTCGAGCGGTCAACTGGGCTGGGACGCCTATGCGCGGGCCAAGGCATCCGGACAGATTCTGGCGGCCAACCGCGCCGATATCGAAAGCGGCGTGCAGACGCTGATCGACGACGGCTCGGTCGATCCCAAGCGCATGATCCTGATCGGCCTGAGCTATGGCGGCCTGATGACCGACTATATCGCGACCCATTCCAAGATGTTCGCCGCCGCCATCTGCTATGAGGGCTTCGACTACCTGATCGACTGGGCCGGCCGGCCGGAATGGCCCGACCACAACGTCTCGATGGAATGGGAGATGGGCGGAACGCCGTTCGACCGCTTTTCGACCTACGAGGCCAATTCGGTCTTTCCGATGCTGCAGACCGCCACGACGCCCATGATGCTGATCAATGGCGAGCACGGGATAAACACCGGGTCCTCGCCGCTGATCTACAACAGCCTGAGGATGCGGGGTATCGAGGCGCAGTTCCTCTACTATGACGGCGAGGGCCACGGCATCCAGCAACACCCGAACCAGGTCGATCTGCTCGCCCGCGTCCTGGCCTGGATCGAGAAATACGCGCCCATCAAGCGGTAGAACGCGCGCCTCGGCCACATTGGACGCTTGAGCAGGGGATTTCCCCCAGCCGTCCGCGCGACCGATTTTCGAATGTGCGTCCTTGCCGCCACAGCGGGCAATTCGTCGCTTGCAATCGCACACCCGATCACATTTGCTGGAGGCATGTACCGCGTATCCGACGAGCGTGCGCGTTGGCTTGCACGCAATGTCCTGCCGATAGAGCCGGCTTTGCGCGCCTGGCTTCGTCGCCGCCGTCTTTCGGAGTCGGAGATCGACGATCTGGTGCAGGAGACCTACGCCAAGCTCATCACATTGGAATCTGTTGAAAATATCCGCGATCCCAAGAATTATTCGTTCCAGGTGGCGCATTCGATCTTCGCAAGCCGGATCCGCCGGGCCCGGATCGTGCCGATCCATGCCGGCATCAATCTCGGCGAACTGACGATTCCGGCCACCGACGGGACGCCCGAGGACATCGTCCAGGCCCGGCAGGAGCTCCTCGAGTTGGCGGACGCGCTGACGAGTCTGCCCTCGCGCTGCCGGACGGCCTTCCTGCTGCGCAGGGTCGACGGAATGTCTCAGCGGGAGGTCGCGCAGCACCTCGGGATCAGTGAGAAAACCGTCGAAAATTACATGGCCCAGGCGGTCCGGTTCCTGATGGATCGTTATGGCCGTGGGGGAAAATCGTCCCTCCGAGCGTCCAAGGACAAAAGGGAAGAAGCTGCAAAGCGAAATGCCGTTAAGAACCAAGAGCCAGGAGATTGACGACCGGGCGGCCGAATGGGTTGCCAGGATCGACACCGGCCCGCTCGGGCCCGCCGAGGAGCTGGGGCTGAACGCCTGGCTTGAGGCGGATGTGCGCCATCTCGGCGCCTTCGCCCGGGCCCGGGCCGTGATGCTGCACAGCGCCCGCGCACGCGCGCTCGGACCGAACTTCGATGCGGATGCTTTCGCCGCTGCCCGCGCGCTGGAGGGGCCCGCGTCCGTCTCGCGGCGGCGTGCGCTTCGGTTCGGCGGCATCGCCGCGGGCACGGCGGCGCTCACCGCCGGCGGCGGGGCGGCCTTATTCCTGATCGGCCGGTCGGATTTTTCCACGCGGATCGGTGAAACCCGGGTCGTGCCCCTCGATGACGGCTCGATCGTCACGCTGAACACGGATTCGGAGATTTCCGTTCATTTCAGCAAGGACACGCGCCTCGTCCGTCTCGTCCACGGCGAAGCCCTGTTCGATGTGGCCAAGAACAGGAAGCGTCCCTTTGTCGTCGACGCGGACGGCACCTGGGTGCGGGCCGTGGGCACGAGCTTCACGGTCGAACTGCTGCCGGGACGGCCCGTGCAGGTGCTGGTGCGCGAAGGCATCGTCGAGGTGAAACGCCCCGAACAAGCCGCGATCCTTCCCGTGACTCTCGCCGCGAACACCCGGGCGATAACGCCCAAGGATGCGCCGATCGTTGCCCAGAAAGTGGCCAGCGCCGAGGTGACGCGCGCCCTGTCCTGGCGGGTCGGCCGGCTCGCCTTCGAAGGCGAATCCCTGGCCCAGGCTGCTTCGATCTTCGCGCGCTACAGCGAGACGAAGATCGTCATCGACGATCCCGCCATTGGCGCGAAAACCATCACCGGACTGTACGTCTCCAACGATCCCGTCGGCTTCTCGCGCGCCGTCGCGCTCTCGCTCGATCTGCATTGCGAGATTCACGGCGACGAAGTGCATATCAAGCCGTGAAGTTTCTGCGTCGCTCCTGTAGGGGATTTGCGACGCACCGCACGTCTAGCCGGTAGAGATTTGCGCGAGGGGCGCGGGTCCGGCTGAGGGGCAGCGAATGACGGGGCGTAAGCGTAGACTTCTGGCATCAAGTGCCATTCTTGTTGTTCTTGGTTATGGCGGACCGGCGTGGGCGCAAGTGCGGACGTTCGACGTTCCCGCCGAAGACGCGGTCAAGGCGATTCCCGAATTCGCGCGGCAGGCCGGCATCCAGATCGTCGCGCCCGCCGATCAGCTCAAGGGCGTCCACACGCCGGCCATCGCCGGTTCCATGGATGTGCATGCCGCGCTCGACAAGCTCCTGGCGGGCACGGGCATCGGGATCGCATCGGACGACGGGCAGACCATCATCCTGCGAGGTGGCTCAAAAAACGCCGAAGCCGCCCCTTCTGAAGGGGCGGCCACCATCGAGACCGTGACGGTTACCGGCACCCATGTCGCCGGTGTCGATCCGATCTCGCCGCTGATCTCGATCGATCGCACCGCCATCGACAATTCGGGCTATTCCAACACGGCCGAATTGATGCGGACATTGCCGCAGAACTTCGGCGGCGGCATCCAGCCGACCACGCTCGGCACGCGCGGCGAGTCGACCAACAACATCTCGAGCGCGTCCACATTGAACCTGCGTGGCCTGGGCGCAGAATCGACGCTCACGCTCATCGACGGACACCGGATGGCGTCCGACGGCTTCGTCGGCGGCGTCGTCGACGTCTCCGCCATTCCGCTGGCCGCCGTCGAGCGCGTCGAAGTCGTGACCGACGGCGCCTCGGCGATCTACGGCGCCGACGCGGTCGCGGGCGTGGCCAATTTCATCCTGCGCAAGGACTATGACGGTTTGCAGTCCAGCGTGCAGATCGGCGCGCCCACGCAAGGCGGCGGCGGATCGCAGATCACGGCATCGCAGCTCGCCGGCATGAACTGGGGCTCGGGCGGCGCGATGGTGAACTACGAATATTCCCGGCAGAACATCCTGATCGGCCGCGATCGCCCGTTCGACGCGGCGACGGCGCAGCCCTTCACGCTCGTTCCGGAAGAGGACCGCAGCTCGGTCTTCGGCGCCGCGCATCAGGATATTGCCGCTGGCGTCACGCTCTCCTTCGAGGGTCTCTACACATTCCGCACCGCCAACGACATCGAGACGATTCCCGGTTATTTTTCGTACTACAACAAGTACCGGTCGCAGATTTACGCTTTCAACCTCGGCGCCGATTGGCAGATCGACGACAATTGGCACGCCAACGTCACCGGCACCGTCTCGCATGACCACGTCAATACCGTGGCGTATATGAATGTCGGCGGGCCGGTGATCTCCGACACCAACTTCGACAACGGCATGTACGCGGTCGAAGCGCTCGTGAACGGCACGATCGCCGAGCTGCCGACGGGCGATGTCCCGGTTGCGTTCGGCGGCGGTTACCGGACGGAGGATTACAAGGACCATAGTTCGCCGGCCGATGGCTATAACCGCGACGTCTACTACGCCTTCGCCGAGGCACGCGTGCCGCTGGTGGCGGAGTCCGAAGACCGCACCGGCCTGCACAAGCTGGAGCTGTCGGTCGCCGGGCGCTACGAGCACTACAGCGATTTCGGGGACGCGACGAATCCGAAGCTCGGTCTGCTCTACATGCCGGTCCACGGTCTGGCGCTGCGAACCACCTGGGGCACGTCGTTCCGCGTGCCGGGCCTCCAGATCGAGGACGGGCAGCGCCAGCTCGTCGTCTATCCGAGCTATTTCTTCCCAGGCGCGCCGGCCGGCGCGCAGGTGCTGTTGACGGGCGGCTCCAACCGCAACCTGGTGCCGGAAAAGTCGGAGACCTGGACCGCCGGCGCCGACATCAATCCGGATTTCCTGCCCGACCTGAGAGTCGGCGTGACCGCCTTCGGGATCGGCTATCGCGACCGGATCATCCAGCCCGTGGCCAATCTGACGTCGGCCTTCGCCGATCCGGTGTATGCGCCCTTCCTGCTGCTCCATCCGACGCCGGCGCAGCAGACGGCGTTGATCGCCGCCTCGGACAGGTTCAACGACTTCAGCGCGGCGAACGGCCCTTACGATCCGTCACGCGTCTATGGCGTGATCTTCAACCAGTACCAGAATGTGAGTTCGCAGAACGCGTCGGGCGTCGACCTGACCGCGAACTACCATGTCGCGGCCGGCGACGGCGGATTCGACTTCTTCGGCAACGGCTCATGGCTTCGCTTCGCCCAGCACGTCACCAAGACCTCGCCCACGCAGCTTCTGAGCGGCACGATCTTCCACCCGGCCGAATTCAAGGCCCGCGCCGGCGTGACTTGGTCGGACACGTCCTGGTCGGCCACGGCCATCGTGAACCATATCAGCGCCGAGACCGATCCCAGTTCGGGGACTGCCGTGCACGTGGCGCCCTGGACCACGCTCGATGTCCAGGTCGCCTACAACACGAGCGGCTGGACGGGCTTCATGCAGGGCCTTCGTCTCGGCCTTTCGGTGCACAACCTGTTCGACACCGATCCGCCGGCGCTCGCGAACACCGGCTTTCAGGCGCCGTACTACTCGGCCGGTTACGACTCGAACAACGCCTCGCCGTTCGGACGTTTCGTCACCCTGTCGATAACCAAGGACTGGTGAGCGCTTCCTGAGGTATCATCGCGGAGGCGGGCGATGTTGTCCGCCTCCGTGCCGCGAGTCCTCATGCCGTCCGCCGCCACGCCTGCGCTCGAAGAGGATATTCGCCGCCTGCGCGATCTGCAGCGGGCCGGCCGTCATGCGGAGGCGCTGCGGGACGCAAACGCGCTCCTGCAGACCGCGCCGGCCAACCGCGATCTGCGGCTGATTGTTGCTATTGCGCTTCGCAACCTCGGCCGCGTCGCGGAAGCACTTTCGGCGCTGGAGACACTGGAGGTCCGCGAATCGCATTTCGGGCGCCTCCATCAGGAGCGCGGCCTATGCCATCTTGCGCGGCGGGAGGCTCCCCATGCCATCGCGGCCTTTCGGCGGGCGGTGGGCATCAACGCGGCGCTTCCCGCGTGCTGGGAGATGCTCGAAAAGCTTTGCCGTGAGGCCGGCGACATGCAGCAGGCAGCGACGGCTGCGCGCCGCCTTACCGGGCTTCGGCGCCTGCCGGCCGAAGTGGTCGCGGCGACCTCGCTCTTTTCCGACGGCGACCTGGCGCCGGCGGAAACGGTCATTCGGGGTTATCTGACGCGTCAGGGCGATCATCCCGAAGCGCTCCGGCTGCTGGCGCGGATCGCTCTCGCCCATGACGTTCTCGACGACGCCGAGCGCCTGCTCGAAAAGGTTCTCGCGCTTTCGCCCGGCCATCGGGAGGCGCGCTACGACCTCGCCGACGTGCTCGTGCGGCGCCACAAATACCTGCCGGCGCGGGCCCAGGCGACGCAGTTGTTGACGGCCGAGCCGGACAATCCGGACTATCGGATCCTGGCCGCGACCATCGCCACGGCGCTCGGCGAGAACGACATCGCGATCGCGGACTATCGCGACCTGATCGCCGATGGGCATGCCACGCCGGAGGTCCATCTGTGGCTCGGCCATGCGCTCAAGACCGTCGGCCAAAGAGAGCAGGCGATCGAGGCCTATCGCGCAGCGGCCGATGCTCGGCCCGATTTCGGCGACGCCTATTGGAGCCTGGCCAATCTCAAGACCTATCGCTTCGGCAAGGACGAGATCGCGCGCATGCGCCGCCAGGAGGCCGCGCCGGCAACGCCGACGGTTGACCGCGTGCATCTGTGCTTCGCGCTCGGCAAGGCCTTCGAGGACGGCGGCGAGATCGCGAATTCCTGGGAATATTACGCGCGCGGCAACACGCTGATGGGCGCGCACAACCCCTACCGGCCGGAGACGATCGAGGCCGCCGCGGCGGCGCAGACGAATATCTGCACCGCCGACTTCTTTGCGCGGCGGGCGGGATGGGGCAGCGCACGCCGCGATCCCATCTTCATCGTGGGGCTGCCGCGGTCGGGTTCGACTCTGCTGGAGCAGATTCTCGCCTCGCATTCGCAGGTCGACGGCACGCAGGAACTGCCCGATATCCCGCGGATCGTCCGCGACCTGCAGGGCCGAGGCTCCGCCGCCGCCGAGACGCGCTATCCGGCCGTGCTGAGAGATATGACGCAATCGGAGGCCGCGGCGCTGGGCGAGAGATATCTGGCGGATGCCGCTGTCCATCGCACGGGCAGGGCGTTCTTCGTCGATAAAATGCCGAACAATTTCCGCCACATCGGCCTGATCCATCTCATCTTGCCGAACGCCCGCATCATCGACGCTCGACGCGAGCCGCTCGCGTGCTGCTTCAGCAATCTGAAGCAGCTCTTCGGCGACGGCCAGGAATTCGCTTACGGCCAGGAGGATGTGGCGCACTATTACCGCTCCTATCTGACGCTCATGCAGCATTGGGACGATGCGTTGCCGGGCCGCGTTTTACGTGTTCATCACGAGGATGTCGTCGCGGATCTGGAAGGCAGTGTCCGGCGGCTTCTCGACCATTGCGGTCTCGATTTCGAACCGGGCTGCGTTTCGTTCCACACGACCCGGCGCAGCATCAGCACACCGAGTTCGGAGCAAGTGCGTCAGCCCATTTTTGCCGACGGACTGGAGAGCTGGAAGAAATACGAAGCCTGGCTCGCTCCGCTTAAGGCGGCGTTGGGCGATGCCGTCACGCAATATCGCGATTAGCGTCATCGACTTGTGCATGTAGGCCGATCGGCTTGGGCTGACGCGCGGCGGCCACTTCCAGCGTCTGAGTCGGGAACCGTCGCCATTTGGGAGCCGAAGTTTGAAGGCGCAGCCCAAATGATAGCCCGCGCGTGTGGACGCGAGCGATTAGCGTCTTCGCACAAAACGCGGCGTATTCCCTCAAATCCGTGGTGGCGGCTGGTTTGGGCCGGGCGGGGAGCAATTGCAAAGATCGAAATTCGATGAGTACTATACCCGCAATCCGGGTAAATTCTCGCAGTATTTTTGAGAGACGCGTGTTCGGCGTTGAACGGCGAAATTGCATATTGAGTAGTATATATCGGCACATATCCAAGGGGGCGAATTTGGATGTCAGCATAGTCTACGTGAATCCGGCGGATGGCGGCGACGATCTTTCATTCTACAGTCGGTTGCAGCAGCGCGCATCCCAGGTCGAGGGGCAGGGCAGCGGGACACGGTTTTTCCTCTATAGTTTTCCAGGCTGGCCCGCGGATCCAAAAGCATCGGCCGAGTCTTCGGCTCTGGTTTCGGCGACGCATCCGGCTTTCAACGCGGACCTGCTGATCGCGGTCCTGAATTTCCAATTTGACAGCCCGGCCATTGTGGACGGCCGGTTCCATCGCTCCGTCGTGACGTATTTTCTGGAACGGGCTCTCGAAATTCCCACGATGGGAGTCGCCGCATTTCAAAGAGATCGGATCCCGGAGTCACTTCGCCTCGACGACGTCTTGACCCGGCCGGCAGACGAGATCGCGCGACGATCGAACAGTCTCCTGCGGCTAAAGGAGCAATTCGACGCCGCGCATCGGAGCTTTCAGGAGATGTCCGGCCGAAACCCGCGCCTCCGTGTCGGCGCGTATGGCGACATCGACGACCTCGTCGGCAAGCTTGACGATATCATCGCGAATTCGGCAAGCGAGGCGGCGCCGAAACCCGTCGGCACGCAGAGGCGGCCGGCGGCGGTGCAAGACGCCGTGCCCGATCCGCTTGAGCATCTGGATGCGTTCAAGAGCGACATGCACAAGCTTTTTACGTTTCTTGTCTCGCAACGGGGCGACAGGTTGTTTTGCGACGAGGTCCGGGTCGCGCCGGAATGGGCAAGCGAGTCCTTTTCCGCACAGGTCATCGCGCCGCTCGCGGAGCGCGGATATTTGTCCGTCTCGCGGCAGACGGCGGAGGACGGCTCGGTATCGGAAAGCGTGTCGCTCAGCCATCCGGCATTGTTCGAATGCTGGGAACGGCTCAGGCAGTGGACGAAGCAGTTTCGCTTTGGTCTCGTCCTGCAATCGGAAATCGCCGATGACGCCGCGCGATGGTTTCGCGGCGGCCGGCGCGATTGGGATATTCGGGTTTCCGAGGGTCTCCTGGCGGAGCTCGAAGGCCTCGATCCGGAAACGAGCGCGGTCGTCATGGCCCTTGAAAGCAATCGCGCTTACATCGGCGCGGCCGAACATCTTCGCCAGAAACGAAATCTCATTTTGAGTCTGAAGGGCGCGCATCTTTCATCCGCCCTGAAGGCCATCAAGAAGGGTGCGACGATCGGCGAACACGATCGTGGTGATGACCCGCACCAGCTGCGCCCGGCATTTTATGCCGCAGCGACCAGCAACGACGAGCCCGAGCCCGGACCGCCGCAGACGGGAGACGCCACGACCGATGCCGCGGCGCGCCGGTCGGTCTACGATGACGCAGAGAATATGCGCGATAGCTTGTCGAGAGGGTTCACGCCCCTGAGGCTGGCGGCGTTTTCCGGGCATATGAACATCATCAACGACCTGGTCGAACGGAGCGCGGACATAAAGGCGACCGGTCCGAACGACTCCGGTCCCTTGCACGATGCGGCTTATGCCGGTCACAAACGCGTCGTCGAGCAGCTCGTGGAAGTCTATGGCTTCGATCCCCAAGTGAAGGACAGCGCCGGCACGCCGCCGGTGCTCTGGGCGATCCAGCAGCGCCATCGCGACATCGTCGACTATTTGCTGTCGAAGGGCGCGACGCTCGAGTTTCAGACGAACCAGGGATGGAATCCGCTGACGGAAGCCGTGCGCTCGGGCGACGTCGAATTTGTCACCACGCTGCTCGATCGCAAGATTTTCGACGTCAACCATGCGACCTCGGCAGGCGGCATCACGCCCTTGATGGTGTGCGCGATGGGCGAATGGTCGGACGGAACGGAAACGGAGATGGCAAAACTCCTGATCGATCGCGGTGCCGACATTGCGAGGAGCGATGATGTCAATGCGCGGACGCCGATCCATTTCGCTGCGCATATGGGTTCGCCGCAACTTCTGGCGGTCCTGCTCGAAGACGGGCGCGGTCTGATCGACCGGCCGGATCGTCACGGCGCGGCGCCGCTGCATCTGGCTGCGACGCGCAGTTCCATGAGCGCGGCCAGGTTGCTGCTGGAATCCGGCGCGTCACCGAACGTCGTCGACGACAACGGCACAACGCCGTTGATCATGGCCGCGTCGAGCGGACGTCGCGAGTTGACGGAGTTGCTTCTTGCTCGCGGCGCGGACCCCTCTCTTCGCCGCGGCACGGCCTGGACGGCCCTTCTTTGGGCTGTGAATGACGGCGATATCGCCCTGGTCCGGTTGCTGGCCGATGGCTCGCCACGGGACGCGTTGAATGCCACGACCGATACCGGCCAAACAGCCCTGATGCTTGCCGTGCGTATGGGGAATCTGGAAATCATCCGGCACCTGATCCTGCGCGGCGCCGACCCGGGCATCGCCGATGACGACGGAATGACATCGCTGCATCTGGCATGGAACGGCCCGGTCACGGAGGTGCTGATCGCTCACCAAGCCGATGTCCGTGCCGTCGACAAGGGCGGCGATACACCGCTGCATATGGCGGCTTTGCGAGGCGACGTGGCAAGCACCAGGCTTCTGCTCAAAGCGGGAGCGCGGCCGGACGCGCTCAATAACAATCTGCAGACGCCGCTCGATCTGGCCGTTCGGAACGAGCAAAGAGAGACAGCCAAGCTTCTGGTCGAGGCGGGCGCGAAATGGCCGTGATCCGGCCGTGGCAAAATCTTTCGAGCGCTCCGCCGCGCGATTGAGGCCCTTCAGCATAGCCGGACAAGCCGATGGACAACAGAATCCTGAACGACCTGATTTTCTGGTTGTACGAGAGCTTGGCGCCACCGCGCCGAAAACTGGTGGCGCAGGTCAAGCGCTATCAGGAAAGATATTCGGGTTTGTCCGACGATGCTTTGCGAAAAGCGACCGACAAGGCGCTGGATGCGATCGAACAGGAACCGAGCAGATCGCGCGTTCTGCGCTGGGTTCGTACAACGGCTTCGCTGTTCTCCTCAAGGCCCGGCGATGGATTGCTCAACGCCATCGCCGCGCTCGCCGAGGTGTTTTCGCGCGCTCCGGCCGATCTGGCAGAGACAGCCGGCGATGCACCCCGGGCACCGATCTTTCTTTTTCCGGAGCAGATATCGGCGGCGATCTCCCTGTTTCTCGGGAACGTCGTCCAAATGGATACCGGCGAGGGCAAGACATATGCGATATTGCCGGCCTCGGTCTGCCTTTTGCGCAAGCACGGCAAGGTCGTCATCATCTCCGCCAATGCCTATCTCGCCGAAAGAGACGCGCGGCGGACACAGAATTTCTGGCAGTTCCTCGGCATCACCGCGGATTTCTACGTCGAAGGATCGGCCCGGACCGCGCTGCGTTCGCAGATCGTCTACACGACACTGAAGGATTTCGTCTTCCTGTCGATGGCGGAAGACACGCAGCGGGCGATCGGCCCGGACGTCATGATTTACGGCGCGGTCATCGTCGATGAGGCGGATGCCGTCTTGATCGACCAGGCCTTCGAGCAGTTCACAACGGTGGCCCAGATCAAGCGCGGCAAGTACGACTGGGAAACGGCCGGACAGGTCGCCATGCGACTGGTCGCGGGCGATCACATAGAGGAAGACTATGCGAAAATGGACGCGACGCTCACGCTCGACGGCGAGCATCTTCTTCGGGAATTCCTGACAAAGCGGGGAATCGCGCCGGAACGCTTCCTCAACTTCAGGCACGCGGTCGAACTCGCATATGTGGGTCTCAAGATGGCCCGACCGGGAGCGCACTATATCGTCATGGGGCGAAGCTTTGTCGCCGTCGATCTGACAACCGGCTTGCTCAATCGCAATCAGCGGCCGGACTGGCTTCGCGCCCTCGAAGGATTGAAATCGGGCGAGGGCACGTCGCCGGTCGAGCTCGACAACACATCCGCGATCCTGACGCTGCGGAGGTTTGCGCATATTTGTGGCTTGTCGGGGACGATCCGTGACGACGCGCTCGAATATGCCCTGGTATATGGCGTCCCCCTTTCGGCGCTTCCACCGAGGAAGGCGAGATACAACACCGTCCCGCAGGACCTCGTATTCGTGTCGAAGCCGGAAGCCCTCGAGGCGGCCTGCGCTCGCATTCTGGCCGATCAGGCGTCCGGCCGTCCCGTGCTCGTCGGCACCCAGGAGGTCGGCGATGCGGAGGAACTATACAGAATGCTCCGCAGCCACGCGCCGCCGGACAAAGGGCACGTTAACCTGCTCACCGGGCGCAACGACTTCGAAACGGCGGAGCTGCTGCGCAATGCGGGCGAGGCGGGCAATATCACCATCTCCACGCAGCTTGCGGGACGTGGCGTCGATATCCGCCTTTCGGATGACGCTCGACGGGCTGGCGGGCTAAGCCTTGTCGGCATAGGACGGCACCGCACGCGTCGCGCCGACCGGCAATTCCTCGGTCGTGCCGGGCGGCAAGGCGATCCGTTCACCGCCATATTCTTCATGTCTTTGGAGGACATGCTTTTCAAGATGGTCGGGGGCCAAGCCATGCGGCCCGTTCTGCATCGCATGGGGATAGAAAGGGGCGAACCGATAGAGCATCCCTGGCTGACGAATGCCATCGCGCTGGCGCAATCCAAGATCGCCTTCAACGAATGGCGCCGGCGTTGGACCGCGATGCAAGTCAGCGACTCGCGCGAGACGATGCGCAAGAGGATGATCGTCTGGTACTCGGCGGTCATGCTCGACGCAAAGGTGCCCGGACCGTTCAATGTGCCTCCGCTGGGATTTCTGCATGCGGTCGCAGACTCGTTTGTGGAATTGCGCATTGCGCCGAGCATCGCGGGACGTCGGACGCTTCGTGGTGCCGACGCCGACGAAATCTATAACCAGCTGCAGCAGGTCGTCGGCGCCGAGGCGATGATGATCGGCGCCGATGTCGAGGGCCGCGACGCCGAGGGCGCGCTCCGCCTTGTCGCGGAGCGTCTCTGCCAGCTCTTGGAACGAAAGGTCGCGGACTATCAAAAGCGCGCCGGCGCCCTTCTCGGCGAATTCCTGAACGCGCCGGCATCGGAATTGACGCAACGCGGCCAGGAGCTAGGACTGATCGCCCGTCGCGGACCTCTGGACTGCGTGCGCGAGGTCTTGAAAGTGGCCTGGATGGATGCGCTCGATGAAGTTAAGCGCCGCACGGCCGTCCTTTTGCACCGGCAAATGGCGACATTGGAATACTATCGCGCCGTCAGCGAGGAGATTTCGGCGATTTCCGAACGATTGCAGCTTCGCCTGACCGAAACGTTGGTGAAGGTCCTGCTCGTCATCGATCGGCCGGAAGGGCTCGACGAGCTCTTCGCGCTCTCGTACCAAATGGTCAACGCAAGTTCGGAAACGCCAAAGCAGCGTCCGCAGGGGCCTCAGGTCCATGCCCTGCTACTGACCTCACATCAACGGCTCGCCCAAGCGGAGCAGACCGAGAATACGAATCGCATCATCGCGGAATTTCTCGACAGTGCGTCGGGCAAATTGTTCGAAGGGGATAAGGAAAGGCGGCGCATCGAACCCAGTCTGCGCGTGTTTCTCGATCAATTCCCCCTGGCCAACCTGCGCAGCGGAACGCAGGTGGTGAAGGCGATCCAGTGGTGGCAGGAGGCTGCGATCGGCCCCAGCGATCGCAGCAAGCGGCAGCGCGTGCTCAATCAATTTCTCCGCTTTCTCGAAGCGCGTCGGCTCATTCCACAGGCACCGCGGGTTCGTCACTTCGTCCGCGATCTCGGTGCCGGCGTGGTTGGGACGCTCGGAAATGTGCGGAAGGCCTCGGCGTTCGGCATTCTCATCTTCTGCGGATTGGCAATTTGGGGGCTTTCAGCGGTGCACTTCGGGCGGCCGCTCGCCGTGCTCACGCCTTGGCTGCACCTGCTCGACACGCTTGTCTTCGGCGGCCTGCTTTCGAATGCCAGCTATGCGGCACCGGCGATATGCGGACTTGCGCTTGCGACGGCATTCATGAACCTGATGCGCTCGCGAGCGACCCCTGAGGACAATCTGCGCCAGCTGGGGATTGTCGTCTGGATTTCGGTCGGCGCGCTTGCCGCATTCATGATTCTGCTGAATGCCACGCCCTGGGACTGGCGCCTCGTTCCGGAGGCGCTGGGATTTATCGTCGTCAATGTCGTCCTTTGCCAGTTGGGACGCCTGGCGCTGTCGACGGCCGCCGACGAGATTGGGATTTCCGGCCTCTACCTCTGGTTTTCCTATTGTTCGCTCCTGTTCGTGGTTCAGGAGGCGCAGGTGGCGGTTTTCCCGCTTTGGGCTGCCGCCGCGATCGCGGGGATTTCGGTGCTCTATGAGCTTCGGACTCGCTGGCTGAGATTTTCGCTGCGCACCAGCTTCGAGCGGACCGTAAGCATAGATTCGATGCAAGCCGAGCTTCTGGAGGGCGATCTCAGCATAACGCCTGGCCGCTCGGCCTTTTTCCATCTTGCGGCCGCCGCCGCCGTCCTTTTGGCGGCGGGACCGCTCCTGAATGCGCTGGACCCGCTCCTTGCCGAGATCGCCATTGCCGGAATTTACTTTCTGGTCGCTTCGTTGCTGATTGGCCTGGGCATTTTTGCGCGCACCAATGTTGCAGTTTGGCGCAAATATCTGCTTCAAAATCGCGAGCAGATCGCGGGCGATACCGATCTGAAAAGCGAGTTACGCCGTGCCCGAATCTATCTGATCGCGCTTGAACTCTTGCTTCTCGCCTTCGTGGTCGTCGCGCTATCGCTGCTCCAGTGGTATATGCGGCTATGGCCCGCTGCTCAGTTGCTCGGGGCCGTTTCGCCTCTTCTTGCAATCGCCGGAGCTGTCGTCCTCTGCGATGCGTGGTCGGTTTCATTGTCGCAGATATATCGCTTCCTGATCAATCGTAACGTCCGGGAGATCGAGCCTTATGAAGCCGCGTCCAGCGCGAACGATGAGGAAGGCTCCAGGCGGGAGCGAATTATGCGTTTCGTCGAGCGCTGGCTCCTTAGCGCTATCGGACTCACCGTTTTCGCCTGGAAGATCTTCGAAGCCATCAGCGAGGCGCTTGATGCGGTTTGGAGCCATCATTAGCAGCAGATAAGAGTCTTCTGCCGAGGTTCCAATCGTTCAAAAATCCGTGCGATAGTTCCAACTCGCCAAGACGGTACGGACATCTGATATGCCGACGAGCAGCGCGGAGCATCTGAAAGCGGCGTCTGCGCATTGGAAAGCGAATAGGCTCGGGGCTGCGCATGCAAGTGTGTGGAGGGCCTACGACGCAGAACCGGAAAGTCGGGCGGCCAAGCATATGCTCGCGCGCTTCCTTCGCGCGAGCCCTAAGTCCATTACAGCGGACCGAGGGCCGGCTCTGCTGCCATTGCTGCGAGACCGCAACGTCGATCCGGACGCCATCGCTTCGGCGGGTTGGCAATGTCTTCTGCGCTTTTATGGCATCTTCCCTGCGGATGTATCGGCCAATCCGGTCGAGACGGCGAAGCATCTCGAAGCCAATGAACTTGTTCTCGAATTGTTGAAGACGGCTATCGTCACGAACCTCGAGGTGGAAGTTCCGCTGACCGGATTGCGCCGTCGGGTGTTGCTGTCCGATGCCTGGCGCGACTTTCCGCTATTGGTCGAGGCATTGACAACGCAGGCAGCGCTCAATGGCGGGACGTGGATTTTCGATAGCGAAGAGCAATCGCGGCTGGAGGCGAGTGGTTCGGCGACGATGGTTCGAACCTATCTGCCCGATCGGCAAAGTGCCAGGTTTCCCGGCCATTTCCGCGAGCCGGTCACATGCCGTCGCCGGACAGTACGAGGCGTGGCCCTATCCGCCGTGGACACGCGTGACGGCGCCGATACCGACGACCGTTCGGGAGGTCGTCAGGCGGTATGATCCCGATGGCCCCGACACCATCTCGCCGCGGGCCGAGATCCTCGTCGCCGGCTGCGGCACCGGGCGCAACGCAGCGCTATGGTCGATGCGTTATCCCGACGCCAGGATTGCGGCGATAGACATCAGCGAAGCGAGTTTGCGGTACGCTGCCGCGCGCTGCGCCGAAGCCGGGTTGGCCGGAATAACGTTCCAAGCGCTCGACCTTCACCGTGTCCGCGAGCTTGGCGTCAAATTCGACGCCATATCGTGCGAGGGCGTGCTGCATCATCTTCCCGATCCGGAAAGGGGTTGGGCCGCGCTCACCGGGGTTCTCAAGCCCGGCGGCGTGATGCATGTGATGGTCTACAGCGAGATCGCACGCCTTCAGGTTCGGGCACTTCGCCGCCATTTGGTCGGGCTCCTCGATCGTGCAGTGGACGACGATCTGCTGCGCGCGATCCCGCTGCCGACAAGCGACTGGTGGAGTTCTGTCTCGCCGCGCCCATGGAGGAGTATCTCTCGGAGGGCGTGCCGCGCGCGCTCGCCAAGCGCGCGTTGGCCGATCGCCTGCCGACGCAGGTGCTCCGCGAGCGCGGCAGAGGTCTTCAGGCCGTCGACTGGCACGAGGGCCTGACGGCGGCGCGGTCCGAAGCGCGCGCGATGGTCGAGCGGATCGCCTCTTCGCGTCCTGTCACGCATCTCCTCGATGTCGCAAGGCTGCAGAGGCTCGTGGACGACTGGCCCACTGGCGGCTGGGAGCGCGACGACGTGGTGCAAGCCTATCGCCTGGCGCTGTTGCGGGGGCTCTCGGTAGGACATTTCTTGACGAAGGCGAGCGGGGCGAATTAGCGACCGCAGCCGTTTCGGCGTCTAGGCGAGCGCGCGCAGGATCGACAGCATCACTTCGATGTCTGGCATCGGGCTGACCGCCGTGATCTGGCCGGGCATGCGCCCCTTGATGCGCGGGTCGGTCTCCGCCCCGACCGAGCCGAGCGGCCCGCGGAACCCATGGTCCTGCCAGGCAATCGTCTGAAGTGCCGGCGACATCATGGCATCGATCAGCCGCTCCGCATCGGGCACCAGCGCAAGCAGCGGATGGGCCGAAAAGACCGTGGGCCTCGGATAAAGCGTGACGGGCTTGGCGGGTCCCGCCGCCGCCTCGACGCGCGACCAGCGATCCGGATCCTGCAGGATCCATTCGACGAGTTGGTTCTCATAGCCGACGACCAGCGGATCGGCGCCGGGGCCGCCGGCGATATAGTCGTCGAAGACCTTGCCGGACGAGTCGGGCTTGTAGCCCATGCCGTGAAAGAGCTCGCCGAGCCTGGGCAGCAGCCCCGCGAGATTGTCGACCGTCGCGACGTCGCCCGTCAGCAGGTTCGCCGCCAGCCCGGCGAACATGAAACCGGAATTGGACTTGTTCGGATCGGTCGAGATCAGGCGGAGCGCGCCGTAGAGATCGGGATGGCCCAGCGTCCGCCATGTTTTGCGCGCCAGGACGGCGTCGATGAGGCCCTTCGCGTCGACATAGTAGTGCTCGTGCTCCTTGGTTGCGAGGCCCGCCCGCGCCAGGGCTTCGGCGTAAGGCGTCCAGGAATAGATGACGATCGGCGAATTGAAGATCACCTGGTCGCGCAGGACCTTCGCGTTCTTGCGCGCGAGCTCGACCAGCGGGCTGGAACTCGGCCACAGGAATTGCGGCTTAGTCCCCAGAAGCTGCGGATCGCGCACCTGGTCGACCGATCCCGCGCGCTCGGCGTCCAGCGCCAGGCCGAAATGGCGCAGCGCAGCGACCGTCTTGGGGTTCTCTATGAACGCCATCTTCTCGCCGCCGGCATAGCCGCGCAGCGTGGTCACGTTTCCCAGCACGCCCCGCAGGGCAGGGCTGTCCTTGAACAGCACGGCAGCGCCGGTAATCGCGACGCTGGTTCCGAGCAAGCCAATTCCCAGGGCGGCACGGCGGCTGACCGTCATACGGTCTTCTCCAGATCCGACTTGAGGGAATCTTTCACGACTTTGAGGCTGAGGTCCAACTCGCTGAGCTCCGGCGCGTCGGCTTCGCCGGCGTATTTTGCTGCGGCCTCGTTCAGCAATGCGATGACGTCGCGCGCCTGTTGCATGCGCTGGGGCGTCGAGCCGGCGCTGCTTTCCAGCACCTGCCAGCCTTCCGCGATGCTGGCGGCGTTCGGCAGGTAGAAGGTGAGGAAGCGGCGGACCGCCATGGCGCGCGAGGTGTCGCCCTGAACATGCGCGACGATCTGGTCGCCGGTCTTCGCCAGCGTCCGCAGCGAGGCCTGCATCGCCGTATCCTTGATCGCCGGTGCGATCCGCTTGATGCGGCCGAGGGCGGCGGTGCCGTCGCCGATCAGGCCGCGCACCGTATCGGACTGCGCCTCCGTCATGGCGTCGAGATTGAGCCCGAAGCCGCTCGGCCGCAGCATGAGCAGCAAGCCGCCGAAGATCGCGAGCGCCACGATCAGGCTGAGCCATAGCGGAAGCCCCAGGACGAGCGCCAGCAGCGGGAAGGCGAGTCCTCCCGCAATGCCCGCGATCAGCGTGGAAGTACCCCGGTCCATGCCCATCAATTGTAGCCGCGCACCGAACGGAAGGCCTGGGTCAAGTCCGCCCGGCCGTCGAACACCCGCGCCCGGGTGAGCGTCGCAAGCTCCTCAAGCTGGCTCTTGTCCGCGTCGCCAAAGGTCACGCCGAAGATCGGCACCTCATGCCCCTCGCCGCGCCAGGCGTCCTCGAATCCGGAATGCTTGTCCGATCTTCCATCGGTCATGATGACGATGGCCGGCAGATATTGCTTGGTCGCGAGGAACGGCTTCATTTCGGCCAGGGCGCGCGCGGCGCAACCATACATGTCCGTACCGTCATTGGCCTGCTGGTTCATGACGTCGGCCAGAAGCTTGGCCTGCGATGCGATCGTGCCGTCTCCCTGGTCGACCTCGCGGACCGTGCCGTCGAACGGGATGATTAGGATACGGTCGTTCGGCGTCCATTGGATGAGGCTGTGCGCCGTCTGCGCCGGATCGAACAGGGTCTGCATCGCGCTCTTCAGCTGGGAGACGCCGTCGCCCTCCATCGATCCGGAGAAGTCCAGGCAAATCGCCGTCAGCGAGGGCCGCCGCAGCACCTCTTGATAGAGCGTGAGTGCGCGCGCGATGACCTTGGCCTCCGGCAGCGCGATGGAGGGAATGACGCGGGAGGGATCGAAATTCCAGTCCTTCTCCGGTGGTGCCGGCTCGGCCATGCCGAGCGCCGTGCGCCGTCCGAAACCCGCGATCTTCGCCTGCACGTCCGCGCTCAGCAGATAGGCCTGCAGCGCCTCGAAGAACGCCTTGGTGTCCTTGTCCTGGCCGTGCTCGACATAGCCCAGCGGCGCATCGGCATAGCTGGTGCCGTCCGCCGGATAGACGGCGTAGAGCAACTCGCCGCCGCGCCGGCGCAGCACGTCGTTGGTCTCCTTCAGCAGCGCCTCGTAGTTCCACATGCCGTCATAGGCGTGTCCGTCGGCCGCCGCGGACAGATAGAGATCCTTGAGCCAGCCCGAGGATCCCGAGGAGCGGGCCACGCCCTTGAGCAGCGCCTTCACCTTGGCGCGGGCGTTGGGATCGTCGAGCGCGCGCGGATCGAGCTGGGCGGGCGTTCCGAACGACGCAGCGAGCATCGCCAGATAGGCCGAGGCGCCCGAATTGGACTGCGTCGCCGACGTCATCAGGAACGTCAGCTTGCCGGCCGAAACGGCGGCCAGGATATCGTCCATGTGCACCGGCTTGCCGATCCAGCCGAGCTCGCGTGCCTTGGCCATGCGCACGCCCAGGATCACGGGGCTGGAGGCGATCGACTTCAGATCCTTGACGCGGCGATGCGCGTCGTAGATTTCGAGCCACAGGCTCGATGCCGGCCACACCGCATCGATGTCGGGAGCGTCACTGCCTTCGAGCATCAGCCCGATGTCGAGAGAGCCCTTGTAATCGATGACACAGGTCACGCGCTGGCTGGCACAGAATTCCCGGACGATGGGTTCGAAGGTCTGCTCCTCGGACCCGGCCACGATGTGGAATGTCCGCTGCGATCCGCCGCAGCCGCCCAGCAGCAGAGCGACCGCCGCCAGTACGAGCCAGGGTTTCATGGCGCGGGCGATTGCGCCAGCGCCGCCTTGAGCGCGGCGGTCTGCCGGTCCATCTCGGTTTCGATCTCGGCGCGCTTGCGACGGCCCTCGGATTGGACCTTCAGCACGCCCTGGATGGTGTCGATCAAGTCCTGGTTGGTCTTCTGCAGCGTGTCGATGTCGACGATGCCGCGCTGCGACTGGGTTTCGATGTCGATCGCCTGGGTCTTCATCATTTCGGACGCCTGCCGGAGCATCGTGTTGGTCGCGTCGGTCACCGTCTTCTGCATTTCCAGCGCCTCCTGCTGGCGCGTCAGACCGAGCAGCAGAACCATCTTCTGCTTCCACGCCGGCACGGTCAGCGTGACCGAGGCCTGCAGGCTCTCGATCAGCGTGGTGTCGCCGCTCTGGACAATCCGGATTTGCGGCATCTGCTGGATGGCGATCTGACGCGCCTGCTGCAGATAGAGTATGCGCTTCTCCAGCCGGTCGAGCGACTGGAGGGCATCCTGGTATTGCTGCGCGGCCATCACGTCGGTGGTCGTGTTGCCCGAACGGCCTTTGGCCCCGGTTTCGAGATCAGCGATCGGGCCCTTGCGGTATTCGTCGGCGAACGCCTTGCCGGCGGCGATATAGGCGTCGAGGCCGGCGATCGAATCCTTCGTCTGGTCGTGCAACCCGTCGAGCATCGTCACGTCGCGCCGCAGGATGTCGATCCGCCGCTCAAGCTCCACTGTGATGTGGTCGATCTGCGCCGCGACCGTCTCGAAGCGCGACTGGAAGCGGAATATCCGGCGCCGCAGGCCGCCGAACAGGCGCGTGAAGACATCTTGCTTTTGCAGCTGCGCCGGATCCAGGCCCTTGGCTTTCGCGATGATGTCCGACAGCAGCGCGCCTGTATCGCCCAACTCGCGATTCTTGGTCTGCGCCAAGATCCTGTCAGCAAAGCCCGCGACCTCGTTTTGCGCCCGTTCACCGAACGCGGTGATCTGCGCGGTGTCGGCGATATTGATGCCCGACTTGATGGCGGCGACGCGTGTGGGATCGGCCACGACGGCCGGCAAGCTGGCGTCGATCGACTGGGCTTCGCTCATATGTGATTCCCCTGTGGCCGCGTCTTGTTCCAGCCTCGGTGCGACACGATTGTGACGTTCCAAGCAACCCGCATCTCCAGAAGGTGAGGATGCGCATGTCCGACTGCAAGGGAAACAGGAGAGGTTCTACGATCGAAACACGGGGCCGGTCGCGGGCCATCGACGCTATCCTATTGATATATTTTTTAATATCCGGATTTATGACAATCTTTTCCGCGGCCAAGGCGCTCGCGGCGGCCCAGGGGCGTGGGAAATTCGTCACCCTTCGCCAATTTCCTGTGGGGCGCGCTCAACTTGAGCATCGGCATATTTCTGTTGTCGCGGCATCCGATTGCTATCGGGCTGAACGATGATGTCCTCGCGCTGACGGCGGGAGTCCTGGTGCTCGGACCTATGTGTCCATCCATTTCGGCAGGGTCCGAAACGATCGAAGCGATGGCGCGGTCGAACCTTGAACTTGCTCCGCCGCGGCGGCCGGCGGGCTGCTCGGTGCGTATGTCTATTCCGACCAGTAGATCGATACGGGTACGTCGCTCTGATGCAGCACCGCGCGCACGGGCTGCAGCAGGGCGTCGTGTCCGGCCAGGGCGCGCTTGTACGCCGCCAGCTTCGCCTCGCCCCGGATCAGCAGGACGATCCAGCGCGCGTCCAGGATCGCGCGCAGCGTCAGTGTCAGGCGTTCGCCCATCGCGGTGACGTTCGGCGGGTTCACCGCGCGCACCAGGGCGGGATCGTGCCTGTCCAGGGCCTGCGCCAGTCCCTCGGAGCCCGGAATGAGCGACGCGGTATGACCATCCGTGCCCATTCCCAGCAGCACGACGTCGAAGGGCCGCGGCATCGCCGCGACCGCGGCATCGACATCGGCCTGCGCCGCGCGCGCCGTTTCGTGGCGTGTCTTGAACGGCACCAGACGGGCCGCGGCGGCCTTGTCCCGCAACAGGCGCGTGCGCGCGAGGTGCTCGTTGCTGCGATCCGTCGTCGGCTCGGTCCAGCGCTCGTCCGAAAGGGTGATCTCGATGTCCTTCCAGGGCACATCGCGCATCGCCAACACGTCGTAGAAATCGCCCGGCGTCGTTCCGCCCGAGATGACGAAGCCCGCGCGTCCGCTGCACTCCACGCCGCCGGTCAGGCGCGACGCAATCTCGCCCGCCAGGGCGTGGTGAAGATCTTCCGCACGATGGAATCCGACGAAAGATGGCCTCGTCGTATAGGCCGTCGCATCACTCATACCAGCTATGTCCATTGCGTTCGGCCAGGGCGATGGCCGATGACGGGCCCCAGCTTCCGGCGGCGTAGGGCGCGGGCGGCGTGCCTTGCCGCTGCCAGCCCGCGACGATGTCGTCGATCCATGTCCACGCCGCTTCCGCCTCGTCGCGGCGCACGAACAGCGTGCTGTTGCCGTTGAGCGCCTCCAGCAGCAGCCGCTCATAGGCGATGCGCCGCCGTGTGCGCTTGAACGTATCGCTCAGGCTCAGGTTCAGTCCCAGCGGCCGCAGCCGCATCTGTTCGAGATCCGGCGTCTTGTTCATCAGCAGAAGCGCGATCTCTTCCTCCGGCTGCAGGCGGATCGTCAGCCGGTTCGCCAGCAGCTCGTTGCCCGGGAAGATCGAGTGCGGCACCTCGCGGAACTGGATCACGATCTCGGAGCGGCGGCGCGGCAGGCGCTTGCCGGTGCGCAGATAGAACGGCACGCCGGCCCAGCGCCAATTGTCGATATTGGCCTGGATCGCGACGAAGGTTTCGGTGCCGCTGGCGCGTCCGCCGGCCTCGTCGGCATAGCCTTTGACTTCGCGGCCTTCTGCGAAGCCCGCTTCGTACTGGCCGCGCACCGCCCGCTTGGCGATGTCGCGGTTGTCGATCGGGCGCAGCGAACGCAGCACCTTCACCTTCTCATTGCGCACCGAATCCGGATCGAGGTTGGCCGGCGGCTCCATCGCCACAAGACACAGCAGCTGGAGAAGATGGTTCTGCACCATGTCGCGTACCGCGCCATACTCGTCGTAATAGAACCAGCGGTCCTCGACGCCCACAGTCTCGGCGACGGTGATCTGCACCTGCTCGATGCTGACCTTGTTCCACAAGGGCTCGAACAGCGTGTTGGCGAAGCGCAGCGCCAGCAGATTCTGCACCGCTTCCTTGCCGAGATAGTGGTCGATGCGGAAGATGTTTTCCTCGGCGAAGGTCTGCGCCAGCGAGTCGTTGATCGCGCGGCAGCTTTGCAGGTCGCGCCCGATTGGTTTTTCGACGACCACGCGGCTGCGCGGCCCCGCGAGCCCTGCGCTCTTCAGATTGCCGCAGATCGCGCTGTAAAGGCTGGGCGACGTTGACAGATAGAACAGGCTGTTGCCGGTTTCGCCCAGCACATCGCGCAGATTCGCGAACGAGGCGGCGTCCGTCGCATCGACCGCCGCGTGCCGCAGGCGCCTGCTGAGCCCTTCCCATGCCGTATCGCTGTAACGATCGCCGGAACGGTCTCTGACCCATTCCCGCACCCGCGCGGCGAAGGCTTCGTGCGTCAGCGCGGAGCGGGAACAGCCTATGATCGCCAGATCGTCCGGCAGCAGTCCTTCGGACTGCAGGAAATAGAGCGACGGGAACAGCATGCGCTGCGCCAGGTCGCCGGTAGCACCGAAGATCGCGATGGCGCGGCTTTGAGCCATCAGCAGACCCTTGCGCCGTCGATCCAGGTTTCCAGAACGCTGAGCGCGTCGTCCATCACGGCGAAATTGGCCCGCTGCCCGGTTGCGATCGTGCCCATTTCCTTGCCAAGCCCAAGAAAAGCCGCCGGGTTCCGGCCGGCCATGCCGACCGCCCCCGCGAGATCAACGTCCATCAGCGTCATAGCGTTGCGCACCGCGCCCGCCATGTCGAGATCGCAGCCCGCCAGCGTGCCGTCCGGCGCGATGCAGACCCCGTCCTTCACCGTGATCGTACGGCCCTGGAGCGTGAACGTCTTGGCCGCAGCGCCCACGCTCGGCATCGCGTCGGTGACCAGCATCAGCTTGTCCAGGCCCTTGCAGGCCAGCGCGATCCGCAGCGCCGCGGGATCGACGTGACGGCCGTCTGCGATGATGCCGCACCAGCTCGCCTTGTCGTCCAGCGCCGCGCCGACCGTTCCGGGCTGGCGCGCGCGCAACGGCGACATCGCGTTGAACAGATGCGTGAAGCCCGTGAGCCCATGGTCCAGCGCGGCGCGGATCTGACCGTAAGCCGCGTCCGTATGTCCCGCCGATACGATCACGCCCGCCTTGGTCAGCGCCGCGATCATATCGGGCGTGGTCTGCTCGGGCGCCAGCGTGACCAGTGTCTTGCCGCGCTTGAACGACGTGAGCAGATCGAAAGCCTCCCTGTCCAGCGCGCGGAAATTCGCCGCGTCATGGATGCCCTTGCGCTCGGGATTGAGGAACGGTCCCTCGATATGGATGCCGAGCACGCCCGGCACGCCTTCCCGCATCGCCGCGTCGACGGCGGCAATGGCGGATCGGATGAGCGCCAGATCGCCGCTGATCAACGTCGGCAGGAAACCGGTCGTGCCGAATTGCGCATGCGCCTGCGCGATGATCCGCAGCGTCTCGACATTCGGCGCGTCGCCGAACAGAACGCCGCCGCCGCCGTTCACCTGGACGTCGATGAAGCCCGCCAGAAGCAGACGGCCGCCCAGATCGTGGCTGGCTGCATCGGCCGGCATGTCGTTCGGCCGCACGACGCCGGCGATGCGGCCGTCCTCGATCACCACCGCGCGCTCCGCGAGCGCGCCGCGGTCCGTCATCACCCGGCCGTTGGTCAAAGCGGTTCGCATGTCAGAGGGTCTCGGTGATCTTATTCAAGTTCGGCGGTCGATCCGGATCGATGCCGCGTTCCAGCGCCAGCGCGTCGAGCATCCGGTAGAAGCTCTGCGTCAGGACGATCGGCTCGAGCGCCGGATGCGCCGCGACGAAGGGCAGGGCGGTCGCGCCCTTCTGTTCGAAGCCGGCAACCAGGACACTCGCGCCCGTCGCGACGAGCTTGGCGGCAAGCTCCTGCAATCCCGGCCGCGTCTGGTCGTTCTGTGCCAGCAACAGGACGGGAAAGCCCGCCTTTACCAGCGCCATCGGGCCATGCCGGACTTCCGCCGAACTGAACGCCTCGGCGTGCAGGCCGCAGGTCTCCTTGAACTTCAACGCCCATTCCTGTGCCGCGCCGAAGCCGAGGCCCCGGCCGATGGTGTAGAGATCGCGCGCCGGTGCCAGTTGCCGGACGGCTCCGGTCCAGTCGCAGGTCCAGGCCTCGCGCATCAGCGCGGGCAGGCCGCCCAGCGCCGCGTGCAGCTCGGCATCGCCGGTCCATTCCGCGACGAGATCGGCCACCGCGGCGACCGATGCGAGATAGGTCTTGGTGGCCGCCACGCTCGCCTCCGGGCCGGCATGCAGCGGCAGCACCGAATCCGCCAGCGAGGCCAGCGGACTCGCATCGTCGTTGACGAGCGCCACGACATAGGCGCCGCCCGCCTTCGCCGCCGCGACGGTGGCGAGCAGGTCCGGGCTCTTGCCCGACTGCGAGATCGCCAGGAACAGCACGCGATCGAATTTCGGCCGCGTCTCGTACACCGAGCTGATCGACATCCCGGTGGAGGAGGTGATGATGCCGGTCTTGGTCTCGATCAGGTATTTCGCGAAGGTCGCGGCGTGATCGGAACTGCCGCGCGCCCCGGTCACGACGGCCCGCGGGTTCAGGTCGCGCAGCCGCGCGCCGATGGTCCGCGCCGCCGCGCGGTTGCGGGCGAACTGCCGCGCCACGACATCCGGCCCCTCCGCCGCTTCGCGAAGCATCCGCGTGGGCGCGTGCGCGGCCGCCATCACTTGTCCTGCTCCGACGTATTAAGCTCCGCCACGAAGTCGTAGGTGTCGCCGCGATAGAAGGACTGCGAGAACTCCATCGCGCGTCCGTCGGGCAGGAAGCCGCGGCGCTCCACCAGCAGGCCAGGATCGCCTTCCTGCGCGCGCAGAAGTCCGGCCTGTTCGCCGGTGAACAGCACGGCGCGCAGGCGCTGCAACGCGCGCGTCGGGCGATAGCCCGCCCTGGCCAGCGCCGTGTAGAGCGAGGATTCCACCGCGTCGACCGACGGCAGGCAGAAGGCCGGCACGGTGCAGAATTCCAGCGCCATCGGCGCGTCATCGGCGAAGCGCAGGCGGTGGAAGCGGTAGACTGGCGTTCCGGGCGAAAGGCCCATGGTCAGGGATTCTTCCGGCGTCACGGTGCCCTGGCTCTTGCGAAGCCATTGGCTCGTCGGCACGCGTCCGCGCGCGATCATGTCCTCGGTGAACGAGGTGAGCTTGGAGAAGTTCTTCTCGACGCGTCCCGCGACGAAGGTGCCCGAGCCCTGCTTGCGCGTCAGCAGGCCTTCCGCGACCAGCCCGTCGATCGCCTTGCGCACCGTGATTCGCGAGATCGAGAATTCTTCCGCAAGGTCGCGTTCCGGCGGCAGCGCATCGTCGGGCGCCAGCAGCTTGTTCTCGATCGCGTTGCGCAAACCGCGTTGGAGCTGCTGGTAAAGCGGCTGGGCAGCCGTCTCGTCCAGCCGTCCGATGACCTTGAGCAGCGCCACGTCGCTCTCCCTGAGCTTTCCGCGCAACAGGCGGAAGAATTCGTTCTGAGTTTATATAACCAATCTAGTACCACATGTATAGCGTTTCACGTCAACGGCGGAAATACGACAAATTTTCGGCTTGACAGTGACAGCCCAACCGAGAAATGGTTCTACATTGGACTTGGATTGGGCTTCTGCCGTTTTCGGACGCAGGCCCTTCCGAGTCGCGGGGATTGTAGCTCAAGGAGGGATATCGCATGTCATTTCGGGGGATGCTGGCCGGATCGGTCAGCCTGGCGGCGCTCACGGCGGCAGCGCCGGCATTCGCGGCCGACGCGACCGAGGCGCCGGAAATCGTCGTCGTGACGGGTATCCGCGCGTCGATCGATCGGGCGATCAACATCAAGCGCGATTCGACCACCATCGTCGACGCGGTGTCGGCCGAAGACATCGGCAAATTCTCCGACAAGAACGTCGCCGACGCGCTGCAGCGCGTGCCCGGCGTGAACACGGTCTCGGCGGCGAGCGGCGAGGGCGGCTTCGACGAGAACGACCGCGTCTCCATCCGAGGCACGAACCCCTCGCTGACCCAGACGGTGGTCGACGGCCACACCATCGCCAACGGCGACTGGTTCATCCTCGACCAGTACGCCACCATCGGCCGCAGCGTCAGCTTCACGCTGCTGCCCTCCGAAATCGTCGACACCGCGAAGGTTTACAAGAGCCAGCAGGCGGACCTCGTCGAAGGCGGCGTCGCCGGCGTGGTCGATATCATCACCCGCAGCCCGCTCGCTTTCAAAGAGAACCTGACCTTCGAAGGCAGCGCCGAAGCCGCCTACACCACGCTGCGCGGCAAGACCACGCCGCAGGTGAACGGCCTGTTCAACTGGAAGAACGATTCCGGCACGTTCGGCGTCATGGTCCAGGGCTTCTACGAGGCGCGCGACATCCGCCGCGACGGGCAGGAATTCCTCGGCTATTCGACGGTGCAGCCCTGGGTCTGCGTGGCGGCGACGAATTCCTGTTCGGGAAATCTGGCCGCGCTCTCCCATCCCGACCTGGTCGGCAAGGCGTATCCGACCCTGATCGGCTCGGCCCTGTTCGAGCAGCAGCGCGTGCGCCAGGGCGGCGACATCACGGCCGAATGGCAGCCCAACGACGCGTTCGACATCAAGCTGTCGGGCTTCTATTCGCATCTCTCGGCCAGCAACATCAATGACAACAACATGTTCTGGGGAACGAACGAATTCGTCACCATGAACAATGTGCCGACCAGCTATACCGTCAAGAACGGCACGATCGTCTCGGCGGCGTTCCCGGCGGTCGCGCCGGCCTATACGCTGCCCGACGGCACGGTCGTCGCGGCCCGCCCGACCGCGCCCTTCGTGACCGACTTCATCCAGCGTCCGGGCGGCGGCGCGGAGACCTACTACTTCAACGCCGATGCGCATTGGACGCCCACGGATTCGCTGACGGTCGGCGTCAAGGGCGGCTACAGTCACGGCGTCGGCAAGACCGACCCGCAGGTCGCCTGGGAAGGCGAGATCGGGATGGGCACCGGCGCGCCCGGCACCTACGACTTCTCCAAGGGCGTGGCGGTTGTGACCATCCCGGGCGTCGACACCTCCAATCCCGCCAATCTCGTCAACGACTGGGCCTGGACTGCGGTATCCACCGCGGTCGACAGCGAGTGGTACGGCCAGCTCGATGCCGAGCAGCAGATCGCCATCGGCCCCATCACCTCGTTGAAGGCGGGCGTGCGCTATGCCGAGCACACGCGCAAGAACGACCTTTACAACGGCGGCGTCTCCTATGGCGGCTCGATCGGCAGCGACGTGTCGACCCAGAACTATCCGAGCGACTTCGCCGATGCGTTCAAGATTCCCGGCATGCTGACCGATCTGCCACAAGGCGACACGGCGCTGATCGAGAAGCTGCTCTTCAACAACAACAGCTGGCGCCCCTATCCGCAGACGCCGGAAGCGGTCTCCAATCCCGCCAATGGCCGCTTCGACTGGCCGGCCAGCATGCATCTGAGCGAGCAGGACTTCGCGGCCTATGCCATGGCCAATATCGGCGGCGACCACTGGAAGGGCAATTTCGGCGTCCGCATCGTCAACACGCGCGAGGACATCGATCAGTACATCAACGTGCCGGGCGGCCTTGCCAGCGACTTCGGCACCTACGGCATCAACAAGATCAATCACAGTTACTGGGATGTCCTGCCCAGCGCCAATCTGAGCATGGACCTGAACGACGAGATGGTGCTGCGCTTCGCGGCGGCCGAAACCATGGCCCGTCCGGACTATTCGGCGCTCGGCGGCGCGGTGCAGCTCACCGACACCAACCTCACAGGCCAGGGCGGCAATCCGAACCTCAAGCCCGTGAAGTCGGCGAACTACAACCTCTCCTATGAGTGGTATTACGGGCCGCAGGCGCTGTTCTCGGCCAGCATTTTCTACATGGACCTGTCGTCCTACATCTCCTACGGCAACACCAACGCCAGCTATGTGAACATGACGCTGACCGGCATGAAGCCCGTCCCGGTCTACTCCACCTACTCGATCACATCGCCGTTCAACTCCAGCGGCCATGACGAGGGCATGGAGCTGTCCTGGCAGCAGCCGATCTGGGCGGGCTTCGGCGTGATGGCGAACTACACCTTCGCCAGCGGCGTGGACGACGGCGGCGGGCCGCTGGTCGGCGACTCCAAGCACACCGCGAACCTGGTGGGCTACTATGAGAACGATTGGCTGAGCGCGCGCCTGTCCTACAATTATCGCTCCAAGATGCTGGTCGGCCTCGACCGCAGCTCCGCGGAAGTCCAGAACGCCTACAACACGCTGGACGCCTCGGTTCAGTTCACGGTCACGGACTGGGCCTCGATCACCTTCGATGCCCTCAACCTGACCAATCAGACGCTGAAATACTACGCGGCCGACGAGACCCAGCCGCGCGCGCTCTACTCCAACGGCACGCAGCTCTACGGCGGCATCCGCGTGAAGTTCTAAGAGGGGAAAGGTGCGTCTTACCCGTCGCACTGCTACTGTCGGGGGCGGAGAGCCACACTCTCCGCCCTCTCTTTTTTCGAGCACGCTATGATATCCGCCCGCCGCCATCTCTCGACGCTTCTGGGCTTGGCGGTGCTTGTTCTGACGCCGGCCATGGCGAGTGCCGCGCCGTCGCTCGTGCCGCTGCCGGCGCAAGTGACGCCGCTGGCTGGTGAGTTCACCGTCACGGGCGCCACGCCGCTCGCTTTCGACAAGCGGGACGCCCGCACTGCGGCTTATTTCACACAGCTCCTGCGCGACACGCGCGGCATCGTGCTCCATCGGCTCGGCGGCGCGAACGCCATCACGCTGCGCCGCGATCCGAGCATTCGCGGGGTGGAAGCCTATCGCCTCGACGTGACGCCCCATGGCGCAGTCATCACCGCGAGCCATGACGGGGGATTGTTCTATGGCACGATCACGCTGTGGCAGCTCCTGATGCAGACGCCCGGTGCGTCGCCACGCGTGACGATCCCCTCTGTGCATATCGAGGACGCGCCGCGCTTCGCCTGGCGCGGGTTGCTGCTCGACTCGGCGCGGCATTTCCAGTCGGTCGCCTTCATCAAGTCGTTTCTCGACGCGATGGCGCGCGAGAAGCTCAACGTCCTGCAATGGCACCTGACCGATGACCAGGGCTGGCGGCTGGAGATCAGGAAATATCCGCGCCTGACGCAGATCGGCGCCTGGCGCGTGCCCGCCGGCGGGCAGGGCGACATCGATCCGAAAACCGGCAAGCCGCGCCTTTACGGCGGTTTCTACACCCAGGCGCAGGTGCGGGAGGTCGTTGCCTACGCCGCCGCGCGCCATATCACCATCGTGCCGGAGATCGAAATGCCCGGCCACGCCCTGGCCGCCATCGTCGCCTATCCGCGCCTGGGCTCGGTCCCCAATCCGCCGGACGCCGTGTCGAGCGATTGGGGCGTGTTCCCCTACCTTTATAATGTCGACGACAAGACCTTCGCCTTCCTCGAAGACGTGCTGACCGAGACGATGGCGCTGTTTCCGGGCACCTATATCCATGTCGGCGGCGACGAAGCGATAAAGGATCAGTGGAAAACCAACCCCGCGATCCAGGCGAAGATGCACGCGCTGGGGCTCGCCAATGAAGACGCGCTGCAAAGCTGGTTCATCGCCCGCATCGGCAAATTCCTGAAGGCGCATGGCCGCCGCCTGATCGGCTGGGACGAGATCCTGCAAGGCGGCGTGCCGCCCGACGCCGCCATCACGTCTTGGCGCGGCATCGACGGCGCACTCGCCGCCGCGAAGGCCGGTCATGACACAGTGCTGTCGTCCGCGCCGGTGCTCTATCTCGACAACCGCCAGGTCGAGGGCGCGAACGAGCCTTCCGGACGCGGCGCCATCATCTCGCTCGGCGATGTGTACGATTTCGATCCGGCGCCCGCGGCACTGAGCGATGCCGAGCGCGCCCACATCGTCGGCGTGCAGGCCAATATCTGGACCGAGCATATCCGTGAAGCGCGCAACGTCGACTACGCCGCCTTTCCGCGTGCTGCGGCGCTGGCCGAGCTCGGCTGGTCGCCCGCCGCCGCGCATGACCGGGCGGATTTTCTCGCCCGCATGCCTGCAGAGCTGGATCGCTATGACGCGCTCGGCCTGTCGCACGGCCCGCTGGTGGCGGAGACCGCGCCTTTGTCGCTGACGGTCCGCGACAGCCACGAACTGGCCCTGTGCGGCAACGCCATCGTGCTCTCCGTCGAAGGACCGGAGCCGTTCGTTGGGCCGCGCCCCGTGTTCCTGCACGACGTCATGAACCCCTGTTGGATATGGAAAAGCGCCGACCTTGTAGGCATCACGCAGATCGCCCTCACCGCCGGCCGGTTGCCGTTCAATTTCCAGATCGGGGCGGACGCCGAAAAGATCGCCAAGCGCCCATCCGCGACGCCCGATGGCGAATTCGAGGTCCATCTCGACACCTGCGACGGCGCCAAGATCGCGACCATTCCCATGTCGCCACCGGCCTCCGAGACCGGCCTCGCCGCCGCGCGCGGCCCGCTCGCGACCGAGACCGGCGCGCACGATCTGTGTTTCGTCTTCACGCGCCCTGCGCTTGATCCATACTGGGCGCTGCACACGGTCGAACTGGTCCACTAGAAGAAGGGACGCATGTCCAATCTCACGCTTGTCGCGCCGATCAAGGGATGGGTGGCGCCGCTGGACGAGGTCCCCGATCCGGTGTTCGCCGAGCGCATCCTGGGCGACGGCCTCGCCATCGATCCCACCGGGGCGGCGGTGCACGCGCCTTGCGACGGCGTCGTCATCGCGCTGGCGCGCCACGCCGTGACATTGCGCGCCGCCAACGGCGCGGAGATCCTGATCCATGTCGGCCTGGAGACCGTCGCGCTGCACGGCCGCGGCTTCGTCGCCCATGTCCGCGAGGGCGCCATGGTGCGCACCGGCGATCCCCTGATCGCCTTCGACCTCGATTTCCTCGCAACCAACGCCAAGAGCCTGATCTCACCGGTGGTCGTCACCAACGGAGACGCCTTCGCCATCGTCCGCCGCAGCACCGGCCGCGAGACCGCTCTCGGCGAGTTCCTGATGGAGCTGCGCCCGCTCGCCGTCGAAGCCGCGTTGGCGCCGGGACCGCAGGAGGCGACACGCGAGATCGTCGTGCGCCTCGCCCACGGCATCCATGCGCGTCCGGCCGCGCAGATCTCGACCGCCGCCCGGGGCTTCGCGTCGGAGATCGAGCTCTCCGCCCGTGCCCGCCGCGTCAACGCCAAGAGCATCGCGGCGCTGATGTCTCTGGGCGTCCGCAAGGACGAGGCCGTCGTGATCACCGCCCGCGGCGCCGATGCGCAAGCCGCCGTCGTGGCGCTCGCCGAGCTGATCGCGCACGGCATCGAAGAAGCCCCCGACCTTGCGCCGCCGCCCGCGCCCGTCGCCGCGCCGCCGACGGCCGGTCTTCCGCCCAACGCGCTGCGCGGCGTCTGCGGCGCGCCGGGCCTCGTCATCGGCAAGGCGCTGCAGATGCGGGCCGCCGACTTTGCCGTGAGCGAGGACGGCGGAGACACCGCGCAGGAATGCGCCGCGCTCATCGATGCGCTCGCCGCCGTCCGCGCCCGGCTCGACCGTCTCGCCGCCGCCGGCAATCGCCAGCGCCGCGAGATATTGGGCGCGCATCTCGCGCTGCTCGACGATCCCGAACTGCTCCGGCAGGTCCGCGCCGGCATCGACGACGGCAAAAGCGCCGCCTTCGCCTGGCGGCAGACCATCCGTGGCTATGCCGATGCCTTCCGCGCCGTCGATGATACGCGCCTGCGCGAGCGGGTCGGCGACCTCGTCGATCTGGAACGCCAGGTGCTGGCTGCGCTGCAGGGCGACGCCAGCGCTGGGGGCAGGGCGCTTGCCCCCGACACCATCCTTCTTGCCGACGAGTTGATGCCGTCCGAACTCGCTGGGCTCGACGCCATCGCCGGATTCGTCACCGCCGGCGGAGGTCCCACCTCGCATGTCGCGATCATCGCCGCCGGCATGAACGTGCCCGCGCTGGTCGGTGCCGGCGCGGGTGTCCTCGCCATCGCCGACGGCACCACGCTGCTGCTCGACACCGAAGCGGGTTTGCTGCACGTCGATCCGGATGCGGTGCAGCTTGACCGCGCCAACGCCATCATCGCCGAACGCGCCGCCCGCGACGGCGCGGCGCGGACGCGCGCCGTGCAGGACTGCCACACCGCCGACGGCACGCGCCTCGCAGTCGTCGCCAATCTCGGGGCGGGCGCCGGCGAGGCCGCCGCCGCTGTGGCAGCGGGTGCTGAAGGCTGCGGCCTGCTGCGCACCGAATTTCTCTTCCTCAACCGCGACACGCCGCCCTCGGAGGACGAACAGGTCACCGCCTACCAGGCCATCGCACAGGCGCTGGACGGCAGGCCGTTCAAGATACGCACCTTCGACATCGGTGGCGACAAGCCATTGCCCTATCTGCCGATGCCGCCCGAGGAGAATCCGGCGCTTGGCCTGCGCGGCATCCGGGCGGCGCTCTGGCGCAGCGATCTCCTCAGGACCCAGCTCGCCGCCATCCTGCGCGTCACGCCCGTGCCGCGCATCATGCTGCCGATGATCGCGTCGCTGAGCGAACTGCGCGCCGTCCGCGCCGTGCTGAATGAGCTGGGCGCGCCGTCCACGACGCAGCTTGGCATCATGATCGAGACGCCTGCCTCCGCGGTGATCGCCGCCCGCTTCGCCCGCGAGGCCGATTTCTTCTCCATCGGCACCAATGATCTGACTCAGTATACGCTCGCGATGGATCGCGGCCATGCCCAGCTTGCGCCCCAGATCGATGCGTTCCATCCCGCCGTCCTGTCGCTGATCGCCCAGGCCGCTGCAGGCGCGGCTACCCGGGACAGGCCGGTCGCCGTGTGCGGCGGTCTGGCCGGCGACCCGCTCGCTGCGGCGCTGCTGATCGGGCTTGGCGTCCGCGAGCTTTCCATGCCGGCCGGTGTCGTCGCGCGACTGAAAGAAACCGTCCGCGCCCTCGATCTGGATCGCTGTCGCGCGGCAGCGGCCGAAGCGTTGCAGCAGGATTCGCCGGAAGCGGTGCGCGCCATTGCCGCGACCTACCTTCCCGAGACGGGAGCACAGCCATGAACATCGCCGAACGACTCCAGCCGCTGGGCCGCGCGCTGATGCTGCCGATCGCGGTGCTTCCCGCCGCCGGCCTGCTCCTGCGCCTCGGCCAACCCGACCTGCTGAACATCGCCTTTATCGCTTCGGCCGGCGATGCCATCTTCTCCAACCTGGGGCTCCTCTTCGCCATCGGCATCGCCGTTGGGCTGGCGCGCGAGAACCACGGCGCCGCCGGCCTCGCCGGCGCGGTCGGCTTCCTCGTCGCGACCAAGGGCGCGCAGGTCCTGATCGCCGTACCGCCAACGGCGCTCGCCGAGGTCCCCGCCGCCGCACAGGCGCTCGCTGCCGACGCGTTCAAGGTCGCGGCCATCGCCAAGCTCAGCGTGCCCGCCGGCATCGCCTCGGGCCTGATCGCGGGCTGGCTCTATAACAAGTATCGCGACATCAAGCTTCCCGAATTCCTCGCCTTCTTCGGCGGCCGCCGCTTCATCCCCATCGCCTCGGGCGCGGCGGGCGTCGTGCTCGCGGCGCTGATCGGCTTCGGCTATGCGACCATCAACAGCGGGATGGACGGCCTCAGCCATGCCATCCTCGGCGCCGGCGACATCGGCCTTTTCGCCTATGGCGTGCTCAACCGTCTGCTTATCGTCACGGGCCTGCACCACATCCTCAACAATCTCGCCTGGTTCATCATCGGCGACTATCACGGCACCACAGGCGACCTGAAGCGCTTCTTCGCGGGCGATCCCGACGCCGGCAAGTTCATGAGCGGGTTCTTCCCCGTGATGATGTTCGGCCTGCCGGCCGCGTGCCTCGCCATGTACCGCGCCGCGCTGCCGTCGCGCCGCCCGGAGATCGGCGGCATGCTGCTGTCGATGGCGCTGACCGCTTTCCTCACTGGTGTCACAGAGCCCATCGAGTTCACTTTCATGTTCCTGGCGCCGATGCTCTACGCGATCCATGCCGTGTTGACCGGCGCCGCGATGGTGATCATGAATCTTCTCGGCGTTCGCCTCGGCTTCGGCTTCTCCGCCGGCCTGTTCGACTATCTCATCAATTTCGGCAAGGCGACCCGGCCGTTGTGGTTGCTTCCGGTCGGCGCGGTCTATTTCGCGCTCTACTATGGGCTGTTCAGCCTCTCGATCCGCGCCTTCAACCTGAAGACGCCGGGCCGCGAGGAGGAAACCGAGGCGCCGGCCGCAGCGCCGGCCGCGACTTCGCGCGGCGAGGCCTATGTCATCGCCCTCGGCGGCGCGGACAACCTCGTCAGCGTCGATGCCTGCACCACGCGCCTGCGCCTCGTGCTCGCCGACGGCCGGGCTGCCGACGAGAAGGCGCTGAAAGCGCTGGGCGCCCGCGGCATCGTGCGTCCGTCCGCCAATGCGCTGCAGGTGGTGCTAGGTCCGGTCGCAGATCAGGTCGCCGGAGAAATCCGCGCCGCAGTGCCGACCGCGCCGCGCACCGCTCCGGCTTCCGTCGTCGCGGCCGCGCCGCCACAGACAGCGGCACCGCAAATCGGCGACACGCAGGCCTTGCTGCGCGCGCTCGGCGGCCCCGCCAATGTGCTCAAGGTCGAGACCTGCTCCAGCCGCCTGCGCGTGACCGTCGCCAGCGGCGAGGACATCGACGAAGCGACCCTCCGCGCTCTGGGTGTGCGCGGCGTCGTGAGCCCCAAGGCCGGCAGCATCCATCTCGTCATCGGCCCCGGTGCCGATGCCGTCGCGGCGAAATTGCGCAGCGAACTTTCCGTCTAGCGGAGCGCCGCGATCAGCGGCCCCAGGTGCTTCTCATAGTGCCGCCACCGCCCGATGGAGCTGGCGAACAGCGGCTGGCGCACCTGCGCCTGGCTGAGCGTCCGCACCGGCCGCTCGGTCCGGGAGAAATCCAGGCAGCGCGCATCCCATTCCAGACCGCAGAAGGCAACGATCCGGCGCGCCTGCGCCTCGAAATCGCCGACCAGCGTCTCATATTCCACGTCGAGCAACGCATGCTTCGGCAACACTGCGCGCCAATGCGCCATCAGCGCCTCGACCATCTTGTGATAGCGGCCCAGCTCGCCGAGGTCGTAGGCGAAGTTCAATCCGCCCAAGAACAGCTTGGAGTAGCACGAGAGGCAGGTGTCCATCGGATCGCGCCGCACATGTACGATTTTCGCATTCGGCAGCACGAGACGGATCATCCCCAGATGGCGGAAATTCGCTGGCAGCTTGTCGACGATGCGCTTCGCGCCGGGCGCCAGCGCCCGCACCTGCGCGACATATCGCTGGCCGAACCTGCCGAATGCAGCATCTGACATCGAAGCGATCCCGGCAGGATAATTCGGCAGGTCGGCAACCAGGTCGTTCATGACCAGCAATTCGCCGGCGCCGTGCACATCCGGGTGGCTGGCGAGGATCTGTTCGACCATCGTCGAGCCGGAGCGCGGCATCCCGACCACGAACACCGGCGTATCCGAGGGATCGCCGGCGTCAACTCTTTCAGGCATCAGGCTAGAGGAGAAGGCCTGCGCAATCTCCCGGAAGAAATCCGCAACAGCCGCCTCGTCGTAGGAAACCAGCGTCCGCTTGAGCGTATTGCCGGATTGCAATTGCGTGAACGCGTCGTCGTAGCGCGCTAGATCGTCATAGGCCTTGGCCAGCGCGAAGTGCAGTTCGACCTTCTGGGCGTCGCCCAGATTCCGCGCCTCGCGCGCGAGGGTTTCCAGCGCATCCAGCCTTGTGTCGCCCGCCACGAAACGCGCCGTCTCGGCCAGGGCGCGATGGTAGGCGGCGTGCTTCGGTGCGCAGGCGATGGCACGCTCGAAAGCCGACCGAGCCTCCGCCATCCGGCCCGTCTGCGCCGCGATGCCGCCCAGGCCGAAATGTGCGGCGCCGTTCCTGGAATCGGCGGCCAAGACCTTTTGGAACGCGGAGCGCGCCGCGTCGACCTGGCCGAGCACACTGAGCGCGTCACCGAGTCCCAGCAGGGCCTGCGCGTCGTCCGGCCGGGTTTTGATCGCCGCCTCGAAGCTGCGTGCCGCCTCTCCATAGCGGCCCAGGGCGAGATAGGCGCTGCCGAGATCCCGTCGGATCGCGCCGTTCTGCGGCGCCGCGGCGGCGGCGCCCGACAGCATCGCCGCAGCCTCTTCGGGCCTGTCGGTCCGCAGACAGATCAAGCCAAGACCGTGCAGAGCTCCGGGGTGACCCGGAAACAGTCGGCGCACCGCCTGATAGTGCCGTTCGGCCTCGGCAAGCGCGCCCGCCCGGTGAAAGGCGACCGCCGCCTCGTAGTTTTTCCGCGCGGCTGCGAGCCGCTCGGTTTCCGTCTTTGTTGCCGCCACGACCCGTCCTCGCCGCCGCAATCCTAGACGTTCGACCGCCGAGCCGAAACACCTCCGCGCGGGCGTTCTTAAGGTACGGGTTCAGACAAGCTCTATCGCCACGTTGATGTTGCTTCGTGTCGCCTTGGAGTAGGGACAAATCCGATGCGCTTCTTCGACCAGGGCTTTCGCGGCATCGCGCTCCAGACCCGGCAGCCCGACGGTGAGCCGAGCGCCGAGAAAGTAGCCGTCGATCCCAAGGTTCAGGTCCACTTCGGCATGGATGCTCGTTTTCGCCGGCAAGGCGATCTTCGCTTTGCCGGCCGCAAGCGCGATCGCGCTTTCGAAACAGGCCGACCAGCCGGCCGCAAACAACTGCTCCGGGTTGGTCCCGATGCGCGCCGAACCGGGGGTTGAGAACCGAACGTCCAGAACGCCGTCGGAGCTGCGCGCGGTGCCATGGTCGCGACCGCCGGAGATTTCGACCTTGGCCGTGTACACGACCTTCGAAGTCTGGCTCACGGTGCGACCCTTCTTTTCCTCGTGCCTGCGCGAAGGAGCCACGCGTGCGATCAGGCTCGGGCGACGTCGATGACGGCCTTGGCGAAGGCCTTTGGAGCTTCCTTGGGAAGATTGTGCCCGATCCCGCCCGTGACGAGCCGGTGCTCGTAGCGGCTGGCGAATTTCGCGGCATACAGCTTCGGATCTGGGTGCGGCGCGCCGTTGGCATCGCCTTCCAAGGTGATGGTGGGCACTGCGATCGCCGGACTCCCGGCAAGTTGCCGCTCCAGGGTATCGAATTTCGCCTCGCCCTCGGCGAGGCCGAGGCGCCAGCGGTAATTGTGGATCACGATGGCGACGTGATCCGGATTGTCGAACGCCGTGGCGCTGCGATCGAAGACGGCGTCGTCGAAGTTCCACTTCGGCGAGGCCAGCTGCCAGATCAGTTTCGAAAATTCGCGCCGGTATCTTTCATAGCCGAGACGTCCGCGCTCGGTCGCGAAATAGAACTGATACCACCATTCGAGCTCGGCCTTCGGTGGCAATGGCGCCTTGCCGGCCTCCTGGTTGCCGATCAGATAGCCGCTGACGGAGACCATCGCCCTGCACCGCTCCGGCCAGAGCGCGGCGACGATGTTCGCCGTGCGGGCGCCCCAATCGAAGCCGGCGAGGACCGCCTTGTCGATCCTGAGGCTGTCGAGCAGCGCGACGGCGTCGACGGCGAGCGCTGAAGGCTGGCCGTTGCGCGCCGTTCCGCCCGAAAGAAACCGCGTCGTGCCGTAGCCGCGCAGATAGGGAATGATCACCCGATAGCCCGCCGCGGCCAGCAAAGGCGCGGCCTCGTCGAAGCTGTGAATGTCGTAGGGCCAGCCATGCAGTAGAAGGACGGAAGGACCGCTTTGGGGGCCCGCTTCGGCGTATCCGACATTCAGGACGCCGGCGTCGATCTGCTTCACCGCTCCCAGGGGTGCGCCTGTTCCCTGCTTGATGGCGGGCTCCCGTGTCGCCGGCTGGCGTGTCGATGCGGAGGCGATCGCACCTAACTGGCTGGCGGCAACGGTCATGGCGGCGGCACCGAAGAAACGGCGGCGATGCTTGTCGATATCCTCCATGATCTCGGCCTTATCCGTTGGGCACCTGGACGGCAGCGCGCGCGACGCCGACTTGTTCTCAGGCCGATTTGCGAAGGGAGCGGAACGAGTCGCGAAGCTCCGCGGTGAATTCCGCCGGTTGTTCCCAGGCCGCGAAGTGTCCACCCTTGGGAAGCTTGTTGTAGTGGATGAGATTCACATAGGCCTTCTCAGCCCAACTCTTGGGCGCGGCGTAGATCTCGTCGGGGAAGGCGCTCACGGCGACCGGAAGCTTGACGCCCCGAACATCGAAGAAGCCGCCGGGCGGCAGATTGTGCGTGGTGTCCCAGTAAAGCCGCGCCGACGAAATCGCGGTGTTCGTCAGCCAATAGAGCGTGATGTTGTCGAGGACATCGTCCCGCGTCAGGCCCTCCGGCTTGCCGTCGAAGACGCGCGCAATCATTTCGTAGCTGCGGATGTCGTGATCGAGAATCCAGGCCGCGAGACCGACCGGCGAATCGGCGATTCCGTAAAGCGTCTGCGGGCGCAGCGACATCTCGTTCGCGTAGCCCAGCCCGTTCCTGTAGAAGTCGTCGAGCTGGTCCCAGGCGTGCTTTTCCTCGGGCGACAGGCCGGCCGGCGGCGGGCCGCCGGCGGATAGCGCCTTGGAGACGTCGGCCGGAACCGTGGCTGCCATGTTCGTGTGAATGCCGAGCAATCCCGGCGGCTGCTGCAGGGCCATGACCTCCGAAACGGCGTTGCCCCAGTCGCCGCCCTGCGCGACGTATTTCGCGTAGCCGAGACGCTGCATGAGGGTTGCCCAGGCACGGGCGATGGTCACCGGGTTCCAGCCGGGCGCCGTCGGTTTGCCGGAAAAGCCGTAGCCGGGCAGCGACGGGATCACGATGTGGAAGGCATCGGCCGCGCTTCCGCCATGCGCCGTCGGATCGGTCAGCGGACCGATGATCTTCATCTGCTCGATGATCGAGCCGGGCCAGCCATGCGTGACGATGAGCGGCAGTGCGTTGTCGTGCTTCGAGCGGACGTGAATGAAATGGATGTCGAGACCGTCGATCGCGGTGATGAAATGCGGCAGGGCCTTCAGCCGCGCCTCACACTTGCTCCAGTCATATTCGGTCGACCAGTATTTCGCGAGCTTCTGGGTGGTCGCGAGCCGCACGCCCTGCGACGGATCCGCAACCTGTTCGCGGTCCGGCCACCGCGTCATGGCGATGCGCCGGCGCAGCTCGGTGAGTTCGGTTTCGGGGAAGCTCACCCGAAACGGACGGATGGCGGCGTTTCCGGTCATGGCGTGCTCCTTTTGCGGGTGGGATTCGGTCTGAGTCGCGGCCAGGGCGGAAGCCGGCAGCAGCGATGCCACGAGGCTTGCCGCGCCGAGCTGGAGGCCGTTGCGCCGGCTGATCGGCGCGGGCTCTGCCTTCTCTGTCATGAAATCGAACTCCGTCGTGAATTGGGGCGACGTGCCATCTGGTGGCATCGGCCGGCTCTGCGAATGCGGCGCCCGATAGCTAGACCCGTGCGCCGGGAATTGCCCGTTATGGGTTGTGAGACCTTGTTAGCCGCGGCGCCGCTCCGGTTTTTCCGAGCAGATTCAGGGGCGTCGGGCGGTCGAAAAGACGCCTGCGCTCCGTTGTGGTGCGCCGGCGCCCGTTGACCTAAGCTGCTTAGCGGGAACGGGCGGCTCCGAACAAAGACGCCATGGCGACATCGACGGCGGCAGGTCAGGCCAAGGACGGATTGTCATTTGGCCCCTTTCATCTTGTTGCGAGCGAAAGGCTCCTCACAAGAGAGGGCGCGCCCGTGGAGATGGGCTCGCGGGCACTCGATATCCTGATTGCTCTGATTTCCACGCCGAACGCGATCGTCAGCAAAAAAGACCTGATGGCGCGCGTTTGGCCCGACGTCATCGTCGAAGAGGGCAGCTTGCGGTTTCACATGGCCGGCCTGCGCAAGGCGCTCGGCGATGGAAAGGACGGGGCGCGCTACATCACGACGCTTTCCGGGCGGGGCTATTGCTTCGTCGCGCCGGTCTGGCGGCCGGGCCTTACCGGCGACGATCCGCCCATCATCGCCGCCGGCTTTCCGCATGCGAATCTGCCGAACCGCCTCAGCCGAATGCTCGGACGCGACGAAGATATCCTCAAGCTGTCGGCCCAGCTCAACGCGTCGCGCTTTGTCACGATCATAGGGGCCGGCGGCGTCGGCAAGACGACGGTCGCGGTCGCGGTGGGACACCACCTGGTCGAAGCCTTCGCGGGCGCCGTGCTGTTCGTCGATCTGGGAATGCTCGGCGATCCCCGCCTGGTGACGACGGCCGTGGCCTCCATGCTGGGCCTGCCAGTCCAGTCAGACGACGCGACGCCCAATCTGATCGCCTATCTGCGCGACAGGCGGCTCCTCCTGATCCTCGACACCTGCGAGCATCTCGTCGAAGCGGTGGCGGGTCTCGCGCAAAGCATCGTGGACGTGGCGCCACAGGTCCACATCCTGGCGACCAGCCGCGAAGCGCTTCGGGTCGAAAGCGAACATATCTACCGGCTGGATGCGCTGGCCTGTCCGCCCGACGACCCGGAGCTCACGGCCGCGGTCCTTCGAACCTTCCCGGCCGCGCAGCTCTTCGTGGAACGCGCGGCGGCGAGCGGCGCGCGATTGGATGTCGGCGACGCGGAAGCCCTGATCATTGCCGGCATCTGTCGCCGGCTCGATGGGGTGGCGCTGGCCATCGAACTGGCGGCGCGGCGCGTCGAATCCTATGGACTGAAACAAACCGCCGCGCTTCTCGACCAGCGCCTGACGCTGCTATGGCTGGGATCGCGAACCGCACCGCCGCGCCAAAAGACATTGCAGGCCACGCTGGACTGGAGCTTCGGGCTCCTTACGGAGCTGGAACGCGTGGTCCTTCGCAGGCTCGCCGTGTTCGTCGGCCATTTCACGCTCGATGCGGCCCTGGAAGTCGTTACCAGCGCGACGCTCGACAGATCGACGGTCTTCAGCGCCGTCGACAGCCTCGTCGCCAAGTCGATGGTGGCGGCGCGTCCCGTGGGCGCGATGATGCGCTACCGGCTGCTCGACACCACGCGCGCCTATGTCGCCGACATCGCGGTCGACGACGCCGAGGCGGCCGACCTGGCCGTGCGCCACGCAGCCTATTATCGCCGGTGGCTGGAGCAGACCGGAGTCGACTGGCCGAGCCTGGCGAGCGGCGAGGAGCGGATTCCGCACTTCGCCGCCCTCAACAATGTCCGCGTCGCGTTGGAATGGTGTTTTTCCGCGCAAGGAAACGTCGGTATCGGCGCGGGTCTCGCCGCGGCCGCCGCACCGGTCTTTCTCGCGATGTCGCTGCTGCCGGAATGCCATCGCTGGTCGGAGCGTGCGATCTTCGCGCTCGACGCCGCCGCGCGCAGCGGCCGCAGCGAGATGCATCTTCAGGCCGCCCTCGGCGTATCCCTGATGTTCATGCGGGGCGGGCACGATGCGGCGCGCGTGGCCCTGGAGAGAAGCTTCGCGATCGCGGAAGAGCGCGGCGATGCGCTCGACCAGGTGCGGCTGCTCGGTCCGCTCAACATGTTCCATCTGCGCATGGGCAATTTCGCGACCGCCCTGCAATGCGCGAGACGTTGTTCCACGGTGGCCGCGACCGTGGAGGATTCCGTCGCGGTTGCACTGGCACACTCCATTTTGGGAATCTCGCTCCATCTTCGCGGCGATCTTGGCGCCGCTCGCGCCGAACTCGAGGCTGCGCTGGATCGCGGACCGCAGCGCACCACGACGATCTATCTCGGCTTCGAAGGACGGATTCTGGCCAGAGCCATTTCGGCGCGGAATCTGTGGCTGCAGGGCTATCCGGACCAGGCCATCGCCTGTGCCCGGCTGGCCGTCGAGGAAGCGGCCGCCATGGATCATTCGCTGACCCTGGCCATCGCGCTGATCTGGGCCATAACGGTGCTTCTGTGGACCGGCGAATTGCAGAGCGCCGAAGCCTATATCGACAGGCTCATGTCGCGCGCCGAGTCCCATTCCCTGGCGCCCTATCTCTTGGTCGCCCGGGGGTTCAAAAGCGAAATCGCGATCCGTCGCGGCAAGGCCGCGGATGGAGTCGCAGGCCTGCAGAGTTCTCTCCAGAAGCTCCACGCCGCGCCTTACGAATTGCTCACGGCCGAGCTCAACCTCTCGCTCGTCGGCGGATTGTCCGCGGTGGGGCGCGGCGATGAAGCGATTTCGCTGATCGACGAGGCCCTCGCCGGGGCCGAAACGAGCGGCGGCCTTCTGCACAGTCCCGAACTGTTGCGGATGAAGGGCACCATCCTTGCCGGGCAGCCCGCATTCAATAGCGACGACGCCGAGGCCTGCTTTTCGCGGGCGCTGGAACTCAGCCGGCGCCAGGGCGCGCGGGCCTGGGAGCTGCGCACCGCGATCGACGCGGCAAAGCTGATGGCGAATCGCGGTGATGTCGACAGCGCGCGCGGACTTTTGCGGCCGGTGTTCGACGGTTTCGCGGAAGGCCTGGGCACCGCGGACATGAAAGCCGCCAGAAGCCTGCTTGCGACGCTGGGCTAGATGGCCGCGCCGATCGGCACGACGTCGACGCCGACTTCGACGATGTGATCGCCTCCGCCCGTGACGATGCCGTTGAGCGGCGCGACGTCGCTGTAGTCGCGTCCCCAGGCGAGTGTGACATGGCCCTCGCCGCAGCGCATGTCGTTCGTGGGATCCAGATCGATCCAGCCGAAGGGCGGCGCCCATGCCGAGAACCAGGCGTGACTGGCATCGGCGCCGAGCAGGCGCTTCTGGCCCGGCGGCGGCTGCGTCAGCAGATAGCCGCTGACATAGCGGCCGGCGAGACCGATGGAGCGCAGGCAGGCGATCCCGACATGCGCCAGATCCTGGCAGACCCCCGAGCGGATCTGGAACGCGCGGTCGACCGGCGTGCTCGCGTCGGTCACGGTGGTGTCGTACTGGAAGTCCTTGTGGATGCGGGTCATCAGGTCGAGGGCGCCGGCCAGGATCGGCCGGCCGCGCGGGAAGCTCTGGGCGGCATAGACGGCGATCTCGTCGCGCGCCGCCGTCAAGGGCGAGTCGAAGAGAAACGGGATGGCGTCGCGCGCCGCGCCGTCCTGCGTGTATCCCAGGCTCGCCCGGACCTGTTCCCAGGGCAAGCTGCCCTCGGCCGCCGGCACGGCCACCGGGCCGACGCCGACCCGGCTTTGCGTTTCGACCTCCAGCACGGTGTGCGCCTGATCGATTGCGAACCACTCGGTCTTGTTGCCGAAGGCGTCGGTCACCGCATAGCGCCGGGCCGGCGCCAGGGAGATCTTCAATTCGCTCGCGGCGACGCGCTGCGTCGGCGTCTCCCGTGGCGTCAGATGGGCCAGGTGGCAGGAATAGGACACGCTCTGCAGATAGCGATAGGTCGTGCGATGGCGGACCGCGTATTCCATCACGAGGCCTCGCGCGAGGGCGCGGCGCCGGTGCGGCGGCGCGTCGTGTGCTGGAAATAGGCTTCGGCGATCGTATCGGTGAGATGCGTCATCGTGCTCTCGACCTTGCTCGAGAAATCGGCCAGCGCCGTGCGCTTGCCGGTCTCGTCCGCCTCGGCCAGCACGGGAGAATGGACGCCGCCGATGGCAAGGCGCAGCGCCGCGGCAATGGCGTTCGCGCTTTCGTGCCGCTGCGCCTGGGTGATGCGCGGGAGCTGATTCAGATTGCGGACGATCGCCTCGAGCTGGAAAGCCAGGCTGCGCGGGTTGGTGTCGTCGAGCAGCAGCAGGTCCACGAAGGGGGGGGTGTCGAACAGGTTCAGATAGCGCGAACGATAGGTCATCGCGCTGTCGGCGATTTCCAGCACCGCGCGCATGCGCGGAACCTCCGCCTCCGTCGCCTCGCCGGCTGCCTGCCGCACCAGCCATGCCAGGTCGGTGGCGCGTTCGATGCGCCGGCCGAGGTCGACGAAAAGCCAGTTCGGTCCGCGCGTCATGTTCTCGGCGCAGAGGCCGGAAAACGCCGCGGACCGGCGCACGAGCTGGTCGAGATAGGTCTGGGCGGCCGGCGCGTCGAAGGTCTGCTCGGCGGGCGCGGCTTCCTCCTCGGTCAGGATGCGGATGGTGCGCCAGGTGTCGAGCGACAGCCGGTCGCGCGCCGACCATGCGGTCCGCCGCACGCGGGCGAGAAGGCGCGGCAGGCCGTCCGGCGAATTGCGATTATAGAGCAGGGTGCGCAGTTCGGCAAGCAGCTTCTCGTCGTCGCCAGCCGCGGCGGCGCGGATGGCCGCGGTGCCGGCCGGCGAGGCGCGAAACAGGAAGCGGTCGGCGGTATCGGCCACGACCGCGGCGTCTTCGCCCAACCGCGCGGTCACGGCCCTGAGGACGCGGACCGTACGTTCGGCGCGCTCGGTGTAGCGGCCCAGCCAGAACAGGTTGTCCATCGCGCGGCTCGGCGGCGCCTCGCCGGTGCGGCGGATCTCGATCGTGCGGTCGTCGCCCTTGAGCAGGCTGAACGTATCGGCGGGTCCGCGGCCGCACACCCAGACATCCTTGCTCGCCGCGCCGGACTGGATGGAGAGCGACCTTGCGTGATCGTCCTGCGCCACGCGCACCAGGCCGCCCGGCATCGCGATATAGCCCCGCGGCGTCCAGGCGGCGAAGACGCGCAGGTTCACCGGCCTGGTGCCGAACTTTCCGTCCTCGAACACCGGCGCCAGGCCGAGCGGCACGGCGTCCTGCGTTACAATGGTGGCGCCGCGGCGCCGGATGCGGTCCTTGAGCGTGTCGATGTCGCTCAGCGACAGCTCCGCGCCGAGCCTGGCGCTCGACTGACGGGAAAACAGCGGCCTTGCGTCGAAGGCGTCGCGCACGACGACGCGTTCGAGCCGCGACAAGGCTTCCTTGCGGCCCCATTCGGTGCCGCACCACACGGTCGGGATGTCGGGCATTTTGAGATCTTCGCCGAGCAGCGCGCGCGCCAGGCCCGGCAGATAGGCGTCCATCGCGGGCGATTCCATGACGCCGCCGCCCAGCGCGTTGGCCAGCACCACGCTTCCGGCTCGGACCGCGTCGACTAGGCCGGGAATGCCGATCGCCGAATCGCCGCGGAATTCGAGCGGGTCGCAATAATCGGAATCGATGCGCCGGAAGATCGCCGCGACGCGCTCCAGCCCCATCAGCGTCTTGAGGAACACCTGTCCGTCGCGTACCGCCAGATCGTCGCCCTCGACCAGCGTGAAGCCCAGATAATGCGCGAGATAGGCGTGCTCGAAATAGGCCTCGTTGTGTGGCCCCGGCGTCAGAAGGACCGCGCGGCCCTTGCGCTTCTGCGACAGCGCAAGAATGTGCTCGCGATAGGCGCCGAAGAACGAGGCCAGCCGCCGGATATGCATGTCGTCGAAGAGGTCGGAGAACGTCGCGCCGACGACGATGCGGTTTTCCAGGGCGTAGCCGATGCCGCTCGGCGCGTCGGCGCGGCTTGCGAGCACGCGCCAGGTGCCGTCGGGCATGCGTGCGAGATCGGCGGAATACAGATGCACATGAACGCCGTGCGGCGGCGTCAGGCCGACCAGCGGCCGCAGGAACTGGGGATGACCGTGCACCAGATGCGGTGGTAGATGGCCGGCGGCCATCAGCTTCTGCGGCCCATAGATGTCCTGCAGCACGAGGTTGTTCAGATGGGCGCGTTGTATGACCGCGGCCTCGATGCCGCGCCATTCGTCGGCGCCGATGACGAAGGGCACGATGTCGAGCTGCCACAGCCGCGCCTGGCCATCGGCGTCGTCGTACACATTATACGTCACGCCGTTGTCGCGGATCATCGCCTGCGCCGCCGCGCCGCGCCGCGCATAGTCCTCCGCCGGCATCGCGGTCAGCGCGTCGGCCAGCGGCTTCCAGGCGGGCCGCACCGCGCCCGCCGCGTCGCGCAATTCGTCATAGCGCGGCAGGCTTCCGGCGGCGGAGGCGACGTCGACTTGGCTCATCGGCGATTGGCTGCCCGCCGAAGGTCGAGGGTGTGCGGAAAGTCGGGGTTGGGATCTTCCGGCGGCGGCTCGAAGATGCCGCCAGTGAAACCGAAGGGCTCGAAGCGCGCCAGGCGGCGGCCCTCCGCCTCATAGCCGTTGACGGGAAACGTCACGTAATTCCGCCCGCCCGGATGGGCCACGTGATAGGTGCAACCGCCCAGCGACCGTTTGCGCCAGCCGTCCCACACTTCGCAGACAAGCGGCGCGTGACTCGGGACGGTCGGATGCAGTGCGCTCACCGGCTGCCAGGCGCGGAAGCGCACGCCGCCGACATGCTCGTCGAGCGAGACCGGCTTCAGCGGCACCGCGCGTCCATTGACAAGAATCTTGTGACGTCCCGCCACCAGGCCCTTCGCTTTCACTTCGAGCCTTTCGACCGAACTGTCCACGAAACGCACCGTGCCTCCGACTGTTCCCTCCTCGCCCATGACGTTCCAGGGTTCCAGGGCTTGGCGCAGCTCGAGGCCGACGCCGCCATATTGCACCTTGCCGGCGAGCGGGAAGCGGAACGCCCAATGGGGGCGGAACCAGTCCGCGTCGAAGGCAAAGCCATTGGCGTTCAGGTCGGCGACCACGTCCGCGAAGTCGGCCCATACGAAGTGCGGCAACATGAAGCTGTCGTGCAGCGCCGTGCCCCAGCGCACGAGCCTGGTCTGATAGGGCGCCTGCCAGAACCGCGCGACGAGGGCGCGCAGCAGCAGGCCCTGCGCCAGGCTCATCTCGGGATGCGGCGGCATCTCGAAGCCGCGGAATTCGACAAGGCCGAGCCGGCCGGTCGGCCCGTCGGGCGAGTAGAGCTTGTCGATGCAGATCTCGGTGCGATGCGTGTTGCCGGTCACGTCGATCAGCAGGTTGCGGAAGATGCGGTCGACCAGCCAGGGCGGGATGTAGCCCGCGTTCGGCTCGGGCACCTGCGCGAAGGCGATCTCCATCTCGTAGAGCGTGTCCAGCCGCGCCTCGTCGATGCGCGGCGCCTGGCTGGTCGGCCCGATGAACATGCCGGAGAAGAGATAGGACAGCGACGGATGGTTCTGCCAATAGCCGACCAGGCTGCGCAGCAGATCGGGGCGCCGCAGGAACGGGCTGTCGGCCGGCGTGGCCGCGCCCAGCACGATATGGTTGCCGCCGCCGGTGCCGGTGTGGCGGCCGTCGAGCAGGAACTTCTCGGTGCCCAGCCGGGTCTGCCGCGCCTCGTCATAGAGCGCTTCGGTGATCGCGACCTGGTCGTCCCAGGATTTGGCGGGATGGATGTTGACTTCGATGACGCCGGGATCGGGCGTCACCTTGATGACGTTGATGCGTGGATCGTAGGGTGGGCCATAACCCTCGACATGGATTGCGGCGCCGAGCTCGGCAGCGGCGTCTTCCACCGCAGCCAGCAGGTCGAGATAGTCCGCCGCGGTTTCGGTCGGCGGCAGGAAGACGCTGAGGCGCCCGCCGCGTGGCTCGACCGTCAGCGCGGTGCGCACGCTGGCGCCTTCCAGCGGCGGCTCCTGTTCGACTTGCGCCCGCCGCGCCTCCCAGGCCGCGTCGCGCAGCCCGCCAGAGAGATAGGGCTGGCGATAATCGTCGCGCTCGGGCAGCAGCGGCAGCTTCTCGAACGGATCGGGCGGCGGCACGAAGGGCCGCGCCGTTGCCGGCAGCCAGGGCAGCGCCTCGAGCGGCAGGCGGTAGCCGACCGGCGAGTCGCCGGGCACCAGATGGAGCCGGCCGGCGCGCGTCGGCCAGCGCTCGGAGCGCCAGCGCCGCTTGTCGGCCGCGTTCCAGCGCTGCACCGGCAGCACGAATCCCGTCGGCTTGTTCAGCCCGCGCTCGAACACCCGCGCCAGACGGGCGCGAATTTCCGGGTCGTCCAGCTTGGAGTCGAGTGGATCGACATTGACGGGCAGGCCCCGCTCCTTGCCGAGATAATGCCAGGGGTCCTCGTAAGCCTCCATCGCATGGCCGGGATGGATGTCGAGCCGCCGCGCGATGCCGGTGGCGAGATTGCGCGCGTCGTCCACGGTCGGCTTGTAGTCGTCGCGCTCGCGCGCGATTCGATTGGCGTCGCGCCATAGCGGCACGCCGTCGCCGCGCCAGTAGAGCGCGAAGGCCCAGCGCGGCAGGCTCTCACCGGGATACCATTTGCCCTGGCCGTAATGCAGGAAGCCGCCCGGCGCGAAGCGGTCGCGCAGGCGGCGGATCAGCGTGTCGGCCAGGCCGCGCTTGGTGGGGCCGACCGCCGCCGTGGTCCATTCCGCGCCGTCCATGTCGTCGATCGAGACGAAGGTCGGCTCGCCGCCCATGGTGAGGCGCACATCGCCTTCCTTCAGCAGCGTATCGATACGGTCGCCCAATCTGTCGATCGCACGCCATTGCTCATCCGAATAGGGCTGGGTGACGCGCGGCGGCTCGACCACGCGACGGATCGACATCTCGAATTCGAAGCTGACTTCGCATTCTTCGAGTTCGCCGCTGATCGGCGCGGCGTGGGTCGGATTGGCGGCGCAGGCGAGTGGGATATGGCCTTCGCCGGCGAACAGGCCTGAGGTCGGATCGAGCCCGACCCAGCCCGCGCCCGGCAGATAGACCTCGCACCAGGCATGCAGGTCGGTGAAATCCTGTTCGGCGCCGGACGGACCGTCCAGCGACTTCTGGTCCGGTTTGAGCTGGATAAGATAGCCCGACGCAAACCGTGCCGCGAGGCCGAGATGGCGCAGGAGCTGCACCAGCAGCCAGGCGGAGTCGCGGCACGAACCTGCGCGGCTCTCCAGCGTGAAATCCGGCGTCTGGATGCCGGGCTCCATGCGGATGAGATAGTTGATGTCGCGCTGAAGCTGCGCGTTCAGGTCGAACAGAAAACCGGTCGTCGGCTTTTCGATGCGCGGCACGGCGGCGAGATAGGCTTCGAAGCGCGGCCCGACCTGAGCCTTCTGGAAAAAGGGCTTGAGGTCTTCCAGGACCTCCGGCGCATAGGTGAAGGGGAAAACCTCGGCTTCCGGCTCCAGGAAGAAGTCGAACGGGTTGATGACGTTCATCTCCGCCGTCAGGTCGACCGTGACCGTCAGGTGGTCGGTCTTCTCGGGCACGACGATCCGCGCCAGCCAGTTGGACTGCGGGTCCTGCTGCCAGTTGAGGAAGTGCTGCTCGGGGCCGATCTTCAGGCTGTAGGCCAGGATCGGGGTCCGGCAATGGGGGGCGGGGCGCAGCCGGACGAGCTGGGGGCCGAGGGTGATCGGCTTGTCGTAGCGGTAGCGGGTGGAGTGGGAGAGGGCGACTTGGATGCTCATGGCCACACCATGCCGCAACTGCGAAATGGCCGCTACCCATCCCGGAAAGCGCCGTCGGGGCGGCGGGAGCCGCCCGCCAGCCGGGATGGTTAGTGCGCCGTCTGGGCGCCGTCGATGACGAAGGTCTGGCCGGTGGCAAAGCTCGCCAGGTCCGAGCACAGATAGAGCACCAGGCCGGTGATCTCCTCCGGCTTGGCGGCTCGGCCGACAGGGCTGTGGGCCAGAAGCGCGGCCCGGAACGCCGGATCGTCCAGCCAGCGCTGGGTCATCGGCGTCTCCACGAAGCCCGGCGCCAGGGCGTTGATGCGGATGTTCTGCTTGGCGTAATCCAGCGCGCCGGCCTTGGTGAGGCCGATCACGCCGTGCTTGGCCGCGACATAAGGCGCCATGCCGGGATCGGCGACCAGGCCGGCGATCGAGGCGGTGTTGACGATCGCCCCGCCGCCCGCTTTCAGCATGTGGCGGATCTCGTATTTCATGCACAGGAACACGCCGAGCAGGTCGACCGCCAGGATGTCGTCGAAAGTGTCGTCCGCCATGTCGGCCAGCGGCAGGGTAGGCGGCAGGATCCCGGCATTGTTGAAGGCGCAGTCCATGCGGCCGAACGTGGCGACCGTGGCGTCGACGAAGGCGGAGACCTGATCGGCCTTGCGCACGTCGCAGCGCTGGAAGAAAGCCCGTCCGCCCGCGTCGTTGACGAGCCTGGCGGTCTCCTCGGCGCGATCGTCGACATCTGCGATGGCCACGCTCGCGCCCTGCCGACCGAGGGCCAGCGCGGTTGCTCGGCCGATGCCGGTCGCACCGCCCGTGATCAGAACGGCCTTGCCCGTGAAGTCCAGCAGGCGATCGCTCATGTTTCTCTCCATCCGGCGGTTGGGCGCGACAGCGGATGCCGGGCGCCCATTCGAATCCGTTCTGTCATCGAGACCATATACTTGAGGCGGTGTTCCGTGCTCGAATCGGCGCTCCCACTCCGAATGACGATGTGATGTCTTCTCAGATGTTCGATCTCGCCGTGGTCGGCGGCGGCGTTATCGGCCTTGCTCATGCTCACATGGCGGCAAAGGCCGGCAAACGGGTCGCGGTGATCGAGCGGAACGCCCGCGCCGATGGCGCCTCGATCCGCAATTTCGGGTTCATCACAGTCACAGGCCAGGAGCGGGGCGACAGTTGGCGGCTTGCCCGCCGCACCCGCGACGTCTGGGCCGAGGTGGCGCCGCAGGCGGGCCTGCGCATCGAGCAGCAGGGCCTGGTGCTCTCCGCACGCTCCGACGAGGCGATGGCGGTGATCGCGGCGTTCCTCGAGACGGAAATGGGCGAGGGCTGCCGGCTGCTGGCGCCCGAAGAATTCCGGCGTCTGGCCGGCGGCCTCGGCGGTCCCGACCTGAAAGGCGCCCTGTTCAGCCCGCACGAGGTCCGCGTCGAATCGCGGACGGCTATCCCCGGCCTGACCAAATGGCTGAAAGAGGCCGCCGGCGTCGTTTTCTTCAACGAGACGGTGGTCTTCGAAGCGGCGCCGCCGCGCCTGCGCACGTCGCGCGGCATTGTCGAGGCTGCGGCAACGGTGGTCTGTCCCGGCGACGACTTCGTCACGCTTTATCCCGAGACGATCGCGCGCTACGCGCTGCGGCGGTGCCGGCTGTCGATGGTCAAGCTCGCCGATCCCGGCGTGCGGCTGCCGCATGTCCTGATGTCGGATCTCGGCCTGGCGCGCTATCGCGGCTATTCCGCCTTGCCAGAGGCTCGCGCACTGGAAGCCAGGCTGCGCGCCGAGCATCCCGGCTGCTTCGAGCACGGCGTGCATCTGATCGCGGCGCAGGGCGCCGATGGCGGGCTGATCGTCGGCGACAGCCATCACTATGACGGGCTTCCAGAACCCTTCGCGCCGGCCGACGCGGAGCGCGAGATCCTGGACGAATACGCCCGCGCCACCGGTCGGCCGCCGCCGCCGGTGCGCGAACGCTGGACCGGAACCTATACCGTTGCCGACGACCGCACCTATCTGGTCGACACGCCGGAGCCGGGCGTCCGCCTCGTGATGATCACCAGCGGCAACGGCGCCTCGACCAGTTTCGGCATCGCCGAGCGGGTCGTCGGCGATCTGCTCGGTCTGAAAGCGGAGGACATGACGTGACGTTTCCCGTCAAGGCTGTGGTGTTCGATTGGGCGGGCACCATGATCGATTTCGGCTGCATGGCGCCGGTCCGGGCGCTGACCGATACGTTCGCGGAGGAGGGGATGACGCTTTCGGCCGCGGAAGCCCGCCGCGACATGGGCAAGGCGAAGCTCGACCATCTGCGGGCGCTTCTCGCCGATCCTGCCGTAGCCGCGCGCTGGACCGCGCTGAAGGGCCGTCCACCGGAGCAGAGCGACATCGACCGGCTTTATGAAAAGCTGGTGCCCGCGATGACGCGCGCCGCCGCCGAGAGCTCGCTGCTGATTCCGGGCGCGGCCCGCGCCGCCGAGCAGTTGCGGGCGCTGGGTGTCCGCATCGGTTCCGGCACCGGCTACACGCGCGACATGATGGCAGACATCCTGCCGCGCGCGGCGGAGCAGGGTTATGCGCCGGAGGTCGTGGTCTGCGCGGGCGAAACACCGAGCGGACGGCCGGCGCCGCTGATGACCTGGAAGGCGCTTATCGCGCTGGATGCCTGGCCGGCCCGCGCCTGCATCAAGGTCGACGACGCCCCGGTCGGCATCGAGGAAGGCCGGCTGGCGGGTTGCTGGACCGTCGGGCTGTCCGCTTCCGGCAACGAAGTCGGGCTGGATCGAGACGCCTTTTCCGCCCTGCCGGCACAGGATAGGCGCGCGAGACTCGATAGGGCCGAGTATGCGCTGCGGGCGGCCGGCGCCGATTTCGTCATCGAAGACGTGTCGCAGTTCATTCCCGTGGTGCACGAGATCGCGCGGAGGATCGCCGCATCATGAGCCTTGCGGCCGCTTCCAGTGGAACCTCCGTCTTGGAACGCGTGCGCGGCTGGCTTTCGCATCCTTGGGCTGATCGGCGCCGCCGAGGTCGCCCTGGTCCTGTTCGGCCTCATACCCGCGCCGTGGAATATCGTCTGCTTGTTCGCCGATGGCTTGGCGCTGGGCATGATCTGGGGACTCGTTTTCGGCTTTCTGAAAGGACGGCGCGTGTCCGAGGCTCTGGGCGCCATGCTGTGCGCCAGCTTCATCGTCTCCTCCGGCATGGTCAAATCCGCCGGTGTGAGCGTGATGCTGCACGGCTGGGCGAACGAGTACTGGATGCCGGCGGTGACGGGCCTGCTGTTTACCCCGCTCTTGCTGGTCTGCGTGTTCGGCCTCGCCGCCCTGCCGCCGCCGACGGCGCAGGACGAGCTGCAGCGTGTGGCGCGGGCGCCGATGGACGGTGCGTCGCGGCGGGCGATGTTCGCGGCCTTCGCGCCGGGCCTGATCGCATTGATCGTCATCTATGTCGGACTGACGGCCCTGCGCGATTTCCGCGACAATTTCGCCGCCGAGATCGGCCTGGGCTTCCGCAACGACGCCGAGATCTTCACGCTGTCCGAACTGCCGGTGGCGGCGATCGTCCTGGCGACCCTCGCCCTTCTCATGTTCATCCGCGACAACCGCCGCGCGTTCCTGGCCAATCTTGCCTTGGTGGCGATCGGCCTCGCGCTTGCCGGCCTGTCTTCGGTCGCCTTCCAGGCGCATGCGATAGGCCCGGTGACCTGGATGATCGCCCTCGGCGCCGGGCTCTATCTCGCCTATACGCCGTTCAACGCGCTGCTGTTCGACCGATTCATCGCCGCCAGCGGGCGCACCGGCACCGCCGGATTCCTGATCTACGTCGCCGATGGCTGCGGCTATCTGAGTTCGGTCATCCTGCTGGTCTTCTACAATTTCGTCGGCGTGCGCATTCCGTGGGTTCCGTTCCTTTGCAACATTTCCTATGTCGCAGCCTTGGCCGGGCTCGTGTTGATCGCCGGCGCGGCGATCTATTTCCGCCGGCATCTCGTGGCGGAGGCCCGATCCGCGGATACCCCGGCTAAGGCGTAGGCTCCAGCAACCGGTCGGCGGCTTTTCTGAAGGAGCGCGGCGCCGGCACCGCATTGGTGCCGACGGCGTGAATCGGCAAGGGACTCATGGCGCGAAGGCCGGCCGCGGCATCCACCACCGAACACAGCAGCGGCGTTCGCCGTCTTTCGTTGAGGCAGACGACATAGCCGGTGAGGCGGGATGGGCCGACATCCACGTCCAGCGGCAAAAGGCTGATCCGATTGTCGGGCGGACAGTCGAGCGAGAAGAAGATGCCGAGCCCCAGCCCGATCGCGACGCCCTCGCGGATCGCCTCGCGCGTGTGAAGCTCCATCACTTCGATGGGCGCGATGTCGAAGGTCTGCAGGAGCTCTTCCATGGCCATGCGGGTCCGAGACGTCGGCTCGCGCACCAGCAGGCGCTCATGCGCCAGCGCAGCGAGCGGGAAGACCGGCTGCTTGGCCAGCGGATGGTCCTTGGGCACCGCCATGACGAGCTTGTCGCTGAACAGCGGCTCGTAGGCGAAGGCGTTGTCGCCCGGCGGATCGCTGACTATGCCGACATCGATCTGCCTGTCTTTTAGCCAGGAAAACGTTTCCACCGCATTGCCGATGCGTACACGTATCGCAATCGCCGAATTCCGGACGCGAATTGCGGCTGCTAGCCGCACGGCGAAAAAGGGCGAATCCGATCCGAGGCGCAGCTCTGCTGTCACGCGTCCGTCAGGATCGCGCAGCAGGTCGTCGATGTCCTGCGAGGCCACGAACAGCTTGCGGGTCAGGTCGAACAATTGCTGTCCGAACGCGGTCAACCGCAGCGGCGGCTTGCGACCGTCGAAAAGTTCGGCCTGGTGACGTCCCTCGAGCGCCTTGAGTTGTTGAGACAATGTCGGCTGCGCCACGTTCAGCCGCCGCGCCGCGCGGCTGATGCTGCCTTCGGTCGCGATCACGTGAAATGCGCGCAAATGCTGATGGTTCACGCCCACGCGTCGACTGCCCCGCCGTTCGTCGAATAACGAAACAAGCTACTCGGCGAAGCCAACGAATTTGTGACGCGCGACGCGCCATAGGATTCTTCTATGGCGCGCATTCAAGCGAAGTATTGGCCGCTCCCGCTTCGTCGGAGGCATGTATCGCTGCATCGCACCAAGCAACGGTCGCATCCCGGCACATGTCCGGTCGGCGCGCAGTTTGGTGCCTCTTTGGGTGTCATAGATTTCCGGGGGATTAACTTCATGAAAGCCAGTTACAAGTTTTCCTGCGCCGTAGCGGCACTGCTGAGCGGATGCAGCGCTGCTCTCGCCGCCACCGACACGGCCACGCAGCCAAACGGAATCGAGACGGTCGTCGTGACGGCCGAGCGCCGTTCGCAAAGCGTGCAGGACGTTCCCTCGACCATCCAGGCCTTCACGGGACACGACCTGGCCGATCTCAACGTCTTCAACGTCCAGGAGCTTCTGCGCTACACGCCCAACGTCACCTACGGAAACAACGGTCCGGGCCAGGGCGAAATCATCATGCGTGGCCTCAGCAACGGCTTCCGCGGCAACCAGTCCAGCGGCACGATCGGAAATTTCCCGAACGTCGCGATCTACCTGGACGACCAGTCGATGCAGTTCCCGGCGCGCAACGTGGACATCTACATGGTGGACATGGACCGCATCGAGGTGCTCGAGGGTCCGCAGGGCACGCTGTTCGGCGGCGGCGCCGAAGCCGGCGCCATCCGCTATATCACCAAGAAGCCGGTGCTCGACACGCTCGAGGGCAAGGCCGAGGCGATGTACGGCTTCACCGCCGAAGGCGCCGACAATTCGGGCGCGAACCTGACGCTCAACGTGCCGATCATCGACGGCAAGCTGGCGGTGCGCGCGGTGATCTATGACGAGCGCCAGGGCGGCTATATCGACAACGTGCCCAGCACCTTCACGCGCTCCAACGAGGATCTCGGCAACTTCTATTTCAACATCCATCCCACCGGCGGCGTCTGCCCCAACGGCCTGCCGGCCGGCGCGGCGACGGGCCTCTGCACGCTGCCGCTCTCCAAGGCACCTCAGGCCAACAACCAGTCGATCGTGGCCCAGGACTTCAATCCGACGACCTACAATGGCGGCCGCATCTCGGCGCTGTATCAGGTCAACGACGACTGGGACGTGCTGATCGCCGAAAGCCTGGAGAGCCTGGAGACCGACGGCCTATCGGTCGAATATCCGACCGGCTCCGACTTCCAGCCGCTCCAGCCGCTGCAGGTCACCTCCTTCGCGCCGTCGTTCAACAAGGACCGCTACTCGAACACCTCGTGGACCGTGAACGGCAAGATTGCGGATCTCAAGGTCGTCTACACCGGCGGCTACACGGACCGGCACATCAAGGAGCAGATGGACTACACCAACTACTCCCGCTCGGGCGGCGGCATGTATTACCAGTGCGTCGGCGGCAGCACCGGCTGGGGTATGGGCGCGCCGAGCTGCTATTCGCCGATCGGCTACTGGCAGGACACGATCGATAGCACGCATCTGAGCAGCGAAGTCCGCGTCAGCACGCCCGACGACTGGCGCCTGCGCGTCATCGCCGGCGCGTACTGGGAACAGTTCCGCATCTACGACGACATGAACTTCAATTATAAGACGATCCCGGCCTGCGGCCCGGCCCAGCTGGCCGAGGCGCTCGCCGGCGGACCGGTCTGCGCCGCCGACGTCCGTACGGCGCCGGGCTCGACCGCCAACTTCCCGGGCATCCGCAGCGACTCCACCGCCTTCGGCGAGGATACGCAGCGCGGCTATGACCAGACGGCGTTCTTCGCTTCGGCCGATTACGACATCATCCCCGACACGCTCACCGTCACCGCCGGCACCCGCTGGTACCAGTACCGCGAGTTCGAAGTGGGCTCGCAATACGGCACCAGCACCGGCTGCATGAACGTGCCGAACGGCGCCTGCTCGGGCGGCCTCGTCAACATCGACGCCGCGAACGACCGGAAGACCTATGCCGGCTTCAAGAGCCGCGCCAACGTCACCTGGCACGTCACGCAAGACCTCATGGCGTACTACACCTTCTCGCAAGGCTTCCGTCCCGGCGCGTTCAACCGCTCGGTCAGCAACGTGGCGCCCGGCCCGGGCGGCATACCGCAGTTCACCAAGCCCAACGGTTATGGCCCCGACTCCCTGCAGAACCAGGAAATCGGCGTGAAGGGCACGTTCCTGGACAATCGCCTCCAGGTGAACCTGTCGGCTTACCTGATGCAGTGGAACAACGTGCAGTTCCTCTTCTTCAATCCGCCCTATCTCGGCAACACGACCTTCGGCATCAACGGCCCGGACTATCACGTGAAGGGCGTCGAAGGGCAGGTCGAGGCGCTGATCACCGACGGGCTGTCGGTCGAGGGCTCGGGCTCGTACAACGACGACACCCAGGCCGGTTCGCCGTGCTTCATCAGCAACGTTCCGGCCTCGCCGACCTTCGGCAGCTGCATCACGCAGATCATTCCGAAGGGCGGCACGACGCTCCAGCCCTTCGTCAACCCCTTCGGCGCGCCGGGCACCGTTCCCGCCTTCTCGCCGAAATACCAGGGCAATATCCGCTTCCGCTACGACTGGAAGGCGTGGACCTACGACATGTTCGCGATGGTCGGCGCCAGCTACACCGGCAGCATGTTCAACCAGCCGGCGACCTACACTTCCGGCGTGGGCATCCTCGTGCCGAACACCACGTTCCTGCGCTATCTCCAGCCTTCCTTCACGACGTTCGACGCGTCGATCGGCATCTCGATGGACAAGTGGTACGCGCAGATCTTCGGTCAGAACCTGGGCGACAGCCATGCCAGCACCTTCACGTCGTCGGCGCAGTTCATCAAGGCCGAAACGCCGCTGCGTCCGCGGGTCATCGGTTTGAAGCTGGGCTACAATCTCTGACGCGGATTTCCTGTTAGAGTGATAGGCGGACGGCGACGTCCGCCTATTTTTTTGCAACCGGACCCATGGAACCTATCGCCGCCATCGCGCCGTCGACCGAGCAGAGCGTCCGCCGCCTGCGCGAATGGCAGAAGGCGACACGTCATGCCGACGCGCTGCGCGAGGCGCAGGCGCTTCTTCGTGAGCTGCCGGAAAACCGCGATCTGCTCCTGATCGCCGCCGTCAGCCTGCGGCACCTCAAGCGCGTCCCCGAGGCACTGGCGATGCTGGAGCGCCTGGAACGACTTCAGCCGCGGTTCAGCCGCATGCATCAGGAACGCGGCCTCTGTTTTGTCGCGCAGAAAGACGCGCCGCGCGCGATCGATGCGCTGCTGCGCGCGGTGAACATCAATCCGGCACTTCCGGCCGGCTGGAGCATGCTGGAGGGCCTCTATCGGCTCATGGGCGATACGCAGAGCGCCGCCATGGCCGCCGCCCATGTCGCCACGCTGAAAAACCTTCCGCCGGACGTCGTGACCGCGACGTCGCTGTTCTCCGACGGCGACCTCGCGCCGGCCGAGCAGATCGTCCGCGCTTTTCTCCTGACCCATGGCGATCATCCCGAGGCGATGCGGCTTCTGGCCAGGATCGCCGTCGCCCGCGACGTTCTGGACGATGCCGAACTGCTTCTGGCGGGAGCCCTGACGCTCGCGCCCGATCATCGCGGAGCGCGCTACGACTACGCGGATACGCTGGTGAAGCGGCACAAATATCGCGAAGCCCGCGAGCAGATCGATGCGCTGTTGAACCTGGACCCGCGCAATCCGGACTATCGCTCGCTTGGCGCGACCGTGGCTGTGGGCCTGGGCGAGCAGGACGAGGCGATCGCGCTCTATCGCGGCCTGCTTGCCGATCTTCCCGGATCGCCCGATCTCAATCTATGGCTCGCGCACGCGTTGAAGACCGTCGGCCAGGTCCCCGAAGCGATCGACGCCTACCGCGCCGCGGCCGCGGCGCGCCCGGATTTCGGCGACGCCTATTGGAGCCTGGCGAACCTCAAAACCTATCGCTTCGACGACGACGAGATCGCCCGGATGCGCGCGGCGGAGGCGGCGCCCGCGACGGCGCCGGTCGACCGCTATCATCTCTGCTTCGCCCTGGGCAAGGCGCTGGAGGACCGCGGCGCCTTCGCCGAGTCGTGGCAGTTCTACGAAAGGGGCAACGCGCTGAAGCGGGCCGAGAGCCGCTATCGTCCGGAGATCATCGAGACAAACACCGCCCGGCAGATCGCGGTCTGCACGCGCGATTTCTTCCGCCGCCGCGCCAGTTGGGGCGCGCCCGATCGCGACCCGATCTTCGTCCTGGGGTTGCCGCGTTCGGGCTCGACGCTGATCGAGCAGATACTGGCCTCGCACTCGGAGGCCGAGGGCACCGAAGAACTCGCGGACATCCAGAGGATCGTCCTGGAGATCCAGGGCCGCGATCCCGACCTGGACGATCCGCGTTATCCCGGCGCGCTGGCGGACATGACGGCGCAGGATTTCCGCCGCCTGGGCGAGCGATACCTCGCGGACACGCGCATCCACCGCACCGGCAGGGCCTTCTTCATCGACAAGATGCCGAACAATTTCCGGCATATCGGCGTGATCCATCTGATGCTGCCGAACGCGCGTATCATCGACGCGCGGCGCGATCCGATGTCCTGCTGCTTCAGCAATCTCAAGCAGCTTTTCGCCAATGGGCAGGAATTCACCTACAGCGCCGTGGATATCGCGCGCTACTACTGCACCTATCTCGACCTGATGGAGCACTGGGACGCGGTGTTGCCGGGACGGATCCTGCGGGTGCGGCACGAGGACATGGTCGCGGACATCGAAGGCGGCGTGCGCCGTCTCCTGGATCATTGCGGCCTCGCCTTCGAACAGGCCTGCGTCGATTTCCACAAGACGAGGCGCAGCGTTCGGACGCCGAGCTCCGAGCAGGTCCGCCGGCCCATCTTCCGCGACGGGCTGGAGCAGTGGAAGGCGTATGAGCCGTGGCTCGGCCCCTTGAAGGCGGCGCTCGGCGACGCGCTTGTCCGCTACCGGGACTGACCGGTCAAACGCCGTCCCGGCCGATCGCCGGATCGCTGACGCTGGGCCGGCCGGTCTCGCAATGGCCGGCGAAACGCCAGACGGCATCGCCGCTGCGCGCTTCGAGGTCGTACCAATGATCGCTGGCGGCGATGGGCCAGCGATCCTCCGCAACGCCGCCGGGCGCCAGGCGGTGAGAGTGGGAGGGCGCCCGCGAATAGTCGCGTGGCGCGACGGTAACGTCGCAAGGAGCGTCGCCGCGATTTTGAAGACCGAGGACGAGGCTTTCTGTTGCCGCATCATAGCGCGGCGTGACGGCGAAGGATGCGTAGGGCGCACGTGCGGAGAATTCGCGCAGAAAGCCGTTCGGACCGTGAACGGCAAAGGCGAAGCCGTCCTTGCCCAGCGGCAGGCTGTCCGACACGCTCTTGCCGGCGCCGACGGTGTAGTACCAGGGTCCCGCCGCGCCATCCTTCGCGTAGACGGTGAGGCAGGCGCCGACGCTGCCGCGATTGTCGATCCGCAGTGCGAAACGGCCCGCCTCGGCGCCACCGGCGACTTCCAGCGCATAGGGCAGGGCGCGTGCCGGGCGACGTCCCGGCTCCTGTCGGGGCAAAGGACTTGTTTGCGGGCGCTTGACAGGCGGCAGTGTCGACGCCGCATCGCCCTGCGCATTGTAACCGGCGGTGTCCGGCAAGCTCGCGCTCCAGCCGCCATCGGCTGCGGCGAAGTCGAAGGCGGAGGTCAGGTCGCCGCACACGGCGCGCCGCCATGGCGTGATGTTGGGCTCCAGGACGCCGAAGCGCCGCTCGAGGAAGCGGATCACCGAGGTGTGGTCGAACAACTCCGAATCGACGAAGCCGCCTTTGGTCCACGGGGACACGATCAGCAGCGGCACGCGCGGGCCGAGGCCGACCGGCTCGCCCTTGTAGCTCTCGCCCTGCAGCGGAACGGTGCTGACGCCCATGCCCGGCGGCACCGGCGGCGGCACATGATCGAAGAAGCCGTCATTCTCATCATAGTTGAGGATGAACGCGGTCTTCGCCCAGACGTCGGGATGCTCGGCGAGCACGGCGAGCAACTGCGCGACGAACTGCTCGCCATAGGCGGGGCAGGCGGCCGGATGCTCGCACAGGATATAGGGCGCCACGATCCATGAGACCTGTGGCAGCCGGCCGCCCGCGACGTCGTCGGCGAAGCGACGCACAAGATGTTCGCCGCGCGATTGCTTGGCATTCGCAGCGTTGGAGGTCGCCGCCCAGCTCCGCGCCCGGTCGTACATCTGCGACGCCGGATCGAGGCCGCGAAAGGCCGCGAAATAGGCCAGCGCGTTGTCGCCGTAATTGTCGTACTCCTGATAGACGCGCCAATCGATGCCGGCGGCCTGCAGCCTTTCGGCATAGGTGGTCCAGCGATACGCCCCGAAGGCCGGCGCGTCGTTCTTCGGATCGGCGCTTTCATTGACCTCGTCGGGCGGATTTTGGATCGCCTGGAGCCCATCATTGCCGACCGCCAAGCCGTTGGTTCCTGTAAACAGGAACATGCGGTTCGGATTGGTTGGCCCGAACAGCGAACAGTGATAGGCGTCGCAGATCGTGAAGGCGTCGGCGAGCGCGTAGTAGAACGGGATATCCTCGCGCGCGAAATGGCCCATCGTCAGCGGCCCTTTCGTATCGATCCAGGCGTCGTGGTTCTTCCACTGGGCCTGCGAGCCCTTCCAGCTATGGTCGAGGCTGCCCATGCTCTGCGCCGCGGTGTTCTGGCTGTCGAGCCGGAAGGGCGTCACTGGCGGCGAGTCCGCCGAAGACTGATGCCAGACCGACTCGCCGGACGGCAGCATGAGCGGCCGGGGATCGGAGAAGCCGCGCACGCCGCGCAGCATGCCGAAATAGTGGTCGAACGAGCGGTTCTCCTGCATCAGGATCACCACATGCTCGATGTCCTGGATGGTGCCGGTCCTGCCGCGCGCGGGAAGGGCGAGCGCCTGGCGAAGCGGCAGCGGAAGCGCCCCGGCGGCGAGACCCGCCATCGCCTGTTTCAGGAATGTCCTGCGCTCGCTTCGCGTCATCAAGCACCCTAGCGACTATTGTCCGTGACGGCCCTGGGTACAGGACGATCGTGACGGAGACGACACAAAATCCCGTTTTTGGTCGAATTGCCCTATCTTCCGATAAACCACGCGGCGAGGAAACGGCGATGACGATCATGCGGCTTGCGCGCGCCTGCCTCATGCTGATCGCAGCGTCTCTGTGCCTTTCGGCACGGGCGGCGGCGGACGAGCCGCGCGCGACGCTCGATCTCGCGCAAGGCTGGCGCTTCAAGCAGGCCGGCGGACTTGCGGGCGTCGAGGCCGGCACCTTCGACGACAGGACGTGGTCCACGGTCGCCGTGCCTCATACCTGGAACCGGATCGGCAATGCCGGGACGGTGCGCTCGCCGCGATCCAACAGCGTGCAGGGCGTCGGCTGGTACCGCCTGCGGTTCGCGGCGCCCGCCTCGGCGCGCGGCCGCCGCGCCTTTCTCCAGTTCGACGGCGTGGGTTCGGTGGCCGATGTCTGGCTCAACGGACGCTATCTCGGAAAGCACCAAGGCGCCTTTTCCCGGTTTCGGTTCGATGCGACCGATGCGATCCATCCGTCTGGGACCAACCTGCTGGTCGTGAAGGCGGACAACAGCCGCCCGCAACCCGGCTCGACCACGGCGGATGTATTGCCCTTGGCCGGCGACTTTTTCGTGTTCGGCGGTATCTATCGAAACGTATCGCTGATCGTGACCGATGCCGTGCATATCGACATGATGGATTTCGGCGGTCCCGGCGTTTACGCGCACGCCGTCGGCATAGATGGCAGTACGGCAACGGTTCAGATCGTGGCCCGGCTGGCGAATGACGGTGGGCCGCGCAAGGACGTCCGGGCGGAAACGACCATCGAGGACGCGGGCGGCAGGGTCGTCGCGACGTCGAGCGCGGCCGTCGACCTGACCGAGCGCGCATTCGCGAACACGGAAAATCTGCGAGTCGCGCATCCGCATCTGTGGCAAGGCGTCGAGGACCCATATCTCTATCATGTCGAGGTCACGCTTCGCGCGGGGAACGGCGCGGTGCTAGATCGCGTCAGCCAGCCGCTCGGGCTTCGGACGATGCACTTTGATGCGGACAAAGGCTTCTTGTTGAACGGCCGGCATGTGTTCCTGAAAGGCGCCTCGCACCACCAGGACAGGCCCATGAAGGGCTGGGCGATCTCGCATGCCGATCAGGACGAGGATTTCGCTATCCTCGCCGACATGGGCGCCAATGCGGTTCGCCTGCCGCATTACCAATACGATCAATACGCCTACGATCTCGCGGACCGCCAGGGCCTCGTGGCGTGGACGGAGATTCCGCTGGTCAGCGAGGCGTCGCTCGACGGCCAGGCGCCGAGCCTGGACCTCGCGGCCAATGCGCGCCGGCAATTGACCGAACTGATCCGCCAGAACTTCAACCATCCGTCGGTCGCCCTGTGGTCGATCGCCAACGAGATCGACCTGAAGACCGTCAAGCGCAGCGGTCCGAGCAAGGTCGGCGGCCTGCTGCACGACCTCAACGATCTCGCGCATCGCGAAGACCCGACGCGGCCGACCACCCTGGCCGATTGCTGCGAGCAGCCCGGCGGGCCGGAACGCAACGTCGTCGCCGATGTCACCGACACGCTTGGCTACAACCGTTATTTCGGCTGGTACTACGGCAAGCCCGCCGATTTCGGCGTGCTGCTTGACCGCGCCCATCTGGCGCACCCGCAAAGCCCCATCGGGGTTTCGGAATATGGCGCGGGCGCCGCGCTGACCCAGCACACGGACGATCCGACGGGCGGCCCGATCAATCCCCGCGGACGGCCGCATCCCGAAGAGGTGCAGGACTGGTATCACGAAAAATCCTGGGACCAGCTCGAGGACCGCACCTATGTCTGGGGTGTGTTCATCTGGAACATGTTCGATTTCGCCAGCGTCGAGCGTCAGGAAGGCGACCTCACCGACATCAACGAGAAGGGGCTTGTCAGCTACGACCGGAAAACCCGCAAGGATGCGTTCTATTTCTACCGCGCGCTCTGGAACCCGCGGCCGACGCTGCACCTCGTCGGCCGGCGCTATGTCGACCGGCCTTATGGGGTGATCGACGTAAAGGCCTATAGCAACGCCGCGGCCGCGCATCTTTGGCTGAACGGCCGCGACGCCGGCACAACGCCTTGCGCGGGCGGCATCTGCCTGTGGCCCGCGGTTCATCTGGATCCCGGGCATAATACGGTCCTCGCCAAGGCGGAATTCGCCGGCGCGACGGTGAGCGACACGCTGCAATGGAATTACGCCGGCACGCCCGGCATCGTCCGCATCAAGGCCGGCGACCTCACCGGCCGCGTTGCCGCCGACGGCAGCCGTTACGGTTCCGATCTCTATTTCGTGGGCGGCGAGGGCAGGGGCATCAATCCGCCCGACACGGCGGAAAAGGACCGCATCGCCGTCGCCAGTCCGGACGGCGCGCTCTATGACAGCTTCCGCGAAGGCGATTTCTCCTACAGCATTCCGGTGCCCGACGGCCGCTATCGCATCGCCGCCAGATTTGTCGAGCCTTCGGCGAGTGCGGCCGGTCAGCGCGTCTTCGCCGTCATCGTCAACGGCAAGACGGTGCTTGATCATCTCGACGTATTCGCCGCGGCCGGCGGTAAGCTCAAAGGCCTCGAGCGGACGTTCGAAGCGCAGGCGGTCGGCGGCCGGATCGACATCCGGTTCTTGCCCATCAAGGGCAAAGCGGTCGTCTCGGCGCTTGCCGTGACGGCCGCCGGCACCCATTGATGTCTGGGCCGACGGCGTCTATCCGATCGCGCATGCGACGGTGGACGTCCCGATGCCGCGCTACGTGCCGGCCGGCTTTTCCGGGCCGGGCTGGTTTCGCGTCCGGCCAAAGCCACCGCGCACGATCTCGTAGAACAGCGGCACGAAGAAAATGGCCAGTGCCGTTCCCGTCAGCATGCCGCCGACCACGCCCGTGCCGATGTCGTTCTGGCTGGCCGCGCCGGCGCCGGACGAGACCGCGAGCGGCATGACGCCGGCGATGAAGGCCAGCGACGTCATCAGGATCGGACGCAGCCGCAGCCGCGCGCCCTCGAGCGCGGCGTCGCGCACCGAATCGCCGCGCTTCTGCGCGTCGACCGCGAACTCCACGATCAGGATGGCATTCTTGGCCGAAAGTCCCATCGTGGTGAGCAGTCCGACCTGGAAATAGATGTCGTTGTAGAGCCCGCGCAGGCTCGCCGCGAGGATCGCGCCGACGATGCCGAGCGGGATCACCAGCATCACCGAGAGCGGGATCGACCAGCTCTCATAGAGCGCGGCCAGCAGCAGGAACACGACCAGCACCGAGATACCGAAGAGCAGATAGGTCTGCGAGCCGGCCTGACGCTCTTGGTAGGAAAGGCCGGTCCACTCCAGCCCCACGCCGGCGGGAAGCTGCTTGAACAGGCGCTCCACCTCGTCCATCGCGGCGCCGGAGCTTTGTCCCGGCGCCGGCGTGCCCTGGATCTCGAGCGAGCCGACGCCGTTGTAGCGTTCCAGCTTGGCCGGCCCCAGCGTCCACTGGAACGTCGCGAAAGCGGAGAACGGCGCCATGTCGCCGGACGCGCCGCGCACATACCAGCGATAGAGATCCTCGGGCAGCATGCGATAAGGCGCGTCGGCCTGCATGAGCACCTGCTTGACGCGGCCGCGGTCGACGAAATCGTTGATGAACAGCCCGCCCCAGGCGGAATTGAGCGTGTTGTTCACATCGCCCAGCGAGAGGCCGAGCGCCGACGCCTTGTCCTGGTCGATGTCGATGTGAAGCTGTGCCGTGTCGTCCAATCCGTTGGGCCGCACGCCGGCCAGCAGCGGGTCCTTGGCGGCGAGGGCGAGGAACTGGTTGCGCGCCGCCATCAGCCCGTCATGGCCGAGATTGCCGCGGTCCTCCATCTCGACGTCGAAGCCGGACGATTGCCCAAGCTCCTGCACCGCGGGCGGCACCAGTGCGAACACCTGGGCGTCGCGGTACCGCATGAAGCTAGCCATGGCGCGCTGCACGATGGCCTGCGCGCTGTTCTTGGCACCGGGGCGCTCGCTCCACGGCCTCAAGAGCACGAAGGACAGCGCCGAATTCTGTCCGGCGCCCGCCAGGCTGAAGCCGGCGACGATGAAGGTCGTCGCCACATTGGCCTTCTCGTCGACCATGAAATGGTGCTCGACCTGCTTGGCCACGGCGAGCGTGCGGGCCTGGGTCGCGCCCACGGGCAGGGTGATCTGCGTGAGGACGGTGCCCTGGTCTTCTTCGGGCAGGAATGCCGTCGGCAGGCGCAGGAACAGCAGCACCAGCAGGACGACGATGCCGAGATAGATCAGGAGCGCGGGACGCACCCAATCCAGGAAACGCCCCAACGCCTCGCGGTAGCGGGCGCGTCCGTGCTCGAACGTGTCGTTGAACCAAGTGAAGAAGCGGCCCCGGCTTTCATGGGCGTCGGGCGGGATCGGCGCCAGCAGTGTGGCGCAGAGCGCCGGCGTCAGGATCAGCGCCACGATGATGGATAGGACCATCGCCGACACGATGGTGACGGAGAACTGGCGGTAGATGACGCCGGTCGATCCGCCGAAAAAGGCCATGGGCAGGAAGACCGCGGAGAGCACGAGTGCGATGCCGATCAGCGCGCCGGTGATCTCGCTCATCGATTTCTTGGTCGCCTCTTTGGGCGACAGGCCTTCGTCGCGCATCAGCCGTTCGACGTTCTCCACCACCACGATGGCGTCGTCGACGAGAAGGCCGATGGCCAGCACCATCGCGAACATGGTCAGCGTGTTGATCGAATAGCCGAAGGCGGCCAGCACGGCGAAAGTGCCGAGGAGGACGACCGGCACGGCGATGGCCGGGATCAGCGTCGTGCGCCAGTGCTGCAGGAACAGGAACATCACGATCACGACCAGGAAGGTCGCCTCGACCAGCGTCTTGATCACCTCGGTGATCGAGAGGCGGATGAAGGTCGTGTTGTCCAGCGGGAAGGCGAGCTGCACGCCGGGCGGGAAGGTCGATGCGAGGTCGCGTGCCTTGGCCTTGACCGCATCCGCCGTGGTCAGCGCATTGGCGCCCGGCGCGAGTTGGATCGCGATGCCGGCGGCGGGGTGCCCGTTCATGCGGCTGACGGTGGAATAGCTTTGCGCGCCCAACTCCACGCGGGCGACGTCGCGCAGGCGCACGATGGCGCCGCCCTGGCTTGCCTTGAGCACGATGTTGCGGAACTGGTCCGGCGTCGTCAGCCGCGACTGGGCGGTGACGGTGGCGTCGAGCTGCTGGCCGGGAACCGTGGGCTGCGCCCCGAGCTCGCCGGCCGAGACCTGGACGTTTTGCGCCAGCACCGCGTTCTGCACGTCGCCCGGTGTGAGGCTGTAACTTTTGAGCTTGTAGGGATCGAGCCATATCCGCATCGCATAGGGCGAGCCGAACACCTGAGTCTGGCCGACGCCGGAAATGCGGCTGAGCGGGTCCTGCAGCTTGCTCGCGATGAAGTCTGAGATGTCGATATTGGTATAGCGGCCGCTGACGTCGTAGAGCGCAACGACCAGGAGAAAGCTGGACTGCGATTTGAGGACCACCACGCCCTGCTGCTGCACTTCCTGCGGCAGGATGGGCAGCGCCTGCTGCACCTTGTTCTGGACCTGCACCTGGGCGATGTCCGGATTGGTCCCGGCCGCGAAGGTCGCGGTGATCTGGACCTGGCCGTTCGAGCTCGAAGACGACGAGAAATAGAGCAGGTTGTCGACGCCGGTGAGCTGCTGCTCGATCACCTGGGTGACGGAATTCTGCACCGTCTGGGCGTCGGCGCCGGGAAAGGTCGCGACGATGCTGACGGCCGGGGGGGCGATCGTCGGATATTGCGTGACCGGCAGGGTGCTGATCGCCAACAGCCCCATAAGGGCGATCACGATCGCGATGACCCAGGCGAAGACGGGCCGTTCGATGAAAAATTGCGACAAGCCCATCAGTGCGACCCGGCCGCCTTGGCATAGGATGCCGGCACCGCGGTCACCGGCATGTCCGGCTGCACCCTTTGCAGGCCTTCGACGATCAGCTTGTCACCCGGCTTGAGGCCGCTGGTGACCAGCCATTTGTCGCCGATGGCGCGTGACACCTTCAGCAGGTGCAGCCGCGCGATGCCTTTTGCGTCGACCACCAGTGCGGTCGGATCGCCCTTCTCGTTGCGGCCGATGCCCTGCTGCGGCGCCAGGATCGCATTGGGCTCGACGCCCTCGACGATCGTGGCGCGTACGAAGGTGCCGGGAAGAAGCAGGCCGTCGGGATTGGGGAAGATGGCGCGCAGCGTCACGCTGCCGGTCGTCTCGTCGACTGTGACTTCGCTGAATTGCAGCGTGCCGGCCAGCGGATAGGGGCTGCCATTGTCGAGCGTCAGCATCGCCCGCGCGGAGGACGGCCCGTTGTTCGTCAGCCTTCCGCCCTGCATCGCCTGTTTGAGATTGAGCAGCTCGACATTGGACTGGGTGATGTCGACATAGATCGGATCGAGCGTCTGGATGGTGGCGAGCGCCGTCGTCTGGCCGGTGGTGAGGAGTGCGCCCTCGGTGACCGACGAGCGGCTGATGCGGCCGCTGATAGGCGCCCTGATCGTCGTATAGGCCAGGTTGATGGCCGCCGTCTTCACGTTCGCTATCGCCTGTTTGTAGCTGGCGACGGCGTTGTCATAGTCCTGCGCCGCGACCGCGTTCGCTTTCCGCAGCGCGCCGAAGCGCTCGGCCATCGCCTTCGCCGCTGGGAGCGTCGCGGCGGCGTTGTCATAGGCGGCGCGAAAGGGCGCCGGATCGATCTGATAGAGCGGTTGGCCGGCCCGCACATTGCTCCCTTCGACGAACAGCCGCTTCAGGAGGATGCCGCCGACCTGCGGGCGCACGTCGGAGACTTCGTAGGAGTCGGTGCGGCCGGGAAGATCGGCGGTCAGTTGCACCGGCTCGGTCCTGATGACCACGACGCCCACGGTGGGCGGCGGCCGCTTCGGCGGCGCCCCCCCGCCGCACGCGGCGGCGAACAGGCACGACACCATGACGAGGCTTAAAGTCCGAGCGGTCTTGAGAGGAGAAAACATGCTTGCGGGTGAACTCTGGGCGGGGCTGGCAACCAATCCCTAGCCTTCGCAACTGCAATAATCTAGGCGGAGAATGCCCTTATAGGCACGACGTTCATGCTGCCACACGCACCATTGCGTGTGCCCGACATAATATGTCGCGATGAAGCTCTCGTCGAGCGCCCGAAGGCAACCTTACGAGAAAAGCGCGAACAGCTGGTCGATCGCCATCTTCAGGCAGGGGATTGCCGCCGCGATGATCCCGAACACGACCAGAACCAACCCGACAACCGCCAAGTCGTGCGTTCTATGGGGATGCGGGTGATGAACCAATGCCATGGTTGTCTCCCAGTGTCGGATTCTACGATCCGTTCCGCGTATGTTGCTACGGATCAGTCCGCGGCGCCAGAAAAATCGCCCTTCGCACTTGCAAAATCGTGATGCCTGACAGGGTAGGATTTCCGCCACCCGGTCGAGGCCGATTCGCGATCGGAGGGTTTCCCGCGACCAAAGGGACGCGCTGGCACGGCGGGGGGTGATGCGTTAAGTGCGTGTATCGCCTTGACGAAAAGCGAGTTTTCCACTGCCCGCGGCCAGCGCATCTTCCGGACAGTCCTCCGAGGCCGTCAAACGGCTGTTGCCGTGGCTGGTCGCGGTCGCGTTTTTCATGGAATCGCTCGACACCACCATCCTCAACACCGCCGTGCCGGTGATTTCCAAGGCGTTGGCCGTTTCGCCGCTCAGCATGAAATCCGTGCTGGCGAGCTATACGCTGAGCCTCGCCGTCTTCATCCCGATCAGCGGCTGGATGGCCGACAAGTTCGGCACCCGGCGCGTCTTCGCCTCGGCCATTGCCGTTTTCACGCTAGGCTCGTTCTTGTGCGGGCTGTCGAGCGACATTCATGTGCTCGTTGCGTGCCGCATCCTGCAGGGCTGCGGCGGCGCGATGATGGTGCCGGTCGGACGACTCACCCTGGTGCGGACCTTCCCGAAATCCCAGCTTGTGCGTGCGATGAGCTTCGTCGCCATTCCGGGTCTGATCGGCCCGATGCTCGGCCCGCTCGCCGGCGGCCTCGTGGTCGACTATTTCCACTGGCGGGCGATCTTCTTCCTCAACATCCCGGTCGGCATTATCGGTCTCGTGCTGGTCTATCTGCACCTGCCGGACTATCGCGAGCCGGACACCAAGCCGCTCGACCTCCTCGGTCTCATCCTGTTCGGCTCCGGCATCGCGCTCCTCTCCTATGTGCTCGAGATATTCGGCGAGCACACGCTGACCATGGGCGAGATTCTCGGCCTGCTGGCGATCTCGTTCGCTTTGATCTTCGGCTATGGGCTGCATGCGCAGCGGGCGCGCTATCCGCTGCTGGATCTGGGGCTCTTCCGCATCCGGACCTTCGCCGCGGCGGTTAGCGGCAGCTTCGTGACCCGCCTGGGCATCGGTGGCGTGCCGTTCCTCTTGCCGTTGCTCTATCAGGTCGGGCTCGGGCTCACGCCGATCCAGTCCGGCCTTCTCATCATGCCGCAGGCGATGGCGGCGATGAGCACGAAGGTCTTCATGCCGGCGGTCCTGAAGCGGATCGGCTATCGCGGCGTGCTGGTGTCGAATACCGTCGCGCTCGGCGTCCTCCTGATGCTGTTCGCGACCATCGTGCCCGGAACGCCGATCTGGCTGATCGTGGTGCAGGCCTTCCTGTACGGAGCGCTGACATCCACACAGTATACGAGCATGAATACGCTGGTGTATGCCGATGTGGGGCCGCGCGCGGCGAGCAATGCCAGTTCCATCGCCAGCACGATGCAGCAATTATCGCTCAGCTTCGGCGTCGCGGTGGCCGGCCTGACGACGGTGTTCTTCATTCCGCAAAGCCTGCGCGCGAATCCCGCCGACCTGATCCGTGGCCTGCACGAGGCCTTCCTCGTGCTCGGCGCCTTCACCATCCTGTCGACAGTCGTCTTCAGCCGGCTGAAAGCCGACGACGGCGCGGACGAGACGCAGCAGTCGGACATCCATCTCGGATGACGCGCCGCGGTGCCGCCGCTCAGGCGGCCGCGAGGAAGTCGGCCGCGATCTTGCGCGCCCGCGGCGATTCGTCGAGCAGCAGGTGGCCGGCTTCATCGATCATCGTCACGGTCGATCCGGGAATGGCTTGCCCCCAATGCCGCGCCAGGCCGGGCAACAGGATGTGATCCTTGCCGCCCCAGAGGATCAGCGTCGGCACGCCGAGGCGGGGCAAACGGCGGCGCATCTTGCGGTCGGCCGCTTCCATGTCGGCCAGCACCCGCCCGGTCGAGACGCGTTCGCGGGCGCGCTCGGCCATGAACGCGGCGTCCGCATCTTGCGGCCACCAGCGCGCGATGACGGCCGGATCGGCGACCAGGAGCTTGGGCACGTCCTCAGGCCGGATCGCGGCCCAATCCGGCGGTGGACATTCCGGCGCCAAGAGGCCCGCCGGCGCCGCCAGCACCAACCGGTTCACCATGGCGCGATGGGTCAGCGCGAACTCGGTTGCGAGCCTGCCACCGAGCGATGCTCCCGACAGCCCGAACCGTGTGAGGCCGAGCGCGGCGAACAGCGCGGTATAGTGCATCACATAATCGGCCGAGGACCCGATGTCCGGATCGTCGGCGCTTTCGCCGAAACCGGGGTGATAGGGCAGGATCACATGGAAACGGTCCAGCCAGTCGCGCGCCCATTCGAAGCCATGGAACGTGCCGCCGCCATGGAAGAAGACCACGGTCGGTCCCTTACCCGCGCTGTGGGCCACGCTGCGCACGCCGTCGACCACATATTCGTCGCGGGTGAATCCCTCGGTGCTGTAGCCCGTCATGGTTTTCGCCTCATACCGGCATGGGACTGCCGAAGATCAGTTTGCTCAAGGAGGTCGAGGTCACCGAATTGTCGACCTTCTCGGCATTGGCGCGGAACCCCGCCCGGTCCGCTTCGCGCTTCACCGGGTCTTTCTCCGACAGCGTGCGCTTGAAATTGGTGGCGAGCGGCGAGGTCACCTCGTGGAAGACGCGCTTGCGCTCCCTGGCATAGAAATCAAGCACATCTTCGCCGGCCCGCCCCTCGATGACCGCGGACAGAACGGCGCTGAGGCTGTCGGCGTCGATGATGCCGGTGGTAAGGCCGAGGCCGCCGCACGGGTTGCAGGCATGCGCCGCGTCGCCGGCCAGCAGCGCGCGCCCGACGCGGAAGCTCGGCGCGCAACGTTCCTGCACGCGATAGGGCGACCAGGCGACGATGCGATAGGGCTCCTTGCCGGGGAAGATGGCGGCGTAGTGCTCTGGGATGCGGGCGAAGACTTCGCCCTCCGCAAGCTCGGCGTCCTCGCCGTAGGTGACGCGCCAGAGATTCTCGCGCCCCAGTCGCGCCACCACCGCCCAGTTCACCGGATCGGCGATCATGTTGGCGAGCTCGAAGCCGTATTTCTCGAAGTCATATTCGACATTGGTGGCGACGAAGCGGTCGGGCCAGGTGTGTCCCTCGAACGGCAGGCCAAGCAGGGTGCGCACCGAACTGCGCGCGCCGTCGGTGCCCACCACCCAATCGGCGTGCAGCGTGCGTGGACCGTCCGGCGTCGCGACGTTCAGCGTCACGCCGCCCGCATCCTGCGACAGGCCGACGACCTTGTGGCTCCACAAGACCCGCGCGTTGCGCAGGCGCGCGAGATGGTCCGATACCAGCTTGGCCAGGATGTGCTGGCCGAAATGCAGATTGTGGTCATATTTGCTGCCGGGCGGCAGCGTGTTGCGCAGATCGGAGCGGATGATCTCGCCGCTGTCGAGAAAGCGCATCGAGAACCCCGTGCTGGGGAGCCCGATGGCTTCGGCATCCTCGAGTAGGCCGAGGCGGTCGATGAGCTCCAGAGTCGTCGGAAAATAGATCGCCGCGCGGGGCGAATTGTTGATGCCGGCTTCCGCCTCCAGCAGCGTGACGCGGATGCCTTTGCGCGCCAGGCCGAGCGCGGTGAGGAACCCCACCGGCCCGGCGCCCACCACGACCACATCGCTCCGCTCGGCCATCCGCTCCTCCCGTTATCTCTTGCGCGCCAGATAGGCGGCGATGGCGTTCAGTTCCGCATCGCTGATTTCCGTCTTGCGCATCGACGGCATGACGCTGATCCCATGGCGCACGGTCGCAATCACGAAATCCGCCGTCAGGTCGGTGCGCTGGTCGAGCCTTGCGGGCGGCTCACCGTGATACTTCGCCCGCAGCGCCAGCGTCCCCGGCGTGTCCGGCCCGTCGCCATGGCACTCCCAGCAATAGCGGCGGAAGACCTGTTCGCCGCGGGTGCCCGGAACGGCAATGTGCGCCCAGCCAGCACCGGGCACGGCACGCTGCGGCGTAGGCGCCAAGTGAGCGGCCAAAGCGGGCACGCCCGCCAGTGCCGCGAGCAGCACAGTCAGCGTCGCGCGCCTCACGACTTCTTCTCCCGCAGATGCTTCGGCCACACGCCATAGCGGCCGGCGGACAGGATGCCGTTGCGATCGATTGCGTCCTTCACCGCCTCGTGGAAGCGCAGCAGCGCGTGGTTGTTGAAGCTGTAGGTCGCCATCACGTCGTCCTGGAACGCCGGCGCCGTGCGGTATTCGCCATAGCCGTGCGCGGCGAGAATCTTGATCATCTCGCGGAAGCCGGCGCGGGTGCGCTTGTTCTTCTCCGGATCGTGGCTGACGGCCATCATTACCAGGATCACGAAGGTTCGCGCCCAACAGCCGATCGGCGGCGTCAGCACCGTGACCGGCAGTTCCAGGCGCTGCGCCGTCTTCTGGATCAGCTCATAGGCCTCGGTGATGCCTTCGCCGGTGCGCGGGATGATCGGCGAGCAGGTGATATGGCCTTCCGTCGGATCGGAATGCTCGCCGCGCGCTCCGATGGAGAAGATCGCCAGCGCCGGAATGCCGAAGGGCGACTTGCTCAGCATCCCCGTCAGGTCTTCGGCCTTGGGCGGCATGGCGATCACATCGCCGCCGGTGAAGCTGGCGCCCGCGATCGCGGACGCCTTCTTCTTGGTGTACTCCCACTGGGCCTTCACGACTTCGGCCGGGCCGTAATAGGACACCGTTACGGTCCAGAACGGCGTGTTGGTGCGTGCGGCATAGGCTTCCTGCTCAGCCACGCTCGCGTCGCTGGACGGCATGCCGGGCGGCCGCGGCATGGCGAAGCCGAGCGGCAGGAAGGGACTCGCGAACACCGGCATGCCCTGCATGGTCACGGTGTTCTCGAGATAGTTGATGACGTCGACCAGCGCGTTGATGTCGGCCTTTTTCGGCACGCCGATTACGCCGGCGATATACGCCTCCGGCGCGGGATAGAGCCAGATCCCCATCTTGGTGACGACGCCGAGGCTGGACTGCTTGAACAGCCCGTCCAGGAACGGCCCATAGCCGTATTTATTCTGCTGCCAGGTCCTGGCGCCGGGCAGCGCGCCCATGCCGGTTCGCAGCACCTCGCCGTCGGCCAGCACCACCTCCATGCCGCAATGGGAATCGAAGTGGTTGCGATACGAGGAATGCGTATAGCCGCCGCCATAGTCGAGCGCATTGCCGATCACGCTGCCCCAGCCCGGATCGGGACAATCGATCCAGAGGTTGAGCCCCCTGTCCTGGATGGCGCGGTAGAGGTCGAAATAGGTCACGCCCGGTTCGACCAGCGCATAGGCGTTGCGCTCGTCGATCTCCAGGATGCGGTTCATCCGCTTGAGGTCGAGCACCACGCTGCCCGACAGCACCGGCGCCGCGCCGCCATAGCCGAGATTCTTGCCGGTCGAGATCGGATAGATCGGAATGCGCTTCTCGTTGGCGATGCGCATCACAGCCTGGACCTCTTCCGCCGTGAACGGCGCGACGGCGGCGGACGCGATCCGCTCGTCGGGTTCGCTCCAGAGGATCGAATAGGCGTCACGATAGGGTTCGAGGTCCTCGTCGGAGGCGAACACCCAGTCCCGGCCCACGACCGCCTGGAACGCGGCGATGGCGGCGGCGAAATCCGCGGCGCTCATGCCGGGCGGCGTTCTCATGCGGCGACTCCCCGGCGTCCCGGCCTGGGCGCGATCGCCCAGGAGATCAGCAGGGACGCGCCGGGATGCTCTCGCTTGAACGCCACGCGCAGGCCGCGATCCATCGCCAGCCTTTCGAGGCAGAAGAACGCGCCATACGCCGTCAAACCGGAAACGGCGATCTTCTCGCGGCGCCACAGGAGATCGAGTTCGTTGTACGCGTTCGTGACGTCGCCCTCGATCCACGCGACGTATCGCCCGCCGCGCGCCGCCGTGGCGGCGAAGGCGCGGCTTGCCGCGAAGCGCCTGTCGGCGACGGCGATACCGGAAGACGGGACGGGTCCCGCTTCGGCGGCGACCACCGCCAGGCCGGCGATGGCCCCCCCGGCCGCGAGGACGTCGCGTCGGTCCCAAAGGTTCGCCCCGCGTCTCATGGCCTTCTGTCCCGCACGGTTCTTTGCCTGAGGAGATTTGTACTTTGCGGCGGCAGCGATTTCGCGCACGCTATACTTGAATCGGGCAATATTTGCGCCCAATATGGGCGATCATTCATCGTGTACATTGCGTCTCGTTCGTCCGCGTTGGGGCGGCGTCTGAACCGGATCCCCTCGGCGTCGCGGAAGATGGTACCGACATTTTCCGAGAGGGATGCACTATGAGCGAACTCGATACGCCCAACCGCGATCTTTCCTTGCTCGCCCCGAAATTCGCGGCCGTCGTCACGGCCGCCATCGCGGACTGCGCGACCAAAGGCCTGCCCGTGAAGATCAATGAGGGTTTCCGAAGCCAGGCCCGCCAGTCCTATCTCTATGAGCAGGGCCGCAGCCGGCCGGGCGACATCGTGACGAATGCGCCCACCAGCCTTACGAGCTGGCACGGCTACGGACTGGCGGTGGACGTGATCCATCAGACCAAGGCTTATTGGCCCTTCGGTCAGGGCGCGGCACACGCCGCGCAGAACGAGGACTGGTTCCGCCAGGTGGCGCAGGTGTTCAAGACGCATGACTGCTCGTGGGGCGGCGACTGGACGAAGCCCGACACGCCGCACATGCAATGGGGGCGTTGCCCCGCAAGCCCGACCGCGCATTTCAAGGAACTGTTCCAGACGAGCGGGAAGGAGGCCGTGTGGCGCGAACTCGGGGCGAGCGACGACGCCGCGCCGGCGGGACCGGCGCCGTGGATGACCTATCAAGGCACGCCGATCGTGCGGGTGGGAACGGCTTATAGTTATGTCACCAGCCGCGTCGCGATCGATGCGGACGGTTCGGCGCGGGCCTACCACCCGAACGACACCGGCCTCGACGCGCTGGCCAATGCCGGCTATCCGGACAAGGGGTGGCGCTCGGTGCTGGTCGTCGATCCGAACGATGCGAGCAGGCCCTTTGTCCAGCCCGGAGGTCCGACCGCTGGCTACTTCGTGAGCAAGACCTCGTTGCAGGATTCGACGCTGAAGGAGATCGATCCCCGGCGCTATGTGGATTCGGAAACCATTCCCTATGTCGTGTTTCCTGGCGCGTTCTACCGGATCACCGGCACGGGCCATTGGGGCGATCTCGTCATGGCGCGCAACCTCGACCGTCCCGGTCACGAAACGGCGGCGCTGGTCGCCGATGGCGGTCCGACCGACGACCCTTTGGGCGAGATGTCGATCGCGCTCGCGACGCGGCTGGGCGGCACCAATCCCAATCCGCGCAACGGCGCCGGCGCGCCGACGGGACGCATGCAATATGTCGTCTTTCCCGGATCGCACAACACGCCGCCCTGGCGGCGCGACCTCGCCGAGATGGAGACGGCGGCGCAGGCGCTGCTGGCTGGGATCGGCGGCTGGCCCGCGGTCTGAGTCCGGCTTACGGTCTGGCTTCGGCCTCATATTCGGCGATGGCTTCCTTCGCGATGCGAAAGGAGTCGACGCCGGCTGGGATACCGGCATAACAGGCGACCTGAAGGAAGATTTCCGCGATCTCGGTCTTGGTGAGGCCGTTGCGCAGCGCGGCCTTGACGTGGATCTTCAGTTCGTGCGGGCGGTTGAGGACGCTGATCATGGCGAGGTTGACGACGCTGCGGTCGCGGCGGGGCAGACCCTCGCGGCCCCAGATATAGCCCCAGCACGATTCGGTGGCCATCTCCTGCATCGGCATGGAGAAGGCGTCGGCGTTGGCCAGCGACTTCTCGACATATTCGGCGCCGAGGACCTCCTTGCGGATTTTGAGGCCCTTGTCGAACAGTTCCTTGATCATGTCGGATTTCCTTTTGTGGTTTTGCTGGAATCGAGCCCGGCCCAGCTTTCGACCAGCCGCGCCATCTCGGTGAAGTCGCTGTCGGGTCCGTAGACATTGTTGGCGATGGAGAGCATCTGGCGCACCGCGCTGCCGACGACCATGGGCACGCCCATGGCTTCGGCCTCCTCGACGCAGAGCCGCACATCCTTGAACGACAGGCCGGTGGCGAAGCCGAAGTCGAAGGTCCGCGGCAGGACGGACTTCGGCCATTTGTCCTGCGTCGCGCTGCTGCGTCCGCTGGAGACGTTCAGCACGTCGATCATCAATTTGGGATCGAGGCCGGCCTTGATGCCCATCGCCATGCCTTCCGCCGTGATGGCGATGGCGCAGGCGCCCATCAGATTGTTGGCGAGCTTCATAGTCTGTCCAAGGCCGGGCGTCTCGCCCATGAAGAACAGCTTGCCCAAATTCCGGAGGATGCTTTCGATCCCGTCATAGGTCGCGCGGGGGCCCGACACCATCACGGCGAGAGTGCCCTGCTCGGCGCCCTTGATGCCGCCGGAGACCGGCGCGTCGAGCATGACGATATCCTTGGCCGCGAGCGCCGCCGCGACGGCGGCCGTGACGCGCGGGCCGGTGGTCGAAAGATCGACGAAGGTCTTGATCGTCTTGCCCCTGGCGACGCTCGATGCGACGTCCTGGACGATGGCGGGGGAGGGCAGGCTGGCGAACACGAACTCCGCCGCATCGGCGACAGCGGCCGGCGTGGGCGCGGACGTCGCACCGCGCCGAACGAGCGACGCGACGGCCTCTTCGCTGACATCGTAGACCGTCACCTTATGCCCGGCATCGACCAGCCGCCCGCACATGCGCGAGCCCATCCGCCCCAGTCCGATGAATCCTATGGTTTCGCTCATATCTTCAGCCCTTCGGTTCGGCATCGAGACGCACCACGCCGGCGAGACCGTCCCTGGCCAGCGGATAGCGCGCGAGCACCAGGGGATCGTGGCCCGGCACGATATGCGCCTGCGAGCTCGCGAGCTTTCGGATGGTCGAGAATGCCTCGAGATAGTCGTCGACGTCGACCACGATCGGGAAGGGGTGGGCGCGCTCCATATTGGCGTAAAGATGCGCGGCATCCGACGCCAGTACGACGAAGCCGCGCCGCGTCTTCACGCGCGTCACCTGCAGGCCTTTGGTGTGGCCGCCGACCTTGTGCAGGGTGATCCCCGGCGCCAGCTCGGACGCACCGTCATGGAACCGCACCCGGCCGTCGAAGACGTTATGCACCATCTGCGCGGCGTGCTCGGCTTCGAAGGCGCCGCGCAGCGCGGCGTGGCACATCGACCGGCCGGTGACGTAAGCCATCTCCGCGTCCTGGATGTGGAAGCGCGCCTTGGGGAAGAGCGGCAGGTTGCCGGCGTGGTCGTAATGCATGTGCGACAGGATCACGTCGCCGACCGCGGCGGGATCGACGCCGATCGCCTTCAATCCGTCGGCCACGGGGCGCGTGATCTGGCGGCCGCGCTTCTTCGCCATATCGGGGGCGAAGCCCGTGTCGAGCACGAAAGTCCGATCCTCGCCGACGATGGCCCAGACGTAATAGTCCAGCGGCATGTCGCCGTCCTCGTGAGGATCGCCGCCGAGGAAGTTCTCATGGGCCTTGCGGTCGTGATGGCCGTAGTGGATGGCGTAGATATCGTAGCAGTCCGACATCGCTTCACGCTTCGACGATGCGGATCGGGACCTTTATGGGTCCGTGTCCGATGGTGGTCATCCAGGGCTCGGGCTCGCCGGCCGGTTCGATCCGCCCCACGCGTCTGACGATCGCGCCAAGGAGCGCGTCGGCTTCAGCCTGGGCGAGGGCCTTTCCGACGCACATATGGATTCCCTGGCCCCATCCCACTTGTCCGCGCAGGTCGCGTCGGATGTCGTAGCGTTCGGGGTTGTCCCACTTGCGCGGATCGCGGTTGGCGGCGGAGAACATCAGGCCGCAGCGTGTGCCTTCGGGGATGACGTAATCGTCGATCTGCACATCGGTCTTGGCGATGCGTCCGGCCATGCGCGACGGGGAATCCCAGCGCAGGGCCTCGTCGAAGGCGTTGCGCAGGAGGGAGGGATCGGCGCGCAGGGCCTGGTACTGCTCGGGGAATTGCGCGAAGGCGTTGAGCGCATTGGCCATGGTGATGACGGTGGTGTCGGCGCCGGCGGAGAGGATGGTGAGGGTCAGGAGCTTGGCGTCCTGCTCGCTGATCTCGCCGCGGTCGGCGGCGGCGTACATCTCGCCGCCCAGGCTGTCGGGTCTTATGCTCTCGCGGCTGCAGGCTTTATCGACCCATGCGAAGCTGTCGCCGGCCTGTGCCATGGCGGCATCGAAGAGTTCGTTGGCGGGCCCCATCGTGGCCCACACCGCGTTGCCGAAAGGCGTCATGGCCTCGCGGCCTTCCTGTGGCAGGCCCATGAGATCGGGCAGGACCTTGTGGACATAGCGGGCGGTGATATCGGCGACGGCGTCGACGGTCTGGCCGGCGCGGGTCATGAGGTCGTCGACCAGGATCTCGGCCTCGCGGCTGAAGGCGTCTTCCATCTGCTTCATCGCCTTGGGCGACAGCGCCCGGCCGATCACGGCGCGCACCCGGGTGTGACGGGGCGGATCGTCGGTGAGGAGGATCTCCGGGCGGACCGAGTTGGGATCGTGCCAGGGGCGCGAGGTGCTGGAGAACGCCTTCCAGTCGACCAAGCCCTTGGCGACATGCTCGTGGCGGCCGAGCATCGCGATGTTTTCGCGTTCGAGATAGACCACGGGAGCCATCTCGCGGATGGCGTCGTCGACGGCGCGGGCATTGCGGACGGACTCGGCGCTGAAGAGGTCGATATCGGTGGAGGGGAGGGCCATGGCGCTATCTCCGGAACGGGAAGGTCAGCAGGAAGAGGACCAGCTTGAAGTCCAGCAGTCCGAGACCTTTGCGGAACTCGGCGGGGGAGAGCTTGGCGGTCATCGGCATGGCGCCGAAGATCTTGCCCTTGATGACGAGAAGATCGCCGTCGCGCTCGATGGCGCTGACGTTCATGAGCTCGGATCTGTCGGCAGCGGTGAGCTTCATTTCCGCATGCCGATCTTGTCGAAATCGATCTTCAGGTCCTCGCACATCCGCATGGCGGCAGCACGTCCGGCGCCGAAAACGCCGCCGCCGGGATGCTGGAAGGGTCCGACGAGATAGAGCCGCTCGCAGCCCGGCACCACGTTCATGCCCAGATCGGGCGTCGGTCGATGCGCGCCGGACTGGTAGGTGGTGGAGGCGACGCCGTGCAGATCGCCATGCTGGAAGCTGGCGGAAGTGCGCTCCATGTCGAGCGGGCTGTCGCATAGATAGGCGATGATGTTCTCCGGCCCGACATTCGAGATGTAATTGCCCATATGCGCCAGCATGCGCTCGGCATAGGCCTTCTTCGCGCGGTCCCAATCCAGGCCGTCGGCGCGCTTGTAGGGGACATAGTCCCAGACATGCATGGTCGCCTTGCCGGCGGGAGCGCGCGACGGATCGTGCATCGAGATCGAGCCGAGGCCGATCAGCGGCGGATCGGTGAAGCCGCCATAGCGTAGATTGTCGAAGCTCTTGCGCAGGGCGTTGTAGGAATTGGGCAGCAGCTCGATCATCACCGCCTTGACGTGGTCGCCGGCGCGGAACTTCAGCGGCTCGTTGAGGGCGGCATGGACGGTGATGCAGCCCATCTCGGAGATCTGGGTGGCCTCGGCGTCATGAATCACCGTGGGATCGAGACCCGAGACCATCTTGCCCAACAGGTGGGGATGGATGGCGCCGATGACGCCGTCCTTGGCCCTGTACTCGCGGCCGTCGCGCGTTGCGATGCCGTTGGCGCGGCCGTTCTTGGTCGTCACCGTGGCGACGTCGACATTGGCGAGGACTTCGCCGCCATTGGATTGGATGGAGGCGATGAGGGCCTCGGTGAGCTTGCCGGAGCCGCCGAGGGGCACGCCGATGCCATAGGCTTCGAGGAAACCGACGAAGACGAAGGGTCCCATGCCGGTGGCCTTCTCGTCGGGCGAGACGAGGTTCTCGCCGGCGATCCTCCCGAAATGCATGATGACCTTCTCGTTCTCGAACAGGCCGGTGAGCAGGTCGTGGCAGGAGAGCTGCATGATGCGCCACATCTCGCGGCCCTCGCGGCTCTGGTCCATCATGGCATAGGAGGCGCCGAGCGGCACCGGCGGGGAATAGAGCTGCGACTGGATCATCGGCAGGAACGTCTTGGCCATATCGGCGAAGCCTCGGAACGCTTCGGCGTCCTTCTTGGAGAACTTGGCGATGTCGGCGACGGTGCGCTCGCGGTCGCGGTACATGCCGAGCGTGGTGCCGTCCTCGAACACGCTGACCATCGGCATGTCGGGGAAGACGTAGCGCAACCCGAACTTGGATTTGAGGCCGAGATCGTCGTTCTTCAGCAGCGGATTGCCCTGGATGAAGATGTGGGCCATCGAATGCTGGTCGTGCCGGAAGCCGGGCACGGTGAGCTCGCGGGTGACGACGCCGCCGCCGTGCCAGGCGTTGCGCTCCAGGACCAGGACCTTTTTGCCGGCCTGGGCCATATAGGCGGCGGCGACGAGGCCGTTATGGCCCGAGCCGATCGCTATGACGTCGTAATCCTTGGCCATCGTTCCCTCAGCTCGTGATCGACGCGATATACGCCGTGTCCATGTACTCGCGGATGGCGAAGATCATGTTGTCCCTGATCTCGACGATCCAGGCATAGCGGTTGTCGTAGGTGCGTCCGTTGCGGAAGGTGCCGGTGCCGTGGGTCTCGACCGCCACGAAATCGCCTTTGCCGAACAGGTTCTCGACCGAGTTCTTGGGATCGCCGTCGACGAACAGGCCGCGCACAGGGGCGAGGAATTCGTCGACGATGCCGGTGCGGCCGCGATGAACGCCGGCGCCGGGGATACCCGGCTTGGCCATCGGGGTCCAGGTTGCGTCGGGGTGAAAGCACGGGCGGATTTTTTCCAGATCGCCGGTGTTCAGGACGTCCTCGAAGAAGCGGCGGACCAGCTGTTCATTCTTGCTCTCGGTCATGGCGGTTCCTTTGCTATCGCGGCGCCGGCTTAGCGCTCTGTTCGGCGTAGATTGGCACGTCGTAGAGGACATGGGAGGACTTGGCGCGGCCGGCCGGCACCGGCTCGTCGGGCAGGGCGGCGAGCAGGGCCTTCATCCGCGCCTCGATGGTGGCGCGGATCTCGGTGTGGGTGATGATGTAGAGATCGTTGCGCCTGATGCCGCGCATCACCTTGGCGCCGACCTCTTCGATGGACATGGCGTCGGCGAATATCTCCTTGGAGACCGGATCGGTGTCGTCGATCTTGACCAGATGGGCACCGGTATCGCTCAAGTCCTTGGGCCGGACGGCGGGGGTGCTGTTGAAGAGGTCGGAGCGGACGGCGCCGGGGCAGAGGATCGAGACGCCGATGCCGTGGGGGGCGAGGTTCATGCGCAGGCACTCGCCGATGGCGGTGGTGGCGAATTTGGAGGCGGTATAGGGCCCGACGCCGCCGCTGGCGAACAGTCCGTTGATGGAGGAGGTGAGCAGGATATGGCCGCCTTCCTTCTGCGCGATCATGCGCGGCACGAAGGTGCGGACGCAATTGACGGTGCCGCCCAGGTTCACGCCCAGGCAGAAATCCCAATCGTCATAGGTGGCGTCCTGCGTCGGCCCGCCGAGGAAGATGCCGGCATTGCTGACGAGGATATGGACCGTGCCGGCGTCGGCGGCGGCGCGGGCGAAGGCGTCGCGGTCGGTGACGTCGAGGCGGAGGGCGCGGACGCGGTCGCCGCCGGCCAGGGCCTTGACCGCCTTGTCGAGCGCGTCCTGGCGGATGTCGGCGATCACGACGCGCGCACCGGCGGCCAGGAGCTCCTGGGCGATGGCGAGGCCGATGCCGGCCGCGCCGCCGGTGATGAAGGCGGTCTTGTCCTTGAAGTCGTCCATATGCGTTCGCTCCGATTGGCTAGCCGGCGGCGGCGATACCGCCGTCGACATGCAGGATCTCGCCATTGACGAAAGAGGCGGCGGGCGAGAGCAGGAAGGCGACGGCCTGGGCATTGTCCTCGGCGCTGCCCAGCCTTCGCAGCGGGATCGTTCGTGTGCGGCGGGCGTACTCCTCTTGCGTATTGAGGCCGAGCGCGCCCGGGGTCGGCACCGAGCCGGGCGCCACCGCGTTGACGCGCACCTTCCTGGGGCCCAGCTCCGCCGACAGGGTCTTGGTGAGGGTGACGAGGGCGCCTTTGACGAGGGAGTAGACCGCCGTGTTGGGAAAGCCCTTCTCGGCGACGGGCGAGGCCATGTTCACGATGGCGCCGCCTCTCTCAGCGTCCATATGGGCGAGCAGGGCCTGTACCCCCCAGAGCGATCCCTTGATGCCGACGCCCAGCATGCGGTCGACGACGTCCTCGCGCACATCCTCGATCGGCTCGTAGCGCAGCAGCATGGCGTTGTTGACCACGGCGTCGATGCGGCCGGTGTGCTGCGCGAATTGGGCCGCGGCGGCATGGAAGGCATGGCGGTCCGCGACGTCGAAGGCGAAGTCCGCGGCGCGGCCGCCGCTTTCCCGGATCGCCTCGACCGTCTCCGCGCAACCGACGGGGTCGATATCGCAGGCGCCGACGCGCGCGCCGCAGCGCGCCAAAAGCTCCGCCGTGGCGCGGCCGAGGCCGCGGCCGGCACCGGTGATCAGGATCGCTTGGTCTTTGAGGTCCCAGTCCATCACTGCGCCTTCAGCTTCCAGTTGGTGGTGTCGCGGACGACATAGCCCGAGGACGGATGGGTGAAATGCGTGCCGATGACGAGGATATTCTTGTCAGCCACCCGGTCGATGAAGGCGCGGCGCGATGCGATGCCGGCGTCCTTGTCCATGTCGAAGTTCACGGGCCGCGCCCATTCGGCGAGCTGGATGGGATGGTGCATCATGTCGCCGGTGATGACGGCCTCCTCGCCCCTGGAGCGGATCGCGACGCTGACATGGCCGGGGGTGTGGCCCGGCGTCGGGAAGATGCTGACCTCGTCGGTGATCTGAGCGGTCGGACCGACAAGCTCGACCAGGCCTGCGTCGAACACCGGATTGATCGAATCGCCCATATGGGTGAGGTCGTGATAGTTGCCGGTGCGTTCCAGCTCCTTCCAGTGGTCGTATTCCGCGCGCCCGAAATAATAGCGCGCGGTGGGGAAGGTCGGCACCCATTTGCCGTCGACCAGCATGGTGTTCCAGCCGACATGGTCGAAATGCAGGTGGGTGCAGAGGACCTTGGTGATGCTCTCGCGGGGAAAGCCGGCGGCCGCGAGGTCTTCCAGAAAAGTCGTGCGCATATTGGTGAAGACGTCGAACTCGCGGTGGCGGCCATTGCCGATGCACGTGTCGATCATCACATGGTCCTTGCCCGAGCGCAGGACGAAGCATTGGAAGGATATCTTCATCCGCCCGTCGGGCGTGATGAAGTTGGGCTGCAGCCAGTCGTGGCGCAGGGCGTCCTCGGCGGTGAGGTCCTTGGACAGCATGCTGAAGGGGTCGGTATGGTCGTTGACCTCGACGATGCGGGCGATCTCGACATCGCCGACCTGCCATTTGCGGATATGTTCTGCGGCCATCGATGCCTCCGATAGGCGTTAGTGTTGCGACAAGGCGAGCGGCGCCGGCGGCGCCTTGCCCAGGATCATGTCGGCCGCCTTCTCCGCGACCATCACGACGGGGGCGTTGGTGTTGCCGCCGATCAGCTTGGGGAAGATCGCGGCGTCGGCGACGCGCAGGGCCGCGATGCCTCGGACCTTCAGCTCCGGCGTCACGACGGCGTCGTCGCCCGTGCCCATGCGGCAGGAACCGGCCGGATGATGCACCGTGGCGGCGGTGGCGCGGATATAATCCGTCCACTGATCGTCGTTCTCGACCGCGGCACCGGGCAGGAATTCGGTGGCCCGATAGGGCGCGAAGGCCGGCGCGGCGAAGATGCGGCGCGCGAGCTTAAGCCCGCGCAGCAGCGGCGCGACGTCCTCCGGCGCGCTCAGCAATTGGGGATCGATCAGGGACAGGGCGCGCGGATCGGGGCTCGCGAGGGTGAGCCGGCCGCGGCTCTTGGGATGCAGCAGTACGATGCTTATCGCAAAACCGTGACCGAGCGGCAGGGGGAAGAGGTTCTGGTTGCGCCGCGCCGGCTGGAACACGACCTGGAGGTCGGGGCGGTCGAGGTCGGCGGTGGACCGCAGCACGGCGTGGGACTCGAACACATTGCTGGCGAAGGGGCCTTGCCGCGCCAGGAGATATTGCAGCACGTTCCACACCCCGCGTGGGAACGCCTTTGCCGAGATGCCGTAGGACTGCGGATTGTCGGTCCACATCTGGATATTGGCGGCGATGTGATCGTGATAGTTCGCGCCGACCGCGGGCAGGTGGTACTGCACGGCGATGCCGAGCTTCTGGAGTTCGGCGCCGTCGCCAATGCCCGACAGCAGCAGCATCTGCGGCGAGCCCACCGCGCCGCCGCTCAGGATCACCTCGCGCCGCGCGTCGATGCGCGTCGTGCCGCCGTTGATCAGGACCTCCACGCCGGTGGCGCGTTTGTCCTCAACGATCACGCGCGCGATCGGCGCGCCGGTCATCACCGTCAGGTTGGGGCGGTTCATCGCCGGCTTCAGGAATGCGGTGACGCCGGACTCGCGGCGCCCGTTCCTTATCGCCCCCTGGCGCAGGCCATAGCCTTCGGGGTTCGGACCGTTGAAGTCGTCGCAATGCCGAAACTGCAGGGACTGCATCGCCTGCGCGAACACCGCGTTGAGCGGATTGGGACCCCGGATGTCGCCGACATGCATCGGGCCGTCATGGCCGTGGAAGGGCGAGCTCGGATATTGCGCATTGTTCTCCGAGCGCAGGAAATAGGGCAGCACCTCGGCGAAGGACCAGCCGGTGTTTCCGGCGGCGGCCCAGTCGTCATAGTCCTTCGCGTGCCCCCGGAAATACACCATGCCGTTGACCGAGCTCGACCCGCCCAGTACCCGGCCGCGCGGCACCGGAATGCGCCGGCCGTTGAGATGCGCCTGCGGCACCGTCTCCAGACCCCAGCTCAATTGCTTGAGCGTCAGCGCCGCACCGACCAGCGCCGGCACATGGATGAAGGGGTGGGAATCCCTGCCGCCCGCCTCGACCAGACAGACGCGATTGTTGGGATCTTCCGACAATCGATTGGCCAGCACGCAGCCGGCCGTGCCGGCGCCCGCGATCACATAGTCGAAGGCGTGTGCGCTCTGCCCCTGGGCCATGGTGCGGCTTCTAGGTCGCCGCCGAGACGGCGACGTCCGACAGCCGCCGCCAACGCAGGTAATTGGCGTCGGCGTTCATCACCCCGGTCATCAACCCGACGAAGGTCAGGTCGCGCTCCGGATCGGTCCACCAGATCGTGGTGCCCGCGCCATAGCCGCCCATCGTCTCGGGCGAGGTCAGCGAGCCGTAGAGATTGACTCCCACCGTCTCGCCGCGCAGCGGAAAGCCCAGTCCGATATAGGCCGGGATCACCGGCCAGCCGCGGTCGATGCAGAGCTTCTTGAACACCTCATTGGGCTTCTCGCCGGTCCAGTTGCGCCGCGCCAGCTCCACCATTCGCGGCGACAGGATGCGCACGCCATTGCCTGTGCCACCGCCCCGGAACATTTCGGCGAAGCGGTACATGTCCAGCGCGGTCGAGACGATGCCGACCCAGGGCATCTCCGCGTCCTCTTCCTCGAATGCCCCGTTCGGCCCGAAATTGCTGTGTCCCAGATGCTGGGTCGGCGAGTTGCCGCGGAACTCGGGCACCAGGTGCCGCTCCTTGAGGTCGCGCCGGCGCCCGACCGAAGTGTCCTTCAGCCCCAGCGGGAACAGCAAATCCTCATTGGCGATGTCGCGGTAGCGTCGTCCCTTCGGATCGGTCTTGACCAGCATGTAGCCGAGCATCGAATGGCTCACCAGCGCCGAATAAGCCACCACCTCGTTGGGGCGATGCTCCGCCGCGATCCGCTCGCAGATCGTCATCACCATGTCCTCGAGCACGTCGATATACATGCCCTCGTTCGGCGTGTAGATCGGCGGCATCCCCGACGAATGCGTCAGCAGATGCAGCACCGTGATGTCGTCGCGCCCCTTGCCCGCGAACTCAGGGATCACGTCCTTCACCTTGGTGTGGAACGCGAACCAGCCCAGCTCGATCGCCCGCAAAACCAGCACGTTCGTGAACGATTTCGTCACCGAGAACAGGCTGAAAACCGAATCCTTGCGGACAGGCCGCGTCTTCTTCGAATCCGCGTGCCCGAACGCCTCGTAGAACCCGATCTCCCCATGACGCGCGACGATCACCGCGCCGCCGAAATACAGGTCCTTCTTGATGTCGTCCTCGATGATGGATTTGAGATGCGAAAGACGATCGACGTTCAATCCGTGACTCAAAGAGGTGTTCTCCCTGTTGACGATCGCGCCCGCGCGGCAACGGCGCGCGTTTTTCGGAGCGTTCGATCGGCTGCTTATTCGCAAAAAGAATTTAAGGACGGCGGCAATCGCCTGTCCAGCCGCCATTGCGCGTGCGCGCGCACGGAGCGCCGTCTACGCAACGATTTCGTGTCGCGGGGGGAAGCGGTTCGCGCATTGCAGCGAAGTATTGCGCGCAAAGTGCAGGATGCGGGCGCCGCCGCACCCGTCTTGCGTCAAAGTGCGAAGCGGATTTGCGCGCCGACCGACATCGACACCGGCGTATCGGGCGCGCTGGGCGGGTTCATGTCCAGCACGGCGAAGCCGTCGACCGCGCCGCGGCCTTCCAGCACCGGCACGTCATAGGTCGTTTCCATCCGATATTCGCGCTTGCCCGCGATGTTCCAGGTCTGGGTCACCGGGCCGAGCGTACCGCTCTGCCGGTCGACGACCTGAAGCGAGGTGTAATTGAGCGCGCCGCTCTCGACATGCAGCGGCTGGGTCAGCGAGAAGCGCAGGCTGTCGTCTTCCGAAAGTACGCCCAGCTTCGTCGCGGCAAGCTCATAGGCGGTCGATTGCAGGCCGGCTTGCGACAGCGACAGGCTCGACACCGCCGATTGCGGTGCGTTGGTGCGCGCCAGCGTGCCGGAGCCCGAGACGGTCCATCCGTCCGACAGCGCGGCCGTCGCACCCAGCGTCGTGCCCTCGGTATGCGCGCCGCCGGCGAAGGCCAGCGCGCCGCTGCCCTGCGAGCCGAGCAGTCCGTCGTCCTCGGTCAGCTGCGTATAGCTGGCGTTGATCGTCAGGTCCCTTCCGAGCGCGTAGCTCAGCCCCGCGACCGACGCCGAGGCGCGCGCCGTCGCGAGCGGAAGCTCCTTGAGCGGGCCGAAGGTCGGATCGACATAGATGTGATCGTCGGACTTCTGGCTGAAGCCAAAATTCAGCTTGAGGTCGCGCGTCACGGAATACCCGCCGCTCGCATACATGCCGCCCGACGCGAAGCCGAGCACCGGATTGACGCCGCCGGTCGAGGGATCGAAATCGGACCGCAGCGAGAAGGCGCCCGTCCCCATCATGGAATAAGCGGCGCTGCCTTCGCCCATGTGCAGCTCGATTCCCGCCTCGGGGTTGGACGCGACGAACTCGGCGTGGAACGGCCCTTCGCCGCGGTCGGTCTCGTCGGGTGTGGACTGCGTCGTCACGATGCCGAGTCGCCAGTCGCCCTGGGCGAGCTGGGTCGACTGCGATTCGAAGGACAGCGAATTCTTGCCGTGCGCCCAATCGATCAGGCGCTGATAGAGATAGGTCTGGAACGGATTGCTGGTCCCGTTGACGTTCTGGTTCTTGCCGACGAGCAGGCTGCTCAAGGGGATCGTGAAGTCGCGATAGGTCGAGCCGATGGACTCGAAGGCGACCAGGAACGCGCCCTTCTGCTGCCACAGGTTGAGCTGGCCCGTATTCAGCACCGAATATTTGAGCGAGGTCGGCGACCAGGTCGGAAGCAGGAACGACGTCCCGACCGGCCGTCCGCTGTAGGTGAAGGGCTGGTAAATGGTGAGATCGTTGAAATCGAGCGGCGACTGCGACGCCTGGATGTCGAGCTTGCCCCAGCCATAGATCGGATCGACGCCTGGCGCGCCCAGATCGTCGGCCGACTGGAGGATGATCTGCACCGTCTCTTCCGCATGCTGCTGCAGCCACGGCCAGCGGTCCTGCAGGAGCGCGACGGCGCCCGTCACCAGCGGCGCGGCGAAGGAGGTTCCCGTCATGCGGGTGACGCCGCCGTGATTGTCGGACACCAGGATCAGTTCGCCGGGCGCGACCAGATAGCGGTATTTGAGCTTGTTCTGCTCCCGGCAGATGCCGTTGACCAGGATGCAGGATTCGCCCGGCGTGTTGGAGAACCAGGAGATCTGGTCGGTCGGACCGACGGAGCCGACCAGGAGAAGGTTGTCGGGCGCCTGGCCGCCGGTCCACGGCACGTTCGCGGTCTGCGTGATGCCGTCATTGCCCGCCGCCTTCACCAGGACAAGGTCGTGATTGCGGTTGCTGAGCTGCGGGCTGTTCAGGATCTTGGCCCAGTCGCTCGACAGCACGCTGCCCGGCACGCCGAGCGAGGCGTTCACGACATAGGCGCCCTTCTTGTAGAGCGTGTAGATGCCTTGGCTGACGTCCGCCCAGCTCGCGGTGCCGGTCTGGTCGAACGGGTTGTAGACCTCGACGGTGGAATTGGGCGCGATGCCCATGATGGCCTGGCCGTCATGCTTGGCCGCGATCAGGCTGGCCACGGCGGCGCCGTGATCGTTGGAATAGTTCTGGTAGCCGCCGGCGAATATGAGGTTCGCGACGCCGCTATTGTCGCTGGTGAAATTGGCGTCCAGCACGCCGATGACGGAGTTCGAGCCCAGGCCCTGGATCTGTGTCAGCGCCGGCGACCAGTGCACGGAGGCCATCCACCAGTCGACATGGTCGACCCCGGTATAGGACATCAGGCCGTCATACCAGTTGAGGAAGAACAGCGAGCGCGTATCGACGCTGGTGTTGGCCAGCGAATTGGGATCGTTGGGATCGATTCCGTATTTGGCGAACATCGGCGCGGCGAAGCCGTCGTAGAAATTCTTGCCGGTCGCCCGCTGCACGGCGGCGCCCCAGAAATTCGCGCTGGTGCCGACGAAGGCGTTCAACTGCTTCTGCAGGTTCGCATAGTTGTGCGCATTGCTGGACTGCAGCAGGTTCCAGGTCTGGTTGATGTCCCCCCATTGCGGACCGGCATTTTTCCAGAACGGCTGCACCGTTTTGAAGAAGCTGTTCCCGACGAAGGGATTCATGGTGCCCCAGAACGGATCGTTGCTCCCATAGAACGGGATGATCGTTCCGTAGAACGGCTGGATGTCGCCCCAGAAGGGCTGGATATCGCCCCAGAACGGGCTGATGTCGCCATAGAATGGGTTGATATCGCCATAGAACGGATTGATGTCGCCGTAGAACGGGTTGATATCGCCGTAGAACGGGTTGATCGAGCCGTAGAAGGGGTTGATGTCGCCGTAGAGCGGAGTGATCGGCCGGTCGGTCGCGGCCGCGCCGGTGTCCGCCAGGGCCCCGTGGCCGGCAAGCAGGCACCCGAACGCGGCGCCGGCAAATAGCCATTTCCGAACCATTGATATCCCCGCCGACGCAACCAGGCATTCCTACATCGACGATGGGCGCGGGAGCTTAAGCAGGGGTAAACCCGATCCCGTACGCTCACGCTTTGCTAAGGTCCGCTTAATTTTCCGTATACGGATCGCAGCCAATGCGATGCAGTTGGCCGCGCCTAGGACGCGACCGCGGTTTGGTCCAGCCGGAACGCGCCCAGAACCCGCTCCGCCGGCAGATGGACCCTTGCGATCGTGCCCTCGTCGACTTCGCTCATCAGCGTGAAGCGCCCGCCGTGCAAGCGGACGAGCGACTTGACGATCGGCAGGCCCAGGCCGACGCCGCCATGCAGCCGGGCATAGGTGCTTTCCGCCTGTCCGAACGGTTCCATGACCGTGGCGAGCTTGTCCTCAGGGATTCCGACCCCGTTGTCGCGCACCACGACGTCCACGCCGTCTTCGACCCATTCCGTGCGGACGGCGATCGCGCCATCCCGGCCGGTGAACTTCACGGCGTTCGACAGCAGATTGACCAGGATCTGGCGCAGCCGCTTGTCGTCGCCGCGCACGCGGACGTTCCGGGCGCCGTCGTCCACCCGGATCGTCTTTCCGGCGGCGGCCGGGCTGCCTTCGATCTCGCTCACCGCGCTTTCCACGATCTCGCCGAGCAGCATCTCGTTTTCGGCGAGCGTGACGGTTCCCGCATCGATGCGCGCCATGTCAAGAATGTCGTTCAGGATGCCGAGCAGGTTCTGGCCGCTGACATTGATGTCGGCGGCATATTCCCTGAGCTTGGTTCCGGTGATCGCGCCATGCGCCATCAGTTCCGAGAACCCGATGATCGCGTTCAGCGGGGTGCGCAGCTCGTGGCTCATATTGGCCAGGAAATGGCTCTTGGCGCGATTGGCCTCCTCGGCCGCCTCCATGGCGAGGCGCAGATGCTGCTCCACCTCATTGCGGCGCGCGATCTCGACGTCGCGCTCGGACAGGGTCCGCGTCAGCTCGACATTCTTCTGCGTGATCGCGGTGCGGTGGCGGCGCATCAGCAGGTGGCGCCAGCCGATCCAGAGCATCAGGATCACCACGCCCAGCAGTACCGCCGCGAAGGCCACGGTCTGCGTCGTGGCGCGCGATTCGCGCAGCGAGATGTCGCGCTTGAGCTGTTCGGACCGGAGGTGCTCGATCTCCAGCTGCTGCGTGGCGAAATCGAACTGCGCGCCCAGCAGCGCGAGGTTGGCGGATGCCGCGAGCGAGCCGCCCTGGTCGTTCAGCCGCTTGAAGGCCTCCAGATGCGCCAGGGCGAGCGGATAATTGCCCTGGGCGCGATAGACCTTGTAGGCGATCTCGTGCATGTCGCGGAACGGCGAGATCGTGGTCTTCAGGTCGATGCCGCGAAACGCCTTGTCGAGGTCGCGGGCCGCGAGTTCGGGCGCGCCGCGCTCGAAATCGATCTCGGCCTTGACGCCCCACACGAACGGGGCGGAGCCGCTTTCGTCGCCCCCGGTCAGAAGCCGGAGCGCCTGGTTCACCGTGTCCGTCGCGGCGCCGAAATTGTGCTGCTTGGCGTAGACCGCGGCGAGATTGGGCAGGATGCTCAGTTCGAGGAATTCGCTTTTGAGCTTGCGGCTGATGTCGAGCGCGCGCTGGAAATTCCCGACCGCCTCGTCGTAGCGGCCCATCTGCTGCAGGGCGAAGCCCAGATTGTTCGCGATGGACAGCTCGACCGCCGGATCGGCGGAATAGATGCGCTGGGCGTCGTTGTAGTAGCGGATCTCGCGCGCGAAATCGTGCGCCTCGTCGTAGATGCTCCCGAGCCCCTGGAGTGCGATCGACTGGCTGCGCGCCTCGCCGAGCCTGGCGAAGATGTCGTGCGCCTTCTGGAAGCTCTTCAGGGCATGGGCGACGTCGCCGCTGATGTCCGCGATGCGCGCGTCCGAGAGCGCGAGATCGCCGTCGAGCTTGGTGATTCTGTTGTCTTCGCTCGCGATCCTGATCGCCTTGTCGAGAATGACGCGGGCCTCGGCGACCTTGTTGAGCCGGGTAAGCGCCTCGGCCTCGAGCCACAGGCTCGTCGCGAGGCTCCTGTCCTGGTCGGGCGATACGGCGAGACGTTCGGCGATCGTTTCCGCGGCGTGCGCCTTTTGCAGGGCGGCATTGGGGTCCGCCATCATCGCCTTCTTGGCGGCCGCGATGAGGTCGTTATAGTCGGCAGGCTTCGCCATGGGCTTGATGCGCTCGGGACGGCCGCCATCGTCGGCGCGCGCGCCGGTCGCGCCGAGCAGGCAAAGCGTTAGGACTAGGCTAACCCTCTTTAACATTCGGTACTCCTCGTCGGAGCATGCCGGATGTTTCTTGACGAACGATTAGTCGCGCCGGTGAGGGCGCCGTCAACATGCGGTCGGTACGGAACGTCGGAGCACGCGCTTCCGGGGGACTCGAAAAGTTCCCTATCGACCTGTGCGTGCGATAGGCCGCGCGGTCAGTGGGGCGCGCTGAGCGTGGCCAGCCGCACCTGATCGCCCTGGCGCAACGAGTCCGGCGGATTGTCGACCACGCGGTCATGCCGCGTCAGGCCCGAAGAGACCTCCACCGACGTGCCGTAGTCGCGCAGGATCGTCACCGGCTTGAGGATGACACGGTCGCGCGGCCCGACCACGGCGACTTGCGGGCCACTGTCGCTGAAGATCAGCGTGCTGGCCGGAAGGCGGATGGCGTCGCCGCTCGCCACAAGATCGAACGTCACCTGGGCATAGTCGCCGGGATTGAACATATTGTCGGCATTGTCGGCCTGGAACTGGATCAGGATCGTTCCGGTCTGGGTGTTCACCGACTCGGCGTTCGCGACCAGCGTTGCCACGAACACCTGTCCGGGATGCTGCGGCACCGTGAAGTTCGCCTTCATGCCGGGCTTGATCTGCTCGGAGTAGTTCTGCGGCACGTTCACATAGATGCGCACCTTGCTGTCGTCGGCGACCGTGAAGAGCGGCGCCGATCCCGTCGTGGTGGTGGTGGGGACGGTCACGAGGTCGCCGACGTCGACCGCCCGGCTGGTGACGGTGCCGTCGAACGGCGCGACGATGCTCTTGAAGCCCTCCAGCGCCACGAGCCGGTCGACATTGGCCTTCGCCGAGGCGACGGCGGCCGTCATCGCCGCTAGGTTGGCGTTCTTGGTGTCGACGTCCTGCGGCGCCACCGCGTTCTGCTTGGCCAGATCGTTCCAGCGCTTGGCGGTGACCGCCGCGAGTTTCTGGTTCGCGATGGCGGTGCCGAGATCCGCACGGGCCTGCGCCAGCTGTTGGTCCTGGTCCGGAATGTCGATCTCGGCGAGGAGCTGTCCCGCCTTCACCTTGGTCCCGATGTCGACATACCACTTCTTGAGGTATCCGCTGACCCGCGCATAGATCGGCGAGCTGTTGAAGGCCTGCACATTGCCGGGAAGCGCCAGGCGGCCGTTGGCGCCGCTCTGCAGGTTGATCACGCTGACGGTCGGCAGCGCGTTCGCCTCCGTCCAGTCGTCGACCTCGCGGCTCGCCATGACGCGCGTGACGAGACCGACGACGACGATCAGGATCGCGACGCCGCCGGCGACATAGCCGATCAGCCTCAGCCGCTTCGGCGGCACATAGCTCAGGGGATTGCTGCTGGTCTCAGGCATAGGCTTCTTCTCCGGAGGACGGCGCGGCCCGGCCGACTTCGCCGCTGGCACGGTGGGCCTTGCGTCCATGGACGATACTGAAAACGACGGGTACGAAGATAAGTGTCGCGCAGGTTGCGAAAACCAGGCCGCCGATCACGGCGCGGCCGAGCGGCGCGTTCTGCTCGCCGCCCTCGCCCAGGCCCAGCGCCATCGGCGCCATGCCGATGATCATGGCGAGCGCGGTCATCAGCACCGGGCGGAAGCGGGTGATGCCGGCCTCGACCGCCGCGAGCATTGCGTCGCCGGTGGCTTCCAGCCGCTCGCGCGCGAAGCTGACGACCAGGATGGAGTTCGCCGTCGCCACGCCCATGCACATGATGGCGCCGGTCAGCGCCGGCACCGACAGCGTCGTGCCGGTGCCGAACAGCATCCACACGATGCCGGCCAGCGCCGCGGGCAGGGCGGTGACGATCACGAAGGGGTCGAGCCAGGACTGGAAGTTCACCACGATCAGAAGATAGATCAGGACGATGGCTGCGAGCAGTCCGAAGGACAGGCCGGTGAACGCCGCGTCCATCGTGACGACCTGCCCGCGCACATGCACCGTCACGCCCTTGGGCAGGTCGCCGGCCGTATCGGCGATGGCTTGGCGCACATCGGCGGCGACCGCGCCGAGGTCGCGATCCTGCGTCGTCGCATAGAGGTCGATGGTGGGCTGCACATTATAATGTGAGACCACCGCATCGGACTGTTCGCGGGTGATCTTGCCCAGTCCGCCCAGGATCTGCAGGCCCCCTCCCGAACCGGTCACCGGCACGTTCTCCAGCGCCGCCAGGTTGGTGATCTGGTATTCCGGCGTCTGCGCCACGATCGGATAGGACACCCCGGTCTGCGGATTGAGCCAGAAGGTCGGCGCGGTCTGCGAGCTGCCGGCCAGCGTGGTCACCACGCTGTTCGTCACGTCGCGCTCGGTCAGGCCGAACTGCGCCATCCGCGAGCGGTCGACGTCGACGCGCAATTGCGGATTGCGGAAGGACTGCTGCATGCGCGCATCCGCGATGCCCGCGATGGCTTGGATGCGGTGCAGGAGCAGGAGCGCATAGGCGCGGTCCTTGTCGATCTTCGGGCCCGCGATCTGCACGTCGATCGGCGCCGGCGCGCCGAAGTTCAGGATCTGGCTGATGATGTCGGCCGGCAGGAAGGAGAACGCGGTCCCGGGGAACTGGCGGGGCAGGGTCACCCGCAAGGTGCGGACATAGTCCGCCGTCGCGTGATGGTCGGGCTTCAGCGTCACATAGATGTCGCCGTCCTGGTAACCGATCAGGCCGGAGTTGTTGTAGACCGTGTTGATCGCGCTGGTGGGCAGGCCGATATTGTCGACGATGGATTCGATCTCCTTCGGCGGGATCGTCCGGCGGATTTGCTTCTCGATGTCGCCGAACATCGCCGCCGCGTGCTCGATGCGCGTGCCGACCGGCGGGCGCACATGCAGCGTGATCTGGCCGGCATCGACCGACGGGAAGAAGTTCGAGCCCAGGAACGGGAACAGCACGAAAGACAGCAGGACGAAACCGACGAAGCCGATCACGAACGGCCGGCGGTTGGCGAGCGCCATCGCGAGCAGATTGCGGTAGCCCTCGCGGATCTTCTCGAACCGGGTCTCGAAGCCGCGCTGGAAGCGCGCCAGCGGATTGTTTCCCGCGGCGGCGCGCGCCTCGTGGCCCGCGGCATTGGCGTGCGGCTTCAGCAGATACATCGCCATCGTCGGCACCAGCGTGCGCGACAGGATGAAGGACGCGATCATCGCGAACACGACCGCCTCGGCCAGCGGCACGAACAGGAAGCCCGCGACGCCCTTCAGCGCGAACATCGGCACGAACACGATGCAGATGCAGAGCAGCGAGACGAAGGCCGGCTGCACGATCTGCGCCGCGCCGTCCAGGATCGCGGTCTTGACCGGCTTGCCGTGCTCCAGATGCCAGTTGATGTTCTCGATCGTCACCGTCGCGTCGTCGACCAGGATGCCGACCGCCAGCGCCAGCCCGCCCAGCGTCATGATGTTGAGCGACTCGCCCACGTACCACAGGCCCGCCAGGGCGCAGAGGATGGCGAGCGGGATCGAGATCGCGATGATCACGGTGGAGCGCCAGCTTCCCAGGAACAAGAGGATCATCAGGCTGGTCAGCGCCGCGGCGATCGCGCCTTCGCGCACCACGCCGGAGATCGCGCCCTTCACGAACACCGACTGGTCGTTGAGCAGGTTGATCTTGAAGGCGGGCGGCAGCGTCGCCTGCAGTCCCGGTAGCGCGTCCTTTACGCCCTGCACGATGTCGAGCGTCGAGGCCGAGCCGGTCTTGAGGATCGTGGTGAGCACGGCGCGCGCCCCGTCGACATGCACGATGCTCTGCTGCGGCGGGTTGCCGTCTCGCACATGGCCGACGTCGTGGACGTAGATCGTAGCCCCGTTCACCGCCTTGATCGGGATGTTGTTCAGATCCTCGATCGTCACCGGCGCGTCGTTCAGCTTCACCGTATACTGCGTCGCGCCGAACTTGACCGTGCCGGCGGGCAGGATCTGGTTCTGCGCCGCGATGGCGTTCTCGACATCCTGCGCCGACAGGCCCTTGGCCTGCAGCGCCTGGGAATCGAGGTCGATCTGGAGTTGGCGCACCTTGCCGCCATAGGAATAAGGCACGGCGGCGCCCGGGATCGTGCTCAGCACCGGCCGCACGAAATTCTGCGCCAGGTCGAGCACCTGCTGCTCCGACATGTGCTGGCCGGAGAAGGCGAGCTGCAGGATCGGCACGGTGGAGGCGTTGTAGTTCAGGATCAGCGGCGGCGTGGCGCCCGGCGGCAATTGCTTGAGCACCGTCTGCGAGATCGAGGTGACCTGCGCGGTCGCGGTGCGGATGTCGACGCCCGGCTGGAAATAGATCTTCTCGATGCCGATGCCGGGGATTGAGGTGCTCTCGATGTGCTCGATGTCGTTGACGGTCGTCGTGAGGATGCGCTCATAAGGCGTGACGATACGGCCCGACATCTCGTCCGGCGACAGGCCGGTGAACTGGAACGCGACGCCGATCACCGGTATGCGGATGTCGGGAAAGATGTCGGTCGGCATCGACATCGCGGCCAGCGGGCCGACGATCACGATCAGGATCGCCATGACGATGAAGGTGAGAGGCCGCTCCAGCGCGACGCGAACGATCCATGTCATACGGGCAGGCCTTCAGCGATTCAAACGATCCACCACACGGCCGGGCCGGCGGCCCGACTGAATATTCTCCCCGTGCGGTTCGCGGCGCCGAACCGTCTTTCTCGCACCGCGTTTCGCTCTTCGCCGGCTCCATCGGCTTGCAGGGCGAACTGTCGCAAACTATGTTAACGACCGGTACGGTGCGATGCAGCATATAGGTACCGCTCGGTTACATCGTCAAGGCGCAAGACTGTGACAAAGAGAAAGCCTCTGCCGGCCGGTCGGCGGGCCGCGAAACCGCCCAAGCGGGCGGTAGAGCGGATTCGCGAATCCGCTCGCGACCTGTTCTACCGCCAGGGCATCCGCGCCGTCGGCGTGGAGGAGATCGTGACGCATGCCGGCGTCACCAAACCCAGTCTGTACCGCAGTTTCCTGTCGAAGGACGCACTCGCCGCCGACTATCTCCGCCATCTGGGCGAGGACGCGCTGGCGCGGTTCGAAGCGACCCTCGCGGCCGATCCGCAAAATCCGCGGGAGCAGTTGCGCGTCTGGCTCATGGAACTGCAGGCCCGCGCGAACAAGGCCGACTATCGCGGCTGCGGTACGACCAATGCGGCCGTCGAATATCCCGACCGGCGCCATCCCGCGCGCAAGGTCGCGAGCGACATCAAATCCCGCTTCCGTGCCCGGCTCACGGCGCTGGCCGCGTCGCTCGGCGCGCGGGAGCCCGACCGGCTGGGCGATGCGCTGATGCTGCTGTTCGAAGGCGTCTATGCCTCCGGACAATTGTTCGGCGCCGGCGGGCCTGCGCGCGTTTTGCTCGAGGCGGTCGATGCGCTGGTCGACAGCTATTGCGCCCCGGGTCGCTGATTCTACATCCGAAGAATGACGGGCCAATATTCGCCGCTTTTGCGCGGCGTTGTGCCTCACCTATATTTCTGCCAGACTTTGCCTGCTTTACCCGGGGGCGGGGGCAATGTCGGTCGATACTGGAGCCGGACCCGGTCGCTACCGGGCGTTCATCTCCTATAGCCACAAGGATGCCGCGTTCGGCCGCCATCTGCACCGGCGGCTGGAGGCCTATGTCCTGCCGCGCCGAATGGTGGGGCGCGCAGGCGCCGACGGCATCGCGGTGCCAGGCCGGCTCGCGCCGATCTTCCGCGACCGCGAGGAATTCTCCGCCGCGCAGGACCTGAGCGCGCAAGTGCGCGCCGCGCTCGCCCAATCGCGCAGCCTCGTCGTCGTGTGCTCGGCCGCCGCCGCGCAATCGGTCTGGGTCGCACGCGAAGTCGAGCTGTTCCGCGAACTGCACCCCGACCGCCCCGTGCTCGCCGCGATCCGCGCCGGCGAACCGCCCGATTGCCTCCCCCCGGTGCTCCGGCAAAGAACCGCATCGGGTGAATTCATCGAGCCGCTTGCCGCCGATTTCCGCAAGGGTCGCGACGGCTGGGAGCACGGCATCCTCAAACTCGTCGCCGGCATCGTCGGCGTCGGTCTCGACGAGCTGGTGCAGCGGGATTTGCAGCGCCGCGTGCGCCGCGTGACGGCCGTCACGGCCGCCGCCCTGGCGCTGGTGTTAGTGATGGGCGTGTTGACGGTTTTCGCCTTGAGCGCCCGGTCCGAAGCCGAGCGCCAGCGCGGCGAAGCGGAAGGCCTTGTGGAGTTCATGCTGACGGATCTGCGCACGACGTTGAAAGGGGTGGGACGCCTGGACGCCATGACGGCGGTCAACGAGCGGGCGCTGAAGTACTACACCGATCAAGACTTGAGCCGACTGCCGCCGGACTCGCTGGAACGCCGCGCCCGCACGCTGCATGCGATGGGCGAGGACGACGAGACGCGGGGCGATCGGAACGCGGCGCTCAAGAACTTTCAGGAAGCGGAACGCACAACCGGCGCGCTTCTCGCGGCCGCGCCGAACGATCCCGAACGCCTCTTCGATCATACGCAGAGCGAATACTGGATCGGCCTGCACAACTACATGCAGAAGAATTTCGCCGCGGCGAAACCGTATTTCCTCGCCTACAAGCAATTGGTGGATCGCATGATCGCCATTGCGCCCGAGAATCCGAAGTACATGAGAGAGCTCGGATATGCAGAAGGCGATCTCTGCTCGCTTGCAATCCAGCCTCCGCGCGACGGCCTTGCGGCCCTGCGGCTTTGCAAGGCGGCGCTTGCGCAGATGGAGGCTGTGGCGAGGCATGCGCACTGGTCGGCGGAGGCGATGTCCGACGTCGCCAACCGGCATGGCTGGCTGGCGGACGCCTACTTGGCCAACGACGACCGCGAACACGCCATCGCCGAACGCCGGGCACAGGATCGGATCATGCGGCGCCTTATGGCGGCCGACCCCTTGAATATGGATTTGAAGAGCGACTGGATAGCGCTTCAGCGCGTCCTCGCCCGAATTGAAGCAAAGAGCGGCGAGCGCGATGCGGCTTTGGCCCGGCTCGGCCAGGCATTGTCGACGATCGACGAAATGGTCGGGTTTGATCGCAACAACAAAGTGTGGCCCGTCGTGAAATCCAAGCTGAATGCCGACAAGGCTACGATTTCGTCGCAACCACCCGAAAGGATCGAGCTATGACAACGTTCAAGGCATTGAAGTCGCCCGGCGAGTCGCATCCTCTTCCGACGTGGAACGGCGATCCGGCGCCATTTCCGGACACGCGAACCTACACCTTGAGCCTGCGAATAGGATCCGACGGGTACTTGGAACCTAATGTCGTGAGCGGCACCGACTACGATCCCGCCGAGGATGGGCCGCTCGAACTGAGAGTCCAAAAAAAGGACTGTATGGTAACGATAGAACTCGACAAGGCTATCGATTGGGAATTCCGCCGCGAATTGCCAATGTCGCTCGGTGTGGCGCCGGACGGTCAAGATCGCTACTTCGATGTGCAAGGTTTGCCGGTGGATGCGGCGTCGCGGTGCATGTCGATCTCGTTCCGGGCGCTGCTGCTGAAACAAGGAACGCCGAAGGTAAACAAGGATCCGTATAATCTCCACTTCAGGGTCTATTTGAGAAGGATGGACGGCACTCGAATTAATACGCCGCTCAGCCTCACGATCGATCCCGATATCAAGAATCCGGGAGACGTGGTGGGACACGGGATCCTTTCGGCGGCACGCGGAGACGCCGGTCCAGCGACGCGATGAGGGATTGAAAGGTTTCAGCAAAGGCGAAAGCGCGGTTTTGCCCAACACGTCCTCCCTTCTCTCCATCATCGCCCACGCCCGGGCCGGCGCGCTGGACCACGCATGCCGGCTCTTCCTGGAGGGCGGTTTCGAGCTGGTGAACGACGACCCCTCTGTGCTCAGCGTGCGAGGCCGCCTGTTGAAGGACCGTGCGCTCGCCGCCGAGGGGGCGGAGCGCCGGCGGCTTTACCTGGAGGCCGCCGGCGCTTACGCCCGCGCTGCGGAGCTCGGCGGCGCGACCTATCCGCTGGTCAACGCGGCGACGCTGTTCCTGCTCGCCGGCCGCGGCGAGCAGTCCAAGGCGCTGGCGGGCAAATTGCTCGAACGGGCACGCACCGGCGGAGACGAATTGGAGACGCCATACTATCGGGCCGCGACGGAGGCCGAGGCGCTGCTGCTTCTGGGCAATGCAGCGCAGGCCCGGACAGCGCTGCGCAAGGCGGTCGCCCTGGCGCCGAGGGCCTTTGAGGACCACGCCTCGACGCTGCGCCAGTTCGAGCTGATCCTGCGCGAATTCGGCAAGGACGATGCCTGGCTCGATTCCTTCCGGCCGCCGCGCGCGCTGCACTTCGCCGGCGGCATGGGCGTGTCGCCGGACAGCGAAGCGGTGCGGCGGCGGGTGCGCGCGCATATCGCCAAGGAGCGCATCGGCTACGGCTATGGCGCGCTGGCGGCCGGCGCCGACATTCTCATCGCCCAGGCGCTGCTCGAGGAAGGCGCCGAGCTTCATCTCGTGCTGCCGATGCCGCGCGAACGTTTCCGCGAACATTCCGTCGCCGCCTTCGGCTCGAGCTGGACCACGAAATTCGACCGCATCCTGGCGCGCGCGGCCAGTGTGCGTGCCATCGCGGATGCGCCCGACCCGGTCTTTCCGCTCGCCATCCAGCTCGCGGCCGAGATCGCGATGGGCAGCGCCGTGATGCAGGCCCAGTCCCTGATGACGCAGGCGGTGCAGCTCCTGATCCTGGACAAGCCGGCGGGCCGCGGCGGCGGCGTCACCGCCTGGATCGCGGCGCAATGGAAGAAGAGCGGAAGGCGGCAGTTGACGGTCGCCGCTTCGCGCGCCAAGGGCCGCGCCGCGGAGACCGCGCGCGCCGCCGCCGGGCCCATTCGTCTCGCCGCGATGCTCCGGATCGATCTGTCCGAAGCGGGCGCCGACCGCTTGTCGAAGGAGCTGCTGCCGCGCCTCGCGCGCGCGCTGGGCAAACCGAGGCCGCTGTTCGCGCCGCGCTGGACCGGCGAGGCGCTGCTGGTGGCCTATCAGGCGACGGCGGCCGCCGCGGCCGCAGCGCATGCCGCCGCCGCGTCGCTGGCCGATGCCGGAGGCGTGCGCATCGCCGGTCACTATGCCAGCGTCCGCCAGGCCGACGACGTTTTCAGCGGCAAGCCGTTCCTCGCCGGCCCCGCCACCCGGCTTCTCGAACGGATGGTCCGCTCCGTTCCGCCCGGCGCGATCCATCTGAGCGAGGATTTCGCGGCGGCGCTGCATGCCGGCGCCGGCCATCCGCATACCGAATATGTCGGCGATCTCGACGCCGAGGGGTCCGACGAACCCGTGCGCCTGTTCGCGCTGAAATCCTAGACCGTCAGGTCCTGCAGTGCGCGGGGCGACACGATCGTCAGTTCTTTGGCGCTGCGGCGGATGATGCCGCGCCGCTCCAGCGCGTTGATCGTGCGCGACACGGTCTCGCGCGTGGAGCTGACCCGCGTCGCCAGCGCCGCGAGGACCGGCGGCGGACGGATGGTCCGGCCGTCGCCCAGCCGCGCCAGCCGCAGCAATTCGGCATGGATCCGACCCGCCGCCGACAACGTGGTGCTCTCCACGATCCGCGCCGACGAGGCGCGCAACTGCTTGAGCAGCACGCGCGAGACGACCAGCCCGACGCAGCTATGGGCGTCGATCAGCGCCAGGAAGTCCGAAGCGCCGAACACCGCGGTCCGCACCTCCTCGACCGCCACGACGTCCGCGTCCTCCGGGGCCGGCTCGGCGAGCGCCCCGAAGAAGTCGCCGCGCAGGAATTCGCGCAGCAGCACCGCCTGTCCCTCGCCGCCATAGGTCACGGCATGGGCGCGCCCGATGACGAGAAGATAGGTCGCGTCCGCGCGGTCGCCCTGTCGAAGGATAATCGCGCTCAGCGGATAGCGGCGGTCGATGGCGCGGCGTCCGATGCTTGCGGCGACATCGGCCGGGCAACCGAAAGTCTCCCGCAGAAACGCAAGCATGCCGGTGTCCAAAGGCAGCCCCATTCGCGATTGATCGATGCGGTCGAGATTGGCTGTGACAACATGAATAGACAAGGCCGGCGCCGGGGCGCGACCGGTTGCAATTTGACACCCGCCGCCCCCGTCTTGATTGCGAATCAAAATTCCGATTTGTAGGGCCCATCCGTCGATGGGCGGTTCGGCGCGAACCGGGCGGGAAGCGTCTGCCGGTCGCGGCAGGCATGCGGCGACCAGCGCGAGGACCACGGCCATGGCAGGGGTGTACCGGATTTTCGGCTCGGAGATGTCGCCCTATTCGGTGAAAGTGCGGTCCTATTTCCGCTACAAGGCGATCCCGCATGAATGGATCGCACGCCGCCCGGCGGTCGAGGAGGAATACAAGAAATACGCGCGGCTGCCGATCGTGCCGACCGTCGCCACGCCGGACGATGAGGGCATCCAGGACTCCACGCCGATTTTGGAGCGGCTGGAAGCCGCGTATCCCGAGCCTTCGATCCATCCCGCCGATCCCGCGCTGAAATTTCTGTCCCGCCTCTTCGAGGAATTCGGCGACGAATGGGGCAACAAGCTGATGTTCCATCATCGCTGGTGGGCGCCGGTCGACCGGCAGGCTTCGGCGCAGATCCTGGCGCGGCTCAACCTGCCTCATGGCAGCGCGGACGACATTGCCGGCCTTGCGACGATGATCCTGGCCCGCATGTCGGGCCGCGGCGGCTTCGTCGGCTCGAGCGCCGAGACCGCGCCGCTCATCGCCGCGTATTATTTCGAGCTGCTAGATCTGCTCGAACCGCATCTGCAGGCCCGCAAATACCTCTTCGGCGCGCGCCCGGCCTTCGGCGATTTCGGGCTGGCCGCCCAGCTCTACGAATCCTCGATCGATCCGACCTGCGGCGGCATCATCCGTGCGCGGGGACCGCATGTGCTCGACTGGTGCTACCGCATGAACGAGCCGCGCAACGACGGCGGCTTCGAGGACTGGGAGACGCTGAAGCCGACCATGGAGCCCCTGCTGCGCTATGTCGGCCGCTACTTCCTTCCCTGGACCCGGGCGAACGCCGCGGCGCTCAAGGCGGGAGCCGCGCAATTCTCCGTCGATCTCGACGGCAAGGCGTATGTGCAAGCTCCCCAGAAATATCACGCCAAATCGCAGGGCGTCCTGGAAGAGGCCTTCCGGGCGGTGGCGGACAAGCAGGCGCTCTTGCCGATCCTCGAAGCCGCCGACTGCCTGCGCTATCTGGCCTGACTGCTGTCTTGCTGAAACTGACTGTTTCGTCTATTTTTGACTAGATAGTCATAACATCGCGAGCGGGATGGAACAGGCCGATACCCGTCAGACGCGGCGCCGTGCGCGGACGCGCGGCGCGCTGCTCGCCGCCGCCGAGGAGCTGTTCGCGGCACGCGGCCCCGATGCCGTGAGCGTGGACGAGATCGTGGCCGGCGCGGATGTGGCCAAGGGGTCGTTTTACAATCACTTCTCCGACAAGAACGATCTCGCCCGCGAAGTCATGCTCGGCGTGCGCGGCGAGATCGAACGCCAGGTGATCGAAGCGAACCGCGGCATCGTGGACCCTGCCGCGCGCGTCGCCCGGGCGCTGTGCGTCTTCGCGCGCTACGCCCTTGAGCGGCCCGACCGCGCGCGCAGTCTCCTGCACTTGTCGCGCAACGCGACCGATCCCGACGCGGAGGTGAACGAAGGCGTGCGGCACGACGTTTCCGCCGGCCTGGCCGCCGGTCGGTTTGGCGGCGAAAGCCGCGACGCCGCGATCCTCCTCGTGATGGGCGCCGCGCAGGCCGCCTTCCAGCGCGCGCTCGATGCCGATGCGGCCACGGCGCGCAAGACCGTGACGGGCCTCGTCGCGCTCCTGCTGCGCGGCCTCGGCGTGCGCCTGGCGGAGGCGCAATCGATCGCGGCGGCAGCCGCCTCCGACATCCTCACGCGAAAGGACAGGTCATGAGCACGATCGCCGTCGACGACATCGCCCATGTCCGCTTCCGGGCGCCGGACCTGGATGCGATGGAAGCGTTCCTCGTCGAGTTCGGCCTGCAGCGCGCGGCGCTGATCGATCGCACCCTGTACATGCGGGGCACCGGGCCCGCGCCCTTCCTCCATGCGACGGAAGAGGGGCCGCCCGGATTTGCCGGCCTCGCCCTGCGCGCCAAGTCCCAGGCCGATCTCGAGCGTTTGGCGGTCAGCGAAAACGTTGCGGTCGAGGCCTTGGACGCGCCCGGCGGCGGCCATGTCGTGCGCCTCACCGATCCCGATGGAGTCGCCGTCGAGATCGTCGCCGGACAGAGCTCCACCGGCTCCATCGCGTTGCCGCCGCGCCAGCCCTGGAACGGCGCCGACGGTCGCGCACGGCTGCGGGCCGTCAAGCGGGTCGGCGCCGGTCCCGCGCATGTCCTGCGGCTCGGTCATTGCGTGCTCAACGTGTCCGACTTTCGCGCCTCGGAAGCCTGGTACAAAGCGCGCTTCGGCTTTCTCACCTCCGACGAGATCGAGCTTCAGCCGGGCTTCGCGCTCGGCGCCTTCCTGCGCTGCGACCGCGGCGAACTGCCGGCCGACCATCACACCCTGTTCCTCATCCAGAGTCCGAAAGGCCCGGGCTTCAACCACGCGGCGTTCGAAGTGCGCGATCTCGACGACCTGATGACCGGTCACGATTTCCTCCAGGCGCGGGCGCGGCAACCCGAATGGGGCGTCGGTCGCCACATCCTCGGCAGCCAGGTGTTCGATTATTGGCGCGACCCCTGGGGCCACACCGTCGAGCATTGGACCGACGGCGATCTTCTCACCGCGGCGGACGGTTCGAACAAGGCCGGTCTTACGGAGCTGCTCGGCGTGCAATGGGGACCGCCCGCGCCCCCGACCATGGGCTGAGCCGATGACCGACGCGGTCGATTGCGATGTGCTGGTCGTCGGCCTCGGGCCGGTCGGCGCGGTACTCGCGGCGCTGCTTGCGCAGCAGGGCGTGCGCGTCATCGCCATCGACCGGGACAAGGAGGTCTATCCCCTGCCGCGCGCCGCGCATTTCGATCACGAGATCATGCGCATTTTCCAGCAATTGGGCATCGCCGCCGAGGTGGCGGCACACGCCCGCGTGGCGCCGGCCTATGAATTCCGCAATGCCGCGGGCGAGGTGCTGCTGCGTTTCGACCAGGCGGGGCAGGACGGCCCCTCCGGCTGGCCGCCGAGCTTCATGTTCAACCAGCCCGGCATGGAACAGGCGGTGCGGGCGCGGCTCGCCACGTTTCCGAACGCGCAGATCCGCCTCGAACGCTGCTTCGAGAGCTTCGCGGAAGTCGAGGGTGGATTGCTCGCGGCGCTGTCGGGTCCGGCAGGATGGGAAACCGTCCATGCCAGATTCATCGTCGGCTGCGACGGCGCCCGCAGCGCGGTGCGCGAAGCCTGCGGCATCGCCTTGTTCGACTACGCGTTCGACGAGCCCTGGCTGGTGATCGACGCGGTGCCGCTGCCGGGCGCCCGTGTGCCGGACGTCTGTCTGCAGATCTGCGATCCGGCGCGTCCGACAACCTGCGTTCTGATGGGCCCGGGCCGGCATCGCTGGGAGTTCATGCTCAAGCCGGGCGAGACGCCCGCGCAGGTGCTGGACGATGCGTTCATCCGCGACCTGCTCGCCGCCTGGGATTGCGCCGACACCGTCGAGGTCGTGCGCAAGGTGGTCTATCGCTTTCATGGCCTTGTCGCGGAGTCCTGGCGGTCCGGCCGGGTACTGATCGCCGGTGACGCTGCCCACCAGATGCCGCCCTTCGCGGGGCAGGGCATGTGCTCGGGCCTGCGCGACGCGGCGAACCTTTCCTGGAAGCTCGCCGCGGTTCTCGCCGGCGCCGACGACGCTATTCTCGACACCTATCAGACCGAACGCGAGCCGCATGTTCGAGGCCTGATCGAACTCGCCATCGCGATGGGGCGTCTGGTCTGCATGTCCGATCCCGCAGCGGCGGCCGTGCGCGACGCCGGGCTGCTCGCCCAGCGCGCCGCCGGCACCAGCGCGGTGCCGCCGCTCGCGCCCGCGTCTTTCGCGGCGGGCTTTCTACTCGCCGGCAGCCCCGCCGCCGGCTCCCCGATGCCGCAGCCGCGCCGCGGCGAGCGGCGGCTGGACGATGTCCTGGGCGACGGCGCCTGGCTGATTGCGAGAGGCGCGCCGCCGCGATCGCGTCGGCTCGACGGCGTTCCGCTGACAGCGATATCGCTCGGCGACGAGGGCCTCGCCGACTTTGCGGATGTCCTGTCCAATTGGCTGGACCGTCAGGCGTCGGAGGCGGTTCTCGTCCGCCCCGACCGCTGCGTGTTCGGCTGCGGCGACCCCGACGCGCTGCTCGCCGCCTTCGCAGCACAGCTTCGCGGCACCTAAGCCGTCACTCTCCGCCGACCGGCGTGCCGCCGCCGCTCACCGCCCGGCGCGCCAGCCAGACGACGCCGATCATCGCGACGCTGAGCCAGCCCGAAATCCAGAACAGGTCGTCGCTCGACAGCAGATAGGCCTGGTCGGTGAGGCTGCGCGTCAGCAGCCGATAGGCCTGCGCGTCGGTGAAGCCGAAATGGTTCAGCCGGTCCACGGCCTGCTGCATCGCCGGGTTGAAAATGCTCGACGAGTCGGCGAGCCGGGCCTGGTGCAGCGCCTCGCGCCGGTCCCACATCGTGGTCGTGATCGAGGCGGCGAAGCCGCCCGCCGTGATGCGGGCGAAATTGGAAATGCCGGACGCCGACGGAATGCGGTCCGGCGGCACGCCGTCCAGCGAGATGGTGAGCATGGAGACGAAGAACATGCTCATCGCCACCCCCTGCACGAGCAGCGGCATGACGAAATCCCAGAACCCCGCGTCGGCGGTGAGACCCGAGCGCATGAAATAGGATATCGCGAAGGCGATGAAGGTCAGCGTCGCCATGATGCGGGAGTCGACGCGCGACATGAAGCGCGCCGCGATGGGCGTGAGCAGCACGGCGACGACACCGCTCGGTGCCGCCACGAGGCCTGCCCAGGTCGCCGTATAGTTGAGATTGGACTGAAGCCAGAGCGGCAGGAGCAGAAGATTACCGAAGAACACCGCATAGCTGAGGCTAAGCGCGATCGTCCCCAGCGCGAAGTTTCGATTCTTGAACTGGGAAAGATCGACCACCGGGTGCATGTCGGTCAGCTCCCAGATGATGAAGGCGGCGAAGCCGATCGCGGCGATGATCGCCTCCACGACGATGGTGGTCGAGGCGAACCAGTCCGCGTCCTTGCCGGTGTCCAGCATGATCTGCAGCGAGCCGACCCAGACGGCGAGCAGGATCAGGCCGACCGTGTCGATGGGCAGCGCCCGCGTCGCGGTCTCCCGGCTGGAAAGGTTGACCCAGCACAGGATACCGGCGAGCACGCCGATGGGCACGTTGATCAGGAATATCCAGCTCCAATGGTAGTTGTCGGAGATGTAGCCGCCCAGGATCGGACCCACGATCGGCGCCACCAGGGTCGTGACCGACCAGATGCCGAGCGCCGTCGACCGCTTGTTCGCCGGAAAGATCGCGATCAAGAGAGCCTGCGAGCCGGGAATCATCGGCCCCGATATCGCGCCTTGCAGCACGCGGAAGGCGATCAGCGAATTCAGGCTCCAGGCGATGCCGCAGAGGAACGAGGCGATCGTGAATCCGAACACCGCGACGACGAAGGTGCGCACGACGCCGAAGCGCCCCATCAGCCAGCCGGTCAGCGGCACCGCGACGCCGTTCGCCACCGCGAAGGAGGTGATCACCCAGGTGCCCTGGTCGGTCGAGGTGCCCAGATTGCCCGCGATGGTGGGCAGCGAGACATTGGCGATGGTGGTGTCGAGCACCTGCATGAAGGTGCCGAGCGCCAGCGCGATCGCCGTGACCGCCAGTCTTCCGCCGGCCAGCGGAGTCGGCCCGGCCGCGCCGGGCGCGCTCATGCGCCGTTCTGCTTCAGGATGCGCTTGATCAGCGCATCGGCTTCGGGGGCGCCGTCATTGCCGATGTCGCCGCGCAGCTTGCGCACCGCGACCGTGGATCCCACGGCCGAGCCGGACGTGTCGCGGATATTGACGCTGGCGACCACCGAAAGTCCGACGCGCAGCGGGTGACTGCGCAGCTCGGCCGGATCGAGCGAGATGCGCACCGGCACGCGCTGAACGATTTTGATCCAGTTGCCGGTGGCGTTCTGCGGCGGCAGCAGCGCGAAAGCGCTTCCGCTGCCCGCGCCCAGTCCCAGCACGTGGCCGTGGAAGACCACGCCGCCGCCATAGATGTCCGCGGTCACGGTGACGGGCTGGCCGACGCGCATGTCCTTGAGCTGGATCTCCTTGAAGTTGGCGTCGACCCAGACGTCATCGAGCGGCACCACCGCCATGAGCGGCGTGCCGGCCGCGATCTGCTGGCCGAGCTGCGCGGTGCGCTGCGCCACCACGCCGTCCACCGGCGCGTAGAGATTGACGTGCGAATACGCGATCGCCGCCTGGCGCAGCCGCGCCATGGATGCGAGCACGTCGGGATTGTTGGAGACCGCGGTGTTCTGCACCGCCGCCAGCGCCTGGGCGAGGCCGCTCTCGGCGGCGTGGACGTTCGCCTGCGCCGAGGTCAGCGCGTCGCGGGCGTGCACGAGCTCCTCGTGCGACACGGCGGCGCCGGCGTCCAGGCGGCGGCGATAGTCGCTTTGCGCTTGCCCCACCGCGACCCGCGCCGCGGCAAGCTGGGCGCGGTACTGGTCGACCTTGGAGAAATTCGTGCGCACGGCGCGCACCGTCTGTCCCAGATCGGCTTCCGCCGCCTCCAGCGCGACCTTCGCCTTCACCGGATCGAGTTCGACCAGCAATTGTCCGCGCCGCACGACCTGGGTGTTGTCGGCGTGCAGCGCCAGGATCGTCCCCGGCTCGCGGCTGGTGATGACGACGATGTCGCCGCCGACATAGGCGTCGTCTGTGCTTTGGAAATAAATCGCGTAGAGGAAATAATAGAGCGCATAGGCCAGCGCGCAGACCAGAATCACCGCTCCCAGGATGATGAACCAGCGCCGGCGCGGATCGGGACGATGGCGGCCGACGGGTGTTGCGTCACTCATGGGAATTGTCCGGCTTGTCGTTGACGTTCGCGCTGGCTTGACGCTCCGGCGCATAGCCGCCGCCGATCGCCATCAGCAGGGTGACGCGCGCCGCGATCGTATCGCCGGCCAGCTGCGCGCTCTGCATGCGCGTCTGGATCAGGAGGCCCTCGGCGTCGAGCGTGGTCTGCTGCGGGCTAAGGCCGCTGCGATAGCGCTCGCGCGCCAGATCGAAGCTGGCCTGCGCATCGGTCACCGCGCCGCGCTGGTCGGCGCTGCGGTCCTGCAGGCTCTTCAGGTCGGTCAGCGCGTCGGCGGTCTGGCGCACCGCGGTGACGACGGCCCAATTGTAGTTGGCGACCGCTTCATCGAGCTGCGCCGTGGCGCCCGCGTAATTCGCGTCGATCTCGCCCGCGTCGAAGATCGGTAGATGGATGGCGGCGCCCGCGCCGTACTGGAAAGAGGTCGAATTGAACAGGTTGTTGACCCCGAAGGCGGCGGTGCCCGCGAGCGCCAGCAGGTTGATGTCGGGATAATAGGCCTTGCGTGCCACTTCGCGGCCCTGGAAGGCGCTCGCGATGCGCGCCTGGGCCGCTGCGATGTCGGCGCGCCGCGCCAAGAGGTCCGCCGGAAGGACCGCCGGCAGCGCCAGCGCCGTGTCGTTCAGGTTCGGCCGCCCAATGTCATAAGCGTCGGCGCCGCGTCCGATCAGCGCCGCGATCTGGTGTACGGCGATATCGCGGGTGGCGCGCGCCTGCGTCAGGCCCTCGCGCGACAGCGCGAGCAGGGCGGAGGCCTCCTTCTGCGACGCCAAGGTGTCGAGGCCGGCGCGCACGCGCCCCGCCGTCAGCGCCAGGATGCCCTGGCGCTGCTTGACGGCCTCCTGCGCGACGTCGATCAGAACGTCGGCGCGCCACAGCCAGACATAGGCTTGCGTCACCGTGCCGGCGAGCAGCAGTCGGGATGCGGTGGCGTCGAGCGCCGCGGCCTGCGCGCTGGCGCGCGCCTGCGCGACTTGGGCCTCCTGCTTACCGAAGAAATCGATCGACCAGGAAAGATCGGCCTCGAACGAACCGATCCATCGGTCCGACCCGCCGAAAGGCGGCGGATAGAGGTAGTCGTTGCTGAAATGCTGGTGCGTTTCATTGCCGTTCAGCGTGACCTGCGGATAGGTCGCGGCCCGGGCGGCCGAAAGCTGCGACTGCGCCGCGCGCACGCGCGCCAGCGCCGCGGCCAGCGGCGGATTGCCCTTGAGTGCCTGTTCGACAAGGCCGTTGAGCTGCGGATCGTTGAACGCCGTCCACCAGGTGTCGGCGACGGCCGGTGCCGACGCGGTGCCGAGGCCCAGGCTTTCGCTCTTCAGCGTCACTTCGCGCGGCGTGGTTGAAGGCGTGTCGACGCAAGCGCTCGCAAGCGCGCCGGCAAGCGTCACGGCCAGCAGCCCCTTCATTCGGCGGCGACTTTCGCCGCCGGCTCGACGGGCGTCTTTTCCATGCGGTTCAGAAGGCGCGTCAGCAACCCGACAAGCTGCGCCGCCTCCTCGTTGGAGAAATCGCCGAGCATCTCGTTCCAGAACGCGATCGTTGGAGTCGCCATGGCCTTGGTCACGGTGCGTCCCTCCGGCGTGAGCGCCAGGTGCACCACGCGCCGATCGGTGAGGCTGCGGCTGCGCGTGACGAAGCCGCGCGCTTCGAGCTGGTCGACCACGCGTGTGATCGCGCCGCTGTCGTAGTTCATGTGGCGCGAGATGTCGGCGCAGGTCGCCGCCAGCCCGTCGCGCAGGCACATCAGCGCCACCCAGTGCGAGAAGGTCAGGCCCTCACCGGCGAAGCGGGCCTCGGCACGGGGAACCATGAGATTGGTAAGCCGACGCAGCAGGCAGCCTAGGGAGGTCTGCGCCTCGAAATTATCCTGGTCATAGAAAGGCTTGATCATATTCTGCCTACCAAGTTACTGCTCAAACAATAACTGTTCTAGCAGTGAAATACAACTTATACGAATCCGTATGCTTCGAAACGCGAAGCGATTTTTGCATTTTGGCCTGTGGCGTCCTGTCTGACTCGCTCAGGCTTTGGCGAAAACTGTCGAAAAAATGCGCCCGCATCGGGTCCCCGTCACAGGGCGCGCGCATGCACGGACGATGAGACCGACGCGTCGCGGCACGCGCGATTCACGTCGTCGGCGATGGCTTGGCGAATATCGCGCCCGAGAGACCGGCGGCTTGCCGTTTCGTAAGGGCAACCGACATCTCTTCGGATTTGTTCGCGCGCTCCGCCGACACACCCGGTAACAAATTACCTCTCCCTCGGAAGGGCTTGGGCGTGTAGCCTCCGGCCGGACTCGCGCCGCCTATGAGCGCGAGACCGACCAGGGGGTCTTCATGAATCTGCGTCGCCATGCCGGACTTGCGGTATTCCTCGCCCTCGCGCTGTGCGCCTGCGGGCAGGGCGACAAGCAGAAGCAGGCATCGGCGCCGGCCAAGCCCGTCGCGGCGGCGCCCGCGCCGGCGGCGGACAATGCCGATCCCGCTTCGCGCCTCGGCGATGCCGCCAATGTCGACGGCGACCGCATCGTCCATGCCGATGCCACGCCCGGCGACTGGCTGAGCCATGGCCGCACCTATGGTGAGCAACGCTATTCGCCGCTCAAGGACGTCAACATCGACACGGTCAAGCAACTCGGCGTCGCCTGGGAATTCCGCACCAATACGGTGCGGGGGCTGGAAAGCACGCCCATCGTGTCGGACGGAATCATGTTCGTCACCGGCTCATGGAGCAAGGTCTGGGCGCTCGACGCCAAGACCGGCCGCCAGCTCTGGTTCTACGATCCGGAAGTGCCGGGCCAATGGGCCCGCTATGCCTGCTGCGACGTCGTCAATCGCGGCGTCGCGGTGTGGAAGGGCGCGGTCTATGTCGGCACGCTCGACGGCCGCCTCGTCAAGCTCGACGCCAGGACCGGCAGGCCGGTATGGGACATCAACACGATCGACCGCACGCGGCCCTACACCATCACCGGCGCGCCGCGCGTCGTGAAGGGCATGGTGCTGATCGGAAACGGCGGCGCCGAATACGGCGTGCGCGGCTACCTGACCGCCTATGACGCCGACACCGGCAAGCAGCTTTGGCGCTTCTACGTCGTTCCCGGCGATCCCGCCTTGCCGCCGGAGGACAAGGCGATGGCCGCGGCGCTGAAGACCTGGTCGACGGGGGGCACGCAGAACAAATGGTGGGAGCAGGGCGGCGGCGGCACGCCGTGGGACGCGATCACCTACGATCCCGATCTCGACCTGCTCTATGTCGGCACGGGCAACGGCTCTTCGTGGAATCGCAACCTGCGTTCGCCCGGCGGCGGCGACAATCTCTATCTGTCCTCCATCGTGGCGCTGAAGCCGGAAACCGGCGAGCTCGCCTGGTACTACCAGACGACGCCGGGCGACGACTGGGACTACACCGCCACGCAGCACATCATCCTCGCCGACGTCGTCATCGACGGCGTCCTGCGCAAAGTGCTGATGCAGGCGCCGAAGAACGGCTTCTTCTATGTGATCGACCGCACCAACGGAAAGCTGATCTCCGCCAAGCCCTATACGACGATCACCTGGGCCAAGGGCGTCGACATGAAGACCGGCCGCCCGATCGAGACCCCCGGCGTTCGCTACGCCCGCAATCCCTCGGTCCAGATTCCCGGGCCCATCGGCGCGCACAATTGGCAGCCCATGGCGTTCAATCCGCAGACCGGCCTCGTCTACATCCCGGTGATCGACGGCAATTTCATCTACGCCCAGCAGCGCATGCTGGCCTATCATCCCGGCGCGTGGAATGTCAGCGACTTCGCGCAGCTCGGCCAGATCGTGCTCGACGGCATCAAGAAGGGCCAGACCGCCCCGCCGACCAAGGGCTATATCCGCGCCTGGGATCCGGTGGCGCAGAAGATGGTGTGGCAGGTCGAGATGACCGGCGGCTGGAACAGCGGCATGCTCACCACGGCCGGCGGGCTCGTCTTCGCCGGCGGCGCGGACGGCATTTTCGCCGCCTATGACGCAAAGACCGGCGCGCGGCTGTGGAACATCGATCTCAAGACCGGCGTGAACGCGCCGGCGATCACCTACACCGTCGACGGCGAGCAATATGTCGCCGTCGCGGCGGCCTATGGCGGCGCCGGCGGCCTGGGCGCGGTCCCCGACGCCAACACCGCCCTGATGAAATGGCGCAACAACCAGGGCCGCATCTTCGCCTTCAAGATCGGCGGCACCGGCACGGTGCAGGCGATCACGGCGGACATCAACGCCGAGGTGCCGCAACCGCCGGCCGAGACCGTCGATCCCAAGCTGGCGCAGAAGGGCTTCGCGCTGTTCCAGAACAATTGCGCGTCCTGCCATGGCGTGCTGATGCTGTCCTCCGGCGTGGTGCCGGACCTGCGCATGGTCAATCCGGACATCTGGAACCAGTACGACGCCATCGTGCTCGGCGGCGCGCTCGCGGATGCCGGCATGGGCTCGTTCAAGGACATCCTGTCGGCCGACGACGTGAAGGCGATCCGCGCCTATGCCTTGAGCCAGGCCCAGGCGCTCTATGCGAGCAAGCATCCGCCGCCGGCGACGCCGCCCGCGCATTGAGACGCGAAGCGGTTCACTGCGGCGAGACGGGACCGGCCTTGATGTCGGGATCGTTCAGGTGCTCGGCCTTCCACCGCATCATCTCCCAGATGCGTGTGCGCCCCGACGGGTGGTCGTAGAAGATCGCCTCCTCCCACGGCGCCGGATCGAGCTTGCGGTAGTTCGCGAGTTTCAGCACGGATGTGGCGAACGCGTCGGGCTTGCGCGCCGCGTTGATGCCGTACATGTCGGCCTGGATCTCCATCGTGCGGGTGATGGTGTTGAGCACCGGCGTCGCCAGCATCAGGAACACCGCGGCCAGCGCCGCCAGCACCGGCAGGCCGGCCGGATCGTCGATCCGCCGGACGTCCCAATTGCCGCCGAATATCCCGACCAGGGCCGTGAATCCGCCGTCCAGGAACAGGAACGTGACCAGCGCCACAAGCGACAGCCAGGCGAGCTGCACGACCTGATGGTTCATCACATAGTGGCCCATCTCATGGCCGAGGACGGCCAGGACCTCGTCATGGCTGCTCTTGTTCAAGAGGTTGTCGTTCAGCGAAATCCGCGTCGTGCCGAACAAGCCCGAGACGTTCGCCGAGATGCGGTCCGATTGCTTGGAAGCATCGAACAGGAACACGTCCGTCGCCGGAATGCCGTTGGCGCGCGCCAGAGACAGGATATCGTTCTTCAGGGGGCCCGCGGGCAGCGGCGTGTAGGTGTTCGTCAAGGGGGCGAGCAGCACGGGCGCAATGACGGCGACTACCGCGAAGAAGGCGGCGAAGACGCCGGTCGCCCATATCCACCAGGTCCGCCCCGCGCTGCGGATCGCCCAATAGAGAAGCGTCAGGCCGATGGTGAACAGGATCAGGTTCACGCCGGTGACGGTCAGGAATTCGAGGAACCAGCCAAAGAAAGTCTGGTTCATCAGGCCATAAGCCCTCTCGCGCAGAAAGCTCTCATAGAGCGTCAGCGGGAACGACAGCACGGTCACGATCAGGATATAGGGCCCGACATAGAGCGGCGCCTGCCAGAACGCCGAGCGCGTCTGGCGCTCGGCGAAATCGCGCAGCGCCGCGGAGAACCGCGTCCACAGCAGCAGCGCCGACACCGCGACCGCCCAGAATGTGTCGACCAGGATCAGCCAGTAGCCGCCCTCGAAATAGGAATCCGATTGCGCCCTCGCCGCGCCGCTGACGCTTGCGAGATAGGCGTTCGTCGCCTTGGCGGGATCGAACGTCACGGGCGCGCCGATGGGCGGCAGCGCGTGCGACTGGATGATCGTCACCGGTGCGGCGCGCGGCCCCGCCTGCTGTGCCTGGGCCGTGCCGGACACAAGCAGAAGCACGATGCCGATGAGCCCCAGCCAGGGCAGCGGTCTGGTCATGGAATCCTCCCGCGCGGAGACTAGTGCATGATCGGGCTTTGTAGAAGAAACGGTCCTGTCATGCCCGCGAAGGTGGGTACCCAGCGACTGGGTCGGCAGCCGGACGTGGATTCCCGGCCGCGCGGGAATGACAAATCTGGAATTGCACGCGGCAGCGGCGCCCTCGCCCAAACGCCGTTCACCCCCCGCCGGTTTGCCGCCATCCGCCGCTTGGGCTATGCGAAGCCATGACCGATTATCTCGTTCGCCCTGACGGCGGACGCATCGCTTATGACCGGTATCGGGGCCAGGGGCCCGGTGTCGTCTGGCTCGGCGGCTTCAAGTCCGACAGGACCGGCACCAAATCCCAGGCGCTCGGCGCCTGGGCGCGGGAGCGGGGCCGCGCCTTCGTGACCTTCGACTATTCCGGCCATGGCGCTTCCGACGGCGACTTTCGCGACGGAACGGTGACGCGCTGGCTGGCCGACAGTCTCGAAATCCTCGACCGGCTGACCGAAGGCCCGCAGATCCTGGTCGGCTCCAGCATGGGCGGCTGGCTCGCTTTGTTGACGGCGCTCGCGCGGCCCGACCGTGTCGCGGGCCTGCTGCTGATCGCACCTGCCGCCGACTTCACGCAAGAGTTGCTCTGGAAATCCTATCCCGACGCGGTGCGCCGCCGGATCGAGGAGAAGGGCGAATATCTCTGGCCGTCGCTCTACGACGCCGAGCCCTATCCGATCACACGCGGCCTCATCGCGGACGGACGCAGGCATCTGCTGCTCGGCGGGCCGATCGCCATCGCCTGTCCGGTCCGGATCGTGCAGGGCATGGCGGATCCCGACGTGCCGTGGGAGCATGCGATGCGGCTCCTGAACGCGCTGGGTCCCGATGCCGAGATCACGCTGCTGAAATCCGGCGAGCACCGGCTTTCGCGGCCGCGCGAGATCGCGACGATCCTGCGGCTGCTGGAAGCGATGACGTGAGATGAATCCATCAACCAAAATCCTCGCCGCGCTGCTGCTGGCCCTTGCCGCGTCCGGCGCCGATGCCGCCGGTGTCGATCAATACGACGCCTGCCTGAACCGCACCCAGAGCGATCCCGCCGGCGCGCTGACCCAGGCGTCGAACTGGAGCAAGCAGGGCGGCGGCGCCGCGGCCGATCATTGCGCCGCCCTCGCGCTGGTGGGCCTGCGCCGCTTCGACGAGGCCGCGTCGCGGCTGGACGCGCTCGCGCGCAGCCCCTTTGCCGCCGACCCGGGGCGCAAGACGGCCCTGTTCGACCAAGCCGGCAACGCCTGGCTTCTCGCCGGCCGCCCCGACAGCGCCATCGCCTCGTTCAGCGCCGCGCTCGGCGTCGATGCGTTCGACGCCGACCTGTTGGCGGACCGCGCCCGCGCGCTGGCGCTCAAGCAGAACTGGCCCAAGGCCGAGTCCGATCTGAATGCCGCGCTGCTGGTCAATCCCGACCGCGCCGATCTCTACGTCCTGCGCGGCAGCGCCCGCCATGCCCTGGGCCGCAAGGCCGATGCGCGCAGCGACTTCGACCGCGCGCTCAGGCTCCAGCCGGGCAATGCGGATGCGCTGGTGGAGCGCGGCACGATGAAGTTCGAAGCCGGCGATGCCGCCGGCGCAAAGACCGACTGGCAGGCGGCCGTCTCCGCCGCCCCGAACAGCGCCGCCGGACAGGCAGCGCGCCAGCGTCTTGCCGACAGCACGGCGCCACACTAGGCAACCGCCGATCTATCGGTCGGCATCATTTCGGATCGGACGTCCGGATCGCTCTCGGCCCGCTGCGGCAGCGCGATGCCCAGCCGCCCAAGCGCCCACACTGCCATTGCCCGCACGAGCGGCGACCCGTCGTCCAGCAAACGCAGCGCTTCTTCGCCCAACGCCGCGTTGCCGCTGTTGCCGATGGCGATCAGCACATTGCGCACGAAGCGGTCGCGCCCGATGCGCTTGACCGGCGATTTGCGGAACAGGGCGCGAAACGCCGCGTCGTCGAGACGCGCCAGTTCCCGCAGGGACGGCGCCGTCAACTCTGTGCGTGCGGACAGCAGCTGCTCGCGACCCGCCTGCGCGAACTTGTTCCACGGGCACACCGCCAGGCAGTCGTCGCAGCCATAGATGCGGTTGCCGATCGCTGCGCGGAATTCGCGCGGGATATGTCCTTTGTGCTCGATGGTGAGATAGGAAATGCAGCGCCGCGCATCGAGCTGATATGGCGCCGGAAACGCGTCCGTCGGACAGGCATCGAGGCAGCGCCGGCACTGCCCGCAATGGTCGGCCTCGGCATCGTCCGGCGCGAGGTCCAGGCTGGTGAAGATCGAGGCCAGGAAAAGCCAGGAACCGAACTCGCGACTGACCAGGTTGGTATGCTTGCCCTGCCAGCCCACGCCGGCGGCCTCTGCCAGCGATTTTTCCATCACCGGCGCGGTGTCGACGAACACCTTCACCTCGCAAGCGAAATCCTTCGCGATGCCGCCCGCCAGCCGCTTAAGCTTGGCCTTGATCACGTCGTGATAGTCGTCGCCCTGCGCATAGACCGAGATCGCGCCCAGGTCGGGCCGCGCCAGGACATCGAGCGGATCGCCGTGCGGCCCGTAGTTAAGTCCCAGCACCACGACGCTCTTCGCCGCCGGCCACAAAACGTCGGGATAGGCCCGCCGTGCCGCGTCGCGCGCCAGCCAGTCCATCGTGCCGTGCCGCCCGTCGGCGAGGAAGGCGCCGAGCCTTTCGGGCGCGCGCAGCGGCGCCGCGGCCCGCGCGAAGCGCACCATGCCGAACCCTTCCGCGCCCGCGCGCGCGCGGATCGCGGATTTGGGATCAGAAATCGAGCTCGGCATAGCTCGCCGTCGGCGGCTGTCCCGGCACGCGGTCGGCGAGCAGGGTGCGGAACGAGGGCCGCGATTTTATCCGGACGTACCATTCCGCCGCCTGGGGATAATCCGTCCACGGAATTTCTCCGAAATAGTCCAGGCAGGAAAGCTGCGCCGCGACCGCGAAATCGGCGATGTTGCAGTCGCGGGCCGACAGGTTGCCGTTGGCGTCGGTCGCCTCGCCCAGCGTCTTCAGCACGGCCTTCAGGGCCTCGCGCCCGCCCCGGATCACGTTCATGTCGGGCGCCGAGCGCTGCGGCGCACCGGTGTAGCGCTGCGCCCCCTTTTCGAAGAGGATGCGCCGCGTGACCTGCTCGTGCAGCGGCCCGCATGCCCAGTCGAGCCAGCGCAGGGCCTCGCCCCGCGCCGCCGGGTCCTCCGGCATGAGGGGATTATCGGGATAGGCGCCTTCGAGATGGTCGACGATGGCCCACAGGCCCGTCGCCCGCGTCCCGTCGAGGTCGACGAAGACCGGAAGATGCGCCAGCGCGTCGTCGGACAGCACCGGATCGCAGGCGAGCCGTTTCTCGCCCACCAGCAGCCGCGCCAGCCGCGAAGCGGGCGAAAGCGTCAGATGAATCAGTTTGCGCATGGCGCGGCAATGTAGAGCATATTTGCCGCGGCTAAAATTACTTCACGCACCAGTCCAGCGCGTCGCGCACCACCTGGCGCTGGCGCTCGACCAGCGTCCCGGTGCGGTGGCGCACATAGCGGCCCGGATGCACCGCCTGCCACCGCTGCGGGTTGGGCAGGATGGCGGCGAGCCGGGCCGCCTGGGCCTGGCTCAATTGCGCGGCCGGTATGCCGAAATAGCTCTGCGACGCGGCCTCCGCCCCGAAATTGCCGTGCCCCCAGTCCACCACGTTGAGATAGACGGTCAGGATACGCTTCTTCGGCCACAAGGCTTCCATCAGGACGGTGAGATAGGCTTCGGTGCCCTTGCGGATGAAACTGCGCCAGGAGGTCAGGAAAACCTCGCGTGCCGTCTGCTGGCTGAGGGTGCTGGCGCCGCGCAGCGCCTTGTGCCGGACGCGATAGTCGTGCCAGGCATCCTGCATTTCCTTCCAGTCGAAGCCGTCATGATTGCAGAAATTCTGGTCCTCGGCGCCGATCACCGCCCGGCCCAGATAGGGCGAGATCGCGTCCGCGCCGCGCCAGGCGTAATGGACCTCGTCGAAGGTCGCGAGCCGCAGGAGGATCTGCGGCGTGACCGGAACGGGCACGAAGCGGAAGATCAGCAGAAGCAGGACCGGAGCGGGCAGGGCGAAGAAGAACAGCAACGCGAGCACGCGCCGCACCCAGGGCGTCCTTGCGCCCTCTCGGCCGTACCAAAGCCAGCGGAAGAACCCTCCCGCCTGGCCGGTCGCGCCCGGCTCGTCGTCCCCAACCATGCGCCAGCATAGCAAACTCCTGCCATGCCGGCGCAAGGCTGGCAGGCAGTTACTTGATCTTGCCGGACACCGTATCGAACGTCGTCGACAGGTTGGTACCGACGACCTGCACCGCGCCGATGATGACGACGGCGATGAGGGCGGCGATCAGCCCGTATTCGATGGCGGTGGCACCGGATTCGTCGCGAAGGAAAGTCTGGATCAGCTTGGACATGGAAAACCCCGTTGCAGAATTCGAATGGCTGCGCCCATTGCGGCGCGGTTGGATGCTGCCATCTATGTCTTTCGACAAATTTACATTCAGTCGTTAAAATCGAATTGAATTTGCCGACAATGGAGTGCGAATGTCCCGCCCGGCCGCCTCTTCCGCGGCTTCGTGGCCGGGTGCGGGAAAATACTTATGGGCGATATTGTTAATTCGGTGCTCCTCGGCATCGTCGAGGGGCTGACCGAGTTCCTTCCGGTTTCCTCGACCGCGCACCTTCTGGTCAGCGAGAATTTCCTCGGCCTGAGCAAGGACCAGTGGGAAGTCTTCACCGTCGTCATCCAGTTCGGCGCCGTCCTCTCCGTGGTCGCGGTCTATTGGCGCAAATTCTGGGACGTCCTGGTCGGCCTGCCGAGCCGGCCGCAGGCGCGGCAATTCACGCTCAACGTGCTCGTGGCCTTTCTGCCGGCGGCCGTGCTCGGCGTGGCCTTGATCAAGGTGATCAACGGCTTTCTTCTCGACCCGCAGCGCGCCCTGCCGGTCATCGCCGCCTCCTGGATCGTCGGCGGCATCGTCATCCTCCTGTTCGAGCGCATCGCACCGGTGCCGCGCTACATGGACGGCGACAACCTGCCGCTGGGCAAGGCGTTCCAGATCGGTCTGTGCCAGTGCCTGGCGCTGCTGCCCGGCGTCTCGCGCTCCGGTGCCACGATCCTCGGCGGCGAGCTGCTCGGCGTGGACCGCAAGGCCGCGGCCGCCTTCACCTTCTACCTCGCCGTCCCGACCATGCTCGGCGCGAGCGTGTTCGAGCTCTACAAGCACCGCGCGGCGCTGACCGGCGCGAACCTTCAGATCATCGCGATCGGCTTCGTGGTGTCGTTCATCGTCGCCTGGATCGTCGTGAAGACGTTCATCGGCTTCGTCGGCCGTTTCGGCCTCAAGCCCTTCGGCTGGTACCGCATCCTGGCCGGCCTGGGGATTATCGCGGTGCTGGCGTTGCGCTGACGCGGTCGCGGACCAGTTCCTCGTACTGGCCCTTGGACCGGAAGCGCCACAGATAGGCCGGCACCTCCGCCTCGACCGACGCCGGCGCGATGCCGAGCGCGGCCAGGCCGTTCTCGCCGGTCACCACATTGTCGGATTTGAGCAGCGTCACCTGATCGGGCGTCAGGAGCGGCTTTGGCAGGAATTGCAGGAACAGCGCCTTGAGCGTCGCGAGCGCGAAGGGCACCGGCACGAGCAGCCGCTGGCGGCCGGTCTCCCGCAGCACGATCTGCATCAATTCCTTGAACGTATAGACCGCCGGCCCACCGAGTTCGTAGATCCTGCCGCCCAGCGCCGGATCCTGCGCCAGCCGGGCGATCGCGGCGGCGACGTCGCCGACGAACACCGGCTGGAACCGCGTATGCCCGCCGCCGATCAGCGGCAGCGCCGGAAGAATGCGGGCAAGCGCCGCGAAGCGGTTGAAGAAATCGTCCTCCGGCCCGAACACCAGCGACGGCCGCACGATGGCGGCTTCCGGGAAGGCGGCGCGCACGCGCTCCTCGCCTTCGCCCTTGCTGCTGGCATAGGCGCTGGCGGCGTCCTTGTCGGCGCCGATCGCCGAGACCTGCACCAGGATCCTGGCGCCGGCCGCCTTCGCGGCCTTGGCGATCGTCTCAGCACCCTCGACATGCACCGCCTCGAAGCTCTGCCCGCCGCTGGGGGCAAGGATGCCGGTCAGGTTGACGACCGCGTCCGCCCCGGCCACCGCCGCCGCGACCTCGTCCGCCTCGCGGACGTCGCAGCGCAGCAGCACGATCTGGCCGACCGCGCCCATCGGGCGGAGGAAGAATCCCGCATTGGGATAGCGGACCGCGACGCGGATGCGGTGGCCGGCCTTGGCGAGCGCGCGAATCGTATGGCGGCCGAGGAAGCCCGTTCCGCCGAACACCGTGATCTGGGACTTGGTCATGGGACGCTTCTTAGCGGGCCGGCGCGCTTCAGAAAAGGCCGCGCCTTGCCGCGCCGCTCACTCGCGGACATAGGCCCGCTCGCCCGTCCCGGGCTCGATATAGACGGTCACGTTCTGGCCGGTCTCATCGTCGACGAAGCGCTCCGCCGTGCGCTGCCAGCCCGGACCCGGCCGCGCCGGCGCGAGGGCCTTGTAGCGGAAGCGCTCGAACAGGACGGCCAGCACGAGGACCGCGCCCCAGGCGCCGAAGACCGCCGCCAGCGGGAACGCGCCGGTGGCGAGCGCGATCAGGCCGCAGAAGAGCGCCGCGGCGCCGATCGCGATCAGGGCGGTGCGCAGCATCTTCAGCCCTCCGGCTCGAGCACCACGGCGGTGCCATAGGCCACGATCTCGCTCATGGTCTGGCCGATCTCCGAGGAATCGAAGCGCATCATCACCACCGCGTTGGCGCCCATCGCGGTCGCGTTGCGCACCATGCGGTCGATGGCCTGGCGTCGGGTCTCTTCCAGGAGCTGCGTATATTCATGAATCTCGCCGCCGACGATCGAGCGCAGCCCGGCCATGATGTTTCCGCCGAGTCCTCGGGAACGGACCACCACGCCGAACACCTGGCCCAACACGGCCTTGGCACGCTGCCCGCGGACGTTTTCTGTCGTGGTCACCAGCATCGCATCCTCACTGACCGCTGCGCCGCCGAACGCGGTGCATTCATAAGATAAGGCGTGCGGACGCCGGGCAGTAGGCGCGGCGAGGGAATTATGTGTGGGCTGTCGTAAGGTCTTGGCGGGGTTGCTTCATTGACAGCGCGGGGCGAGGTCCCTAAACATCGCGCCCTTCCATCGCCCAGATGGCGGAATTGGTAGACGCACTAGTTTCAGGTACTAGCGCCGCAAGGCGTGGAGGTTCGAGTCCTCTTCTGGGCACCATTTGTTCTTTCGCCAACGTTCGCGAAAGACCGCAAATCCCGCAAAACCCAATGAAATAGCGACTTTAGCGTTCGCCATCGTTCGCTGTCGCTCTGGGCTACCCGAGAAATTCGTGGGTATTTTATGGGTACAGGGCGGTCACAAAAGACCCCTGTGGGTACGGAAACTCGTCGTCACGAGAGGGACACAATCATGGCTCTGACGGATGTCAAATGCAGGGGCACCAGACCCGAGAAAACTCGTCAGAAACTCTCGGACGGGGGCGGTCTGCAGCTTTGGATTCAACCGAATGGGGCCCGGCTCTGGCAGCTCATCTATCGCTATCAGGGGAAACAGGCACAGATGGCGCTCGGTCCATATCCTCAGGTTTCGCTTCTCGACGCTCGAACCAAGCGGGATGAAGTGAAAGCGAAAATCCGTTCGGGTATCGATCCTGCTGCCGAGAAGCGCCTCGTGGCGACGGCCGAGCCGGGACCGGGCGACACCTTCAAGGCGATAGCGCTGGAGTTTATTGCCAAGTGCCGGCGAGACAATTTGGCGGCACCGACGATGGTGAAAAAGGAATGGCTGTTGGATTTCGCATATCCGATGCTCGGTTCGAAACGAGTTTCCGAGATTCGACCAGTCGATGTTCTCAAGGTTGTCCAGGAAATCGAATTCAAAGGGAACTACGAGACCGCGCGCCGCTTGAAATCGACGATCGGACAAGTCTGTCGCTATGCAGTGGCCACCTCGCGAGCCGAGTTTGATCCCACCCCCGTGTTGCGGGGAGCCATCACTCCCCCAAAGGTAACCCCGCGGGCGGCGATAACCGACCCGGAGAAATTTGGCGGCTTGCTCCGCGCCATAGATGGATTCGACGGACAGCCAGCGACCATCGCTGCGCTCAAGCTTATGGCCCTTCTATTTCCTAGACCTGGCGAACTGCGCTTTGCGGAATGGACTGAGTTCGATTTCGACAAGTCGATTTGGACCGTCCCTGCCGAAAAGACAAAGATGCGGCGCGAACATCGCATTTTTCTTGCGCGCCAGGCAGTCGAGACATTGGAGGATCTGCGCAAGATCACCGGCCATCGCAAATTGCTGTTCCCAAGCTTTCATGGTGCCGCAAAGCCAATTTCGGAGAACACCTTGAACACTGCGCTACGCAGAATGGGGTATGGGCAGGAAGAAATGACATCGCATGGCTTTCGGGCCAGCGCTTCGACCTTGCTCAACGAGTCCGGCAAGTGGCATCCCGACGCTATTGAACGGCAGCTGGCGCATGTCGAATCCAACGATGTCCGGAGGGCCTACTCCCGCGGCTCATTTTGGGATGAACGCGTCCGAATGATGTCCTGGTGGGCCGACTACCTTGACCAACTTCGGAATGGCGCAAATGTCAGGCAATTCCGCAAAGCTTCCTGAATTCGCCCATTCACGCACGGACCGACGCCTTCACCTGCGAAAGAATGCTGCATGAACCAAGCCAGCGAGTACAAATGGTACGTCTTCAGCGTGAAGCGCGACGAACGGAGAACCCCAAAACGGTGGGATCAGACTCGACCTAATTTTAGCGATAGATAGCGCTTTCGCTGGGTGGGCTATCTTGGTGACGGCAAGGCACGCCGTGGCGGATGATATTGAGTCATGGCCGGTATTTGATGTCTCAGTTCCTGAGCGCACGGTCGAACACTCGGACGGGCGACGGGCCCCGAGGACAGATTGCCTCCCTTCCAAGTTCAGGCTTGGTGCAACATGCAGATCAAGCGGATGGCCAACGGTGACGAGCCGGACCTCGCTTTGGCCGGCGAGGCAGCGGTAGAGCAGTTCAAGGCTTTGGAGGGGTGCTATCTCCGGGCCTGGTTGAAGCGAGACGCTGTCAAGGCATCTAGCGCGAGCGCTGTCACCTGACTTCGCCACCTTCTCAGGCATTGAGTCCGACTTGTGTCTCGCTGGACCCTGGGGCGGCTCGCAAGCTTCTGATCGCCGCTGCTCCGATTTCACAATCGCCGCCGACCGTACACGGTGCGCCCGCCGCAGGCGTGGAAGGAAATCCACCGAGGCGGAAGGAATGTCGGTGCAGACGCGGAGTTCAATAGAGGAGTTTTCCACATCGCGTTCAACCGCTTGGCTGCATTCGTGTAAATCGGAGTACGTCCACTAGGTTCCCGCCCAGTTGAAGCGTATAGTTGTCCCGGGAGTGGCCGTGCGTGCCGCGCCATGCCTAATTGACATAGCCGCGCTTACGCAAGACTCGCCATCGGCGGTCAACCTCCGTGCACTATCCGACCGGCAACGCCGGGGAGGGCATTATGATGCTCAAGGTTCTCATCGCAGAAGACGAGTTACTCATCGCCGATGCACTCGAAGAAGCGCTTATCGAAAATGGCTACGAGGTCTGTGGCATAGCCCGGAATGTGGAGCAGGCCGTAGTGCTCTGCGAACTGCATCTTCCCGACCTTGCCGTTCTCGACGTTCGGCTTGCCAAGGGCGACCGAGGCCCGGAGATTGCCCGGCGGTTGAGCAGCAAAGGAAAGATCGGCGTACTGTATGCAACTGGCGACGATGCCCGCATAAGCACGCTAACGTTCGCCGATGGTGAGGCTTCAATCACAAAGCCGTATCGCACGGTTGATGTAGTTCGCGCCTTGGCAATCGTCCGCGAGATCGCGACAGGCGGAACGGCCGTACCGCCGTTCCCCACGGGCTTTCGTTTGTTGCCCGAATTCGGCGCGCGGCCCGCCCCAGTGTCGGCGGCGTGACAGAGGCGCGTACGACTGAGAAGCTACTGCGTCAGCAGGCGGCGCTTGCGGATTTTGGCAGCTTCGCGTTCAGCGAAACGGATCTGAAAAAAATACTGACGGAAGCAGCGCGCATTTGTGCGCAAAGCCTGAGCGTGCCCTTCGCAAAAATCTGCCGCTATCGTGCTGAGCGGAATGACCTTCTCATCGAAGCAGGTTACGGGTGGCATGCGGGCGTTGTTGGCTATGTTGTGTCTCCAGCAGATGAAAGCTCGACGCAGGGTCGGGCCTACGTCACCGGGAAGCCCGTCATCTTGGAAGACCTTGCGAAAAACAACAGCTACGCGCTGCCGCCGTTCTATGCGGAGCATGGCGTTGTCGCGACCGTCGACGTCCTGATCAAAGGCAACGCGGGGCCTTGGGGTGTGTTGGAGATTGATAGCCCGATTGCGCGTGCATTCGATCAGCACGACATCGCCTTTCTGACCGGCTTTGCAAACGTCGTTGCGGAAGCGGTCACCACCGCAGAACGAACTGCTGCGCTGCAAGCGGCGGTCGAGCGGCAGACATCCCTGATTGCCGAGAAGGACAGGTTGTTGGTGGAGCGCCAGGGGCTTTTGGTCGAGAAGGATGTATTGGCCGAGGAGTTACAGCATCGAGTTCGAAACAACCTGCAACTAATATCGGGAATGCTGAATCGTCAAATCGACTTGAGTGACGAAGCCGATAAAGAGGGAATACGTGCCATCGCGCGGCGGGTGATGAGCCTGGCCGCAATCTACGACCATCTACTAGGAAACGGGCTCACCCGCACCATAGATTTCGACAAATACGTGAGATCGATCTGCGAGAGCTTACGGGACTTTCAGGATACTCGGGAATTTGGCGTGACGCTTACTTGCGAAGGCGCGCCAGACCCGTTGCCGCTTGACCTCGACTCCGTGACCGCCCTCGGCATTGTCATTGCTGAGATCGTTTCGAATGCCTATCTCCATGCGTTCCCTGGGCGCGAGGGAACAATCCGTCCAACACTGACGCGGGACGCCACAGGCGCAACACTTACCATTGGCGATGATGGCATCGGATTTGTGGAGCCGCCCTCAAGCAAGCGTCACGGCCTTGGACTGGTGAGGCGTCTGATGGAGCAGATAGGCGGTACAGTAGGCGTCGTCTCGGACCATGGTACGAAGTGGACGCTGGGGTTTTCGACGCTCGAAGGAAATTGAACCCAGTTTGTCTGGCAACCCGAACTTCTTCGCAAATTCCGAACGCCGCGCGGTATAGTTCGGCGCGACCTTCGGGTAGTCGAGCGGCAGCCTCCATCTCCAACGCCGGTACAAAGTCAATTGACCTTGGAGAGCGAGCTCTGGAGCGGACAATTCTGCCAAACTCACCGACCGTCTGATTAGGAGGCCGCACACGATCCAAAGCGGAAGCTCGAAACCGTCACGCCTCCCATGAAATCGTCCTGATGGTAGAAACAGACTCCCGGGTCTTCGCCGGCGGAGCCGACGGCGACCATCAAAGGCAACAAATGGTCCTCGTTCGGGTGGGCGAAGCGCGCCTGGGGCGCGTCACTCCATCTGCAAAGCCGATCGCGTCGGTCGGCGGGCGACAAATCTGCGAGCGTCTCCTGAAGCCAGCCATCGAATTGGCGCGAAGGTCCGGCGGCCCCCCGATCCATCCGGCGCAAATTGTGATAGCTCAGACCGCTGCCGAGGATCAGCACCCCCTCTTCGCGAAGCGGAGCCAGTAGTCGTCCGGCCTCGATGTGGGTCGATGGATCGTATCCCGCCTTCAGCGACAGCTGCACGACTGGAATGTTGGCTTCGGAATAGAGAGGCTCCATCACCGTGAAGACCCCGTGATCGAAACCGCGAGTCTCATCGCTCAGGCAGTCCAAGCCGCCCCCGGCGAGCAGCGACTGGACGCGAGCCGCAAGCTCGGGCGAGCCTGGCGCCTTGTACTGCACATGATAGGTATGCTCGGGAAACCCATAATAATCGTAAATCATCGACGGACGTGGGCTCGCCGACACGGTGAACTCCCTGCACTCCCAGTGGCCGGAGATTATCAACACCGCGCGAGGGCGGACGCCGAGTTGGCGTCTAATATCGATGATCGATGCCTCGAGCTTATCAAAAAGGCTTCCCCATTCTTCCTTCATGTAAGGCCAGGGGCCACCCCCATGGGACAGAAAATAAGTGGGAAGGCGGAGAGAAGACATTTGGTTTGCCGATCAACTAGGTGCCATCGCAGTACCTTATCAACTCCACGCCGCTGATCATCATGCAAAATCTTCATGTAGCATTCTTTCGCAGCCAAACATCGACATGCGGGCTTTCCCGCGCGACGCCCTGACGCTGCGTGGAGTGGCGGCGAGCGCTTCCGTCGCGCGGCGAAGGACGCCCGCGATCAAGAGCGTGTCCGGTGGTGCCAGTCGATAATGACTAGGCGGCCCGGTAGCTTCGGGCTTGCCTGGAATAGGGCCAGGGTTCGACGCTGGCGCGGATTTCCTTCTGGACATGACGTTCAACTGGGGGGCGGTGTGAGCCAGCATTTTCTTCGCCCCAGATAACCGTCACATCGTTGCCAAACTGAGCGCTGGGTTCGTTCAAAATCGCAAGCGATATCCATTTCCGATAGGCTGGGATGAAGCATGGATAGGTCGAGATGCCGACCATCTTCCCCTTGTGCATCACCTTGTCATAGGGGTGCGCAGCATAGTGTCCATTGGGATATTCCAGGAATTTTCCGTTGGCGCCTTCGTTGAACTGGCTGGCATGGATCGCCGTGACATCTTCGTCTTTCCACTCGAGCGTCACTTTGCGCCGACGCGGTCCGTCGGTCATCTTCTCAAGCGCGTCGCGGCCGATGAAGTCGTGATCGAACTTCACCAACCGTCCATAGTCGAGATCCCAAGGCGTCAAATAGTAGTCCTCGACATTGTCGGAGTAGAAGCTACCCCCGAGTGAGGCGAGGGCCTCGAAACTGTCTTCCTTCAGCCATTCGCGGTAGGGCCGCATCTTCTCGCCCGTGTAGATGGCTTGGAGCGGAGAGGGAATCCAGCCAGCTTCGACTGCGCATATGCCATAGGCGCGCCTTCCGACCAGACGCAGGCCGAATTCCTTGCCCGCTTCGATGATCGCGGCCTTTACCTCGGGGCCGTGTTCCTGCGGACCCCAGAACTCGAGTCCTGGCGCTCCAGCAAAACTATGGGCGAGCGCGCGCAATGAACGTCCTGCGACACGGATTTCGCTCATTTGGAAAAATTTGATGCTGGGGAGGGGGTTGCCGTTCAATTTCTCGAGGAGTGCCCAGGCGTTCGGCCCTTGAAGTTCGAACCGAAATGTCTTGCGCGGCTTCGGGTTGGAAACAAAGCGCTCGTCGCGTTCAACCCGGACATCGTAGCCGCCGGTTTCCGCGTGATACTGAACCCAATTCGCAACCGGCGGTCGGCCGACGATGTTGACCTTGTCGTCCTCCAGCCCGAACAGGACCATGTCGCCGATAATGAAGCCATCATAGTTGCAGCACACGAGCTGCTTTCCCTTGTTCTTGCCGTAGCTCTTGAAGGTGTTGACGCCAACATCCGAGAGCAGACGGATCGTGTCTGGCCCCTCGACATAGAGATCGGTCATGTGAAGAGATTGATCGAGAAGTCCGACGGTCTCGTGCCAGGAACGCCCCTCGTCCCGCCAATTGGTGAACTCCGCCTGAACCGGATATACATAAGCGCCCATCTGCGAATTGCGGAGCATGGCCACCGGATTGCCCCAGTGGTCTATCTTCTCCTGAAGACTCTTGAACATGAGTTTTCTTCTCCCAGACTGCAGCCTGTTGCTGTGTTGGAAAGGCGAGCCACGCCTCAGTGTCGCCGCATCGCGTTCAGAGTGCCCGCGCCACTCCCGCACGCGCGTGAGGCCGGTTCGGACTCGTCTCCAACCTGACCGAATCGTCAAGCATGCGAACAAAGATGCCGCTTACGCTGTCCGCAAAAGATCCCGCCAAGCGGCGGCGTTCGCCGGGGCCATCAACGGCCTGACTTAATGACGCCCGTGAACTTTCCGGTGGCATCTTCGCCAGCGAAGGAGTCGCCGGCGTTATATTCCTTCGACGGTACGCAAACGGGCTTGGCGTCGGGGGCTGGCGGCGGATCGGTCGGCGTAAAGCAGCTCTGGCCGTTCGCCTCCGCCCAATTTCCCTTGATCGTCGCGCCGCTGGGCAGCGCGATCGAATAAGTGTGATCCGCGTTGACGTACCCCTTGGCGACGCGGCCGTCCGCGTAAGTAAAATCAATAGTGCCGCCATAGGCGACGGACCAGGTATCGGCAAACGCGGGCTTGGCCGCAAGCGCGGTGAATATCACGGCCGCAGCCGTCAATAGCGTGTTCATAGCGCGCATCGGGATTTCCTCCTGCCCTTGTTCAATCGATATTCAGTGGCTGGCCGAGAAGATTCTCGGTGCGATCGACCTCGACGAGAACGGCCCACCCCTTCTTATCCGGGTCCCATTGCTTCTCCGGCTCGATCAGACGTTCCCACACCTTCTCATAGACCGGGCCGGATTTGTGGACGCTTGCCGTTCCGTAGAAGCGGACGATACCGCCGATGGGAAGAACTTCGCGCGCGCCAAGATTGAAGTAGAAGACCGTGACCTTCGTCCCGTCGGCAAGCAACGCAGTGGTGGTTCCGCGGCCACGCTCCCAGATCGAGATGTGATTGTCGTCATAGACTTGCGCGCTGCCGCGGGGCGTAATTTGGGCGAAGCCGGTGCTCAGTACCGTGCCGACAAGACAAACGTGCTCGGGAAACGCCGCATCGATCAGTGGGCGGACTGCATTGGGGATCGACGCCATGATTAATCCTCGCCCGTTAGACGATCGATGTGTGACTGAAGATGCCTGAGGCGTCAATCGGCAAGGCGTGACAGCGCGCAAAACATTTCTGCGCGCCGCTGACAAATCTCCATCTCTATCAACGCAGCCGAACATGTCCTTCAAACCATTCCGGCTATCCCGATATTCAAAAATGTCCAATAAGCAAAAAAAACTGTCTCGGGGGGACTCCAAATGCCGAATTTCTGCAATGCCATTCGTGCGGTCTCGGTGCTCAGCGCCGTACTGCTATGTGCGACCGGATCTGCGTTCGCGCAGGCGGACGGCGGCGCCGCGCCGACAAAACCGGCAAGCACGTCCGAAGCATCGACCGGGTCGCAGCTCGAGACAGTTGTGGTGACGGCGGAAAAAACCGGTGAAGACCTACAGCGGGTTCCGGTGAATGTCAGCGCGGCGAGCGCTGCCACACTGGAAGAGAAGGGCGTAACGAATATCGGTGATATCCAGGCTGCGATTCCCTCGTTGAACACCGTAAATACTTTGGGCTATCTGACGTTCTTCCTTCATGGCGTCGGGACGATCCAAAACGGCATAGGATTTGAAAACCCCGTCGCACTGTACGTCGATGGCGTGTATATCGGCGACCAAGGGGTAGGTCTGTTTCAGTTCAACAACATTGCGCAGGTGGAGGTCGACAAGGGCCCCCAGGGGACCTTGTTCGGTCGAAATGCGACGGGCGGCGTCATCCAAATAACCACGCTCGAACCCACCGAGGATTTTCATATCAAGGCAAGCCTTGGGGTCAGCAGCTACGGTGGAGTAAACGGCTCGCTCTATGCGGCTGGTGGCATTGCGCCGGACTTGGTCGCAGACATTTCCATTGCGGCTTCGCGTCGAGATGGTTGGGGAAAAAACCTTTTCAACGGTCAGGAGGTCTATGCCGTTCCGCATGATGTGGCTGTGCGGTCGAAGTGGGTTTACACGCCCGGCGACTGGAAGTTCACATTAATTGCCGACTACGCGAATACCCTGAATAGCAATAACTCGGCGAGTGTCGTTCAGGGATCTCGCGTCGGCAATGGCGTTGGACCAATTGGAAGTCCCATCTTTTACCCGAACCCATGGGATACGGACGCGAATGTCCAGCCTCGGGAGACGGTTGAAGGCGGTGGAGTGAGCCTGAAGGCGGAACGGAGTTTTGGCACTGTTCAGATGTCAAATCTTGCCTCTTGGCGGACGAATACGTTCCGTTCCATCGCCGATTATGATGCAACCGCTACGGCGGGAACCGGCCTCGATATCCATTCGCGTGCCTGGCAGTTCAGCGATGACTTGCAATTTGCTTCATCTGGCGATGGCCCGTTCAAGTGGGTTGCCGGCCTCTACTATTTCCGAGCGAATGGTCGCTTTCTCCCAGACGGGGTCTCAATTGGAGGCGTGGTGACTCCTACTGGTCAGACCATCCCCTTCTTCACCGCCGCGATCTTTGGGCAGGAGAATACCCAGGCCGAAGCGGTATTCGCTCAAGGTTCCTATGAAATCCTTCCCGCGCTGACGCTCACCTTGGGAGCTCGATACAGCCTCGAGCAGCGCGATACTTCGGGGTTCGAAGATGCAGTAAACTGCAGCTTGCCGCCCGGGTTCTGCCCGCCACCCGTACTTGTGCCGCCGGTGAGCGCTTCGCGAGACTTCAATCAGCCAACGTTCAAAGGTGCACTCGCCTATCAGCTGACACCTGACACGCTCGTCTACACCTCGGTAAACACCGGCTTTAAGAGCGGCGGCTACAATGCTACCGACCCGGCCAGCGCATTTTGGCTATACTTACCGGAAAAGATCATTGCGTATGAAGCCGGCGTAAAATCGGATCTCCTGGACCGGAAACTGCGCGTAAACGCCTCGGGGTTTTACTACGACTACAAGCACATCCAGAGCGAAATCTCGGGGACTACCTCTACAGACATCAACAATGCCGGATCGGCTCACATCTACGGTCTCGATGCCGACATAACCGCATTTCCAGCTGGTGATCTTCAGCTCGATGCTTCGCTCTCGCTTCTTCATGCGGAATATTACGAATTTCCCACAGCTGCCCTGGGCCAACCGGGAGGCGGATATCCCGTCCTCACCGGGAACGGGGCAGGGAATACGCTTCCGCACTCTCCGAGCGTGACTTTGACCGCCGATGCGCAATATCCATTTGAGTTTGCGAACGGAACACTCACGCTTGGCGGAAATGTCTATTACAACAGCGGATATTACCTCGAATCGGACAATATTATTCACCAGAACGCCTACGCTATGGAGGGCGCCACGATCCGCTGGACGAACGACGGCCATTTTTCGCTTCTGGTGTACGCGAATAACATCAGCAATGAGGCCGTCAAGAGTATTGGCGTCACGATACCAACTGGAAATCAGTGGAACGTTCTCGGAGCGCCACAGACTTTCGGGGCCACCCTCACTTACGCCTATTGATTGGTGTCGGGGTATGCACGTCCGTCCACCAGTGCTTGGAATAGGAACGCACTGGCGGGCCCCTGTGGATGGTCTCGATTTCGAGATACTACCACCTCGAAGCTGGGAAGGTGATCCAAGCCATCCCAGCGGTCGACGGGCAGTACGACCAGCCGCCCGGACGCAATGTCCGCCTCGACGAGCGGCCTGGGCATGCTGCCCCAACCGATGCTCGCACATATCAGGCTGCGTTTGGTTGCAAGGTCGGTTACACGCCAAGCGTCAAACGCAGCAACCCCGTGATCCTTGCCCTCTGTCGCCTCGCCACTTTCGGTCAATACGATTTGCAATTCGTGTCGCAAGACATCGACGGTGATCGGCCCCGCACACCGGGCCAATGGATGGTCCGGTGCCGCGACCGCTACCAGCTCCGTCATCGCAATTCGGTTGCTTTCAAGGGTGTCGGGTAAAATTGGTTCGACAAGGACTGCCAAGTCGAGGACCCCGCGCTGCAATGCGTCCGGTAGCCCGAATGACTTTCTAAAGATCTTGAGCCCGACCGCTGGAAATTTGGCGCGAAACGAAGACAGCGCGGCTGCCACGTCGGCAAAGGGAACCATTTCCGACAATCCGAGACGCACTTCAGATTCGAGGCCGCCGGCCATGCCTTTGACCTGGGTTCCAAACTGCGCGACGTCGGCAAGAATACGGCGCGCGCGCGGCACCAGTGCTTGGCCCGCTCTCGTGGGAATTGGCCGATATCCCGTGCGATCGAATAGCGGGGCGCCCACCTGATCTTCTAACTTCTGAATTGCATACGTTATCGCCGATTGTGCGCGGTTTAAGCGACGGGCGGCGCCAGAGAAGCTGCCCTCGTCGACGGACGTGACGAAAACCAGCAATTGGTCGAAGCTCGGTGTCTCCATTTCTATTGACTTTTCCGAACTTCTTTATCGAAACAATCCCAATTTTTTCGAGCAAATCTTCTCCCTATGCTGAGAGGCTCGATAAGAATTGGAGAAGCGTTCATGGATGAGGGAATAGCGGTCCAGCATGCGCGTGGATCGGACGGCAAGATTCTCAATATCGCCCTCTGGATAGCGCAAGCTGCCATCTTTGTTCTCTTCGGCATGTCGGCGCTCATGAAGCTGACTTTTCCCATCCCCCAACTGGCCGGCATAATGCCGTGGACCGGGCAGCTTCCGACGACCTTTGTGCGCTTCATCGGTGTCGTTGACCTGGCCGGGTCGCTCGGCATTATTCTTCCCTCGCTCACGCGAATTTTTCCGCGCGTAACGGTATTGGCTGCGCTGGGCTGTACGGTCCTGCAAATCCTCGCCATTTGCTTCCACAGCTGGCGCGGAGAATTCTCCTCGCTGCCTCTCAACTTCGTGCTGTTGCCGCTTTCAGTCTTCGTTCTTTGGGGCCGGTCGAGCAAAGCGCCCATTCGTTCACGCTGATCTCGCAGTCAACGGGCCCAGCCGCACTCGGCCGCGCCGTCGTGTTCAGCGCGCACTGAATGTCGCGAGCGGCGCTCCATCGGCCGCTAGCCGGCGGACGGCGACTTAGCGCTCCGTACAAACAACGCGAACCGTTCCGCATCGAATATCAGGAGCGCTTGAGGAAAGACGATGTCACGTCCGCGAACAGACGCGGGCGCTCGATCATGGCCCAATGGCCGCAGTGCGGTATGAAGTAGCCGGTCGAATTCTCAAGCAATTGGATGAAACGGTATCCCTGACTCATCGGCACGACCTTGTCGTCCTTGCCGTTGACGACCAATGTCTCGACCTTGCAGCGGGCGACGTCTTCGTCCTGATACATGCCGCCGCCAGTCCTCGCGGCGCCAGCGTCTAGGAGGGCCTTGAAGGCAGCTTGCAATTGCGGGCGCATCGAAAGGGCATGACGATAGGAGATCAATTCCGGGGGCGCCGCAAAGTCCGGGTGGGTCAGCGCCTCGACCACTTTCTTCATGCCCGCGACAGTGAAGTCGTATTGTGCGAGTGCCATCAATGCAGGAGAGGGTTGTGGATTGCTGAGGCCGGCGCTTCCCATCAGTACCAGCTTGCGAAGCCGTTCAGGGTGACGCATCGCGACGCCCAGGGCCGTCGCGCCACCCATTGAATTGCCGACGATGTTCGCACTCTCAAGGCCAAGGGCATCAAGAAACGCAAGGAGCTGCTGGAATCGCGCGTTCTGGCCGTAATCGAAGCGGGCGGGATCGGGCGCGTCGGAATCGCCAAAGCCGACCATATCGTAGGCCATCGCCCTAAAGCCTGCTGCGGCGAACAACGGCAGCGATCCCTTCCAATTACCGCGCGCGTCGGCACCGGGGCCCGCGCCGTGGATCAGGATGAGCGGCTCACCCGCTCCGGATTCAATGAAATTGGTGTTGTAGTCGCCAGTTCGGATGGATTTCCGCGGCAGCTCGGACTCGCTCATCCCCATACCCCTTTTTTTGATGGTATCTCGTATTGGAATATGAGATATGATATCCGAACGAAGGCGACGTCAAGCTGATTGGCCGTGCGCGGCCGGAGAAGAAATTGTGCCGCGTCGATGCGGCAGTGTCTCCGCGCGGCTCAGGAAGCTTGATTGATAGGCATTAGGAATTTCGATGGATTCCATTCCAAGCGTGCCGGCAATCGGAGACGTCGTGTACCAACGAATCTTGGACGCGATCGTGAACGGCACACTTTTGCCTGGGGCGCAGATCACCGAACAGGCGTTGGCCGAAAGGTTGAATGTCTCGAAGACTCCCGTTCGCGAGGCTCTCTTGCGACTCCGCCAACACGGGCTCATCGAAGCCAGCGGCAAGCGGGGATATCGTGTCGTCCTGCTCTCCACCGAAGCGTTGCGGGCAACGATGGAAATCCGCGAGGCGCTCGAAATTTATCTTGCGGTGTGTGCGGCTGAACGAGCTAACGAAAAGCAGAAGGGCCAAATTATGGCCACTGCCCAAGCGTCTCTGACCGCAGCTGAGGCAGGCGATTTTGATGCGTTCCATGTTCAGGATCGCGAATTTCACTCCGCGATTGCCGGGGCCGTCAGCAATTCTGCGATGGACGAGCAGGTCGCCCGCTGCATCGTCCTGATCCACACGGCGGTGCGTCGGGACCTGCCGCCGGATGGCGAAGAAATCGTGCGTTGCGGGCAACGTCATGTTCAAGTTGCGAAGGCGATTTTCGCTGGCGACGCGCGGGCCGCATCAATCGAAATGATGGGGCACCTTCGAAGCTTTCATGCAGTGGTGATCGAACAGCGTGAAGCCAGCTTGGCAGCGCGAGGCATGGCCGCGGAATAAGCTGCACGCCCCATGCAATCTACGACGATGGGTAATCGGTGTCACAACAAGAAAGGTACGTCATGGAGGACGCAACGCAACGGTCGGCCAAGTGGAAAGAAACGGATATTAGGGCACTCTTCGATGAAGAAGGAGGCACGGTCGACTCCCGAATCTACACCGACCAGGATCTCTACGATCTCGAGATGGAGCGGTTATTCGGTCGCTCGTGGCTGTTCCTCGCCCACGAATCCCAATTCAAGAAAACGGGAGACTATTTCGCCACCTATATGGGCGACGATCCCGTCATAGTCGTCCGACAACAGGACGGCAGCATCAAGGCTTTTCTCAATCAATGCAGGCACCGCGGCATGCGCATCTGCCGCAACGATGGCGGGAATGCACGGGCATTTACGTGCCCCTACCACGGCTGGGCCTATGACATAGGCGGCAACCTGGTCAACGTGCCGATGGAGAAGGAAGCTTACGGCGCCGTCGACAAGCGCAAGTGGTCGGCCACGGCAGTGCCACGCGTGGAACACCACAAGGGACTGATCTTTGGCAACTGGGATGTAAACGCCCCGTCTCTTGCAGACTATCTTGGCGAGGCGCGCTTCTACATGGACGCGATGCTCGATCGTGCCGAAGGCGGCACTGAGATGATCGGGGGCGTCATCAAGTGGGTCGTTCCCTGCAATTGGAAGCTCGCGGCGGAGCAGTTCTGCAGCGACATGTATCACGTATTCATTACACATGCCTCCGGTTTCATCGCGATGGCGCCCCCGGAAGCTCCAGCTGGCGGGCCTGGTCCCGTGCAAGAAGGCCTACAGTTCCGTGCTTCGTGGGGCGGTCATGGGTCCGGTCTCTTTATTGGCGCCGGCGGCTTTGAGCAGATGGCCATGACCGCAGGTGTCGAAACCGCTGAGTATTGGTGTATCGACTCTGCGCCGGAAGCCGAGCGGCGGCTGGGGAGGTCGCGTGGTCGCGAGATGAACGGCGCGCATATGACGGTCTTTCCGTCACTGTCCTTCCTTGCCGGCACCAACGCGGTGCGCGTTTGGCACCCGCGCGGTCCCAACGAGATCGAGATATGGGCGTTTACGCTTGTTGATGCTGCCGCTCCGGACAATGTGAAGGAGCAAGTTCGCCTCAGTGGCCAACGTGGCTTTGGACCATCGGGCATCTTTGAACAAGATGACGGCGAGAATTGGGTCGAGGTTCAGCGCGTATTGCAAGGGCATCAGGCGCGCAAGACGCGCTTCAACGTACAGATGGGTCTTGGCAAAGGCGGGATCGACGACGCTCGCTTTCCGGGCCGTCTCGGCTATGTCTACTCCGAGAATGCGGCGCGTGGCTTCTATGCCCATTGGCTACGCATGATGACAGAACCGAATTGGTCGACCCTTGGCCCGACGCAGGTGAAGCATGCCGCAGAATAGCCCCCGAGCGGCCGGCGTCGAGTTGCAGCCGAACAGCCCGCAGATAGTTGGCGTCGAGTTGCAGCACGAAATCGAGCAATTCCTTTACCGTGAAGCGGCGCTTCTCGACAACCGGCGTTTCGAGGAGTGGTTGGACGTACTCGCCGAGGATATTCGCTATTACATGCCTCTTCGCACGAATCGTTCGCGGCGAGAACAGTCGCTTGAATACTCAAGCGAGCATGAGAGCAGCTATTTCGACGAGGACAAACGCATGATGAACGTGCGTGTCAAGAAGCTCCGATCGGAGTTCGGCTGGTCGGAGGATCCGCCGTCACGCACGCGGCACCTCGTCAGCAATGTCCAGATCGAACCAAATGTGGATGGCGAGTCATTCGCCATAACAGCGGCCGTCTTGGTGTATCGGAATCGTGCCGAGCGCACCGTCGATATCATATCGGGTGAAAGACGGGACGTTTTGCGTCGGGCAAACAATGCATTGGGCTTCGAGATCGCCTCCCGTACTTTCCTGATCGATCAGTCGACCGTGCTCGCATACAACATCAGCTTCTTCCTTTGAGATAACGATGGCGTTTACGCTCGTCTGCACGACGTCCGACATTGCTGCAGGAGAGGCGCGCCGCATCGATCATGAGGAACCGGTAGCCCTCTTCAATGTCGATGGCACCTTCCTAGCAGTGCAGGACAAATGCACCCATGGCGATTGGTCGCTTGCGGAGGGATATGTCGATGGCGATGTCGTGGAGTGCACGCTCCACATGGCGAAGTTTTGCCTGAGGACTGGCAAGGTTCTCGGCCCGCCGGCAACACGCCCTCTCAAGGTCTATCCTGTGCGTGTCGAGGGAAACAATGTCCTGGTAGACCTTTCAGCGGGCGCCAGCGTCATATGATCGGTTCAATCGCAATCATCGGTGCGGGGCTCGCGGGCACGGTTGCGGCGCAGACTCTGCGAGCAGACGGCTATGACGGCCAAATCCTGCTGATCGGCAATGAAGGTGTTGCTCCCTATGATCGGCCGTCTCTGTCAAAAACCGTGCTCGCGGGCGAATTGGCAGATCCGCCAAGACTTATCGATGATGGCTGGCTTGAAAATGCTGGGGTCGAATTCCTGCCCGGCAATCCGGTGGTCGATCTCGATCCGGCGAATGGCAAAATCACATTGCATCGGGGCCACGGCTTTCACGCGGATCGCATCCTGATCGCGACGGGCGCACGCGCACGAGTTCTAAGAGGCGGCGCGGCGCTGACCGGCGTCCATTATCTGCGCAACCTGGCCGACAATCGTTCGCTGGCCGCGGCCATGGCCAGGGCGCGGACCATGGTGGTGATAGGGGGTGGGCTGATCGGCTGTGAAGTTGCCACGACGGCACGCAAGCTCGGTCTATCTGTTACGGTCGTCGAAGCGTCGGACGAGCTTGTAGCACGCGTTCTCGGTCGATCGATCGGCCAGCAATGTCGGGCTTGGCTCAACGACCTCGGTGTCGCGACAATAACCGATACAACAGTGTTGCGCATGATCGGCGACAGCGACGTGGAAGCGGTCGAGCTGAGCAATGGCCGGGTCGTTCCCGCCGACGTCGTTCTTGTCAGCATTGGCGCGGAGCCGGAGACCGCGCTTGCAAAAAGGATATCGCTTCCCTGCCGCAACGGAATCATTGTCGACGCGACAGGCGCGACTTCAGCGCCGCGGATATTTGCGGCGGGCGACGCCGCCGCATGGCCCGTGCGCGATGGCGAGAGCAGATCGCTCGAAACCTATCTCAACACGCAAGAACAGGCCGCCATCGTGGCGCGGTCGATGCTTGGTACGCCTCGTCCGATGCCGCAATTGCCACTCGCGTGGACCGAAATTGCCGGCCGGTATATCCAAGTCGCCGGCCAATTCACCGGCCCCGGCGAGATAGTCGAGCGCACCGACGCCGACGGAATCGGTTCCGTTTCATTCCGAATCCACAACGAGCGAGTCGTTGCCTGCGTCGCCATCGCTGCAACACGTAGCTTCGCTCTTGCGCGACGCATGGTCGAGAGCGAGTTGCGGATTGGTGCCGCCACGCTTTCCGACCCGAACACGAGCCTGCGCGACTTGCTGCGTCAGGAAGGGAGGGAGAGGAGACATGCCACGGCTTGACGGAGAAGTCGTCCTCATCACGGGCGGCGCATCGGGACTAGGCAAGGCAATCGTCGGTCGCTTGGTTGCGGAGGGCGCAAAGGTGATGGTGCTCGATCGTTCTGCGGACCGTTTGGCTGCGCTGACCGAAGAGCACGGCTCGCAAGTCTTGGGCGCGACCGGTGACGTCCGCGTGCTCGCCGACCAAGAAAGGGCAGTGCAGACATGCGTGGCGCATTTTGGGCGCCTCGACTGTCTGATCGCCAATGCCGGTATCTGGGACTATTCGATCCCGCTCGTGGATCTTGCGCCGGAGAACATTGACGCAGCGTTTGACGAGATGTTTCAGGTCAATGTCAAAGGCTACATCCTGTCTGCCAAGGCTGCGCTTCAGGCGCTTGTCGCATCCCGCGGCAGCATCATCATGACGATTTCAAATGCGGGCTTCTATCCGGGCGGCGGGGGACCTCTGTACACAGCCAGCAAGCATGCGGTAGTGGGCCTCGTGCGTCAGCTCGCCTATGAACTCGCGCCCTATGTCCGGGTCAACGGCGTTGCGCCGGGCGCAATCGACACGGATTTGCGAGGGCCGACCAGTTTAGGGCTCGCGGAGAAGTCCATTGCGAGTCTTGATCTGCCGAGTATCGCGGGGCCGATGATGCCGATCGGGCGAATTCCGACGGCTGCCGAATACACCGGCGCCTATGTCTTGTTCGCGAGTCGAGGCGATAACGTACCTGCGACCGGCGCCCTGCTGAACTACGATGGTGGAATCGGAATCCGCGGCTTGGCGCAACCCGCGGGAGGCACCCACTTGGCAGACCACTTCGCCCGTCAACAGAAATCCAAAGAATGATAGGCGCGATCCAGGTGCCCGCACAACGTTCGTCCATTCGGGACGATTCCACTCAGCCGAACGTTTGACCGAAGCTTTGCACTGGCATGGCGATCAAGATCGCCGTGGCAAAGGAGAGCCACGATCGTCAGGTTTTTCGAGCGGTCGGCGCCTCCCCAATCTTCCTTGGACCGTGCTCGACCAATGGCTGGTTGGCAGCGCCAAGTCGTTTGCCAATTCGTCGGGCGCAGTTCTGCAATGGCTGCAATAGCTCCAGGCTGATCGGTCTGTCGGACCGCATAGAAATTGAGACCGCAGCCACAACCTGAGCACCTGCCGCCATGACCGGGACGGCAAGGCAGTAGAGGCCGGACTGCAGTTCCGCATCGTCAACGGCAAAACCTTGTCGGCGGATTCGTTCGAAAAGCCGTCGCAACCGGTTAGGGTCGGTCGTGGTGCGTTCGGTCAAAGCGATAAAGGGGCTAGCTGCCAGGTAGTCTTCCCGTTGAGCCGCCGCCTGATGCGCCAAGAGCGCCTTGCCGATTCCTGAGCAATAGGCTTCCAGCTGGATTTGTTCACTCGTCAGCACCGGCTCGCCGCCGCCATGCGCCTTGACGAGGTAGGTCACCATTCCTCCCTCAAGCACACCAAAATGCACCGTCGCTCCGACCTCTTTGGCCAGTTCCGTGGCCAATGGGCGTGCGACAGCCGCCAGGGTGCCGGACCAGTCACAAGACTTGATCAATCGTGCCAGGCGAACCCCGGGCGCGTATTGACCCGGTCCGACCCGACAGAGCATGCCGTTCCGGATGAAGACTGCCGTCAATCTCTGAGCCGTCGAAATCGGAATCCGCAATCGATCCGCCAGCTGAGTCAGCTTCGCGGAGGTTCCTGATTCGATGATGAGGTCCAGAAGGGCCAGTCCGCGTTCCAGACTGGTGGCCCCCTGGAGGGACGAGTGGGAGGGCCTAAAATTCATTCTCTCACTATATGAGAGAAACACGCGCCGGCCAATTGCGAAAGCCGAGCCGGTCGGGCGTTAGTGTGCCCGACGAATTTTGAGTCGCACCACCATGCCCGCTTCTTACCAATCCCTGGCCGATCGGCTTCGCCTCGCCTATCGCGACGGCGTGACCCCGCCGCTCCGTGACGGTCTGGAACCCAGCGATATCGATGGAGCCTATGCTGTCCAATCGATCAACACGGCTTACTGGGTTTCGCAAGGCCGAAAGATCGTCGGCCGCAAGATCGGGCTTACATCCAAAGCCGTTCAGGCCCAATTGGGAGTTGATCAACCCGATTTCGGTGTGTTGTTCGAGGACATGGAAATCAAGGATGGCGGTGTCCTCCCCATTGCCTCGGTACTTCAGCCCAAGGCAGAAGCCGAGATCGCTCTGATCCTTGGGTGCGACCTGAACCGGGACGGTCTCGTCGCCCACGACTTGCTGCGCGCCGCCGACTGCGCTTCTGCCGCCATCGAGATTGTCGACAGCCGGATCGCTGACTGGAAGATTACCTTTGCCGATACCGTCGCCGACAATGGCTCATCAGCGTTTTTCGTGCTCGGCGCTCGCAAGCTACTGCTTCAAGGACTCGACCTTTTCACCTGCGGTATGGCGCTCAAGGTGAATGGAGAGATTGCTTCTGTCGGAGCCGGCGCCGCCTGCCTCGGCCACCCGCTGAACGCAGCCGCATGGCTCGCCAACACCCTCGCGCGGCGGGGCGAGCCGCTCAAGATCGGCGACGTCCTTCTCACGGGCGCGCTCGGCCCCATGGTGCCGATCCGGGACGGGGACGAGGTTTCCGCCCAGATCGGCGGCCTTGGCAGGGTTGGCTTTTCGATGGAGCTGGCGCGGCGATGATCAGAACTACGAAGGTCGCCATCATCGGCTCCGGCAATATCGGCACTGACCTGATGATTAAAATCAAACGCCTGTCGAAGGTGCTCGAGATCGCCGCCTTCGTCGGCATTGATCCGACGTCGGACGGATTGAAGCGAGCGCACGCCTTGGGCGTGCATACCAGCGCGAATGGGGTTCAGGGGCTCGTCGAGATGCCTCAGTTCGCAGACATCGACATCGTTTTTGATGCAACGTCCGCAGCGGCCCATAACGGGCATGACGCGATCCTGCGTCGCCATGGCAAACGGGTGATCGATCTCACCCCGGCCGCAATCGGGCCCTACATTGTTCCTGCGGTAAACTCCGAGGCCAATCTAGACGCCCAAAACGTCAACATGGTCACCTGTGGCGGCCAAGCCACAATCCCGATCGTCGCCGCTATCAACAGAATCGCGCATGTCCGCTACGCAGAGATCGTCGCATCAATCGCCTCCCGTTCGGCAGGCCCAGGCACGCGGGCGAATATCGACGAGTTTACGGAGACGACGGCGCGCGCGATCGCTGAAGTGGGGGGAGCGGATCGGGGTAAGGCGATCATCATCCTCAATCCGGCCGAACCGCCGCTCGTCATGCGTGACACGGTTTACTGCCTGACCGACAATGCCGATCAAAATCTGATCGTCGCGTCCGTCGAGCGCATGGTCGCCGAGGTGCAGGCTTATGTGCCGGGGTATCGGCTCAAGCAGGCGATCCAGTTCGAACACATCGGCGATAATCAGCCCCTGCATATCCCCGAGATGGGCGGCGACTTCACCGGGCTCAAGGTCACGGTTTTCCTGGAGGTTGAAGGCGCTGCGCACTACTTGCCCGCCTATGCCGGAAACCTCGACATCATGACCTCAGCCGCACTGCGAACGGGCGAACACATAGCGCTTCGAATTCAGCGAGAACGTGCCGCATGACGGACCCCGCAAAGCTCTACATCCAAGACGTCACGTTGCGCGATGGGATGCACGCGATCCGGCATCGTTACGGTATCGACCAGGTTCAGACGATTGCTCGCGCGCTCGACCAAGCCAAGGTCGATGCGATCGAAGTAGCCCACGGGGATGGGCTCTCGGGCTCCAGCTTCAACTACGGCTTCGGCGCACATACCGACTGGGATTGGATCGCGGCCGTGGCCGAGGTCATCACGCATGCCAAGCTGACCACGCTCCTGCTTCCCGGCATCGGCACGATCCACGACTTGAGGCACGCCCACGATCTTGGCGTCCGATCCGTCCGCATCGCAACCCATTGCACGGAGGCGGACGTCTCGCGGCAGCATATCGAATTCGCGCGCGAGCTGGACATGGATGTGTCCGGCTTCCTGATGATGAGTCATATGATCGATCCCAAGGCTCTCGCCGCTCAGGCGAAGCTGATGGAAAGCTACGGGGCACATTGCGTTTACGTCACCGACAGCGGCGGCGCGATGACGATGGACCGCGTGGCAGCGTGCTTCCAAGCCTACGATTCGGTTCTGAAACCTGAGACGCAGCGCGGAATTCATGCGCATCACAATCTATCGCTTGGCGTAGCCAATTCGGTTGTGGCCGTGCAAAACGGAGCTATTCGAGTCGATGCGAGCCTCGCCGGCATGGGTGCGGGCGCAGGCAATGCCCCGCTGGAAGTCTTCATCGCCGTCGCCGACATCTATGGGTGGCAGCACGGGACGCGTCTCTTCGACCTGATGGACGCCGCCGAGGATCTCGTGCGGCCGTTGCAGGACCGGCCGGTACGGGTCGATCGCGAGACACTCAGTCTCGGCTATGCGGGTGTCTATTCGTCATTCCTGCGCCATGCCGAGAAGGCCTCGAAAGATTACGGGCTGGATACGCGCGACATTCTGGTTGAGCTCGGCCGGCGCCGGATGGTCGGCGGCCAGGAAGACATGATCGTTGATGTCGCGCTCGACTTGCTGAAACTGCAGGGGACTTCGAGTGAAAGTGGCTAGCCCCGTCTCTGTGCGGACCCGGTCACCGGCGGTTAAGGCCGACAGTCGACTCTGAAGATACGCGCCAACATTGCGAGGTAATCAACCATGAGTGTACGCGCCCTATCCTATATCGGCCTCGAGGCGAGCGATCTGCGCGCTTGGCTAGCGTTCGCAACCGACGTCTTGGGTCTGATGAACGTACCGTCGGACGATCCCGCAACGATCAAATTCCGGCTCGATTCGCGCGCCTGGCGGATCGCTGTCGATAAGGGGGACCGCAACGATCTCACCTATGTTGGCTTTGAGGTCGCCGGTCGGGACGATCTCGAAGCGATGCGGAAGCGGATTGACGCATTCGGGATAGAGACGGCTTCCGGCGACGTCGAACTTCGGCGCCAGCGCCGCGTGCTGGACCTCTTCCATTTTGAAGATCCGATGGGACTGCGGACGGAACTCTTCTATGGTGCGACCGAAGTCTTTGAGCAGCCTTTCTGCTCCGCAGCGGGCGTAACCTCTTTCGTGACTGCCGAGCAGGGGCTGGGCCACGTCGTGCTTCTCGTGCCCGATTTGGCAAAGGCGCGTGACTACTACGAGCGGGCGCTCGGCTTGCGCCTGACGGATGTCATCGCAATGGCAACGCCCGGCGGAACCGTCGAAATATTGTTCCTGAACTGCAACCCGCGACACCACACGATCGCATTGGCGGAAATACCGAGCCCGCGGAGGTTGGACCATTTCATGATCCAGGTCGCCTCGCTCGATGACATGGGGCTTGCTTATGATCGGGCCTTGAAGTCGAAGGCACCGATACGGGCGACCATTGGCCGGCACAGCAACGATCATATGGTTTCTTTCTACGCCATTACGCCGTCAGGCGTAGCAGTTGAATATGGCTGGGGTGCCCGTGAGCTCGACCACAATTGGAACGTCGTGAGGTACGACTCCACCCGCGTGTGGGGCCATCATCCGCCTTCCAACAGTTAGTTGCTGATTTGTGGAAGCCGACCGACCGAAATCGAAGGGCGTGACATGAACTCTTCTCATCACGGCGTGCGTGCCGATGTGTATACACAGGTGCTAATCGTCGGCGGAGGCCCTGCGGGGCTGACGGCGTCGCTATCGCTGTCGCGGCTCGGCGTGCCGCACATCGTTGTAAACCGCTACCCATCGACGGCGCATACGCCCCGAGCACATATTGTCAATCAACGCACGCTCGAGATCATGCGCGATCTGGGGATCGAAGGGCGCATCTTAGAGAAGGCCATCCCCAATGAACTCATGACCAACAACATCTGGTTTATGAGTATGGCGGGCGACGAAGTGGTCCGCACCCAGGCATGGGGCGGCGGCGAAAACCATTTCTCCGCCTATCGCCTGGCCAGTCCGTCGCTGATCTGCAATCTGCCGCAACATGAGTTCGAGCCCCTGTTGGTAGACGCCATCGAAGAGGCGGCGATCGGCGAGATTCGATTCGGGCACGAGTTCACCCGCTTCGAACAGGATGAGGACGGCGTCACCGCTTGGGTGACCCATCGTGCGTCGGAGCGAACCTATACGATCCGCGCCAAGTATCTGATCGGAGCAGACGGCGCCCGCAGCCGGGTGATGGAACAGGCCGGCTTGAAGTTGGAAGGAAGTGGGGACCTGGGTCAGATCTGCTTCACCTGGCTCCGTGCCGATCTTAGGCGTTATGTGGAGCATCGGCCCGCCGTGCTGTTCTGGCGTATCGACTTCTTCACCGCGCCGGAGGAGGGGGGAAGCTTCATCTGCGTCAAGCCTTGGAACGAGTGGATCGTCAGCTGGATGATCGATCCCAGCAAGCCGTTCGATCCAAACGATCAGGCAACGCTCGAAACCCGCGTGCGCTCGGCGATCGGTGATCGCACCACAGCTGTCGAGATCATCAATGCATCGGTGTGGAGCGTGAATCGGCTCTATGCGCCCGAATACGCCAATGGGCGAGTGATGTGCATGGGCGACGCCGTCCACCGTCATCCTCCGACCAATGGCTTGGGCCAGAACACTTCGATCGCGGACGCCTTCAACTTGGCATGGAAGCTGAAGTTGGTACTGGATGGAAAGGCGGCGCCCTCGCTGCTGGCGACCTACAGCACCGAAAGGGCGCCGATCGGCCGCCAGATCGTCGAGCGGGCGAACCAGACTCTTGTCGAGATGGGTACCATCGCGGCGGCAATCGGCATTACGCCCGGACTGCCCCTCGAAGATCGCTGGGAGCGGATTCAGACCCTGCACGACGCCACAGATGAAGCACGTGCGCGTCGCCGCGCACTGGACGAGGCCGTTGAGCTTCAGGACTTCGGCTTCAACGCAATCGGTGTCGAACTTGGCTATCGCTATCGCGGCGGCGCGCGGGTGGACGACGGCACGCCGGAGCCCGTACCCGCGGCACATCCCGACATCTGCTATCAACCGACGACCTGGCCAGGCGCACGCTTGCCGCATGCTTGGCTTGAACTCGATCGTCGTCGCGTTTCCACCTTGGACATTGTCGGGCATGGCCGCTTTGTGCTGCTGACAGGTCCAGGCGGCGCGGCACCTTGGGGCGAGGCGGCTGAAAAAGCAAAGCGCCTGACCGGGGTCGAGGTCGCCGTGCAGCCGATCGGCTCAGCATATGGCGGTCTGCGCGATCCTCTTGGTCAATGGGCCAAGGTGAGGGAGGTGGACGACAGCGGGGCCGTGTTGGTCCGACCAGACGCGCATATCGCTTGGCGGTCGATGACGTCGGCCGATTCCGCTGAGCTCCCCAGGGTAATGGCCACGATCTTGGGCGGGAGCCAACAGTCGTTGCGGGCATGAGCGCTCCGGGCCACGACTCTCTCTGATTTGGAAGCGAAACGACGGGGGCAACCATAACGACCAATAGCGGGGGCAACTAAGATGGGTGTTACAGGTAGACCGCACAATGCCCCATGCAGCAGCAGCCACCAACGGCGATTGGCGCGACAGCGCGAACTATCACTGGATGACCGAACTTCCGCGTACCGCTTGGGCGTGGGAATTCATGCGGCGCAATCCGAGCTATCGGGACGACTTCTCCCAACATAGCGCAGGCCCGCAAGAGAGCAATGAACCCGAACATCTTGCCGCTCTGCGGTGGGGTCTGCTGCGATTCGAGAATCCTTGCGACGACGCGCGGACCGCCAACGTGCTTTGGCAGATGAAAGCGTGCCGGGACGTGCTCCCGCTTGCCGCAGTCAAGATGCGATCAGGGACTGCCGCCGAGACGCTCAATTTGTCGACGCTTAAATGCCGCAGCGCTGTCTACGATTTTGGGACCGAGGAACGGCGGGAAGTCTTGCTGGCACAAGACGGCCGCTCGCTCCAACTAACGGTATTCGGGTCAATACCGTTGGAACAAGCGTTGCTACTCACGCCGGCACTGCCAGAGGCACGCTACGGCAAGGCGCGCCTCCTGGCTGTGAAGCGCCTTGCCGATGTTGTGAAGCATGGCTGCCTCCGACCGTCACTCTACCGCCGGGAGCGGCAGAGCGTGCGATTGGCACGGGTGGTTCAGGCGCTTGACGGATGGCTCGCTAAGGCGTCGCAGCGCGAAATCGCGATGGCGCTTTTCTCCAAGGGGAGAGTAGATCGGGACTGGCAAGATCCGCGCAATCATTTGCGCGACCATATTCGGCGAGCGGTCGCCTATGGCCGTGAGCTCATGTCTTCCCGATACCGCCGGTTTCTCGATTAGCGCGGACTAGCGCCGCAGCAAACGCTGATAGCCGTGCTCGCTCATCCAGCGTGCGCGTCTCAGATGTGAGGTTAGGCAGCGCTTCGCGCGCTCCGGCTCGCTCACCGGATCGATGGCAAGAACTATCCGTGCGATCTCCCCGTCGTCGGCGCCGCCTGCAGCAGCGTCAAGGAGACGGGCGTAGGTGATGAAGTGAGTCTGATCGTAATCGGTCAGACTATCGGACCAAGGCGCCTCATCGGCAATCGCCGGAGCTCTGCCGTCCTTCGCCATTACCGGTTCTCCATACGCGATAGCTCTCGATAGCGCGATCGAAAATAACGGCTGAAAAATTGCCTCGCCACAATGCGAGTTGAGTTCTCCACAGTCGAGTGAATTTCGAGACACCGCGCACATCTTACTGCTGGTTGTGAAGGCCGCACTATCTCGGCTCCTTCTTGCGTCGACGTGTGACACCAGACTCATGTCGGATCGGTTCATCAGATGCGAGAGTTGAAATGAGAGCGAGCACAACTTTACGCAAGCGCGGGCTGGGAATGCCCGAAAATGTCGCAAAGAGAGTCGACGCCTCGTCTGCGACTACCGGCGCCGCAGGGGAACACTTGTCCAGTCCTTCAAAAAAATAGCCGATCTCGATTTTGAGAACGACAGACGCCTCGAACAGCCGACCCGCGCTAATGCGGTTCAGGCCGCGCTCGTACTTTTGCACCTGCTGGAAGGTCAGGCCCAGGTCTTTGCCGAGATTGCCCTGTGATAGGTTGCGCGCCATGCGGGCAAGCCGTAGGCGTGCGCCGACATGCCGATCATAGTGTGTCGAGCGCTTGTGGGTCTGCGGCTGATTCGCTTGCCCCTGTGTTGACGGCCGCATTGGTTGGTTGCCCTACATCCTGTGGCTGCAAAAATATCCTAAGAAGGGTATAAATCAACCGAACAAGGCGTAGAAAAACCCTCTCTGTAGCAAAAAGCAGGCCCGCGTGGCGATTGTGCATGTGCATGATCACAGCGCGTCAAATACGAGGGGCAAGAGCTTTGCTGGGGTGGTCACAGCAGACCCTCGCGGACAAGGCCGTCGTGTCCCTGAATGCGATCACGCGCCTGGAACGCGGAGAGGTCGATCCGCGCTTCAGCACGGTAATGGCCGTGCAGAAGGCCATTACCAAGGCTGGCATCGAATTCATTTCAGAAGATGACAAGAAAGGTGAGGGCGTCCGACTCGCCAAAGCTGGCACCTAACGACAGCGGCGCTTGATTTGGGAGCAGACGGCGGTCGCACTCGGTCCCGCGGCTTCGCCGCTCCTGCGGGTGTGCCGCTTCGCGCGCGCTGGTCGCGCGCCGCCGGCCGCTCGACGGCGCATTCGCCCGCGCGAAGGGCGCGGGCTTCTGCAGCCTCCTTCTTCCGAGGCACGGCTGCCGCCGTGGTCATTCGCTTCTTTTCGGAGCAGACGCTCCGGCTCGGTCGCGGGATCGCTTGCGCTCGGACGCGCCACATCCCCGGTCCTGCGCTGCCCCGCGACCTGCGACCGTGGGCGTGCTCGGACCGGGTGACCCCTTGACGCGTCCGCCCGCGACCTCGGCTCGGTCGGGCATTTCGTTTATCCACGGTCGCGTTACGTGAAATCGTACTTCGCGGCAGGCTTCAGCACCCCACTCTATATACTAGGAGCAGTATGGGCGTTGGCCATGACCGCACAAAACCAGCACTATGTCCCCAGGTTCATCCTCCGCCAGTTCCTGTCCGACGCGGAGAAGGAGCAGGTGCAGGTCTACGACAAACACGCAGACAAATCGTTTGTAACCTCCATCAAGAATATCATGGTGGAACGGCGTTTTAACGACTTTGTCTTTGAAGACTGGATTGTCTCATTCGAGGGCATCGCCACCGGCATCGAGAACATCGTCTTGCCGAGCTATCGCCGCGTGATTGAGCGTCGGCAGCTGGATGGTACGCCGCAGGAAAAGGCCGATCTGGCGTTTCTCGTTGCCTTTCAGCTGCTGCGAACCAAGGCCCATCGCGAGTATGGAACCGCGGTTGAAGACGAAATACGAAAGCGCATCGAGTCCGAGGGTGGCAAGATGCAAGACATCAAAGGGTGGGCGCCATCGACCGAAGACACCATCAAGCAGGAACATCTAACGTTCATCCGCAAGCACATCGCGGACTTCGCCGGCATTATCGCACAAAAGGATTTTGCGCTCATTTCAAGCATGCCGTCTCGAAGCTTCTATCTGGGCGACAACCCTGTCTGTCTGCACAACGAGCGTGATTTCGGTCCCTATGGCAATCTCGGTCTCGCGGTCGAAGGTATTCAGATCTACATGCCGCTAAGCGCCGAGCTCATGTTGTGTGCCTGGTGCCCCACCATCATGACGGCAAGTCGCAAGATGTTGGACGACGCAAAACAAATGGCGGAGCGCGAAGCACTTGCCGAGCTCATGGCTGGGCACATTACGGCGGACCAAATGCGGCAGAATCTTGATGCGAGCCGAACCCGCTTTAGTGTCGCAGAGTCGATGCACCAAGCCTTTGCAGAGGGACGCCCCATCGACTCGGTCGATGCGACGATGGACTTCTATAACTCGTTGCAGCTTAGCTATGCGCATCGCTACGTGGTCAGCCGCGAAGGAGATTTTGATTTTGCGCGCACGTTCAACCGGGAGAATCCTGAGGTGCGGCACGGCCGCCGGCCGCAGGTCGCATAAGCAGCGGATGAGCGCCATGATTGTGGGCTAAGCGATGGCTTTCGATGTCATCGAAGCGAGAATTCCGCGATGAGCGCCGGTCGAGCTGCCAGGAGGCGTTCGAGGTGGCTCTCCGGCCACATTTCAATGCGCGGCAGGACGCCCGAGACGTTGTGTTTTTCAATCCAAGTCACGGCGTCCGCCGTGAAGCGCCCGCTCGTGGCGATTACAAGAACGTCCACCCTCGGATCGCTCCAGAGCGTCATCTGATCTTTCGCGCCGGCGGCATCCGGGACGGCCACGCTGCGCGACAGCCAATGCTTGCATTGCAGGATGACGCGCTGTCGGAACGTGCCGGCCAGCTCGTCCTTGCTGACGCGCCATACCGAGAGATCGCGGCCGCGATCCGGCGCGCGCATCTGCATCAGCCATTCTGGATTCTCATAACCTGGCGCGTCGCTGATGAGACTGAAGACCAGTCGCTCAAAATCGTCGTCGCCGAGCTTCGACCACGCCAGCTCTGTCGCGATCGTACCCCTTGGCTTGGCGGCGACGAGTTCGGCCAGGTCGTCCACGCCGACCGGCAGCGCCTCATGCGTGCCGTAGAGCCCTTTGCGCAAGCCATCCTTAACCTGAGGCCAATCCATCCTCTCGATGTCGTCCAGGTCGCCGATGTGACCGAAATGCATGTGCCGATGCATGTCGCTCCATCGCGCAGGCTTCTGCACGCTGCTTCCGAGCAAGACCTCGATCTGCTTCACATGGAGCTTGAAATCCGCCCACAGTGCGGCATCGAGCTGGTGCGGCGGTTCGAACGCATTGGCTTTCTGTCGCAGGGTGCGTAAGTCGGCATCAACGGTGTCGATCAGCGACACAAGAGCCTCGCGGATCAACGCGCGACGCTTGTTGTTCAACCGAAAGCGGTATTCGCGCAGTTCGCGGCCGGGTTCTTCGACCCAGCTTTCGACACTTACATGCGCGCTCGGCTCGCCGAGCTCGTGGGCGTCAAATCGATTCTGCGCAATCGAATCCAGATCCTGCGGTTCGGCAGACGGCTTCCAGCCGTCGATCTTGGGCAGGGCTGCGAGCAGCAGGTTGTAGGAACGGCATCGGTCCTCATATTCCGGGTTGGTGCCGAAGGCGATCCCGCCGGGGGTGAGGGACTCGACCTCAGACCACAATCGTTCGAGTTTTGCGAGATTGGCTTCGGCTGCCTCGAACTTTTCGAGAGCGGCCATAATGGGACTTCCGGTGTCGTCTGGCATGCGGCCAGAATAGCAGGTTCCTCGGCCAATCGGGCGTCCCGCGTTGGCGCGGCCGGGCTCTCGTGAACCGAGCCCGCGAAGACGTGGTCTCGGCCCTTCGGGCTTCGATCCCTTCTGTAATCGGATCGCCCAGGTCAAGGGGCTAGAGTCCGCTTTTGGCCCAAAGCGGACATTCGAGGCAGCGGCGTCTGCGCAGTGTGTCAGAGGCCCGAGTTGATCTCGGTTAAACCTCTCAGTCGGACCGACAGCGGGGTCATTTCGGAGTGACGATGATCTCGCGGAAGGAACGGGGAGGCATGGATGATACCTCCCCGCATCCATTAGCGTCTTCATATGAAGATGATCAGAGAGACGCAGCCGCCTTCCGGATCAGTCGTCAAGACCTGATGAACGAGAGCAGGTCGGGGTTGAGGACGTCCGCATGCGTGGTGAGCATGCCATGGGGATAGCCGGGATAAGTCTTCAGCGATCCGTTCTTAAGCAGGTCGACCGCACGCGGCACTGAACTTGCGAACGGGACGACTTGATCAGCCTCGCCGTGCATCACCAGCACCGGCACGGTGATCTTCTTGAGGTCTTCGGTGTAATCTAAGAGCCAAGAGTCGACAGTCGCGTAGTGAGCGAGGGCACCGCCGGCCATTCCTTGGCGCCACCAGTTCGCAATGATGGCCTCTGAAGGCTTGGCCCCATCTAGGTTGTAGCCGTAGAACGGATTCTCAGGAACGAAACGGTAGAACTCCGCCCGGTTGGCCAGCATACCCGCCCGGATCGTTTCGAACCACTCCGGCGGTTGACCGGAAGGGTTGTCCTTGCTCCGGTACATGTTCGGCGTCAACGAAGCGACCAGCACCGCCTTCGCGACGCGCTCCTGGTGGCGAGCGACATAGCGAGCCACCTCACCGCCACCTGTCGAGTGCCCGATATGGATCGCGTCGCGCAGGTTGAGGTGTTCAGTCAGGGCCGCGAGGTCGGCAACCCAGTGGTCCATGTCGTTGCCGGTGCTGGGCTGATCGGACCGGCCGTGGCCGCGCCGGTCGTGGGCGATCACCCGGTAGCCGTGACGAAGGAAGAAGGTCATCTGGGCGTCCCAGTCGTCCGCTGTCAGCGGCCAACCGTGGCTGAAAACGATCGGCTGACCTGATCCCCAATCCTTGTAGAAGATGTTCACGCCGTCTGTAGTAGTGATCGTAGGCATTGTTCAGTTCCTTTCGATTAGCCGCGGGTTGAGTTTCATCGCTCGCTGGCGCGGCGTTCCAGCGGGTGATCTCTGCGAAACAGTTGGTACGCTTCGGCGTCAGAAGAGGCGGCGCCGGTCTCCGTATAATATGACCAGTCGTCTATTAACGCGGCAATGTTTTAGGCAAGTAGGCATGGCAACACACACCTTTCAAAACTTTCGAACGGCTTCCCGCTGCGTTCCACCTTCGCGCGCATGACAGTGCCTTCAAACGTGTCTATGAGCGCAACGGCAAGCTGTTTTGTATCTTTGGTTGAAGCCAGTTCTTTGTGCGTCTGCGCTTCATGCAAACAATCGGCAAGTTGTTCCGACCATTCTCGATAAACGGTCACTAGCTTTGCACGCACGTCTGCGCTGGAAGGCGTAACTTCAAGAGCCATGTTTCCGATCAGGCAACCGGAGGCATAACGGTGACGCTTGTGATATTCAGCCAGCCCCCGAAAGTAGTTGGCAATGCGGTGAAGCGGCGGGGTCGCCTTATCCCGCAAGAGCGGTCCATACATCTCTGCGACTGATCCCCAGTATGCTCCCAGCACCTCAACTGCGAATGCCTCCTTGCTTTCAAAGTAGTTGTAGAACGATCCCTTGGGCACGCCGGCTGCAGCGGTTATTTCCTGAACGCCGGTGGCATTGAAGCCAATGCGGCTGAGCAGATCCCCTCCCCTTTCAAGGAGTTTAGAGCGGGTATCTGGGTTTGCGGGTCTGGGCATGGTTGTAAGATGACCGGTCGTCTTGTTATTGTCAAGCGGTATTTTTTGGCGACCCGGTCGTCGCTCTGAATGTCCGCTTTTGAGCGCAAAATGGACGTTCCAGGTGGCTGCCAGACGGACGGGGCATATAACAGTTCTCTGGACATATCATGGCGGACCTCGGCTGCGCCGAGGCCGCGCTCTACTGCGCACGGCCGGTGTCGCCGGCCATCTGATGCAAGAAGAAGAGCTATCGCCGCCGCGCGCTCGTGCGCTGTCACTACGAGCCTGCTAGGCCCGCCGCGGGATGGCGCAACGGGGCGAACGGGGCACATCTTCCGCTTCGAACCAGTGGTGCGGATTTGGCAATGGTTGAAACAGATCGCTTAAACCCCATCCTGGGGGACAAAGTGCAGCGTTGTTGACCCGAGAGGATGCCACTCGGGCGTTGTGCTCTTGACCTGGCCGTCGGGGCGCAGGCGATGGTGGGCGGCGCCGGGAAACTGACCGGGATGAAGCGGTTGCTTGGCGTTCGGGTTGTGCCAGATGTCGATGCCCTCGGCCCAGCTCTCGAAATAGTCCGGCGCGTTCACATCATGGCGGAAGGCTACAGGCGTCGTCGCTTGCGGGTCATGATTGACTGCCGTGCCGACACGATGGATACGCACGCGGCGCGACCCGAATCCCGCCAGTGTCCCCATCCGGTTGAACTTTGCGATCGTGCCGGCATTGGAGAACAAGACGGCCGAGACGTTCTCGGTGCCGGGAAGGGTGAAAAAGCCGGACGCCACCGTCTTCGCCTTCCACACATGCTGCCCGATCTTTTCGGTTACGATTTTGAGCGTGCCGTCCGCGGCCTTCTCATAGGTGTGCCGGTAGCCGGTCACATAGGACTCGAACGCCGAGCGCGTGAAGGTCATCGACCGCGGGCCGGAAAAATCCTGGATCGCGAAAAGCAGCGGCTTGCCTTTGACATGGGGTAGCTCCCAATAGCGCTTCGCGAGCTTCGTCGTCAGCGAGCCGGCGAAGCGGATCGGCATGTAATTGCGCAGATAATCGTCGAAGTCCGGACCGGCATCTTTGGGCATGATGTCGATCGGCTGGCCTGACGGATCGCGGCTGGGGTTTACCGTGACGGCTTCGATGAAGAATTCCGCCAGCGGGTTGCGGCAGTAGAGATCGGGAGCTGCATGCTTGCGCTCGATGTCGTAGCCCATTTCGGTGAAAGCGGCGAAAAGGTAGAGCTCCCAGATGCGGGCGTCGAAGCCGCTGGTCTGGAACTGTTCGATGAAGTTGCCGTCGGCATCCTCGTACCAGCGCATCATCGGCTCGATGATGCCGCGTGCCGCGGAATAGCCCTCGTCATCGCGCAACGCCCGAAATCCTGGATTGAGCTTGGTCTCGGGCGCCAATCGCTGGAAGAAGTCGATCGGTGTGCCCGCCTCGTCGCCCTGGAAGAATTCCTCGTCCGACTGGTGGGCGAGGCGTTCGATCTCCCGCCGCAGATGGGCTTCGGCATGGCGCTGGCTGCGATAATAGTCTTCCGCCGCGCCGATCCAGCGATAGCGGCCCTTGCGGTCCTTTCCGAACGCCATGCCGCCATAATCGTCGTCGGTCCGGTCGCGAAACACCATGCCCAGAACCCGGCCGTCCGCATGCTCGAACCAGGCGAGCTCGTCGATCATGAACCGGATGGCAGCTCGGCGGGCATAGCCGGCCAGCGCATCGAACCGGATGAGCGATATCCGCTTCATTGTGGGGATTCCTTGACACCTGTAATGAGGTAATATACACCATTTCCCATGATGCAATACCTTGCCCGCATCGAGCCCCTGGCCGTCTTCGATCGGACTGTGACGCGTGGCGTTTGGGGCGCCGAAAGCCCCTTGGCGCTGTCGGATACCGCGATTGGGGTGGCGCAGGATTATCTGCTGGAGATCCGCCAGACGCAGGCGGGACGCGATGGCGTTTCGGCGGTCTGGCGGGCCAACCTCAACCGCTTGCTTGGGCGCGGGTCGTCGCACCGCGAATTCTGGCGCGCGCACGAGCTTCTTCATATCGATGTCGTTTTTCGGATTCCCGTGGTGGACGGCCAGCACCGTCTTCTGGCGGTCCCGGCGCATGGCAACGTCACGTTCGGCGCCGGTCTGGTGGTCGAGCCCGTGGTCTCGGCCAAACTCCGTGCCGACATCGTCGACATGGTGTTCGATGTGTTGGGAGACGTGGCGAACGAGAGTTTCGCACCCGATCTTGTTCGCGATGTTTTTGCTGCCGCGCTTAAACAGCATATCCGCATCCGCATCCGCTTCGCCCGTGTCTTTGTCGAGACGACAGCAAGCGTTCCTTCCATGCACTCCTGGGTCCACGGCTTCATGCTGTGGACCGGCATCTCTCCTCCTGTTGCCGTGACGGCGGGGCTGGCGATCCAGCTCGATCCCTTCACGCATATCCGAACAGGAGGACATGATGTCCGAGATTCCCGATCCTACGCTTGCCGCCATCGCCGGCGGCTATTCCACCGGCGGCCTGTCCAAGGCGACCGCCGCCGCCCTCTATCGCGTCGTCCGCTTGTTGCTGGCGTCGCGGTCCCTCAACGATGTGAGCGTGTTCGCCCATGTGCACCACGATCCGGGCGGGCGCTGCCTCGTCCCGGTCGTGGGCAAGTGGGCCATCAGTTTCGTCATGACCGCCAGCAGCGGGCCTGACGATCTGCGCTTGGAGAAAACGGGAAAGACATGGTCAGAAAGTCCGAACCTCTCTTCGCACCCGAAAGGCCCGGCGACGTCCTGAAGCGCTATATCCTAAACGGCGCCCAGCCGATCACCCAAGACGAGCTCGCCAAGGCGATGGGCGTGTCGCGGTTGACGATTAATCAACTCGTTCGCGGCAAGCGGGCGGTGACCGCGGTGATGGCGCTCCGCTTGGCGCGCGTCTTGTCGACCACGCCCGACTTTTGGCTCAACCTCCAACGGGAGGTTGACTTGTTCGAGGCGCGAAAGATGGTCGCCGGTCAACTCAAGGGGCTACCTATTCTCCGCAGGGCGCAGTTGGCTGCCTAGTCTGTCATCCCGCCAGCCGAACCGCACAGCCAAGCCGGCACACAGGATATTCGGCGGTCAGCGCCCGCCAGATTCAGTTCGCCTGCGGCGCCGTCACATGGGTCCATTTAGAATCGCAAAGGGGCGAAAGGCTCTTTTCTGGATACGCCCGAACCTTTCGAGCCCACTCTTCCTCGAGCGAACAAGTCAAGAAAGGCGGGTCTAAACCGCTCGGGGAATGTCCGCTATCCTATGAGACTTCGGTAGGGTGATTCGCGAACAAGCTCGTTCGGTCAATTACAATGAAGATGCAGTACAGCCCGATCGGCAAGCTCTATCGCTTGCTCACCACGCAGCCGGCGCCTGTTCTCCTCTTGGGGGCAGGTGCTTCGGTGAAGTCGGGCGTTCCGCTTGCCGGGCAGATGGTCGAACGCGCGGCCCGTTGGGCGTACGCCAATGCTCATGGCCGGTCTCCGGACGATCCGCGGCTGCTGCGCAGCGACTGGATGCCGTGGCTGGAAGATCAAGCCTGGTATAAAAAAGACGCGCCGCCCTACGACAACTACCCCGCCGCCGTGGAGAATCTACTCCAGCCGCGACAGGCACGGGCCGACTTCTTCCGCCAGCTGCTCATGACGGGGATTGCCCCCAGCCCAGGATACGAGACGCTCGCCGAATTCATGGCGCAGGGTCTGGTACCCGTCGTGCTCACGACCAATTTCGACACGCTCCTTCCCGAGGTCAGGGTTCTCAAACGCCGTCCTCACTATATCGATGTGATCCAAACCCCATCCGACTATGTGAAGTTTTCCACGACACCGCAGTACCCACTGCTCGTGTACGCGCACGGCTCGGTCGACCACTATACCGATAAGAACCGCGAGAACGAGGTGCAAAGGCTCGACGATGACTTGGTCGTCAAGCTAATCCCGCTGCTGCGCGACCGTCCCCTTATCGTTGTGGGCTATCGCGGTGCGGAAGCATCCGTAATGAAGCACCTCCTTCTCGATAACACCGACCAAGCGAACGCCTACAGACATGGCATTTTCTGGTGCAAGCTGAAGAATGAGCGGGAGGACGATCTCTCGCCCATGGTCAAGGAACTGGCTACGCGAATCAGTGGCAATTTCAGCTTGGTCGATATAGACGGCTTCGACGAACTGTTCAGCCGGGATCTCTGGCAGCTGCATTTGGACGCCGGCGCCGCGTCGGGGACGGTCTCGGCGCCCGCGACCGCGCTTGCGCCGACCTTCGACATGGCGCCGACGGGTTCCACCCAACTCGACGGACTCGACTGGCCGACACTGCGGCCCCGCCTTCAGAAGTATTGCTCCGAGCTGCAGATCAAGGTGCCTGCCGACCCGGACGACAACTGGTACGCAGATCAGCTCTTCCAGGCCAATCTTGCGCTAAGGCTCGAAGACCGGTCGGTGCGCGCAACGCGCGCCGGTTGCTTGCTGTTTGGCTTGGCACCGCAGACCGAGGTGCCAGGTGCCAAAGTGCTCATTCGTGCGGCCGGCAATGTCGATTGGATCGGTGCGGCCCTTGGACAAAAAGCGGGAGAAGTGGAAGACGCCAAACTCGAGCGGGTGATCGAGGGTAATCTGTGGGCGCAATACGACACGGTGATGGGCCTTCTCGGATCGTTCAATCGACCGTTCCGATTGAAGGGTGCAACATCGGAGACCGTGACGCCCTATCCGCCCCTTGCCATCAAAGAGGTGGTCGTCAACGCGCTTGTCCATCGCGACTACGGTGCCGAGGGCATGATCGTGGTGGATCTTGAGCCGGGATCGATCCGGATTACCAACCCAGGTGGTCTGGTCGAGGAAGTCCAGCGACGGGTCGGCGACTCCATCGAAAGCGAGATCAGGAAGGGGCGACGCGGGATCAAAGGATATCGCAACCCCGTCATCGCCGACCTGTTCTACGGCAGTGGCGAAATGGACAAGCGCGGATCGGGACTGTCGGACGTTTACCGCACCGTGCGTGACGCCGGTGGTGACGTGACTTTCGGTCCTGCGGAGGACAATTCAGCCTTCTCAGTCCAGCTGTTCTCGCGCCCGGAAGCCGTGGATCAAACCACCGGTACTGCTTTGCCGACGGTTTTGACCTCCACGACCTACGCCGGAAATGCCCTGGAAGTTGTGGAGCTGCCCAAGACGCTCTTTCATGGCCACACCGAGATCGAATGGGTCGGCGAGATATGGCGGCGGCTGCCGAACCAGTTCATTCCACCCTTCCTATTGCATGAACACAAGATTTTCACGTTCCATGACCTGGACGATGAGGCCAATCCCCTGCGGTCGTTGGTCGACCCAGGAACGATTGAACCGATCGCCACGAGCGAATTCTTCCAGGGCGCCGACGGCGAACGCCTGCTCGTCCGCATCTTAAACGACAGCCTGCGCAAGCATCTCTATTCCCGCGGACTCATCGTCGATAACAAGCGCAAGCGCGCCTATTTTTCGAGAACGCCGCAGGGTGTCCGCACCATCTCGTATCAAGGTCGGCTCCGGCGGGCGCGAAGAACCGTCGTGAAGGCACGAACATCGCCCGCCACGGGCAAGATAACGTATTGGGAACATGAAGCCCTTGGCTATCAATTCCTCAAATTCGGAAACACTTGGGCGTTGATGCTCGAGCCGGGCTACGTGTTCACCTTTGATGGCAAGAAGGGGCTCCTGGCGCCCGAAAAGATAAATAAGCTCTCTACGAAACGGGCGTCGCGGGACTACAACAGTGCTGTGCTCAACGACCTGTCGTTCTGGACATGGCTTATCGCCGGTGGAACTTCTCCGATTTTTTCATTCAACGTCTGCGGCGAACACCTTCCCATTGTCGCTGATCTCGAAGAAGAGCCTGCCGCAGAACCTGATCGACGGCCAGCCGAGCACGAAGACGAGCGCTGGGACGTTGTCGCGATCGATCGGGCGCAGCGTGCGTCGCAGTTCACCTCATTCCAGACTGAACCCGGTACTCTGTTCGAACGACCTCCCGTGATCGCGCTCATGGCGAATCTACCGACCATAACGATCAACGACATGAACCTTGCGCCAGAGGACGGCTCAGACCTTCTGGAGGAGAGCGATGACCTGGAGGAACTGGAGGAGGAGCTTGAACAACTAGCCGAGGAGGGACGCCAAGAATCGGAAGCGGCGGCGCGCGATGGGGATACCGGCGATGGCGCTTAAGTTCGAACTTCTGGAGTTTCCGCCGCCCGGGCTCGAATTTGGCGGGTCGGGTGAATTCGAAGACCCACGCTTGGGGCTGACCGCGGGCGGACCCTTTGACCTTCGGTTTGGTGCGGCGCGCTCTGAACGTGTCTGTGTCGGTGTTGTCGGTCCCGTCGACATGATAGAGGCCGCTCGCGCGTGGCTCATCCGCATTCAAGGAGAGTTGCACGATCCTCCTACCGTACAGGCTTATCCGCCTTACCCGGGATTCCAGCACATTTTTCGTTCGAAGCTGAGCGTCGCCGAAAATTGGACGATCTTGCTTGACGAGATGCAGCTGGCCGCTGCGTTGGCGAACTCCAACGTCAGCCAGCGATTTGACCGTGTCCTGGATCTCTATGCAGCCGGTATCCAACACCTGGCGACCTCCGAAACGGTGCGCCCTGATGTCGTGATGTGCTGCCTTCCTGATGAGGTTCTTCTCAAGTGCCGCTCGGTGACAAAGACGATTACGAAAGCGGAAAAAAGAGAGGTTGAAGCGCTGAAAAAGCGCAAGGCTAGCCTCCAATATGAATTGTTCGAGTCGGTCGCCATCGACGAGCCCGAACCAGAAGACTTGTTGTTTCGAGATTTTCGTCGCGCCCTGAAGGCGCGTGCGATGCAGGCCGGTATGCCCATTCAGATCGCCACCAACCGTCTGTTGATTGACGCCAAGGCATCCCAAGGACCATCGACCCGTGCGTGGAACAGCTCGGTCGGCCTCTATTACAAAGCCGGCGGCATCCCGTGGCGCTTGAAGAGCAACGGGCCGGAGACGTGCTTCGTTGGTATCAGCTTCAATCACGTGCGCACTACGGAGCGGCATGTCGTGAAATCGAGCCTGGCGCAGGCTTTTTCAAGCCAGGGGGAAGGATTTGCGCTGCGCGGTGGAGACATAGAGTGGACCGAAGAGCAGGGGCGCACTGTTCACCTGACGGGCGACCAGGCGTTTCAGCTGGGCCGGCAAATCTTGGCCGAGTATGAAGAACGCGTAGGCGGCGTGCCGCTTCGCATTGTGATGCACAAATCGTCGAAGTTTTCGGAAGCAGAGTCGGAAGGCTTTCGATCGGCGCTCGTCGCCGTGCCGCTCGTCGAGCTGATCAATATTATGCCCACAACCTTTCGGCTCGTTCGCTTTGGATCTTACCCACCCAATAGAGGAACCCTCTGCCGGGTGAATGGCAGTTCGGCATATCTGTTCACGACGGGTTACATGCCGGAACTGAGCACCTATCCCGGTCCTCACATCCCGGCGCCGGTGCAAATTCGCAGCGACCAACCGATCGAAATCGAACGCGCAGCACGCGACATCCTGGGCCTGGCCCGCATGAATTGGAACACCGCCAGCATAACGGGCGGTCAACCGGTGACGCTGAGTTTTGCGCGCCAGGTCGGCGGTATCATGGCCGAATACGCGCGAATTGACGATCGTCGGCCGCTCGCATCGTTCCGCTTCTACATGTAAGAAATCGGGCCCGCCGGGCAGGGTCACAATCTGTTTCACGGCGTGAAGTGGAGCTACGGGATCAAAGGACAATTGGCGAATTTCCAAAGCGCCATCGTGCCCTAGCGGCGCTGCTTGAAGCGCACCAGCCTTAGATCGCAAATCAGCAGGTCTTATTCGTGAGCGGCCGTGGCTGGAGGGGGAAAGCCTTCCCCCTGGGCCGAGTCTGAACCGTCTCGGCCCACCCCCTTCGAACGGGGCCAAAGCCCCGCAACGCCCCAAGAGATAAGGACAGCGCCTGCCGGCGCTGGCGTTGTTTGAAGGCAATTCCCCGTCGCGCGGGTGGGCGGCGCTCCCTTCTAGGCCCGCCGCGGCGTGCCGCAACGCGCTACGCGCGTCCTCCGCTGATGGGGTGGACGGCCCCTCCTTACGACATCGATGTGCCAAGGTGTGGCCGTTTCAGGACCCACACGGGAAGGAGCCGCCCCATGCAAGTTAGCACGATCGGATTGGATATTGCGAAGTCGGTGTTTCAGGTACACGGCGTTGATGGCGCCGGCGCCGTGGTCGTTCGTCAGCGCCTGGCGCGCAGCCGGGTTCTCGCGTTCTTCGAGCGGCTCCCGCCCTGCCTGATAGGGATCGAAGCGTGCGGCACGGCCCACCATTGGGCACGGCAGCTCACGGCGCTGGGCCACGAGGTGCGGCTGATGCCGGCGCACTATGTGAAGCCTTATGTGAAGCGGCAGAAGAACGACGCCGCCGATGCCGAGGCGATCTGCGAGGCGGTGACGCGGCCGACCATGCGGTTCGTGCCGATCAAGACGCCGCAGGCCCAGGCTTTGGCATTGGTCCATCGGGTCCGCACCCAGCTGGTGGGCCAGCGTACCGCCATGCTCAATGCCCTTCGAGCCGGTCTGGCCGAGTTCGGCATCGTGTCCGCGCAAGGGCAACGCGGCGCCAACGAGATCCTCAAGATCGCCCAGGCCGGCGACGCCCGCATTCCGGAGCTTGCGCGCGATGTCTACGCCATGATGGCCGCTGCCATCCGAGCCGTCGAGGCGCGCCTCGTCGGCCTCGACCGCAAGATCGCCGCCGACACCGAGACGAACGAAGCCTGCAAACGCTTGCGCACGATCCCGGGCGTCGGACCGATCACCGCCAGCACGGTCACGGCGTTGGCAGGCGATGTCTCGCGCTTCGCCTCGGGCCGCGATTTCGCCGCCTGGGTCGGGTTGACGCCCAAACAGGACTCCTCCGGCGGAAAGACCAGGCTCGGCCGCATCACCAAGGCCGGCGACCGGACCTTGAGGACCCTCTTCGTGATGGGTGCCTTTGCCATGATCCGGCGCGCACGGACCGATCCCGAAAAGGCCTCGCCCTGGCTGCTCTCGCTGCTCGGCCGCAGGCCGGCACTCGTCGCCGCCGTCGCCCTCGCCAACAAAATGGCCCGTATCGTCTGGGCGATCCTGGTCAAAGGCGGAACCTACCGCAGGCCCCTCACCGCATAGGGCACACGCAATTCCCGGGGCGCAAACCGCTCCGGGAAGGCAGGGAAATGCTTGAGCCATGACGACGAACCGGTCGAGCCGGGGACCGCTCAATTCGCAAAGCGCAAGGAGCCTTCGAGCCCGCTTCGCTGATGGAATGGCGCGTCCGCGGATTTCATCAGGGCCAGCGGTCCGCGTACCGCACCAAAAGGCCGTACACATGACCGCATCCACCGCTCCCGTCACAGCCCAAAATCTCCTTGCCAAACCGGGGCCGTCCACACATGCGCTCCGGCCCTGAAGGGTGCGGCCCGCCTCTGACGGCGGGCCTCTCCGGTCGAAGACGCCGCCCACCCCCGCTTTGGGGGAATTGCTGGGGCGGGGTTCCGAGCCGGAGGCACGCCATGCACCAGACCGATCAGCAGTCGAGCAGCGGCTCGCGCCGCGCCAATCTTTATCAAGACGTCACGGACCGCATCATCTGCGAACTGGAGCAGGGGAGCGTGCCGTGGGTGCAGCCTTGGTCCGCCGCCAGCGCGCCGCTCGGCATGCCGCGCAGCGCCGCGTCCCGCAAATTCTACTCGGGCATCAACGTGCTCATCCTGTGGGATACCGTCATCCGGCATGGATATGCGCATCAGGAGTGGCTGACCTTTCGCCAAGCCCTGAGCCTCGGCGGCCATGTCCGCAAGGGCGAGCGCGGCACCGCCATCTGCTACGCCGACCGCTTCATCCCGAAGAAGGAGCAGGAGCGCGCCCGCGAGTCCGGTGACGCGCCCACCGCCGTGCCGTTCCTCAAACGCTTCGTCGTGTTCAATGTGGAGCAGTGCGACGGACTGCCCCCTCATATCGTCGCCGCACCGGAACCCGTTGCGCCGTCCGAGCTATCGCCGGATGCGGAAACCTTGATCGCGGCCACAGGCGCGAAGCTTGTCGAAAGCGGTGGCGAGGCGTTCTATCATCGTGGCGAGGATTTCATCCGGCTTCCCCACCGCGAAACCTTCCTCTCGCCCGCCGACTACTATTGCACCGCGCTGCATGAGCTCGGGCATTGGACCGCGCACCCCGCGCGTCTCAATCGCGACCTGCAACACCGCTTCGGCTCATCGGCGTATGCGCGCGAAGAACTCATCGCGGAACTGACGAGCGCGTTCCTTTGCGCGCATCTGAACATCGTCCCGCAAATCCGCCATGCCGATTATCTCGGCCATTGGCTGAAAATCCTGAAAGAGGACAGCCGCGCGATCTTTCACGCGAGCAGCCAAGCCAGCAAGGCGACCGACTTCATCCTCGCATTCCAGCAGCCGCGCGAGGCCGAGATTCCGACTGCCGAGGCAGCGGAATAGGTGCATCCCGCACCGCCCGGCCTCGCGCGCGATCTGACGACGAACGACGAGGCCGGTTCACTCCCCAAAGGAGCACTCACCATGGAATTGGCACACATCGAGTTCAGCAAGCTCAAAATCTCCAAGACCAACATGCGCTATCGCGATCCACCGCCGGATGTCTCGGACATCCTGCCGTCGATCCGCGTCAAGGGCGTTCTGCAACCCCTCATCGTGCGGCCCGAGGACGGCAAGTTCGGCGTCGTCGCCGGTCGGCGGCGCTGGTTTTCCTTGAAGGCCGTGAAGGAGAAGATGGGCGAGGTCGCAGCCCCGCCCTGCGCCATCATGGCGGAAGGCGATGACGCCGAAGCCATCGAGGCGTCCTTGCTGGAGAATGTCGCGCGCCGCGATCCCGACCCGATGCGCGAATACGAAACCTTCGTGCGGCTCATTAAGGAGGGCCGCACGGTGGACGGCATTGCCGCCACCTTCGGCATGACCAAGACTCAGGTCAACCAGCGCCTCGCGCTCGGCAATCTGTTGCCCAAGATCAGGGACGCCTATCGCGCCGAGGCAATAGACGACGAGACGGTACGCTACCTGACGATGGCCTCGCAGGCGCAACAGCGCAAATGGCTGCGCCTGTTCAACGATCCGCACCAGCATTGCCCGCGCGGCTTTTCGCTCAAGCAATGGCTGTTCGGCGGGCAGCAGATCGCGACCAGCCACGCGCTGTTCAAGCTGGCCGACTACACCGGCCAGACCATCGAGGATTTGTTCGGCGAGGACAGCTATTTCGCCGACGCGGACCTGTTCTGGGCCTTGCAGAACCGCGCCATCGCGGAGAAGCGCGAGGCGCTGCTCAAGTCCGGCTGGAGCGCGGTCGATATCCTCGAAATCGGCCAGCACTTCCAGCAATACGAGCATGTGCGGGTGTCCAAGAAGAAGGGCGGCAAGGTGTTCGTCGCGGTCGGCCATGACGGTGCCGTCGAAATCTTCGAGGGCTGGCTGTCGCAGAAGGAAGCCCGCAAGCTGGCCAAGGCCGGGGAACGCGAGAGCGGCAAAGCCGCGATGGCACCGCGTGCCAGCAGCGGTCCGGTGATGACGCACGCTTTGGAGAACTATGTGGACCTGCATCGCCATCTGGCCGTCCGGCAGGCGCTCATCGCACATCCCGGGGCCGCCTTGCGGCTCGCGGTCGCGCACGTGGCGGCCGCATCGGGCAATTGGAGCGTCAAGCCCGATCCGCAGACGACGCGCAATCCGGCCATCCGCGCCAGCATCGAGAGCAGTGCGGCGCAGACGGCGTTCGCCGCCGAGGAAGACGTGGTGTTCGGATTGCTCGGCTGGTCGCGCGACGACGGCGAGGACGCGGGGTTTGTCACGCGCCGTCAGACCGTGGATGTGTTCGCGCATCTGCTGACGCTGGGCGATGCCGCTGTGCTGGTGATCGCAGCCTTCTTCATGGCCCGGAGCTTGGCTGTCGGCAGTGACGTGGTGGAGGCGGTGGGCGCACAACTGGCCGTGGACGCGCGCGCCTTCTGGCGACCGGACGACACGTTCTTCGATCTCATCCGCGACCGCGCCACGGTCAATGCGCTCGTAGCCGAGGTCGCGGGCGATGCCGTCGCCAAGGCCAATGTCGCGGAGAAGGCCAAGTCCCAGAAGCAGATCGTCCGCGACTGTCTCGCGGGCGCGAACGGGCGCGCCAAGGTGGAGGGCTGGTTGCCCGGCTGGCTGGCGTTTCCGGCGCGGGAGGTGGGGCAGGGCGGTTCTACGCCTGCCAAGCTGGACAGCGAAAACGAACCCGCGCGCATGGCCGCCGAGTAGACACGGCTTAACGTCGATGGGCGGCGGCGCAATCCGCCGCCCGTTTTTTGTCTCAGGCCTTGACCAGCGCGTTGTTCTGGCTCGTCATTGCGGCCGTAGGGCAGCGCATCTCTGCAAAGGTCAGCAGCGCCGCCCGCATCAGCGTCATGAACAGGTCTTCCAGCGCCTGTACGTCATCTTCGGGCAGAATGGTGTGAACCCCGCCCCGGACACGATGCGCCATCACCAGATCGGCGACCTCGCGGCCGCCCGGTTGCGTCCGCAGCGCATCGATCTTCGCCTTGAGCGCCGGCCAATCCTCCGCCAACCGGGCTTGACGTGCCAGACGCGAAACATCGTCGCGATCCAGCAAGGCGAGCACGTCCGCATCCCGCCATAGCTGTTTGAATTTTTCATAGAGCTGCGTCTTGGTCCCGCCCAGGGCGACTGCGATGTGCTCGACCGCGAGCGCCATCCCCTGAAGATCGCTTTTCATGCCCTCGCGCGCGAATTGTTCGCTGCTGAAGACGTGCTTTTCAAACGAACTGAGCCGCCAGAAGAACGCCTCCTGCCCCTTGTCGGCCAGGAAGGTGACAAAGGCGTCCAAGGCGTCGTCGCCGATCTGATATCCCTTGTCCTTAAGCGAGCCCTTCAACGTCCAGCGGACGCGATCCTGTTCCTGTTTGCTCCAGTCGGGCCAAATCACGTCGAGAATCGGCTCGAACCAGCCGCCGGTCTTGCCGACACGGTCGCGCATCGCAGCATAGCTCAGCTTGCCGAAATACCGCGTCAGCCGCACCGTCTCCGCGATCATTTCCCTGTACGCGTCCGCGATAAGCGGACGACCATCGCGCCGCCAATCGGACCAACGCCGTGCCAGAAATTGGCACATCGCGACCAGATCATCGCTCGTCACACCGTGTTTGCGCACGGCATCGACGGCCGCTTTCTCGATGGCGGCGTGATTGCGCGCGCGTTGCTCGGCGTTAAGCCAAAAGCGGCCGCCACCCCGGTCTTTCACGATGTCCAGCAAGGCACGCTCGCATTCCTGGCCAAACCAGACCATCGCATCCATCGCTTTGACATGCTCGTCATATTCTCTGACGACCGAGATCGTCACCAAATTGAACGACGCCACCGGTCCGGGCCCGCGGCCGTTGTCCACCGCCGCATACGCGGCATCGCTGACCGCCTGATCGGCGAGGTTGATCCGGTAGCGCACGCCAGCGTCTGCGACCTCCGCCGCCAGCAACAGCTGCCATGTCGTGTAAAAGACGAGAACATTGTTGGGGTCGTATAGTCCGGTTTCGGCCTCGTTGCTGACATCGATACGCATATCCCTCCATGCCACGAAATCGGTCGTTGCGGGGTCTTGGAGGAACGACACGAAGCGCGGTTCTGGATCGTCCAGCGGATGCACCGTTAGGCCATAAGCCGTAAACGCACTCCAGCGCCACAGGGCGTTTCTGAGCGCGACGGCAGCGTCCCAGCGCGGGCCGTCCGGCTCGACCGGAAGAACCAGAGTGCGCGGGCGGTCATGGGTTTCCAGCCAGTAGCGCCGGCCAACATCGTCGGGAAACCGGATTCGCAGGCGCGGCCGCAACAGCCCGGTGTGCTCCAGCGTTTCCAAAAGACCGTCACCCACATAATCATGAGGGAAGGCGCGCAAAGGCTCAAGTTCGCGAAGGAACTCGCGACTGTCCATGAATCTGACGAAGCGCATCGGCGATACCGGTTAAAGCCGCTGCAATTTACGCTCCGGCTGGGTCCGCGTGAAACCCGAAGAATATACCGAACCGGTATGTCCACATGAAAGGTGGCGGCGCGTCCTGAATCGGGCGGCGATTCGCCGTATTGTCCCGCCCGATGACGATCGACCGCTACGCCCGTGAGCGACAGATTGCGCTGGCGCGCGAGATGGCGCCGCGTGCCAAGATCTACCTCGATTTGCGCTTTTGGATATTGGCGCGCGAAGCCGCGGCCGGGAACGGCACTCCGGCAGACATCAGGATTCTAGAAGCCTTGCGACACGGCGTACGGGCCGGCGTACTGCTTTGTCCCGTCTCCGAAAGCGTCGTCATGGAGCTCTTGAAGCAGGCCAACACGGCCGCGCGGCGCCAAGCGACCGCCACGCTGATCGATGAGCTCAGTCTTGGCGTGTGCCTCGTCCCGATCGATGTTCGCGCCAAAACGGAGGTCGCGCATTTTTGGCATGCGTTGTCCAGCGCGTCCGAGCTTTATCCCGTCTCGGAACTGATCTGGTCCAAGCTCGCCTATGCTTTCGGGTACTTGCATCCGCAGATTGCGGGATGGACGCCGGAGCAAGAGCTCGCGTTCCAAAAGGATTTTCTCGACAAGATGTGGGACAAACCACTTGTCGAAATGGCGACGGCAATTGGCGACACGGGTTGGGAACAACGCGAGGACTTCGAGCGCTTGGCACGAGCCCTGAATCAAGGCAACGCGGATCATCTCCGCGACATCCGCGACTTCAAACAGACCTATCAACTCGAACTCAAAGGCGTGATCGATCTCTACGGCGATGTTGCCGCCGATGTCGTGTGCGACATGGCCGTTGCGAATAATGTCGCTCCACCACGGCGTGGCTCATCCGAATGGAAAGCCACGGCGAATGCCTGCAAGAATGTGCTGTTCGCTGGTTTTGCGCAGGAGCGCACCCGGACCGCGCTTCGGACGGTCCACATCCAGACCTGCCTGCATGCCGATCTGCGGCTGAACAAGCGCCGAAAATTCGTGGCAAACGACTTCTATGACTTCAATCACGCCGCCGCTGCGCTCGGCTATTGCGACGCATTCTTCACCGAGGGGTCGCTCCGTGCGATGGTGACGGCAAAGCATGTGGCCCTCGACAAGCGATACGGTTGTCGCGTCACGGACGATGTGGAGGAAGCGGCCCAAATCCTGGAGGCGATTGTCGCCGGTCGTGAAACCGCCGGCTAGCGACTGCTTTCAGTTCGGTTCCATCCCGCGAAACATTATCGTCCGCCGCACGGCGCATGCCGATTGGCGCTGCGCGCCAAAGAGTCCTCGGGCTCGGCGACACGGACGTCGGGCCAAATTGCCTTCCCAGCCCCCACTTCTTCGCGTCACGGCGAGACCGGAACGGGCGTGTGCGCCGCATGCGGGTTGCCGGAATCGGCGTTGGCGGAAGAGTGTCCGACTGCCCGGCCGCTGCCGATTGCCTCGAGGCGTGCCCGCCGTCCTGACCGTCTCGCGATTGCGTGCCTAAAGGACCATTCCCTCCCTTGCTTTGGCTGTGAACCTACGGGCGGGTCCAGCCCGTTCGAAACCGTTGCGGCCAACTATTTTCCCCGCCGCGCTCGCCCCTGCGGTGCGTTCGCGCGGCTCCTCGCGCATCGCTTCGCTCAAAATAGTTGGCCGCTCGGGTCCTCCGCGATGCTGCGGCCCGGCCCAAGAGGGCCGGGTTCCACGGTCTGTCCCCGCCCGCACCCGGTTCGCCATCGCAAGGGAGAATGGTCTCCCGCGATCTCAAATGGAGACAGCCATGACAGCCATCGGTCACGTCACGAAGCAGAAAGACGGCAACTACAAGGGCCAGCTCAGGACGCTTTCCTTCCGCGCCCCCATCGACATCCTGCTCAACCCCAGCAAGAGCGGCGATACGCAGCCCGACTATCGGGTCTACAGCCAGGCCGTCGAAATCGGCGCTGGCTGGGTTAAGAAGGGCAAGACGTCCGGCGAAGACTATGTGTCGCTGAGCCTCGCGGACCCCGCTTTCGGGCCCAAGAAGCTCTACGCCAATCTCGGCCGCGCCGCCGGCCAGGACGATCCGGACGTGTTTGCCGTGATCTGGAATCCGCAGGATTGATCCCTGCATGGCTCCCCGCGCCCGGCGACGGGCGCGGGGATTTTCCTTGCCATAACTCGCACCGCACGGGCCGCAATTTCGCGGTGCGATCCCGCGCGCCGGCATCGAGCCGGCGCGCGGGATGAGCAGTCGAGGGGCGTCTCGTCGGTTCTTCCAGCCTACGGGGCCGCTCGGGCCCCCTCAAGGATGCGCGGTGCCCCCAATTTTGCCGAGCGCGGAGCGCGCGCGTGCCGCGCGCCCATTTTATTTGGCGCTCGACAAAATCGGCACCCCCGCGCCCCGCTGCGCGGCGGCTTCGCCGTCCTTGACCCAGCCCGAGCGGCCCCGTGCCCCGCCTTCCGTCAACCAGACGAAAGGAACACACCATGATGGCGCTCTACGATCACATCCAGCAGCTGCGGGCCGAGCTCAGCCAGCGCGCATTGCCGCACCGCGAGCGCGCCCGCGTGCAAGCGGAGCTTGCGCGGGCGATCCGCGATCACGACGCGCTCGATCGCGAATTCGATCGCGCGCTTGAGGCTTTCGACGAAGAAGGGAGGTGACGACGTAAGGCGCAGCATGTCATGGCGCGACGGCGCGTGTGCCACGCCGACCTACGCCCTCGCGCCATGGCGAATTTGCGCGACTCGCGTTTTCGCCCGCTGTGCAGCGCTGGTCTTGCCTTTACCGTCGTCGATGGGGGCGTCACGGCTCCTGTCGTGCGCCTCGCCCGAGATACAGCGAGGATCTATGGACAACGACGGCTCCGAGCGCGCGCGCAATTCGGCTCAATCTTCCGAGGGATTGCCGCGCTTTCGCTTCAAAAGCCCCTTTCTCACAACGCAACAAGCCGGGGCCTATGTCGGTCTTTCCGGGCGCACGTTGGAAAAGATGCGCTGCAATGGTGGTGGCCCCGAATATCGCAAGCACGGCCGCTATGTCCGCTATCACATCGACGCCCTCGACGCTTGGTCGGCGTCGCATTCGCAACAGTCCACGGCGGAAACCTAGCGTGTCGCTCCGTCGGAGGTTGTGCGCGCTGGCGGCGCAACGCCCAACGCGCAGTACGCTAGTCGCGGCGCTTTGCGGCCTGGCGATGCTCGGCGCACCGATTGGGCTTGGGGTGGCGCCGAGATTGGTGTGGAACGCGAGCGCGAGTGCGCCGGTCGGCCTCTACGCCGTCGTCGATCCTGCCGTGGCGCAGGGTGACCTGGCGCTGGTGCAGACGCCGGCAACGATCCGCGTTCTAGCCGCCGCGCGGGGATACATCCCAGCGAACGTACCCTTGGTGAAGCGCATCGCGGCGACGAGCGGCGATGTGGTCTGCGCCCAAGGCGGTGCGATTTCCATCGACGCGGTCTACGTGGCCCGGCGCCGCGCACGCGATCGCGCTAGCCGCCTGTTGCCGTGGTGGTCGGGTTGCCGGCGGCTCGCCTCCAATGAGGTGTTTCTGCTCATGGCGCAGGTGCCGGACTCGTTCGACGGGCGCTATTTCGGACCGACGTCGCGCGCCGCGATCATCGGAAAGCTGGTGCCCCTATGGCTGGAATAGTCCTTCTCGCCGCCTGCGTGCTGTGTTCGGAACCTGCCGCCGCCGCGCCGCCGCTGTCCGTGGTGCAGGCAGACCAGCCACTGTCCCCGTCGCCCTGGCAAACCTTCGTGGACCAAGCCGCCAGGCAATTCGGCATTCCCGACGCATGGATTCGCGGCGTCATGCAGGCCGAGAGTGGCGGGCGAACGGTGCTCCGCGGCAAGCCGATCACCTCCGTTAAGGGCGCGATGGGCCTGATGCAGATCATGCCCGAAACCTACCGCGCGCTGCGCGCGCAATATGGACTGGGCGACAATGCCTACGATCCCCGGGACAATATTTTCGCGGGCGCGGCCTATCTGCGGCAGATGTATGAGCGCTTCGGCTATCCCTCCTTGTTCGCCGCCTACAATGCCGGTCCCAGGCGGCTCGACGACTTCCTGCTGCGCGGACAGCCGCTGCCGCGCGAGACCTTGCGCTACGTCCAAAGCATCGTCCCGGGTGCGGAAGTCGCACTCTCGACCGAGCCGGGCGCGACGCCATCCTTGCCGCTCCAGAACCCGTCGCCAGCGGTTCCGCAGCCTCCGACCGTGTCTCTGAACGCGCTGTTTTTCCTGCGGGCGGACACGATTTCGGGGTCCAGTCCGCCTGCACAGGCCACTCCGTCGCCATCACAGACCAACGATCACGGCGGGGGATTTGCCGCTCCGAACAGCGCTGGACTGTTCGTCCCGCTGTCGGGTTTGAGCCGCTAACCATCGCAGATCATCGCAAGTGAGCGCAGATGAAAGGTCCGATCATGAATTGGAGCGCGGTAGGGCAAGATAAAGGACGGCACCATCGGCGCCTAAGTCGTTGTCTGCACGTCCAAATGCACGGTGCCAGCGCGTTTGCGCCGGCACCAATGCGGCACCAGGCGCACGCAGCGCCATGGTTGCGCGGATCGGTGCCGGCGTGAGCGCCGACGACGAGTTCGAGCCGAAGCTCGGTCGAATCCGGCATGGCGGGAGCAAGACCGGCCGGCGCTTTTTGCAGCGCGTGCTGCAGTCGGCAGCCTTGGCGGGACGATCGGCCGGCAAGGGCAAGACGTTCCATGGCAATCGCATCGGCCGTGGCTCCGGCGTCGGGCGCGTCCTGGCGTCGCGGGATAAATACGCCGCCTTTCGGCAGCGGCGGGTCATCGTCAAATCCCGCGTCGTCAAGCTCCGGGGCGCCGGGCTCAGGGCCGCCCAGCAGCACTTGCGCTATATCCAGCGCGATGGCGTGACGCGGGACGGCGAACCGGGCCGGGCCTACGACGCCGCGAACGACCGCGCCGAGACGAAGCCGTTTCTGGACCGCAGCGAGGGCGATCGCCACCAGTTTCGCATCATCGTCTCGGCCGAAGACGGGGCGGCGTATGACGACCTCAAGCCGGTAACGCGGCGGCTGATGCAGCAGATGGAGGAAGACCTCGGAACCAAACTCGACTGGGTTGCGGTCGATCACTTCAACACCGGCCACCCGCATACCCACATCGTCCTGCGCGGCAAGGATGACCGCGGACAGGACCTCGTCATCGCGCGCGACTACATGGCGGACGGCATGCGGGAGCGCGCCGCCGAAATCGTCTCGCTTGACCTGGGACCGAAGTCGGACCGCGACGTGGAAGACCGGCTGCGAGGCGAAGTGGAGCAAGAGCGGTTCACCAGTCTCGACCGCGATCTGCTGCGGCGGTCGGGGGACGACGGCGTTGTTGCGTTCGGGGAGACTGAACGCGACGCATTCCGGCAGACGCTCAGGACCGGGCGGTTGCAGAAGTTGACGCGGCTCGGCTTGGCGGACCAGATCGGTCCGGGCCGTTGGCAATTGGCGACGGAGATGGAACCGACGCTGCGGCGCATGGGCGAGCGCGGCGACATCATCAAGACGCTGCATCGCGAATTGCAGGCCGCGGGTATGGCCCGCGCCATGTCCGACTATGCGATCTTCGATCCGGGCGCGGCGCAGGCCAAACCCGTGCTTGGCCGGATTGCCGGGCGCGGTCTGTCGGACGAACTCAACGACCGCCATTATCTGATCGTCGACGGCGTGGACGGCCGCGCTCACTATGTCGAGATCGGGGAGGTCCATGAGGACCTTGCCTTGGGATCGATCGTCCGGGTGACGGGCCGTCCTGCCGAACCGCGCGAGGTGGACCGCACGGTGGCGCGGATTGCCGAGCGGAATGCCGGCCGCTACAGCGCGGAGCTGCACCATCGCGCCGACCCGGCGGCCTCGCCGGCGTTCGTGGCGGCGCATGTTCGGCGGCTGGAGGCCATGCGGCGGCTCGCCGGCGCCGCCGCCCGCGAACCGGATGGCGTTTGGCGGATCGCGCCCGACCATCTGGCGCGGGCGTCGGCCTTTGAACAGAGCCAGGCCGGCAAGTCGCCTGTCATCGTCGAAACGCTCTCGCGGTTGTCATTGGAGCAGCAGATCGGCACCGAAGGGGCAACCTGGTTGGACCGCACCTTGACGAACGGCGGAGGCCCGGCGTTCCGCGACGCGGGGTTCGGGCGCGAGGCGAATTCGGCTCTGGCGCGGCGGCGGCAATGGCTGATGGAGCAAGGGTTTGGCGATACGGCCGTAGAGGGCGCCGTCAGCCGGCCCGACATGCTGGCCGCTCTGACTCGCCGTGAGCTCGCCAAGACCGGCTTGCAAATCGCCCGCGACAGCGGGCTCACCTATGTCGAGGCGGGCAAGACGATCGAGGGCGTCTATCGGCGCGCGGTCGATCTCGCCAGCGGCCGCTTCGCCGTGATCGAGAAGAGCCGCGAATTCACGCTGGTCCCGTGGCGGCCGGCCCTGGATCGGCAGCTTGGCAAGCCGGTGAGCGGTATCGCCCGGGGTGACACGATTTCTTGGTCGATGGGAAGGCAGCGTGGCGGACCTGGGGTATCGTGACCATACCTTTTGCGGTCATGTAATTGAGCGATCTTCGCGGTAATATTGCCCCGCAACTAGCCGAGCAGAGAACACCAGTCGGACATGCCGAATTTCATTCAGACAATCCGCCTGCCGGGGACAAAAGATGTTCTTGATCTGGCATACCCCGATCTGGACGGCCGCAACGCCATCAACGTTGTTTGTGGCTCGAACAATTCGGGCAAATCATATCTTCTTGAGCGAACGCGGCAGTTCCTGGAAAAGGGAACGCAAAGCAAGCCGCCGGCTGTCACGCATCAAATTGGAATCGCGCTAACGGAGCCCAAGTCGCCACCGCCCAGCTGCCAGTTTTTCGGCAAGAGCTGGCTGCGTAAGGAGCAACTCAAGACAATTGCCTATCAAAGACAACATCGTCGACCACATTCGAGCGATGTCCTCGACTATGCTTCGGCATCTCTCACCATTCTATATTTTCTCGTCGCAGATAGTTTCGCGCAAGGCAACGCCGTTCCGCTTTCCAAATGGTTGGATGATCACGAACTGCGGACACGGACCATCGGCGGCTTTCCGGTTGATGAAGAAAAGTTGCACAGGGGTCGGAGCACCGACACGCTGATGATGGAATTTGAATCCATTGTCGGTGGGCGGCTTTACTTTCGGCGTGCACAAGAGAACACCGTGGACCTGGTTCTAGCTTATGGCGATGGAACGACAGCGCACTTCGAGGAATGGAGTGACGGTCAGAAAAATATCCTTCTGATCATGGCCCTCATACAGCAGGCGGCCACACAGGTTGTCCTGCTCGATGAAATAGAGAATCACTTTCACCCGAAGTACATCACGCTGGTGCTGGACTATCTTCGCCGAAATGTTCCGCAGTCGATCGTGACGACGCATCACCCACATGTGATATTTAGTGAGCTTGTGGACCGCGTGTTCTATCTTGAGGCGACGCGCCCGCCATTCCCGGAGGGCGACCCGCCTCTTGAGCTGCGTCATCTCAAGCAGCCTGCGCAGCAAGCTCCATCGCGAAGCATGCATCGCCTTATAGACTCATTTGGGAAAGTCACGGCCATCTATCGGCTGTTTCACGATCAAGACCGACAGCTGATCAAGCAGGCGCAGCAAATCCGCGGTGACGCCGATATCATTTTCCATACGGCTCTCACACGGATCTTCTTGCAGGACATTGTGCCGGCGAAGGGCGGTCCTCTGCCGGACCGACAGTCTCAGCAGTTGCTTACGGTGCTACGGGACGAATTTCACGCGCTCGCTGGAAGACCTGTTCGCTTACTCGAGATCGGTTCTGGACTCGGCCGTATTCCAGCGGACATGAACAAATTATCTCCCGATCAAGTCGGCCCGAGCGTAGATTGGCAGTGTTGGGAACCGAACGTTGGGGTTCGTGCTCGCCTGCGCGAGGAAATTCGCCAGAAACACATTCGGGCTACGGTGTTAGAGAAATTGGACGCCGCCACAGGATACTTCGATGTCTGTTTGGTCGCTAACGTATGCCATGAGCTAACACCTGAGCAATTTATCGACGTGCTGTCTGTTGTGACAAGTCGGCTTCGCGTCTCTGAAGGTTTATTGTTGGTTCAGGAGCTATATCCCCTCTTGAATGCCGAGAAATTCGCGGTGCCTTACTCGGCCGATCACATGGCCCGCATCGTCACCGCGTGTGGGTTTGCTGTCCATTCGTTGCAGTTTCCCGTCCGGGATGCCTCGGCATATTGCATCGTCGGGCGAAAGACCGTTGACCAGCCGGACATTCGCACGACAGCGGCTACGGCGATCTCCGCTGCCTGGAATGAAATCGAGAGGGCCGCCATCGACAGTTACGCGTCGAGGTCGGGGGTTTCTAGTTACGAAGGATATAGCAGCGCAGTCCAGGACATGACCACGATTGCCAGCATAGCGGCTTGGAGGAAGGGGCGGTGGACGGCGAGTCCTTAACACCACCAGGACTGACCGCTGCGAAACACGGTGCCGTCAGAATTATCCGAATCTCATAGCCTCATCTACGACAGCGAAGATCGGCGTAGATAAAGGCGATTTTCATTTTGTGATTTTTCCGCGACTCCTGATTCGCCAGGAGATAGATCGCGTGACGCCAACCAAATTCCTCATCGGTCAAATCACGGTCGTTTTCGCCGTCGCCGTCGGCGGGATGTGGTTCGCTACGGAGTGGGCAGCGTGGCGCCTCGGCTATCAGCCGCAGCTCGGATTGCCCTGGTTCGTCCTAGCCGGTCGGCCGATCTATCACCCCTGGTGTTTGTTCGTCTGGTGGTATGCCTACGACGCATATGCGCCGAGACTCTTCAACGAAGCTGGCGCGATCGCGGCCACCAGCGGTTTCGCCGGCTGTGCCGTCGCGATCATCGGCTCCCTGTGGCGCGCGCGGCAGACCCAACACGTTACGACGTATGGCTCGTCGCGCTGGGCCACCAGCCGTGAAATCCGCAGTGCCGGGCTCTTTCGGCCTTCGGGCGTGTTTCTCGGCCAGCTGGGCACCGACTATCTGCGCCACGACGGCCCCGAGCATGTGATGGCCTTCGCGCCCACGCGCTCCGGAAAGGGCGTCGGCCTGGTCGTTCCGACCCTGTTGTCCTGGACTCAGAGCGTCGTCATCCACGACATCAAAGGTGAGAACTGGCAACTCACGGCCGGTTGGCGCAGCCGCTTCTCCTATTGCCTTCTGTTCAATCCGACCGACGCTCGCAGTGCCCGCTACAATCCGTTGCTCGAAGTGCGCAAGGGCCCGGATGAAGTCCGCGATGTGCAGAATATCGCCGACATTCTGGTCGATCCCGAAGGTGCGCTTGAGCGGCGGTCGCATTGGGAGAAGACCAGCCACTCGCTGCTTGTCGGCACGATCCTGCATATCCTGTATGCGGAAGAGGAAAAAACCCTTGCGCGCGTCGCGAGCTTCCTGTCAGACCCCAAGCGGTCGTTCGAGCACACGCTGCGGGCGATGATGGCGACAAACCACATCGGCACGCCCAAAGCGCCGATCGTCCATCCCGTGGTCGCGTCCGCGGCGCGCGAAGTGCTCAATAAGTCCGAGAATGAGCGCTCCGGCGTGCTGTCGACCGCCATGTCGTTCCTCGGCCTGTACCGCGATCCGACCGTCGCCAGAGCGACGGCGGCTTGCGATTGGCGCATCGCCGATTTGGTCGATGCCGCACGGCCGGTCTCCCTCTATCTGGTCATACCGCCGTCCGACATCTCGCGAACCAAGCCGCTCGTTCGGCTGGTCCTCAATCAGATAGGCCGGCGGCTGACCGAGCGCCTGGAGGGCGATCCGAGCAAGAGCCGCAAGCACAAGCTACTGATGATGCTCGACGAATTTCCCGCACTTGGCCGGCTCGATTTCTTCGAGACCGCGCTCGCCTTCATGGCCGGATATGGAATCCGCGCCTATCTCATCGCGCAATCGCTCAATCAGATCTCGAAGGCCTATGGCGAGAACAACGCCATCCTCGACAATTGCCATGTGCGCATCGCGTTTTCGTCCAACGACGAACGTACCGCCAAACGGATCTCGGATGCTTTGGGCACGGCGACCGAATTGCGGGCCCAGAAGAACTATGCCGGACATCGTCTTTCGCCCTGGCTATCCCATGTGATGATCAGCCGGCAGGAGACGGCGCGCCCGCTCCTCACGCCGGGCGAAGTCATGCAGCTGCCGCCGGATGACGAGCTGGTCCTGGTGTCCAGCCTAGCGCCGATCCGCGCCCAGAAGCTGCGCTACTACCAAGACCAAAACTTCATCACCCGCGTGACCCCGGCACCTGTCCTAGCGGAGGGCGCCTTCCGGGATGCCCCGGAGCCGCGCCCGAACGATTGGAGCGGGCAGGTGCGGGGTCTCCATCAGGAACTGGCAGCCGCATTGGGCGGCGAGTTCTCGTCTGCCGAGGACGAGGGCGGATTGCAGTTGCAGCGACATCCTGGGCTCGGCGAGCAACAGGACGGTCAGCGTAACGATCAAGACATGGGCGTCTCCGCCGAAAGCGATGACGAGACGGACTCGCAGACTGTCTCGATTAGCCAGGGCGGTCTGAAGCCGCTCGGCCGGGCGCACGCCATCAACGAGGGCGAACACCGGCACGGTGCCGATGACGACCTTATCCCGGCGTTCTGAGGGCACCATGAAACCGCGGCAGAACCTTTATCTCGACCAAGACGTGGCGGAGCAGCTCGACGCGCTGACGGCCAAAGTCGGCTCCTCGAAATCCGCCATCGTCAACGACGCGGTACGAGCCTATCTGGCCCGGCGCGGTGCCAAGGAGCTCGATGACGCTTTCAAGGCGCGACTCGACCGCGTCAGCGAACAGCTCCGGCGGCTGGGGCGCGACCAGAGCGTGATGATCGAAAGTTTCGCGCTCTTCGTGCGCTACCACCTTGGCATCACGCCGGCTTTGCCGGCGTCCGAGCAGGCGGCGGCGCAGGCCCTCGGCCGCGACCGCTTCCAGCAGTTCATCGAGCAGGTCGGGCGCCGCATGGCCGGCGACAAGCGCATCGCGCAGGAGGTTGCCGAGCGCGCGATTGCCGCGCGGACGACGAGCGAATCCAAGCTTCAGACGATGGCGGCCGAGTGATGGGCGCGATCCGCGAACATAGCGAAAGCCACGAGCGCCGCCGCACGATGCTCCGCACCGCGCTGGGGCCGGCGATCGCCGAAGCGCTGTCGGACCCGCTGGTGATCGAGATCATGGTCAATCCGGACGGCCTGCTTAGGCTTGACCGGCTCGGCGCGGGTCGCTGCGAAACCCCATCGCACCTTGCGCCCAGCGAGGTGGAACGCATCATCCGGCTGGTCGCCTCGCATGTCCGCCTGGAGGCGCATGCGAACAATCCCATTGTCAGCGCCGAGCTTCCGTCGCGCGAAGACGGTGTTGCCGGCGAACGCTTCGAGGGCCTGTTGCCGCCGGTCGCCTTGGCGCCGTGCTTCACGATCCGCAAGCCTGCCAGGCGAGTCTATACCCTCGACGACTATGTGAATGACCGGATCATGCTGCCGCTGCAGGCCGAAGCGCTCCGCGTGGCCGTCGCGTCCCGCAAGAACATCCTAGTCGCGGGCGGCACCAGCTCGGGCAAGACCACGCTGGCGAACGCGCTTCTTGCGGAAGTGGCGACGCTCAATGAGCGCGTGATCCTCATCGAGGATACCCGTGAGCTGCAATGCGCCGCGCCGGACTGTGTAGCGTTGCGCACTAAGCCCGGTGTCGTCTCGCTGGCTGACCTGGTGCGGTCGACGCTGCGCTTGCGGCCGGACCGCATCATCGTCGGCGAGGTGCGCGGTCCCGAAGCGCTCGACATGCTCAAAGCCTGGAACACTGGCCACCCGGGAGGCGTGGCGACCGTGCATGCGAATTCCGCACAGAGCGCGCTCTACCGGCTGGAGCAGCTTGTGCAGGAAGTCGTCGTCACGGTGCCGCGGCGGCTGATCGCGGAAGCGATCGATCTCGTCGTCTTCATCAGCGGTCGCGGCGTCTCCCGCCGCATCGAGACAATCGCCGACGTGCGCGGTCTGTCGCCGGACGGCGACTACCTCATCGACATGCCCATCGCCCCGAAACTGCAAGTGCTCTGACAAGGAGAAAATTCGTCATGACAAATGCTCGGTCCATCCAGCGCATCGCGGCTCTGTCGGTCGCCGCCTCTCTGCTTCTGATCTCGTCGGCGCAGGCTGCCGGCACCAACATGCCGTGGGAGCAGCCGCTTCAGCAGATATTGGATTCGGTGCAGGGGCCGGTGGCCAAGATCGTTGCGGTGATCATCATCATCGTCACCGGCCTGACTTTAGCCTTCGGGGAGACGGCCGGAGGTTTTAGGCGCCTGATTCAGATCGTGTTCGGCCTCTCGATCGCCTTTGCGGCTTCGAGCTTCTTCATGTCGTTTTTCTCCTTCGGCGGCGGAGCGCTGGTGTCGTGATCGAAGGTTTCGAGATTCCGCTGCACCGTTCGCTCACCGAGCCGATCCTGCTTGCCGGAGCGCCGCGGGCCATCGCGATCGTCAATGGAACGATCGCGGCCGCACTGGGTCTCGGCCTTCAGCTCTGGATCGCCGGTCTGTTGCTCTGGGTGGTCGGCCACTCGGTGGCCGTCTTCGCCGCCAAGCGCGACCCGGATTTCGCAGACGTTCTGCGCCGGCATCTTCGTCAGAGGTCTTATCTGTCATGCTGAATCTTGCCGAATATCGCAACGCGTCCGACCGACTGGCCGACCATCTGCCGTGGGCGGCATTGGTGGCGCCGGGCGTTGTCCTCAACAAGGATGGCAGCTTCCAGCGCACGTTCCGCTTTCGCGGGCCGGACCTGGAAAGCGCAACGGAGTCCGAGCTCGTCGCCGCCTGTGCGCGCGTCAACAACGTCTTACGACGCCTCGGCACCGGCTGGGCCTTGTTCTTCGAGGCCGATCGCTTTGCGGCGCCTGGCTATGCGCAGTCGGCTTTTCCCGATGCGGCGTCCTGGCTGGTAGACGCGGAGCGCCGCGCACAGTTTGAGGACGGAACACTGGCGGGCGCCAGCGAAGTCCGCGCGGTGCATCGCGAGCACTATGAAAACGCCTACTACCTCACACTCTTATATATGGCGCCGCCGGACCAAGTGGCGCGCGCCGAACGGGCTCTGGTCGAGACCGGCGAAGATCGGCAATCGCGAGATTGGCGCCATGAGCTTGGCGCTTACGTGGCGGAAGCCAATCGCACGCTCGATCTTTTGGGCCAGGTCATGGCGGAAATCGCTCCGCTCGACGATGGCGAGACACTGACCTTTCTGCACCGCACCGTCTCGACCAAGCGGCATGCCGTCACGGCGCCCGACGAGCCGGCCTATCTGGACGCGATCCTGACCGATCAGCCGCTGCACGGCGGCCTTGAGCCGATGCTGGGCGAAGCGCATCTGCGCACAATCACCATTCTCGGCTTTCCGAACACGACGCGGCCGGGATTGCTCGATGCGTTGAACCACCTCGATTTTCCCTATCGCTGGACGACTCGCTTCATCGCCATGGACAAGACGGAAGCCACCAAGGCGCTCACCAAACTGCGCCGTCAATGGTTCAACAAACGCAAGTCCGTCACCCAGCTCCTGCGCGAGGTGATGCACAACGAGCCGGTCCAGCTTCTCGATTCGGACGCTGACAACAAGGTCGTGGATTCGGACGAGGCCCTGCAGGCACTCGGCGGCGATCACGTCGCCTTCGGCTATCTGACCACGACGGTCTGCGTGACGGACGAGAACCGCATGCGCGTCGAGGAGAAGGTCCGCGCTGTCGAACGCGTCATCAATGGCTTGGGCTTTACGACGATCCGCGAGAGCTTGAACGCTGTGGAAGCATGGCTCGGCAGTCTGCCGGGACATGTCTACGCCAATGTCCGCCAACCGCTCGTGCACACGCTGAACCTAACGCATCTGATGCCGCTCTCGTCGGTCTGGGCCGGGCCGAAGCGCAATGAGCATCTGGGCGGTCCGCCATTGTTCTATGCGGAGACCAGCGGCTCAACGCCGTTCCGTTTCTCGACCCATGTTGGCGACGTCGGCCATACGCTGATTGTCGGACCCACCGGCGCCGGTAAATCCGTTCTTCTCGCGCTCATGGCGATGCAATTCCGGCGGTATGCCCGTGCGCAGGTCTATATCTTCGACAAGGGCAATTCGGCGCGTGCTGCGGTGCTGGCGATGGGCGGCGCGCATCATGAACTGGGATCAGACGGAGCACTGACATTTCAGCCCTTGATCGGCATCGACGATCCTGCCGAACGGAGTTGGGCAGCGGAATGGGTCGGGACGCTACTCGACCACGAGAAGATCGCGCTGACGCCGGAGGTAAAGGAATCTCTCTGGTCCGCCTTAACCAGCCTGGCGTCCGCCCCCACAGCCGAGCGCACGCTGACCGGGCTTTCGGTGCTGCTGCAATCGAACGCCCTCAAATCGGCCCTTCTGACCTACACCCTGGAGGGACCGTTCGGCCGCTTGCTCGACGCGGCGGAAGACAATCTCGCGCTGGCAGACTTACAGTGCTTCGAGACCGAGAATTTGCTGCACCAGTCCAGCGTTGTCCTGCCGGTGCTGACCTATTTGTTCCATCGGCTCGAAGCGCGGTTCACGGGACGACCCACGCTTCTTATTCTGGACGAGGCCTGGGTCTATCTCGACAACCCGCTCTTTGCCGCGCGTATCCGCGAATGGCTGAAAGTGCTGCGCAAGAAGAACGTGTCCGTCGTGTTTGCGACGCAATCCCTCGCGGACATCGCCAACTCCTCCATCGCGCCTGCGATCATCGAGAGCTGCCCGCAGCGCATATTTCTGCCCAATGAGCGCGCGGTCGAGCCGCAGAGCCGCACGGCCTATGAGCAGTTCGGACTCAACGACAGGCAGATCGAGCTGGTCAGTCGCGCTGTGCCGAAGCGGCAATATTACCTGCAATCGCGGCGCGGCAATCGTCTCTTCGAGCTCGGGCTTGGCCCCATCGCGCTGGCGTTCTGCGCGGCGTCGTCGCCGGCAGAACAGGCAATCATCGAGCGCGTCCGGGGTGTGAGCGCTCCGGATGCCTTCGCCGCAAGTTTCCTGGACGCCCGCGGACTGGACTGGGCGTCCAGCCTTCTCGATCAGCAACCCAACCAACTGGAGGCCGCCGAATGAAACTCTTTCGCACAATACTTCTCGCCACCGCGCTTTCCGTCGCGAGCCTTGCGCCGGCTCAGGCCCAATGGGCCGTCTTCGACTCCGCGAACTACGCCCAAAACCTTCTTGAAGCGGCGCGCGCGCTGCAACAGATCAACAATCAGATCCAATCGCTTCAGAACGAGGCGACGATGCTGCAGAACATGGGGAAGAACCTCACCTCGCTCAACACCTCGCAGCTCGGCACGATGGTCACGGCGCTGACCCAGATCAGCACTCTGATGAATCAAGGTCAGGGCATCGCCTTCAACGTTAGCGCCACAACCGCGGCCTTCGCGCAGACCTATCCGCAGTCCTATCCCAGCGGCACGTCGACGGCCACGTTGGCGGCAGATGCCTTAAAGCGCTGGCAGGACTCGATGGCGGCATTCCAGCAGACGCTGACCATCCAGGCGCAGGTCGCCCAGAATGTTCAGGCCGATACGGCGACCCTCACCAGCCTGACGAACGCCTCTCAAGCCGCCGTCGGCAATCTGCAAGTCAGTCAGGCGACCAACCAGCTTCTTGCTCTGTCGATCAAGCAGCAGCTCCAGATTCAAAACCTGATGGCGGCGCAGTACCGCGCGGCATCGTTGGATCAGGCGCGCAATGCCGAATCCGATGTGCAAGCCCAGTCCCAGTTTTCCACCTTCCTGGGCAACGGCTCCGCCTACACCCCGCAATAGCGAAAAACCGACAAGGCTCACGGGCGTGAACAATCTCAACGTCATCGACAACTTCATGCAGACGTTCATCCGCTACATCGACAGCGGATTTGGGCTTCTGCAAGGTGATGTGGCGGCGCTCACGACCGTCCTGATCGGCATCGATATCACGCTCGCGGCTTTATTCTGGGCGATGGACGGCGAGGCGAACGTCCTCGCCCGTCTCATCAAAAAGGTTCTCTATGTCGGAAGCTTTGCCTTCATCATCAACAACTTCTCGACGCTCTCGACGATCATTTTCAATTCATTCTCAACCCTGGGACTGGACGCGACCAATAGCGGCCTGACGGCGGCCGATCTGTTGCGGCCCGGCAAACTCGCGGGAACGGGGTATCAGGCGGCCTATCCGCTTCTTCAGCAAGCTGGCACGCTCATCGGCTTCACCACTTTCTTCAGCAACTTCGTGACCATCGTGGTCCTGCTATTCGCTTGGGTTGTTGTTATCCTTTCCTTCTTCATCCTCGCCATTCAGCTTTTCATCACGATTCTGGAATTCAAGCTGACGACGCTGGCCGGATTTGTCCTGGTGCCCTTCGCGCTGTGGAACAAAACGGCGTTTCTCGCCGAGCGCGTCCTCGGCAATGTGGTGTCGTCGGGCATCAAGGTCATGGTGCTGGCCGTCATCGTCGGTATAGGCACGACGTTCTTCAGCCAGTTCATTTCGGCGCTCCAGGGCCACCCGCCAAGCCTGTCCGATGCCATGTCGCTGGCGCTCGCGTCGTTGTCGTTATTTGGACTTGGGATCTTCGCTCCCGGCATCGCAACCGGCCTTGTTTCCGGTGCGCCGCAGCTCGGCGCGGGTGCGGTTCTTGGGACAGCCGGAGCGCTCGTTGGCGGCGCGGCGCTTGCGGGCGCCGGCGCGGCCGGGGCCGGACGCTTGGTCGGAGGCGCCGGCATGAGTGCGGTTCGCGCCGGGACGGCGCTGACATCCGGAGCCTCGACGGCCAACCAGCTGGCCCAGGCGACGTCCGGCGAAAGCGGCGCTGCCGGTGTTGGTGCCGGATTGGCGGGCGTGGCGCGCGCCGGGGCCGGTGCTGTCAAAAATGCCGCTCAAGGTATTGGCGAGCGGATGGCATCGGGGTTGAGCGACAGTGCCCAGGCCGGGCGCGATGCCGCCTTCCGGGCCACCGGCGGCACGCGATCGGGCCAAGCCGCCAACGAGAACAAGGCGGGCGGAGCCCAGTCCGCGACATCGGGCGGAGCGCCCGACTGGGCGCGCCGGCTGCGCAGCGAACAGCGCATGCGCGCCCATGCCCATGCCACGACCCAGGCCATCAAAGAGGGCGACCGGCCGGGCGCCGCCGCCACGCCAGACCTCGACCAGCGGGAGAGCTAGATGTTCAGACGGACCTTGCAACGCTACGGCCAGACTTCGGAAGCCATCACACCCTATCAGCGCGCCGGCCAAGTGTGGGACGACCGCATCGGCTCGGCGCGGGTTCAAGCCCGAAACTGGCGGCTCATATCCTTCGGGTCGCTGAGTCTCGCATTCCTGCTGACGGGAGAAATCGTCTGGCAGTCGACGCAGAGCCGCGTCGTGCCATACGTCGTGCAAGTCGACAAGTTCGGCGCGGTACAGGCCATCGGCCCCGCGGTCCAGAACTATACGCCGACCGATGCGGAGATCGCCTGGTATCTGGCGCGCTTTGTGACTGACATTCGGTCGCTCTCGCTCGATCCGGTCATCGTTCGCCACAATTGGTTGGAAGCCTACGACTACGCGACCGATCACGGCGCCGTATTTCTCAATCAATACGCGCAGACCAACGATCCCTTCAAAGCCGTCGGCCAGCGCACGGTATCCGTGCAGGTCACCAGCGTGGTCCGCGTCTCCGACAATTCGTTTCAGGTCAAATGGACCGAGCAGACCTTTGAGCACGACACGCTCGCGAAGACGGAGCGCTGGACCGCGATTCTCGCCGTCGTGACCAAGGAGCCAGCCACGGCCGAGACGCTCAGGAAGAACCCGCTCGGGCTCTACATCAACGGCGTGAACTGGTCGCGCGAACTCGACAGCTAACCAAGGAGAATTCCATGAACTATCTCGCCCGAATCGTCGTGTTGCTGCCGCTCTGTGCGATCGCGCTGTCCGGCTGCGCCAGCGCCACCTGGCTGCCCTCGTTTCTGCAGAAAGATCCGCCGTTTCAACAGGCCGCAATCGCGCCCGATGCCCCGCCGATCGTCCATACGGTGCAGATCGTGCAGCCGCTTCCGCTGCCCGGTCAACTTCAGCCGCCGCCGCGCCGCGCCACCCATGTCGCCCGCCCGCCAAAATCCCGCGTCGAGTCCGCAAACCAAGCTGCGCTGCTGGAGCCGACCAGCGAGGGCTACATCAATGCGATACAAATCTATCCCTATTCCGAGGGCGCACTCTATCGGCTCTATGCCACGCCGCAGGAAGTCAGCGACATCGCCCTGCAACCCGGCGAAAACCTGACCGCGATTTCGGCCGGCGACACGACACGCTGGGTTGTCGGCGATACGACGAGCGGATCGGGCTCGAACAAGCAGGTCCACATCCTGGCAAAGCCTTTTGCAGCCAACCTCAGAACCAACCTCGTCATCACGACGGATCGCAGGAGTTATCACCTACAGCTCGAAAGCACGGACCGGACCTACATGGCGGCGATTTCCTGGACTTATCCGCAAGATGGCCTGGTCACGGAGAGCCGCGGCGGGGGCGCGGTCGCGCCAGCGCGGCCGGCTGACAACATCCCGGCGCTCGACAGTCTGCATTTCGACTATGTGATCAGCGGCGACAATCCGCCGTGGAAACCGACGCGCGCCTTCGACGACGGCACGCACGTCTATATCGAATTCCCGACATCGCTCAATCAGGGCGATGCGCCGCCGCTGTTTGTTGCCGGACCCGGTGGCAGCAGCAACCTCGTGAACTATCGTGTTCGCGGCAACTATTACATCGTCGATCAACTCTTCCAGACCGCCGAATTGCGTCTCGGACAGGACCATCAGCAGATCGTCCGTATCAAACGAACGGGCGAGCTGCGCACGGCCGATGCCAACCGCAACCAGCAGGCCCGGTGAGCACCATGAGCGACGCTGCTATCAATCCGGGTGGTCCGCCGAAACTCGATCCGGAGTCGCTTGTCCTTCGTGGACGACCGAGGCCGGTCGCCCGCATCAAGCGCCATGTTGTGATCGGAGTCGTCGGCGTCGCGGCCGTCGGCATTTTTGTCGCGACGTGGCTTGCGCTCAAGGCGTCGCCGCTCGCGAGACCGGCCTCGAACGAAGAACTCTACAACATCGACCGGAAGCCCACGGCGGACGGTCTCGCGGCATTGCCGTCCGGTTACGACAAGATCAAGCCGGCTCTCGGCCCGCCGCTACCGGGAGACTTAGGACCCGCGGAATTGCGCGCGCGCAACAATCTCGGCGTGCCAGTTGTCGGAGCAGCGGGTGAGAACGATGCCGCCCGCGCGGAGGAACTGCACCTGGCCCAACTCGCCCGTCAGGCGAACGAGGGCAATGTCTTCTTTCAGGCGGGGGCTGGTCACGCCGGAACAATCGATCCGACGACCACAGCGTCGGGCGGTTCCACGCCGACCGCTGACACCACAGTCGCCGGCGATCACGTCGCGCTGGACCCGACGCGCGACCCCGGTGATGTGCAACGCAAGCTTGACTTCGTCAACGCGCATGATGATCGCAGCGTTTACAATCCGCATGCGATCCAGGATCCGGTGTCGCCCTACGAAGTCATGGCGGGCACGTTGATATCGGCCAGCCTGATTACGGGATTGGACTCCGACCTCCCGGGCCTTGTCGTCGCCCAGGTCACACAGAATGTCTATGACACGGTCAGCGGACAAACGCTCATGATCCCGCAGGGGTCTCGGCTGATCGGCAGCTATGACAGCGTTATCGCCTTCGGCCAAAGCCGCGCGCTTGTCGTGTGGCAGCGGATCATCATGCCGGACGGCTCGTCTATCCAGATCGACAATCTGCCCGCGACCGACGCGCAAGGCTATTCAGGTCTCGAGGATGATGTCGATTACCACACCTGGGCCCTCATCAAGGGCGTGGCGATCTCGACCTTGCTCGGCGTCGGCACCGAACTGTCGCTGAGCGGCCAAAGCGACCTTCTGCTTTCGATCCGCGAGTCGACGCAGGACAGCGTCAACCAGGCCGGCCAACAGATTACGCAAAAGAATCTGAACATCCAGCCCACGATCAAGGTGCGGCCGGGCTGGCCTCTGCGCGTCGTCGTTCACAAGGACCTGGTGCTGCGGCCATACCGCAGCTGATGGAATGTTACCATGTCGAACCTGAAGCTCGCAAAGCTCCCCGACCGGAAGCCAGTCAAGATCACGATCACCGTGTCGGCGGAGTTGAGCGCGTCCCTCCAAGCCTATGCAGCGACCTATCGCGAAGCCTATGGCGATGAAGAGGAAGTCAGCGAGCTGATCCCCTACATGGTGGAGCAATTCCTGGCGGCCGATCGAGCGTTCGCAAAGTCGCAGAAGGCGAGTCCCGTCCCGCGGGCGAATGGCGCGCGCGAGGCGCGGGACAAGTAGTTTAGTTCGCAGCAGCGGCAACAAAGGAGAAGATCATGGCTATCATCGGCACATTCACACCCACGAAAGACGGAGGCTGGAGCGGCGCTATCCGCACATTGACCATCGACGTCAAGGCGAAGTTCGTCCCGAACGACAATCGCGAGAATGACCGTGCGCCGGCATTCCGCATTTTCGCCGGCCGCTCAGAACTAGGAGCGGCGTGGGCGCAGAGGACCAAAGACGAAAATCCGCGCGACTATCTCAGCGTCCAGATCGACGATCCGAGCCTTCCCGAACCGATATCGGCGGCGATGTTTCACGGCAGGGACGGCGAAGAGGCGCAATTGGTTTGGAATAGAAGGCAGTAAAAAGCGCACCAGAAAGGATGTTGCATGAGACCCGAAGTTAGCGCGCCCGCGGGCGCAGCCAGGAAGTTCGCCGGTTCTACCGTTCCCTTTTCGGAGCGGCCGACATGCACGATCGCCGAGGCCTGTAGCGCAGTCGGATTTGGAAAGACCAAGCTCTACGAACTCATCGATGGGGGAGAGGTAGATAGCATTAGAATTGGCCGGCGAAGGCTTGTTCGAGTGCCCTCGCTGCTCCAATTTCTTGGGCCCTCGAAGTAGAGGTTTCGCGACAGGTCGGGTCTGGTCGGTTTTGATCCAAATCGGATATGGATACGGCCGCGGCTTTGCGCATTCTTTGCGCAGGTTATAGTTGCGCTTACAAACTTTCGTTGCGCATATGCCTTGATAGTTGCGCATAAAAATGGTTTAGTTGCGCATAGATTCTACGCGCAACGAGGGCTGAGTGGCAAAACGAATCCCGGACGAAGATCTGCTGGCGATCGAGTCGGTCCTGCGGCGCCATCCGGGCGGTGCGTCAGCCCAGCAAATCCAGGCCGAACTCAGCCCTCAAACGCCCCAGCGAACCCTGCAATACCGGCTCCGGTATCTGACCACTCATGGCCGCGTAGTGCGGGACGGCGACGGCCGCTGGGCCAAATATCACCTGCCGGTAGCCGCGCCGAACGCCGCTGATCCGACGGACCGAGACGATGCGATCATAACGGTCTCGGAGGCCGGCAGGGATATACGGGACTATATGCGCCCGCCGCCGGAGGCACGCAAACCAGCCGGCTACAATCGCCACTTTCTCGATGCCTATCGCCCGAACGTCACCGCCTATCTGTCGGCGGCAGAACGCGCGCATCTGGCACAGGTGGGAGGCGCGGATGTCCGTGAGCAACCAGCCGGCACCTACGCCAAACATATTCTGAATCGGCTTCTGATCGATCTGGCGTGGAATTCGAGCCGGCTCGAAGGCAACACCTATTCGCTGCTCGATACCAAACGCCTCATCGAACTGGGAGAGGAAGCACAGGGGCGCGAGCATCTCGAAGCCCAGATGATCCTGAACCACAAGGATGCGATCGAATTCCTGGTCGGCAGCGCCGAGGAGATCGGCTTCAATCGCTATACGATGCTCAATCTCCATGCGCTGCTGGCGAATAATCTGCTGGCGGACCCAGCAGCGGCGGGCAGGCTTCGGCACATCGCGGTCGGCATCGAACGATCCGCATTCCATCCGCTCGAGGTGCCGCAGCTGATCGCCGAATGTTTCGATCAGATTCTCGCCACGGCGGCCGCGATCAAAGATCCGTTCGAGCAGGCGTTCTTCGTCATGGTGCAGCTTCCCTATCTTCAACCCTTCGACGACGTGAACAAACGCGTGTCGCGCCTCGCGGCCAATATTCCGCTGATCAAAGGCAACCTCTCACCGCTGTCTTTTGTCGACGTTCCCCGGGCGACCTACACCGAGGCGGTGCTCGGCGTGTACGAGTTGAACAAGGTCGATCTTCTGAAAGATGTGTTCGTATGGGCCTATGAGCGCTCGGCAGCGCGCTACGCCGCGGTCCGCCAATCGCTGGGGGAACCTGATCCCTTTCTGCTGCGTCATCGCACTCATTTGCGCGAAGTCATCGGCGAGATCATCCGCAGCCGCATGAACAGAAAAGATGCTGTCGCCCATATCGCTGCCTGGTCCAGGAACAAGATCGCTCCCGCGGACCGGTCGCGCTTCACCGAGGCGGCGGAGAGGGAATTGACGAGCCTGCACGAGGGAAATTTTGCGCGGTATCAGATTCGGCCGTCCGAGTTCGCCGCATGGCAGGAGATTTGGGGAGGAGCGCGATGAGCGCACCTGGATCACCAGCTTCGGCGCCTGCGATCTATCGCTTCTCGATCGAGCGCTTTCGAGGAATCAAATCGCTCGTCTGGCAGCCGGCAAAGGGTGTCAACGTCATTCTTGGCGGCGGCGACGTTGGCAAGACGACCATCCTGGACGCAATCGGCCTGCTGCTCAGCCCCGTCAACCCGGCTAATCTTGCCGATACCGACTATCACGCGCGCGACATCGCGGCGGGCTTTTTGATCGAGGCGGTCATCTCTCTGCCGCCAGGCAGCGGCATCAGCGATCAGTTCAAGCCGTCTTGGCCGTGGGAGTGGAATGGTACGGACGTCTCGGTTCCGAGCACCGACGACGACGGCAACCCTCCCGGCGATCCGGTATATCGCGTGCGCGTGCGGGGCACCGAGGATCTGGAGCTCATTTACGAGATCGTGCAACCCGATGGCTCGACCGACGGCTTCCCGGTTGGGTTGCGCCGTTCGATCGGGCTGGTGCGACTGAGTGGCGATGACCGAAACGACCGTGACTTGCGGCTCGTGCAAGGCTCGGCACTCGACCGGCTGCTCTCCGACAAAGGCCTGCGTTCGCGCATGGCGAGCGAGTTGGCTAAAAGCGATGTGAAGAGTGAACTGACGGATGGCGCGAAGAAGGCGCTCGAAGATCTCGACGCGGCCTTCAAGGCCAAGAGCCTACCGGCCGGACTCGATCTCGCCATCACTGGCGGGCAGGGTCCCTCCATTGCATCGTTAGTCGGCCTGACAGCAGACCGCGACGGCACGCCTCTGCCGCTCGCAAGCTGGGGCGCAGGAACGCGTCGGCTCTCCGCTCTCGCGATTGCCGAACAGAACCAGGGCGAGGCACCGATCACGATCGTTGACGAAGTCGAACGTGGGCTCGAGCCTTATCGCCAGCGAACGCTCATGGACAAGCTGCAGGCCGCCAAGTCGCAGGTATTCGTCACAACGCACAGCCCGGCAGCAATCTCAGCCGTGTCCGAGGCGGGCGTTTGGTATGTCGATCCTGCAGGTAGGATCGGGGCGCTCGATGCCCTCAAGATTGCGCGACATCGCAAAGTCGATCCCGAGACGTTTCTGGCGCGTTTTGCGGTTGTCGCCGAAGGCGCGACGGAAGCCGGCCTGACCGCATCTTTGCTGGAGCGGGCGCTGGGCGCGGCGCTGGAACAACACGGCGTGCATGTCACGGATGGCGGCGGGCACGAAAACACGTTGGGCCTGCTCGAAGCGCTGGCCGCGGGCGGGCTTCGCTTTGGTGGGTTCGTCGACGACGAAGCCAAGCATCCGGAGCGCTGGGCGAAGCTCGCCGCGAAGCTCGACAAGCTGCTCTTCCGTTGGCCTTCGCTTTGCACCGAAAACAATGTGATCGCGACCATACCGGACGACAAATTGGAAGCACTGATCATCGATCCGAAGAACGAGAAGACCGGCATGCGTTGCCGGACACTGTCCGAGCGTCTGGGCATCGCGGACAAGGATTTCGCGGCGCTCAAGGCAAAAGCGGGAGACGGCTTCCGGGCGCTCATCATCGAGGCCGCACGGGGCTCGGTGCCGCCCGGCAAGGAAAGCGAGAATAAACAGTACAAGGCGCATGCCGGGACATGGTTCAAATCGATGGAGGGTGGGCGCGAACTCGCAGGCAAAATTTTCAGCCTCGGCGCCTGGCCGGTCTTGAAGCCGCAACTGCTGCCGTTCTGCAACGCAGTCCGGAAGGCGATCGACCTGCCGGACGTCGCGGACTTGCCGCCTTGAGCGACGAGACCGTCCGCGCAGCGCTGCGATCCGACGTTCCGCTCGTTCTGGTCGAGGCGCCGGCCGGCTGTGGCAAGACGCACCAGGGCGCTGATTATGCGCACGAGGTTGCACCGTCCGTCCTAGGCCGGCTCCTCATTCTGACCCACACGCATGCCGCCTGTTCGGTCTTCGCCGAACGAACGCGAATCGGCCAATCGCGCGTCGAGATTCGCACGATCGACAGCCTTATCGCGCAGATTGCGACAGCTTATCATGTCGGGCTTGGTCTACCCGCCGATGCCACAGCCTGGGCGCGGCGAAATACGGACGGCTATGCGCAGGTTGCTCTGAAAGTGGCGAGTCTATTGGCGCGGCGCCCAATGATCGCGGCGTCCCTAGCTAAGCGTTATCCGGTCGTGATTTGCGACGAGCATCAAGACTGCAGCGGCGACCAGCACGCCCTGGGCATGGCGCTGCTGGCACACGGATCGCGGCTTCGCGTGTTCGCCGATCCGATGCAACGCATTTACAAGGAGAAAGCGCTCGCCGGTTCCAGCCCTGGCTGCGACTGGGCTGCCCTCACAAAGAAAGCGCAGGCCTATGAGCAGCTCGATACACCACACCGCTGGGAGACGGGTTGCCCGGAGCTCGGAAAATGGACCTTGCAGGCGCGCGCCGCACTAATGTCCGGCGGAAAAGTTGATCTCCGCAATGGATTGCCGCCGAGCGTCAGCGTGGTATTTGCCGAGAATCAGGCGCAAAGAAATCTGGAATATCATCTCGCAACCGCAGATCGGAAGCCGATCGATGCGTTCGAGAAAGCGCAGACCTCGCTCCTTGTGTTGACCCATCACAACGACACGGCGCGCTCGTTTCGCGGGTTCTTCAACCGGCGCCTTCCCCTTTGGGAAGGTCATACGCGCGCCGCCTTGGAGGGGCTGGTGGACGCTGTCGGTGCTCAGCACGGCGATGCGCCGATGCTCGCTGCTGCGGTCGTTACGTTCATGAACGACGTTGGCAAAGGATTCAGTCCGTCTGCCTTTGGCGATCGACTCGAGAAGGAAGTTCGTGACGGCTGCACGGCCCGAAGCAGGGGCAAGCCCGCGATCATCCAGGAGCTTGGCCGGTGCCTGCTTGCCGATCCCGATCATCGGGGTGTCGCCAACATGCTTCGCCGCCTTGCGGAACTGAAACAGTCGAATGGAGACTTCGCGGACATCGAAATGGACTGTCACAAAGAGTTCTGGGATGCGGTCCGGCTGGGCGCGTTCGACAGTATCGACGAAGGGCTGACCGAGATCACGCATCGCCGTACCTATTCAAGGCCAAAGCCGCCGGATAAGGCGATCAGTACGATCCACAAGGCCAAGGGACTTGAATGCGGCAGCGTCATTATTATGCCTTGCGATGCCAAGACGTTTCCCGAACGGCCGGACGCGCGCTGTCTTCTGTATGTTGCGCTCAGCCGCGCCAAGAGCCGTCTCTTGCTTGTCGTGTCGCGCAACGCTCCGAGCCCGCTCCTAGCAATTTAGGCGGCAATGCCAAGGACTTGGCGCGCGTCCCCGTATACAAAATCTGCGAGAATGCCGGACGCCGATCGATCGTCGCTGCTCAGCTGAGGTTCGAAAGATTTTGCCGGCCCCAGTCATGGGAATGCAGTTGTTCGCCGCCGAGCAGATGTAGGTTCAGATGATAGATGGTCTGCGCGCTATCGGAACTGGTGTTGATCAACGGCAGGAAGCCGAACCGGTCAGTATGCTTCTGGCGCGCGAGCTTCACCGCCAATCCAGCCATCTCAGCCACGACTGCCGCTGCCCGCAGAAACGGGGGTATCGTCCAGAGTTGGCATTTCGGGTTTGGCTGGACCCGCGGTGCTGGCAGCGTTTGTGCCGATAACTTGGAATTATGTATGGCGAGACTACTCCTAACCGGAGACGCGCCGCTTGATCGAAATATTTTTTATGACCCTTCGGAAACTGTTGGGGCGCTCCTTGCAGCCGTTATTGCCTTCTTTCGCGGCGAAGGTACAGCTCATCTTCTGTTGAGCGCCGGGGAAGGATTGAATTCAAGACAAATTCTCTTGAAGGCTCTTCAGTTGGCGCCTTCATTGCTCGGCTTCGATTTACGCACTTTTTGGGTAAGCGCGGCGCGCGGAGATCGGCAGGACGATGTTTTGAAGCAAGTCTACCGGCACCTTTCGAAAACGTGGCTCGAATATCTGCCAATCCGAAGCCTCAGCCCGGATATCAATTTTCTTGAAGAAGCGACCGAACCTGGCCGCCACGTCGATCGCATCCATTCGATCCTATCGCGACTTTCGTCTAGCAATCTCGTATTTGTCGCCGATCTAACTAAGTGGCGCTCGGATCAGGAGACTACACGCGATTATCGCGAAACGCTTGAACGGATCGCATCGCGCACACTCGTTAGAAATTGCTTATTCATAACAATTGTTCACCAGGCACAATCGCGGCAGGCTAAGGGTAGATCGGGCATTATCGAGATCCCCGAAGTCGAAGCCCGGTTTGAAAAAAGTCTGAACAAACTCCTGAGAGCGCGTCGTCGGGGAAACGGCGAATTGAGGAGTCTCCCATCTCAGCGTGTGCAGTACGAACGCATATTGGCGCCATGGTACGCATATGGCCGACCGATCGCAGGATCACGCTCCGAATTTCTTACGGAGCAGATACCCGCGACGGCAGATACCATAAAGCTATTGCTCCAAGAAGATCTGATCTATCCCTTGATAGCGGACGGCTATTCTCTGACGGTCGACGGGCTTCAAGCCGCGTCGCACGATCTTAAAGCGGCGCGCCAACAGGCCAGCCAATTAGCCGACATAGCGCCAAACGTATTGCGAATTATGGACTTCATGCCGCCCGAAAGGTTATCCGAAGTGCGATCTGATGTTCAGCGACTTCTCAGCAATGACCCAACGCCGTCCACACTGTTGAGGATGATTGCTGCCGTCATGGCGCCTGAATCTGGTGCCGCGGAATGGCAAAGCCGCCTGCTCGAATACCTGTCGGCGCCAAAAACACTCCGACAGGATTCGGAGCTGGTAAGAAACGGTTCATACTCGCGCATCGCCATAAATTATCTCGGCCAGGCTCTTCTGGCGAATGCTCATAAGCTCGACACCGCCCATTTTCACGCATTCGAGACAATTTCTTATCTTTATGCCGATTCGATCGTCAACAAGACGGATGTTCACCCGAGCGATATCCTTGAAGCCTCTGGCTGGGTATACAATATTGGGTACGTGTATGACCGGGCGCACGCGCTCGAACGCAAGACATCGATTTCCGCTCGGAAAAAGCTGCAAAGCGATGCGGCGGCTCTGTACGCGCTGACCAGAATCTACGATGCACCTCTAGGCATGCGGTTGGAGGTTGGTTTTCTAAAAGGTCTGTATCAGTACAACATCGGGGCATTTTCCGAGTCCTCCGATACATTTTTGCTTGCGTTGCGCGAGTCGCTCGAAAACGGTTCCACAACGATAGATTCTGCAGACGATTTCGATTTATCGGCAGGGGAATTAGCGCCTTCGCTGTTTACCAACGCACTGCGATCCGCTGAATCATGCCCGCCCGCAAAACGCGCGCAAATCTTCTTGTATCTGCGCCAACTTGACAGGCATTTCGTCCATCGCTTCGGATTTTCGATATTCAACGATGTTGTTAACTCTACGGACAATGGCGGAAAAGCCTCCTTCCGTTCCGAGCTATGGAATTTCTCGGCCAGCAGCAAACCGGACCTGGGAATCGTAAGTCACACGGCAGCGTCTGGGGACACCGCCTATTTGGGTTCTTTGATATTTCGCGAACTTAATCTCTCGGTTCGCTGCTTCTCGCCGGATTCGTTGGATGCGTTACGAAAAGTAGATAGCGATGCGCGGTATCCGTTATTGGTTTCGGGAGGTCCGGAATCTCGCTTCGGATTGGGGGATTTTATCACTGAAATGGATCCTTCAATTAAATCTCTTTTCCAATTTATCAGCAGCGGTCCCGTCGGAATTCCAATTGAAATAGCGACGAGAAGGCCCTCTCGCACTGTATTAGCAACTTGGTCGCTCGGCGACAGTGTTCGCGCAACTCGCCGTTGGATTCGCAACGCAAAGGAGACACGCATGTTAGATGGCACGATCGTTCAGCAACTGCTCGACAATCCGATTGTTAGTTCAATAACGTCAAAGGTGGGCGTCAAGATCATCGACCGCTTGGTCGACGCGGCAGTTTCAGCGATCTCGAAGCGCATGACCAAAATTGGTGCGGATGTCGAGAACGACATGGCCGCGTTGAAGGCACGTATCGAGCCCGTTTTTACTGCCAAGCGAAATCAGTCGATGTCTGGCGCTTCCCCTCAGCGTGTAGCCGAAGAGGCGCTGTCGAAAGTCAGCACATTGGAGCAGCGCGCGTTGCTAGAAACCTTGAGCGGAACGCAATGGATCGTCGTTCTCGAAGACGCCCTTGACCAGCTGAGAGCTTCGAGCGTTTCTTTGGCCGAACTTCAGTCGATTCTCGAACTTCTACTCGGCGTCGCCACAAGTGCCATGGTCGAAGGATTTCGCGATGAGCGACGCCGACAAAAGTTGATCGGCTTTCAATCGGCGTTTCGAGAGTTCATCTTCGAAACGGACAATATGTCCATTCGCGAACAGGCACGATCTGTCCGTAACAACGAATTGGTTTCCGATCTAATGACCCGTGTCTTCACGAGCTCAACGGCATTTTTGAGTTTTCTTCGCGAGTAGCAAGCCCTGCGGCATCAAGCAGAAGATCGATCGTGTCGGCTGCCATTTTCAGATACTGTGAATGCGGTCGCAGGTAATCGACGACAGGCTCGATTTCATGCACCCTGATATCATAACCTTTGGCCAGCGCATTGATGTGAACTGCTGTATCAAAACCCCATCCGTCGCCAAACTTATTGAAGTCGATACCAGACTTGTCGACCAGATACATTCCCGAATTTAGTAGAGCGACATGCTTTAGTCCGTGAAAATAGCGGTCGACGAACGGCTTGATCACGAAATAAGTCATCGCCCAGTACTGTTGATCGTGCGGCCATTGCCCTGAGACCAGCGACGCCTCTCGCTCGCGCGTATTCCAAAAGTCTTCAATCCAATGAGATTGGGTATTCAGAATATCGGCGTCAATTTTGAAAACCCATTTTGTCTCTGCTGCGGAAAAGCCGGCTTTCAAGGTCGCTCCGAAACCTGGCACCGAGCAATTGACAACCCGTGCGCCAGCCTTTGTCGCAAGAAGCGCAGTGTCGTCCGTGGAAGCATTGTTAGACACGATGACTTCGCGGACGAGCTTTGATTTCATGCATTCATGCACAACTTTCGATATCGTTCCGGACTCATTTCTGGCGGGAATGACCACCGTGATCGGCGCCGTACTGACCATCGGTAATTCCAAGTTATCGCTAGAAGCCCCGTGCTAAAGATAACCCAAGGTTGTCGGCAAGTACAGATCAGACCAGGGCGCGCATAACGTCCGCCCGTTCTAGGGCGCTCCGGAGGGCGGCGTCGCTGACGTGCGTGTATATTTGAGTCGTAGCAATGCTTGCGTGGCCGAGAAGGCGTTGAACAAACCGAATGTCGACTCCGCCCTCAAGCAGCAGAGTCGCGGCGGTGTGACGTAACATGTGCGGTGTTACTCGGCCGAGGCGCCCGCGGCGGGCCACTGAATGGAGCCTAAGGCGAAGACATTGCGGCGTGAGCTGCCGACCTCTGCGGTTTCGAAATAGGGGGGCTGTCGCTCGGTCAGGTTCGGGCAGGGTCCGAATGTGCGATGCCATCACCTTGCGGACACGACTGTTTGCGATGATGACGATCCGCTCGCGGGCGCCCTTGCCGTAGACGCTAATTTCACCGGTGTCCGGTCGTATGTCTCTTACCCGCAAGGAACAAAGCTCGGACACGCGGAGTCCCGTTGCTGCCATTAGTGCCAGACACAGGTGCGTCGTGTCTTCGCCCGGCACTAGGTCGGATTGATGCGCGCGAGCGTTATCGAGCAATACGCGCAGTTCGTGGCGGGGAATTGCCTTCGGAAGCCTCGTCGGCATCCGAATTTTCAATTTCCACGCGCCAAATGCTTCCAGCGCAAGTGCTTCATCAGTTGCGTGAAAGAAGGCGCGAACCGATGCAAATTTGCGTTTGATCGTTGCCGGAGAATACTTTGGATCCTCCGCAATCCTGATCACGCAGTTCCGCACCGAGGTAGCCGACGGCATCTCTCCGCGTGGCATCAATGCGTCAAACTGGTGGAGGTCGTTCTCGTAAGCGTCGAGTGTATGAGACGAAAGCCTACGAACCGACCGACATCGTTCCAAATAACTATCAATCTGACTACGCAACGCACCCATCTAAACCCCCAGCTTTCAAGGAGAGGGGTATCAGCAGCACTTTAATTTGAGGTTCCTAGCCAACCCTGAGGGGCACGATCTAACGATAACTGTCAATTATGGAGAGCTTTAGGTCCGTTCACGAGTTGCGTATGTTTGACCGCACTGCATCGGGACGGCGCGATCTGAATGCGGCGCTAGCCATTTTCGCACGCAACACTTCGCCCCTCATCCGCACGCAGATAAATCAGATTCAAGAGAAATTCGAGACGCCGGAGAGTGCGACGGGCCGCTTTTACTACGCCGGCTTCTATGCCAATGACTGCATCGTCGGCTTCAATATGTTCGCATACTATCCGCGATCGCGCGTAATCATCGTGGATCACATGGCGCTTGAGCCGGAGCATCGCCGACATGGCTCTTTTTACATTTTCGCATCTCTACTTCAGCAATGGATTTTGACGAATATCCCTGACGTCTCATACGTGGTGACCGAGGTCGGCGTCGATCCGGCATTCGATCACGGGGACATAACAGGGTCGCTTCTGGTCCGCCTGCTGCGCCAAGTTGGCTTTGGGCGCGTACATGTGAAGTACTATCTTCCGAACAACGAGCCGAAGATCTATCAGAAGAAATTCGAGGCGGCACTGATGTTGCGCGGGCTGAACCGTGTTCCTCAGGTCCGGGCCGAAGACCTGATAGATATTGTAAAGGTCATTCTATTTGAACATGACCTAACTTGGTACCAGGACTACTTCGGCGATTTTCTGCCGCGCTATAAAGCCCATCTCTCAGAAATCCTGGCTGACATTCAGCGCCAGGTGGAGCACGAGCCGACGATCGAGGTGAACGGAGACGCTTATGATGAACTGGGCGGCCCGGCACCAATCGCGAAGTCCGTTCTAGGCCTTCCGTTTTCGGCTTTAGGTCATTCCGTCCTCTTTGTCGTGATGCTCGCGGCTGTGACCCTCGCATCGTGGTTTCTTGGCCTTGGCCAAGGCGTCATGGCGTTCACCTTGATCGTGGTACTGGCATATGCAGGACTAGCCGCCTTGTCCGAAGCCCGCGCACTGAACGTCTTCGACAGGCTGGGTAAAGTGACGATCGATCTGGTCGAACGCCTCAAGCCGACTTCCGGCAAAAAAAGAATCCATTATCGGCAAACTCGCCGATCCCTGGTATCAAAGTCAAAGGACGATCCAGCCAGCTAAACTTTGCTGAGAAATTCGAGTTCCTTGTGATTTTGTACGCCAGGGCGGATGCGATGTGGGAGTAGTCGGATGCCACAATCTCGAATCCAGCCGCCTTAAGAGTCCGCAAAACATTCTTGCGGCTATACATCCAGAGTTGTTCGTCGCCCTTGTAGAAGGTGCTTACGAATGCCGCATCGGACCGGTACTTCGGGCTGAACAACAGCTCGAATGTATTGGAGAGCTCCACATGCAACAACATCGGAGCGCCGTGGGCCGCCACGCGCGCCATCTCAATTACCAGTTCGACAAGCGAGCAATAGCTTGCTACCGCACCAACACAGATTACGGCGTCGGCGCATCCGTCGGCGAGCGGCAATTTGTGCGCATCTGCGCACACGGCCAAAGGCTGTCCGACCAAGCGATCGAAGGCGAAATCGACTTGGATATATCTCGAACACGAAACATTCTGGCGAATTCCACCAGATCCTATGTCGATGACGACATCGGGATTGTTTAGCAGCGCCGAAAATCTTTCGATGGCGCGTTTGACGCGCGTGAGCATATACGCATGCCACCGATCTTCGTCCGAATAGATGTCGGCGACCGCATTGTATTTCGCCTGTACGCGAGCCGAGTAGTCGGCCGGTCTCTCCATAATTGACAGTTATCGGTAATTTGCCCCGACACAACTATACCTTGCATCCGTGCGCGCTGCTAGTATTCGTTTGGCCCGATTTGCCAAATGACTAAGAAGCTAGCGCGCATCACCTTGGCGCCGTGTTGGAAGGCTTGCTAGGTCCACTGGTCCGCAATCTAGTTCTGAGCCTCTCCGCCGAACAGGCAGACTGTAGGTTACAGCCGAGGTGACGCTGAGTGGTACGAGACGCGGGCATGGCTATTTCTGCACACGACTATCTGGCGATTGCCAGGGAGGCACAACGTCAGGACACGCGCACCGTGATCGCGTACCTTGATCAGATTTTGCCATTCCTATGGCAGGCGGACTACGAGGCACAGGCACCGGCCACGTCAAACCTACTAACGATCACGTTTGGCGGCCGCCGTCCAGGTGAGCCTTTCTGTCGCTATTTGTTTGATCAAGCGAGTGCCAGTTCGGGTACATCCCTTGTCGAGGATCGGGTGGTTGCAGCGTGGGGGATCAGCAGGCATGTGCCGGCCGCGAGTCGGAACCGCTCTCGGATGCACGGTTTTCTGCGGAGCGTTTGGTCAACGGTCTACCCGGGCGCGGACCGCGGGCATTTTCTGGCCCACACCCTCGGCGGCGGGCTCGATATCAACCTGTTCCCGCAATCCAAAAGGGTGAATCGCTCCGGTCTATGGCGGCAGATGGAAACTTACTGCAGCCGGAATCCAGGGACCTTCTACTTTGTCCGGCCGCTCTACCAGAACGGCAGCTGGATTCCATCCGAGCTGGAGTTCGGTATCTTCAAGACTGTAAGCCCAGATCCCTCGGAGTATTGGGGTCATGTGTTTGTGAATGATATGCTATCTGACAAGGCGTGAGGCGTAGTAAAGAAAGCGGCTCAATTGTTTGGCAAGAAACATGTTTCGGAAACCGACGCGGCACTGTAAAATCTTCATGATGATCGTGGTCGTTCGTTATTGAGCTCGACCAGCCGCAGAATTTCTGGGTACGGCCTGGGTACAGTAGCTTTTCGTAGGAGACAGAATTGTTGGATGTCAGCAGGTTACAGGGCTTTCGCGAGTCCTCTTCTGGGCACCAGGAAAAATTCAATTAAATCAATCGCTTAGTTGAAAACATAAGCCGTACACGGATGAATAAGAAAGAAATCTGCCAGTAAAACCAGGCTCTTGCTATCCAGCCCATAAAGTGGGTTCGAGTCCGCAAACGGGATTCAAACTGTCTCACGACCATCGAACCACGGTTGGCTTCAGCACGGGTGTCTTGCCGCCGCCTTCGAACATGTTGGCGATCTTCGGCACGCCCTTCAGAACGAGGCGCGCCATTCAGTTTCCCGATCAGGCGCGATTTCATGCAATCAAATATGTGAAGGGGTTGATCGGAGCACTCGAAAAGCGCGATGTCCCGATATTAGGCGATACGCGTGTGCTCTCTGTGCAGGAAACCAAAGACGGTGTGCGGCTTGAAACGGAAGGCGGCTTTGACGTCCGCGCCCAGCATGCCGTCATCGCGACCAACTCGCCGGTCAACGACCTCGTTGCGCTTCACACCAAACAGGCGCCCTACCGCAGCTACGTCTTTGCGTCGCCTGTGCAAAAGGGCCGGGTGCCGGATGCGCTGATTTGGGATACGGAAGACCCCTATCATTATGTCCGCATTCAGCCAGGCGAGACGGACGATCTGCTGATCGTCGGCGGCGCGGACCATAAGTCCGGCACCGAAGACGACGCTGGGCAGCGCATCGAAGGCCTCCGGCACTGGGCTGAGACACTGTTCGGGCCCTTGGCGGCGCCGGAATACGCCTGGTCCGGTCAAGTCTACGAACCGGTCGACCATGTCTCCTTCGCCGGCCTCAACCCCGGCAGCAAGCGCACCTATGTCATCACCGGAGACAGCGGCGAGGGCCTGACGTCCGGTGTTGCCGGCGCCCTTCTTATCGCGAGCGCGCTGGAGGGTCATGCCGATAGGGAGACGGAAGAGCTCTACGACCCGGCTCGCAAATCGCTGCTGGCGATCGGGACCTTTGTGAGGGAGAACGTCGACGTCCCGATGAACCTCGCCGAGCATCTCACGGGCGGAGAGGTTGCGAGCCTCGATGCGCTGAACCCGGGCGAGGGCGGCCTCGTGCGGCGGGGTCTCGAGAAGATCGCTGCCTACCGCGACGACGCCGGCGAAATCCATTGCGTCTCGTCCCACATGCACCCATCTGGGGTGTGTCGTGCACTTCAACAGTTTCGAGCGCTGTTGGGACTGCCCGTGCCACGGGTCGCAATTCGGGATCGACGGCGACGTTCTGGCCGGACCGGCGCGAATGCCGCTCCGCAGGATCGAACCCGACGAATGAGCCTTCAGCAGACGCTTCACACCGCTCTGGACGAACTGCGCATGCAAATGCTCGGCACGCAGGTCCTGTTCGGCTTCCAGTTTCAAGGCGTCTTTCAGGAGGGATTTCCGAGCGTGCCTGCCGCCGCGAAGGCGGCCGTTCTTGCCGGTTTCGCGCTCATTGTCGTCACGCTGGGGCTTCTCGTGGCGCCCGCGGCACAGCACCGCCTCGTCGAAAGGGGCATCGCAACGCGTCGCGTTCTTTCCGTTGCAAACCGCTTTGCGGAACGCGCGCTCGCGACATACGCGCTCGCGATCGGCTTGGACGTGTTCGCCGTGGCAGATGGGTATTTCGGCCAAGGTCTGTCGGCCGCCGCCGCCGCTATAGCGGTCCTTACCGCCGTCATCCTTTGGTATGCCCCCGGTTTCTGGATTCGCGCAACGAGAAAACAAAGGAAGCCCGCCATGCCGGAGAAAGAAGAGCCGCAGCTTCACGAAAAGATCGACCAGATGCTGACCGAGTCGCGGGTGATCCTGCCCGGCGCGCAGGCGCTGCTGGGCTTTCAGTTCGTTGTCACCATGACAAAGGCATTCCATGACCTTCCGCCGTTCGCCCAGGACGTGCATTTCTGCGCGCTGGCGCTCATCCTCCTCGCAGTGACGTTGCTCATTGCGCCCGCCGCGGTGCATCGTCTCGGCTTCGGGGGCGCGTTCGTCGAACGGATGCATACCGTCGGCTCCGCCCTCGTTACCGCAGCGCTCGTGCCGCTGGCCGCCGGCATCGCGGCCGATCTCTACGTTGCGTTTGGAAAGGTCGCCCCAGGACCGCTCGCGCCGGCCGCGGCGATCGCCGGGTTCCTTCTGCTTGTGACGCTCTGGTACGTATTGCCGCTCTGCATACGCGCGACGCGAGCCGGGCGGTGAGTCACGCCTGTATTCCAAAGGGTTTGGTACGGGCGGCAGCGCGTGCGCTCAAGGCGGCGATGCAAAAGGGTCTCACCATCGTGACGGCGGAGTCCTGCACGGCGGGCTTGATTGCTGCGTCGCTCTCGACGGCGGAAGGGGCCGGCAAGACACTGCATGGCAGCTTTGTGACCTACACGAAGGCCCATAAGACGCGCGCGCTTGGCATTCCGGCGAAACTGCTCGCCAGGGAAGGTAGCGTAACGCGCCGCGTGGCGGCGGATATGTTGCGTGGCGCGCTGCGGCACTCTCCGGCCGATATAGCGGTCGCCGTGACGGGCGTGTTGGGTCCCGAACCGGACGAAGACGGCAATCCCGTCGGGCTCGTCTTCATCGGCTGTCAAAGGCGCGGGGCGCGCCCGAAAATATTGAAGAAGCGATACGGCAAGCGCGACGCCGACCAGCTCCGCCGCAAGACGGTCTGCGATGCCTTGGCATTGCTCGAAGATATGATGGGATTCAGGCCGTCTCAGCGGCGTGGCGAACCGCGACCGTAGGGGCTAGGTGCTACCTGATCCAGACCGACGCGAGCGGCCCCTCTTTTCCATAGACCGGGTCTTTGGCCGGTCGCGGCACGCGCGCGACGGACGCTGTCGTCTTCGCATTGGTGTCCTTGGGCTCGCACTCATCGTATTTGCGGTCCCCGGGATATGCGCCGACAATGAGGAGGTCAGATGACTTTCTTAGCCTGTAGTGTCCGGTTCCAGCGGGAAGCACGAGAACGTCGCCGGGACGATGCGGCCCTTTTTGCCGCCGAACCGGCCATGCAGCCATCCTTTCGCGATGCCAAGAACTTCATGCGTGTTAGAGTGATAGTGCAGCCAGTCATACATGCCGTCGCGCCATTGACCCTTCCAGCCGTTCTTTTTGAAAAGAGTCTCGAATATCGCGGCAGGATCGTAGCGACCATCAAGAGTGACGGCGTCGCGGTAGACGAGCATCGGCCATCGGTTGTTCGAAATTTCGCTGGTGCTGGCAAAGCGAAAACGCAGGGGCTTGCGCTCCCGCAGGAGGCTGGCAAGGCCGCGCCGGTCCGGAGTGCCGATGCCCGTGGCCGCCTCGATCAGGGACTTTGCGCTTTCCAGCAGGGGCATCGTCGCGTTCTCTCATAAGAAATCAGGATCGCATCGTCGCCAAATTGCGCTTGCGGGGAGCGCGAGGTAATGGCCGGCCTCAGCTCTTTTTCTTGCGTCCGCCCTTGCGGCCGGTCGCCTTCTTCGGAGCCTTCTTGCCTTTCTTGCGGGCCTTCGAGAGCGCGATCGCGATCGCCTGCTTGCGGCTCTTCACCATGCCGCCTTTACCGCCCTTGCCGCTCTTCGCGCTGCCCTTCTTGTACCGGTGCATCTCATTCTCGACCTCCTTGCCGGAGCTTTTCGAGTATTTCCGGGCCATTGCCGTCCTCCTGTTATCTGGCGCAGGTCATCGTGCCTATTGCGCCTTCGCTTTCTTCATGCCCTTTCGAACCAGCGTCTCGGCCTCCTTGGCGTCGCAGTTGCCGAGATGCCGGAATTTCTTCCCTTCGAGCTTGTTGTATTGCTCGAAGAAGTCTTTCAACTCGTCGAGCTGTTTGGGATGCAGGTCGTCGAGCGACCGTATCTCGGCTAGCGTCCGGCTATGGCCCATGACGGCGATGAGGCGGTCGTTGCGCTCCCACTCGTCGCCCTTTTCCTTCTGCTCCGCCTTGATCGCGCCGATCAGCCGGACCTTCACGAGGGCGCCCATCTCGCCGGGGTGATCGAGGATGACCAGGACATCGACGGGATCGCCGTCGCCGGCCCGGGTATCCGGAATAAAGCCGAAGTCCAGCGGAAAACTCATTCCCTCGGGCAGTGTCTTCTTGAGCTCGAAACAGCCGAGCTTCGGCTCGAAATCGTATTTGTGCCGGCTGCCTTTCGGCGTTTCGATCACCGCATGCCAGCACTTTGTCTCTTTGTCGAAGGCCGGAAGTTTGGTCAGGAGCATGCCGAGGCCGGGGGAACGTGGGTTGTTTTCCCAACGCGGAACGGAACCCGAGGTTCCAGCGGCAACAGGTCGAATGGCGCGACCGCGAGGGAATTTGCCTCGTTTTCCCGACATGGCGCGCGAAATCGCCGGAACCGTTTTTTGCCATTTTGGTTGTGAATCCGAAGCGGCAAAAGCGGCTGAATAATGGGAGATTGGCATGGCGAGCAGAACGAAATTTGCTGTAGTAACGGGCGCGTCTAGCGGCATCGGCCTCGAACTGGCCAAGTGCTGCGCGCACAAGGGCTTCGATCTCTTGATCGCAGCCGACGAGCCGGAGATCGAAGATGCCGCCATGGAACTGCGCAGCCATGGTATCGGCGTCGAGACCGTGCAGGCCGATCTGGCGACCATCGACGGCGTGGACAAGCTTTACAGTGCGATCAAGGGGCGGTCGGTTGACGCCTTGCTCGCCAATGCGGGTCATGGCCTTGGCCATGCCTTTCTCGACCAGGACTTCGACGAAGCTCGCCACGTCGTCGATACCAATATCGTCGGCACGATTTATCTCATTCACAAGGTCGGCAACGACATGCGTCGGCAAGGCTCGGGCCGGATCCTGATTACCGGCTCGATCGCCGGCTTCATGCCCGGCAGCTTCCAGGCAGTCTACAATGCCTCGAAAGCGTTCCTGGATTCGTTCTCCGACGCCCTGCGCAACGAGCTGAAGGACACGGGCGTCACCGTTACCTGTCTCATGCCCGGCGCCACCGAGACGAACTTCTTCGAGCGCGCCGGCCTGATGGACACCAAGATCGGCCAGTCGGAAAAGATGGGCGCGGCGGAGGTTGCCCAGCAGGGCTTCGAGGCCATGATGGACGGCAAGGACGGCGTCATCACCGGCTGGAAGAACAAGCTGGAAGTCGCGGAAAGCCGTGTCCTGCCCGCGAGTCGGCTCGCCGAAGCCCATCGCAAGCAGACCGAACCGGGCTCGGCCAACAACTAGGTTAGTCCTCCGCCGTCTGAACCTGTCCGCGGCGCGCAGCCCGCGCGCCGCGGATGAATTCCTCCGCGTAAGGGAAGATTGCGAGCAGCAGGAACGAGATGGCAGGTGGAGTCAGCGCCCACCAAGTCGGTGGCTCCTTGAGCGCGAGCGACCAGTCTGCGTGTTCCGGCCCGCTGCCGAAAAGCGCCTGTGCCTGCGGCCAGCGCAGGATGAAGAGAAGCAGCATTGCGGTCAGCGGCATCATCTCGAGCACGCTATGCACCTGCTGCTCGAACGCGGTGACGTTTCGGGTGCGCATCGCGATCTGCAGGTCGAGATAACCGGTGATCTCGTGCGCGATGAGGCACAGGATCATGAAACTCATGGTCAGCGCGTCCACCCGCAGGAAGACTGCTGCGAGCAACGGGATACCGACCTCGCCCAGCATCAGCCAGTGGATCGCCGATTCCGCCGGGCCGCTCGCATGTTCGATGTGGGACCGTCGATGGCACAGATAATCGATGAAGCCGGCGACCACCCAGAGCGGGAGGATCAGATACATCAGGACGAACCAAACGGGGTTGGATGACATGGGACCTCGAAAAACTAGGAGCGGCGATCAGGACACAGGAACAATCGACGACGCCTCGCATTGTCAGGAGAACAGCGGAGATTTCCAATGCGCGCGCTTGTCTGGCATGGCCGAAACGATGTTCGCCTCGACACAGTTCCCGATCCGACTATCGAAGATCCACGTGACGCCATCGTGAAAGTCACCTCGACCGCGATCTGCGGTTCCGATCTTCATCTCTACGACGGCTATATTCCCGCCATGGAGAAAGGCGATGTCCTCGGCCATGAGTTCATGGGCGAGGTCGTCGAGGTCGGCGCCGGCAACAAGAAGCTCAAGCCGGGCGACCGCGTCGTGGTTCCGTTCAACATCTGCTGCGGCGAATGCTTCTTCTGCAAGAAAGGCCAGTGGTCGTGTTGCGAGCGCACGAACCGGGATGCCGACAAGGCCACCCAGATGTTCGGCCACAATACGGCGGGCCTTTTCGGCTATTCGCATCTGACCGGGCACTATCCCGGCGGCCAGGCGGAATATGTGCGCGTCCCCTTTGCCGATGTCTGCCCGACCAAGGTGCCGAACGGCCTCACCGATGAGCAAGTTCTCTTTCTCACCGACATCTTTCCGACCGGCTGGCAGGGCGCGGATTTCGCCGGCATCGAAGACGGCGACACGGTCGCCGTGTGGGGTTGCGGACCGGTCGGCCAGTTCGTCATCCGCTCGGCACAGATGCTGGGCGCCGGACATGTCGTTGCCATCGACCGCATCCCGGAACGGCTCGCGATGGCTGCGGTCGCCGGTGCCGAGACGATCAATTTCGAAAAGGAGGATGTCTACGACCGCCTCAATCAGATCACGAAAGGCCGCGGACCCGACCGCTGCATCGACGCCGTCGGCATGGAAGCGCACGGAAGTGGAAGCTGGGACGCGGTTGCCGATCGCGCCCTGGCGCTGACCGGGCTTGGCACCGATCGCATCCATGCCTTGCGCGACTGTCTTCGCAACGTGCGCGCCGGCGGCACCGTCTCGATCTCCGGGGTCTATGGCGGGTTTCTCAACATGGTGCCGCTCGGTGGCGCCTTCCAAAAGGGCGTGACGATCAAGATGGGCCAGTGCAACGTCCTCAACTACATCGACAAGCTGATGCGCCTGATCGAGGACGGGAAGATCGACCCATCCTTTGTGATCACACATCGCTGCACGTTGGATGACGGCCCCAAGATGTACGATACCTTCAAAGGCAAGAAGGACGGATGCATCAAGGTGGTTATGCATCCACATGGCTGACGCCCCCGAAGAGACCGCCGATCCAAGGATGGGATTCTAATGCCGCTGACACCCAATGATGGCGACGAAGCGATCGACAGCATCGTCGACGCCGGTGAAGGCCCCGGACTTGAGGAGATGATTGCCGCACGGCCCATTACAGCGGTGCTGATTGCGACGCTGCTCGGTTTTGCCATCGCACGGATTGTTTTCTAACACCGCGGATTGGATACGCCTCACCGGGTGCTGCGCCGAAATGCTTGCTCCGATGGAAGCACATATCGCCGACGCGTTGCCATCAGACCGCGGTTGGCAGTTCGAACCCAAATGGGATGGTTTTCGCTGTCTTGCCGTGCGGCGCGGAACGACGGTTTCGCTCCAGGCCAAGTCCGGCAAGGCGCTCACCCGCTACTTTCCGGAGATGGTCGCGACTCTGGGCGCGTTGAAAGCAGACGATTTCATTCTCGACGGCGAACTCGCCGTGCCTCTGGGCAAGGCGCTTTCGTTCGATGCCCTGCAAGCCCGCTTGCATCCGGCGCAAAGTCGCGTCCGCAAGCTTTCCGTCGAAACGCCATCCGTCCTTATTCTCTTCGACCTTCTGCGGCTCGACGGGCGATCTTTCCTGGACCGCCCGCTGTCCGAGCGCCGCACCGCGTTGGAGGACTTTTTCGAATCCGAGGCGCCGGCGTTCTCACTACGTCTTTCGCCCTTCACCCGTGATATCCGTGTCGCGCGGCGATGGCTGGGCCGGACCGGCGGGTCGCTCGACGGCGTAGTTGCCAAACGCCTCGACGAACCGTATCGCGCGGGTGAGCGCGCCATGCTCAAAGTGAAGTGTCTGCGCACCGCGGACTGCGTGGTGGGGGGCTTCCGCTATGCCAGCGGCAGCCGCGCGGTTGGTTCGCTTCTGCTCGGCCTCTATAATGGCGAAGGCAGGCTCGACCATGTCGGATTCACCTCCGGCTTCGCCGCGCTCGACCGCAAAGCGCTCACAAAGACGTTGGAGGCACTACGGGGCGGTTCCGGATTCACCGGCGACGCGCCGGGCGGCCCGTCGCGTTGGAGCACCGAACGGTCGGCCGAGTGGGTACCACTGAAGCCCAGGCTGGTGGCCGAGGTGCGCTACGATCACGTCACCGGCTGTCGCTTTCGGCACGGTACGAAGTTCCTACGCTGGCGGCCGGACAAAGCCCGGTGCAGTGCACGTTCGATCAGATCGAGCCTCCGGCACGCCCGGCGAAACTGATCGCCATTCGCCCGACCCGCGCTAGTTTTGCGCCATTTTAGGTTCAGGGATCGGACGAGCGCTGCTGAGCGCGTTGCGGCACTGGCTGTGTGTCCTGCGGCGCTGGCTCCCAACCGAACACGCTTCGCCCGCCATAAGCAGGCGAGCGTTGCCGCTCTGTGGCGATCAGCGATTCGAAGTCTCCCGTCTTCACCTGCCGCTCAAGCTGCCTGGACTGGTTGTCGAGGCGCTTGAGCGCGTCGAGCATCTCCTGGCGTCCGAGCCTGGCGTTTTCGACCGCGGTCTTCATCACCTTAAGCGTCTGGTCGTAAACCTTCAGCGGCACGGGAAACGGATGCCGGTCCTTGCCGCCATGGGCATAGGAGAACCGGCCGGGGTCGGAAAAGCGGTATGGCGCGCCGTGCACGACCTCCGCGACCAAAGCAAGCGCCTCCACCGTGCGGGCGCCGACGCCCGGCACCAGGAGCAACTCGGCGAAATCCTTCGGGCCGCGTTCCGCCGCCGCCGCGAGATTGCCGTGCAGCCGGCGGACATGGACATCGCTGGACCGGACATCGTGATGCGCCGGCATGACGAGATGCGGCAGCATCGGCTGGTGGACGGGCACGGGTTCCGGCGCCAGCGCTGCGAGTTCGCGCGCGATCCCGTCAGGCCCCAGTGCCTGCAGGATTTCGATCTGCGTCCGGCGTGACGCCTCGGCCCTGCGATCGGTGAGATTGACGATGATGCCCTGGTCCTGGCCGTCAATCGCCGCATGCGGCTCCTCGACGAAGCTGCTCAGTCCCTCCGAGAGCCAGTGATAGCGCCGTGCCTGTTTGGCCCCGCCGTTCATACCCTGCTGCACCACGACCCAATGACCGTCATCGGTGACGATGAAGCCGTGGAGGTAGAGGTCGAAGCCGTCCTGTACCGCGGCGCTGTCGACTTTGGCGACCAGCCGGCTCGCGGTCGCCAGCGCGCCGCCGTCGAATCCTACCCGTTCGCCGATCGCGGTCAGTTCGCCCGGCGTCTTGCGCGAATGGCTGCCGCGCCCGCCGCAGACGTGAATGCCCAACTCGCTCGACAGCGGCGCCAGCCCGCGCTTCAGCGCACCGATCACGCTGGTGGTGATGCCGGAGGAATGCCAGTCCATGCCCATGACGGCGCCGAACGACTGGAACCAGAAAGGATGTGCCAGACGCCGCAGCAGCTCGTCGCGGCCATAGTGCTGCACGATGGCTTCGCTGATGACGGCGCCAAGCCTGCTCATGCGTTCGGCGAGCCAGGGCGGCACGCGACCGCCATGCAGCGGCAGGTCGGCGCTTCCGGCGCGGCGGGCCATGCGAGATCCTCGACTTGATGTCGGTCAGCGTAGCGCAGATGGCGTGGCGCGGGCCAGATTTCAACGCGGCCGTCGCGGCGCACAAAGTTCCGGAAGATCCTGCATCCGAAATCCGTCCCGAACGTTTGACGTTCGTTGTCCCCGGACGATCGCCTTGAACCACCGTAGCGGCCACAGGATCGCAGCCTTCGCATGCTTTTGGTTGTCCGCACCGGTCGCCGTCGCGGCCGCTCCGGATGGCGGTTCGGTTGAGACAATTGTGGTCACCGCCGCGGCGCCCCTGCCGGGCAGCGGCATCGACGTGGACAAGGTGGCTGGATCGGTCGAGACCTTGTCCGTACCCGACCTGATTCGCGACCGCGCGCAGGACGTCCTGCCCAACGCCGTCGCCACCCAACTCTCCAGCGTCGCGCTCAACGACGAGCAGGGCAGTCAGTTCCAGCCCGACCTCGTCTATCGCGGCTTCGAGGCTTCGCCGATCTCGGGCGTGGCCGAAGGCATCGCGGTCTATCAGGACGGCACGCGCCTCAACGAATCCTTCGGCGACAATGTGAACTGGGACCTGGTCCCGGAATTCGCCGTCGATCGCTTCACGCTTCAGAGCAACAACCCGGTGTTCGGGCTGAACACGATGGGTGGCGCGGTGACGCTGGAGATGAAGACCGGCCTGACGTTCGACGGGACCGACGCCGAGATTTCCGGCGGCTCCTTCGGCAACATTGGCGGCCATGCGGAATACGGCGGACGTTTCGGCGACTTCGGCGTCTATCTCGGCGTCGGCGGTTTGCAGGATAATGGCTTCCGCTATCGCTCGCCCACCACGCTCGAACAGGCCTATGGAGACATCGCCTATCAGTCCGGCGGGTTGGTCCTGCATCTGTCTTTTTCCGGTGCGTCCAATATGATCGCGGCCGTCGGCCCGACACCGGTGGAGATGCTGGCCTCCGACCCGCGAGCGGTATTCACCTTCCCGCAATCGATGCACAACGAGATGGAGCTGGTGCAATTTCGCGGCACATATCAAGCAAACGACACGCTTACTTTGAGCTTCAACAGCTATTACCGGCACTTCCACCAGAACCTGATCGACGGCAACACCACCGATGTCGACATTTGCGGCAACGACGCGACCGAGCTTTGCCTCGAAGGCAATTATGAATTCCCCGACGATGCGCTGTACGATACCAGCGGGAATCCAGTGCCGGCCAGCGCCCTGCCGGCCGGCGCGACACCCGGCGAAACCGATTTCACCCACACCGACGCCAGAACGTTCGGCATCGCCGTACAGCTTTCCTGGACCGCACCGATCCTGGGTCATGGCAACACGTTTGTGCTCGGCGGCTCGCTCGACCAGGGCCAGACCGACTATGCGGCCTATGGCGAACTCGGAAGCCTGCTCGACGATCTCGCCGTCGTGGGCTCCGGCGTCGTCATCGATCAGGCGCTGAGCCCCACCGCATCGCCGCCCATCGAGGCGCCTGTCAGCGTCGGCGCCCGCAACACCTATGGCGGCCTCTATGCGATCGACGTGTTCGACATCACGCCGGCCTTGGCCTGGACCCTGAGCGGCCGGCTCAACACCGCCGATGTCAAATTGACCGACCGGCTCGGCGGCGGCCTCGACGGCGACCACGGCTTTTCCCGCATCAATCCCGGCACCGGACTGGCTTACAAGGTTTCGGACGCGCTGACCGCCTATGGCGGCTATTCGCAGTCCAACCGTGCGCCGACCGCGGGCGAACTGTCCTGTGCCGATCCGGCGGCACCATGCCTGCTCGATGCGTTTCTGGTGTCCGATCCGCCGCTCAAGCAGGTGGTCTCGCACACCTATGAGTTCGGCTTGCGCGGCCGTTTCCAAGTCGATGCGCTGCCTGGCGTCATCTCTTGGAACGCCGGTGCCTACCGCACCGACGCCGACAACGACATCCTGCTGCTCGCCACCGACATCAACGGTTTCGGGTTCTTTCAGAATGCCGGCACGACCCGCCACCAGGGCATCGACGCGCATCTTGGCTATCGCGACGCGCGCTGGCGATTCGACGCCAACTATTCCCATCTGGAGGCGACGTTCCGCAATGCGCAGACATTGTCGTCCAACAGCCCGTCCGCTGATGCCAACGGCCTGATTTACGTTTCGCCGGGCGACCGCATTCCGCTCAACCCCGCCAACCGGTTGACGCTGTCCGCAGACTATGCCGCGACGCCGGCTTGGAGTGTGGGCGCCGATCTGCGCCTGCAAAGCGGCGAATATCTCGTGGGCGACGAATCCAACCAAGAGCCCAAGCTGCCGGGTTTCGCTACTGTCGATCTGCGAACTGCCTACGCTCTCGGATCGCATTTCATGCTGTTCGCGGACGTGCAGAACCTGTTCGACCGGCGCTATTACACCTATGGCGCCTTCACCGAACTCGACGGCCTGCCGCCGAGCTTCAACCTGTCCAACCCGCGAACCTACAGTCCCGCGCCGGGCCGCCTCTTCTTCGCAGGGTTGCGCGCGGCGCTAGACTGATCCGAACGGAACACAAGTTTCCGCCGGAACGTTGCCTCTTTGAGGTAGACGAGGATACCGCCATGCCGAAATCGTTGGCCCTTCGCGCCGGCGCCGCATACGCCCGCTCGCAGCCTTCACCGTCGCTGGGACGTGCGCGCCGGAAGTTCCTTCGGTTCTTCCCGGGCGGATTCCGCGACGAGACCTATCTGGCCTGGGAGCGAAATTACAAATGGGAAGCTCATCTGGAGTGGAAGGCACATCTCAATCAAAAGGATTTTGCCCGTGCACTGCATGAAGGACGCCATGCGGAGATCGCCGCGCGGGCGGTGCGGATCGAATCCGGCCGCAGCCTGCTGTTCTCGTTCGAGAAGATGGCTTTGCGCGATGCGGTCCGCGAAAAGGCCGGTGCGAAGGCCTTCGCGGAAGGATTGTTCGCCTTCCTGCATGGTACGCCGCCGCTCGCCGAGCGGTTCGAACGCTGGTGTGCCGCCGTCGAGGCTTTGCCGCGCAAGCAGACGCGCGTGCTGACATGGCCGCTGGTCACGGTGTTCGGCTTCCTCGCTCAGCCGCAGACGCATATCTTCCTGAAGCCGAACACCACCAGGGAGGCGGCGCGGATCCTGAGATTGCCTTTCGACTATACCTCGCGGCCAAATTGGCGGACCTATGAAGGCTATCTCGCGCTCGCCCGCGCGGTTCGCACGTCCATCCGCGACATGCGTCCGCGCGACCTGATCGACGTCCAGTCCTTTCTATGGGTGCAGGGCTCGGACGAATATCGTTGATCAGTGCGACACGGCGGCGTTCACCGCCAGCGCGATCAGAACGGTGTTGAACAGAAACGACACGAAGCCGTGCAGCGTGACCGCATTGCGCATGGACGCGCTTCGCACCTCCACATCCGAGGTCTGCGCCGTCATCCCAACGACGAACGAGAAATAGAGGAACTCGGCGACGCCCGGCTCTTCCGTTCCGGGGAATTCGAGTGGCGGCTGCCGCTTTTGCCCGCGTCCGGGCTTGGCGTAGAACAGGTTGGAATAGTGCAGCGTCTCGTTGAGCTGGATCACCAGCCAGCCCAGCGGTGCGCCGGCCAGCGACAGGGCGGTCCAGCCCGCGCCGGGCGACGGCTTGGCGTTCAGCGTCATGAAGATCGCGTCGCAGCAATAGGCGATGACGGCGAAGATGATCAGCGAGACGATAGCCGCGCCCTCGTCTTCGACCTGCGCCCGCGCTTGCAGCTTTTCCGGACTCATCCACGGCACCGTGACGGCGAAGCCGATGATGAACGACAGGAAGAACGCGTCCGCCGCGATCGCCACCGGCATGCGCACTTGCAGGTATAGCGAAACCGCAAACGCAACCACGCCGATCGCGAGCGAGGCATAGAATTTCGCATGATGATGCCAGTGATGGGTGAACGTCTCGGTCATCGGCCTTGGCTACCGGGTTGCTGCCCGTTCGGCGGCAAGGGTTCGGTATCGCTCCACGGCGTGGCGGTGACGGCGCGGCCCTGCGGGACCTGCTCGACATTCGGCGATTGCGGTGCGATCGAGGTCGTGGTGCCGAATTTGCCGCTCGGCTTCTCCGAGATGCTCTTGATGTAGGCCACGAGCTCCCAGATCGTGCGGTCCGGCAGCATGGCGCCGAAGGCGGGCATGCCCGCCTGACGGCCTTGCGCGATAGTGAGATAAATATTCCCGGGCGACGAGCGGTAGATCCAGATATCGTCGCTGAGCGATGGGCCCATGCCGCCGCCGGCATTCGCCGCATGGCAGCCCGAGCAGTTGAAGGCGTCGAAATCCTTCATGCCGCGCTGCACCGCATCGGGATCGTTGGCCAGCGGGTTCTGCATATTGGGATTGAGCCCCGCCGCATTGCCGCCGGGATAGATGCCGGTCACCGGCACGCGCAGCAGCGCACCTGCCGGCACCGCGCCGTTGTATCCGTTCGCGAGGTCCTGCTGCCGCGCCGCATCCTGCGAACCGGGCATCACGATGCGATAAAGCGCGACAGCGATCACCGCGATCACCACCACCGCGATGCCGAGCGTGATCCAGCGAAGCTTATCCATCAGAGCCTCCTTTCATCTCCACAGAGGGACGCCATAGGAGGTCAGAATGTTCCGGATGACGCCGTGCTCGCGTGCGATCACGCCGTCGAGACGGTTGCGCAGTGCGCTGTCACCCTTGCGCACGCCCATGGCGATGGCGAAACGGAAGCGCAGCGGCGCGAAGCCCTCCGTGCCTGTGACTGGCGTCACGCTTAGGGGCACGGGCGACACTTTGGCGAAATAGCCGCCTAAGGGTCCCCACACCGCTGCGACATCCACTTGGCCACTTTCCACCGCCTCGATCAGGCGCGCGGGCGGATTGGGCTTGGCATAGTCGCCATAGATCATGAAGCCCGAAACGTTATTGACAATGCCCTCCTGCCCCAGCGCGGCCTCTGGCGGTGCCGGATCGTCGCCGATCAGGTGGACGCCGATCTTCAGGCGGCGCAGGCGGGGATCGGTCAGCGAGGCGACGCGCGCACCGCCCCGTCGCGCCACGAAGACATAAGTCGAGGCATAGTAGGGACGCGTCTGGTCTACTTCGTCGTAGCCCACCGGCACGCCCATCACCACGTCGCAGGCATGCTTGTTCAGCGTGCGTTTGACGAAGGTCTCGTGCTGCGCCGCCCAGGTATAAGCGACCGTCATGTGAAGGTCGCGCGCGACCAACTCGGCGATCCTGTTCTCGAACCCCTGACCCGCGCGGTTGGAAAAGGGCAGGTTGTTCGGATCGGAGCACACGCGCAGCGCCGCGCCTTGTGCCACCGCAGGCACGCACAACAGAACCAGCGCCGCAAGCTTAAGGTGCACGGCCGCCTCCGCCGGGAAGCGAGAACACCAACAGCGTGCTGCCGCCGCTGGTGACGCCGGGCAGATCGCCGACCGCGCCGGTGAAGCCCAGCGCGCCGTTGCGCACGCGCGGGTCGATCTCGGCATTGGCGATCGCGCCGGGCCAGCCGCCGACGCCGTCCAGGATCGCGATGTACTGCTTGCCGTCCGTGCCCTGATAGGTGATCGGCTGGCCAACGAAGCCGCTCGGCGCATGGAACTGGTAGAGCAGTTTGCCGTTGCGGTCGTCGACGACCTTGAACCAGCGGTCCAGCGTGCCATAGACCGCGATGTGGCCCGCCGTCGCCATCGTGCCGCTCCACACCGGAAATTTCTCGTGGATTGCCCAGACCTTGGTGCGCTTGGTCGGGTCCCAGGCCGCGAACTCGCCGCGATAGCCGCCTGGTCCGCCATACATGTCGACCGTGGCGCCGACATAGGGCGTACCGGCAATATAGCCGACCTCGCTCGTCTTGTAATCCATGCACAGATGCTGGTGCGGGATGTAGAGGAGGTGCGTCAGCGGCGAGTACGCCGTCGGCTGCCAGTCCTTCGTGCCGGGCGAGGCGGGGCAGATGCCGCTGATGTTCTTGCCCAGGAGCGGTTTCATCGCGTCATTCATCACCGGCCGCGCCGTCGCGAGATCGACGCGCAGGATCGAGGTCTGGTTGTCGTATTTGTCGGCGGAATAAACCTGGCCGGTGGCGCGGTCGATCACATACATGAAGCCGTTGCGGCCCGGATGCACCACGACCGGCCTGACTTTGCCGTTGATAGGCAGGTCGAGCAGAAGGTTCTCGTTGATCTCGTCATAGTCGTAGAGATCGTGCGGATCGAGCTGCACCGCCCACACCGCCTCGCCGGTGTCGGCGTCGCGCGCGAAGATCGTGCTGGTCCAGAGATTATCGCCCGGCCGCTGGTTCGAATTCCACGGGCCGGGATTGCCGGTGCCGTAGATCACCAGATTCAGCTTCGGATCGTAGCTGATCCAGCCCCAGACCGGCCCGCCGCCGACCTGCCAGCGCCCCGGCGGCCAGGTGGAAATGCCGAGGTCCTTGCCGATCAGCTTCTTGTAGAATGGATGGAATTTTGGCCCGATCAGCACATCCTTGTCGGCGCCCACCGAATAGGCGCGCCAGGCGATGCGGCCGGTGTTCTCGTCGAGCGCCGTCAGCCAGCCGCGCACGCCCATCTCGCCGCCGGAATTGCCGACCAGCACCTTTCCCTTCACCACGATGGGCGCCATGGTGATGGTCATGCCGCGCGTGATCTCGCCCAGCTTGACGACCCACAATTCCTGCCCGGTCTTCGCATCCAGCGCGACGGTGTGGTCGTCCAGCGTGTTGAAGAAGATCTTGCCGTTGTCGTAAGCCTCGCCGCGATTGACCACGTCGCAACAGGCGACGCCTTGCGACGACGGATCGACATGCGGCGAGTATTTCCACTTCAGGTCGCCGGTAGTGGCGTTCAGCGCGAAGACCTCGTTGGGATAGGCGCCGACGACATACATCGTGTCGCCGACCACGATCGGCGCTGCCTCCTGGCCGTGGTTCGAGCCGACCGAGAACGTCCAGGCGACGCGCAACTGGTTCGCATTGCCTGCATTGATCTGCGCCAAACTCGAAAAACGCGTGTTGGCGTAGTCCTTGGCCGGCATCACCCATTGTCGGTCGTCGCGCATCATTGTGCCGAGGTCCTCGGCAACAGCGATCGAGACCGTGCCGAGAGCGGCAACCACGGCGGCGAAGAGCAAGCGTTGTCTCATGAAGTCACCAAAGTGCGTGGCGGTTGGGCGCGCATATACTGCGCGAACAGAAATATGGCGAAGCCGAAGAACACCAGATTGGCCGGCACCCACATGAGGAGGCCCGCGAACTGCTGGTCCTCCAGCGCCGACAGCCCGAAGCGTGCGGCGTTCTCGTCCGGCATGGTGCAGATGGCGCGCGGCGCGAAGATCATCACCACGCCCGGCAGGTCGGTGGCGATGGCGGCCGTCATGACGAACAGCGCGGACGCGCCATGGCCGAGCCGCGGCGCCGGCGCCAGCATCGCTGCCCAGAACACCGTCGCAGCGGCGAGGACACTGCCGAGCTCCAGCAGGCGCGTCGCTTCCGCCGCCGCGGCCCATTGGAACACCGCCGGCCAGTGCCAGAACAGGAACACGCACACGAAGGCGCACCACGCGGTGAGTGGTGCGACGCGTTCCAGTGCCGACCAAGGCCGCGCCAGCGCCAACAGGGGCGCGGTGATGCAGATCAGGATCAGATGCTGCGCCATATGCGCGGCGAAGAGCTCGCGCGCGGCGCTCTCCAGCGGCGGCAACAACGCCACGGCCAGCGAGACCGCGGCGGCGACGAGCAGGAGCGCCTGTCTCATCCGCATGGCGGCACCGTGACCGACGCGATCGTCGCGAACAGGATGGCGACCAGGAAACAGCCGCTCGACAGCATGCCCCAGGTCGAGAGGAACCGGTTGCGCGCCTCGCCGATATGGGCGATCGGTTCGGTCTCACGCGCCTTCTCGTCGCGCACGCTTTGCCAGACGCGGTACGAAACGAAGAATCCCGCGACGGCCACCGCGATCGACAGGACGTCGAATATCGCCACGCAGACGATAAGGCCGCGTGAGCTCTCCCACACGATCGGCGTGTCGCCCGGATAGCAGCGATAGGCCCAGAGAAAATAGCCGAGCAGCAGCTGCGCGAACCAGAAGCCCGGCGCTGCCGCGATGCCAAACCATAGCAGCCACAGGTTGGCGGCGCGGCGATGGGGCTGCAGCACCTCGCTCATGCGCGCAATCCCAGGAGCGGCGTAATGTAAAGCGTAAAGAACACCGCCAGCCATACCGCGTCGACGAAATGCCAATACAGCGCGCCGATATGGATCGGCGCATACCGCACGCGGTTGAAATAGCCCAGCGCCGACCACACGAGAACGGTCGCAAGAACGCCCACACCGACCACGACATGCATCATGTGAAAGCCGGTGATGACGAAATAGAGCGACGAATAGGCCGTCGAGGACAGCGTGAACGGCTTCTGCGCCCACTCGAAATACTGCACGATCAGGAAGACAACACCCAGAGCGACCGCAACAGCGAGACCTATGATCAGCCGCAGGCTGTCGTCGCGCTGGATGTTGAACTGCGCCCAACCCACCGCGACCGAGGATGTCAGCAGGATGATCGTGTTGGGCAATGCCAGGGCCAGCGACGGCGTGCCGCCTTCCGGGAAGGTGCCGGGCGCGTGCGGCTGGACCGCCAGATAGAAATAGCTGAACAGCAGATAGCCGAACAGCGCGGCCTCGGTGCAGACGACGAAGATCATCGCCCACCAGCCGCTGGCGCGCGTGTCGATGGCGCCGACCGGCAGGGTGCCTTCGAGGGCGATGCGGTCAGTCACGGGCCGGCTCCCGTGTCTCGCCCAAATTCCGCTCCGGCCACAGCCAGCCCACCGTCGTCGCCGCCGTGACGACGGCCGCCAACGCCACCAACCACCATGCCAGGAGCAGCAGGCCGATGAAGATCGCCGTCACGGCGATCGCGAAGACGAGCGGCGCATAGGAATCGCCCGGCATCTTCAGGATGATGTCCGGCTGCGCGTCGAGCGGGTCGGTGCCGATGGCTTCGCGCCCGTGCTCCAGCACCAGCCCGGCATGCGGATGGCTGCGGGCTTCGTCCGGCCGGCTCGCCAGCCGGTCTTCCCACAAGGGATGGCGGCTCTGCACCGTCGGAATCACGACGAAATTGTAGGGCGGCGGCGGCGAGGATGTCGCCCATTCCAGCGTCGGCGCGTCCCACGGATTGTCGCCTGCGATCGCTCCGCTGCGCACGGACTTCAGCACGTTCCAGATCAGCATGAGCACGCCGGCCGCGAACACGAACGAGCCCAGTGTGGTGATGAGGTTCAGCCAGTCCCACCCCATTCCTTCTGCATAGGTGTAAACGCGCCGCGGCATGCCGAGCAGGCCGGAAATGTGCATCGGGAAGAAGCCGAGATTGAAGCCCACGAACATGGTCCAGAAATTCCATCGCCCCAGCCGCTCGTCGAGCATCCGGCCGGTGAATTTCGGGAACCAGAAATAGATCGCGCCCGCGACCGGGAAGACGTTGATGCCGATCAGCACATAGTGAATGTGCGCCACCACGAAATACGTATCAGTGAGCTGCCAGTCGACCGGCACCGATCCCGTCATGAAGCCGCTGACGCCGCCGATGGTGAAGAGAAGGATGAAAGACGCAAAGAACAGGAATGGTGTCGTGAACACCGGCCTTCCCGTCCAGATCGTCGCGAGCCAGGCGAACACGCCGACGGCGCTCGGCACCGCGATGATGATCGAGGCAGCACTGAAGAACGACAGCGAGATGTTCGGCAGGCCCGTCGCGAACATGTGATGCACCCACACGCCGAAGCCCAGCACCATGGTCGCGACCGTCGCCAGCGCCACGGCGCTGTAGCCGACCAGCGGCCGGCGGCAGAACACCGGCAAGCCGTCCGACACCATGCCCATCGCCGGCAGCACGATGGCGTAGACCCAGGGATGGCCGAACATCCAGAACAGATGCTGCCACAGCATCGCCGACCCGCCGCCGCCCGCCGTGTCGAAGAAATGCGTGCCGACATTGCGGTCCATCCAGAGCAGGAAGAACGCCAGGCTCACCGCCGGAATCGCGAAGATGTTGGCCATCGACGCGGTCAGCGTCCCCCAGATCAGGATCGGCACACGATTGATCGACATGCCGGGCGCGCGCATGCGCATGAAGGTGACGACGAAATTGACCGCGCCGACCGTCGTCGAGATGCCGAGCAGGATCATGCCCAGCGCATAGAAATCGATGTTCGGCCCGCCATTATAGGCCCGCGCCGCCAAGGGCACGTAGTTGAACCAGCCGTCGTTCGGCCCGAAGCCGATGGCGAAGGCGGCGTAGAGGAAAATCCCCGCGAACAGATAGATCCAATAGGACAGGGCGTTCAGCCGCGGCAGCGCCATGTCACGCGCGCCGAGCAGCAGCGGCCACAGGTAATTGCTGAATCCCGACAGCACCGGCCCGGCATAAAGGAAGATCATCGTCATGCCGTGCATGGTGAAGAGCTGGTCGTATTGCTCCGGATTCAGCAGATGCCGGTCCGACCATGACAGTTGCAGCCGGAAGACCAGCGCCTCGACGCCGCCCAGAATCAGGAAGGCGAAGGCGGTGACGATGTAGCGGAGCCCGATCTCCTTGTGGTCGACGGTGGACAGCCAGCCGCCGATGCCGGGCGCCGTCTCCCAGATCTTCTGCAGCCGCGCCGCCAGCTCCGGCTGCTCCGTGCCGACGCTCGGCGCTCGGGTGTAGTCGCTGATCGTCATTTGAGCGTCTCGAGATAGGCGACGATCTGGCCGCGCTGCTCCAGCGACAATTCGGGCTTCTGCATCAGATTGCCCGGCTTGATCCCTTGCGGATCGTCGATCCAGGCGCTGAGGTTCTGCGGCGTGTTCGCAAGCACGCCGGCGGCGATCGTCTGCCGCGTCGCGAAATGGCTGAGGTCGGGGCCGAGCACGCCGGCCGCGTCGCTGCCGCGCACTGCGTGGCAGCTGCCGCACTTCATCCCGAAATAGACTGCACCCGAGGCGAGTACCCCGCCGCCCGGCGTTACATCCGGCGCGATCTGGTGCGAGCGCCAAGCCGCGAAATCGCGCGGCGTGTCGGCGACCACGACGAAAGCCATCTTGGCGTGCTCTAGCCCGCAATACTCCGTGCACTGGCCGCGATAGGTGCCGGGCTTGTCGGCCTCGAGCCAAATTTCGTTGGTCTGGCCGGGGATCAGGTCGGTCTTGCCAGCCAGCGCCGGCACCCAGAAGGAATGGATCACGTCGCCGCCGATCAGCTTGAACTGCACCGGCGTGCCGGTCGGGATATGGATCTCGTTGGCGGTGGTGAAAATCGCGCGCGTATCGTTATCGAGATAGCGAACCTCCCACCACCACTGATGCGCCGTGACTTCGATGGTCAGGGCGGGCGTTACGGTCGGCTTGCCGATCTCCGCCAGAACCTTCACCGTCCATACGATCGTGGCGAGCAGCGCGAGAGTCGAAATCCCGACACCCACCCACAGGAAGTTCGTTCCGCCCTTGTCAGGCCCTATAGCCATCCGGGTAGCCAGCGCGATTCCCGGCCGCCGCCAGATCGCCAGCGCCAGCAATGCGGCGACGATCACCATCACGGCTACCGACACGCCGATCACGCCCCAGGTCAGCGGCAATGTCGCGCTCGCCTTGGCGCCGCTTGCGCCGGCCACATAGTTCAAAGGTGTTTGGGAACTCGCGGCCCAAAGGAGGACGGACACTAAAGGGATCGACGCGTGAGGTTCCACGTTATGCCCACCCGCGGCGGATGCCGCCGATTTTTCAACGCATAGTTCCGCAAACCGATCCCGGGCAGAGACAGGAAATGGCTGGCCTTTCAGGCCTGTAATCCTGCCTTCCGCGAGGAACGGCCTCTCCGTCCTGCCGTTTTCCAAGGCAACGCTTGATGGAGACGCAAATGGCGAAGACGGTTGGAGACTTCCTGTTCGAACGGCTCAGCCAGTGGCAGGTGCGCCGCGTCTTCGGCTATCCCGGCGACGGCATCAACGGCATCGTCACCGCGCTCGGCCGCGCCGGCGACGCCATCGAATTCGTCCAGGTCCGCCACGAGGAGGAGGCCGCCTTCATGGCGTCGGGCCACGCCAAGCTGACCGGCGAGGTCGGCGTCTGCCTCGCCACGTCCGGTCCCGGCGCGATCCATCTGCTCAATGGCCTGTACGACGCGAAGCTCGACCGCCAACCGGTCGTCGCCCTGGTGGGCCAGCAGGCGCAGGCCTCGCTCGGCGGCCATTTCCAGCAGGAAGTCGATCTTCTCTCGCTGTTCAAGGACGTCGCGTCGGACTTCGTGCAGGTCTGCAACACGCCGGCGCAGGCGCGCCATCTGATCGACCGCGCCTTCCGCATCGCCAAGGCGCAGCGCACCGTCACCGCGATCATCTTCCCCAATGACGTGCAGGAATCCCCAGCGGCCGAGTCCGGCCACGTCCACGGCACCATCCACACCGGCACCGACTTCGCACAGCCCGTGATCGTGCCGGCGCAAGTCGATCTCGAACGCGCCGCCGGCATCCTCAACAAGGGCGAGCGAGTCGCCATGCTGATCGGGCGTGGCGCGGCGAATGCCGAGAACGAGGTGATCTCGATTGCCGACGTGCTGCAGGCCGGCGTAGCCAAGGCGCTGCTCGGCAAGGCGGTGCTGCCCGATGATCTGCCATTCGCCACCGGGCAGATCGGCCTCCTCGGCACCAAGGCATCCTACGAATTGATGCGTAACTGCGACACCTTGCTGATGATCGGCTCGACCTTTCCCTATAGCGAGTTCCTTCCCAAGGAAGGGCAGGCGAAAGCGGTTCAGATCGACATCGATCCCACCATGCTGTCGCTGCGCTATCCGATGGACGTCGCGCTCCAGGGCGATTGTGCGCTGACCTTGCGCGCGCTCCTGCCGCTGCTGGCGCCCAAGCCGTGGGGCAAATGGCGCGAGACCGTCGAGAAGAACGCCGCCGCGACCTGGGACGAGGAAGACAAGAAGGCCCATCTGTCAGCCGATCCGCTGAACCCAGAACTGTTCTTCTGGGAATTCACCAAGCACCTGCCGGAGCGCGCAATCATCGCCGTTGACACCGGCATGTCGACCACCTTCTTCGCCCGCGCGGTGAAGATGCGCCGCGACATGAAGCTCGCGATCTCCGGGACGCTGGCGACGATGGGCCCGGCAATCTCTTTCGCGACCGCCGGCAAGTTCGCCTTTCCCGACCGGCCGGCCATCGCCTTCGTCGGCGACGGCGCGATGCAGATGCTCGGGCTCAACGCCTTCGTTACCGTCGCGAAATACTGGAAGCAGTGGACCGATCCGCGCTTCGTGGTGGCGGTGCTGAACAACCGCGATCTCAACATGGTGACGTGGGAGCTGCGCGGCCTGGGCGGCGCACCCAAGGTCGCCGCGACCCAGGAGCTGCCCGATCTCGACTATGCCGCCTATGCCCGCATGCTCGGCCTCGCAGGCTTCACCGTCGACAAGCCGGGCGATGTCGACCGTGTGTGGGAGGAAGCGCTCTCCGCCGGCCGGCCCGCGATCATCGACGTCAAGGCCGATCCCAACGTCATCGCGCTGCCGCCCCATGCAACCTTCGAACAGACCAAGAACTTCTTCCTTGCGATGGCCAAGGGCGACGAGGATCGCCACGCGGTGCTGTCGCAGCTCTACAAGCAATTGGCCGCCGCTTGATCCTCCGGCTCGCGCTTCTGCTGGTACTCGTGGCCGGCAACGCCGCCGCGCAGACGGCGATCGAGCGCGGTCGCTATCTCGCTGTTCTCGGCGACTGCGCCGGCTGTCATGACACGCCGCACGGGGCGCCGTTCGCGGGTGGACAACCGCTCTCCGCGGTGTTCGGGCGGGTCTATTCCTCCAACATCACGCCGGATCCGCAGACCGGTATCGGACGGTGGTCGGCGGACGATTTCTACAACGCCCTGCACGACGGAGTGCGGCCCGACGGCGCCCATCTCTATCCGGTGTTTCCGTATCCCTATTTCACCCATACGAGCCGTACAGACAGTGACGCGCTGTTCGCCTATCTCAAGATGCAGAAGCCAGTGCATTATCGGCCACCCGCCGCCGAGATGATCTTCCCGTTCAATATCCGTACCTCGGTTTGGTTTTGGAACCAGCTCTTTGTGAATACCGCGCCCTTGCCACAAGGCCGCGACGCGCAGTGGAACCGGGGCAATTTCCTCGTCAACGGCCCCGGCCATTGCGCCGAGTGCCATACGCCCAAAAACCTTTTGTTCGGTGATCGCGACTCACGCGCCTTCACCGGCGAGATAATGGACAACTGGTTCGCCGCCAACCTAACCGGCAGCAGGCCGGACGGTCTTGGCGCATGGACTGCCGCCGAGATCGCCGGCTATCTGAAAACCGGCGTCGGCCCGCACGCCACGGCTGTCGGTCCGATGCAGGACGTCGTCTCGTACTCCACGCGGTTGATGAGCGACGCCGATCGTGCGGCCATTGCGGCCTATCTCAAATCTCTGCCGCCGCAGAAAAGAGATACGCCGAACCCTCAAGCCCCGGCCCAGATGGCTGCCGGAGAGGCGGTGTTCGTCGAAATCTGCTCGGTTTGCCACAAGATCGGCGCGCGCGAGCAGCTCGGCGGGTTCCCCCTCCTGGCGCATAACACGCTGGTGCAGGGGCGCAATCCGGTGACCGTGCTGCGCGTCATTCTCGGCGGCTCGCAGTCTATCGGTCTCAAGGACACGAAGATGCCCTATTCGATGCCGTCCTTCGCGACATTGAGCAGTGAGGACATCGCCGCCGTCGCGACCTATATCCGCAACGCCTGGGGCAACCGCGCCCCTCCGGTGACGGCAGCGCAAGTCGCGGCGCTGCGAACAGCCGTCGGCCGTTGAACCCGCGGAACGCGGTCTGCCTTCGTTCGTTCGCGCAAGTGAAGGGTGAGCCCAGAGAGGAAAGTTCCATGAAACCGCACATTGCCGCGCTGTTCGTCTCCGCCGCGCTGATCGCCGCACCAGGCACCGTGTCGGCGAAGGAGATTCTCGGCATCGGCACCCCCGATGCCACCCAGTTCCGCGCCAAGGCGAGCGCCAGCGACGCGTTCGAGATCCTGTCCAGCAAGATCGCCCTCACCCACGCGACGCGCGACGACATCAGGGACTTCGCCCAGATGATGATCCACGACCATACCGCTAGCACCGACAAGCTCGTGGCGCTGGGCGGCATCAGCAAGGCGAGCCTCAAGACCAAGATGGAGCCCGGGCCGGACGGCAAATACCGGACCAACGACTTGCTCGACAGCGATCATTCGACGGAGCTGAACAGCCTGGATTCCAAGTCGAACCGTGACTTCGACAAGACCTATATCGCCGACCAAGTGAAGGGTCATGAGGACGCCGTGGCGCTGCTCGACGAGTATTCCCGCAATGGCGATAACGCCAAGCTCAGGGCGTTTGCGCGCGAAATCCTTCCCACGGTGCGCGAGCACCTGGCCAAGGCCAAGGCTCTGCAGCAGCAGATCGGCGCGTAGCGTCCTGCCGATGCGTTAAGGCGCGGTCGGCACGGCCGCGCTTTTCGCTTTTTCTTAAAGAATGTCCTCGAGTCGCACCGGAATATGCCGCACGCGCTTGCCGGTGGCGTGATAGACCGCGTTCACCACCGCCGCATTCATGCCGACATTGCCGAGCTCGCCGACCCCCTTGATGCCGAGCGGGTTCACGATCGAATCTTCTTCGACGCGCTCGATGCGCCCGATTTGTGCACACGTGACCATCATGGTAATATTGTTGAAATTCATTGGAATAGATCATCATGAACGTCCGCCGCATCGTGACCGGCCGAAACGGCGAGGGAAAATCGGTTTTCGTATCTACCGACTCTGCGCCAAATGCACACGACTATGTTCACATTCCCGGTATGTCGAGCACGCAAATCTGGTCGACACCGAGCTCTCCGCTTCTGCCTTCGGACGTCGAGGATCCCACCCTAACGTCGCGAAGCGTCGTACCGCCGGTTGGCGGCACGCAATTTGTGTTTCTGAAGCTCCCACCCGACTCGGTCATGCAGAGCCCGCACTTCGATCCAAGCGCCGCGACCGAGGAAAATAAGAAAGTCATATCGGGGTTGGCCGAATGCTTCGAACCGGACGGGATGCACACGACCGACACGATCGACTACGGGATTGTTCTGGACGGCGAAGTATGGCTCGAGCTGGATGACGGCCGCGCGGAACATCTGCGCCAACACGACGTGATCATCCAGAACGGTACCCGCCATGCGTGGCGAAACAAGAGCAACCGGCCCGCACTTCTCGCTTTCGTGTTGATTGGCGCACGTCGCGCCTGACGTGATTGGCGGTCGGGGATCGCACGTTAAGCCTGTAAGCCGCGCACGTGAGGCGTCAAGGGCATGCGAACTTCTCCCCGCCGAATGGGCACGCACGTGTCGGGAAAGTCCTGGACAAATTCAATACCGGAATCACGGGCCCACATGAGATAGCGTTCCAGGAATGCCATTGCACCCGCCGGAACGTCATGACCGCTTGGGCGATCGTGCAGGACTAGCAACGGCCAGTCGCTGTCACGGGACGCGTGCTGCGCATCTGTCACCCACGCGTCCGCTGCCACGCCACGATCGCGCGGAATGTGCGTCCACAGCACCAACGTGCCACGATGCGCGACGAGATGGTCACGGGCGGCCGGGCTCAGCGCGTGCGGGCCAAGCGTACCTCGGGAATTGGGCCGAAACAGTCGCGCCTCGTGAGCCAACGGACCCAAAAGCGTATCCACATCTCCGATCTCGCGCTCCGCGACCTCGCGATCCGGCCGATCGCCGAGGGGCACGCCGTGCGTCATGGAATGATTGCCGATCCAATGTCCCTCCCGATGCGCTCTCTGCGCCAGGCCACGTGCTTCGGGAAGCAACAAGTGCTTGCCGACGACAAAAAACGTGACACGAACACCATGCGCCTTGAGTACGTCGAGTACATGGTTGGTGATGCCCGGCGTGGGACCATTGTCGAACGTAAGCGTCACGCGCTTCATGAACCTAGCCTTCTCAGGCGCCGACAAGTTCGAGCCGTACCCTCTCCGCAGCTGTGCAGAGGTTTTTTAAGCGCGCGAAGGCAACATCACGGCTCATATACTTCATGCCGCAGTCCGGCGCCGGTAGAAGCCGGTCTGGCGAGATGAACTTGAGCGCCTCACGAATTCGCGCCGCGACAACATCGACGGGCTCGGCCTCATCGGTCGAGTGATCCAGGACGCCGAGTGCAACGTCCTTGCCCGCAAGATCCCTCAAGACACCGACGTCCAGTTTCGGCTGGGCCGCCTCTATCGAAATTTCCTGCACGGTGGACTCCGAGAGTTCGGACAGGAACTCATAGGCATTGGGCTTTTGTCCCTTGCGCAGGAACGCATAGCCAAAGCAGACATGCACCGCCGTGCGTGCGTGCAAGCCCTCGACCGCCCGATTGAGCGCGCGTACCCCGACCTGCCGTGCCGCCCGCGGGTCGTTGCGAAACCACGGCTCGTCGAATTGGATCACATCGATGCCGGTGTCCTGAAGCAGGCGCGCTTCCGTGTTCAGCGCCGCCGCGAACGCCAGCGCCAGCGCCTCGGGATCGCCGTAGTACTCGTCCACCACCAGCTGCGCGAGCGTGAATGGGCCGGGCAGCGTGACCTTGGCGGTCCGACGTGTCCGCGTCCGCAGAAACTGTGCCCATTCCACTTCGACGGGCGCACGGTGGAGAATCGGGCCAACGACCCGCGGTACTTTCACTTCGCGTCCCACCCGGTTCAGGATGGAAGCAGGCGCATCGTGGTCCAAGCCCGACAGGGATTGCGAAAAGTGATTGGTATAGCTGACGCGGCAAATTTCGCCGTCCGTCACCACGTTGAGACCGGCCTCTTCCATGTCGTGGATCGCGATGGCCGTTGCGTCTCGCAGCGCCTCTTCGCGCACGTCTGGTTCAACCCGCCAGAGTTCGTCCATGCTGACGCGCGGCACGAATTGTCCGAGCAATACCGCCCTGTTGACCAGCCAGGCGGGCTGCGGATAGCTGCCCACGACCGACGTTCTCAGTAAACGTCCGGCTCCAGGTTCGGGCACAAGCTCGCTCATGGAAGACCGGCACGGTCAGACGAGGCCCGCATAGGATCCTCCATCCAATTGAAGGTTTTGGCCGGAAATGAAGGCGCTCTGGGCGCTGCACAGGAACGCGCAGGCGGCGCCGAACTCCTCGGGGGTTCCAAAGCGCTTGGCGGCTATCGTCAAGGCGATTTGCGCCCGCGCCTCGCCAATCGTGATGGATTTCTCCTCCATCATTCGGGCGGCCATGAATGCCTGCCGAGGTGTATCGATGCGCTCGGGCAGGAGGTTGTTTATCGTCACGTTGTCGGCAGCGACCTCGAGGGAAATCGCCTTGCAGGCGGCGGTGAGACCGGTTCGCGCCGCGCTGGACAGCGCCATTCTATAGCGCGGCGACTTCACCATGGCCGAGGTGATGTTGACGATCCGTCCGAAGCGCCGGCTGCGCATGCCCGGCACGACGGCGCGCAGCAGCATGAGCGGCGCGATCATATTGGCTTCCAGAGCATGCAGCCACGCCGCACGGTCCCAATCCTCCAGACGGCCGGGCGGCGGTCCCGCATTGTTGTTGATCAGAATGTCCGGATCGGGGCAGCCGGCGAGAAGAGCCGTTCGTCCGGCTTCGCTCAGGATGTCCGCGGCGACAAATCCGATCCTTGCGTCCGGAAACTCGGATGCGAGGTCCGCACGGGCCCGTTCGAGCTTTTGCGCATCGCGCCCGTTTATCAGGACTTCCGCGCCTTCGCGCACCAGGGCACGCGCGCAGGCGAGCCCCAGACCCTGCGAGGACGCGCATACGATGGCTTTGCGTCCGGAAATGCCCAAGTCCATCTGCCGACTCCGCGATTGGGAAAGCGATATTCCGTTCGGGCGACTGTCTCTCAGCTTCGTGCCGCCGGCGCGCTGCTGCCCAGCAACGCTTTCACTTCCAGATATTCCTCCAGGCCGAACACGCCGCCTTCGCGACCGTTGCCCGACCGCTTGTAACCGCCGAACGGTGCAAACCCGTCCGGCGGCGCGCCGTTGAGGTAGACACGCCCCGTGCGAAGCCGGCGCGCGACATTGCGTGCCCGGTCCGGATCGGACGAGGTGACCCAGCCTGCCAGGCCGTATGGCGAGTTGTTGGCAATCGCGACCGCCTCGTCTTCGCTTTCGTAAGGAAGAATGGACAGCACCGGACCGAAGATTTCCTCCTGCGCGATGGTCGCGTGGCGCTTCACATTCCCGAAGACCGTGGGTCGGACGTAGAAGCCGCGCCGGAGCCCGGGCGGCCGACCGGTTCCGCCGGTGACAAGAGTCGCGCCCTCCTCGATTCCGGCCGCGATCAGGCGCTGTATCTTCTCGAACTGTCCCTTGTAAGCGACGGGACCCATCGTGGTGGCCGGGTCGTTCGGATCGCCCACGACAAAGGCCTCGGCCGCGGCCTTCGCGATCGCCAAAGCCTGCGCGTGCTGCGACGCATGTACAAGCATCCGCGTCGGCGCCTGGCACGATTGGCCGCTTCCGACATAGCAACGCTGCACCCCCCACGTCACCGTTCTCTCGATATCGGCGTCCGGAAGGACGATATTGGCGGACTTGCCGCCGAGCTCCTGATGCACGCGCTTGACGCTGTCGCTCGCCGCGCGCGCGACCGCCGCACCTGCGCGCGTAGAGCCCGTGATCGAAACCATGTCGACATCCGGGTGCGATGCGATACGCTGCCCAACCGTCTCGCCGTCGCCGTTGACGAGATTGAAGACGCCCCTGGGCACATTGGCTGCATGCATGACCTCGGCGACGATGAGGGGACTGAGCGGGGCGTACTCCGAAGGCTTCACGACGACGGTGCATCCCGCGGCCAGGGCCGAAACGACTTTGGTTATCATCGTGCCCACCGGCACGTTCCACGGCGTGATGAGCCCCGCCACGCCGATCGGTTCGCGCACGATGAGCGTCGTGCCCAGCGTCTGCTCGAACGCATAGGATTTCAGCGTCGTTATGGCGTTGCGCAGCGTGGTAAGCGCTCCCTCGGCATGAAACGAGCGCGCAAAGGCCGCCGGCGCACCCATTTCCGCTGTCACCAGAGCCGCGATTTCGCCTACCCGCGACTGATAAGACGCGACGATCGACTCGAACAGCGCTATCCGCTCGTCTTTGCTCCAGCGCCCATAGGATTCGAAGGCGGATCGCGCCGCGGCGGTGGCCTTTTCGACGTCGGCCGCGCTTCCCATGCTCACGGACGAAAAGGGCGCTTCAGTCGCCGGATTAACGACGTCGATCTGCCGCGGAAATGCCGGCTCGACCCACTCCCCGTCGATGTAGAACTGATGTTCGTGTGGCATGACTTCACATGGTTTTGGTGGATCGTCGGGCGCCGCGCGGCCGGCCTAGTGCTGCCGCCAATCGTTGTTCGGCCGGCGCTCGCCGGCTTGCCATGCCGCGAGCGACCGGCGCGCGGTGCGGGCCTGGTACGCCTCGATCGATGCGATGTCGGGAGCGTCGAGCGTGAACTCGACAATGAGTCCGTCCGGGTCGGTGAGATAGAGGGACTTGCAATAGCCGTGATCGATGTCGCGGGTCTTCACGCCTGCGGCCAGGCAGCGCGAGCGGATCGAATCCTGTGTCTCCTCGTCCACCGAAAGCGCGATGTGATGGTACAGATTCTTCGGCTCTCCACCGCCGTACACGCGCTGCTGGGTCTCGGGATTGGCGAAGGTGAAGAATGCGAGCGCGCTCCCGTCGGCCAGGCCGTAGAAGGAATGGCAATAGGCTTCGCCCTTGAGGTTTTCGGAGATCTCGATCCAGGTCGCGCGCAAGGGTAGGCCGAGGACGTCCTCATAAAAGGCCCGGGTCCGTTCCTGATCGGCAACGACGAATGCGTTGTGATGCAGCCGAAGGGGCGGCTCAGCACTTCGCACTGTCCCGGTGTTGTCCGTCATGTCGCTCTTCCTTCTTCCGGCGCCGCGATCCTCGCGCCACGCAGGCCCCGATCCAGACAGAACGAAACTACCAGCATTGCGCATCTATGGCAACGTGTGCATAGTCGGAGCGAGGACTTCGCGTCTGTCGTGATCGGGGCGACCCAAGCATGCGCAAATCGAAACCGCCCGCAACGGCAAGGGCGAATATTTCCATAAAGGACATCGCCAGGCATCTGGATATCGCGCATTCGACGGTATCGCGGGCCCTCGGCGATCATCCCTACACCAACCGGGATACGAAGGAGCGTGTGCGCCGCGCTGCGGAGAAGCTCGGCTACATACCGCATACCGCGGCGCGAGCGCTGCGCAGCGACAAGGGTGTGCTGATCGGCCTGATCGTTCCCAACATCACGAGCGAGGCCTTCGCTGCCGCCGCGCAAACTCTATCGCATCGATGCTTGAAGGAAGGCCTTCAAGTTGTGCTTGCGATTTCGGAGGACGATCCGGACCTCGAGTATGGGCACGTGGCGGCCCTTCGCGCCGCGCGCGCGGCCGGCATCGTCATCGCGCCCTCGCGCATGCCGCACGAGAAGACGATTTCTCTGCTCCGCTCCGTTCCCACGGTTCAATACGCACGCCATCATCCGCGCATTGTGGCGCCGAGCGTCGCCGTCGACAGCGAGCGCGGCATCGCCCTCGCAACGCAGCACCTCTTGCAGCTGGGCCATCGTCGCATCGCCTATCTGGGCCCCGACCGCGCCATCAGCACCGGCGCCGCCCGCCTGTCGGGATTTGTCGATGCCCATGCGAAATTCGGGCTGAAGCCGGCCATGGCGATGGCGTCGACCGGGACAATGGATTCGGACCGCGTGCAAACGCGGATTGTGGAGCTGCTGCAATCGCGCACGCCTCCGACCGGGGTCATCTTCGGCGCGGGGTCCGGGATAGCCGGCGCGCTCATGGCGCTGCGTGACGCCCAACTCGAAGTGCCGCGGGACATCTCGATCGTCGGCTACGGCAATCCCCAATGGTACGAGATTTGGGGGCCCGGCATAACGACCGTCGCGCAGCCGTTCGTCCAGATGGCGAATGCGGCGGCGTCCGAATTGATTGCCCAGATTGCCGATCCGGCCAAGGCGCCGGCAAAGCCTCTTCGGATCAAGCTGGCCCCGGAATTCATCGTGCGCGGGTCCACGATGCGGCCACCGCCGCACGGCGCCAGACGGCGCGCCTCGGCGCTGAACTCCGAGCTCGCGGGCGCCTGAACAAGCGGTGACGACTGACCTTTAGAGGTTCAAAAAAAAGCGGGAGGACAGATGACCAAGACAATGCTGGCGGCGCGGTTGCATGAGTTCGGCAAACCATTCTCGCTGGAGGAAGTGCCCGTGCCGGTACCCCGGCCCACCGATGTCCTGATATCCGTGCGCGCGTGCAACGTGGTGCCCAACCTCGCCAACGTCATCACGCACTACGCGGAATGGTTTCCCTACCTGCCGCTCCCCAAGCTTCCGGCAACGTTCGGTTTGGACGTCTCGGGCGTCGTTGCCGAGGTCGGTTCGCAGGTGCTTGGCATCGCGCCGGGCGACCGCGTGTACGTGAATCCGCAGCGGTCGTGCGGCGGCTGCAAGGCGTGCCGCAGCGGCGAGCCGATCGCGTGCGATTCCGTAACCTTCCAAGGCTATTTTGGGTTCGGTGCGGGCTCGTCGCGCGTGTTCGAACAATACCCGGACGGCGGCCTGGCCGAGTTCATGGTCGCGCCGGTGCGGTCGCTCGTGAAGCTTCCCGACAGCATCAGCTTCGAAGCCGGCGCGCGGTTCGGCTATCTCGGTACTTCGTATGCAGCTCTGCGCCAGGGACATGCTGGACCGGGAAAGTCGGCCATCATACTCGGTGCGACGGGGACGCTCGGCGTCGGTGCCGTCCTGCTCGCCTTGGGAATGGGCGTAACGAAGATCTTTGCGGTCGCGCGCAACGCCGCCGTGCTCGACCTCGTCCGAAACTGGGATCCTCGCAGGATCGACGTTTTGTCCTACGGCACGCAGCCGCTCGAAGCCTGGGTGCGCGATCGGACCGGCGGTGCAGGCGCGGATATGTTGATCGACGCGCTGCCAACCGGCGCGCCTGTCGGCGTCACCATGGATGCGATCAAGTCCCTCCGCCGCGGGGGATGCGGTGTCAGCATCGGTGCGATGGCGGAAACGCTGCCGCTCGATCCCGTCTGGTTCATGTGCAACGCATTGCAATGGAAGGGATCGGCTTGGTTCACGGTGGCGGAGGGCGAAGACATGGCGGCGATGGCCGATGCCGGAACGCTGAATCTCTCCAAATTCGAGCACAAGCGCTACGCGCTGCAGGACGTGAACAAGATGATGGCATCTTTGAGTGACCGTGAAAGCGGCCTTGCCAATTTCGTCGTGATGCCAGGCTTCAAGTGACCTGTCGGATGCCGAAAGCATGAGCGGCGACTCCCCGCCCTACGTGCTCGTGCACGGCGCCTATATGGGTGCGTGGTGCTGGGGACCCGTGGCGAGCATTCTTCGGTCCCGAGGATGTCAGGTTTTCACGCCGACCCTGACCGGCCTGGGAGAACGAAGGCATTTGATGTCGCCCACGATCGACATCGAAACATTCGTCGCGGACGTCATGAACGTCATACTGTTCGAAGACTTGAGCGACATCGTTCTGGTTGGATACAGCTACGGCGCGCGCTCAGCCAGCGGCGTCGCCGACCGGGTCCCCAATCGAATTAGAAAGCTCGTCTTCATTGATGGCGGACTGCCCATCGAGGCGACAAGCCGGCTGGATGCAATGCCGCCCGAGGAACGGGCAAGACGAATTGCGTCGGCCGTGAATTTCGACGGCGGCATCAGCGTGCCGCCGCCACCTGCGGAGCAATTCGGCGTGCCCGATCCGGCGATCCGCGATTGGATGAACCGCCTCATGACCCCACAGCCCTTGAGCGTCGACAAGACGGCCTTGAAGCTTTCTCGACCCATCGGAAACGGCCTCCCGGTCACATATGTGAGATGCACCGATCCGCCATTTCCGCAGGTGGAGCACCACGCGGCCTATGCGAGAGCGCGCTCCGACTGGCGCTATACGGAGCTTGCCGCCGGACATGCTGCGATTGTCACGCACCCAAAGCAGGTGGCGGACCTTCTCTTGAACGAACGGACTCAAGGTCCCTGAGCGCTGACCAAACGAAGGCTCTCAGGCGACTGCTCATGAGAAATTCCGCTGTCCATGCCTAAGGAGGAAGCGCCGAAATGCGATGGATCTCATATCGGACGCCGGACGGTGCCGAATCTGTCGGGATCGCCGCAGCAGGCGGTTATCGGGGACTGCCGATAGCAGATCTGGGCGCGGACCTTCTGACCCTTGTCGCGAAAGGCAGTTGCGCCCAGGAACAAGCGGCAGCCAGGCTTTCGTCGCAGCCTGTAATCTCCGCCGATGCCGTTGCGTTTCTCACTGTGATTCCGCGGCCGTCCAAAATCATCTGCATCGGCCTCAACTACGCCGCACACTCCGAGGAGACGGGATTTCGGCGCCCGGTCTATCCTGCCGTGTTCGCGCGCTATCCCGCGAGTTTGGTTGCGCATCGCGCCCCAATCGTGCGCCCGAACGCGTCGGAACAACTGGACTATGAGGGCGAACTGGCCGTCATTGTTGGCCGGGGAGGCCGACATATCCCTGAAGCCGATGCCCTGGAGCGCATCGCCGGATACTCGGTGTTCAACGACGGTTCGATCCGGGACTATCAGCGCAAGTCGGCACAATGGACGATGGGAAAGACCTTTGACAGCACGGGCGGCTTCGGGCCGGAGCCGGTGACTGCGGATGAGTTGCCGCCAGGCTGCAAAGGCTTGTGGCTCGAGACGAGACTCAATGGGCAGGTCGTTCAGCGGGAGTCTTGAAATAACGGCGTCGAAATGCCCGCGCTTGGCTTTGGCGTGTTTCAGATGCGCGATCTAGCGGAATGCGAGCGCAGCGTCAGCGATGCCATCGAAGTCGGCTATCGGCTCATTGACACCGCAGCGTCCTACTTGAACGAGGAAGCGGTTGGGCGTGGAATCAAGAAAAGCGACGTTCCGCGCGAACAGCTCTTCATCACAACGAAGGAGGCGCATGGATAGCACGTCTCACACTAGGTGAATGCGGGCTTGCCGGAACCCCTATGTCCGCTTGCGGCCGATAGAGATCGGTCTCTAAATGAGCGGAATCTCCGGATTCGACCGCCGGCGACCGGAAGATTTCTGCGTACAGTCTGGGTACGGCAACACTCCGCTGGAGACACAATTATTAGATGTCAGCTGGTTACAGGACTTTTGCGGGTTCTCTTCTGGCACCAGGATTTTATCCCTACAAGCGCGCATATCGGATCACCGGGCAGAATCCCGGCGGGTGCGCGCATAACATGCAGCGGGATGGCGAAATCATCTGCGCGTACCATTGACGCCGAGCCGCCGGACGAGGCTGGCCAGGGATAGAAGGACGGACGACGACATGGCGACCGCGACAGGCACGACTCCGCCGTCCGTGCGGGACTGGGTGGCGCGCTTCGCGGCGGCGCTCGCGGCCCCGGCGCGGGCAGAGTGGAGTGCGTTGTTCGGCGAGGACTGCTACTGGCGCGACCTGCTGGCCTTCACTTGGAACATCGTGACGCTCGAGGGGCGCGACGCGATCGCCGCCATGGTCCGGGAGCAGGCGGGTTCCATCGGCGCCGGCGGTTTCGCGCCCGACGTTCCCGCGCTGCCGATGACCGACGAGACGCAGGGCTGGTTCACCTTCGAGACCGCGACCGCGCGCTGCCGCGGCCATGTCCAGCTTCGCGACGGCCGCGCCCATATCCTTCTCACCGCCATGATCGAGCTCATCGGCCATGAAGAGATCGGCGGACCGCGCCGCCCCGACGGCATCGCGCATCGCGCCGGCAGGGGCCGCCGGACCTGGCGCGACGAGCGGGAGGCGACCGCCCGCACGCTCGGGCACAGCGTCCAGCCCTATTGCCTCATCGTCGGCGGTGGCCAGAACGGACTGATGCTCGCGGCGCGCCTCAAGCGCCTCGGCGTGTCCGCCTTGGTGATCGACGCGCTGGAAAGGCCCGGCGACAGCTGGCGCGCGCGCTATCACTCGCTCTATCTGCACGATCCGGTCTTCCTCGACCACTTCCCCTATCTGCCCTTTCCCGACCATTGGCCGCTTTACTCGTCCAAGGACAAGATCGCCGATTGGCTGGAGATCTATGCCAAGGCGATGGAGATCGATTTCTGGGGCGGTGCGCTGGGCACCGCCGCCCGCCATGACGCGAAGACGGGCGAATGGACCGTCACCGTCGAGCGCGGCGGCGAAACGCTGACGCTCCGGCCCAGGCAGTTCGTCCTCGCCACCGGCCTTTCGGGCGCGAAGCATATTCCCGCGATTCCCGGCGCCGAGCGCTTCGGCGGCAAGCACTATCATTCGGCCGACCATGGCAGCGGCGTCGGCCTGGCCGGCAAGCGCTGCGTCGTCATCGGCTCGAACAATTCGGCGCATGACATCTGCGTCGATCTCTGGGAACACGATGCGCGGGTGACGATGATCCAGCGCTCTCCTACCATCGTGGTGCGCGCCGACACGATGCGCGAGGTCTCCAAGGACATCTACTACGCGCAGCCCGGCGCGGACGTCGACCTTGCCGATCTCATGGGCGCGACCATGCCGTTCCGCCCGCGCACGGCGTTCGAGAAAGGCTTTGCCGACCATCTGCGGAAGATCGACGCCGATTTCTACACGCGCCTGGAAAAGAGTGGCTTCCGGCTCTGGCACGGCGAAGACGAGACCGGCTTCTTCATGGCGTATTATCGCCGCGCCGCGGGCTATTACATCGACGTCGGCGGTTCGGATCTGATCGCCGGCGGCGAGATCGCGGTCCGCCACGGCGAGATCGCCGAGATCGTCGAGGACGGTTTGCGCCTGGCGGACGGTACCTTCCTGCCGGCCGATGTCATCGTTTATGCGACCGGCTATCGGCCCATGCACGAATGGACCAGCCATCTCGTTTCGCCCGAGATCGCGCGCAAGGTCGGGCCCTGCTGGGGGTTGGGCTCGGGCACCGAGGGCGATCCCGGTCCCTGGGAAGGCGAGCTGCGCAACATGTGGAAGCCGACGGCGCAGGAGGGACTCTGGTTCCAGGGCGGCAATCTCATGCAGAGCCGCTTCCATTCGCTGCACCTCGCATTGCAGCTCAAGGCGCGGATGGAAGGCCTGCCGACGCGGGTCTTTCGCGCGCCGCCGATAAAGATGACGCTGAGCGACTAAGTCTGATATCCGACATTGCGGCGTCGCCAGCGGGACAGGCGCAACAATACCGGCGAATATTGGAACCATTGAACGTCGGAATTGTTGCTTGAGTAGGGGCGTTGGGTTCAGCGCACAATCGGCAGCGGCGCAGCTTGCGCCGGCGAGATGATGCAGATGGAACTGCCATGGACCTATTTCGCTCTCGGCCTCTGCATTCGGTCCGAACGCCCGATCCTTGAGCTGGCCGTGTGCGTCGACGGCGCCGGCTGTCCCGGACCTGTCGTCGAAATCCGATGGGCGGGCCTGGACCCTGACCTCCCGGGCGCCCGCTATCGCGGCCCCATCATCCAGGTCGGCGACAATGAAATCCAGCTCGCCGTCGGCGATATCGCGCGCTTCCGCATGCGGGCCGGCAATGAGATCGTTGTCGACGCGCTGCCCGGCGCGTCGGAGCGCGACGTCCGCGTCTATCTGCTCGGCGCGGCGCTCGGCATGTTGTGCCATCAGCGCGCCTTGCTGCCGCTGCACGCCAATGCCGTCGTGATGCGCGGCCGGGTCGTCGCCATTGCGGGCTGCTCGGGCGCCGGAAAATCGACGCTCGCCGCGCATTACCACGACAAGGGCTACGAGATCCTGTCCGACGATGTCTGCGCCGTGAGCTTTCCGGACGAGGGCGCCCCGCTCGCATGGCCAGGTATCCCGCGGCTGCGGCTGTGGCGGGATTCGGCGGAAGCTTCGGGCCGGGACGTGGAACGGCTGGAACAGGTCGCCGACGGCCTGGAAAAATACCATTGGCCGGTCAAATTGCACGCGGCGCTGGAAGGCCTGCCGCTCGAGCGAATCTACGTTCTGTCCGATGCCGGGCGCGGAACGCGGCCCGGGATTTCGCGGCTCACGGGCTCCGACGCCCTGGAAGCGGTCATGGAACAGACCTTTCGCCGCGAATATCTCGGCCTGATGGACGGCGCGCGGCAGCGCTTCGCAAACGGCATCGCGCTGCTGGCAAGCGTGCCGGTTTTCCGCGTTCCCTGGCCGCACGATTTCGGCTTGCTGGCGGCGGAAGCGGCGCGGCTCGAAGACCACATCCTCGACGACGCAATGGCGGATCGCGCGTTGTGAGACCATTCCGCCTTCGCGAGCTCGCGGCGGCGAGCGCGGGCAAACGACTGCTTCTGTGCGAGACGCTGGTGGCGCTGTCCGTGGCGAGCCTGGCGATCAGGATTTTGCCCTTCCGGACCGTCATGGCCACCGCGCGCCACATCGCGCGCGGTCCGGCGCGTTCCGGCGCGGAGCGGCACGCCACCTGCGCACGCATCCGCTGGTCGGTGACCACCTGCGCCGGTCGCCTTCCCTGGCATCCGCTTTGTTTTCCGCAAGGGCTGGCGGCGCAATGGATGCTGCGCCGCCGCCGAGTCCCATCCGTTCTTTACTACGGCGCCGCGCCCGACGCCGCGAAGGGAATCGTGGCGCATGTGTGGGTGTGCGATCGCGATGTGCCCGTCGTGGGAGGACAAGCGGCGGAAGGCTTGGCCGTCCTGGCGAGATTTCCGTCCGCCGAGTCGGGCCACGCGGCATCCTCTTGACGGCGGTCGGCATCTGCAGGCACGTGGTATGCGTGAAGCTTGGTTCGCCGAACTATTTGTCGATGGCGTGAATTAATGTGTTCCACCGCTTTTATAGTGGAACTTTACCGTTCTCTTGACCGTATAGTCTTGTGACTATACTTGTTATCCCTACAACCTGAAGGAATACGCAATGGCAAGAAGCGACGAGCAGCGGGAATGGGCGGGCGTGTCACCTTCGGCACGCGCGGTTTATGAGAAACCCAGCTTCCATCGGATCGGCGCCGATGAAGCGGAAACCGGAATCCAATTCGGTCCCGAAATTCTGATCCTACTGAGTTGAGCGCGCCCGCCTGCGATAGGCGCGCGTCGACCCGAGGCTGCATCTGAATGGACAACAAACCGCCGCTGACGTCGGCGTCTCGCGTCGTGCGCAGCAGCAACCTTGTTCAGGCCGAGGTCAATGGCGAGATCGTCGCCCTGCACATCGAAAAAGGTACCTGCTACGGACTGAACAAGGTCGGCTCGCGCGTCTGGGAGCTGGCCGCCTCGCCGGTTTGCGTCTTGGACATCTGCGCGATTCTTTCCAAGGAATATGACGTTGCGCCGGCCATCTGCCAGAGCGACGTCCTCGATCTGCTCGAAGGCTTGCGCGCGGAGGGTTTGATCGACGCGCTTCCGGCGAATACCCCGCCGGGGCCCTAAAGGTGACCGCCATCGCCGGCATGTGGCGTCTCGACGGCCGGAGCGACGCGGCGCCGGCCTGCGCCCGCATGCTGGCGGCACAGAAAATCTACGGACCCGATACGGCGGATCGATGGGACGACGGTTTCGTCGCCGTCGGCCGGGCGCTGTTTCGGCTGCTGCCTGAAGACGTTCATGACATGCAGCCCCTGGTCGGCTCGTCCGGCAAGCTTGTTCTCGTGGCTGACATCCGGCTCGACAACCGCGACGACCTTGTCTCCGCGCTCGGCCTGTCGCCGACGTTCGCACGCACACTCTGCGATGCGGCGATCCTGCTGGCGGCCTTCGAGCGCTGGGATGTCGGATGCCTCGACCGCATCGTCGGCGACTTCGCCTTCGCGGTCTGGGATATGCAGCGCCGCCGCCTCGTGCTGGCGCGCGATCCTCTGGGCCAGCGGCCGCTTCACTACCACCGCGGCGCCGGCCTGTTCGCCTTTGCGACCATGCCCAAGGGCCTGCATGCCCTGGCCGAGATCCCGCGCGCGCCGGACGAGGACCGCGTGGCGGAATTCGTCGTCCTGCTGCCGGAAACGGGCTCACCGTCCTACTTCGCCGGCATCGAGCGCGTCGAGCCCGGCCATGTCGTCACGGTCGATGCGAGCGGCGTCGCGAGCCGCCGCTATTGGGAACCGTCGCGCCCGAGCGCATCCTTCAAGACGGCGGGCGATTATGAGGAGGGGTTGCGCCATTACGTCGATCTGGCCGTACGGTCGCGGCTGCGCGGCGTGTCCGGCACGGTCGCGACGCATCTGAGCGCGGGGCTCGACAGTTCCATCGTCACGGCGACGGCTGCGAGGGAAATGGCGCGTTCGGGAGGGCGCGTCATGGCGTTGACCGCGGTCCCGCGCGAGGGCTATGCGGCCCGGCCGGACGGCGCATGCATCAGCGACGAGAGCCCGCACGCGGCATTGACCGCGGCGCTCCATCCGAACATCGACCATGTCGCGATCAGCGGCGACGCGACCGCGCTGCTTGGAGAGCTCGACCGCTATTTCTTCCTGTTCGAACAGCCGGTCCGCGATCTGCCCAACGGCGCCTGGGTCTGCGCCGTCAACGACGCGATCCGCCGCCGAAAAATCTCCATATTGCTGCCCGGCTATTTGGGAAATCTGACGCTCAGCTACAACGGCGTCGAACGCCTGGCGCAGGATGTCGGACGCGGGCGCTGGCTCAGCTGGTATCGCGAATGCGCCGCGGTGATCCGCAGCGGACATATGAGCCGGTTGGGAGCGCTCGGCGCCAGCTTCGGCCCGCAATTGCCGCCTTCGCTATGGGCCTGGCTGAAGCGGGTGCTGAGGGGCCAGGATCTCGACGTGACCTCCCACACCGGCATCCATCCGGGGCGGCTCGCGGAACTCGATCTGAAGGGCAGGGCGCGGTCGCGCGATCTCGATTTCACCTATCGGCCGCGCAAGGACGGCTTTGCGACCCGGCTTTGGGCGCTTCGTCGCGTCGACATGGGAAACGTGAACAAGGGCACGCTGGCCGGCTGGGGCATCGACCAGCGCGATCCGACGACGGACCGCCGGCTGGTGGAATTCTGCCTCGGCGTACCGGCGGGGCTGTTTCTCGCGAACGGCATCCCGCGGGCGCTCGCGCGCCGGGCCTTTGCGGACCGCGTCCCCGCCGCCGTCCTCAACGAACGGCGCCGCGGCCGTCAAGGCGCCGATTGGCACGAAAGCGTCGACGCGGCGCGTGTCCCGATCGCGGAGGAAATCGCGCGGCTCGGCGATTGCGCCCCCGCGGCCCGGACGCTCGACCTGGCGCGCTTGCGAGGATTGGCGGCCGACTGGCCGCGCGAGGGATGGGAGCGGGAATCGACCGAGCTGTCCTATCGCATCGTCCTGATGCGTGCCTTGGCGGTGGGACATTTCCTGCGCCGGGCCGGCGGCGGCAATATGTGATGCGCGCCGCGGCTCCGGCGACGGCCGTCACGAAAGCGGCTTGCGGCACCAGAATTCGTACATTTGCGAAAACAGGAACGGATCGTCCCGTTCCAGTCGGGCCCAGGCGGCGATGTCCCGGTAAAGCGCGCCGATCGGTGCGCCGGTGCGGTGCTGGGCCGCGCGTCGGCGCGGCGGCAGACCGTATCCCAGGAAGACCAGGCCCAGCGTCTCGATCGCACGCATGATGCGCGGCACGTCGAAGGCGATTTCATGCCGGTGCAGGAGCAAATCGAACACGCTGGCCAGCGTGTAGAAGTCGGGCGATCCCGCGACCAGGGCCGGTGCCTTCTCGACCAGGCGCCTCCGCACCGCGCGCAGGAGATCTGCGTCGACAGGCTGCGCCGCCAGATCGGCGATGAGGGTCTGTGCCGCCCGTATGCGCAGCCGCGCCACCGCGCTGTAGACCATCACATGCATGACGCCGCCGGGCTTGAGCACGCGCACGAGCGCTTCCCATCCCGCCTCGGGATCGGGCAGGTGATGGAGCACGCCGCTGCAGGTGATGGCGTCGAACCGGGTTTCCAGCGACGCGACGTCGTGAAGATCGAGCGCGAGAAACGTGATACTGCGCAATCCCGCCGCGGCGCAACGCTCTGCCCCATAGCGCAGGCTGGCCTCGCTTATGTCGATCGCCGTGATGTGGGCGTCCGGACATTGACGCGCCCAGATGGCTGCTTCGCGCCCGGTGCCGCAGCCGGCGACCAGGATTTCCGCGCGCAGGGGTGGCGTGCCGCGCGGGCCGCCGGGATCGAGCTTCTCGATCAGACGCGGCAGCGTCGTGGTCTTGGAGACCATGACGCGGGACCACGCCGGATAAGGAAAGGACTCGTATTGCCCCGCGACGGCGCGGGTCGTCGGGTCGGCTTGGGCCGGCCGCACGACATCGTAGGGCGGCGGCGGCCGATAGGCGCGCGCGACGTCCGTGTCGCCTTCCGTGCCGAGGCGTTCGTCTTCTTCGGCATCGAAAAGCCATGCCCCGCCGTTTCGCACGGTCTGCGCTGCCAGCGCCGCGACCGAACGCGGAAACGTAGGCCAGCGCCCCGACAACAGCAGCCAGCGGCGAAGCGCGGTCAGGGAAATCTCGACATCCAGATTCGCGACATGCGTCTCGCGAAGCAACCGCTGCGCCAGCAGGTTGGTCTCCAGCCACCGCCCGACATCGTCCGGCGCGGCCGACGCCTGCAAGAGCGGCGTCTCGCGCGAAAGGAGGACCCATCCCGCCGGGCCGATGAACCACGGATCGACATCCGCGTCGTCCAGCAGGGCATGCAAGGACGACGCCCTATCCGGCCCGATCAGATCCGGGCTGTCCAGAAGAAGGCGTGCGATGAGAGCCTTTGTCTGCCGATCGTCCGGCGCGGTGTCGAGGATGCTCCATGCCGCGGCGAGGGCTTCGCCGGCCCGCCCCGCGGCCTCATGGCCCAGGGCGGTGGAGCGCAGCGTCTCCCGCTCGTTTTCGAAAGAGGGGAGGGTCGCGCCGGTTCCGTCCGTCATGCCGTCAGGCCGCCGCGGCTTCTGCGACGGAGAGCGGCGCCTCGCGCCTTGCGGATGCATGGGACCGCGTCACGACCGTCAGCAGCAGCCCCTCATGCTCCACCACGAAATTCCGTTCGAGGAGAAACCGGACGTCGTCCGCCATCGCGGCGTCCACATCCGCGGCGGGCCGGGGCCGCTCGAAATATTTCAACACCTCGAACATCCTGTGGGACACGACGGTGAGGCCCGCGACGGCGATGCGCCGCGTATCCGCGACCGCAAGGTCGCGGCCGCCATTGTCCATGAGGCGCAGCATCGGCGGGCGCTCCGTTCGCGACCATTGATGCTTCCACACGCCGATCGCCAATTGCAGCTTGGCGATCGTGTCCTTGTTCTCCAGCAGCGGCGTCGAATAGCTGCCGGAGAAGTGATAGGCGATGTCGGCGAGCGGCGCGTCCGCGGGATAAAGCCCCGCATAGCCCCTGGCGGGGGAAATGCTCTCGATGCCGAACTGCTCCGGCGTGTTGTGATAGGGGCTGAAACGGTCGACGATGATCCTGTTCAGGCCGGACGGCGGCTGCAGATGCTCGATCTTCGGCATCAGCCGCAGCACCGATTCATAGTCTTCGAGGCTCTCGCCCGGCAGTCCGTACAGATAATTCCAGGCCACCCGTGTCCCCATCGACTTGCAGGACCGCAGCAGGGACAGGTTTTGCAGTCCCGACACGCCCTTGCGCATCAATTTCAGGACATTCGAGGACAGCGATTCGATGCCCGGCTGGATCGCGTCGATCCCGGCCTTGGCCATGATGAGGATCTGCTCGTCGCGCAGATTGGCCTTCACCTCGTAGAACAGCCTGGGGCGCTCGGGCCAGTTCGCGAGCGCCGGCAGCAGCGTCTTGAAATAGCCGAGCGGCATGATGTTGTCCGCCAGGAAGAACCGCTTGGCGTCCCAGCGCGCCGTCAGCGTCCGGATCTCGTTCAGCACGCGGCCGGCGGGCTTCTGGCGGAACTCCATGCCTTCGCCGTTGAGGCCGCAGAACGTGCAGTGGTGCTTCTGGCCCCACCAGCAGCCGCGCGAACTCTCCATCGTCAGGAACTCCGGAAGCTCCGGCGGCAGAAGTCCGTCGCGCTGGAACTGCCGCAGCGTCGAGAAATAGTCGGAAAAGTCGGGCGCGAAGACGCGGGTGAAGTCGTCGATCGGCTCGCATTTGACCAGCACGCCTTGCGGCCGGAGGCCGCCGCGGACCAGGCGCTCGCAGAATTCGGGGAATTCGAAATCGGCTTCGCCGATGAAGAAATGATCGATCCAGGGGAAGACGCCGGCAAGGCCGGTGCCCATGGGACCGGCGACGTTTGCGCCGCCCATGACGACGACGATGTGCGGCGCCGCCTGCTTGACGAGGCGCGCCAACCCCGCTGCCGCGAGATTTTGCTGGAAGGTCGAAGAGATGCCGAGAATGCGCGGATTGAGCGCGACGATGCGGTGCGCCAGTGCCTCCTGATAGGGGCCGATAGCGGGCGCCAGCTTGTCGTATAGCGGCCGAAGATCTTTCGGTAGCCCTGCCGGCTGCGTCAGCGGGCGCTCCGGCGTCCTGGGATAGGCATGCGGAAGAAAGAGATGTTCGCCCAGCTGGAGGCTCATCGGCGAGTCGCATACCGCCTTGTAATCCCGGTAGCCGATCTGCGACGCAAGCATCATGCTGCCGTACAGAAGCTCGGTTCTCAGGCCGCGTGCGCGGCATGCCGCGACGAGCACCGAGGGACCGAGCGCGGGAAAATTGATCGCATCGAAGGGCGGCACGACGAAGCAGACGTCCGGCCGGTCTTCGTCTTTCAGGGGCATCGACCCTCCAGGCCGGCGCGCGCCGGTGGACCGTACTACGCTTGTTGAACAATGATTATTGGAAAAAGATGGCGCAGTTCTTGGGATGATGCGCCAAAAGCCGCAAATACTCCAATCGTCGCCCGAAGGTGGTCGACGGCTTTCAAAGTTCCGTATCCGCGGCCCGTGCCGGTATTCCCTATTGCGGGAACGTCTCGCCGACCATCTCCTCGCTTTTCGCCCAGAGCGCCTTCGCGTGCTCGGGATCGAGCGCATAGGCCCTTACGCCGGCGCGCAATTCCGCGCCTTCCATGACCTCGGCGACATGGCAGTCCTCGCAGAACTTCCCGCCGACCAGGCCCGCCGGCGCGACGAAGCCGCTCCACACCGATGTGGCCGCGCCTTGCGGAATCGTCTTCCATTTGAACCCGGGTGCACCGGCGGGCGTGTTCTCATTGATGGATTTGATCAGGGCATCCCGGACTTCATCCGTCATATAGCGCCCGAGTTCGGTCTGGATGCCGCCGGGATGCACCGCCGCGGCGCGCACGCCCCGGGCCTTGTGCCGCCGGTCGAACTCCACCGCGAACAGGACATTGGCCGTCTTGGACCGGCCATAGGCGCCGAACTCGGTATAGGGCGTGTGCTCGAAATTCGGGTCTTCGAGATCGACATCGGCGAACCGGTGCCCCGACGACGACAGATTGACCAGGCGTCCCCCGTCCTTGATGAGCGACGCGATCCGGTTGACCAGCACGAAATGCCCCAGGTGATTGGTCCCGAACTGCGTCTCGAAACCGTCGGCCGTCTGGCCCTTGGGGCAGGCCATGACGCCGGCATTCGCGATGACGACGTCGAACGGTTTGCCGGCGGCCACCAGCGCGTCGGCGCATTTGCGCACGCTCGCGAGCGACGCCAGGTCGAGCTCGACGAGTTCCAGACCGCCGCCCTTGGCGGCCTGCGTGCGGACAGCCTCCGTCGCTTTGCGCGCCTTGTCCAGATTGCGCGCCGCGCCGACGACCTGGGCGCCATGCGCCGCCAGCGTGCGGGCGGTCTCCACGCCAAGGCCGGCGGACACGCCGGTCACCAATACGCGCATGCCCGTGAGGTCCACGCCGGAGAGCACCTCGTCGGTCGTGGATTCCGCTCCGAATTGCGCTGCCATGGTTGTTCCTCGTCTGCGATGCTCGAAAAGAAAAGCGGCCGCCCGGACGGCGGCCGCCCCGGGACAACGCCGGCGCTTATGCCGACGCGTTGATGACCTGCAATTGGGTGAACTCGGCCAGGCCTTCCTCGCCCATTTCGACTCCGAGTCCCGATTGCTTGGCGCCGCCGAACGGGATGTGGGGCGCCAGATCGATGTGCTTGTTAATCCACACCGTGCCGGCGTCCATCCGCTCGGCGAGCGCATGCGCGCGGTCCATGTTCGACGACCAGATGGAGCCGCCCAGGCCGTAGGGCGAGGCATTGGCCCGCGCCAGGGCGTCTTCCGGATCGGCGTATTTGATCACGGGCAGGACCGGGCCGAACTGCTCCTCGTCCACCAGCCGCGTTCCGTCGGTGATGTCGCGCACGATGGTGGGGCGGACGAAGAAGCCCTTCTCGGGCGTCGCGCCGCCGCCGGCGATCACGGTGCCGTGCTTGCGCGCGTCTTCCAGGATCTCCTTCACCTTTTCGAACTGCATGCGGTTTTGCAGCGGCCCGAGCTTGGTACCCTGTTCGAGGCCGTCGCCGATCACCGTGGCGTCGGCGATGGCCGCGAGCTCGTCGCACATCTCGTCGTAGATCGACTCATGAACATAGAGCCGCTTCATCGCGATGCAGACCTGGCCGCTGTTCTGGAATGCGCCGTCGAAGATTTTCTGCGCCGCGGTCTTGGGATCGACGTCGTCGAGCACGATGCCGGCGTCGTTGCCGCCCAGTTCCAGCGTGATGCGCTTGAGCGTCGAGGCGGCGCCCTCCATCACCTTCCGGCCGGTCGCGGTCGAGCCGGTGAAGGAGATCTTGCGCACGTCGGGATGCTTGGTCAGTTCGCCGCCCAGGTCGTTGGCGTCGGTGACGATGTTCAGCACGCCGGGCGGAACGACGTCTTTGAGCAGCTCGCCGAGCTTCAGCGCGGTCAAGGGCGTGGTTGGCGCCGGTTTCAGAACGATCGTATTGCCCGCCAGGAGCGCCGCCGGCATCTTCAGGCCGATCAGGATCAGGGGGAAATTCCACGGCACGATCGCGCCGATGACGCCGAGCGGCTTGCGCCGCAATTCGACCTTGCGGCCCGCGCTCTCCTCGATGACCTTGGTGGGCAGGTCGAGCGAGGTGAAATAGCGGCAGAACGCGGCCAGGCCATAGGCTTCGCCGATGGCATCGCCCAAGGGCTTGCCCTGTTCCTGGGTCAGGAGCCGGCCCAGCTCGGCGGCGTTCTTCTCCACGACGTCGGCGATGGCGTTCAGCACTTGCTTGCGCTCGTCGAGCGTCTTGCGGCTCCACGCCGGGAAGGCCGCCTTCGCCGCCGCGACGGCCTTGTCGAGCTGCGCCTTCGAGCCGCGCGGGCACTCGGAAAGGACCTCTTCGGTCGCCGGATTGATCACGTCCATCACGGCGTCGCCGTCTTCCAGCTTGCCGTCGATCAGTAGTTTGTAAGTGCCCATCCGCGTGTCCTCTTCCCGGTTTTTTTGCATTGCCTGACCGGAAATCCGTCCGGTCCGAACATGATATTTGCACGAATATCACGCTCCTGCGAAGCCAATTCGGCTGCCGCGCCGATCAGCCGAAGGTGAATGAAAACGCCTGAACGCCCGGGTCCAGAAACTCGATCGCGAAGGTCCGGTCGGCAATCGCGCCGTTCTGGCGAACCAGTTGATAGAGCCGCTGGCCGGTTATGGTCCCCAAACCCTTGTCGTCCGTGTCCGCGCCATGCGATGCGCCCGGCGGCGCGCCGTCCACCGTCACCCGGAACCGCACCGGTTTGCCGTCCGGTCCGGGACCCACCACCAGATGCAGGTCGCGGGCGTGGAAGCGGAAGACGATCTTTCCCGGCGCGCGGTCGAGCGAGGCGTGCTCGCCGGCGATGGTCCAGATCCCGACCAGGCCCCATTGGTTGAGCTGAAGCGTGCTCGGCACGGAATAGGATTGCGGCGCATCGAACAGCGGTGTGCCGGACGCGAAATTCTCCGCCCGCGCGTAGCCGAGATAGGTCTCCGGCGATTGCAGGTCGGCATTGTCGGCGGCGGCCAGCGCGCCGGCGGCCTGCGGGTTGACGATGCCCGTCGGCACGCCGCGGTAACCCGCGTCTTTCAGCAATTCCTGGATGACCCGCTCGGACTGGTCGTACTCGCCTTCGCCGAAATGGTGGAAGCGGATGCGGCCCTGCGCATCGATGAAATAGTGCGCCGGCCAGTACTGGTTGTTGAAGGCCTGCCAGATCTTCAGATCGTTATCGACGGCGACGGGATAGGTTATCCCGAGATCGCGGACCGCACGCCGGACATTGTCGAGATCCTTCTCGAACGCGAACTCCGGCGCGTGCACACCGATCACGACCAGGCCGTGATCCTTGTACCTGGCCGCCCAGGCCCGGATATAGGGCAGAGACCGCAGACAGTTGATGCAGGAATAGGTCCAGAAATCCACCAGCACGACCTTGCCGCGCAGCTGCGCGGGCGTGAGCGGCGGCGAGTTGAGCCATGTCGTCGCGCCGGCGAGCGACGGGAAGGTGCCTTCGCTCGGCCGGTTGCTTCCGGCGACAGCGTCGGTCTTTGCGGCGCGCGTCGGAAGCGTTCCCGCCACCAGCGTCTGTTCGAGCCCCGCCGTGCTGGCGAGCGACAGTCGCGTCAGAAGGCCAGTGTCGAGGCCAAGCGCGATGGCGACCACGCCGAGAAGCACCGCGACGCCAAGCCCGCGCCTTATCCACTCGCCGGCGCCCAGCGATTTCTTCATGAACGCGAAGACGCGGCCGCCGACCAACAGCGCGGCCGCGAGCGAGGTCGCGGCGCCCGCCGCGTAAGCGAAGAGCAGCAGCGTCGTGCTGGCGCTCGCGCCCTTGATGGCGGCGCCGGTCAGGATCAGGCCGAGAATAGGCCCGGCGCACGGCGCCCAGAGCAATCCGGTGGCGACGCCCAACAGAAGCGAGCCGCCGATATGGCCGTCCTTGTCGCCGGCGCCGCCGGTTCTCTGGCTGAGCCGGTCGCCGAGCGCCACGAGCGGGCGCGTCAGCCGTTCGGCCAGCGAATCCGACAGCAGCGTCAACCCGAAAAACGCCAGCAGGACCAGCGCCGCGATCCGGCCGTACTGGTTCGCATGAATGGCCCAACTGCCGCCCAGTGTCGCCAGCGTCGCGATGGCGGCGAAGGTCAGCGCCATGCCCAGCAGCAGCGGCAATCCCGAACGCAGGAAGGGCTGGTCGGCGCGCGCGAAAACGAACGGCAGGACCGGCAGGATGCACGGGCTGACGATGGTGAGCACGCCGCCCAGATAGGACAGCAGGAGCAAAATCACGGGTGGCCCTCCCTCTCGCACCGCGCCGTCGCAAGGTTGGGGCGGCCCGACAGCATTATGTCCGGCAGTATATCACGACAGGAGCGGCGTCGCTCCGGCCGCCGATTCCGCGTCGCGTCAGAACAGCGCCGCCGCCTTGGCGAGGGCGATATAGAGCCCGATCAGGAACGGAATTCCCACTGCCAGCCAGGCCAGGATGCCGAGCCCGCCGAAGGGGCCGCGCGCCGCCGTGACGGCGTCGGCCGTCACGCGGTCCTCGTGCTGCAGCGAGCGCTCATGCGCGAGCTGTTCGTCGGTCATGTAGTTCTTCTCGGCGACCGGCCGCACGAACAGATTGCAGAGCAGGCCGACGAGCAGAAGGCCCGCCATGATGTAGAGCGTCCCGTCATAGACCAGGGTCTTGGCGACGCCATGCGCAAGCTGCGTGTCGCGCAGCCCCGCGATCAGCGCCGGCCCCGCGACGCCCGCCACCGACCAGGCGGTGATCAGCCGGCCATGGATCGCGCCTACCATCTGGGTGCCGAAGATGTCGGCGAGATAGGCGGGCAGGGTGGCGAAGCCGCCGCCATACATCGTGATGATGATGCAGACCGAGGCGACGAACGCCGCCGCGAGGCCCATATGGCCCCAGGTCGGCAGGAGGCAGTAGAGAACGATGCCGAGCGTGAAGAACACGAAATAGGTGTTCTTGCGGCCGAGAAAATCCGACAGCGACGCCCAGAACAGCCGGCCGAGGCTGTTGAACAGGCTGATCAGCCCGACCAGTCCCGCCGCCGCCGCGACGATCGCGGCCTTCTGCGCATCGGTGAGCGCGGCGTGCGCGTCGAGGCCGAGCAGCTTGCCGCCGAACACGTCCTGCAGCATCGGGCTTGCCATCGAGATCACCGCGATGCCGGCCGTGACGTTCATGCACAACACGCCCCAGATCAGCCAGAATTGCGGCGTCTTCCACGCCACGTTCAGATGGACATGGCGGCCGGTGATCATGCCGCCTTTCGAGGCCGCGGGCTGGGTCCAGCCGGCGGGCTTCCAGCCGACCGGCGCGACGCGGAAGCCGAAGGCGCCGAGCGCCATGGCGGCGAAATAGACCGCGCCCAGCACCATCAGCGTGGTCGACACGCCGGACGTGCCGTCGCCCGCGAAGCGCGCCATCAGCCAGACGGCGAGCGGCGAGCCGATCATCGCGCCGCCGCCATAGCCCATGATGGCGAAGCCCGTCGCCATGCCGCGGCGGTCGGGAAACCATTTGATCAGGGTCGAGACCGGCGTGATGTAGCCCAGTCCCTGCCCGATGCCGCCGATGAAGCCGCAGCCGAGATAGACCAGCCAGAGCTGGTGGATCATCACGCCATAGCCGCCCAGGATCAGCCCGCCGCCCCAGCACAGCGCGGCGTAGAGCCCGGCCCGTCGCGGACCGGCGCGCTCCAGCCAGCCGCCCCAGATCGCCGCCGAGATGCCGAGCATGGCGATGAAGGTCTCGAAGATGTGCGTGACGTCGGCGACCGACCAGTTGCAGTTGCGCGCGGTCAGTTCGGCCAGGAAGCCGGATGAGCAGATGGCCGCGCCCGGCAGCATCTTGCTCATCGGCAGCCAGAACACGCTGAAGCCATAGGCCATGCCGATGCACAGATGGATGGCGAGCGCCGCGGGCGGCACCAGCCAGCGATTGAAGGCGGGACCGGCGATGGTGCGCTCGCGCGCGAGAAAGCTTGAGCCGCCCGTGCCGGAAAAGGTTGCGCTGGTCATGAGGTCTCCGGATTTTATGGGAGTGGATAGGGTCGATGCGAAAGGATGCGGTGATAGACGAAGGCGCCGGCGACGATCAGCACCGCGCCCGCGAGCACCGGCGACAGCAGGAAGGTCCATCCCGCCTTGGCCATGATCGCGACGATGGGATCGGCGCCGGCCGGTGGATGCAGCGTCCCGGTCAATTCCATGAGCGCGATGGAAAGCCCGACCGCGAGCCCCAAACTCCACGGCGCGGCGCCGAGCAGCGCGTAAACCGACAGGCCGACCGCGGCGGACACCAGATGCCCGCCGATCACATTGCGCGGCTGCGCCAGGGGGCTGTGCGGCAGCGCGAACACCAGCACGCAGCTCGCGCCGAACGGCGCGATGAGAAGCAGGCTGTGCAGGCTGGCGGTCGCCTGCGCGAGCAGGAAGATCACGACGAACCCGCCGAGGCCGGAGATCGCCGCGAAGCCGAGCTTGCGCGCGAGCGACGGCAGTGGTTCCGGCCCCAGCTTCGATGCGTCGTCCTGTGTGGACATTCGGAGATTCCAAAAAACGAAGGGCCGGCCCGCGCCGGCCCTTCGCCCGTGTTCTTAGCGTTTGAACTTGGCCGCTTCTTCGGAGCCCTTGGTGGCGTTGCCTTCGCTGTAGGAATGCGCGCCGGTGCCCGCGAGCTTGCCGCCCTGCACGATCAGATATTCGTCGCGGATCGGCCGCCCCTCGAAGAAGCATTCCAGGATTTCGCGCGTGCCCGCCGCATAGCGCGTCTGCGCCGACAGCGAGGTGCCCGAGATATGCGGCGTCATGCCGTGATGCGGCATGGTCCGCCAGGGATGGTCCTTCGGCGCGGGCTGCGGGAACCAGACGTCGCCCGCATAGCCGGCGAGCTGGCCGCTCTCCAGCGCGCGCACGATGGCGTCGCGGTCGCAGATCTTGCCGCGCGCCGTGTTCACCAGATAGGCGCCGCGCTTCATCTTCGACAGCAGCTTGTCGTTGAACAGGCCCTCAGTCTCGGGATGCAGCGGCGCGTTGATGGTGACGACGTCGCACACCTTCACCATGTCCTCGACATTGGGATGCCAGGTGAGGTTCAACTCCTTCTCGACCGCCTCGGGCAAGCGATGACGGTCGTAATAGTGCAGATGCATGTCGAAGGGCTTGAGCCGCTTCAGCACGGCGAGGCCGATGCGCCCGGCGGCCACGGTGCCGACATGCATGCCTTCGACGTCATAGGAGCGCGCCACGCAGTCGGCGATGTTCCAGCCGCCCTTCACCACCCACCGATAGGAGGGGATGTAGTTGCGCACCAGCCCCAGGATCATCATCACGACGTGCTCGGACACGCTGATCGAGTTGCAATAGGTGACTTCGACGACCGAGATGCCGCGCTCGCTCGCCGCCTTGAGGTCGACATGGTCGGACCCGATGCCGGCGGTGATCGCGAGCTTCAGGTTCTTGGCCTTGGCGATGCGCTCGGCGGTGAGATAGGCCGGCCAGAAGGGCTGCGAGATCACGATGTCGGCATCGACCAGCTCGCGCTCGAACACCGAGTCCGGGCCATCCTTGTCGGAGGTCACGACGAATTTGTGGCCGTGGGATTCGAGATATTTGCGCAAGCCCAGCTCGCCCGACACGCTGCCGAGCAGCGTGCCCGGCTTGAAGTCGATCGCTTCCGGCGTCGGCAGCGTCTGCCCGCCCGGATAGAAGTCTATCTTCGGCAGATCGTCCCGCGCATAGGATTTGGGATAGCCCGTGACCGGATCGTCATAGAGAACGCAAACAACTTTCGCCATTTGGATATTCCTCGTGCTTCGAATTTTGCGGAAGAGGAACGCCCATGGCGGTCGCATGGATTGTGGTCGAAATGTCGCGCACTGGATCGTTTCCTCGTTCGAAGGAAGCGTGCGCTTGGCGCGCCTTCGTCTCGCATCGAACGGCGCGATACTTGTCCCGCTTGCATCGCGGTATCCAATGAAAGCTTTGGAACGCCTGATAGGCGATTCCGATCAAGCCTCTCGCGGTTGCGAAAAGGTGAAACCGAGATCGCCTTCCAGCACCGACGCCAGCAGCGCGTTCGACATCGGCGATGGCGGCTCGCGATTGGAAAGCACGAGTCCGATGGATTGCGTGTGCACCGGCTCGACGAGATCGACCGCGACGAGATCGCGCATGCCGCCGAACATGTAGGAGAAGGTATGCGGCACGATGCTCGACCATTCGCCGTGCTGCAGATGCGAGTAGATGCCCAGAAAGGAATTGCTCACGATCGGTGGGGATATTGCCACGCCGATCGACGCGAGAAGATTGGTGATGATGCGCCGGTTCTGCATGTCCTCGCTGAGGAGACAGAGCTTTTCCCCGGCGGCCTCCGTCCAGGTGACGGTGCGGCGCGCCGCCAGCGGATGCTCGCGCCGCGTCACGAACACATAGTGTTCACGATAGAGCGGAATGCGGCGCACATTCTCCAGCGGCTCGTTCTCCAGATAGGTGATGCCGCCGTCGAGCTCGAACGCGTCCAGCCCGCGCTGGATGGCGCGCGAGTTCAGCGACTGGATTTCGACATCCGCCGCCGGATGGTCCTTGCAGAACCGCGCCGTCAGGAACGACACCGAAGGCATCGCCGCCGGAATGACGCCGAGCCTGAGCGTGCCGACCATCCCCTTGCGCAGCCGCGAAAGGTCTTCGCGCAGGCTGTTGTAGTCGGTCAGGATCTGCCGGCCCCAGGCGAGCACGCGCTCGCCTTCGGGCGTCAACCCGACGAAGTGATGATTGCGGATCACGAGGCGGGCCTCGAGATCCTCTTCCAGCTTGCGGATGGCGGCGGACAGCGTCGGCTGCGCCACATTGCTGGCCTCGGCGGCGCGCGCGAAGTGACGCTCCCGCGCCAGGGTCACGAAATAGGCAAGGTGGCGGACAAGCATGGCTGCCGCTTATAGCAGGGTTTTCATGCCGGGCGGGCGGCCTTGGCCATGTCGATGAAGGCGCGCAAGGCGGCCGACACGCGCCGCTGCCGCGGATAGTACAGCGTGAATCCCGGAAAACGCGGGCACCAATCTTCGAGCACACGGACGAGCCGGCCGTCGGCGAGGGCATTTTCCACGACGTCCTCGAACACGAAGGCGAGGCAATGGCCGCTCAACGCCACGCCGACCATCAGGTCCTGGTCGCCGAGCGCCACGCGCCCCTTCACTGCCATCTCGATCTTGGCGTTGCCCTTCTCGAATTCCCAGCGATAGAAGCGCCCGCTGGCGAAGCGATGGCGGATGCAGTCGTGTTCGAGCAGATCGTCGGGATGCGTCGGCGCGGGATGCCGCGCGAAATAGTTTGGCGCCCCGACCACGACCAGGCGCAGAGGCGCGCCGATATGCACGGCCACCATGTCCTCCGGCACCTGTTCCTCGAAACGGATGCCGGCATCGAAGCCGCGTCCCACGATGTCGACCAGGCCGTCGTCGTTCACGATCTCCAGATGCATGTCCGGATAGGCCGCGAGGAACTTCGGGATGAGGGGCGCCAGGAGAAGATGCGCCGCGACACGCGAGGCGTTGATCCGGAGCGTTCCGGTCGGCGTGTCGCGGAAGCCGTTCATCTCGTCCAGCGCATCGCCGACATCGCGTAGCGCCGGGGTGAGCCGCTCGAGCAGGCGCCGGCCGGCCTCGGTCAGCGCCACGCTGCGCGTGGTGCGGTTGAACAGGCTGACGCCCAGCCGCTCCTCCAGCCCGCGGATCGCGTGGCTGACGGCCGATGTCGACAGGCCGGTTTCGGCGCCCGCGCGTTGAAAGCTCGTGGTGCGCGCGACGGCGGCGAAAACCGTGAGATGGGCGAGGGTCGGCTGAACGCTCATTCTTGAGCGTTATTCAACAACTCGTGCAAAAACTCAACGTTGCTGCGGCGCACACCCGTCCCTATTTTCCGACCAGGCTAATCAAATCCGAGGCAATCCCATGATCCAGGTTCGCGGCTATGCGGCCCATGACCCCCATTCTCCGCTCGTTCCGTTCAGCTTCGAGCGGCGCGACCCGGGGTCGCACGATATCCAGATCGAGATCCTCTACGCCGGCATCTGCCACTCCGACCTGCACCAGGCCCGCGACGATTGGGGCGGGGCGCTCTATCCCATGGTGCCGGGACACGAGATCGTCGGCCGCGTCGTCGCGGTCGGGAAACATGTCGAAAAGCTGAAGGTCGGCGACTATGCCGGCGTGGGCTGCATGGTCGATTCCTGCCGTCACTGCTCCGCCTGCAACGACAATCTTGAACAATATTGCGAGAACGGCGGGCCGACCCCGACCTATAACGGCAAGGAGCGCGACAGCAACCGGCTGGTCTTCGGCGGCTATTCCGAGCAGATCGTGGTCGAGGAGCGCTTCGTGGTGAATATCCCGGCCCATATGGACCTGAAGGCCGTCGCGCCGCTGCTGTGCGCCGGCATCACCACCTATTCGCCGCTGCGCCATTGGAAGGTCGGTTCCGGCCAGAAGGTCGGCGTGATCGGGCTGGGCGGCCTCGGCCATATGGGCGTGAAGTTCGCGCATGCGCTGGGCGCCCATGTCGTGATGATCACGAGCTCGCCGGAGAAGGGCAGGGACGCCAGGCGCCTGGGCGCCGACGACGTGCTGGTCTCGCGCGACGCGGCCGCCATGGCGGCGCACAAGGCGAGCTTCGACTTCCTGCTCAACACCATTCCGGTCGGCCACGATCTCAATCCCTATATCGATCTGCTCAAGCGCGACCGCACCATGGCGCTGGTCGGCGTGCTGACCGAGCTGGAGCCGGCGCTCAAGGGCGTCGGCCTGATCGCGGGACGCAAGAGCGTCACGGGCTCCGCCATCGGCGGCATGAAGGAAACGCAGGAGATGATCGATTTCTGCGCCGAGCACGGCATCGTCAGCGATATCGAGATGATCCCGATTGAGGCCGTGAACACGGCCTATGAGCGCCTGCTGAAGAACGACGTGAAATACCGTTTCGTCATCGACATGGCATCGCTGCGCAACGCGGCCTAAAGGAGAACCGACATGCTGCCCAAACGCACACTGGGAAAACTCGAAGTTTCCGCCCTCGGCCTCGGCTGCATGGGCATGAGCCATGCCTATGGTACGCCGGACGACGCGGAATCCATCGCGACTATCCATCGCGCCATCGAGCTGGGCTGCACCTTCCTCGATACGGCTGAGGTCTACGGCCCGTTCACCAACGAGGAACTGCTCGGCCGCGCGCTGAAGGGCCGGCGCGACCGGGTGACGCTCGCCACCAAGTTCGGCTTCGTCATCGCCGATGGCACGATGCAGGGCACCGACAGCCGGCCGGCGCATATCCGCGCGGTGGTGGAGGCTTCGCTGAAGCGGCTCCGGACCGACCGCATCGATCTTCTCTATCAGCACCGCGTCGATCCCAATGTGCCGATCGAGGACGTCGCGGGCACGGTGAAGGCGCTGATCGCCGAGGGCAAAGTCCTTCACTTCGGTCTGTCCGAAGCCGGCGAGAAGACGATCCGCCGCGCCCATGCCGTGCAGCCGGTCGCGGCCCTGCAGAGCGAATATTCGATCTGGGAGCGCGGGATCGAGGATCGCATTATCCCGACCCTCGTGGAATTCGGCGTCGGTCTTGTGCCGTTCAGCCCGCTCGGGCGCGGCTTTCTCACCGGCGAGGCGAAGCGCGCCGAAGACTACGCGCCGAACGATTTCCGTGCCCAGAACGATCCGCGCCTCCAGGGCGGGAATTTCGCGGCCAATCTGCGCATCGCCGATCTGGTGCGCGAGATCGCCGCGGCGCATGAGGCGAAGCCGGCGCAGGTCGCGCTCGCCTGGCTGCTGCAGCGCGGACCGCATGTCGTGCCGATCCCGGGCACCAAGCGGCGCAAATATCTGGAGGAAAATCTCGGCGGCGCCTCGCTGGTTCTGGCGGCCGGCGACGTCGCGAAGCTCGACGGCGTCTCGGTATCCGGCCCGCGCTACACCGAGCGCGCCTTCGCCATGGTCGACCGCTGAGCGACGCGTGACAAATTTGCAAAGGATCGAGGCGATCCGGGCGCAGGATTGTGCTATCTGCCCACGATCGGTCTTGGAGAATCCTGCGCATCATGTGGGAATTGACGAAAGCCTTCGGTTTCGAGGCGGCGCATACGCTGCGCCGCGACATCGACCGCGAGGCCAGCCAGCGCATTCACGGGCACTCGTATAAGGCGGAGGTCACGGTCGCCGGAACGCCCGACCGCGCCTCCGGCATGGTGGTGGACATCGGCGTGCTCGAACGGCAACTGGGCGAGGTCCGCGCGCAACTGGATCATCAATTCCTCGACGACATCAAGGACATGGGCCCGGCGACGATGGAAAACATCGCGCGCTGGATCTGGGATCGGCTCGCAACTACCCTTCCGGGTCTTGTGCGGGTCACGGTTCTTCGCGAGAGTTGCGGCGAGCGTTGTGCCTATGAGGGGCGGGCCGCCGACGCATAAGTCAGGAGCCCATCATGGCCGACGCAGCTTTATCCGGCACTTTCAAGATCGGCGGCGATGTCGAGGTCCATCGGCTCGGTTTCGGCGCCATGCGCATCACCGGCGACGGCATCTGGGGTGAGCCCGCCGACCGCGCCGAATGCCTGCGCACGTTGAAGCGCTTGCCCGAACTCGGCGTGAACTTCATCGACACCGCCGACTCTTACGGACCCGATGTGTCGGAGAAGCTCATCCATGAGGCGCTGCACCCCTACAAAGGCATGCTGATCGCGACCAAAGCCGGTCTGGAACGCTCCGGCCCGAATGTGTGGACGCCGAACGGCCGGCCCGACTATCTCATCAAAGAAGCGCATAAGAGCCTCACGCAGCTCGGCGTAGAGCAGATCGGCCTGTGGCAGCTGCATCGCATCGATCCCAAGGTCCCTGCCGGCGAGCAGTTCGGCGCGATCAAGTCGCTGCTGAAGGACGGTCTGATCAAGCATGCGGGGCTGAGCGAAGTCTCGGTCGCCGACATCGAAGCCGCTTCGAAAGTGTTCCAGGTCGCCACGGTCCAGAACCGTTACAACCTGGTGGATCGCGGCAGCGAGGCCGTGCTCGACCATTGCGAGAAACGCGGCATCGGTTTCATTCCCTGGTTCCCGCTGGCGGCCGGAAGCCTCGCGAAACCCGGATCGGTGCTCGATGCGATCGCGCGGAAGCACAAGGCGGCGCCCAGCCAGGTCGCGCTGGCATGGGTGCTGAAGCGCAGTCCGGTGATGCTGCCCATCCCCGGCACGTCGAAAGTCCGTCATCTCGAAGAGAACGTGGCGGCGGTCGACATTCGTCTGAGCGACGACGAATTCGCCACGCTCGACCGGGCGGGGCGCAAAGCCGCCTGACGGAGGAGAACACGATGTCCGCCTACAAGAAAGACGAAGCCGCGATCGCCCGGCTGACGCCGGAGCAATACCGCGTCACCCAGCAGAGCGGCACCGAGCGGCCGTTCGAGAACGCATTCTGGGACGCCAAGGACCCTGGCCTCTATGTCGACATCGTGTCCGGCGAGCCCTTGTTCGCGTCGGCCGACAAATTCGACAGCGGCTGCGGCTGGCCCAGCTTCACCAAGCCGGTCGCGGGCGGCAAGATCGTCGAACGCACCGACACGACGCTGGGCATGCGGCGCACCGAAGTCCGCTCGGGCGGCGCCGACAGCCATCTCGGCCATGTCTTCGACGACGGGCCGGAGGAGGCGGGCGGTCTGCGCTACTGCATCAATTCCGCCGCGCTGCGCTTCGTACCCCTCGCCGACCTTGAGAAAGAGGGCTATGGCGACTATCTGAAGCTGTTCACAGCCGAAAACTGGAGGCAGAAATGAGCGAAGAACGGGCCATTCTCGCGGGCGGATGCTTTTGGGGCGTGCAGGACCTCCTGCGCAAATATCCCGGCGTGATCTCCACCCGCGTCGGCTACAGCGGCGGCGACACCCCGAACGCGACCTACCGCAATCACGGCGACCACGCCGAGGCGGTCGAGATCGCCTTCGATCCGGCGAAGATCGGCTATCGCAAGCTCCTGGAATTCTTCTTCCAGATCCACGATCCCACGACCGTGGACCGCCAGGGCAATGACCGCGGCCGCAGCTACCGCTCTGCGATCTTCTACACCAACGACGAGCAGAAGCGCGTCGCGCTGGACACCATCGCCGATGTCGAAGCCTCCGGCCTATGGCCGGGCAAGGTCGTGACCGAGGTCAAGCCGGCCGGCGCGTTCTGGGAGGCCGAGCCGGAGCACCAGGACTATCTGGTGAAATATCCCAGCGGCTACACCTGCCACTTCATCCGCAAGGACTGGGTCCTGCCGCACCGGAACGAAGCAAAGCTCAGCAGCGCGGCGGAGTGAACGTCCGGCGCGCGATTGGATCGCCCGCACGACGCGGGCGATCCAAGGCGTCTTGGAACCGATCAGCTCTGGATGAACGCCAGCAGGTCGGCGTTGATCGTCGGCGCTTCGGTGGTCGGCATCCCGTGCGGGAAGCCGTGATAGGTCTTCAGCGTGCCGTTCTTCAGGAGCGCGGCGGATTTCGGCGCGGAGTCCGCGTAAGGCACGATCTGGTCGTCGTCGCCATGCATCACCAGCACCGGCACGGTGATCTTCTTCAGGTCGGCGGTGAAATCGGTCTGCGAGAAGGCGACGATGCCGTCGTAATGCGCCTTGGCGCCGCCCATCATGCCCTGGCGCCACCAGTTCTGGATGATGCCCTCCGACGGCTTCGTACCCGGCCGGTTGTAGCCGTAGAACGGCCCCGCCGGCACGTCGCGATAGAACTGCGCGCGATTGGTCGCGACCTGGGCCTGGAAGTCGTCGAACACCGATTTGGGCAGGCCTTCCGGATTGGCGTCGGTCTTCACCATCAGCGGCGGCACGGCGCTGATCAGCACGCCCTTGGCGACGCGCGCCTGGCCGTGGCGGGCAATGTAGCGGGTCACCTCGCCGCCGCCGGTGGAGTGTCCGACATGCACCGCGCCCTTCAGGTCGAGGTGCTCGACCACCGCCAGCAGGTCGTCGGCATAGTGGTCCATGTCGTGGCCGTTCGCGACCTGGGTCGAGCGGCCATGGCCGCGGCGGTCATGCGCGATCACCCGATAGCCGTGATTGAGGAAGAACATCATCTGCGCGTCCCAGTCGTCCGCCGACAGCGGCCAACCATGGCTGAACACGATGGGCCGACCCGAGCCCCAATCCTTGTAGTAGATCTGGACGCCGTCCTTGGTCGTGACATAGCTCTCATGCGCGCGCGCCGGCGGCGCCTTCGCCGGCGGTTTCGCCGCGGCCCCGGCCTCCGTGGCGGCGACCGCGACGGCCGTCGCGACGCCGACGCCGGCCAGCAGATCGCGGCGCGATGCCGAAGAAGACTGCGAATTGGTCATGGTATTTTCCCTCTTGAGAATAGCGTGGATGGTTCGTGCCGTCGCCGCGAACGGCGCCGACAGGTGCATTATATGCTTTCCGGCACATGCCATGATTCGAAGCGTAAGCGCGCTCCCACGAACCTCATGCGTCGAGCATTTTGCGGACTTTGTTGGTGAGCGCCGACATCGCGAAAGGCTTGGTGAGCACTTCCATCCCATGCCCCAGCCGGCCGCTGGCGACGCTGGCGTTTTCCGCATAGCCGGTGATGAAGAGCACCTTGAAGTCCTTGCGCGCGGCGCGCGCCGCCTCGGCCAGTTCGCTCCCGTTCATGCCGCCGGGCAGCCCGACATCGGTGATCAGCAGCGCAATGCGGGGCCGGGCCTTCAGGATCTTGAGCGCCGCCGCGGCGTCGCATGCCTCGAGCACCTCATAGCCGCTCTCCGTCAGGACTTCGGTCGCCAGCATCCGCACCGTCGGTTCGTCGTCGACCACGAGGATGGTTTCGCCCGCGCCGGGATGGGTCCGCTCGGCGGTCCCGTCGGCGTCCGCATCCGCCGTTCCGAAATGGCGCGGAAGATAGAGGCACATGGTCGTGCCCTTGCCGACCTCGGTGTAGATGCGGACCTGCCCGCCCGATTGGCGGGCGAAGCCGTAGATCATGGACAGCCCCAGTCCCGTGCCCTGGCCCAGCGGCTTGGTCGTGTAGAACGGATCGAAGGCGCGGGCCGCCACCTCCGGCGTCATGCCCGTGCCGGTATCGGAGACGCACAGCGAAATATATTGTCCCGGCGGCAGTTCGCGCTCCGCCGCCGCGCGCTCGTCGAGCCATCGGTTGGCGGTCTCGATGATCAGCTTGCCGCCGTTCGGCATCGCGTCGCGCGCATTGATGCACAGATTGAGGAGCGCGCTCTCGAGCTGCGGCGCATCGACCCGCGTCGGCCACAGCCCGCCCGCGCCCACCACCTCGACCGCGATATTGGGGCCGACCGAGCGGCGGACGAGATCCTCCATGCCGGCGATGAGCCGGTTCACGTCGGTCGGCCGGGGATCGAGCGTCTGGCGCCGCGAGAACGCCAACAGGCGGTGGGTGAGCGCCGCCGCGCGGTTGGCGGATTCCAGCGCGGCGTTCAGGAAGCGGTCCGCGTCGCCGGCGCGGCCGTCGGCGATGCGGTGCCGGGCGCGGTCCAGCGCGCCGGTGATGCCTTGCAGGAGGTTGTTGAAATCATGCGCCAGGCCGCCGGTCAGTTGGCCGACCGCTTCCATCTTCTGCGCCTGGCGCAACTGCTCTTCGAGGTTCTGGCGCTCGGTGATGTCCCGCGCCGTGACCGCAAGGCGCGGCTTCTGGCCGGGCTCGGCCGGGATCGGCGTCACGACCGCCTCGATTGTGGAATCGCCCTGCGCTCTGGAATATCGATAAGGCACGTCGTGCTTCAGCGCTTTCGCGAGGTGCGCATTCAGGATTGCGGCGGCGTCCGGGCCCAGGATCTCGTCGACGGTCCGGCCGATCACCTCTTCGCGCGACCTGGCGTAGAGGCGCAGCGTGGCGGGATTGATCTCGTCATACTCGAACCGGCCGTCCTCGCGCAGCGCCAGCGTCGCATGGCACTCGGACGAGTGCAGGTAGAAGGTCTGGATGTTCCTCAGGTCCGCCGTGCGGTCCGCGACCCGGCGCTCGAGCGTTTCGTTCGCGGCCTGGAGCGCGATCTCCATCTTCTTGCGCTCGGTCACGTCGACGCCTTGCACGAAGATGCCGATCACCGCGCCCTGGCCGTCCAGGATGGGCTGATAGACGAAGTCGACATAGCGTTCGTCGATCGGCCCGGCCGGCCTGTCCTGTCGCAGATATTTGGAGCCGACCGCCGAGTAGACCTTTCCCTCGCGAAAGACGCCGTCGAGGATGTCCAGATAGCCCTGCGCGACCGCATCGGGCAGAGCCTCGGCGAGGGTGCGCCCGATCACGGGGCGGTGCCCCACGAGTTCCAGATAGCGCGGATTGGCCAGCTCGAAGACATGGTCGGGCCCGCGCAGCATGGCCATGAAGGTCGGCGCCTGCTCGAACAGGCGGGACAGCCTCTGCTGCTCCGATGTCAGGAGCCGGTTGGCGATGACCTGATCGGTGATTTCCATGCAGGCGCCGAACAATCCCGCGACGGTTCCGTCCTCCCGCCGCGCCGGCGTATACGAAAAGGCGAAATGCGCCTCCTCCGGCTTGCCGCGCCGGTCCAGGGCCAGCGAGATGTCGTCCATATGAACGGGCTGCCCGGCCCAAACCTGGTCGAACAGCGGCTCCAGATCCGTCCATGCTTCGGCCCAGACCGCGCTGGCGGGCATGCCGAGACAATCGGGATGCTTGCGCCCCGCGATCGGGATGAAGGCGTCGTTGTAGAACCAGGTCCGCTCCGAGCCCCAGGCGATGAACATCGGCTGGCGGGAATCCAGCATGAGCTCGACCAGCGTTTTGAGCTCGACGGGCCAGGTTTCGATGGCGCCCAGCGGTGTGCGCGTCCATGGGTGCGCCGCGATCCTCGCACCGAGAGCGCCCGCCGCTGCCCAGCGGGGTCGGGCATCGGTGGAACGTTGACCGGTCACAGACTTGCCCCCGAGAGTTCCCGCCTAGCTGAAATGCAAACGCTTGCACAAAGTTCCCGTCAGCCGCGTGGGTGTGCTGCGGCGTGCGGGGCGCAAACGCTAACGGCGCGTTAGCCTGAAGAACCTAGGGTGGTACCTCTAAACGAGGTCCAACCCTATGTCCCTGCATCGTGAAGATGAAGATCGCCGTCTTGCGGCATTGAGCGAATATGGCGTCGACGAAGCGCTGGCCGAACCGGGATTCGAACGCCTCGTGCAGCTCGCGGCGCACGTCTTCGACGTGCCGATCGCGCTCGTCTCCCTCGTTGAGGCAGAGCGGCAGATCTTCGCGGCACGCGTCGGGCTCGATGTCTGCGAGACGTCGCGCGACGTCTCGTTCTGCGCCCATGCCATTCGCGGCGACGACATCATGGTCGTGCCGGACGCGACGCGGGACGACCGCTTCCGGGAGAACCCGCTGGTCACCGGCGCGCCGCATATCCGTTTCTACGCAGGCGCGCCGCTCCGGGCGCCCTCGGGCGCGAAGATCGGCACGCTCTGCATCATCGATACGAAGCCGCATGGGAGTTTCGGCGATTCCGAGCGTCGCAATCTGACCGACCTCGCGGCGCTTGTGCTGGACAAGCTTGAGATGCGCCGGCTGGAGCTGGCGCGGCGCGAGAGCCAGAACCGCTTCGAGAACATCGCCGCCACCTCGCCCGACGCCATCATCTGCGCCGACTATGCCGGCCGCGTGACCTTCTGGAACGTCGCGGCGGAGCGGCTTCTGGGATATTCCGCCGCCGAGATCGCCGGCGAGACGATCGACAAGATCGCGCCGGACCGCATATTGAACAGGCTCCGCTATCTGGCGGCGACCGTCGAATCGCTCGTGGAAGGCCGCACCGCGGAGCTCGACATGCACCGCAAGGACGGCACGACGGTCCCCGTCGAGCTCTCCGTGTCGACCTGGCGCGAGGCGGGGCGCACCAGCTTCGGCGCGATCCTGCGCGACGTCACCGAGCGCCGCGCCAACGAGGTGCGGCTGTTCCGCTTGGCGCATCTGGACCCGCTCACGCAATTGCCGAACCGGATGCTGTTCAAGAGCCGTATCGAGCAGGTGCTTCAGACCGAGGAGTCGGCCTGCGTCATGCTCGTCGATCTCGACGGCTTCAAGGACGTCAACGATAGCCTGGGCCATTCGGCCGGCGACGCAGTGCTCATCGACGTCGCCCAGCGCCTGCTGTCGAGCGTGCGCCCCGACGACACTGTCGCCCGCATGGGCGGCGACGAGTTCGCGATCCTCATTCCCGCCATGGGCGATCCCTTCCGGGCGTCGGAGATCGCAGACGCGGCGATCGAGAGCGTTTCGCGGCTCGTGACGATCGAGGGCCAGCCGGTCCAGATCGGCGCGAGCGTCGGGATCGCGATTTTCCCCGCCCACGGTTCGCGCGGCGACGAATTGCTGTCGAACGCGGATCTGGCGCTCTACCAGGCCAAGGCGGAGGGCCGTCACTGCCGGCGCTTCTTCACCCCGGCGCTGCGTCACGCGGCGTCCCTGCGCCACGCCTATCAGGGCGAATTGCGCCGCGCCTATCAGGAGGGCGAGTTCGAGCTGTTCTACCAGCCGCAGGTCCGCCTTTCCGACCGGACGCTGGTCGGCGCGGAGGCGCTGCTGCGCTGGCGGCATCCCGAGAAGGGGATCATCGCGCCGGGCGCCTTCCTTCCCGCGCTGGAAACGAGCCCGCTGGCCGCGCAGATCGGCGATTGGGCCATCCGCATGGCATGCAAGCAGGCCGCCGAATGGCGCGGCAACGGCGCGTCCTCGTTCCGCATAGGCGTCAATCTTTTCGGCGGCCAGTTCCGCACCAGCGATCTGGCCCGCAAGGTGCGCGCCGCCCTGGCCGAGGCCGAACTGCCGCCGGCCGCGCTGGAACTGGAGATCACCGAGAACATCATCCTGCGGCATGACGACGAGATGATCGGTCCCTTGCGCGAGCTTCATGCCGAGGGAGTCGGCATCGCCTTCGACGACTACGGCACGGGATACGCCTCGCTCAGCATGCTCAAGCGCTATCCCTTGAACCGGCTCAAGGTCGATCAGTCCTTCGTGCGGGGCATGTGCGAATCCCCGACCGACGCCGCGATCGTGCGCGCCATCCTCTATCTCGGGCGCAGCTTCGGATGCGAGGTGATCGCCGAAGGCGTCGAGACCGAGGAGCAGCTCGCGCGGCTGCGCAAGAAGGGGTGCGAGGAAGGGCAGGGCTATCTGTTCGGCCGTCCGATGACCGCGCGGGAATTCGGCACGCGCTTCGGATTTCTCGGCGCGGCGCAGGCCAAGCCCCGGCGCAACGCCGGATAGGTCAGTAGGTCACCGTCACCGTGATGCCGTCCGTATAAAGGCCGGGCGTCGCGAACTGGCGAGCGGCGAGGCTGCCATAGGCGGTGAACGTCGTCAGGGAGAGCCCGGTGCTGGCGGCATAGGCTTGCGTTGCCGTCGGCGTGGTGCCGTCGCCCCAGATCGTGCCGAGCGACGCGGTCGTGTAGAGATTGTAGTTGAGGCGCGCGGCGCCGAAGGCCATCTTCCGCTGGTTGAACGTGCCGTTCGTGCCGGCGGACAGCGCGATCGTGAAACTCGGCAAGGTCGAGGCCAGCACGACCGTGCAGGTGACGGTGACGGTTCCGTTGGACGGCGTGGCGGCCGCGGCGCCCGGCGAATACAGTCCGAACGACACCCCCGTGGCCAGCACCAGGATCGGATTGAGCCCGGTGCCGCAAGCCGCCGCCGCGGCCGGCATCGGCGCCGCGAGCAGGGTGGCGCCGAGAAGATAGCCGAACATACGCGCACCGATTGTCATGGCGATTCGTCCCTTGCGCAAAGAACCGGTCCCAGCCGGGGAATGCTGTCGTTCGGGGAACCCGGCGGCGGCTGCACCTCGAAACGGCAGGATCGTTCGCCGTACTCCACGGTCCCCTTCAGGGCGCGGCGAAAATCCGCGATGAAGATCTCGCCGCCGCGACCCACGACCAGGGGGTCGCCGCCGTCGCTCAGCGCGACGCGCGAACCGGGCGGCGGAGGATTTCCGTCGCGCAGATGCAGGATGACGATGGCCGGACTGTGCGAACGCGGCGCCAGATCGACGATCACGCCACCCATGCGCCGCGGCACCACGATCTCGTCCGTGGTGTCGATGATCGTCGCAAGGTCGTAGTCGCGCGGGTCGATGGCGATCCGGTTCTCGGTATAGGGCACCAGCCCGGTGAGCAGCGCATCGCCGTCCGAATCGGCCGTCGCGACCTGCCGGTTCTCGCGGAAGATGCGGGCGTTCTCCTGGCCCGTGTGCACCAGCGCCACCGCGCCGTTCGGGATCTGCGTCGCGTAGACCGAACCGTCCATCGCCACGACCGCGCCGGAGGCCAGCACCCGCCCCGCCACGGCGCCGTCCCGCGACGTGACGTCGGCATCGAGACTGCCATGCGGGCCGATCCAGGTTGCTCCCGCCCGCGCGATGGTGGTGTCGCCGGTCGAGGCGGAGACGCGATAGCCGAAGCCGCCGTCGGGATTGACCGATCGGGCGAGGCCGACCTCTTCCTCATTGGCGTGGCGTCCGGCGCGCGCCGAGGCATCCGCGATGAGGCCGTCGTCGAGCGAGACGCTGAGAAACGCCTCGGCGGTCCACACCCGGTTGGTATAATCGTAGAAGCCGGTCGTGCCGACATACCAGCGGTCGGCGAAGGACAAGGTGTAGGATGCGGAGGCGAGCCGCGTCGTGTCGCGCCGCTCGCGCCGGGTTTCGATCCAGGACGCCGCGAAAGAGCCGTAGCGGGCGAGATTGAGATTCGCGCCGAGCTGCACCTGCAGTCTGGGCGGCGCGACGCCGCCGATGGTCGCGATGTCCTCATAGGTGCCGGAGGTGGCGTTGAGCGAGGCGAAGAACCCGACCGGATAGGACTGGGTGTCGAGCGACACCGAATAGAGCGCGCCGGTGCTGCGGATGCCGGCACGGTCGCTATGGCTGGCCGCGGCGGCGATCTGCATCGCGCCGTAAGGGCCGAGCGAGAAGGCCGCGCCGCCGCCCGCGAGCTGCACGTCCAGGGTCGCCTCGCCATGCGTCTCGAGCGTCAGCCAGTCGGCGACGCCGACCCGATAGGTCCCGGTCATCGCCGCCTGGTCGTAGTCGAAACTGCGTATTCCGTAATTCTGGCGCAGGAACCCGATATCGAGATCGTAGGAGGAAAGCCCCGGGCGGAGCAGCGCATTGGTCGCGAAGAACGGCAGCACCGCCGTGGTCTCCCGCCCCAGCACGTCGCGTACCACGATGCTCGCCTGGCCGGCGCCGGTGATGACGGGAAGATTGTCGATCTGGAACGGGCCGGGTGCCAGCTCCGTCTCGAACACCCGCGCCGAATTGACGAACACGTCCACCGTCGCGGGGACCGCCGACTGGCCGAAGAAACTCGGCAGGGGCAGGGTCGCGAGATCGGGCCGGAGCGCGAAGTCGGTGGCGATCTGCAGGCCCGCGAAACGCACCGAGCGCGACCAGTTCAGGCCGCCGGAGATCGCGTCTCCCACCAGCCAGTGCCGCATCGATTCCTGCTGGTCGAACTCCGCGGTCGTATCGAGTCGCGTGAAGCGCGAACTTCCCGACTGGATTTGGGAGAAGCCGTTCGCGGTCAGTGTCCCGTACGGCGTGAAGACGGTGCCCGCCAGGGCGGCGCCGAGACTCGCCGTGTCGCCGGCATGGCCGAAATCGTCGACGGTGGCCGCCAGATCGTATTGGCCGATGAATCCGATGCCGGCGGTGGTCGCTTGCGCCGTCGGCGGCGCGCGCAGATCGAAGGTCTGCGGCGCGAGGCGGCGCTCGTCCGCGGTGAGCTGGAGCTGCTGCTCCGCGCCCTGGAGCTGCGCCTGCACGCCGTCGAGCGCGGCAAGGGCGACGAGCCCGTCGGCATCCGTTTCGGCGGGGCCTGCCTTGATGCCCGCCGCGGCAAGATCGACCGCGTCGACGAGGATCGCTCCGTCGCGGTCGATGACCTTGGCGATCACATGGCTGGAATGGCCATTGACCCACAGCTCCAAAACGAGCCGTTCGCCGCCGCTTGCCGCCGCCGCCGCGCCGGCCAGATATGAATATGCCAGGGCCGCCGCGAGGGCCGCGCGTGTCACGGAGCGACGATGATCGACGTACCGATCGCCGTGCTGTCGCTGTCGTCGAGCCCGGTGAGCCGCAGCGTTTCACCGGCTTTCAGCCCCGGCAGCGCCACCGTCCAGCGGCGCGAAACGCCGGCAAGGATGTAGGAGATCGTGTCCGGCGCCACGGCGACCTTCGCGCCGCCGGCGGTCGTGAGAACCATGTTCATGAGCTTGGCGTGGCGCGTGCCGCTGTTGCGGGCCGCGAGCGAAAAACCGCCGGGGCTCGGCACGGCGCTCCAGGCAAGGCGGGCCGGAGTCGGATGCGGGCTTGCGACGAAGATGGGAACGCTCAATTGCAGCAGCACGCGGACGCCCTGCGGAGCGGAAATCTGCGGATCGGGAAGTTCGCTGACGACGAGGCGGAAGCTTCGCTCGTCCGGCGCGGCTCCCGGCCCGATCGCCAGACGGATGGTCTGGCGCCGTTCCGGGATCAGACGCACCATGGGCGGACTGATGGTCAGCGCATCGCTTCTGTCGAGTTGTTCGCCCCTGTCGGTCTGCCGCCAGTCGAAGCCCTGGACCTGGACGACGATCGGCTGCGATCCGTGGTTGGTGACGTAGAAGACCGCCCGGTCGGCCCCCGGCGCCAGATCGATCGTCGTCGGGGCGATTTCGAAAGCACCCGCCGCGGCCGGGCCGGAGCCCAGCGCTCCCAGCCCGACCGTGCCCGCCACCAGAAGACCGATCAGTGCGCGCATGGCGACGGCCTCAGTACGTCAGCGTGACGGTAACGAGATCGGCATAGAGGCCGGCCGCGGGATGCTGCAGCGCCGGCGCGCGGCCGTAGATCGTGTAGTTCTGCGGCACGAGCGCCGCCGTGCCGCCGACCGTGCTGGTCGCCAGCGTGCCGTCGCCCCACAAGGTCGTGCGACCCGCGTTCGAGTACATCATATAGTTGAGCGTGCCGCCGGTCACGAGGCCGGTCATCGACCGCGCCGCGACCGTCGCGCCGATGCCCGTGCCCGCGTCGGCCGCGATCGTGTAGGCGACGCCGGCGGTGCAGATCGCCGTCACTGTGCTCGACGCGTCGGTGGGCGTGGCGGCAACGCTGGAATAATTGCCGAAGATCAGATCGGTCGCGGTCACGGCGCACCCGGACAGGACGGTGGCCGTCACGGCGAAGGTGCCCGTCGCCGTCGCGGCTTGACCTTGTGTCGCGCCGCCGGCGGCGAGAAGAACGAAGGCGCCGCAAACGCGCAACGATCTGTGCCCGGCAGGCAGAAGATTTGCAAAACGCATCGGATGGATATCCTTTGGATGACGACAGGCCGTCTGGCGATGCAGCTCGCAAAACCGGTTTTCTGCTCAATGCAACCTGTCAGTGCACATGAATGCGCATGCAACCGTTAATGAAATACTTTTTCGCAAGGAAATCGACAAACAAAATTCATAGGTAGAAATACAGCTATCGGAACTGTTCAATATTGACGCCGGAAGTTCCACGAATACGTGGGATGAAATCCAGTAAACGGCGCGAATTCCATTGCCATGGCCTGATGGCCGGTGACCAAGTTCCGGCTGGAACTCAATACAGATTTTTCCTGGCGTCCTGGTCCAGGGCGAAATCGATGATCTTCGCGGGGACGATCGACTTCAACTGGTCCTTGACCATCTGGCCGAAGCTCGGCAGTGCGGAGCGCGGCACGCGCTTGCCCGGATTCCACAAATCGGACCGGCGCAGCGCCTTGGTGCAGTGCAGATAGGACTCCCGCACCGCGACGACCACGACGGAGCGCGGCCGCTTCCCCTCGACGACGAAGCGCGCCATGAGGTCTTCCGCGGTCGAAACGGTCGCCAGTCCGTTGATCCGCAGCATCTCGTCGAAGCCGGGGATGAAGAACAGCAGGCCCACCGCCGGCGCGCGCACGATGTTGGTGAGCGTGTCGAGCCGGTTGTTGCCGGGCCTGTCCGGAAAGGCGAGGCGCTTGGCGTCGAGCACATGGACGAAGCCGGGCTCGCCGCCGCGGGGCGATACGTCGGCGAGATCGTCCGGCCGGCTGGAGCCGATGCAGAAGAACGGCGACAGCGCGATGAAAGCCCGCGCATGGACGTCGACATGGTCGAGCGCCTTGTCGCGCGCCCCTTGCGACGGTTCGGCATAGGTCGTCCGCAGATCCGCTTCGGAACGCAGTTCGTGATCGGTCATCGTCTCTTCCCCGTCCGGATCGTCGTCTAGTGAACCATGATCGAGCCGCGATGGGTCGGCTCCGCCCGGCGCCCGGCGGCGCCTGTCATGCGATGGCGCAGCGGCACGACGAGATCGGCCCTGGCCAGCGCCGCCGCCAGGCCCTTCGCCGGAAAAACCGCGAGGCGCACCGCCGCCGGCGCAAGCCAGCCGGCGAGAACGTCGCGCGCCTCCCAGGCGCGGCCGTGCTGCAGGAGGCTCACGAGCTGCAACAGGCGTCCTTCGTCATGGCTGAGGGATGGGCAATGCCGACAGCGCACATCGAGGCTGCGGCGCGCCGTGGCGGCGACGATTCCGAACAGGGCGTCGAAGGCCGGCACGGCGCAGCAGCCGGCGCCGCTGGCCGCGAGGCCGCCGCGCCAGTCGATTCCGCTGTCGGGATGGCAGTGCGCCGCCGCGAACAGGCGCAGCGTCGTGACAAGCAGGAGCTCGGAAGTGTGAAGGCGCGCGAGCGGCTCGTTGTCCAGATAGACCCTTTGCGGCACGTGAGCTTCGAAGGGCATGACCGTCATGATGGACCTTTCCTGGAAAAGCGCCGCGGACACCGCCGACGACGGCGCGGCCGCGCTGAAATTGCAGACGCCGGTGGGTTCCCATCCGAACGCCGGACCTCCATTGTATTTGCGAATTAATCGCAACTAGAGGATTCAATATTGCTAGTGAGAGTGAATTGCAATAGCGACGGTTACGGGTAGCGGCACGCCGGAGCCGTAGCTGGGGGCGGCGCCGATATCTTTCGCATCCACCACGGGAGCAAGACATGCGCAGGGCAATCGCCGTTTCGATGGGACTTCTGGCCGGCGCCGCCGGTCTCGCCTCCGCGGCGCGGGCCGCCGAATTCTATATCGGCGAGCCGGTCGTGAAGGACGGCCTGCAGATCGTTCCGAACTACCTGGTCGGCATCGAGATGGACCGCATGCCGCCCGGCGGCGAAATGGGACCGAATACGGTGCATCTCGAGGCGGACGTCCATGCGACCGCCGGCGAGACGCATGGCTTCGCCGAGGATGCGTGGATTCCCTATCTCACGATCCGCTACACGCTGACCAAGGATGGCACCGCGTTCAAGAAAACCGGCACGCTCGCGCCGATGACGGCGGGCGACGGTCCGCACTACGCGAACAACGTCGCGATGTCGGGACCCGGGACCTATCGGCTGACCTATGAAATCCTGCCGCCCTCCGCCAACGGCTTCCGCCGCCATATCGACAAGGCGACCGGCGTGCCCGTCTGGTGGAAGCCGATCACGGCCCATTGGACCTTCGCCTATCCCAGCAAGAGCAAATAACGCCCGCCGCCGCCGCGCCACGCCCGCCGTCAGGCTTTGGATGAGACGCGCGCGGAAGCGCTAAAATGCGCTGCGTCGTTCGCCGATCGGCGTTGCGCGGTCTTGACTTTCCGCCCGCAAGACGCCTTCCAAGGTCAGCGATCTCGTAGAGGTAGGTTCATGGACGGCGATCTTCTCGGCATTACCGCGGCAGTGGCGCGCCGGCCCAACGAGCCCTTCAGCATCGAGCAGTTGACGCTCGAACCGCCGCGGCCGGACGAGGTGCTGGTGCGCATCGTCGCCGCCGGCATGTGCCACACCGATCTGATGGCCAAGGACACGGCGCAGATGCCGCATCCGATGGTTCTGGGCCATGAAGGCGCCGGCGTGGTCGAGCGGGTCGGCTCGGCCGTTCGCACGCTTCGGCCGGGCGACCATGTGGTCCTCACCTTCATGTTCTGCGGCCATTGTTCGCGATGCCTGCGCGGCGAGCCCAGCTATTGCGAGTCGATCATGCCGCTCTGCTTCGGCGGCGCGCGCGAGGACGGCTCGACCGCGACGCAGGATGCGCACGGCCCCGTCCACGACCATTTCTTCGGCCAGTCGTCCTTCGCGACCTATGCCCTGGCGAGCGAGCGCAATGCGATCAAGGTCCCCAACGACGCACCACTCGAATTGCTGGGGCCGTTCGGCTGCGGCCTGCCGACCGGTGCCGGCGCGGTGATCAACGCGCTCAAGGTCGGCGTCGGCCAGAGCCTGGCCGTGTTCGGCGCCGGCGCGGTCGGCATGGCGGCGATCATGGCCGCGAAGATCGTCGGCGCCACGACGATCGTCGCGGTCGATCTGGTCGACAGCCGGCTCGAGCTGGCGCGCGAGCTCGGCGCGACCGATGTCGTGAACGGCCACGCGCCGGATCGGGTCGAGCGGGTCATGGCGGCGACCTCGGGAAAGGGCGTGGACTTCGCGCTGGATGCCACGGGCACGGACAAGGTCATGCCCATGGCGATGCAGGTCCTGGCCCATCGCGGCACCTGCGGCTTCGTCGGCGGCGCCGCGCCGGGCGCGACCACGGCGGTCGATCTCGGATGGCTGATGACCGGCGGGCGCACCCTGCGCGGCATCCTCGAAGGCGACGCGGTGCCGGACCGGTTCATCCCGGCGCTGATCGAGCTGCACCGCCAGGGCCGCTTCCCGTTTGAGAAGCTGGTGAAGGTCTACGAGCTGGCCGACATCAACCAGGCCGCCCGCGACAGCGAAAGCGGCAAGACGATCAAGCCGGTCATTCGGATGCCTGGCTAACTTGGCACCACCTTCGTTTGGATCAAATCGATAAGAAATTCGTCGTCGTCCAGCTTGTCCGGGCGACCCAATTTTCTTTCGGCGGCCAAATTGGATCGCCCGCATGAAGCGGGCGATGACGACTGGTTTCCCACGATTCAATCCAAACCGGAGCGATGCTGACCGCCCCCTGCCTTCGCCCGCGCGCGGAAGGCGTGCAACAGCGGCTCGGTATAGCCATTGGGCTGCTCGACGCCTTCGAACACGAGCGCGCGCGCGGCCTGAAAGGCGAGACTCTCGCTCTCATTCCCCGCCATCGGCCGATAGGCCGGATCGCCGGCATTCTGCGCGTCGACTTTGCCCGCCATGCGCCTCAGCGCCTCCTCGACCTCGTCGGCCGTGCACACGCCGTGCAGGAGCCAGTTCGCCATGTGCTGGGACGAGATGCGCAGCGTCGCGCGATCCTCCATCAGTCCCACATCGTGGATATCCGGCACCTTGGAGCAGCCGATCCCCTGGTCCACCCAGCGCACGACATAGCCGAGGATTCCCTGAGCGTTGTTGTCGAGCTCCTCGCGGATCTCTCCCGGCGACCGGTTGCGCCCCGGCGCTACGGGAATTTTCAACAAGTCATCGAGCGGCGGAACGGCCTCGCCGGCGATCTCCCTCTGCCGTCCGAACACGTCGACCTGGTGATAGTGCAGCGCATGCAGCGTCGCCGCCGTCGGGCTCGGCACCCAGGCGGTGTTCGCGCCGGCGCGGGGATGGCCGATCTTCTGCTCCAGCATCTCGGCCATGCGGTCCGGCGCCGCCCACATGCCCTTGCCGATCTGCGCCTTGCCCGCGAGGCCGCAGGCCAGCCCGATCCGCACATTGCGGTCCTCATAGGCCTTGATCCAGGTCTCGCCGCGCATCTGACCCTTGCGCACCATCGCGCCGGCGCGCATCGACGTATGGATTTCGTCACCCGTGCGGTCGAGGAAGCCGGTGTTGATGAAGACGAGCCGGCCTTTGACCGCTTCGATGCAGGCGGCGAGGTTCGCCGACGTCCGCCGCTCCTCGTCCATCACGCCGACTTTCACCGTATGGCGCGCGAGCCCCAGCAAGTCCTCGACGGCATCGAACAGATCGTTCGTGAACGCGGCTTCTTCCGGTCCGTGCATCTTCGGCTTGACGATATAGACCGAACCGGCACGGCTGCTCCGGTGACGGCCGAGGTCTTTGATGTCGTACAGCCCGATCAGGCTGGTGACGATAGCGTCCAGGATGCCTTCCGGGGCCTCGCCGCCATCGGCCAGCAGCACCGCCGGCGTGGTCATCAGATGGCCGACATTGCGCACGAACAGCAGCGCGCGGCCGGGCAGGGTGATCGTCCCGCCACCGGGCGCCGCGAAGATCCGGTCGGGATGCAGCGCGCGGGTCATGGCCCGTCCGCCCTTGTCGAAGCTCGCTTCCAGATCGCCGCGCATCACGCCCAGCCAATTGGCATAGGCGGCGACTTTGTCCTCGGCGTCGACCGCCGCGATGGAATCCTCCAGGTCGACGATGGTCGTCAGCGCCGATTCCAGAACCACGTCCGCCACGCCCGCGCGGTCGGTCTTGCCGATGGGATGCGCGCGATCGAGCAGCAATTCGATATGCAGGCCGTTGTGCTTCAAGAGGATGGACGCCGGGTTCGCCGGATCGCCGATATAGCCGGCCAGAGCCGCGGGCTCCTTCAGCGCGGGCCGCAGCGCACCGTTTTCGACGGCATAGCCCGTCGCATCGGCATGGCTGCCCGTCGCGAGCGGCGCGGCCTCGTCTAGGAACGCCTTGGCCCGCGCGATCACAAGCGCGCCGCGCTCCGGATCGTAACCGCCGGATTTGCCGTTACCCGGAAGGGCGTCGGTCCCATACAGCGCATCGTAGAGACTGCCCCAGCGCGCATTGACGGCGTTGAGCAGGAAGCGCGCGTTCAGCACCGGCACGACCAGTTGCGGCCCCGCCAGCCGCGCCACCTCGTCGTCGACCTTGGTCGAGGTGATGGCGAACGGCTTGGGCTCCTCGACCAGATAGCCGATGCCGCGCAGGAAAGTCTGATACGCCGCCGCATCAAAGGGTTGGTAGCGACGCTCTTCATGCCAAGCGTCTATCGTCTTCTGCATCTCATCGCGCTTGGCAAGAAGCCGCCGGTTCAGCGGCGCAAAGCGCGCGAAGATCGTCGCGACGCCCGCCCAGAACCCGTCCGGCGCGAGGCCGGTCGGCGGCAGGACATCGTCCTCGATCAGCCGCACGAGCGTTGCGGCGACGCGGAGGCCGGCTCTTTCCAACATCTCGGTCATGGCTCGCTGCTTTCAGATGTGGATGGCGTGACCGAGCGCGCGCAGGGCGGATTCGTGGAACGCCTCGCCCAGCGTCGGATGGACATGGATCGTCCCGGCAATGTCCTCCAGCACCGCGCCCATTTCCAGCGCGAGCGAGAATTCGTTCGACAGTTCGCTGACATGCGCGCCGACCGCCTGGATGCCCAGCACGCGATGATCGGACTTGCGCGCCAGGATGCGCACGAAGCCGCCATTGTCGCCGCCGTCCATCGACAGCGCCCGCCCGTTCGCCATGAACGGGAACACGGCGGTGATGACGTCCTCGCCCTCGGCCTCGTGCGGGCTCATGCCGGCGCTGACGATCTCGGGCTCGGTGAAGCACACCGCCGCGATGGTCATGGGATCGAAGCGTCGCTTATGCCCGGCGATGATCTCGGCGACCATCTCGCCCTGCGTGGCGGCCTTGTGCTCCAGCATCGGCTCGCCGACGAGGTCGCCCACCGCCCAGACATTCTTCATCGCCGTGCGGCACTGGTCGTCCACCTTCACGAAGCGGCCGTCCATGTCGACCGCCATGTTCTCCAGCCCCCAGCCCTCGGTCGCGGGCTTGCGCCCCACCGTCACCAGGATGTTGTCCGCCGCGATGTCGACCGTGCTGCCGTCCTTCAGCTCGGCCGCAAGCCCGTCCTTGCCGAGCCCCTTCGCCTTGGCGCCCAGATGCAGCGCGACGCCGTTCTTCTCCAGCCATTTGGCGACCGGCGCGACGAGCTGCGCATCATAGAGCGGCAGGATGCGGTCCAGCGCCTCGACCACCGTGACCTCCACGCCCAGCTTGCGGAACGCGATCCCCAGCTCCAGCCCGATATAGCCCGCGCCGACCACCGCGAGCCGCTTCGGCAGCACCGGCAGCGCCAGCGCCCCGGTGGAGGAGATCACCTTGCCGCCGAACGGCAGGAAGGGCAGCTCCACCGGCACCGAGCCGTTGGCGAGGATGACGTGCTCCGCCGCGATCGTGACCTCGCCGTCCTTCGTCTTCACCGTGCAGGTCTTGGCGTCCGAAAACACCGCCCAGCCCTCGACCACCCGCACCTTGGCGCGCTTGAGCAGCCCCGCCACGCCGGTGTTCAGCCGCTTCACGACGCCGTCTTTCCACTTCACCGTCTCGGCGAAATCGATCTTCGGCGCGGCGGACAGCGAGATGCCGTTCAGCGGCGCCTTCGCGGCATGCGCCATCGTTTCGAATTCGCCCGCGACATGGATGATCGCCTTGGACGGAATGCAGCCGACATTGAGGCACGTCCCGCCCAGCCGTTCCGCCTCCACCAGCACGGTCTCGAGACCGAGCTGGCCGCAGCGGATGCCGGCGACATAGCCGCCCGGCCCGCCGCCCACGATGAGGACCTTGGTGTTGATGCGTTCCGACATGGCAATCGTTCTTTCGAGAGCGAATAGCGAATAGCGAATAGCGAGTGGCAGGCGACCCTATTCGCTACTCGCCACTCGCTATTCGCTTAGTCCATGAACAGCGTGGCGGGATGTTCCAGCAGCGCCTTGATCTTCTGGATGAACTCCGCCGCATCGTAGCCGTCGACCACGCGATGGTCGAAGGACGACGACAGGTTCATCATCTTGCGCACCACGATCTGGCCGCCGCGCACGACGGGACGCTCGACGATCGCATTCGGCCCGATGATGCCGACCTCCGGATAGTTGATGACCGGCGTGGTCGCCACCCCGCCCAGCGCGCCCAGGCTGGTGATGGTGATGGTCGAGCCGGTGAGATCCTCCTTCGACGCCTTGTTCTCGCGCGCCGCCGCCGAGACGCGCGCGACTTCGAGCGCGCTGTCCCACACATCGCGGGCCTCGGCATGGCGCACCACCGGCACGATCAGCCCGTTCGCAGTCTGCGTCGCGATGCCGATATGGACCGCGGCATGGCGGTGCACCACGCCGGCCTCGTCGTCGAACCGCGCATTGATCTGCGGATAGGCCGGCAGCACCTTCACCAGCGCCCGCATCAGGAAGGGCAGCACGTTCAGCTTGGGCTGGTCGTCGCGCCTGGTCTTGTTCAGATGCGCCCGCAGGTCTTCCAGCTCCGTCATGTCGATTTCCTCGACATAGGCGAAATGCGGAATGCGCCGTTTGGAATTCTGCATGCTTTCGGCGATGCGGCGGCGCAGGCCGATCACCTTCACCTCCTCGACGCCTTCGCGCGGCGCATAGGACGTGCCGCCACCGCGCGCCGCGACGCGCCCGCCAGCGGCGATATAGGCGTCGAGGTCTTCATGGGTGATGCGGCCGGCGGGTCCGGTGCCCGGCACCAGCCGCAGATCGACGCCGCGATCGCGCGCCCGCTGGCGCACCGCCGGCGCCGCGAGCGGCCTGTCGCCTTCCTCCAGCACGAAGGTCGCGGGATGCACCGCCGCACGCGCCACGGGTTTCGCGGCAACCTTCTCCGGCTTCGGCGCCGGCGTGGCGACCGGCTTTGCCGGAGCCTCAACCTTCTTCTCCGGTGCCGCTTGGCCGTTGGCCTTGGCGTTTCCCGCGCCTTCGACTTCGAGTTCGACCAGGGGCGATCCGACCGACGCCATCTGGCCCGGCTCGCCGTGCAGCGCCACGACCTTGCCGGTGACCGGCGAGGTCATCTCCACCGTCGCCTTGTCCGTCATCACATCGACCATGTTCTGGTCTTCGTGGATATCGTCGCCGACCTTGACGTGCCAGGCCACGATCTCCGCTTCCGCCGTGCCTTCGCCGACATCGGGAAGCTTGAACACGTATCGACCCATCGTCAGGCCTCCATGGCGCGCTTCAGCGCCGCGATCACGCGCGCCGGTCCGGGAAAGTACTGCCATTCGAAGGCATGCGGGTAGGGCGTATCCCAACCCGTCACGCGCTCGACCGGCGCTTCGAGATGGTGGAAGCAGTTCTCCTGCACCAGCGCCGACAGCTCCGCGCCATAGCCGCCGGTATGGGTCGCCTCGTGCACGATCACGCATCGTCCGGTCTTCTTCACCGAATTGACGATGGTCTCGATGTCCAGCGGCACCAGGGTGCGCAGGTCGATGACCTCGCAGTCGAGCCCCGAATCCGCCGCCGAGGCCAGCGCGACATGCAGCATGGTGCCGTAGGCCAGGATGGTCACGTCGCCGCCTTCGCGCACCACCGACGCCTTGCCGAGCGGCACGGTGTAATAGCCCTCCGGCACCTCGCCGGCCGGAAGTTTGGCCCAGGTCGTGACCGGTCGGTCGGGATAGCCGTCGAACGGGCCGTTGTAGAGGCGCTTGGGCTCCAGGAAGATCACCGGATCGTCGTCCTCGATGGCGGCGATCAGGAGGCCCTTCGCGTCATAGGGCGTCGACGGGATCACGGTCTTCAAGCCGGCGACATGGGTGAACAGCGCTTCGGGGCTCTGGCTGTGCGTCTGGCCGCCGAAAATGCCGCCGCCATAGGGCGTGCGGATCACGATCGGCGCGGTGAAATCGCCCGCCGAGCGATAGCGCAGCCGCGCCGCTTCCGAAACGATCTGGTCGTAGGCCGGATAGATGTAATCCGCGAACTGGATCTCCGCGACGGGGCGCAGGCCATAGGCGCCCATGCCGATGGCGGCGGCGACGATGCCGCCTTCGCCGATGGGCGTGTCGAAGCAGCGCGTCAGCCCGTGCTTCTTCTGCAGGCCGTCGGTAACGCGGAACACGCCGCCGAAATAGCCGACATCCTCGCCGAAGGTGAGCACGTTGGGGTCCTTGGTCAGCATCACGTCGAGCGCGGAGTTGAGCGCCTGGATCATGTTCATCGCCGGCATGGCTCAGACCCCCATCTGCTGGCGCTGGCGGCGCAGATGTTCCGGCATGTCCTTGAACACGTCCTCGAACATCGTCTTCAGGCTCGGCAGCTCGCCATGGCCGAGCGTGCCGATGGCCTCCGCCTCCTTGTTCGCCGCCTTCACCTGCTCGACCGCCTCGCGGTGCGCCTCCTGCTGGCGGTCCTCGCTCCATTCGCCGAGCGCGATCAGATGATCCTTCAGCCGCTCGACCGGGTCGCCCAGCGGCCACAGCTTCGCCTCGTCGATGGGGCGGTAGCGCGAAGGATCGTCGCTCGTCGAATGACCCTCGACCCGATAGGTGTAGTGCTCGATCAGCGTGGCGCCGAGATTGGACCGCGCCCGCTCCGCCGCCCAGGCCGTCGCGGCATAGACCGCGAGGAAGTCGTTGCCGTCCACCCTGAGCGCCGGCAGGCCATAGCCGATGCCGCGCGAGGCGAAGGTCGATTCGTTGCCGCCTGCGATGCCGGCGAAGCTCGAAATCGCCCACTGGTTGTTGACGACGTTCAGGATCACCGGCGCGCGATAGACGCTGGCGAAGTTGAGCGCGTGATGGAAATCGCCTTCCGCCGTGGTGCCGTCGCCGATCCAGCTCGCGGCGATGCGGTCGTCGCCCTTGTAGGCCGAGGCCATGGCCCAGCCCACGGCCTGCGGAAACTGGGTGCCGAGATTGCCGGAGATCGTGAAGAACCCGTACGCCTTGCTCGAATACATGATCGGAAGCTGGCGGCCCTTCAGGGGATCGTGGGCGTTGGAATAGACCTGGTTCATCATCTCCAACAGCGGATAGCCGCGCGCGATCAGCAGGCCCTGCTGGCGGTAGGAGGGAAAGCACATGTCGTCGCGCTCGAGCGCGAAGGAAGCGGCGATCGCCACCGCCTCCTCGCCGGTGCACTTCATGTAGAAAGACGTCTTGCCCTGGCGCTGCGCCCGGTACATCCGGTCGTCATAGGCGCGGGTCAGCAGCATCGCCCTCAGCGCCCGGCGCAGCGTCTCGGCGTCCAGCTTGGGATTCCACGGCCCGACCGCGCGGCCCTTGTCGTCCAGAACCCGGATCAGCGCATAGGCGAGGTCGGACACGTCATGCGCCCGCGCGTCGATCTCCGGCCGGCGCACTTCGCCGGCGGCCTCCAGCTTGATGCTGCTGAAGTCGGGCGCGTCTCCCGGCCGGGCCGGCGGGGTCGGCACGCGCAGGGACAGACGGGCTCGGTTCTTCATGGGGTCTCCAGACCTAGGACTCATGCCGGCGGCGTCTTTCGTATCTCCCGTTCCGCGCGATGCTGCAATACGCCGCTGTCCGCGCAACAATCCGCGCCGATAGCCTGCCGCCGCGACAGGGAATGGCGCCGTCCCGCCACCGGCCGGACCGGACATGAAAGCCGCTCAATCCATCGGCAGTCCGACATAGTTCTCGGCAAGCGCGGCTTGGGCGTTGCGCGACCGCGCCAGATAGTCGAGCTCGGCCTGTTGGACGCGCTGGGTGAACCGCTCGTCGTCCGTGCGGTGCAGGAGATTGGTCAGCCACCAGGAGAAGCGCACCGCCTTCCACACCCGCGCCAGCGCCCTCGCGGAATAGGTCTCGAGCCCCTGGCCGTCGCCGTTGCGGTAGCGATCGATCAGCGCTTTGGACAGGTAGTGGACATCGGAGGCCGCCAGGTTGAGCCCCTTGGCCCCCGTCGGCGGCACAATATGGGCCGCGTCCCCCGCGAGGAACAGCGACCCGAACCGCATCGGCTCGGCGACGAAGCTGCGCAGCGCCGCGATGCTCTGTTCGATCGCCGGGCCGGTGACGAGGCTGTCCGCCAATTCCGCTGGCAGCCGCCGTCGCAATTCGTCCCAGAACCGGCTCTCGCTCCAATCGGCCACCGTGTCGGTCAGCGCGCATTGCACATAGTACCGGCTGCGCGTCCGCGACCGCATGCTGCACAGCGCGAAACCGCGCGTGTGATTGGCATAGACGATCTCGTCCGCGACCGGCGGCGTATCGCTCAGCACGCCCATCCAGCCGAAGGGATAGATGCGCTCATAGGTGGTCAGTGCGGCCGCGGGAATGCTCTGACGGCTCACGCCATGCGCCCCGTCGCAGCCGACGATGTAGTCGCACGCGATCTCGTGCCCGGCGCCATCCTTGGCATAGCGCACGCGCGGCGCGTCGGTATCGAAATCGTGCAGGCTGACGTCCTCCGCCTCATAGACGACGCGCGCGCCCTGCGCCGCCATCAGGTCGCGGGTGATCTCCGTCTGTCCGTAGATCGTGACGTCGCGCCCGCTCAAACCCTTCAGGTCGATGCGCAGCCGCTGTTCGTTATGCGCGATCTCGAAGCCGTCATGGACCAGCCCTTCGCGGTCCAGCCGTTCCGCGCATTGCGCGCGATGCAACAGGTCGACCGTGATCCGCTCCAGTACCCCGGCGCGGATGCGGCCCAGGACATAGTCTGGCGAGCGCCGCTCCAACAAGAAGCAGTCGATGCCGTTCAGGCTCAGCAGCTGCGACAGCAGCAGCCCCGCGGGCCCGGCGCCGACGATGCAAACCTGCGTCCGCATGAAGCCCTCAGACGGCGGCGAACACGGTCCCATCCATCAGCTTGCGCGCCGTGCGCAAGAGGGCGGAGCGGCGGATTTCGAGGCCTTTCGGTCCCGTCGAAATCTCCATCTCCACGGTGAAGAAGCCGGTCGGGTGCTCGACATCGAGCCGCAGCGGCTTTGCGTTCCGGTCGACCGCCGCGACGCCGTCCGCGACCGAGCCCTCCAGCACGCAGGCCGTCGCCACGCTGACCGCGCCGAACACGCCGATGGCCTTGTGCACGCGATGCGGAATGAAATTGCGGGTGTGCACGGCGCCGCCGTTCCGCGGCGGCGCGATCAGGCACATCTTGGGCACGGTCTTTTTCAGCGCGTCGCCGAGATTCATCTTCGGCCCCAGCGCCAGCCGGATCTTCTCGACCCGCGCCTTCAGCGCCGCATCGGCTTCGAGGTCCTCGGGATCCTCATAGCCGGTCTTGCCCAGATCGGCGGCGCGCATCAGCACCACCGGCATGCCGTTGTCGATGCAGGTGACCTCGATTCCATCGACGACATCGCGCGCATTGCCGGTCGGCAGCAGCGCGCCGCAGCTCGATCCCGCGACGTCGAGGAAATCGATGGGGATGGGCGCCGCCGTCCCCGGCACGCCGTCGATCCGCGCCGCGCCTTCGTAGTTCACCGCGCCGCCCGGCGTCTCGATCGCGGCGACCGCGATGCTCTGGGTGTTGAGCATGTTGATGCGCACCGGCGTCACGTCGCCGGTCGCCGCCACCAGGCCGCGTTCGATGGCGAAGCCGCCGATTCCCGCCAGCAGGTTGCCGCAATTCTGCGAGGAATCGACCCGCGCCTCGTCCACCACGACCTGGAGGAACAGATAATCGACATCCGCATCGGGCCGGCTCGGCGGCGACACGATGGCGACCTTGCTGGTGAGCGGATCGGCCCCGCCCATGCCGTCGATCTGCCGCGCGTCGGGCGAGCCCATGGCGCGCAGCAGGAAGCGGTCGCGCCCCGCGTCGTCGGCCGGCAGCTCGCTCTTGAGGAAATAGAGCCCCTTCGAGGTGCCGCCCCGCATCACCATGCAGCGTATGCCGGTCAGCATGGTTCAGCCCTTCGCCGCCGGCGCCTTGTCCACATAGGTGAGGCCCTTGGCCTTCAGCTTCTCGCGCATGCCGTAGATGTCGAGCCCGAGTTCGCCGGCCTTCAGCCGCGCCCGCGTCGCCGCTTCCTTGTTCTCGCGCTCGATGCTCTTCTCCAGCACGTCAGCGACCTTGGCGCGCGGCACCACGACCACGCCGTCATCGTCGGCGACGATGAGGTCCCCGGGATGGACCAGCGCCCCGCCGCACACCAAGGGCACGTTCACGCTGCCCAAAGTCTCCTTGACCGTGCCCTGCGCCGACACTGCCTTCGACCAGACCGGGAATTTCATGTCTTCCAGCGCGGCGATGTCGCGCGCGCCCGCCTCGATGATCAGCCCGCGCACGCCGCGCGCCGCCAGGGACGAGGCGAGAAGCTCGCCGAAATATCCCGTGTCGCAGGGCGAAGTCGGCGCCGCCACCAGCACGTCGCCCTCGCGGCATTGCTCGACCGCGACATGCAGCATCCAATTGTCGCCCGGCGCCAGTTCGACCGTTACCGCGGCGCCCGCGAGGAAGGCGCGGCGATAGATCGGCCGCATATAGCTGCCCATCAGTCCGGTGCGGCCCTGGGCTTCGTGCACGGTGGCGACGCCGATGCCGGCGAAGCCCGCGACGAGATCGGGCGCGGGTCGTTCGATCGACTGGACAACGATGGCCATGGATGCATCCGCAAGCGTTTCGGCGCGGAGATTGCGCCGCGGCGGACGAGCCCGTCAACGGACGCGCGGGTGCCGATGCCACTAGGCGGGAAGTGAAACCTGCGCGTCGGCGTCCGGCGGAAACTCGCCCCAGACGCGCGTGCCGCGGCCCGGCGCGGACTCGATGCCGAACGTCGCGCCATGGGCTTCGATCAGCGCCTTGACCAGCGGCAGGCCGAGGCCGGTGCCGCGGCCTTCGACGGTGACGGTATGGGCGACCTGGCCGAACGGCTGCAGCGCCTTCGTCAGGCCGTCCCGCGTCATGCCGATGCCGGTGTCCTCGACCCCCAGCCGCACGCCCTTGCCGTCCGCCGCCCGTTCCGCGAACACGGTCACGCGTCCGCCGCGTCTCGTGAACTTCACCGCGTTCGACAGCAGGTTGACGAAGATCTGCTTCACCGCCCGCTCGTCGGCCAGAAGACGGACGCCGCCGTCGACGCGCGAATCCATCGCGAGCCCGGCCTCGGTCGCCTGCGTCTCGACCATCCGCAGCGCATTGGTCGCCGTCGCCGCGATGTCCAGGTCGACGGGATTGAGCTCGAGCTTGCCCGCCTCGATCTTCGCCATGTCGAGCACGTCGTTGATGAGGCTCAAGAGGTGGCGGCCGCTGTCGTGGATGTCGTCGACATATTCGCGGTATTTGGCGGGCCGCAGCGCCCCGAAGGTCTCGTGACGGATGACGTCGGAGAAACCGATGATCGCGTTGAGCGGCGTGCGCAGCTCATGGCTCATGCTGGCGAGGAACTCGGACTTCGCCTTGTTGGCCTTGTCGGCCAGCACCTTCGCCTCGGCGAGTTCGGTTTCGCGCCGGCGCTGCTCGGTGATGTCGGCCATCGTGCCGATGGCGCGCGAGGGCAGGCCGTCCGCGTTGCGCAGGATGCGGCCCTTCAGCGTCACCACGCGTTCCACGCCGTCGCTCACGCGCCGGATGCGCACCTCCTCGTTGCGCTGCGTGTCCGCCGTGGGCGAGAACGGGCCGCCGAAGGTGGCGCTGAACCGGGCCCGGTCGTCGGCATGGATCAGTTCCAACAGAAGCTGAACGCTGGGCTTGGTCGAATCCGGCAAGCCCAGGATGGTCTTGAACTGCGGCGACCAGATGTCGTGGCCGGTCGCCAGGTCGACGTCATAGGTGCCCAGGTCGGTCGCCTCGGCGGCCAAGTGCCAGCGCGCCTCGCTGTTGCGCAGCTCCTCTTCCTTGCGGTTCTGGGCCAGCGCCAGGCGCACCAGCCGCGACGCCGGTTCGAGCAGGCCCCAATCGCGCGAGGTCGGCGCGCGCGGCTCGCGATAGTACATCGCGATGGTGCCGAGCACCGCCTCGTTCTTGTCCAGGATGGGCAGCGACCAGCAGGCGCGCAGGCCGAAGGACAGCACGAAGTCCCGCGGCCCGGCCCAGAGCGGATCGTTCGCGATGTCCCGCACGATCACCGGCGTCTTGCGGAAGGCGGCGGTGCCGCAGGACCCGGCGCAAGGTCCGATCTCGATGCCGTCGATCGCCTCGAAAAAAGGGCGCGGCAGGCTCGGCCCAGCGGCGGGCCGCAGGTGGAGGCCGTCCGCCTTCAGCAGCAGGATCGAGCACAGGGCCGGCGGCGCCAGGCGCTCGACCAGCAGGGCGATATGGCTCAGCGTCTCGCGCAGGCTGGCGCCGCCCGCCATGAGATCGATGATCTCGCCCTGCACTTCGAGCAACGCCAGAATCGGAAGTTTGGCTTTTTCGAAGTGGGGCAGTATCTCGCTGTGAGCGTCGTGGCTTGTTGCCAGCCTTCCGATCGCGGCCATCTTCCGTCTCCCTCGCGGGATGGAATTTAAGCCCGCTCGGTCAACGGCCGATTAAACGAAGCCCGACTAATCCGGACAATGCCGTAAGTATAATTCCGCACCACCCATTTTGTGGTGGGAACTTTCTAGGCCGCGATGGCCGAAAGAGGCCGGTTTTCCAGCAAAAGAACGCCCGACGCCGTGTTTGAGATCGGGATGTGATAGTTGCCGTGGATTTTCGAAACCTCGCCGTTCAGCGCGCCGCGCATCGCCAGCCAGTTGACCAGCTCGACGCCCTGGGTGCCGGCCAGCTCGACCAGTTCCGCGATCGAATAGCGCGCCAGCATCTCGGGATCGCTCTGCAGCTTCTCCAGGCACATCAGATCGAACGGCTTGTTGATGAAGCCCGCCCGCGCGCCGTCGAGCTGGTGCGAAAGCCCGCCGCTGCCCACGACGAGCACGTTGGTGTCCTCCTCATAGCTCTCGATCGCGCGCCCGACGGCGCGGCCGAGCTTGAAGCAGCGCGCCGGCGAGGGCAGGGGATGCTGCACGGTGTTGATCGCGATCGGCACGACCCGGACCGGCCAGTCCGCGCCGCCCGGCCACATCAGCGACATCGGCACGGTGAAGGCGTGATCGACCGCCATCTCCTGGCAGGTCGTGACGTCGAATTCGTCGGCGACCAGCGCCTCGATCAGGTGCCAGGAAAGTCCGGGATCGCCGCGGAACGGCTTCTGCGCCGGCAGGCCCCAGCCTTCGTCGGCGTTGCGGTATTGCGCCGCCGCGCCCACCGCGAAGGTCGGCATCTTGTCGAGGAAGAAATTGAGCCCGTGGTCGTTGTAGAACGCCACGACCACATCCGGCCGCTCGCGGCCCAGCCAGGCGCGCACCGCCTCATAGCCGTCGAAGAACGGCTTCCAGTACGGCTCCTGCTGCCGGCCGGCGGCGATCGCCGCGCCGATCGCCGGAACGTGGGAGGTGCCGAGCCCGCCGATGATTCTCGCCATGATTATCTCCCCGCCGCCGCCAGCCTGGCCTTGAACGCCTCGACGCTGACGCCGGTCTGCTGCGCGCCCACGTCCTGCACGTTGAAACCGAATATCCCGGCGAGCTTCGCCAGATAGTAGATGTTGCCGCCCGCGGCGATCATCTCCAGCACGCTGCGCCGGCGCACGGCCGCGCGCTGCTCCTCGCCCAGGCCGAATTTCGCGCAATAGGCGTCCTCGTCCTTCAGGAACGCCGCGCGGTTCGCCGCATCGTTGAAGGAAAAGCACATCCGGTTGAGGGCATAGCCCTTCTGCGCCATGGCGCCGTCGAACAGCGTCGTTCCCGCGATGTCATGGCTTGTCGCGACGGTCATGCATGGCCTCCGGAAAATTCCGTGAAACGCTAAGCGAAGATTTCTGCGGCCGCCTTGATCCCGATCAGTGACCGCAGCGATGCGAGCGGGGTGGCTTCTGCGCCGCCGCTTTTGCTAATCTCGCGCGGGAACGAATCCGGGTCCGCATATGATCATCGACTGCCACGGCCATTACACCACCGCGCCGGCGCCGCACGACGCCTTCCGTCAGGCACAGATCGCGGCCCTGAAGGACCCGGCGGCGGCGCCCAAGGAATTGCCGAAGATCAGCGACGACCAGATCCGCGACAGCCTGGAGGGCGCCCAGCTCAAGCTCCAGCGCGCCCGCGGCACCGACGTGACGATCTTCAGCCCGCGCGCCTCGGCCATGGCGCATCACATCGGCAATGAGGAGACCAGCAAGGTCTGGTCGCGCCTGTGCAACGATCTGATCGGGCGGGTCTGCGGCCTCTATCCCGAGAATTTCGTCGGCGTCTGCCAGTTGCCGCAGTCGCCCGGCGTGCCGCCCGCCAACAGCGCCGCCGAGCTCGAGCGCTGCGTGAAGGAGCTGGGCTTCATCGGCTGCAATCTCAATCCCGATCCGTCGGGCGGCTATTGGACCTCGCCGCCGCTGACCGACCGGCACTGGTATCCGCTCTACGAGAAGATGGTCGAGCTGGACGTGCCGGCGATGATCCATGTCTCAGGCTCGTGCCATCCCGGCCTGCACGCCACCGGCGCCTATTACATCAACGCCGATACGACCGCCTTCATGCAGTTCATCGAGGGCGATCTGTTCAAGGACTTCCCGACGTTGCGCTTCGTCATCCCGCATGGCGGCGGCGCGGTGCCCTATCACTGGGGCCGCTACCGGGGCCTCGCCGACATGCTGAAACGTCCGCCGCTGGCCGAGCATGTGATGAAGAACGTGTTCTTCGACACCTGCGTCTATCACAAGCCGGGCATCGAGCTCCTGCTCAAGGTGATCCCGCTGGAGAACATCCTGTTCGGCTCGGAGATGGTGGGCGCGGTGCGCGGCATCGATCCGGAAACCGGCCAGTATTTCGACGACACCAAGCGTTACTTTGACGCGCTGGCCCTGAGCGACGAGGTCCGCGCGCAGCTGTTCGAAGGCAATGCACGGCGCGTCTATCCGCGGCTCGGCGCCGCGCTTGCGCGGGCGGCGGGGTAGAGCTTCGCCCACAGTGGGGTGGCAATGCTCCGCGGGAGGTAACAGAGGCTGCCATGGACCCCGATTATCTGCCGTTCTGCCCCAATCCGACCAGGCCGTCCTTCCGGCCGCCGCCCGGCGCGGTCGACGCGCATTGCCACGTCTTCGGTCCGGCCGCCGAATTCCCCTACGCGCCCGAGCGGAAATACACGCCCTGCGACGCGCCGAAGGAAAAGCTCTTCGCGCTACGCGGTTTCCTGGGATTTTCCCGCAACGTGATCGTGCAGGCGAGCTGCCACGGCAAGACCAACGACGCGATGGTCGATGCGCTGAAGAGCGCGGGCGGCCTGGCGCGCGGCGTCGCGGTGGTCGGAGGCGACGTCACCGACGACGCCCTCAAGACGATGGACGAGGCCGGCGTGCGCGGTGTGCGCTTCAACTTCCTCCGTCGCCTCGTGGATTCGGCCCCGCGCGACGTCTTCGCCAGGATCGCCGAGCGTGTCGCCGGGCTCGGCTGGCACATCGTGGTCTATTTCGAAGCGCCCGACATGGAAGACCTGACGCCCTTCCTCAAATCGCTGCCCACCACGGTGGTGATCGACCATATGGGCCGTCCCGACGTCTCCAAGCCGGTCGACGGTCCCGACTTCCAGCGCTTCGTCCGCCTTTTGGAGGACAATCCCAATTTCTGGACCAAGGTGAGCGGCGAGGAGCGCGTGACGCTCAAGGGCCCGCCCTATGACGACGTCATCCCGTTCAGCTCTTATCTGGTGGAGCGTTTCCCCGACCGCGTCTTGTGGGGTACGGACTGGCCGCATCCCAACATGAAATCGCACATGCCCGATGACGGCGTTCTGGTCGACTCGCTCGCCAAGATCGCCCCGACGCCGGCTCTGCAGAAGGCCCTCCTGGTCGACAATCCGATGAGGCTCTACTGGTGACCAAGACCGAAGAATACGAAGACATCCCCGGCACCGTGGTGTTCGACGCCCAGCGCGCGCGCAGGGGCTATCACCTGAACCAGTTCCTCTACTCGCTGATGAGCGCCGCCAACCGCATGGAATTTCGCGCCAACGAGCACGGCTATCTGATGAAATTCCCGATGACGGAAGACCAGCGCCAGGCGGTGATGAGGCGCGACTGGAACACGCTGCTGGCGCTCGGCGGCGTCTCCTATGCGCTGGCCAAGCTCGCCTTCACCGACGAGCACTCCTATCAATACATGGCCGCCGAGATGACCGGCATGACCCAGCAGCAATATATGGACATGATGATCGCCGGCGGCCGCTCCGTCGAAGGCTGGCGGTCGAAGAAAGCGCGGGGAGAAGCCTGATGGCCAGGATCGTCGCCGGCGTCGGCACTTCGCACACCCCCGCCATCGGCGCCGCCGTCGACAACGGCAAGACCGCCGAGCCCTATTGGGCGCCCCTGTTCAAGGGCTACGAGCCCGCCAAGAAATGGATGGAAGAGGTCAAGCCGGACGTCGTGATCATGGTCTACAACGACCATGTCAACGCCTTCGACTTCAAGATCATCCCCACCTTCGCCATCGGCTGCGCCGAGGAATTTCCCATCGCCGACGAAGGCTGGGGCGCGCGCCCCGTGCCGGTCGTGAAGGGCTACCCCGAATTCGCTTCCCATCTCGTGCAGTCGCTGGTGCTCGACGAGTTCGACATGACCATCGTCAACGAGATGCTGGTCGACCACGGCCTGACCGTGCCGCTGACCCTGTTGTTCGGCCAGCCCGCCGCCTGGCCGTGCCGGGTGATCCCGCTGGCGGTCAACGTGATCCAGTATCCGGCGCCCACCGGCAACCGCTGCTACAATCTCGGCAAGGCGATCAAGAAAGCGGTCGAGAGCTGGGACGAGGACCTGAAGGTCGTGATCTTCGGCACCGGCGGCATGTCGCACCAGATCCAGGGTCCGCGCGCCGGCCTGATCAACACGCCGTTCGACACCCGCTTCCTCGACGGATTGACGAAGGACCCCGAGGCACTCGCCAGGATTCCGCCCATCGAATATCTGCGCGAGGCCGGCAACGAGGCGATCGAGCTCGTCATGTGGCTGATCATGCGCGGCGCGCTGGGCGAGGCGGCGGAGGAGGTCTACCGCTTCTACCACGTGCCCGCCTCGTCCACCGGCGTCGGCACCATCATCATCGAGACGAAGGAATTCCACGAGCAGCGGACCAAGAAAAGTGCGGCTTAGACAAAAATACTGTCATGCCCGCGAAGGCGGGCATCCAGGCCGTCCCGCCGTGCAGGCTGCTCTGGATTCCCGCTTGCGCGGGAATGACAAATTGCAAGGATATCGCACTCTGAAAGAGGCACGTCTATGAAGATTTGTCTGGCCGGGCAGGGCGCCTTCGGCGTCAAGCATCTCGAAGCGATCCGCAACATCCCCGGCATCGATGTCGTGTCGCTCGCCGGCGGCCGGCCCGAAACGACCAAGCAGGTCGCCGAGAAATTCGGCATCCCGCACTGGACCACCGACCTCGCCGAAAGCCTCAAGCAGCCCGGCGTGGAGGCCGCGATCCTCACCACGCCCACGCAAATGCATGCCGATCAGGGCGAGCAATGCCTGCGCGCCGGCAAGCATGTGATGATCGAGATTCCCATCGCCGACAATCTCGCGGACTCCGAGCGCCTCGCGCGCGTGCAGAAGGAGACCGGCCTGATCGCCATGGGCGGCCACACCCGCCGCTTCAATCCCAGCCATCAATGGGTGCACAAACGGATCGAGAAGGGCGAGCTCAAGATCCAGCAGATGAATGTGCAGACCTATTTCTTCCGCCGCACCAACATGAATGCGCTCGGCCAGCCGCGCAGCTGGACCGACCATCTGCTCTGGCACCATGCCTGTCACACCGTCGATCTCTTCATGTACCAGACCGGCGAGCCCGTCACGATCGCCCGCGCCGTCGAAGGCCCGATCCATCCGACGCTCGGCATCGCGATGGACATGAGCATCCAGCTCAAGACACCGTCCGGAGCGATCTGCACCCTGTCGCTGTCGTTCAACAACGAAGGACCGCTCGGCACCTTCTTCCGCTACATCTGCGACAACGGCACCTATATCGCGCGCTATGACGACTTGGTGGACGGCAACGAGAAGCCCATCGACCTCAGCCACGTCGCCGTCTCGATGAACGGCATCGAGCTGCAGGACCGCGAATTCTTCGCCGCCATCAAGGAAGGCCGCGAGCCCAATGCCAGCGTGGCGCAGGTTCTGCCCGCGATGCAGACGCTCGACCGCCTCGAAAAGAGCCTGAGCCTGCCGCAATGACGCGCAAGCTCGGTCCCTTCTCCGTGCCGGCCGTCGGCCTCGGCTGCATGTCGCTCAGCCACGCCTATGGCTCGCCGCCGGATGCGCAGACCGCCGCCAAGGTGCTGCACGGCGCGCTCGACATGGGCTGCACCTTCCTCGACACCGCGGCGCTCTACGGCTTCGGCGCCAACGAGACGCTGATCGGCAACGTCTTGAAGGAACGGCGCGGCGAATACGTCCTCGCCAGCAAATGCGGCATCTCCCGCAACACCCAGGGCGTGCGCGAGATCAACGGCCGCCCGGAGGAGATCAAGAAGACCTGCGACGAAAGCCTGTCGCGCCTCCAGACCGACGTCATCGACCTCTATTACCTGCACCGCTGGGACAAGCGGGTGCCGATCGAGGAAAGCGTCGGCGCGCTCGCCGATCTGATCCGCGCTGGCAAGATCAAGACCATCGGCCTCTCCGAAGTCTCCGCCCCGACATTGCGCAAAGCGCATGCCGTGCATCCCGTCACCGCGCTGCAAAGCGAATATTCCCTGTGGACCCGCAACCCGGAGATCGCGACCCTCGCCGCCTGCAAGGAATTGGGCACCGCCTTCGTCGCCTTCAGCCCCGTCGGCCGCGGCTTCCTCGCCGGCGGCCTGCGCGACGCCGGCGCGCTCCAGGAAAAGGACATCCGCCGCGCCATGCCGCGCTTCCAGGGCGAGAATTTCGCGGCCAATTTGAAACTGCTCGAAGGCCTCGCGACAATCGCGCGCGAGAAGGATTGCACCCCGGCCCAGCTATCGCTCGCCTGGGTGCTGTCGCGCGGCGAACACGTCATCGCGATCCCTGGCACCACCAGTCTCGCACATCTGCAAGAGGATTTCGCCGCGCGCGACCTCGCGCTCGACGCGGCGACGTTCGCCCGCCTCGACGCGCTGATCAACGCCCGCACCGTCCACGGCCGGCGCTACAACGCCGCGACCGAAGCCGAGATCGACACCGAGTCATGACCGCACCCAGAAGCATGGCGATCATCGGCTTCGGCGAAGTCGGCCAGACCTTCGCCAGGCAATTTCATGCCGCCGGCCTGACCGATATCCGCCTGTTCGACATCCTCTTCGCCGATCCCGCCAGCATCCCATCCAAGGCTGCCGCTGGCCCTTGGAAGACATGCGCATCTGCCGCCCAGGCTGTTGCAGGCGCCGATCTTGTGCTTTCGGCCGTCACGGCCGGCTCCGATATCGCCGTCGCGAATGCCGTGGCGTCCGCGCTCGCGCCCGGAGCCTTCTACTGGGACGTGAACTCGGTCTCGCCCGGCACCAAGCGCGCCGCCGCCGCCATCATCGAGGGCGCGCGCGGCCGCTACGTCGAATCCGCGGTGATGTCATCCATCCCGCCCAAGGGAATCCGTTCGCCCATGCTGCTCGGCGGCCCGCATGCGAAGGCCTTCATCGCCGCGATGGCGCCTTTCGATCTCGACCTGACGTTCTACGCGGACGAGATCGGCCAGGCCTCGGCGGTCAAGATGTGCCGCAGCGTGTTGATCAAGGGCCTCGAAGCGCTGCTCACCGAAAGCATGCTGGCCGCGCGCCATTACGGCGTGGAGGCCGATGTGCTCGCCTCGCTGAAAGACACCATCCCGCATCCCGACTGGCCCAAACAGGCCGCCTACATGATCAGCCGCGCCCTGCTGCATGGCCGCCGCCGCGCCGAGGAGATGCGCGAGGTCGCCCGCACGGTGGAGGAGGCCGGCGTCGCCCCGCTGCTCAGCCGTCCCACCGCCGAGCGCCAGGATTGGGCCGCCGGCGAGGGCGCCCGGATCGCCAAGGACCTCTTGAAGACACCCGACCTCGAACGCCTCTTGGACGAATTGACCGCGAAGTCCTGACGCGGGAGACTTGCAACGATCAACGCCGGAGTGACGCCATGCCCGCCGTGATGCTCGAACACTACACGCTCGAATGCGCCGACCTGACGGTCACGCGCGACTTCTACGTCGACATGCTCGGCCTGACCGAGGAATTCCGGCCGCAGATGAGCTTCCCCGGCCACTGGCTCTATTGCGGCGGCGTGCCGGTGGTCCATCTGATGAAGAAGGAGGCGGCGGACCGCCCCAAGGTGCAGACTGGCCGCCTCGACCACATCGCCTTCAAGAGCGAGAACCCCGACGACGTCCTGGGCAAGCTCCGCCGCGCCGACATCGCTTACGAAGAGAACAAGGTGTGGGAGATCGGCCTGCTGCAGGTCTTCGTCCACGACCCCGACGGATTGCAGGTCGAACTCAACTTCCACGGCGCGCTCCCGATCGACAAGAGCCGGATGCCGTCGGCGGCGTAACGAAAGATTGTCATCCGCCGCGAATGCGGCGGACCCAGGTGACATCTGTACTGCAAGACGTCACCTGGGCGGTCCGCATTCGCGGGCCATGACAATTGAGCAGGGGTGCAGGCACCTCACGCCGGAATGTGAAACACCTTCTCCGCATTCCCGTGGAAGATCTTCTCCCGGTCCGCGTCGGAAATCTCCGCCGCGTTCATCCATGCCACCGCCGGCGGCGACACTTGGTAGGGATAGTCGATCGCCCACATCACCCGGTCCGCGCCCAAGACCTCGATGCAGTATTTCAGCGCCGGCGTGTGCTCCACCCCGCTGGTCGTGATCCAGAAATTCCGCTTGAACACGTCGCCCGGCTTCTCGTTGCCCGGCACGTCGCCCCACGCCTTGTGCAGCCCGTAGATATAGTCGTTGCGCCAGATGTTGTAGGGGATGCTCTCGCCCATATGGCCGATGACGATCTTGAGCCTGGGGAATCGCTCGAACAGCCCGCACAGGATCATCCGCATGCAATGGACCGAGACCTCGGCCTGGAAGCCCCACAGTGCGGTGTACATGCCGTAATCGCCGTAGAGCGCCGCCATGTGCTTGGACGGACAGCGCGGATGGATATAAATCGCGCGGTCCAGCGCCTCGGCCGCTTCCAGGATCGGCCAATATTTCGGATTGTCGAGGTACTCGCCATTGGTGTGCGAGTTCAGGATGAAGCCGTTGAGCTTCAATTTGTTGATCGCCCGCTCCATCTCGATCACGGCGCGCTTCGGGTCCTGCGGCGCGAAGGACGCGAGGCCGGCAAAGCGGGTCGGATGGCGCACGATGGCCTCGGCCATGCGGTCATTGGCCAGCGTTGCCATGCCGACCGCCGTGTCGGCGTCGAACATCTGCACGCCCGGCGAGGTCAGCGACAGCAGATGCATCGACACGCCGTCGGCATCCATGCTCTCCAGCCGCTGCCTGTCGTCAATGAGGCCGTTGTACAGCGGGCTCCCGGGCACCGCCGACCGCCGCGGCAGCCGCAGGTCGAGATCGTCCCAGGTGCTTTTTGTCAGCGCCAGGATCGCCGCCATGTGTTCGGGAATGCTCCACGCCTCTTCCGTCGCGATGCGGCGGATTTTCTTGTCGGTCACGATGTCCTCCCTGGACGCGCCGTTGCTCCGGCACTGCCGGCGAAAAGGGTAGGGCGATCCGCCGTCTCCCACCGCCGCCCCGAGGAATGAAATACCGACTGCCAGCGAATTCTCGCGCGTCGGTGCAAATGACATCGCGCCCGGATTTGTGCGATATTTCGGCGATGACCGCGAAAGAAGCCGCGACCGGCACAAAGCCGCCCGCCATGCGCGCCCGCCGCAGCCGCATCGGCCGCACGGACGAAAGCACGGGCACGCGCGCGCTGCCGCAGGAAACGCCGGTCGCCTTCACCTATGGCCGCCAGACCCACGCGGTCATGCTGGCCACGCCGGCCGACCTGGAGGATTTCGCGGTCGGTTTTTCCTTCACCGAACGGCTCGCCGACGCGCCCGCCGAGATCGAGGAGCTCGAGATCGTCGATCTGCCCAGCGGCGTCGAGCTGCGCATGTCGCTGACCGGCGAACGCGCGGATCTGGCCGAGGCGCGCCGCCGCCGCATGGCGGGCCCCGCCGGCTGCGGCCTCTGCGGCATCGAAAGCCTCGCCGCGGCGACCGCGCCGCCGCCGCCGGTCCGCGCCGAACTCCAGGTCGAGACCGCCGAGATTTTCCGCGCCCTGGCCGCGCTGCGCGAGCACCAGCCACTCAACGACGAAACCCGCGGCGTCCATGCCGCCGGCTTCTGGTCGCCGTCGGCCCATCGTTTCCTCGCCGTGCGCGAGGACGTCGGACGCCACAACGCGCTGGACAAGCTGATCGGCGCGCTGCTCCGCGCCGACATCGCCCCCGGCGACGGCTTCATCGTGCTGACCAGCCGCGTCTCCATCGAACTCGTCCAGAAGACGGCGAAGATCGGCTGCCCCGTGCTGGTGGCGATCTCGGTGCCGACCGCGCTGGCGCTCGAGACGGCGGAGGCGGCGAACATCACGCTCGCGGCCATCGCGCGCGACGACGGTTTCGAGGTCTTCACGCATGCGCGACGGATCAGGACGGCCGCGCATGTCGCCTGACGAGAAGCTGGTCTACATGGCCAACCAGATCGCGGCCTTCTTCGCGGCCCAGGGCGAGGCCCGCGCCGTCTCCGGCATCGGCGACCACATCCGGAAATTCTGGGATCCCAGGATGCGCAGCGATTTCCTGCGCCTCGCCAGCCAAGACGACAGCAAGCTCAACCCGCTCGTCCGCAAGGCCTTGCCGCTGATCGACGGGTAGCTAACGGCTGCCTGCCATCGCTTCCGCCTGCGCCAGATCCTCCGGCGTGTTGACGTTGAAGAACGCGCCCTCTTCGCAAGCGACGTCGTAAACCGCGCCGCCGAGTTGGTCGAGCGCGCCATGCAGGCTGCGCCACTGTCCCTCCACGACGCCCGCGCGCAGCCGCTCCAGGCACGACACCGGCCACACCGCGCACACGCCGTGCATCCGCCCTTCGCTCCGCGCCGCGACCGGCGCGCCGGCCGCATCGCGCATCAATTGCGCGACGAGATCGTCCGGCAGGAACGGCGTATCGCACGGAAAGGTCGCGAGCCACTCGGCCGTCCCGCGCGCCCATTCCAGTCCCCTCACCACGCCGGCGAGCGGTCCGGTGCCGCCCGGAAGCGAGTCGACCAGCAGCGGAAACCGCGTGCCCAGGTGCGCCCGATAAGCCTCGAGCCCTGCCGTTGGAACGCTCAGCGCCAATTCGCCGACCTGGCCCCGCACCCGCGCGATCGCCGCGTCGATCAGCGTCCGCCCGCGAAACGGCACCAGCGCCTTGTCGCCGCCGATCCGGCTGCCGGCGCCGCCCGCCAGGATGACGCCGGCGATCATGTGCGCCAGAAGCGCGGGAAATAGGCGGTGTCGACGCCGCCGCGGCGGAATTCCGCATCCGCCAGCAGCGCGCGATGCATGTCGAGGTTGGTCGCGATGCCCTCGATCCGGCAATCCGCCAGCGCGCGGCCCGCGCGCGCCAGCGCCTCCGCGCGGTCGCGCCCGTGCACGACGACCTTCGCCACCAGCGAGTCGTAGAATGGCGGGATCGCCGATCCGGCCTCGACATGGGTGTCGACGCGCACGCCGTCGCCCACGGGAAACACCGCGCGCGTGACCGTGCCCGGGCTGGGCCGGAAGTCGCGCAGGCAATCTTCCGCGTTGATGCGGAATTCGATGGCGTGCCCCACGAACGCGACGTCCTCCTGCGCGAGACGCAGCGGTCGCCCGTCCGCTATCGCGATCTGCTCGGCGACGAGATCGAGTCCCGTGATCGCCTCGGTGACCGGATGCTCCACCTGGATGCGCGCATTCATCTCCAGAAAATAGAATTCGCCGCGCTCGGCGTCGACCAGGAATTCCACCGTGCCCAGTCCGCGATAGGCCAGCGCCCGCCCGAACGCCACCGCCGCCGCGTGCAGCCGCCCGCGCAACCCGTCGTCCAGGTCCGGCGCCGGCGCTTCCTCGACCATCTTCTGGTAGCGCCGCTGGATCGAGCAGTCGCGGTCGCCGAGATGGACGACGGTCTCGCCGTCGCCGACAAGCTGCACCTCGACATGCCGGCCGCGCGCCACGAAGCGTTCGAGATAGACCCGGCCGTCCGCGAACGCCGCTTCGGCCTCCGCCGCCGCCAGCGCGATCGTCGCGCGCGCGTCCTTCGGGTCCAGCAGCAGCTTCATGCCGCGCCCGCCGCCGCCGCCCACCGCCTTGATCAGGATCGGACAGCCGATCCGCGCCACGATGGCCTCCGCCTCTTCGACGCTCCCCGCCGCGCCGCCCGGCACCACCGGCAACCCCGCCGCCACCGCCAGCTCGCGCGCCCGCAGCTTGTCGCCGACGCCGGCAAGCTGCGCTTCGGTCGGCCCGATGAAGACGATCCCCGCGCCGCGTGCCTTCGCCGCCAGCACGATGCTCTCGGAGAGAAATCCATACCCCGGATGGATGGCGTCGCACCGCGTATCGATAGCCGCCGCGACGATGGCGTCTGCGTTCAGATAGCTTTGTGCCGACGGCGCCGGTCCGACGCACACCACGCGGTCGGCGCGCCGCGCCGGAACCGCGCCCAGATCGGCGGCCGACGCCGCGAGCACCGTCTCGATGCCGAGCCTGGCGCAGGTCTCGATGATCCTGACCGCGATCTCGCCGCGATTGGCGACCAGGATGCGCCGGATCATGGCTGAAGGCGCAGGATCATCAGGACGCGGTCCTGCTCGACGAATTCGCCGTTCTGCGCATGGATGGCCTCGATGACGCCGCGCGCCCCCGCCGGCACCGAATTCATCAGCTTCATCGTCTCGACGATGCCGATGGCGGTGTCCGGCGCGACGACCGACCCGACCTCGACGAAGGGCGCCGCCCCCGGCTTGGGCGCGCGATAGAACGTGCCCATCAGCGGCGGCTTGATGGCGATGGTGCCGGGCTCCAGCGCGGCGGCCGCCTCTTTTGCAACCGCGAGCACCGGATCCGCCGGCGCCGCGGCGCGCGTTTCGTTTTCCTGCGTCCAGCCGCCCGCGCCCGCGCGGCGCAAAGTGAGCTTGAACTTGTCGGTCTCCAGCCTGAGTTCGTCGAACGCCGACTTATCCAGCAGCCCCACGATCTCGGCTACGTCCTCGCGCGTCAGGTTCATCGCCGCCTCAGCGCTTGCCGGCGAAGGCGGCGAAGACGTGGTCGACCGCCCGCGCCTTGGGCGCGATGACCGGCTGCGCGTCGCGCCGGCTCCACACCGTCTCGGGCCGGCTTTGCAGCAGGAATATCTCCGCCTTCGGTCCGCGCGCCACCGCCCATTCGATGTCCTGCGGCTTGCCGTAATGGCGCTCGACCCGCCGGCCGATCTCCGCCAGCGCCGTTATCTCTTCATCCGCGAGGCAGGGCTGCAGGCGCTCCGCATCGGGCACCGCCGCCACCACCACGCCGCCGGCGGCGAAATCGGGCAGGTGCTGCACCGCCTTGTCCGCGACCGCGCGTCCGGCGATCTCGCCCGTCACCTTGTTGACGATGTACTTGTCGGGCGTGACCTCGCCGCCGACGATCGCCGAGCCCAGGCCATAGGCGCCCTCGATCACGATGACGGAGCGGTCGCCGGTCGTCGGGCTGCGGGTGAACATCACGCCGGAGCAGCGCGAATCCACCATCGCCTGCACGACCACGCCCATCGCCAGGCCATCTTCGCTCAGCTTCAGCCGCAGGCGGTAGTTGAGCGACTCGACGCTGTAGAGGCTGGCCCAGCAGCGGCGCACATGCGCCAGCACGCTATCGGGCCCGCGCAGCCAAAGATAGGTGTCCTGCAGCCCCGCGAAGCTCGCATCCTCGCCGTCCTCGCTCGTCGCGCTCGAGCGCACCGCGAGCGGCAGCGACGGATCGCCGGCGCACAGCGCGGCATGCGCCGCGGCGACGGCGCTTTCGACGTCCTCGGGAAAGCGCGCCGCTTCGATCCGTTCGCGGATCGCGCGGCTCGCGGCATCGATGGCGACAAGATCGTCGGGTTGAAGCTTCGCCAGGGCGCGTCGCACGTCTTCGCCGGCGCCGGTCGCGGCCATGAACCGCTCGAAGGCGGAGGTCGCGACGACGAAGCCCGGCGGCGGCGCGATGCCGGCGCGCGTCAGCTCGCCCAGATTCGCGCCCTTGCCGCCGACCGACAGGCGGTCGCCGAGGCCGATCTCGCGAAAGAAAAGCACGAAGGTCATCTGTCGCTCGTTCTGTGCGGCTGCGAATTGGCCGCGCGCACCATCGTTAGCAGGCGTCGCGCGGTGCGCCAACGCTCGGTTCGCGCGGCCTCTCCGGTTTTCCTGCAACGGCGCCTTTTAGTGCGCAGTTGGTGGAGTAGCGCTGCAACCGTGGCACGAAGCTCTGCCGGGACCGCCGTGACGCGGGGGCGGCACGGAGGCGCGCGAGCGATGAGAGACATCGAGGGCAAGACCGCGTTCATCACCGGCGGCGCCAGCGGCATCGGCCTCGGCATGGCGAAAGTGTTCGCCGGCGCCGGGATGAAGGTGGTGATCGCCGACATCCGCCAGGATCATCTCGACCGGGCGATGGCGCAGTTCGACAACACCAATCTGCGCGTCCATCCCATCCGGCTCGACGTGACCGACCGCGCCGCGATGGCGGCGGCCGCCGACGAGGCCGAACGCGTCTTCGGAAACCTCCATGTCGTCTGCAACAATGCCGGCATCAATCTGTTCGCGCCGATGGACGAATGCACCTATGACGACTGGGATTGGGTGATGGGCGTCAATCTCGGCGGCGTGATCAACGGCGTGCGCACCTTCGTGCCGCGCATCAAGAAGCACGGCGAGGGCGGCCAGGTGGTCAACACCGCCTCGATGGCGTCGTTCATCACCGGTCCCGCCGCGGGCATCTATACCGCGTCGAAATTCGCGGTGCGGGGCTTGAGCGAAAGCCTGCGCTGGAGTCTCGCGCCCCACAATATCGGCGTGTCGGTCCTGTGCCCGGGCCTCGTCGACACCGCGATCCATGAGAGCGACAAGGTGCGGCCCGAGAGCCTGTCGCGGAACAAGGGTCCGATCGACGAGGAATTCATGAGCCTTCTTCCCGACATCAACAAGGCCGGGATGAATCCGGTCGAGGTCGGCGAGAAGGTGCTGGCCGGAATCCGGCGCAACGACCTCCACATCTTCCCGCATCCCGAATTCCGGGACGAATTGCGCGAAATCTTCAACGACATCCTGTCGGAGCTGCCGGAAGGGCCGGTCGATCCCAAGCGGCTCGCCATCGAGGAATTTCGTCGTGAGACCGTAGCCAAAGCCAAGCTCCACTGATCGGACGGCGATGTCCCTAGCGATCGATGCGCCGCAGCAGGCCCAGAAGATCGGCGATGTCGTCCTTGCCGACGTTGTCCGCGATCCACTTCTCGTGCTCCGCGACCGCCGCCTTCGACAGCGCCAGGACCTTCTGGCCCTTCGGCGTGAGGTAGAGCTCCTGGCGGCGGCCGTCACTGCTGGAGCGCTCGCGGATCAGGAGCTGGCGGTCGGCCAGCCGGTCGATGATGGCCATCATCGAGGCGCGGTCCATGCCGAGCTCGCTGGCGAGCGTCACCTGCGAGATGCCGCCATTGGCGCCGATCATCCACAGCACGCCGGTCTGCTTCTGGGTCAGGTCGAGCTTGGCCATGATCGAGGCGAAGCGCCGCGAGATCGCGACATAGGCCATCCGCATGCGAAAGCCGACCAGGCTGTCCAGGTTGGCGCGGTCGACCTTGCCGGCCGGTACGCCGTCAGGTGTCTTGCGGACGCGCGAAGCGGGCGTTCCTTTTGTCAGCATCGCGGTCTTGGGAAGCTCTCTGTTTCGGCTTGTGGGCGATGCCTTCGCTCTTACAGGAACGGCCCCGCCGGACGCAATGCGCGATGGGGGCGCGGCGCGGCCGGCGTCGGGTCCGCTGCAGCGCATCAAGCGCGGCGGGTGCGGCCGTTTGCGGGTCTGCATAACGTAGCGGAATGCGCGGCGGCCGCGCCGCCCGGGCGTAGCCGTTCGAGGGGGGAAAACGATGGCGTCCAACGAGCCGGGCGATAGTCCGGCGGCGAAGCCCGCCGGCCGGTACCGCTGGTATGTGCTGGCCGTCCTGACGGCGGCGCTGGCGCTCAGCCTGCTCGACCGGCAGATCCTCACCATCCTGGCCGGACCCATCAAGGCGGATCTGGGGCTCTCCGACGCGGAGATCGGCCTTCTCTACGGCACGACTTTCGCGGTGTTCTATTCGCTGTTCGGCATCCCACTGGGCCGGGTCTCGGATGTGTGGCTGCGCGGAAGGCTGATGGCGCTGGGCCTCATCGGCTGGTCGGCGATGACCATGTTCAGCGGCTTCGCCGCCAACCTCACCCAGCTCGTCATCGCGCGCATGGGCGTGGGCGTCGGCGAGGCGACCGCCAATTCGGCGACCTATTCGCTGCTCTCCGACTATTTCCCCAAGGAGCAGCGCGCCACCGCCATCGCGCTCTATTCCTGCGGCGTCTCCTTCGGCCTCGGCGGCTCGCTGTGGTTCGGCGGCAGCATCGTCGATCTGTGGCAGGGCTGGTTCGGCGCCGGCGGCGCGCCGCTCGGCCTGAAGGCCTGGCAGGCGGCCTTCGTCATCGTCGGCTTGCCCGGCTTCCTCGTCGCCGCGCTTCTGTGGTTCGTGCGCGAACCCCAGCGCGGCCTCGCCGACGGCCTGGTCCAGACCGAAACCCGAAAGCCGTTCCCGGTCTTCCTGTCCGAACTTCTCGCCATCCTGCCGCCGCTGACGCTGGTAAACCTCATCGTCCACAAGGCGACGCGCCGCGTCTGGGCCGTGCATCTGCTCGTGCTCGCCGCGATCGTCCTCTGCGCCGCAGGGCTCATCGTCTTCACCAACGGCATCGTGCCCGCCGCCAAGCGCCATGTGCTGTTCGATATCGGCGGCTTTCAGATCACCGGCCACACCGTGCAATGGACCGCGCTCGGCATCGGGCTCTACGGCGTGTTCTCCTGGGCCCAGACGCTTAGGCTCCGCGACGCGCCGGCCTACGCGCTGATCTTCCGATCCCCCGCCATGCTCGGCCTGATGGGGGCGGCCTCGCTCAACATGGTACTCAATTACGGCCTGACGTCCTGGGCGCCGTTCTACGCGGTCACGACCTACAAGCTGTCGCTCGCCCGCGTCGGCTTCGAGATGGGCGTCGTCGCGGCCTCGGCCGGGCTGATCGGCACCTACCTCGGCGGCGTGCTCGCCGATTGGGCGCGCCGCCGCTCGCCGCGCGGCCGGCTCTATGTCTCGCTCGTCAGCATGATCGGCTCGGTGCCGATCGCGCCCTTCATGTTCTCCGCGCCGACGCTGGAGATCATGCTGGCCTGGTGGCTGGTGCTGGGCACCATCGTCACCGCCTGGATCGCCGGCATGGCGGCGGCGACGCAGGAGCTGGTCCTGCCGCGCATGCGCGGCACCGCGGCGGCGGCGCTGACCCTCGGCATGTCGATGTTCGGCCTCGGCCTCGGGCCCTATTCGGTCGGCTTGGTCAGCGACGCGACCGGCGATCTGCATTTCGCGATCCTCAGCGTCTACGCCGTGATCCCGTTCCTGATCCTCTGCATGCTGCTGGCGATCCGCCATGTCGGCGCCACCGAGGCCAATCTCGTCGCGCGCGCCCGCGCCGCCGGCGAGTCGATCGAGCCCTAGGATTTGTACGTTCAACATACGAATTTACGCCTCGCTGCGGCGAGGTGGTGGGCAAGCCCCACGCGACGTCTGACCCGCTGCGGCCCGAGTCGCGAAACATTGTAAAAAAGTGCGCTCTGTGGCGGGTAGCGTGACTGCCCGCCGGCGATCCCAACCTTGCCCACGTCATGCGTGGGCGAACCGTAACTTGACCATTTCGTATGTCGCGCATACGAATCGCGCCGGGGAATGCGAGGGAGGCAGCGACTTGGAAAGCCAGGCGCTTGTCGACGAGATAGCCGATTATTGCCGCAGGCACGGCCTGGCCGAATCCACTTTCGGCCGGCTCGCGATCAACGACGGCAAGCTGATGAGCCGCCTGCGCACCGGCGGCCGCGTCACCCATGAGACGCTCGACCGCATGCAGGTCTTCATGCGCACGGTCGACCAGCCGCTGCGCCGCAAGCCCGCCGCCTATGCCAACGGCCATGCCCGCGTCCCGCGGATGTCGCTGGACCCGCCCGGCCGCGACGCGGACGCGAAATTCCGCCTCTACGACAACCGCCAGAAATATCTGTTGTTCGTCACGACCTGCTCCGAGAAATGGGTCGTCGCCGACCGCGTCAGCCGCGAGCTCGCCAACATCCATCCCCAGCCGCCGGCGGTCCGCCTGTTCGACGCCGGCGTCGGCGACGGCACCATCCTGACGCGCGTCATGCGGGCCATGCATCACCGCTTCCCCGCCGTGCCGTTTCACATCGTCGGCAAGGAGATCAGCCTTGAGGATATGCGGCTGACGCTGGAGAAGATGCCCGACCGCTTCTTCGAGCATCCCGCGACCTGCCTCGTCATGACCAACATGAACTACACCGAGGCGCCTTGGCTGACGCCGAGATCGGTGGCGGCGGCGCAGAGCATGGTGTGGCACGAGTTGGTGCTGACCGGCGACACGGCGCACGATTTCGAGCGCCAGATCGCCGAGCTCCAGCCCTTCCTGTCGCAGAACTGGGGCGCCCAGATCAGCCCGCGCTCGGGCAATCCGGTCTATGAGAAGCCGGTGGCGCTCGTGATCTACCGCGCCGATTACAAATTCCTGCTCGATGCCGTGCGGCCGCGCCAGGGCGTGCCGACGGCGGACTACGATCTCGTCATCGCCTCGCAGCCCTACCGCGCCCGTGCCCCGCTCGACTTCCGCGCGCGGCGCGTGATCGCGCCCCTGGTGCGCGCGCTCAGGCCCGGCGGCCGCCTGCTCGGCATCCATTCGCATGGCGAGGATCCGGGGCTGGAGATCGTCCGCAAGGTCTGGCCGGACGAGACCCCGTTCGCCGTCGACCGCCATCGATTGCTGCGCGCCGTGAAGGCCGAGCTCGGCAGGGACGCGCGCGACATCACCTTCCACGCCAATGCCGACGCCCGCTCGCTGTTCCGCTATGACATGCACACGCTGCCCAACGAGATCAGCAGCCATATGGGCACCTCGACGCTGCTGGCGGCGTGGAACGCGGCGATCTTCGTCGCCCAGATCGACGACGGGCGGCTGGCCGGCGCGATGGCCAGCGACGCCTATCTCGAAGCGACGCAGGAGGTCGTGCACAAGCATGGCGGCCTGTGGTTCTGGGACGAGTCCTTCATCATCTCGCGCCGCCAGGACCGGCTTTAGCGATTGTTCCTTTTTGTCATGCCCGCGCAGGCGGGCATCCAGCGACCGGGCGAGCAGCCGGGTTTGGATTCCCGCCTGCGCGGGCATGACAATCTGGAATAATACCAACGGCCTTAGTTTCTGACTCGTGAGGATTCAACGCGGCCGCTGTCTGTGATTCGCTTTGCGAGGTGATTCGCGAAGGGGATCGGCGATGGCGATCAAGATTTTGCGTTCGGAACACAGTGCTTCGGATTTGCGGCGGGAGGCGGCCAAGACGCGGCACGCCGATCAGGCTCGCCGGTTGCTGGCGCTGGCACTGGTGCTGGAAGGCACGTCTCGCACGGACGCGGCAACGGCGTGCGGCATGGATCGCCAGACGCTGCGCGACTGGGTGCATCGCTATAATGCGTCAGGCATCGATGGTCTTGTCGACCGCAAGGCTCCAGGCCCAACGCCCCGGCTGACGGAGCAGCAGGAGGCTGAACTTGTCCAGATTGTGGAGCAAGGTCCCGATCTTGCGAACGACGGTATGGTGCGCTGGCGCCGCGTCGATCTTCGCGACGTGATCGCCGCGCGCTTTGGCGTTGCGCTTCACGAGCGCACCGTGGGCAAGGTGCTGGATCGTCTCAACTTCAGCCATATGTCGGTTCGCCCGCGCCATCCCAAAGCAGACGCCGATGCCCAAGAGGCGTTCAAAAAAACTTCGCGCAGCTTGTCGATCGCGCCTTGCCGGATGCCGCCAAAACCAAGCCGGTCGAGATCTGGTTCCAGGATGAAGCCCGGATCGGCCAGAAGGGAAGCTTGACCAGAATGTGGGCGCGGCGCGGGACACGCCCCACCGCGCCGCGCGATCAGCGCTACAAGTGGGCCTACCTCTTCGGCGCGGTCTGTCCCGAGCGCGCCTGTGCCGCCGGTCTGGTTCTTCCTTGCGCCAATACCAGGGCGATGACGGCGCACCTCAAGGAGATCAGCCGGGCCGTCAGGCCAGGCGCCCATGCTGTCCTGGTCATGGACGGCGCTGGCTATCACGAGAAAGCCATCACCCACCTGCCGTCCAACATCTCGCTGCTGACGTTGCCGGCATACGCCCCCGAACTCAACCCGGTCGAGAATGTCTGGCAGTTCCTGCGCCAGAACCATCTCGCAAACCGCGTCTTCAAAGACTACGACGCCATCCTCGATGCTTGTTGCGACGCTTGGCGAAGCTTCCTCAGAAACCCAGACAATATCGCCTCGATAACCCAAAGATCATGGGCCAAATGTGTCAACCACTGAGGCCGTTGGTATAACTCTCCTCACCCCGTCACGGCATTCGCCACATAGATCAGCGCCGCGCCCAGCAGCGTCATCGCCGTGGTGAGGAATTTCGGATGGGCGTGCTGGCTCTCCGGCACCAGGTCGCTGGCGCCCAGATAGAGGAACAGCCCCGCGAACACCGCGAGCACGGTCGCGAACACCGGTCCCGCCGGATGCACCAGAAAGGTGAGCCCGACGCCCACCGCCGGCGCCAGCGCATCGGCCGCGAGCCAGCGTAGGCCCTCGCGCCTTGTGCCGCCGTTCTTCAGCACGACGTTCATCGTGTTGATCCCGTCGGAGAAATCATGCGTCACCACCGCGATCGCCACCGCCAGCCCGATCGTCGCCGACACCTGGAACGCGAAGCCGACCGCCAGCCCGTCGAACATGCTGTGCGTCACCAGCGTGGCGGCGCCCAGCGCGCCGCGCGGCGGCGCGTGTCCATGGCCGCCATGTCCGTTGTGGTCGTCATGGCCGTGCAGCAGCGCGACGCGGTCCAGCAGCAGGTAGAACAGGAACCCCGCCGCCACCCAGACCATCGTTCGTCCCGGATCGGCCGGCGCCAGGCGCAAGGCCTCGGGCATCAGGTCGAAGAACGCCACGCCCACGACCGCGCCGGCGCTGAAGCCCAGGATCAGGTGCAGCCGGTCCTTGAGACGCAGGGCGACAAGGCCGCCCAGCATCGTCGCCGCGAAAGCGGCCGATGCGATCAACAATGAAGCCATGGACGGGTTGCGTGCGGTTGCGTGTCTCTTAGGTCATACCATAGCATCGGTTTTCCGACGCACGGGATGATCATGGCCGCCGCAAAGAAGCGCACAGCGAAAAAAGCGAAAAAGAAGAAGGCCGCCGGCCGCAAGACCGCGCCGGCCGCCAAGAAGGCGCCCGTCAAAAAGAAGGCGCCTGCCAAGAAGAAGGCAGTCCCGAAGAAGAAACGCCCGGTCGCGAGGAAGCCGCCGCCGAAGCGCCGGCCCGACCCTGTGGACGAATCGTCCGACGAGAGCTTTCCCGCCAGCGACCCGCCCGCCTGGACGCCCGTCACCGGCGAAGGCTGAGGCGTGGCGCCGTTCGCGCCGTCGGCGCGTTCGATTTCCGCAACGACTTGCCTGCGGCGGAATTTCTCTCCATACCGATCCCGGTTCTGTTCTGGAGACTCTATCGCGCGTCGCGCGTGGAAGGCCGCGCATGAAGATCAAGCTGCACAAGGGCGATCTGCCCGCCAATCTCGACCTGGGCCCGCTCGTCGCCATCGACAGCGAGACCCTGGGCCTCAACCCGTTCCGCGACCGCCTCTGCCTGGTGCAGCTCTCCGCCGGCGACGGCGTGTGCCACGCGGTCCAGTTCGCGCCGGGCGAATACGCGGCGCCCAATCTCAAGAAGCTGCTCGCCGACCCCGACGTGACCAAGCTGTTCCATTTCGCTCGCTTCGACGTCGCCATGTTCCGCCGATATCTCGGCGTCGTGACCCAGCCGATCTACTGCACCAAGATCGCCTCCAAGCTGGTTCGTACGTATACGGACAAACACGGCCTGAAGGACCTGGTGAAGGAGCTCCTGGGCGTCGATCTCTCCAAGGAACAGCAGAGTTCCGATTGGGGCGCCCCTGTCCTGACCGAGCGGCAGCTTGCTTATGCCGCCAACGACGTCGCCTTTCTGCACAAGCTGAAAGTGGCGCTGGACGCCATGCTGGCGCGCGAGCACCGCACGGCGCTGGCCAAGGCGTGCTTCGACTTCCTTCCCGCCCGCGCCGAGCTCGACCTCGCCGGCTGGAACGAAGTGGATATTTTCGCGCATTGACGGGCGTATTTTCCTCCCCGGCAAAGCGGGGGAGGTGGCACGCCGCAGCGAAGCGAAGGCGTGACGGAGGGGGCCAGCTGGGCGGGCCCCCTCCGCCTCGCTTCGCTCGGCACCTCCCCCGCAACAGCGGGGAAGGGAAATCGGGAATCGGGGTAAATCCCCCATTTACCGCAACGCAATAATGTAACTTGAACCGGCCGCCCGGCTGGGACACATTTGGCACGATTTTCGCTTAAGCACGCGATCCGCAGCGGTCGCGACCGGAATAGAAACGGCCGGCTCCAAGGGGCTTTGCCAACAAGAACAAGGGACTCGATGGCGTCCGCCAAGATCCGAAGCATCCGTCCGGCTGCCGTGAAAGCGCGCGACATCGCCGCCGCGCGCCGGGTCCTGCGCCACGCCACCGACGCCATCACCCTGCTTGGGGAGACGCTGAACGGCGAGTTCTCCCGCGCCATCGACGCCATCCTCGCGGTCAAGGGCCGCGTGATCGTCAGCGGCATGGGCAAGTCGGGCCATGTCGCGCGCAAGATCGCCGCCACGCTCGCCTCCACCGGCACGCCGGCCCTGTTCCTCCACCCGGCCGAGGCGAGCCATGGCGACCTCGGCATGGTCACGCGCGCCGACGCGCTGCTGATGCTGTCCAATTCCGGCGAGACCGCCGAGCTGACCGATCTCATCACCTACGGCAAGCGGCTCTCCATCCCGCTGATCGGCATGGCGAACAACCCCGATTCGCGCCTGCTTCAGGCCTCCGACATCCAGCTCCTGCTGCCCAAGGCGCAGGAGGCCTGCCCGATGGGCCTGGCGCCGACCACCTCGACCACGATGATGCTGGCGCTCGGCGACGCGCTGGCGGTGGCGCTGATGGAGCGGCGCGGCTTCTCCGCCGACCAGTACCGCGATTTCCATCCCGCCGGCGCGCTCGGCAAGAAGCTGATCCGCGTCAGCGACATCATGCACAAGGGCGAGGAGCTTCCGCTCATCGCGCCGCGGACCCCGATGCCCGACGTCATCATGACGATGACCTCGGCGAAGTTCGGCATCGCCGGCTATGCCGGCGTGGTCGACGAGACCGGCGCCCTGGTCGGCATCATCACCGACGGCGATCTGCGCCGCCACATGGAGCCGGGTCTCTTCGGCAAGAGCGCCGCCGACGTGATGACGGTCAATCCCAAGACGGTGGCGCCGGAAATCCTGGCGTCCGAGGCGCTCACCTTCATGAACGCCAAACCGCCGAAAGTGACCTATCTCTTCGTCGTGGACCCCAAGGATGCGATCCGCCGGCCAATCGGGTTTCTCAGCGTGCACGACATCCTGCGCGCCGGCCTGACGTGACGGCGCGGCGCGACATCGCGGGCGAAGCCGTGGCACAGCCTTTATCCCCGCCGCCGAAACAGCGCCGCTTCCAGCGCGACTGGACCGCGCGGACCCGCGACACCGCGATGGGCGCGCTGCGCTATTCGCGCTTCGTGGTGGTGATGAAGCGCGTGCTGCCGATCGCCGCCGGCCTCCTGATCGCCGCCGTGATCGCCTATTCGCTGGTGCCGCGCCAGTCGGAGAGGCTGTCGCTGGCGACCGAGAACTGGGCGATCATCAACAACGATCTGACGATGACCAAGCCGCGCCTGACCGGCACCGACCGCAAGGGCAATCCCTTCGTCATCACCGCCGATGCCGCCGTCCAGGACCCCGCCGATGTCCGCCGCGCGACGCTCCGCTCCGTCCAGGCCGACATGACGGTCGACAAGAACCGCTGGCTCAACGCCACGGCGGCCAAGGGCCTCATCGACATGGACAAGGGTGCGCTGGCGCTCAGCGGCGGCATCGCGGTCTTCTCCGACGACGGCTACGAGATCCATACCGAACGCGTCGATGTCGACCTGAAGAAGGGCCTGTTCCACGGCCCCGTCGCGGTGAACGGACACGGCCCGATGGGGACGTTCCGCGCCGACACCTTCGACGTCGATCGCTCGACCAGCCAGATTCAGCTCCACGGGCATGTCCACATGACCATCCAGCCGCCGGCGCACCCCAAGTGACGCGCGCGCTCCTTCTTTGCCTGCTCTTCGCATCGGCGCCCGCTCTCGCCGGCCCGGCGCCGGCGCCCGCCGCGATCCGGCACAATTCCAGCGAGCCGATCGACGTCTCGGCCGACAATTTCGTCGCCGAAAAGGTGCCGGTGAAATCGGGCCCCGGCGTCATCAACGGCACCTATAGCGGCAACGTCATCGTCCGGCAGGGCGACATGCGGCTGCGCGCCGACACGGTGCGCCTCCTCATCGTCGACGGCCATGCCGACCGGGCCTTCGCCAACGGCCACATCGTCATCGACTCGCCGAACTCCGGAACCGCGACCGGCGATTCCGGCGTCTACGAGGTCGGGCCGCGCATCGCGACCCTGACCGGCCATGTCGTGCTGACCAAGGAGAAGAATGTGATGCGGGGCCAGCAGCTCACCGTCAATCTCATCACCGGCGTCGCGAAACTCGGCGGCGGGGTGGCGGGAACGCATGGCGGCCGCGTTCAGGGAATTTTCACGCCGCCGCCGCAGAGCGGCGGCAAATGACGGCTTCATCCTTCCTTAAAGACGAATAGGCACAGTTCTTGCCGGAAACCGCGAACGAAACCATGAGCATCAGCGACAGCCCGACCGACCTATCCGCCCGCCCTCGCGTGATCGAAGGCGGCAAGGGGCTGGTCGCGACCCGCATCGCCAAGGCCTATAACCGCCGGCCCGTCGTCCGCTCGGTGAGCCTCACCCTCAAGCGCGGCGAAGTGGTGGGCCTGCTCGGCCCCAACGGCGCCGGCAAGACGACCTGCTTCTACATGATCTCGGGCCTGATCGCGGCCGATGCCGGCACCATCGAGGTCGACGGCGTCGACGTCACCCGCCTGCCGATGTACCGCCGCGCCCGTCTCGGCATCGGCTACCTGCCGCAGGAGGCATCGATCTTCCGCGGCCTGACCGCCGAGCAGAACATCCGCGCCGCCGCCGAGCTGATCGAGCCGGAACCCAACCGCCTCAACGCCATGGTCGAGGAATTGCTGGCCGAGTTCGGCATCAGCCATGTCCGCCAGACGCCGGCCATCGCGCTCTCGGGCGGCGAGCGCCGCCGGGTCGAAATCGCCCGCGCCCTCGCGACGCATCCCTCCTACATCTTGCTCGACGAGCCCTTGGCCGGCATCGATCCCATCGCCGTCGCCGAAATCCGCGCCCTCGTCGTCCACCTGAAGGACCGCGGCATCGGCGTCCTCATCACCGATCACAATGTGCGCGACGCGCTCGACATCATCGACCGCGCCTACATCCTGCACGACGGCCAGGTGATGAAGGAGGGCACGCCGGCCGAGATCGTCGCCGACCGCGACGTGCGCCGCGTCTATCTGGGCGAGAGGTTCTCGCTGTGACCCGAGGCCCCGACATTTCCTCCCCCGCTGTTGCGGGGGAGGGGAACCGCGAAGCGGTGGAAGGGGCCGCCGTCTGCGCCGCCCCCTCCGCCTCGCTTTGCTCGGCACCTCCCCCGCAAACGCGGGTGAGGAAAAGGTCTGGTCGATGGCGGGCGTAGGACAAAGGCTCGAGATAAGGCAGGGCCAGGGCCTTGTCATGACCCCGCAATTGCAGCAGGCGATCAAGCTGCTGCAATTGTCCAATGTCGAGCTCGCGGAATACTGCGAGCAGGAGCTCGAGCGCAATCCGCTGCTCGAACGCGACGACGGCCCGTCCGAGCCGGAACGCGAGATCGTCGAAGCCGGAGCGAAGTCCGAGACCCTCGACACCGAGCTGGCGCGGGAGGATTTCTCCAAGGTCGCCGACATGGATGCCGGCCATGAGAATCTTTACGACGGCGACACGCCGCAGCCCGCCGCGACCGCGCAAAGCGCGTCCCTCACGGATTGGACCACCGTCAAGTCCGGCAACAGCTTCGACGGCGACGAGGACCTGCTGGAATCCACGCTCGCCGACGGCGGCACGCTCAAGGACCATCTGCTCGACCAGGTCGGCATCGCCGCGCTGCCGCCGGAAAAGCGGCTGATCTGCCTCACCCTGATCGATTCGATCGACGAGGCCGGCTATCTGCGCGCCGATATCGCCGAGCTCGCGGACCGGCTGGGCTGCGACCTCGGCGCCGTCGAGGAGGTGCTGCGCACGCTGCAGGGCTTCGATCCCATCGGCGTCGCGGCGCGCGATCTCGCCGAATGCCTGGCGCTCCAGCTCAAGGCGCAGAACCGCTACGACCCCGCCATCGCGGCGCTGCTGACGCGGCTCGACCTCGTCGCCCGCCGCGACCTTTCCGCCCTGGCGCAGCTTTGCGGCGTCGACACCGACGACGTCGCCGACATGATCGGCGAGATCCGCGGCCTGACGCCCAAGCCGGGCCTCGCCTTCGGCAGCGAGCCGGTGCAGCCGGTCGTGCCCGACGTCTTCGTGCGCGTCGGCGCCGACGGCGGCTGGGCGATCGAGCTCAACTCCGACACCCTGCCGCGGCTTCTGGTGAATGCGCGCTACTTCGCGAAGGTCTCGAAGGGCGCGCGCGACAAGGATTCGAAGAACTACCTCACCGAGTGCCTCAACAGCGCCAACTGGCTGGTGAAGAGCCTCGACCAGCGCGCCCGCACCATCCTCAAGGTCTCGACCGAGATCGTGCGCCAGCAGGACGGCTTCCTCACCTATGGCGTGCGGCACCTGCGCCCGTTGAATCTCCGCACCATCGCCGACGCCATCGGCATGCACGAATCCACCGTCAGCCGCGTCACCTCGAACAAGTACATCTCGACGCCGCGCGGGCTGTTCGAGCTCAAATATTTCTTCACCGCCTCGATCCAGTCGATCGACGGCGCCGAGGCGCATTCCGCCGAGGCGGTGCGCGACCGCATCCGCGAGATGATCCAGAACGAGCAGCCGATCGAGATCCTCTCCGACGACCGCATCGTCTCGCTGCTTACCGCCGACGGCGTGAACATCGCGCGCCGCACCGTCGCCAAATACCGCGAGGCCATGCGCATTCCGTCTTCGGTGGAGCGCCGGCGTCTTAAGGGCGTGCAGGAACCTCAGGCCTCCGCGTTCCGTTAGTGATCCGGCGCGGTAGCGAAATCGTAACCATGTTGTATGGAACGGACCGAGCGCGGTCCACGTTACGATAACGCTGGGATGTCTGTGAAAATTTGCCTGATGTTCGCCGGTCCGGGCCTATTTGCTGGGTCGACTGCCGAATTGCCTCGGACGAGTTGCCGAATCCGGCCTTCGGTATTGTGTTGCCGGCCTTGCGATTGCACGCGGCCTCTCTGGGATCGCGGCGTCTCGCATTACCTGAAGGGCCGGACGTGACCGCTGCGATACGGACCTCGGATCAATCGAAGGTTGCAAGGTTCCGCGCGCCCGCCGTCAGCAAGACGACGGACAGGCTGCTGCGGCAGCAGGCGGCGCTGGCCGAGTTCGGCAGCTTCGCGTTCGGCGAAGCCGACCTGCAGAAGATATTGACCCAGGCGGTGCGCATCTGCGCCGCCAGCCTGGACGTCCCGTTCGCGAAAGTCTGCCGCTACCGCGTGGAGGAAAACGATCTTCTCGTCGTGGCGGGCTGCGGCTGGCAGGCGGGCGTGGTCGGCCATGTCGTCTCGGCAGCCGATGTGACTTCGACACAGGGCCGCGCCTTCGTCGGCGGCGAACCGGTGATCCTCAAGGACATCGCGAAAAGCACGGGCTACGAGCTTCCGCCGTTCTACGCGGAACACGGCATCGTCGCGACGGTCGATGTCCTGATCAAGGGCAGGGGCGGAGCCTGGGGCGTGCTGGAAGTCGACAGCACGGCGGCGCGCAAATTCGACCGCTACGACATCGTGTTCCTAACCGGCTTCGCGAACGTCCTCGCCGAGGCCGCCGCCACCGCCGAGCAGATCGTGAACCTGCGGGCCGTGGTCCAGCAGACCCAATCGCTTCTCGCGCAGAAAGAAAGGCTGCTCACCGAGCGCCGCGAGTCCGAGCGCATGTTGCGCGATCTGCAGGCTGAGCTGCTGCGGGTCGCCCGGCTGAACATGATGGGCCAGATGACGGCGGCCATCGCGCACGAGCTCAACCAGCCCCTGTCGGCCATCGGAAACTATCTGGCGGCCGCGAAGCGCACGCTCAAATCCGCCGAGCCTGACGCGATGGCCGGCCTGCCGGCGATCGTCGGCAAGGCGGCGGACCAGACCAAGCGCGCCGGCGACATCATCAAGAACCTGCGCGAATTCGTGGAGAAGCGCGAGAGCGCCCATTCGTCGGAAGACATCGCCGTCATCGTGCGGCGCTCCCTGGCGCTGGCGACCTATGGCGCGCTCGACGAAAAGGTCGACGTGACGCTGAACCTCGACGAGACGCTGCCGCCGGTGGCGATCGACGCGGTGCAGGTTCAGCAGGTTCTCACCAATCTCATCTGCAACAGCGTCGAGGCCATGCGCCCGCTCGACAGGCGCAACCTTCTGATCGTCACCGAACGCGGCGAAGCGGGTTTCGCGAACGTGACGGTGCAGGACACCGGACCAGGACTCCCCACCGATGTCCGCGAGCATCTGTTCGAGCCCTTCGTCACGACGAAAGACAGCGGCATGGGCCTGGGGCTCAACATCTGCGAGGTCCTGATCAAGGCGAATGGCGGGCACCTGTCGCTGGTCGAAGGCCTCTCCGAAGGCACCGGATTCCGCTTCAGCCTGCCCTTCGCGAAGGCCGCTTGAGGCCTTCGCCGAGCGCCCGCCGCGACCGCGGATTTGCGAAGAATCGCGGCCTTCCCGGCATCGTTAATTGCAAGAATTGACAATCGGAAAAGCTGGGCCTACACACCCGCGCCTTTCGCGTTGGGCGCGTGTCTTGAAAGCGGAACATTTGTGACGCAAACAGTGTCTCGGCCAGCACAGAAGAAGGCCATGCGGGTACGGGTTTCAGGCAAACAGGTCCAGATCGGCGAGACGCTTCCGGCCGGAGTCCGGGCGCGTCTCGAAGAAACGGTGGCCAAGCATTTCGACGGCGGCGCGGACGCCAATGTCGTGTTCTCTCACAACGGTCCGTTCTATCGGGTCGACTGCACGCTGCATCTGGATTCCAAGACGATCATAAAATCGGAAGGCGAGGGGGCGGACGCACACCGGGCGTTCGATAAAGCCTTTCTTCATATCGAGGCCCAGCTTCGCCGTTACAAGCGCAAGCTGAAGAACCATCACCCCAAGGCCCGTGCGCGCGCCAGCGCCGAGGCCTGACGGCATCGAAAAGGTCGCTCATGAAGATCTCCGATTTGCTCCAGCCCTCCGGTGTGGTCGCCACGCTCAAGGTGCACGGCAAGAAGCAGCTCCTGCAGGAACTCGCCGCGCGCGCCGCCACGCTGGTGCGCCAGCCCGAGCGCAAGATCTTCGAGACGCTGATGGAGCGCGAGCGCCTCGGCACCACCGGCGTGGGGCAGGGCATCGCGATCCCGCACGGCCGCCTCGCCGACCTCAAGGACATCGTCGGCGTCTTTGCGCGGCTGGAATCTCCGATCGACTACGACGCGGTGGACAACCAGCCGGTCGATCTCGTCTTCATGCTGCTGGCGCCCGAAGGCGCCGGCGCCGATCACCTGAAAGCGCTGGCCCGCGTCTCGCGTCTCTTGCGCAACCAGCAGGCCACCGAGAAGCTGCGCGCTGCCAAGACCGCCGAAGCGCTCTACGCCATCCTCACCGAGCCGACCGGCACCGCGGGCGCCCAGGCGGCCTGAGCGGCGCGCGGCGGCGCCATCGGTTCGGGCGCCCCTTCTCGATATCGTCTGCGCCGTCGCCGGGGACGCGTCGTGCTCCATGATCGCGACGAAAAGCCGAGACGCGTCCGGCGGTCGGCCGCTTTTGCGCCAAACGCACTAGCGCGTTCACATTTGCACTATTTTTGGGGCCGGCGGAGGCGCCATTGTTTTCGCGAAACCACGCGAAAAATCGACCATGACCGCTACCCTTTCTCGACCGCCCGATCCGACCGCGGGATCCGGCTTGCCCGGTCGGCCGGCTGAAGCGGCGATACGATCCCTTCCGTTTCGAATCCGCCCCGGCATGCAGGCGCTCGTCTTGGTTTTTCTTGTCGTTTCCGCGCCGCTGGTGCTCGCTGCCGACACGGTGTCTGCCGAGGCACCTTTCCTGGCGCAGAACGACGCCGCGATGGCGCGCATGATGAACGCGATGGCGGTCAAGCCGACCGGCGACGTCGACCGCGATTTCGTCGCGATGATGGTGCCGCATCACCAGGGCGCCATCGACATGGCGCTGGCGGTTCTGCGCTACGGCCGCAATGAGCGGCTGCGGCGCCTGGCGCAGGAGATCATCGTGACGCAGCAGCAGGAGATCGCGGCGATGCGGCTTGCCGTGGGCGAGCCGCTGCCGCCGTCGATCCCGTCGCCGACCGCCGCGGCGATGCCTCCCGACATGAAGATGAAATAGGAGCGTTTCCCGTGAAGCATCGCCTGCTCGCCCTGTTGGCCGCCACCGTCCTCGCCTGTCCCTTGCCCGCCTTCGCCGGACAGGCGCCCTTCGCCGCCGCCGCTCCCGACATACCGCTGAGCCACCACGACCGCGTCTACGCGGCCGAGCAGTTCTCCAACACCGTCTCCGTCACCGATCCGGCCAGCAACACGCTGCTCGGCGTCATCCGCCTCGGCGATCCGCAGCCGGGCAATCTCAGCCCGCTCTACCGCGGCCAGGTCCTGGTGCACGGCATGGGCTTCTCGCCCGACCGCAAGACGATCGCCGTGGTCTCCATCGGCACCAATTCCGTCAGCTTCATCGACACCGCGACCAACACGGTAAAGCACGTCGCCTATGTCGGCCGCGCTCCGCACGAGGCGTTCTTCACGCCGGACGGCAGCGAGGTCTGGGTGACGGTGCGCGGCGAGGATTATGTCGCGGTGCTCGACGGCACGACCTTCGCGGAGAAGACGCGGATCAAGGTGCCCAACGGCCCCGGCATGCAGATCTTCTCGCCCGACGGCACATACGGCTATGTCTGCTCGTCCTTCACGCCCGAGACCGTCGTCGTCACCGTCGCCGACCACCGGATCGTCGGCCATGTGCCGCAGGCCAGCCCGTTCTGCCCCAACATCGCCGCGTCGCCCGACGGCACGCAGGTCTGGTTCACGCTCAAGGATGTCGGCAAGACCCAGGTGTTCGACGCCAAGCCGCCCTTCGCGCTGCTCCAGACCATCGACACCGGTCCGATCACCAACCATGTGAACTTCGCGCACAACGCCAACGGCACGTTTGCGTATGTGACGGTCGGCGGCCTGAACGTCGTCAAGGTGTTCCGTACCGACACCTTCGCGCCGGTCGCGACGATTCCGGTCGGCAACCTGCCGCACGGCGTCTGGCCGTCGGGCGACGGCGCGCGCGTCTATGTCGGGCTCGAGAACGCGGACGGCCTCGCCGCCATCGACACGCTGACCAACACGGTGATCGCGACCGTCCCCATCGGCCAGGCGGCCCAGGCCGTGAACTACGTCCCCGGCGCGGTGCCGGACGGCGATGGCCTGCAGGGCCTCCAGCCGCTCGGCGTCGCCGGCGTGACCGCCCATCTGGCGATGTCGCCGGACGGCAAGGCGAACGGTGTGCCGCCGACCAGCGTCTCGCTGTTCGACCAGGGCCTCTCCCAGGTGCTGGAGGCCTCCGTGACGGGTCTGGCGCCCAAGCAGCCCTATGTCCTGGCCCTGGCCGCCAAGCCGGACGGCAGCGGCGCGCTGGAGCCCTTGTCGGCCTTCACGACCAACCCGGCCGGCTCGGCCATCGTCAACGCGGTCGGACCCATCCGGCAGATCGTGCAGGACGCCGCCAAGCCGCAGCGCCGCTACCTCGTGATCCTGGCGGGCACGCCCGACAAGCTCGGCCCGCCCGTCCAGCGCCAGATCCCTTGAGCCCCGAAACGAAAGAAGCCGGCCGTCCTTGCGGACGACCGGCTTCTCCCGTTGAACCTACTCCGCGCAGGAGGGGGGCTAATGCACGGAGACAGGCGTCAGTTCGTTCTGCACCGCCGCGCCATAGGCGCTGTCATAGGCGTCGGTGTAGCCCAGCACGCTGCCGTCGACGGCGTGCAGCACATAGAGCTTCACGCCTTTCGGAAGCGTGATCCCCGGAGGGATCAGGCCCAGCCGGTGGGCCTCTTCGTCGCCCGTCGGCTTGATGTAGGTCAGCCGGCCGCCGCCGAAGGCGGGCGCATTGTTGTCCATTTTCATTTCATTGCTCATGACTGAACTCCTTCGCCCTTCACATTCGTATTGCCGGCACGCGTCCGGATGTCGATCGTCCGCACGACGCTGTCCGCGGCTGGACGGGAGAGCTCGATCGTGAGCAACCCATTTTCCAACTCCGCACCGGAAACTTCGATCCCTTCGGCCAGCACGAAAGCACGCTGGAATTGTCGTGCCGCGATGCCGCGGTGAAGGAACGTTTTGTCGTTGGCCTCAACCTGCTTGCCCCGGATGACCAGTTGGCGGCCCTCGACGGTGACGCCCAACTCGTCCCGGCCGAAGCCGGCGACCGCGAGCGTGATCTTGAGTTTGTCCTCGGCCGACTGCTCGATGTTGTACGGCGGGTAGCCGTCTCCGGCGCTTTTGGCGGTTCGTTCGAGCAGGCGTTCGAGGTGCTCGAAACCCAGGAGAAACGGGCTGTTGAAGTAAACATTCCTGTTCATGTTCCAAGCCCTCCTTCAAGCGGCTCAGGGTACTCTGCCGGCCCTCCCTGGGAGCTGCCGGAATTCGTTTCTGGCCCTTATCGGCACCAGCGTCTGCGATAGAATGTGGGGACCGGCTCCGCCAAATCAAGGGATAGGCCCTTGAGACGTTAACCCTGGGTAACCGCGTGCAGAGTTCCCCCACCGTCATCCTGGACGACGCGACCCCCGGTGCCGAGCGGCTGCTGCGATTTGGAGCGCCCGACGCGGTCGTTCAAGCCCGCCGGCCCGACGAGGTTCCCGCCGCGCTGGCCCGGATCGAGGCCGCGCTGGCCGCCGGCCGCCATGTCGCCGGCTGGTTCGGCTATGAGCTGGGCTATGTCCTGGAGCCGCACCTGGCGCCCCTGCGCTGGCCGGACGATCGGGCGCCGCTCCTCTGGTTCGGCATTTTCGACGCCCCCGAATCGGTTTCCCGCGCCGGTCTCGCCGCCGCCGGCCGGGCCTATGCCGGCCCGCTGCGCCACGAATGGGACGAGGCCGCCTATGGGCGCCGCTTCGACCGTGTTCATGCCTATATCGGCGCCGGCGACATCTATCAGGCCAATCTCAGCTTCCGCTCGCGCTTCGCCTTCGCCGGCGACCCGCTGGCGCTCTATCTGCGCCTGCGCGACCGCGCCCAGGCGGCCCACGGCGCCTATATCGACGACGGCGAACGGCAGATCTTAAGTCTCTCGCCCGAACTGTTCTTCCGCATCGCGCCGCAGGGCCGCATCTGGGCGCGGCCGATGAAGGGCACCGCGCCGCGCGGTGCCGACGAACTCTCCGACGCCCGCGCCCGGGCGGCGCTCGCCGTCTCGCCGAAGGACCGCGCCGAGAATCTGATGATCGTCGATCTCGTGCGCAACGATATCGGAAGGCTGGCGCTGATCGGCAGCGTCGCGGTGGAGGATCTCTTCGCGGTCGAGACCTATCCGACGCTGCACACCATGGTCTCCACCGTCACCGCGCAGCTCAAGCCCGGAACGCGCGTCGAGCAGATCGTGCGCGCGCTGTTTCCCTGCGGCTCGATCACCGGCGCGCCGAAAATCCGCGCCATGGAGATCATCCGCGAATTGGAGCAGAGCCCGCGCGGCCTCTATTGCGGCGCCATCGGCCATTTTGCGCCCGACGGCTCGGCCAGCTTCAACGTCGCCATCCGCACCATCGCGATAGAGCGGGGCCGAGGCACGCTCGGCATCGGCGGCGCCGTGGTCCAGGATTCGCGGGCGGACGCCGAATATGCCGAATGCCTCCTCAAGGCGCGCTATTTCGACAGCGTCCGCGAGCCCATCGGCCTGATCGAGACGCTGCGCTGGGAGAGCGGCTTCGTCCGCCCGGACCGCCATCTCGCGCGCATGGAAGCGTCGGCGGCATTTCTCTCGCTCCCCTTCGACCGCCACGCCGCGCTGGCGGCGCTGTCCGCCGCCGTCGCGCGGGCGCGCGAGCCGCTGCGCGTGCGCCTGACGCTGGACGAGCAGGGCGCCTTCGCCGCCACCGCGGCGCCGCTCGAACCCGCGCCGTCGGTCTGGACCTTCGCGCTGTCGCCGCGTCGCGTCGCGAGCTCGGACGTCCTGCTCCGCCACAAGACGACCTGGCGGTCGTTCTACGACGAGGAACCGGCGCGCCTCGGCGCCGACGAAGCACTGTTCTGCAACGAGCGCGGCGCGCTCACCGAGGGCAGCCGCAGCACCCTCTTCCTGCGGCGCGGCGGCACGCTCCTCACGCCGCCGCTCGCATGCGGCCTGCTCGACGGCGTCCTGCGCCGCGAGCTGATCGAGCAGGGGCGCTGCATCGAAGCGGTACTGACGCCGGACGATCTCGCCACGGCGGACGAAATATTCTTCGGCAATTCCCTGCGGGGCCTGATCCGCGCCGAACCGGCCGCCTTGGCGCAGGCAACCGGCTGAGCGACACGCTTGACCGATACATATCCCGTTGGTTATACGTTTATCGATAGCCAACGGGTTATTGATCGCGCATGCCGACCGCCCATGACATGCTCTTCCGGACCCTCGCCGATCCGACAAGGCGGGCCATCTTCGAGCGGCTGTGCCGCGAAGGCGAGGCGACCGTCGGAGCCCTGACGGCACGGGCCGGCGTCTCGCAGCCGGCCGTCTCCAAGCATCTGGGCGTCCTGAAGCAGGCCGGCCTGGTGCGCGACCGCCACGAAGGCCGCCAGACGCATTACAGCGCGCGGCTTCGCGCCCTGGCGCCGCTGATCGACTGGACGAGCCGGATGACCGGCTTCTGGCAAGGCCGTTTCGACAAACTCGAAGATCTTCTCAAAAGGATGGACCAATGAGCAACACCGCGACCGAAACGCGCTCCATCACCGTCGAGCGCGAATTCCCGTTTGCGCCGGAAAAGCTCTGGCGCGCGCTCACCCAGCCGCATCTGATCGCGGAGTGGCTCATGCAGAACGACTTCGAGCCCGTCGTCGACCGCCGCTTCAATCTCCGCGCCGATTGGGGAACGGTCGACTGCAAAGTCCTGACCGTCGAGCCGAACCGGACGCTGTCTTACACCTGGGAAGCGATGGGGCTCGAGAGCGTCATCGTCTGGACACTCACGCGGACGGACGCGGGAACCCATCTGCGCATGGTGCAGTCCGGCTTCCGGCCGGATCAGACCCGCGCCTATCAGGGCGCCACGTTCGGCTGGCAGAGATTCTTCGCGAACCTGGAACAGGTCCTGGCGCGGCCATGACGAGCGCGAAGAAGAGCGCTTCGAAGGATGCCGGCGGCGGGGCCTCCCGGCTGATCGATGCGAAGATCGAGCAATTGGGCGACTGGCGCGGCGAGATGCTCGGCCGGCTGCGTGCCCTGGTCCGGCAGGCCGATCCCGAAATCGTCGAGGAGTGGAAATGGAGAGGGGTGCCGGTGTGGTCGCATGACGGAATCGTCAGCACGGGCGAGACCTACAAGACCGTCGTGAAGATGACCTTCGCCAAGGGCGCTTCGCTGGCGGATCCTTCGGGTCTCTTCAATTCCAGTCTCGAAGGCAATATGAGACGCGCGATCGATTTTCGCGAGGGCGACAAGATCGACGCGCGCGCCCTGAAGGAGCTCGTCCGGGCCGCCGTCGAACTCAATCGGGCCAAGTCGAAGAAGAAAGCACCGGCCCGGGCGAAGAAACCCGAATAGCGCGCCTAGCTTTCCAGCGCCGCGAGCTCGCACAGAAGGACGAGCGTCTCCGGCAGGACCCAGCCCTGGACCTCCAAGAGCTTCCCCTCCGCCAGGTCCGAATCCGCGGCGACGAGCAGCGTGCGCTGGCCCAGCCGCGGCCGCAGCTCCTTCGCCAGTTTCGCGGGCGTGACCGGCCCGGCTGTCTTGAGCGCGGCGGCGCCGACCTTCACCGCCTCCTCGCGGTCGACAAGCTGGGCGAACAGGTCGTCATAGGGCGTCTTGCGATATTGGCGCCCGAACAGGCGCGGCACGGTGATGCCGAGCGCCGCGATGCCCAGCGCGGCGGCGATGCCGCCGCCGACCGTCACCGCCCGCCGGCTGTATCCGTTGGCGCTCATGCGAGCACCTTGCGCAGGTGCTGCGCCAGCCGCAGCGTCAGCGCCACGAGATTGAGCGTCGGATTGGAGGCGCTGTAGGTCGGAAACACCCCGCTGCCCGAGACGAACAGGTTGCCGATGCCGTGCACCTTCAGATTGGCGTCGACCACGCCCTGCCGCGGATCGGCATGCATCCGCGTGGTGCCCAGGTGGTGGTCGCCCCAGTCGAGCGCGCCTTCCCATTCCGCCCTGGTGTCGTAGTTCAGGCGGATCATGCCGCTCCCGGCGCTCAGCAATTGCCGGCCCAGCTCCTTCATCGTGTCGCGATAGCGGCGGAAATCCGCGTCGGCGACGCGATTGGTCAGCTTGAGCCGCGGCATGCCCAGCGCGTCGCGCTCGCTCGTGAGCGTCAGCCTGCGATCCGGGTCGGGCTGCAGTTCCAGGCCGCAGCCGATGGAATAGGCCTTGGCGTTGCTGGCCGCCGCGCCGACCGCCAGCGCCGCCGTCACGATCGCCGCCTTGTCCAGCTCGTTCAGCTCGACGGGATTTTCCACCGTCGACAGCGAGCCCGTCACCTGGCGCGTGCGCTTGAAATCGTCCGTCGGCGCGAAGGTGGCGCGCAGGATGGCGCCGCCCGTCGGCGTGCCGTTGAAATAATAGCCGGGCAGGTCGCCCGCGAAGCTGACCAGGGTCGCGGTGTCGCGCGGGATCGGATGGTCGGCGAAGAAGCGCCCGACCAGGTCGTTCTGGTTTCCGACCCCGGCCGGCGCGACCGCGTTGGACGCCAGCATCAGCCGCGCATTCTCGACCGCGCCGAGCGCCAGCACCGTCGCCTTCGGCCGCACCTTGAATGTGTGTCCGCCCAGCGTCGCCACGTCGAAGCTGTCGATCGCGGCGGCGTTCGGCGCCAGGTTCAGCGCGGTCGCATTGGCGCGCAGGAACACTTTGAGATTGGGGACGCGCTTCAGGTCGGCGCCATAGCGCTCGCCGAAATGGGTCGGCAGGATGCCGTCGCGGGTCTTGGAGAACTGGAACCAGCTCGTATAGACCCCGCCGCCCGCCAGCGTCATCGGCGGCGCCAGCGCCGCCATGGTGGGCGTTGCGCCGTCATAGAGCCAGGCGCCGACTTCGCACAGCGCCTGCGCCCGCTTGAAATACGGCTTCAATTCGCCGATGCCGAACGGCCAGCCGGAATGGGGCAGCCAGTCGCGCGTCTCGAAATCGATCGGATCGAGCGGCCGGCACCAGCCGCCCCAATGGTTCGAACTGCCGCCCAGATAGCGCATGCGCGAGGCGTCCAGCGGCAGGTAGCGCACGCCGCTCGTGGTGCCGGCATAGAGCGCCTGGGTGGCGCCGTCGAAGTCGAGGCCGCCGCTCTCGAACAGCATCATGCGGATGGGGGTATGCGCCAGCGCGAGGGCGAGCGTGATCCCCGCGGGGCCGCCGCCGATGATGGCAAGGTCCGGTTCCTGAAGGGTGCCCGCGGGAACGGTCCGGGCGTCGATGAAGGCATTCAAGGGAGGACGTCCGGGATGGGCTCTGGGAGGCGTGACGCTAGGCTTGCGGGGCGGGTGCTGTCTTGTCGGAAATGTCGCGGCGCCGCAAGCCGGCCCGAAATCCCATTGTTTTCAAGCACCGGCGCTCATCGCCGCGCCGCGCAAACTTTCATTGCCGCAGTGCACAAAACGCTTGCGTATAAGGTAAATGCTTGGAAAAATTGCGCAGGCGAGTGTTGCTTATCGCCTGCGTAGGGGAACTGAAATGCGACTGCGCTGCGTTTTGGCGCTGGCATTGCCGCTGGCTGCGTGTACCGGTGGGAACTGGTCCGGCACCGCCGCGTCTTCGCCTGCCCCGTCCGATCCCAACATCGTCCCGGTCGCCGTGCAGCCGGTCGCGACCGTCCCGCCCAAGATCGAAGGCTTTTGCCGCGACGTTGCGAATGCGCGGACGAGAGACACGGCCGATCAAGGCTTCGATACCTCGATTCAGCAAGCCGTCTACGACCATACCTATGCGGATTGCGTGCGCTGGTCGAACCAGCTTTCCCGGTAGATTTGGTGGAGCCAAGCGGGATCGAACCGCTGACCTCCTGCATGCCATGCAGGCGCTCTCCCAGCTGAGCTATGGCCCCGTACCAGAAAACAGATGTCGGGCATCAGGTATCAGAATTCGCCGGGCGGCGTCATCAGGTTTGATTCCCGATGCCTGATTCCTGATCCCCGGCCTAACGTTCGTCCTTCTCGATATCGGCGTCGATGATGCCGCTGACGTCGTCGTTCTCGTCTTCGTCTTCTTCGAGGAGGCTGTTGTCGTCCTCCTCGTCCTCGTCGTCTTCCTCGACGACGATGTCCTCGATGTCGTCCTCGTCGACCACCGACATGCCGGCGCCTTCGGTCTCGGTCTCTTCGGCGGCTTCTTCCTCTTCCTCGTCCTCGCCGGTGGCGGCGATCTGGATCGGCGCCTCGTCCGGGATCGGCTCGACGACTTCCTCGACCTCGGCCTCTTCGCTCTCCTCGTCCTCGTTCTCCGCCTCTTCATCGTCGGCTTCGGCGGCGGCGGGCTGCGCGGCGACGGCTTCGGGCTGGCGCGGACGGCGCTGCTTGTACATCGCCTCGGGCTCGAAGGTGAACTGACACTTCGGGCACTCGATGGGACGCTTCTGGAGGTCGTAGAACCGCGCCGTGCAATTGGGGCACACGCGCTTCAAACCGAGATCTGCCTTGACCAATCTATTGCTTCCCGTGAAGAAGGGTTTCTTTGGAAGGCGGGTCGTTTGCCACGCCTGACACCGGCTGTCAAAGAAGTTTTGGGGCGTAGAGATGCACGGTTCCGGCGCGGCCAGGCCCTTGAAATCGCGGAAATCTTCCGGGTTGCGGGGCATCGCGGCGGTTCCCGGCGACAAATCCATCTCCCACCGGGCCTTGATCCTGGGTGCCCTGACGGTGGGCGAAACCGCCATTACCGGGCTTCTCGAAGCCGAAGACGTCCTCAACACCGCCGCCGCGATGCGGGCGTTCGGCGCCGCCGTCACCCATGACGGTCCCGGCGCCTGGCGCGTCCGGGGCACCGGCGTGGGCGGCTGGGGCGAGCCCGACAATGTGCTCGATTTCGGCAATTCCGGTACCGGCTCGCGCCTCGTCATGGGCGCCATGGCAACCGCGCCGATCACCGCGGTGTTCACCGGTGACGCCTCGCTGCGCGGCCGGCCGATGGCCCGGGTGCTCGATCCTCTGACGCATTTCGGCGCGGTCTACACCGCGCGCGCCCACGGCCTGATGCCGGTGACGCTGACCGGCGCCAAGCTCCCGATCGCCGTCGAGCATCACGTCGCTGTCGCCTCCGCCCAGGTCAAATCCGCGATGCTGCTGGCGGCGCTGGGCGCGCCGGGCCGCTCGCGCATCGGCCAGGACGCGCTCACCCGCGACCACACCGAGAAGATGCTCGCCGCCTTCGGCGCGAAGATCGAGATCGAGCCGCTCGCGACGGGCGAAGCGGTCCATGTGAGCGGCGAAGCCGAGCTCAAGCCCTGCGCCGTCGACGTGCCGCGCGATCCGTCCTCCGCCGCCTTCGCGCTGGTCGCCGCGCTGATCGTGCCGGGCTCGGAGGTGCGCATTCCGTCCGTGCTGCTCAATCCGCGTCGCATCGGCCTGATCGAGACCCTGCTGGAGATGGGCGCCTCTATCGCCATCGAGAACGAGCGGATCAGCGGCGGCGAAAGGATCGGCGACCTCGTCGCGCGCTCTTCGCAGCTCAGGGGCGTCGATGTGCCCCCCGACCGCGCGCCCGCGATGATCGACGAGTACCCGATCCTCGCCGTGGCGGCCGCCTTCGCCGAAGGCCGGACGGTGATGCGCGGTCTCGAAGAGCTGCGCGTGAAGGAAAGCGACCGCCTCGCCGCGATCGCCGCCGGTCTCAAGGCCAACGGCCTTACGACATCCGAAACCCACGACACGCTGACGGTGGAGGGCAGGGGCCTGGACGGCGTCCCCGGCGGCGCCCGCGTGGCGACGCATCTGGACCACCGCATCGCGATGAGCTTTCTGGTCATGGGTCTGGCCGCCAAGGACGCCGTCACCGTCGACGACACCGCGATGATCGCGACGAGCTTTCCCGAATTCGAGCAGCTCATGCGCGACCTGGGCGCCGATTTCCAGGCGGTGAATGCATGAGCATCGTCATCGCCGTCGATGGGACCGCGGCCTCCGGCAAGGGAACGCTCGCCAAGCGTCTCGCCCGGCACTTCAACTTCGCCCATATGGATTCCGGCTCACTCTACCGCCTGACCGCGCTCGCGGTGCTGGAGGCCAAGGGCGATCCAACCCGCGAGGCCGACGGGCTCCAGGGCGCCCGCGCCATAGACCTCTCCCGCGCCGGCAGCCCCGCCATCCGCACCGACGTGGTCGGCAAGGCGGCGAGCCAGGTCTCGGCCATCCCCGCCGTGCGCCGGGCGCTGCACGACTACCAGATCGCCTTCCTGGACCACCCGCCCGGCGGCAGCTTGGGCGCCGTGATGGACGGCCGCGACATCGGCACCGTCATCGCCCCCGGCGCGACCGCCAAGCTGTTCGTCGACGCCGACCCCAAGGTCCGCGCCCATCGCCGGCTCCTGGAGCTGGAAGCCATGGGCATCCTCCGCGACGAGGCCGATCTCTTCCAGGAGATCCTGGCCCGGGACGCGGCCGACCGCACACGCCCGATCTCCCCCATGGTCCGGGCGGCGGACGCGGACTTGCTTGATACCACCGCTTTGGGTATAGACGCCGCGTTCGCGGCAGCCCTCGCTTTGGTCTCACCGAAGATCGAGGACGCGCTCAAGGCTCGCCACAGGGGTTAGGAGACCCGGCGGCCTCTTCGAGCCACCCGAACTTGACCGACAACCCAACCGCCCAAGCGGGCTTTGCGTCCGCGCGGGAAGTCCATCACGCCGAAGCCCGAGGGCAAGGCGGATCGGCACGACGAAGTGAATTGGAAATACCGAATGGCTCGCTACGCGACCGCAACCAAGATCAGAGAAACCACCCTTGCATCCCCGAGCCGCGACGACTTCGCGGCCATGCTCGAAGCCAGCTTCGAGACCCAATCCCCCCAGGAAGGCGCCGTCATCACCGGCACCGTCGTCGGCATCGAGAACGATTTCGCCGTCATCGATGTCGGCCTGAAGACGGAAGGCCGCGTCAGCCTCAAGGAATTCGCGATGCCCGGCATGCCGGTCAACGTGAAGATGGGCGACAAGGTCGAGGTCTATCTCGAGCGCGTCGAGAACGCGCTGGGCGAAGCTGTCCTCAGCCGCGACAAGGCCCGCCGCGAGGAAAGCTGGATCAAGCTCGAGCGCGCCTTCAACGAGCAGACCCGCGTCACCGGCGTGATCTTCGGCCGCGTCAAGGGCGGCTTCACCGTCGATCTCGACGGCGCCGTTGCCTTCCTGCCCGGCAGCCAGGTCGATGTCCGCCCGATGCGCGATGTCGGCCCGCTGATGAACCAGCCGCAGCCCTTCCAGATCCTCAAGATGGATCGCCGCCGCGGCAACATCGTCGTCTCGCGTAGAGCGGTGCTCGAAGAGCGCCGCGCCGAGGAGCGCACCAGCCTCGTCGCTTCGCTTCAGGAGAAGCAGGTGGTCGAGGGCGTGGTCAAGAACATCACCGATTACGGCGCCTTCGTCGATCTCGGCGGCGTCGACGGCCTGCTCCACGTCACCGACATCGCATGGCGCCGCGTCAGCCATCCGACCGAGGTTCTCTCCGTCGGCCAGACCGTCACGGTGCAGATCATCAAGATCAACCATGAGACGCAGCGCATCAGCCTTGGCATGAAGCAGCTCCAGACCGATCCGTGGGAAGGCGTCGCCGTCAAGTACCCGCCGGGCGCCAAGTTCAAGGGCAAGGTCACCAACGTCACCGACTACGGCGCCTTCGTGGAGCTGGAGCCGGGCGTCGAGGGCCTGGTCCACGTCTCGGAAATGTCGTGGGTCAAGAAGAACGTCGCCCCGTCCAAGATCGTCATTCCGGGCACCGAGGTCGAAGTGCAGGTGCTGGAAGTCGATTCCAACAAGCGCCGCATCAGCCTCGGCCTCAAGCAGACCCAGGAGAACCCTTGGGAGTCCTTCATGCGCGAGCATCCGGTCGGCAGCACGATCGAGGGCGAGATCAAGTCGATCACCGAGTTCGGCCTGTTCGTCGGCCTCGGCCACGACATCGACGGCATGGTCCATCTCTCCGACTTGTCCTGGGCGAAATCCGGCGACGAGGCGGTCAAGGACTACGAGAAGGGCCAGATCATCTCGGCCAAGGTTCTCGACGTCGACTCCGAGAAGGAGCGTGTCAGCCTGGGCGTGAAGCAGCTTGGCGACGATCCGATCGAGAAGGCCGGCGCCGGCGGCGGCGCGCTGCGCAAGAACCAGGTCGTCACCGTCACCGTGACCCAGGTCAATGACGGCGGCATCGAGGTCGAGCTGGCGGACGGCGTGAAGTCGTTCATCCGCCGGAGCGATCTGGCGCGCGACCGCGGCGACCAGCGTCCGGAGCGTTTCCAGGTCGGCAACAAGGTGGACGTGCTGGTGACGCAGGTCGACAAGTCGAGCCGCAGGGTCTCGGTGTCGATCAAGGCGCGCGAGATCTCCGAAGAGAAGGAGGCCGTGGCGCAATACGGCTCGTCCGACTCGGGCGCGAGCCTGGGCGACATCCTGGGCGCGGCGCTGAAGAAGCGCGGCAAGACCGACGAGTAATCGTCGTCGCCTTTAGGGAAGCGGAAAGGGCGCGGAGCGATCCGCGCCTTTTTCTTTGTCCATGGCCAAGCGTTCGGCATCGATTTTCCTCCCCCGTTGTTGCGGGCAGGGGAATCGCATATGGGATTTTGGCGGTTGCGGGCTTGGTCTTTGTGGCTTCTGAAGGTGTCTTCTGATTCTTCAGGAGACGGGAATGGACAGCTTCCACGAGGTATTTGGGGACTTGCCCGATCCGCGCGCGGACAATGCGCGCCACGATCTTGTGGAAGTCCTTTTCATCGCCCTGGTTGGGACGCTGTGCGGGGCCACGTCGTGCAGCGACATGGAAGAGTTCGGACTGTCGAAGGAACCGCTTCTTCGGCAAATCCTGGTGCTGGAGCATGGCATTCCGAGCCACGACACCTTCAGCCGGGTGTTCCGGATGCTCGATCCGCAGGCGTTCGAGGCGGCCTTCCGGACGTTCATGGCGGCCTTTGGGGCGGCGGCGAAGCTGGGCAAGACCAAGGGCGTCGTGGCGGTGGACGGCAAGTCGCTGCGCCGCGCCTACGAGGCGGGCCAAAGCCACATGCCGCGGCTGATGGTGACGGCATGGGGCGCCCAGACCCGCATGGCCCTGGCCAACATGCTGGCGCCGGACAACGACGAGGCCGGCACGGCGCTGAAGCTGCTCGAACTGGTGGCGCTGAAGGGCTGCATCGTCACCGCCGACGCGCTGCACTGCCATCGCAAGATGGCCCGGACGATCGTGAACCGCGGCGGCGACTATGTGCTGGCGGTCAAGGACAACCAGCCGGGATTGTTGGCCGATGCCAAGGCAGCCCTGGCGGTGCTGCCCAAGGACACCGAACCGGCCAGGAGCCGGGACGGCCATCACGGCCGCACCGAAAGCCGCGCCGCCCTGGTCACCTCGGCCCCAGGCATGGCCGACAAGCACGCCTTCCCGGGCTTGAAGGCGGTGGCCAGGATCATCTGCCGCCGCGGCACGGACAAGCCCGTCGAGCGCTACTTCCTGCTGTCGCGCTCCTGCACCGGTGCCGAACTGCTGCGCATCGTACGGGCCCATTGGGGTATCGAAAACCAGCTCCACTGGGCCCTCGACGTCGTCCTCGACGAGGATCTGGCGCGCAGCCGAAAAGACAACGCGCCGCAAAACCTCGCCGTCCTCAGACGAACCGCACTCAACATCGCAAGAGCACATCCCAATACAAAGACTTCCCTGCGCCGCAAAATCCTCCGCGCAGGATGGGACGACAACTTCCTCTTCGACCTCATCAGACATATGCGATAGCCCTGTTGTTGCGGGGGAGGTGCCGAGCGAAGCGAGGCGGAGGGGGCCCGCGCCGCAAAGCGGACAGCGGGCCTATCCCGAGACTTATCCAACACCCCCGGCGCGGCCTTATGATGCCGCCATGAACAAGCTGATCCAATTCGTCATGCGGGCTCTCGCGCACCGCGTCTTTCGGTGTCTGCCCGGCGCGCTCACGCACATCTCGAAAACAATTATCTTGCCGAAACTGTCTCAACATATTGCCCGGAAAGAGATATTCGCACGGCGTCGTGTGCTGCCAAGGCACGCATCGCGGTTGCCATCTGCCGGTCGTCGCGTCTCCGCATGGCGCCGATCCGTCCCGCGCGCGTCTCCTGCCAAGCTCCTGACAGAACCCTGGCAGGAGCGGCCCGCTACGGTCTCGCTCCATTGAGGAGGGTTCTATGAGATTCGTATCCATGGCCGCCGGTTTCGTGCTGGCCACGCTGATCACCATCGGCGCGCATGCCGCCGTTCCGGACGACGCCGACTATGTCGAGTTCACCGTGCACGACATCGCCCGCGCCAAGACGTTCTATCGCGCGGTGTTCGGCTGGACCTTCACCGACTACGGTCCGACCTATGCCAGCTTCGACGACGGCCGCATCGGCGGCGGCTTCACGACGGACGGCGCGCCGCGCGCCGCCGGCGGTCCGCTTGTCGTGTTCTACGCCGCCGATCTGGACGCCACGCTCGCCAGGGTGAAGGCGGCCGGCGGCACGATCGTCAAGCCGCCCTTTGCCTTTCCCGGCGGGCGGCGCTTCCATTTCACCGATCCCGACGGCACCGAGATCGCCGTATGGTCCCGCAGATAGGAGCAATCCATGCCGCACGATCCGCGCGCCCTGCAGAAGGCGATGGAAGCCGCGCTGCCCGCGCATGTCGATTGGCGCTTCAAGCCGATGTTCGGCGGCATCGGCGTCTATGCCGACGACAAGATGTGCGTCTCGCTGTCCGACATCGGCCTCGCCGTGAAGCTGGCGCCCGCCGAACAGGACGCGCTCCTCAAGCTGAAGGGCGCCAGGCGGCTGCAATACGAGCCGTCCGCGCCGCCGAGCAAGACCTACATCGTCGTGCCCGACGCGATGTTGTCCGACCGCAAGGCGCTCGGCCATTGGCTGTCCGTCAGCGCCGCCCATGCCGCCGCCTCGCCGGCCGCAAAACGGCGCAAATCCGCGGCTGCCAAGCCCGGGAAACCGCGCCGGACTTAACGGGGCATTATCCCCGTTCTGGGTAGTTTCGGCGATGTTGCGCCGGGATCCCGACTTCGTGAACGTGTCCGCCCAGTCCATTGCGCCCGCGTCGCGGGACCGCGGCGTGCCGCAGTCTCTGGCGCTGCTGGGTCTGGCGATCTTCGCCACCACTTGGGCCTGTGTCGCGCTCGTCGAGCATAACGGCCGCATCTCGCCCCTCTGGGTCAGCAATGCGATCCTGCTGGCCTGCCTGCTGCGCCGCCCGACGCGGGCCTGGCTGCCGATGCTGGCGGTCGCGGCGCTCGCGGCCATTGCCGCCGATTTCGCGACCAACGACACCGTGTTCAACGCCATGGGCTTCTGCCTCGCCAATCTGACGGAAGTCCTCATCGTGGCGGTGCCGCTGCGCTGGCTCGGCTTCGATCGGGTGTTCAGCCGCACCGAGGTCCTGCTGACCTTCTACGGGCTGGTGATCGCGGCCTGCGCCGTCTCCGCGGGCATGGCGGGCGCGATGCTGCACTATTCCTCGGGCGCGTCGTTCTTCTCGGTCGCGCGGAGTTGGTTCGGCGCCGACACGCTGGGCCTCAGCCTGCTGGTGCCGTTCTTCATGTGCGTACGCTATGCCGCGGTCGAGGAGATGTTCGCGCCCGGCGCGCGGTTCGGCACCTTCGTGCTGCTGGGTCTCGTCGCCGCCATCGGCTATCTCTGCTATGCGCTGCCCCATTGGGCGCCGAGCTTCCTCTACTTTCCGGTCCTGATCCTGCTCACCTTCCGCCGCGGCTTCGCCGGCGGCGCGCTCGGATTGTCCATGGCGCTGGTGGTCTCGTTCTACATGGCGATCGACGATCAGGCCTCGGTGTCGCTCCTGCAGCACAGCCAGGCCGAGCGCATCGCGATGGTGCAGCTCTACTACGCCGTGATCGGCTTCACCGTCATCCTGGCCGGCGCCACGCTCGACGAGCGGCGGGCGCTGGAGAAAAGCCTCGCGCTTTCCGCCCAGCGCGCCGAGGCGGCGCGCGAGGAGGCGCTGCTCGCCAAGGACATGGCGGAGAAGGCGAGCCACGCCAAATCCTCCTTCCTCGCCAATATGAGCCACGAGCTGCGCACCCCGCTGAACGCGGTGCTCGGCTTCTCGGAGATCATCCACACCGAGATGTACGGCCCCAATGGCGACACGCGCTACCGCGACTATGCCGGCCTCATCCACAGCGCCGGAACGCACCTGCTCGACCTGATCGGCGACATCCTCGACATGTCGAAGATCGAGGCCGGCAAGCTCGAGCTCCACCGCGAACGGGTGAACACCGCGGCGCTGGTGCGCGAATGCGTCGAGCTGGTCTCCGAGCGCGCCGCCGCCGGCGGCGTCGCGCTGGACATGCGCGAGGCCCTGACTCCCGTCTTCCTCAGCGCCGACCGGCGCGCCCTCAAGCAGATCGTGCTGAACCTTCTGTCCAACGGCATCAAGTTCACCCCGGTCGGCGGCGTCGTCGCCATCGGCGTCAGCGACGAGGGCGCCCTGTGCCGCCTCTCGGTATCCGACACCGGCGTAGGGATATCGGCCGCCGAGATCGACCGCCTCGGCAATCCCTTCGTCCAGCTCTCGAACAATTCGGGCAACCACGCCGGAACGGGCCTGGGCCTGGCCCTGGTCCGCGGCCTGTCCGAGCTGCATGGCGGCCGCATGCGCATCCACAGCATCGAGGGCCAGGGGACGACGGTGACGGTGAGCATGCCGTTCAAGGCCCCCGTGGCGGACAGCCTGGCGGCCTGAGAGGCGAAAATCCGCGCTCCGGCAAGGCGCCAACCCCGCGACAGCCGGGCGGAACTCGCGCGCGTTTTAAAAAAATGCTGAGCTTTCAGGGACTTCCATTGACGATCTGTCGAGGAATTGTCACAGTTAACAGGTCGGGGCGGGGGATTCTGTCCCGCGCTGTTTCCCTCAGGGGCAGGGGATGATCAAGTCCGAACTGGTTGCAAGGCTCACCGCTCGCTATCCGCACCTGTATCACCGCGATATAGAGCGCATCGTCTCGACGATGCTGGATGAAATCACCAAGGCGCTGGCGTCCGGCCATCGCGTGGAATTGCGCGGTTTCGGCGCCTTTTCGGTGAAAGTCCGTCCGGCGCGCCAGGGCCGCAATCCGCGCACCGGGGAGCCGGTGTCGGTGGAAGAAAAACGCGCGCCCTTCTTCCGCACCGGCAAGGAGCTGCGCGAGCGTCTGAACAATGGCGACGGACGCGAGGATTAGCCCGCTTTTCGAGCCAGGCCAGGGACATGCGACTCACCACCTGGATCGTCGGCGTGCCGGTCGCCCTGGTCGCGGTCTGGATCGCGCTGGCCAATCGGGGGCCGGTCGTCCTCAGCCTCGACCCGTTTTCCCAGGAAAGCCCGGCGCTCTCGCTGCAGATGCCGCTCTATCTGCTGCTGTTCGCGGCCGTCCTGGTCGGTGTCCTCCTGTGCGGCCTCGTCGTCGGCGTCCGCCGCGCGGCGCGGCGGGGCGCCGAATTGGCCGGGACGGCCTCGGCGAAAGCCGCTACGCTCTTGCCCGAGCGATTGCGCAGGACTAAGACCCTGCCCGGATGAGCCAGATGCGATTCTCCAATCCCGTCTTCGTCGCGCTCGATACGCCCGACGTCGAGAACGCCTTGGCGATAGCCCGCAGCGTCCGGCCCTATGTCGGCGGCCTGAAGATCGGCCTCGAATTCATCACCGCCGCCGGCCCCGAAGCGGTCCGCCGCATCGTCCAGACCGGCCTGCCGGTCTTCGCCGATGTGAAATTCCACGACATTCCCAACACCGTCGCCGCCGCGTCGCGCGAGCTCGCCCGGCTGGGCGCCCGGATGTTCAACGTCCACGCCTCGGGTGGCGAACGGATGATGCGCGACGCCGCGGCCGCGGCCCGCGCCGTCGACCCGCAGGTCAAGGTGATCGGCGTCACCGCGCTGACCAGCCTGGACGACGCGGTGCTCGAATCGGTCGGCCAGCGCGGTCCCGCCGAGGAACAGGTGCTGCGCCTCGCGCGCCTCGCCAAACAATCGACGCTCGACGGCGTGGTCTGTTCCGCGCATGAGATCGTGGCGCTGCGCAAGGCGCTCGGCCCCGACTTCCTTCTGGTGACGCCCGGCATCCGCCCCGCCGGCGCCGACCTTGCCGACCAGAAGCGCGTGATGACGCCGTCCGAGGCTCATCGCGCCGGCGCTGACATCCTGGTCGTCGGACGGCCCATCACCGGCGCGCCCGATCCGGCCGCCGCCGCGAAAGCGATCGCCGACGAGCTGAAACTGCCGGCCTGAATCGACCGCCGACCCGGCGGGCAACACTGCGCCAAGCCGTTGCTTGATCGGCCCGCCGTCGCGGTCCATAAGGCCGGTCCCATGGCAGTCCTGGTCAAAATCTGCGGCGTCACCTCGGCCGAAGCGGCCGACGCGACCCTGCGCGCGGGCGCCGACATGGCGGGACTGGTCTTCAATCCGAAGTCTCCGCGCCATCTGGCGCCGGAGCAGGCGGCGAGCCTCGCCGCCCGCATGCGCGGCCGCGTCCGGCTGGTCGCGCTGCTGTGCGACCCGGCCGACGAGGCCCTGTCCGCCATCCTGGACGCCATCCGCCCCGATTTCCTCCAGCTGCATGGCGGCGAAACCGCGGCCCGCGTCGGCGCCATCCGTTCGCGCTTCGGCGTGCCGGTGATCAAGGTGCTGTCGATCGCCGAGCCGGCCGATCTCGCGGGCGTCGCGGCCTATGAAGACGCCGCCGACATGCTGCTGTTCGATGCCCGCCCGCCCGCCGGCGCGAGCCGCGAAGGCGGTCACGGCGTCGCATTCGACTGGCAGATTCTCCGTGGGCGGAGATTCTCCAAGCCATGGCTGCTCGCCGGCGGCCTGACGCCCGACAATGTCGGCCGCGCGCTCGCCGTCAGCGAAGCGCCCGGCGTCGACGTCTCGTCCGGCGTCGAGACGGCGCCCGGCATCAAGAGCCCCGAGAAGATCGCGGCCTTCGTGAGCGCGGCGCGCAACGCCCGGGTCGGAGCGGCAGCATGAGCCAGCCCAATTCCTTCCGCACCGGGCCCGATCCGCGCGGCCATTTCGGCGCTTATGGCGGCCGCTTCGTCGCCGAGACGCTGATGCCCAACGTCATCGCGCTGGAGAAGGCCTATGAAGAGGCTAGGCGCGATCCCGCCTTCCACACCGAGCTCGACGGCATGCTCAAGCATTATGTCGGCCGCGAGAGTCCGCTCTATTTCGCCGAACGCCTGACGCAGCATCTCGGTGGCGCGAAGATTTATCTGAAGCGCGAGGACCTGAACCACACCGGCGCGCACAAGATCAACAACTGCCTCGGCCAGATCCTGCTCGCCCGCCGCATGGGCAAGACGCGGATCATCGCCGAGACCGGCGCCGGCCAGCACGGCGTCGCCACCGCGACCGTCGCGGCGCGCTTCGGGCTTCCCTGCGTCGTCTATATGGGCGAGGTCGATATCGAGCGGCAGAAGCCCAACGTCTTCCGCATGCGCCTGCTCGGCGCCGAGGTCCGCGCCGTCTCCTCCGGCTCGCGCACGCTGAAGGATGCGATGAACGAGGCGCTGCGCGACTGGGTAACCAATCCCTACGACACGTTCTACATCATCGGCTCCGCCGCCGGCCCGCATCCCTATCCGACGATCGTGCGCGACTTCCAGACCGTGATCGGCAACGAGACCCGCGCGCAGATGAAAGAGGCCGAAGGCCGGCTTCCCGATCTCGTCACCGCTTGCGTCGGCGGCGGCTCCAACGCCATCGGCATGTTCCATCCCTTCCTCGACGATCCCGAGGTCGAGATCCACGGCGTCGAGGCGGCGGGCGAGGGCACCGAGACCGAGCATCACGCCGCGACGCTCACCAAGGGCTCGCCCGGCGTGCTGCACGGCGCGCGCTCCTATCTCTTGCAGGATCGCGACGGCCAGATCCTCGAAGCCCATTCGATCTCCGCCGGCCTCGACTATCCCGGCGTCGGGCCCGAGCATTCCTGGCTCAAGGACCAGGGCCGGGTGAAATATTTCTCCGCCACCGACAAGGATGCGTTGGACGCCTTCGTGCGGCTTTCGAGGCTGGAAGGCATCATCCCCGCGCTGGAAAGCGCCCATGCCATCGCCCATGTGATGCGCATCGCGCCGCAGATGGAGAGGGACAAGCTGATCGCCGTCTGCCTCTCCGGCCGCGGCGACAAGGACGTCTTCTCCGCCGCCGCCGCGCTGGGCGAGACGATATGAGCACGAGCCGCCAGCACACTGTTTTTCATCCCCCGCTGTTGCGGGGGAGGGGGACCGCGAAGCGGTGGAGGGGGCCCGACTGGGCGATATCTCTCCGCACAGACCCCCTCCGCTTCGCTCGCGAAGGGCTCGCTCAGCACCTCCCCCGCAACAGCGGGGTAGGAAAGCAGGGGCGCTTGCCATGAGCCGCATCGCTGCCCGCTTCGCCGAGCTCAAGAAACAGAACCGTGCCGCCTTCGTGCCCTTCGTCACCGGCGGCGATCCGGATATCGACACGGCGTTCGATATCCTGTCGAAGCTCCCCGCCGCCGGCGCCGACGTCATCGAGCTCGGCATCCCGTTCTCCGATCCGATGGCGGACGGGCCGATCAACCAGGCCTCCTATCTGCGCGCGCTGCATGCCGGCATGACGCTGCCCAAGCTGGTGGAACTGGTCCGCCGCTTCCGCAAGACCGACGACAAGACGCCCATCGTCCTGATGGGCGCCTACAATCCGATCCACGCCTACGGCACCGCGCGTTTCATGAAGGACGCCGCCGAGGCCGGAGTCGACGGCCTTCTCATCGTCGACGTGCCGGCGGAAGAGGACGAGGTCCTGCGCACCCCCGCCTCGGCGCACGGCATCGACATCGTGCGCTTCCTCAGCCCCACCACCGACGACACGCGGCTTCCCGCCGTGCTGGAAGACGCTACGGGCTATCTCTATTACGCCTCCATCGCCGGCATCACCGGCACCCGAAGCTTCGCCGAAGACGAGGTCCGCGCCGCGCTGGCGCGCTTCCGGGCGAACACCGCCCTGCCGGTCGTCGTCGGCTTCGGAATCAAGACTCCGGAACAGGCGGGCGTCATCGCGCGTTTCGCCGACGGGGCCGTGGTGGGATCCTCCATCGTCGGCCGGATCGAATCGCATGTCGCCAAGGGAACGAAACGTGCGGAATTGGTGGCCGATGTGGTCGAATTCTGCGCCGAGCTCGCGAAATCCGTGCATGCGGCGCGCTAGGCTTTTGTGCTAGGCTGAGTTCATGAATTGGATCGCCAATTTCGTCCGTCCACGGATCAAAAGCCTGATGGGCGGCGGCGCCCGCGCTGAGACGCCGGAGAATCTGTGGAAGAAATGCCCGTCCTGCGGCGAGATGATCTTCCACCGCGACCTCGCCGTGGCGCAGTTCGTCTGCCCGCAATGCGGCTTCCACATGCGCATCGGCCCGACCGAGCGCTTCACCGCGATCTTCGATTCGGCGAGCTATGAGGAACTTCCCTATCCGGAGGTCCCGGTCGATCCGCTGAAGTTCCGCGGCGAGAAGCGCTACACCGACGAGATCAAGGCCTCGCGCGGCAAGACCTCCCGCAACGAGGCGTTGTCCGCCGCCAAGGGCACGCTCGAAGGTATGCCGGTCGTGGTCGCGGTGCAGCCCTTCGATTTCCTCGGCGGCTCGCTGTCGATGGGCGTGGGGGAGGGCCTCGTCCGCGCCATGGACGTCGCCGTTGCCGAGAAGCGGCCCTTCATCCTCTTCGTTTCGTCCGGCGGCGCCCGCATGCAGGAGGGTATCCTCTCGCTGATGCAGATGCCGCGCGTCACCATCATGGTCGACCGCCTGCACGAGGCGGGGCTGCCCTATATCGTCGTCCTGACCGATCCGACCTATGGCGGCGTCAGCGCCTCCTACGCCATGCTGGGCGACATCCAGATCGCCGAGCCCGGCGCGCAGATCGGCTTCGCCGGCCCGCGCGTCATCGCCAACACGATCCGCGAGCGCCTGCCCGACGGCTTCCAGCGCGCCGAATACCTGCTGGAGCACGGCATGATCGACATGGTCGTGCCGCGCCACGATCTGCGGCCGACCCTTTCGAAGGTCGCCCATCTGATGATGAAGCGCGCCCGTCCGCGCGCCCGCCCCGTCGTGGTGCCGCCCGTCGTCACCGCCACCGCGACGCGCGTCATCCCGCAAGCCGCGCCGGCTGCCGGCTCGACCGCCGCGGAATGAGCGTCCAGAACGACGCCGCCGATTTCCGCAGCACCGCCGTCCTCGAGCGCCTGCTGGATCTGCACCCGAAGAAGATCGATCTCGCGCTGGACCGCATCCTGCGTCTGCTGCACGATCTCGGCGATCCGCATCTGAAGATGCCGCCGACCATCCATGTCGCGGGCACCAACGGCAAGGGCTCGGTCTGCGCCTTCTCCCGCGCCATGCTGGAGGCCCAGGGCCTCAAGGTCCACATGCACACCTCGCCCCATCTGGTGCGCTTCCACGAGCGCATCCGCATCGCGGGCAGCCTGATCTCGGAAGACGAACTCGTCGCCACGCTGGAAGAGTGCGAGCGCGTCAATGCCGGAAGGCCGATCACCTATTTCGAGATCACCGACGCGGCGATGTTCCTCGCGTTCTCGCGCCATCCCGCCGACGCGCTGGTGCTGGAGGTGGGCCTCGGCGGAAAGTTCGACGCCACCAATGTGATCGACAAGCCGGCGATGACGGCGATCCAGCCCATCGGGCTCGACCATCAGGATTTCCTCGGCTCCGACATCCGCCAGATCGCCGCCGAGAAGGCCGGCATCATCAAGCCCGGCGTGCCCCTGATCGTCGGCCCGCAGGAGGATGCGCCGCGCGACGTGATCCTGCAGCGCGCCGACCGGCTGAGCGCGCCGGCCTATGTCTTCGGCCAGGATTTCTCCGCCCATCAGGAGCATGGCCGCATGGTCTATCAGGACGAGCACGGCCTGCTCGACCTGCCGCTGCCAAAGCTCATCGGCCGCCACCAGATCGAGAATGCCGCCGTCGCCATCGCGGCGCTGCGCCATGCGAACCGCGGCTGGGGCACCGACTTTGGCGTCGAGACCGGCCTGCGCACCGTCGACTGGCCGGCGCGGCTGCAGCGTCTGACGCGCGGCCCCCTGGTCGACATGGCGCCGAAGGGCGCTGAGATTTGGCTGGACGGCGGCCACAACCCGCATTGCGCCGCCGCCGTGTCGCGCGCCATCGCCGATCTGGAAGAAAGGTCGGAGCGGCCGCTCTATCTCATCTGCGGCATGCTGCGCACCAAGGATGCGATCGGTTTTCTCTCGGCCTATCGGGGCCTTGCCCGTCACGTCGTGACGGTGAACATCCCCGGCGAAGCCGCCAGCCTCGGCGCCGGCGCGCTCTACGACATGGCCCGCCATGCCGGCCTCGACGCACAGCCCGCCGAGGATCTGGAAGACGCGATGCTTCAGTTACAGGCCTGGTCGCGCGCCCATCCGAAAGAGCCGCCGCCCCGCATCCTGATCTGCGGCTCGCTCTACCTGGCGGGCCAGGTGCTGGTGGAGAATAGCTGATGGCGCGGAGCGCGACCATCTCTGTTTGAATCCCTTCTGTCATGCCCGCGCAGGCGAGCATCCAGCGACTGGGCGATCAGCGGGGTCTGGATTCCCGCCTGCGCGGGAATGACAATCTGGAATCGGTTTGACAAAGACTCTTGCGTCGCGAAGTTCACTGCACCGATTGCGCCATGCAGTCGCGATACGTATCGCTCTGCATCTTCGCCTGGTCGGCCGGCGAGGCGCCGAGCTGCCTGGCATCGTCGGCGCGATTGGCCGCCAGCGCATGGCAGCGGGCGTCGTAGTCGACCGGCGGCGGCGGGGCCGGCGGTGCGGTCTGCGGCTCGCTCTGCGATTGCTGCGGCGCCGGCCGCTCGACATGCGGCTTCGGCTTGGGCGGACGCACGGGCTCGGGCTTGGGAGCCGGCACGGCCGGCGCGCTCGGAGCGGGCGCGACCGGCGGCGGCGAGAGTTCCTGCCGCACCCAGGTGCAGCCGCTCAAGAGCAGCGCAACGGCGACTATGGCAACGAAACGCATGCGTCGGACCCGGCTTGATACCGGCCGACCTATAGCACGCGCCGCGCCGGAGCCTTAACCGTCCAAAGGTTCGTTGTTGAATTTCACGCAATCGTACTCCATCGCGCCATGGTCCGGAGGCCGCGCCGCCATGCAGGCGTCCTTCGTCTCATAGGCGCCGCGATAGAGCGCGTTCTGCTTGATGGGCGTGTTCAAGACGATGTACCAGCCGGGTCCGTGCCATCCGGCACCGACGGCCAGCGCCGCGGTCGTCGCCGCGAGCGTGGCGACGACCGACAGAAACAGCAGGCGCATGTGAGAATCCCCCTCGACGCGATCCCGTTCTAACGGAAAACGGCGCCGATTCCGTCACCGGAAAAAGGGGAGGGTCAGACCGAGGATTCGATCCATTCCTTGATCTTGTTCTTCGGCAGGGCGCCCACCTTGGTGGCCGCGACCTGGCCCTGGGCGAAGATCATCATGGTCGGGATGCCGCGCACGCCGTATTTCTGCGGCACATGGGGGTTCTCGTCGATGTTGATCTTGGCGATGGTCACCTTGCCGCTCATCTCGCCCGCCAGTTCCTCCAGCGCCGGCGCGATCATGCGGCAGGGCCCGCACCATTCCGCCCAGAAATCCACGACGACCGGCGTCTTGGAGTTGAGCACGTCGTTCTGGAAGGATGCGTCGGAGACTTTGATGGGTGCGGCCATGGCTTGTGTCCTTGAGATAGCTGGCTGCAATACTTAGGAACGCTGCCCCAAGGGGTCAAGGCGCGCCTTGATCAGGGTCATTTCCGCGTCCAACAAGCCATTGGACAGCGCCATGAGTGTGGGACCTTCCGTCCAGACCAGCCCGCACACGATTCGCCGTCCCGGGAATATCCTTTCCGCTGCGGCGCGGTAGAGCGCCATTTGCGTCCGATAGAGCGGCGCGACGTCGTCCTCCCGTGTCGGCGGCGGCCGGTTGGTCTTGAAGTCGACGATGAGGACACTGTCATCGGTGATCGCCAGCCGGTCGATCCGGCCGTTGACGCGCGCGGCCTGTCCGAGTTCCGGCAGATCCGCGACGATGGAAACTTCGGCGCGGCTCCCCTCCGCGAAGGCCGCGGCGAAGGCGGGATCGTCCAGCACGCGCAACGTCTCGTCCACCAGCGCCTCGGCTTCGTCGTCCGGCCGGTTTCGCAGGCGGAGGTATTGCCGCGCCCGGGCCGCGCGCTCGTCTTTCGCCACCTCCGGCAGATGCGTTAGCAGGGCATGCACCAGAAGTCCCCGGCGGAACCGCTGGTTGTCCGCCAGCGGCGAGAGCGTCGCCGGCTCGTCCATGCCCGCCGCGTCGAACGGTCGGACCAGCCGGGGCGCCGGCGCATCGCGCGGCGCAGGCGCGATCAGCCAGCCCGGCGCCGCCGTCACGGGCGTCGCGGCCGGCGCCGCGCCCGCCGCCGAGACCTCTTCCGCCTCGCCGACCAGGTGCAACGTCTCGCCGCCGCGCGTCAGCTTCACGCCGATGTCCTCGGCGGCGCGCTTTGCGAGCGTGTACCACGAGCCGTCCTTGACCCCGCGCTTGCCCTCGAAGCCGCAGACCACCAGCCGGTCGCGCGCCCGCGTCAGCGCGACGTAAAGCAGCCTGCGATGCTCCTCCAGCATGCGCGCCTTGGCCGCCGCCTTGGCCTCCAGCACGGCGCGGGGCGCCTGCGCGTCCGCGACCGGATAAAGCACGCCGTCATCCGTATAGAGAAGATTGCCCCGGTCATTGGCGAGCGAAGGAATGCCGGTCGTGTCCGGCAGGATGACGATATCGGCTTCGAGCCCCTTGGCGCCGTGCACCGTCATGACGCGGACCTCGTCGCGGGCGCGTTCCATGTCGCGCTTGATCTCGGCGCCGCCGCGTTCGATCCAGTGCAGGAAGCCCTCCAGCGAAGGCGCGTTCGCCGCTTCATAGGCGAAGGACAGCGACAGGAATTCGTCGATCGCATCGTTGGCTTCGTGGCCGAGCCGCTTCAGCAGCCGCTTGCGCATCCCGCGCGGCCCCAGCGCGTGGGCGTAGAATTCGTAAGGCGGCGCGAAATCGGCGCGCCCCCGCATCTCGGCGAGGAAATCGTGCGCTTCGCGGAACACGTCGTGCTCGTCCTGCCGCCTTTGCAATGTGCTCCACAATGAGCCCTTGCGGTCGTAGCTGAGCGCGAACAGCGCCTCCTCGCTCACCCGGCACAGCGGCGAGCGCAGCACCGTCGCCAGCGTGTAATCGTCCTGCGGCAGAAGGACGAAGCGGCCGAGCGCGATCAGGTCCATCACCGCGATCTGCTCGGTCAGCACGATGCGGTCGGCGCCGGCCACCGGAACGCCGCGCAGTTTCAGCTCGCGGATTACCGCGCTGCCGAACGGCTCGCGCCGCGGCAGCAGGATCATGATATCGCCGGCGCGCACCGCGGCCTTGTGGCCCGGCAGTTTGGCGCGCCCGACCCATTGGCGGATCTGCTCCGCCACCCGCCGCGCCAGTTGCGCGACCGGGCTCGCCTCGCCGACATAGTCGACCGGCGGCAATTCATAGGGATCGGTCTCCTCGGCATCGGCCGGCTTGATCGTGTCCCACAATTCGACGCGCCCACGGTCTTCGCGCAGGTGCCGGTGCTCGATCGCTCCGCCGCCCGAGGTCAGCCCGGCCCGCGCGTCCTCCGGCTGGAACACGGTGTCCACGAATTGCAGCACCTCGCGCACCGAGCGGCGCGACACCACCAGCGGCTGGTCGACGAAGCCGCGCTCGGCCGCCGCGGCGGCCTCGCCGAAGGCGCGGCGATGCACGTCGAACTGCGCCGGATCGGCGCCCTGGAAGGAGAAGATCGACTGCTTCTCGTCGCCCACCGCGAAGATGGTGCGCGTCGCCGGCTGCTTATCTTCGCCGCGCCGGCGCGGCGCCGCGTCGGGCGCGAAGAACTCCGCCGTCAGCGCCCGCACGATGCGCCACTGTTCCGGGCTGGTATCCTGCGCCTCGTCGATCAGCACATGGTCGATGCCGCCGTCGAGCTTGTAGAGCACCCAGGACGCCGCCTCGCGCTCTTCGAGCAATTGCCGCGTCTTGACGATGAGGTCGTCATAGTCGAGCGCCCCGCGCGCCTCCTTGGCGCGGACATATTCCGAGCGCACCGCATCGGCGATGGTCAGCGCCGCCTCGGTCAGCGCCGCCGCATGCGCCGCGCGCCGCCGTTCCTCCACCGCCAGCAGATCGGCCTGCAGCCGGTCCACGACCGCGCGCAGCTCCGGCCTAGTGGCGGAGTGCCGCTTGGTGACCGGCTCCTTGCGCGGCTCGCCCGCCTGGGTCAGCCACAGCCCGCGATAGGCCTCGTACATGGCGGCGCCCGGCGCCGTGTCCAGCGCGGCGAGCAGCGCGGCGGCGCGCTCGCCATCGGTCTTCGATCCCGCCGCCATCCACGCCGCGATGGAGCGCAGGTCTTCCGCAAGCTCCAGCAGCTCTTCGCAGAAGCCGCGGCAGATCGCGTCCGGTCCCTCGTCACCCGCGCCATGCGCCCGGCGTACCGCGGCGCCGACATCCTTGGTTCCCAGCGTCTCGAAGAAGCGGTCGAGCTTGCGCTTGTCGGCGCCCAGCGCCGCATCGAGGATCGCGTTCAGTGTCGCCTCGCTCGTCTGCGTCAGCAGGAAGGCCAGCGCCGAGGCTCGCGCCGCGTCGCCGCTGCCCGATCGCTCCAGGACGCGCATGCGCGCCTGCGCGATCAGCTCGCGGGCCGTCTGCTCGTCCAGCACGTCGAACGACGCCGGCACGCCGGCCTCGAGCGGAAAGCGCGACAGAAGGTTCTGGCAGAACGCGTGGATGGTCAGGATCTTCAGCCCGCCCGGCGTCTCCAGCGCCTTGGCGAAAAGCTGCCGCGCCCGCCGCATGTCTTCCGGCCCGCCAAGCCCCGCGCCGATCGCAGCGATGCGCCGCTCCAACTCCTTGTTCGGCAGCATCGACCATTCGCCGAGCTGCTTGAACAGCCGCCCCTGCATCTCCGCCGCCGCCGCCTTGGTGAAGGTCAGGCACAGGATGCGCTCCGGATCGGTCCGCGCCAGCAGAAGCCGCGTCACGCGATTGGCGAGCGTGTGCGTCTTGCCGGCGCCGGCATTGGCCGCGACCCAGGCCGAATGCGCCGGATCGGCCGCGACGACCGACGGGTCCGTCTCGATATCGCTGGCCCCGCTCATTCCTCCGGCGCCTCCCAGCCGCCCAGCGACCATTCGCGCACCCGCGCCAGGTGATCGTAGTCGCCGGCATATTTCACATTGAGGGGCCGCAGCCGCGGCAGATAGGGCGTCGATTGCTTGGCGAACAGCGCGATGTATCGCTTCAGTCGCGCCACCGCTTCGCCCACCAGCGAGACGTCGACGGGCTCGAGCGCGCCCGGCTCGCGCCCGCCGCTGAACCACACATAGATCAGCGCCTCGGCCTCGCGCGGATCGCCGAACGCGCCCTGGCGCAGCATCTCGGCTTCGAGCAGAAGCTGCGGCGCCAGGAATGCCTTGATCTGCTTGCCCGTCGGCGGCTTGCCGGTCTTGTAGTCGAAGATGACGCCGGTCCCGCCATGCAGGATGTCGATGCGGTCCGCGACGCCGCTCAGCGCGAAGCCGGGCGTCACCTGCCAAAGTCCCTTGATCTCGGTCAGCGACGTCTCGCGCGCCTCGCGCAGCACCCGTTCCTGCTCCACGAACCACAGCGCCGCATGGGCGAAGCGCGGCCGCCACAGCGCCAGCGCCGCCTTCGGCGTGCCCTCCGCCGCGAACACCTGGTCGGCGATCGCGATCAGCGTCAGCGCCGCATCGTCACCGAGCGGCCCGGGATACGCGTTCACGAAACGCTCCAGTGCCTTGTGCACGGCATTGCCGCGCTCCAGGGGACCGATCTCGGCGTCGAGCGGATCGAGCACGTCGAGCTTCAACACCCGCCGGGCATAGATCGCATAGGGATCGCGCACCCAGCGCTCGATCTCGGTCACCGACAGCTTCGGCGGCCGCGCGGCCGCCGGCGGGCGCGGCGCCGGACGCTTTTCCGGCGTCGCCATGCCGGCTTCATCGAGGTTGCGCGCCAGGGCGAGATAGTCGAGCCCCGGCTTCAGGACGTCATGCGCCTCCGTCCGCAAACCCAATCCGCCCGTGAGCTGCGACAGGCGCTCCACCCAGCGCGAGGCGACGGTCGGCGCGCCTTCCGACTTCTTGGCCCGCGTCAGCACCACGCGCGGCCCCGCGCCCAGCGTCGCGAAATCATGTGCCGCTTGGCCGATGGCGCGCTCGGGCTGTTCGAGGCCGAGCGCCTTGCGCATCGGCCGCGAGAACCACGGATCGGCCGCCGGCGTGCGCGGCCAGCTTCCCTCGTTCAGCCCGCCGAGGACGATGGTGTCGAAGCTCTGCAGCCGCGCCTCCAGCGGTCCGAGGATCGCCACGCGCGGATGCCCGCCGCGTTGAAGTCGGACCGCCTTGGTCGATGCGAGCTTGCGGAACAGGGCGGCATAGGCGCCGCTGTTCGCGTCGATATCGGACGCGGCGTCCAGCAGTTCCGCCACGAAGCGCGACGCGACGTCGCCGGCTTCGGCCCGCCACAGCGCATCGCCGGCCAGTGCCTCCGCCGCCTTCAGATGCGCCGCCACGATATCCGCGAGCGGCGCCTCGCGCCTGTCGAGCGCCGTTTCGAGCGGCGTCAGCACCTCGGCCACGTCCGCGAACCAGTAGAACAGGCGCGACAGCCGCGCTTTCGCCGCTTCGTTCGCGTCCTCGCGTTCGCGCTGGATCGCCTTGCGCACGCCCGCCAGCCCCGGATCGGGCCGCGGCCCGCGCAGCAGAACGTCCAGCTCCCGCGCCTTCTTGCGGAACGCGGCGCCGTCGCCGCCCATCGTGCTCAGGGGATGCTTGAGCAATGCCAGCAGCGGCACCGGCGCGAACGCCGCGTCCGCCGCATCGGCCAGGAGGCACAGGAACGTCCCCGGCGGCGTATGCGACAGCGGCCGGCCGGCGGAATCGTCGACCTCCACATCCCACCTTCGCAATTCGCTCGCCACCCGCCGCGCCAGCGCGCGGTCCGGCGTCACCAGCGTCGCGGTCGTGCCCGGCTGTTCCAGCGCCTCGCGCAGCACCAGCGCGATGGCGGAGGCTTCCTCTGCCGCATCCGCCGCCTCGATCAACGAGATGCCGGCGACGCCCTCCGCGATGGCGTTCTCTTCGCCGTTCTCGGCGATGGCGCGCCACGCATCGGTGGTGGGGGCAGGGCGCAGCGCCTCGCGCAGCACGCGCTCGCGCAAGGGATTGCGGGCGCCGTCCCAATCCCGCACCTCTTCGCGCCGGACGTCCAGGCGCCCCAGCAACTGCTTCATGCCGTATTGCGGATGGCCCGGATCGAGCCCCTCCCAGCTCTTCGCATCGAGTTCGCGGTCCAGCCCCGGCAGGATCACCGCGCCGTCCGGCCGCTCCGCGATGACCTTCAGCAGCGCCGCCGTCGCGGGGATCGAGCCGGTCGAACCCGCCGCGATCACCGGTTCGCGCGCGCGCGCCACCTGCGCCGCCAAAGCCTGCAGCGCCCGATTGCGCCGCTCCGCCGGACTGATCCGCTGCTCGGCCGCCAGGATCGCGGGCCACGCGTCCTTCAGCAGAAGAAGGAAACTCCGCACCCGATCCCAATGCGCCGCCAGCGCGACCGGCACGAAGCCATCGAGGTCCGACAGCTCGGCCCCCTGCGTCTCGATCTCGTCCATCACCGCGGCGAGCCCGTCCGCCAGCGCCGCCGCCTGCGCGAAGCCCGTCTCGCCGCCCTGCCAGCGCCGCACCATCGCCGCCAGCAGCAGGGTCCGCCGCATCGGCGCGATGGCGGGCGGCAGGTCGAGCGCCTCGGCCTCGAACAGCAACTCGTCCTCGTCGGCGTCGCCCAGTGCCTTGAACTGCGGCAGCAGCGCCGCGCCGCCCAGCGCCCGCGCGAAGGCGTCGCCGAAGGTCCGCTGCGCCCGCCGCGTCGGCAGGTAGATCGTGGTGTCGGCCAGCGCCAGCGGGCTCGGGCCAGCCTTGGCGATCAGCCCTTTTGCCAGCGTGTCGGCGAAGGGCGCGCTCGAAGGGATCGTGTAGACGTTCGCCGTCACCGCCGCACGGCCAGCGACTCCTCGGCGAGGAAGTCTTCCGCCTGCTTCACCGCCTCGGGCGTGCCGACATGGATCCACACGCCCTCGAGCCGGATGCCGAACAGCCGCCCTTTGGCGATCGCCTGGTCCCACGCCCGGTTGGTCGAGAAGCCGCCCTGTGGCGCGTGATCGAACAGGCGCGGATGGGCGATCTGCACGCCGGGAAAGGCGAAGGGCGACAGCCGCCGCTCCTCGACGCGCGACAGCCGCCCGTCGCCGTCCATGATGAAATCGCCCGGTCCCTCGAAGCCCAGCGCCGTCGTCATCGCCGCCATCAGCAGGAGCGCATCCATCGCCTCGGGGTCCCAGCGCGCGATCATCCGGTCGAGCGCATGGCCGATGCCCTCCACCCACACCGTGTCGGAGTTCATGATGAAGAAGGGCTGGCCCTCGAAATGCGGCAGCGCCTTCACCACGCCGCCGCCGGTGCCCAGCAGCGCGTCCTTCTCCACCGAATAGCGGATTTCGATGTCGTGGCGCCTGGCGAGATGCGCCATCACCATCTCGGCCTTGTAGTGCACGTTGACGACGGCCAGCTTCACGCCCGCCGCCACCAGGCGGTCGAGCGCATGGTCGATCAGCGTGCGGCCCGCCACCGTCACCAGCGGCTTCGGCTTGTCGTCGGTCAGGGGCCGCATGCGGGTGCCCAGGCCCGCCGCCATGATCATCGCGCGTTCCGGCTTGCTCACACTGCCAACCCCTCGGGTGTGCCGCGCTTCTCGCGCGGGATGGTGCGATCGTACCACGCCTTCAAGCCGGCCAGCGCCGGATGTTCGAGATCGCCGTTCAGATATCCCCACACCCGCGGCAGGAAGGCGAGATAGCGCGCCTTGCCGTCGCGTTTGTAGAGCCGGGAGAACACGCCCACGATCCGGGCGTTGCGCTGGGCCGCGATGATGGCCATTTCCGCGCCGAAGCGCTCGGCGTCCAGCGCCACGCCGTGTTCCGCCATGGCGCGCAGATAATGCGCCTTGGTCGCCGCTGCCAGCTCCGGCGACACGTCGCGCCGCGCATCCTCGACCAGATGCATCAGGTCCTGCGCCCGCGATCCGGCCACCGCGTCCTGGAAATCGATCAGCCCCACCCGCGCCACGCCGTCGCGCGCGGGAAGCCACAGCAGGTTCTGGGCATGGTAGTCGCGGTGGATGAAGACCGGCGCGGCCTTGCGGGTCTGGTTCAGCGCCTTGCGCCACAGCACGCGATGCTCGTCCACCTCGTCGGCGCGGGCCGTCCGGCCGAGCGCCAGCGGAAAGAACCAGTCGGTCATCAGGTCGATTTCGGCGATCTGCGCCGTCTCGTCGTAGAGATGAAGCGGCACGCCGACCGGCATCGCCGCAGGCGCCGCCTGCTCGTGCAGATGCGCCAGCACGTCGGCGGCGGCGGCGTAGAGCTCGAACGCGTCGCCGCCCCGATCGAGCACATCGGCATAAAGATCGTCGCCCAAATCCTCGAGGATCGCGAAGCCGAGCTTGGGATCGGCCGCCAGGATCTCCGGCGCGCTCAATCCGTTGCCGCGCAGGAATTTCGAGACCGCGACGAACCGCGCGACATCGCCGCCCGCCAGCCGCGCCAGGGCGTTGTAGCCCAGCGCCCGCCGCTCCTCCGGCGTCGCGTCGGCGGGGGCGGGCGGGGTCTCGGCCGATTGCGGCTGGTCCATCAGCATGGCGCGGCGCCCGTTCATCGAAAGGCGCACATAGCGCCGCGTCGAGGCATCGCCGGGGAGCGGGGTGCGCGTCGCCGGTCCCCATCCCGAGGCCGCCAGGAAGACGTCCATCGCCTCGGCGCGTTCAACCGCCATGATGGGGCTCCGCCATCGCCATCTGCCAGCGCGGCGGCCCGCTCACCACCGCCTGCCGCGTCCCGTCCTTCAGGCTCAGCGACACGTGCAGCCGGTCCCGCGGCAGCCAGGCCAGCGCCCGCTCCGGCCATTCGATCAGCGCCGCGCCGTCGTCCAGGGCTTCTTCCAGTCCCAGCTCCTCGACCTCCGCCGGACTCTCGATGCGGTAGAGATCGTAATGGCGGACATTCAGCTTCGGGGTCTCGTAATACTGCACCAGGGTGAAGGTTGGGCTCGGCACCTCTTCCGTCACGCCCAGGGCATGCAGGATGGCGCGCGCCAGCGTCGTCTTGCCCGCGCCCAGATCGCCCTGCAGCGCCACCGCGTCGCCGACTTTCAAGGATGCGGCAATCCGCGCGCCCAAAGCCTCGGTCGCTTCCAGGCCGGCAAGCGCCAGCGTCCGTTCAAAGCGTTGAGAATCCTTGGACATGGCAAGGTTCTAGCCCGCGCGCGCCCGCCGCTCAACGCCGCTAAGCGGTTGATTCAGCGGCAGGTCTCGGCCATGTTCGGACCTGTCCGGGGCGAAGGGTGCCGGACTTGAGCGGAAATCCACGTGTCCGAGCGAATCGTCATCATCGGCGCCGGCCAGTCCGGCGCGCAGGCCGTCGCGAGCCTTCGGGCCGACGGCTTTGCCGGTCCCATCGTCATGGTGGGCGACGAGCCCTTCGCGCCCTATCAGCGCCCGCCGCTCTCCAAGGCCTATCTCATGGGCACGATGGAGCGCGACCGCCTCTTCCTGAAGCCCGACGCGTTCTACAAGGAAGCCAATTGCGAGCTGATCCTCGGCGTCGCCGCGACGAAGATCGACCGCGCCGCGAAACAGGTTCACCTCGCCGACGGCCGCGCGCTGGCCTATGACAAGCTCCTGATCGCGACCGGCAGCCGCGTCCGCAAGATCCGGTGCCCCGGCGCCGATCTTCCCGGCGTGCATTATCTGCGCGGCATCGCGGACGTGGACGGTCTGCGCGACGTGTTCGAGCCCGGCAAAAAGCTCGCCATCGTCGGCGGCGGCTATATCGGTCTCGAAGTCGCCGCCGTCGCCGCCAAGCGCGGCATCGACGTGACGGTGTTCGAGGCGATGGACCGCGTCATGGCCCGCGCCGTCTCGATTCCGATTTCGGATTTCTACGATCATGTCCACCGCGCCGCGGGCGTGAAGATATTGCTCGATACCGGCGTCGAGGCGTTCGAAGGCGGCGGCAGGCTCGAAGGTGTGCGCGCCAAGGGCCAGCTCTATCCCGCCGATGTGGTGCTGGTCGGCATCGGCATCGTGCCGAACGACGAGCTCGCGCGCGAAGCAGGCCTCGGCTGCGACGACGGCATCGTGGTCGACGAACGCTCCAACGTCACCGGCGATCCGGCGATCTACGCCGCCGGCGACTGCACAAAGCATATCGGCCGCGAGGGAACGGCGCTGCGCCTGGAATGCGTGCAGAACGCGATCGACCAGGCCAAGCACGCCGCCCTCTGCATCACGGGCAAGCCCAATACCTATCGCGAAGTGCCGTGGTTCTGGTCCGACCAGTACGACCTGAAGCTCCAGATCGCCGGCCTCGCGCGCCCGTCGGACCGAATCGTGATCCGCGGCAATCCCGAGACGCGCAAATTCGCCGTCTTCCATCTGCGCGACGGCATCGTCGCCGCGGTCGAGGCGGTCAACGCCGCGCCGGAATATCTGGTGGGCCGCAAGCTCATCGCCGACGGCGCGAAGATCGCGCCCGAACGCCTCGCCGACACCTCCATCCCCATGAAATCCATCGCTTGAGCGGAGCCGCAATGCCGAAGATCAAATACATCGAACACAACGGCAAGGAACGCGAGGTCGACGTGCCCGCCGGCTGGTCCGTCATGGAAGGCGCCGTAAAGAACCTCATCCCCGGCATCGACGCCGATTGCGGCGGCGCCTGCGCCTGCGCCACCTGTCACGTCTTCGTCGACGAGGCGTGGGTCGCGAAGCTGCCGAAGAAAGAGGACATGGAAGTCACCATGCTCGACTTCGCGCCCGAGGTGGAGGTGAACAGCCGCCTCTCCTGCCAGATCAAGGTGACGCCCGAGCTCGACGGCCTCGTCGTGCGGATGCCGAAGAGCCAGCACTGAACTTCTCCTCCCTCGAGGAGTGGAATGTTTTAGCGTCGTTTCGGCCTGTGACTATCTGCACAAAAGTCGTCATTGCCCGGCTTGTCCGGGCAACCCATTTTTCTCGCTGCCAAATTGGGTCGCCCGCATGAAGCGGGCGATGACGACCTATGAGTGACGCTTCCAAGCCGAAATTGCTCTACTCCACCCGCTCGACGCTGCCGCCGCCCGCCACCGCCTGCGTGACCTGCGGATGGCCGCGATAGGTGATCGCGCCGCCGCCGTGCACCGCCGCCATCAGCATGCCGGTCGCGGTCACCGCGACCGAGCCGCCGCCATGCACCGCCGCCTCGACCGTGCCGGCGGAAATCGCATGCACGTCGATCTCGCCACCGCCATGGATGGCCGCCGCGAGATTGCTCTGCGCGGGGAAGGCGCCTTGCGTGCCGATCGCGCCGCCGCCCTCGATCGCGACGCCGGCGAGGTCGGGCGTCACGATCTCGATCTCGAGATCGTAGTGCTGCGGGCAATTCGCGTTGCAGGCGTCGATGTCGAGCTCCCGGCCGTTGCGCACGGTCAGGGTCGTGAACTGCGTGCTGCCTTTCAGAAGCGTCACGCGCTGCGCGTCGCCGTGCCGGAGCACCACATGCCCGCCGCCGCGCAGATGGATTTGCCTGAATTTCGCGACCGGCACGACGGTCGCGGCGGTCGCGGGGGCGATCATCAGGCAGGCGGCGGCGAGAAAGAGCGAAACGCGCGTCATGGGGCACTCCCGAGCGGTGAATCCGGCGGAAATCCTACGCGCCCATCGCTAGTTTCGCCGCATCGCAAAGCCGCGTCCCGGCCATGAGCGTAGGCGATGGTCGGAAAAATCCGCTCGGCGCGTTCACGCCGTTTTCTTCTCGCCCGCCGCCGGCGGCTCGTCGTGGATGCGGCGCGGGAAGTGGCAGCGCACCAGCGTGCCCCCCTCCTTGCCGTGGATATCGCTCTCGATCTCCACCCAGCCATCATGCAGCTCGACGAAGCGGTTGACCAGCGCCAGCCCCAGCCCCGCGCCGGCGCGCTGGCCGGAACGGTGCTTGGACGAGAACCGCTCGAACACATTCGCCTTCACCTCGGGCGCCAGACCCGGTCCGGTGTCCGCGACCGCGATCTGCACATCCTCGCCGGCGATGGTGCCCGACAGGGTGATCGTGCCGCCGGCCGGGGTGTATTTGAACGCGTTGGCGAGCAGATTGTAGACGACCTGCTGGATGCGCCGCTCGTCGCCTAGGAAGGCGCCGGCGTCCGGCTCCACGTCGACCTTGAGTTCGAGATCGACCTTCGCGGCCCAGTCGCGCGCCGACGCCGCCACGCCGTTCAGCAGCGCGGCGAGATCGATCCGCTCCAGCTCCAGCCGGAGCGCGCCGGATTCGATCAGCGACAGGTCCAGGATGTTGTCGATCAGGTTCTCCAGCGTCCGCGAGCCGGTGACGATGTCGTTCACGTAGTCGGTCTGCGCCCGGTTGAGCGCGCCCGGGATACCGCTCGCCAAATGTTCCGCGAAACCCTTGATTGTGTTCAGCGGCGTACGCAATTCATAGGACACATGCTTGATGAAATCGGATTTCAGGTTATCGGCCGCCTCCAGCGCCTCGTTGCGCTCGCGCAGCGCGTTCTCGATCCGCGAGCGGTCGGTGACGTCGGCGAAGGTCACCAGCGTCGCCCCGTCCGGCAGGGCCGACAGGGTCAGCGACAGGATGGTGCGGTCGTTGCGCTCGATCTCGCCCCAGTCGCGGCGCGTCGGGGCGCCCGACACGATGCTCTGGATCAGCCGCTCCCACACCGCCTCGTCGCCGAACTTGTCGGCGCAGGCCGCGGCGATGGTGCGGATATGCGGCTCGCCGTCGACATCCTTGCGGGACAACTCCCAGATCTTCAGGAATGCCGCATTGTGCAGCTTGAGCTTGCCGTCCGGCCCGAACACCGCCACCGCTTCCTGCAGGGTGTCGAGCGTCGCCGACTGCACCTTGATCTGGGTGTTGAAGGCGCTCTCCAGCGCCAATTTCTCGGTGATATCCTCGTAGAGATAGGTCAGCCCGCCGAAGGGGTGGGGCTGCGCCACCACCCGCAGCGTCTTGCCGCCGGGCACGTGCCAGGGCTCCTCCGTCGGATATTCGCGCTGCTTGTCGTAGAGCGCGAGCCGCTCGCGCTTCCAGGCCTGGTAGTCGCGCTGCTCCGGCAGCTTGCGTGCCTCGCGCAGCCTGTCGAGCATCTCGTCGTCGGTGGGGTGGCTTTCGAGCCATTTCTCCGGCAGGTCCCACAGCCGGACAAAGGCCTGGTTGTAGAAGGTGAGCTTCTGGTCGCGCCCGAAGATCGCCACCGCCGTCGCGAGCTTGTCGAGCGTATCGGCATGGGCGTCGACATGCTGCTGCAGCTTGGCTTCCGCCGCCGCGACGTCGGTCACGTCGACGGCGCTGCCGACCACGCCCCCACTTCCCAAGCCAGTGTCGTCGAGCGGCATTTCGGTGAAGGCCAGCGCCCGGCGCTGCCCTGCCACCACCGAGAACCGCCGCGCCTCGTAGACCGCGCCTTGGTTGCGCGCCGTCGCCGCGAGATCGCGCTCGGTGCGGTCGAGCGTGGCCTGTGTCGCCGCCGCGCTCTGCGCGTCCTTGGCGCCCGTCGCCGCCAGGAAGCTCTGATTGCCCCACACCAGCGACAGCGAGCGGTCGCGCAGCCAGACCGGCACGGGCAGCGCATCGAGGATGGCGCGGAAGTCGAAGGCGTCTTGTTCTTTCGCGGCGACATGCTCGACTTCGATCCACACCGCCGCCATGCCGCCGACGGCGCGCCCGCGCACGGTGAAGCCCCGTGCGTCCTTGTCGTGCGCGGTCATCGCGAAGGGCGCGCCGCGCTCGGAAAGATTGTCCAGCGCCTGGCTCAATTCCGTCGCCTCGGCGCCCTTCAGGCAGGCATCGAGCATTGTCTCCGCATTGGCGTAGGACATCGGCGTCTGGCCGTCGCGGCCCCAGACGATCAGCGATTCCCGCCCGGCCGTGATCAGCGCGTCGCGCTCGCCCACCGCCGCCCGCGTCCTTGCGCCGGACTGGCGCAACGCCCGGCGCAGCTTGCCGGCGCGGTTCTGCTCGGCCAGCGCCCAGAGCCCCGCCGCGACGGCAAGCGCCACAGCGCCCGTCGTGACCGCGCCCAGCACCAGAAGCTGCTGGGTCGCCGCGTCGGCGGTGGCGGCAAGAGCGGGGCAGGGCGCCAGCAGGAATCCGGTGAGGGCGGGCATCGCGGCCCGCAGCTTCCCGAATCCTCCCCTGACGCCAGGGCTCTTGTTCTGTCCCATCTTGGGACGCATGCCGGCTGGCCCCTCGTTCGCTTCCCAGCGACGAATCACTGTGGAATCAAGATGATAGGCGGGTTAATCGCAGCCGCAAGAGAAGGTGGTTAAGAAAGTGTAAAAAACTAGATGTGGCCAAATCCCCCAGATTTTGGGCTCATCGTCCAATAACAGAGTCATATCAGTGGATTAGAAATTCCGGGTACGGAGCGAAGCCGCTGTGGACGAATCGTCCGCGCGGCGGCCGAAGGCGTCGCCATTGCACCGACGCACCGATCGGTCAGCCCTGGAAGCGGCGATTGAGCTTGCGCATGCCGCCGATCCAGCGGGCATAGTTCGCCGCCTTGTTGCGCATGTAGTCGAGCACTTCGGGATGCGGCAGGATGAGGAAATCCTCCGCCGCGATGGCGCGCACGCACGCCTCCGCGACCTCTTCCGGCTCCATCATGCCGTCGATGCTGGCGACGCCGTCGGGATTGTCTGCCGTCATCGTCGTGCGCACCGCCTGCGGGCACAACACCGAGACCTTGATTCCCTGGTCGCCATGGGTGATGGCAAGCCATTCCGCGAGCCCGACAGCGGCGTGCTTCGTCACCGCGTAAGGCGCGCTGCCGATCTGCGACAGCAGTCCCGCCGCCGACGCGGTCGAGACCAGATAGCCGCCGCCGCGCGCCGCCATGCGCGGCACCAGATGCCGCGCCGCCCAGACATGCGCCATGACGTTGACGTCCCAGATGCGCTGCCAGCGGTCGTTCGAGACCTCCGCGCCGCCGCCGTAACCGATCCCGGCATTGGAGAAGAACAGGTCGATGGGGCCGTGTTCCTTCTCGACGGTCTCGATGAGGTGCACGATGTCCGCCTCCTTCGACACGTCCGTGGTGAAGGCAATGCCGCCGGTTTCTGCCGCGGTCGCCGCGGCGCCTTCGCCGTTCAGGTCGGAACACACGACGAGCCTGGCGCCGTCCTTCGCGAAACGCTGCGCCAGCGCCTTGCCGATGCCGCTCGCGGCGCCGGTCACGACGACGGTCTTCTCCTTGATGTCCACGAGGTTTCCTTCCGATTGCCTGCCGTCAGCTTAAGGGACAAACTCGCGCCAGAACATCCAGGGAGAACGACATGGAAGGCCTTCAGCTGCACTCGCTTTTCAAGGACAGCGGCGAACTCGAACTCTCGCTGCACAAGGTCCCCGTTGCAGAACCCGGTCCCGACGAAGTCGTCATCCGCATCCAGGCGACGCCGATCAATCCCTCCGACATCGGCCTCTTGTTCGGCGCCGCCGACATGCGCGCCGCGAAATTCTCCGGCGCGGGCGCCGACGCGAAGATCGTGGCGCCGGTTCCGGAAGGCCATCGCCGCGCCATGGCGGCGCGCGTCGGCCAGTCGCTTCCCGCAGGCAACGAGGGTGCGGGCGAGGTGATAAAGGCGGGCGCAAATGCCAAGCACCTGCTCGGCAAGACCGTCGCCGCGATCGGCGGCGCGATGTACGCGCAATACCGCACGCTGAAAGCGTCCGATGTGCTGGTGCTCCCGCCCGGCACGACGGCGGAGGAGGGCGCCTCCTGCTTCATCAATCCGCTGACCGCGCTCGGCATGGTCGAGACCATGCGCCGCGAAGGCCACACCGCGCTGGTGCACACCGCTGCCGCATCCAATCTCGGCCAGATGCTGCAGAAGCTCTGTCTCAAGGACGGCATCGGCCTCGTCAACATCGTGCGCAGCGAGGCGCAGGCGAAGATCCTGCGCGACATCGGCGCCGCGCATGTCGTGGACAGCTCCAAGCCGTCTTTCACGGACGATCTGATCGCCGCGCTGGTCGATACCGGCGCGACCATCGGCTTCGACGCCATCGGCGGCGGCAAGCTGGCCGGGCAGATCCTGGCCGCGATGGAAGTCGCGGCCGCGCGCAAGATGACGAGTTTCAGCCGCTACGGCTCGGCGACCTTCAAGCAGGTCTACATCTATGGCGGCCTCGACACCGGCCCCACCGAGCTCAACCGCGCCTACGGCATGGCCTGGGGCTTGGGCGGCTGGCTGCTCACGCTCTTCCTGATCAAGATCGGGCCGGCCGAGGTCGAGCGGCTGCGCCAGCGCGTCGCGGGTGAAATCAAGACGACCTTCGCGAGCCGCTACACCAGGACCGTGTCGCTGCCCGAGGCGCTGTCTGCCGGCGCCGTCGCCGCCTACAACAAACGCGCGACGGGCGAGAAATACCTGATCGATCCGAGCCTGGCGTTCTGAATCGCCCGTCAGTCGAGATGCTCGACATCGCCGGGGATGTCGATCCAGGCATGCTTGCGCTCCTCGTAGACCGAGAAGCTCGGCGCCGGAAACGCCGGGTCGGCGAAATTTCCCAGCGCCACCGCGACGACGTCCGGCACGTGGTCGAGCCGGTAGTACACCGTCGAGCCGCAGTCCGGGCAGAAGTGGAACGTGACCGTATTGCCGCTGTCGGCGGTGCGGACATAGCGGCTGGCGCGGCCCTCGACCGTCGCTTGCGCCGCGGGCCAGCGCGCCTGCGCCCCGAAGGGCGCGCCCGTCCGCTTCTGGCAGTCCAGGCAATGGCACACGGACACCCGCACCGGATCGCCTTCGCAGACGACGCGGAGCTGGCCGCAGGAGCAGGTGGCGGTGCGTGTGTTCATGGGCGCGACGCTATCACAGGAGCGGGCCGAAATCCGTCAGCACGAAGAAGCTCGGGCGGCATGCTGTTGCATGCCGCCCGTTTCCGATCAGTACCGGTAGTGGTCCGGCTTGTAGGGGCCGGCCTGCGGCACGCTGATATATTCGGACTGCTTGTCCGAAAGCTCGGTCAGCTTGGCGCCGATCTTCGCCAGGTGCAGCCGCGCCACTTTCTCGTCCAGGTGCTTGGGCAGGGTGTAGACCTTCTTCTGATACTTGCCCTGGTTCGCGAACAGCTCCATCTGGGCCAGCGTCTGGTTGGTGAACGACGCGGACATCACGAAGGAGGGATGCCCCATCGCGTTGCCGAGATTGACCAGCCGGCCCTCGGACAGAAGGATGATCTTGTGGCCGTCGGGGAATTCGATCTCGTCGACCTGCGGCTTGACGTTGCTCCACTTGAAATTGCGCAGGCCCGCGACCTGGATCTCGGAATCGAAGTGGCCGATGTTGCACACGATGGCCCGATCCTTCATCGCGCGCATGTGCTCGACCGTCAGCACGTCGACATTGCCGGTCGCGGTGACGAAGATGTCGGCGCGGGGCGCCGCGTCTTCCATCGTCACGACCTCATAGCCTTCCATCGCCGCCTGCAGGGCGCAGATCGGATCGATCTCCGACACCATCACGCGGCAGCCGGCCTGGCGCAGCGACGCCGCCGAGCCCTTGCCGACGTCGCCGAAGCCCGCGACCATCGCGACCTTGCCGGCCATCATCACGTCGGTGCCGCGGCGGATGCCGTCGACCAGCGATTCGCGGCAGCCATAGAGATTGTCGAACTTCGACTTGGTCACGCTGTCGTTGACGTTGATCGCCGGGAAGAGGAGCTTGCCCTCCTTCTCCATGATGTAAAGCCGGTGCACGCCGGTGGTGGTCTCTTCCGAGACGCCCTTGATGTTCTTGGCGAGCTCGGCGAACCAGCCCGGCTTCTCCTTCAGCGTGCGCTTGATCAGCGCGAAGAACACTTCCTCTTCCTCGTTGCCCGGCGTGTCGAGGAAGGCGGTGTCGCCCTTCTCGGCGCGCAGGCCGTGATGGACGAGCATGGTGGCGTCGCCGCCGTCGTCCAGGATCATGTTCGGCGTACCGCCGTCATGCCATTCCAGGATCTTGCGGGTGTATTCCCAATAGTCCTTCAGGCTCTCGCCCTTGATGGCGAACACCGGCGTGCCGCCGGCCGCGATCGCCGCCGCGGCGTGATCCTGCGTCGAATAGATGTTGCACGACGCCCAGCGGACGTCGGCGCCGAGCGCCTTCAGCGTCTCGATCAGCACGGCGGTCTGGATCGTCATGTGCAGCGAGCCGGCGATGCGCGCGCCCTTGAGCGGCTGCGCCTTGGCGAACTCGGCGCGCGTCGCCATCAGGCCGGGCATTTCGACTTCGGCCATCGCGATCTCCTTGCGCCCCCAGTCGGAAAGCGAGATATCCTTGACGACGTAGTCGGAAGCGGCTGTCATGGGGAGGAATCCTTCATGTTGGTCGAGCGTCGAAAGACGCATCTGGAATTGACGCACGCGAATTTCGAAATCGGCGACGGTCGCGCGTGACGAGCGCCGGCGCTTCACTTTCAACCGTCACGGCCGGGACCGGACACCCGGGATGACAGACGGCTTGGGCGCCGGCCGACATGGCACCCAAAACCTGGCCCCGACGGTTTCGCGGGCGGTATAGCAGCGGTCCGGAATGAGGGCAAGAAGGATATAAAGAAATCTACATATCTTTATCCGGCTGCCTTCCGTTGCCGTAGTTTCACTTGTTCCGCGCGTCGTAAAACGTCACAGTCCTATGCAAGTGTTCGAAAAAGCATCGGCGAGGAAGCGTCCCGGCGTTCACATGTCGGGGATCGCTTATGGTCAAGATCATCGAGCGTTCGGACAAGCGTCTGAAGGTTCATTGCGGCGAACGCAGCGCGAGCGCAAGCGTCTGCACCATCGACCGCGATCTCGATATCGCTGAAATTTCCTGGCTCACTCTGCGCATTCCGTTTCGCCGCAAGCGCGTGGCGTTGTCGAATGTGTTGGATATCGCGGTGCGGCGGAGGGCCCACCGAAAGGTCTATCAGCCTGTGGTCGAGTTGAGGGTCGGGGGCACGATATCGCTCGGCGGCTACACCAAGGAGGAGGCCATGGAAGCCGCGCGCGCGATCCGCGATTTCCTGCACCAAACCCGCGGAACGCTGGTCAAGACCCCGCCTTGATTTCGCGCGCGCCGGCGGTCCATCGCAGCGGACGGCGACACGATCGACATCCGCGATTTCGCGGATGCGCGCCGGGCTTTCGCGTTCTAACGTCCGAACAGGACGACGGAGCGGCTCCATGGCTTTCGAATATTTCGTGCTTGCCGCCGCCGACGATGCGGCCGCCCTCGAACCCGCTCTGGCGGGCGCCGATCTTTCCCGCATCCTCAACGAAGGCGGCGAGTCCCTCTATCGCTTCGCGCTGTTCCACGGTCATGCCAAATGCGCCGAGATGCTGAAGCGCCGCGGCGGCCTGCCGTTCCACGACGCGGCGCTGGCCGGCGAGGTAGCCCGGATCGAGACGCTTCTGGCGCAGGCGCCCTGGGCGATCGACCTGCTGTCGCCCGATGGCTGGACGGCGCTGCACCTCGCGGCCTTCTTCGGCAACGATGCCGCGGTCGAAACATTGCTCCGGCAGGGTGCGAACGCGCGCATCATGGGCCGCGCCTTCGAGCAGAACCTTGCGCTTCACGCCGCCTGTGCCGGCCGCCGAATCGGCCGTGCCGCCTTCGCCAGGCTGGTCGCCGCCACCTGCGACCCCGACGCAAAGCAGAAGCAGGGATACACCGCGCTGATGATCGCGGCCGCCAACGGCTTCACGGACGCGGTGGAGGTCTTGCTCGACGCCGGCGCCGATCGCACGACCAAGCTGCCGGACGGAAAAGCCGCGGCTGACTTCGCGCGCGAGCGCGGGCATCCGGAACTTGCGAAGCGCCTCTCCTGAGCCGGAACGCCTTTGGCCGTCGGCGGTTTTCCCTGCAGCAACAGGAGACCCGCATGACCGCCATCGCATCGTCCCGCATCCTCATCATCGCCACCGACGGTTTCGAGCAGTTGGAACTCGAGGTTCCGCGCGATCAGCTTCGCGCCAAGGGCGCAAAGGTCGACGTTGCGACGCCTGACGGCCGGCAGATCATGGGTTGGGACCGCAAGGATTGGGGTCGTCCGGCCGATGCGGATCTCAAGATCGCCGACGCGAAGATGGACGACTACCAGGCGCTCGTGATTCCGGGCGGCGTGATCAATCCCGACAAGCTGCGCATCGACGAGGACGCAATGACGCTGGTGCGCAATTTCCTCGGCGCCGGCAAGGTCGTGGCGGCCGTCTGTCATGGGCCTTGGCTCCTGGTGCAGGCCGATGCGCTCAGGGGCCGTCAGGCGACGTCCTGGCCGTCGCTGCGCAAGGATCTGGAGAATGCCGGCGCGAAATGGCTGGACGAGAAGGTGGTGGTCGACAACGGCATCGTCACCAGCCGCAAGCCGGAAGACCTTGATGCTTTCGTCGCGAAGATCCTGGAGGAAGTGGAAGAGGGCAGGCACTACCGGCGGCAGGCCGCCTGAGGCTCACTCCTCGCCGAACTTGGCCTCGGCCAGCGCGACGAGCGCGGTGATCGCCTCGACCGCGTCGGGGCCTTCGGCCTTCACTTCGATCTCGGTGCCGAGGCTCGCGGCCAGCATCATCAATCCCATGATGGAGCGGGCGTTCACCGCCTGGCCGTCCTTGGTCACCGTGATCTCGGCTTGGAATCGCGCCGCGGCTTCGACGATCTTCGCCGAGGCGCGTGCGTGCAGACCACGCTTGTTCGCGATCCGGACGATCGCGGACTTTCGCTCGCTCATTCCTTGGCGACACCGGCGAGGTCGGCGGAGCCGGCGCGCATATACTTGCGTCCCGCCTCGATCGCCTGTCGCACCGCCTCGTCCAGCGGCAGCCTGTTGCGCACATCGATCAGCTTGATGAGGCTCGGCAGATTGACGCCCGCCAGCACCTCGATCTTGCCGCGTTCGAGCACGGTCAATGCCAGATTGCACGGCGTGCCGCCGAACATGTCGGTGGCGATCACGACGCCGCGGCCGCAATCGACCGAGTTCGCCGCCGCAGCGATCTCGCGCTGGCGACGCTCGATGTCGTCTTCCGGTCCGATGCAGACGGCGCGCAGATGGGTTTGCGGACCCACCATGTGCTCCATCGCTGCAATGAATTCTTGCGCGAGGCGGCCGTGGGTGACGAGTACGATGCCGATCATGTGATGCCCCAAATGTGGGTGGAACGATAGCAAGGTTCAAGACCCGTGCCAGAGCCCAATTTCACTTGACAGTGCGCCGCTGGCGGGATTTGCCGAAAAGACCAAGTACAGCGGCGATTTTGTCGGGCGCCGACTCCTCGAAGGCATTGAGGACGATCAAGGGCGGCTGCGCGGATTGTCGCAAGGCGAGCGGTTTGGGCGGAACATAGCGCGCCGGTTCCGGCATTCGCGCCACCTGTCCCGACAGGTCGACCGCGAGGACCACCGCCGCGCTGGGCGCATAGGGAAGCTCCATAATACCGATACCGCGGACTTCCAGCAGTCCGGCGATCGTGGCCGGCGGCCTCGCGACAAGCGCGTCCTTTTCGATCGAAAGATCGCAGCGGTCGTCGGACACCAGCCTGGCATTGCGTCCGATCAGCCGCAGCGCGAGGTCGGATTTGCCGGCGCCGCTCTTGCCCAGCAGCAGCACGCCATAGGTGCCGAAGCAAACGCAGGTCGCATGGATGTTGACGCTTTTCGTCATGCGCGCGCCAGCGGCAGCTCGACGAGGAAGCGCGCTCCGCCGCCCTCGCGATTCTCGGCCCAGATGCGGCCGCCCGCGGCCTCCGCGATCTGCCGCGCGATGGAAAGGCCGAGGCCCGAATTGTTGCCGAAATTCGCGGTCGGCCGCTCGGTGTAGAAGCGCTCGAAAATGGTCTCGAGGTTGTCGGGCGGAATGCCCGGTCCGTCGTCTTCCACCAGCACCCGCGCCATGCCGTTCTCCGCCGTCGCGGTGACGGTCACCTTGCCGCCTTCCTTGCTGAACGACACCGCGTTGTCGATCAGGTTGCGGAAGACCTGTCCCAGCCGCTCGTCGCGCCCCAGCACGCGTGCCTGCGGCGGCAGGTCGACGGAAAGCGCGACGTCGATGCCTTTCGAGATTTCGGTGAAGCGATAGACCTCGACGATGGTCTCCAGCAGATGCGCTAGATCGACCGGCTCGCTCGTCTCGCGGCTGAGCTCGGCGTCGAGTCGCGAGGCGTCGGAGATGTCGGTGATCAGCCGGTCGATGCGCTTGACGTCGTTGCGCACGATCCCCATCAGCCGCGTGCGCTGCGCGTCCGTGTCGGCGCGCGCCAGCATCTCCACCGCGCTCTTGAGCGAGGTGAGCGGGTTTTTCAGTTCGTGCGCCACGTCGGCCGCGAAGCGCTCGATGGCGTCGATGCGGTCGTAGAGCGCCCGCGTCATCGCCGAGAAGCTGCCGGCCAGTTCGCCGATCTCGTCGCGCCGTTCCTCCATCGCCGGGATGGTGCTGCGGCCGGCATGGCCGCCGCGCACCGCGTCGGCGGCGCGCGCCAGGCGCTGGATCGGCTCGGCGATGAAGCGCGCCAGGAACAGCGAGGAAATCACCATCACCGCCACCGCCACCAGGAACACCTGGATCAGGGTGGCGCGCTCTTCGCGCAGGATGTCGTCGATGTCGCCGCCTTCTGTGGAGACCAGAAGCACGCCATAAATCGCCTTGAAGCGCTGGATCGGCACCGCGACCGAGAGCACCAGCTTGTTGCGCTCGTCGACCCGCTCGGCGGTCGCGCTGTCGCCACCGAGCGCGGTGGTCACCTCGCCATAGACACGCCCGTCATCGCCGGCCTCGAAATAGGGCTCGAGGCGCGAGAAGGGGCGGACCCCCATTACGCCCTCATAGAGCCGGGTCATCTCATCCTTGAAATGGTCCCACCAGTCGATCGGCGGCAGATCCTGGATCTGCACCACATTGCGCGCGAGCAGATAGCGCGAGTCGACCAGCAGCCTTCCATTGGTGTCGTAGAGCCGCGCGCGCAGGCGCGAGGGCGCGATGAGCTGGCGCAGCAGGGGCTTGGCCTGGCTGACGAACACCATGTGGTTGTATTCGTCGGTCGAATATTCGGCGAGGGTGGAGGCGACGATCTGTGCCTGCTGCTGGATGCCGGACAGCCGCTCGTCGACCAGACTGGCGCGGTTGGACTGGACGGCCAGAACGCCCGCGATCAGGACCACCAGCGCGAAGCCGTTGAACAGGATGATGCGCTGCGAAAGCGCGGAAAAACGCGGGCGCCGGTTGGTCGCGGCCATCCTTCGAGGCCTTGCGCGTCACCCTGAGGTGCGAGCGGAGCGAGCCTCGAAGGGCGACGCGCAGGGCACCTCAGGATGACGAATTTCCGCTGCGTTCACCTTCATCCCTCGCGATAGCGATAACCGACACCGTAGAGCGTCTCGATGGCGTCGAAATCGTCGTCCACCACCTTGAACTTCTTGCGCAGCCGCTTGATGTGGCTGTCGATGGTGCGGTCGTCGACATAGACCTGATCGTCATAGGCGGCATCCATCAGGCTGTCCCGGCTCTTCACGAAGCCCGGCCGCTGCGCCAGCGCCTGAAGGATCAGGAATTCGGTGACCGTGAGCCGGACCGGCTTGCCGTCCCAGGTGCATTCGTGGCGCTGCGGATCGAGCGCCAGCTTGCCGCGCACCAGCGCTTCCTTTTTGCCCTCCGGCCCGGGCGCGATGCCCTTGTTGGCCTCGGCGCGGCGGAGCACCGCCTTCACCCGCTCCAGCAGCAGGCGCTGCGAGAAGGGCTTGCGGATGTAGTCGTCGGCCCCGGCGTTCAGCCCCATCAGCTCGTCGATCTCTTCGTCCTTGGAGGTGAGGAAGATCACCGGCAGGTCGGCCGTCTGGCGCAGGCGGCGCAGCAGCTCCAGACCGTCCATCCGGGGCATTTTGATGTCCAGGATGGCGAGATCGGGCGGATTGGCCGATAGCGCGGTGAGCGCCGAGGCGCCGTCCGAGAAGGTGCGGACGTGATAGCCCTCCTGCTCGAGCAGCATGCTCACCGAGGCGAGGATGTTCTTGTCGTCGTCGACCAGCGCGATATTGGCCATGATTCGAAAGCCCTAGCAGCCTCAGCTAGTATAAGGTGCCCGGAGCCAAAGCAAAGCCGGGGTCTTTCGTGAGCCAGGACAGCTTCAATCCGCGCCGGTTCCGCACCACCGTGCCGTTCTACGCGCGCTACCGGCTGGCCTATCCGGAGGCGTTGATCGTCCGTGTCGCGGAATTCGTCGGGCTGAAGCCGGGCGATGCCGTGATGGACCTGGGCTGCGGCCCCGGCCTTTTGGCCGTGCCGCTGGCGAAGTTGGGATTCGCGGTGATGGCGGTCGATCCGGAGCCGGACATGGTCGAAGCCTGTCGCGACGCGGCTGCAGAAGCCGGCGTGACGGTCGATGTGCGGCAGGCAAGTTCGTTCGACCTGCCGAAGGATGTCGGTCCCTTCAAGCTCGTCACCATGGGACGCTCGTTCCATTGGATGGACCGCGCGGCGACGCTGGAATTGCTCGGGAGGCGCGTGACGCCCGACGGCGCGCTGGCGTTTTTCGGCGACGATCATCCGGTGACCGCCGAGAATGTATGGCTGAGGACTTTGCGCGATCTCGGCGACGCCTATGGCCGCGGATTGTCGCCGCATCTCCAGCAGGCGCGCCAGGCCGGCTATCGCACGAAGGAATCGCTCCTGTTGGATTCGGCGTTTCCGCGCCTTGCGGGTCTCAGTGAATTCATTCGCCGGACGATCACCGCCGACCAGATCGTCGGCCTCGCCTTTTCGTCGTCGACGACATCGCCCGAGCGGTTGGGCGAGAAGGCCGCCGCCTTCGAGGCCGAATTGCGCCAGGCGCTGGCCGCGCTGTCGCCGGACGGCCGGTTCACGGAAATCGCGGAGCTGGAGGCGCTGGTGGCGCGGCGCTAGACGAACTCGACCTTCAGGATCTCATACGACCGCGAGCCGCCGGGCGTCGTGACCTCCACCGTGTCGCCCTTGCCCTTGCCGATAAGGGCGCGCGCGATGGGTGAGGACAGCGAGATGCGGCCGTGCTTCACGTCGCTCTCCACATCGCCCACGATCTGGTATTTGCGCTTCTCGTCGGAATCCTCGTCGACCAGCGTCACGGTCGCCCCGAACTTCACGGTGCCGCCGCTCAGCTTGGACACGTCGATCACCTCGGCGCGGCCGATCTGGTCCTCGAGTTCCATGACGCGGCCTTCGATGAAGCTCTGGCGTTCCTTGGCGGCGTGATACTCGGCATTCTCCGACAGGTCGCCATGGGCGCGCGCTTCCGCGATAGCCTTGATGATCTCGTGGCGTTCGACGTTCTTGAGGTGGTTCACCTCGTCTTCGAGGGCCTTGTAGCCCGCGGCGGTCATCGGAATGCGTTCCATGTCACGTCGTCCTGCAATCGACAATAAAACTCCGCCCGGGCCCGCTTCTCGCGGATTGGCCGGTCGCGGAGGTTAAGGAGATTTCCTTAAGTCCTTGTTACGCCTAAGCTATCTCGTCCCAAAGGGGGGCGCCAACACACAAAGTGTAAGATCGGAAGGGGGCGAGTTCAAGGCCGCCTCACAACCTGCGGTCAGGCATAGCTCTGCAGAGGTCGCACATCGAGCTCGCCGTGCTGCAGCGAAGCGATGGCTTCTGCGGCGGCCGCGGCGCCGGCAATGGTGGTGTAATAAGGCACCTTCATGGTCAGGGCAGTGCGCCGGATCGACATCGAATCGGCCAGCGCCTGCGAGCCGTCCGTGGTGTTGAAGACGAGATGGATCTCGCCGTTCTTCATCGCGTCGACGACGTGCGGGCGGCCCTCCAGCACCTTGTTGATGCGCGTGACCTTCACGCCGGCGGCTTCGAGGGCGTCGGCGGTGCCGCGCGTCGCCACGATGTCGAAGCCGAGCGCGATCATCTGGCGCGCCGGGCCGATGGCGTGCGCCTTATCGGCGTCGCGCACCGAGATGAACACGCTGCCCGACAGCGGCAGTTTCAGGCCGGCGCCGATCTGGCTCTTGGCGAAGGCGCGGCCAAAGCTGGCGTCCAGGCCCATCACCTCGCCGGTGGAGCGCATCTCCGGTCCCAGGATCGGATCGACGCCGGGGAATCGCGCGAACGGCATCACCGCTTCCTTGACCGAGACATGGGGCGATTTCGAGGGCGTGAGGTCGAAGGTCGCGAGACGCTCGCCCGCCATCACCCGCGCCGCGATGGCGGCGACCGGCAGGGCGATGGCCTTGGCGACGAAGGGCACGGTGCGGCTGGCGCGCGGGTTCACTTCGAGGACGTAGATGTCGTCGCCCTGCACGGCGTATTGCACGTTCATCAGCCCACGGACTTTCAGGGCGCGGGCAAGCGCGATGGTCTGCCGCTCGATCTCCGCCACGGTCTCGGGCTTGAGCGAATGGGGGGGCAGGGCGCAGGCGGAGTCGCCGGAATGCACGCCCGCCTCCTCGATATGCTCCATGATGCCGGCGACGAAGACCTCGCCGTCGTCGTCGCAGATCGCGTCGACATCGACTTCGGTGGCGTGATGCAGGAAGCCGTCGATCAAAACGGGATTGTCGCCCGAGATGCGGAACAATTCGCCGGACTGGACCTGGGTCTTCAGGCTCGTCTCGTCGGCGCAAACGACCATGCCGCGGCCGCCGAGCACATAGGACGGGCGCAGGATCACCGGATAGCCGATCTGCCGCGCCGCGGCGATGGCGTCCTTCGCGGTCAGCGCCGTGGCGTTGCGCGGCTGGCGCAGGCCAAGCTCGTTGAGCAGCACCTGGAAGCGCTTGCGGTCTTCAGCGAGGTCGATGGCGTCGGCACTGGTGCCCAGGATCGGCACGCCTTCCTCGACCAGCGTGTTGGCCAGCTTGAGCGGCGTCTGGCCGCCGAACTGCACGATCACGCCGGCCAGCGTGCCGCGCGACTGCTCGACGCGCACGATCTCCAGCACGTCTTCCGCCGTCAGCGGCTCGAAATAGAGCCGGTCCGACGTGTCGTAGTCCGTCGACACCGTCTCGGGATTGCAGTTGATCATGATGGTTTCATAACCCTGCGCCGACAGCGAGAACGCCGCGTGGCAGCAGCAATAGTCGAACTCGATGCCTTGGCCGATGCGGTTCGGCCCGCCGCCCAGGATGATGATCTTCTTCTTGTCCGTCGGCTTGGATTCGCACTCGGCCTCGCCGCCGAACGGCGTCTCGTAGGTCGAGTACATGTAGGGCGTGAGCGCGGCGAATTCGGCGGCGCAGGTGTCGATGCGCTTGAAGACGGGATGCACGCCAAGCGCGAGGCGCGCCGTGCGCACCTCTTTCGCGGTCCTGCCCGTCAGCTTGCCCAGCCGCGCGTCGGAGAAGCCCATCTGCTTGAGCAGGCGCAGCGCGGAGGCCTCGGTCGGCAGGCCGGTGTGCCGCACCGTCTCTTCCATCGCGACGATGGCCTCGACCTCGCCGAGGAACCAGGGATCGTAGCGGGTGATGCGGCCGATTTCCGACATCGGAAAGCCGAACCGGATCGCCTGGGCGACGAGGCGCAGGCGATCCGGCGTGGCGCGGCCGAGCGCGGCGCGGATGGCGTTCGGTTCGTTTGCGAGTTCGATCTCGTCGAGGCCGGCGAGACCGGTCTCCATCGACCGCAGCGCCTTCTGCAGCGATTCCGCGAAGGTGCGGCCGATGGACATCGCCTCGCCGACCGACTTCATCGAGGTCGTGAGCAAAGGTTCGGCGCCGGGGAATTTCTCGAAGGCGAAGCGCGGGATCTTGGTCACGACATAGTCGATGGTCGGCTCGAAGGCGGCCGGCGTGACCTTGGTGATGTCGTTGGTGATCTCGTCGAGCGTGTAGCCTACCGCGAGCTTGGCCGCGACCTTGGCGATGGGAAAGCCCGTCGCTTTGGACGCAAGCGCGGAAGAACGTGAAACCCGCGGGTTCATCTCGATCACGACCATGCGGCCGTCCTGCGGGTTCACCGCGAATTGCACGTTCGAGCCGCCGGTCTCCACCCCGATCTCGCGCAACACCGCGATCGAGGCGTTGCGCATGCGTTGATATTCCTTGTCGGTCAGCGTCAGGGCCGGCGCGACCGTCATCGAATCGCCGGTGTGCACGCCCATCGGATCGATGTTCTCGATCGAGCAGATGATGATCGCGTTGTCGCACCTGTCGCGCACCACCTCCATCTCGAATTCCTTCCAGCCCAGCACCGATTCCTCGATCAGCACCTCGTTGGTCGGCGAGGCCTCGAGCCCCTGGGCGACGATCTCGTAGAATTCCTCGCGGTTATAGGCGATGCCGCCGCCCGTGCCGCCGAGCGTGAAGGAGGGCCGGATCACGGCGGGCAGGCCGACGAGCGCCAGCGCGTCCTTCACCCGCGCGGCGGATTCGGCGGCCAGCTCCATGATCGCGGCGCCCCGGGAGTCGAACATGAACTCGCCATAGGGATCCTTCTTGTGGCGCAGCTCGCCCTTGAGCGTGACGCCCTTGGGCACTTCGAGGCCGATCTTCAGCATGGCGTTGCGGAAGAGCTGACGGTCTTCCGCCTTGTCGATGGCGGCGGCCGAGGCGCCGATCAGCTCGACGCCGTATTTCTCCAGCGTGCCGCGCTTGCGCAGGCTGAGCGCGGTGTTGAGCGCGGTCTGTCCGCCCATGGTCGGCAAGAGCGCGAACACCCGGCCCTCCGGCACGTTGGGCTTCTCGCGGGCGATGATCTTCTCGACGAATTCCGGCGTGATCGGCTCGATATAGGTCGCGTCCGCCATGCCCGGATCGGTCATGATCGTGGCCGGGTTGGAGTTCACCAGGACCACGCGGTAGCCCTCGGCGCGCAGCGCCTTGCAGGCCTGGACGCCGGAATAGTCGAACTCGCAGGCCTGGCCGATGACGATAGGCCCCGCGCCGATGATCAGGACCGTGTGGATATCTTGGCGTTTGGGCATGCTTTATCTCGGTTGATCCCGGGCCGTTGGCCCGGGTGGCTCGCGCGCAAACGGGCCCACGCGGAAGTGCGCTTCGAGGCGGCCAGATTGCAGGTTAAGGGGATTGTCTAGAGGGGAGACGGGCAGGGAGCAAGCCCGCTATCGAAGCCAATTTGTCATCCCCGGTGGAATACCGCTTCGCGCGGCTGGCGGGAGTGACAGCTAGCTCCGCCACCTGAGCGTCCGCGGCTTCACGGGGTTCACGAAGGGTGTGCCGTCGGCGACCGATTCCGCCCAGGCCTTCTTCAGGCGGTGGTACCATATGGCAGGCACGTCGGAATCCTGGATCAGCATCAGGGAGGGATTGAACTTCAGACCCTCCTTCTGCAGCTCGACGATGCGCCGGTCGTCGCCCAGGAAGGTCGGTCCCAGCGCGATGAAAAACGGCTTGATGAAGCCGAGCCAGGCCGGCCAATAGAATATCTGCGTCACCTCGGTCGTGTCGGCGTCGCGCGGCGTGCAGGTGGTGAGCCCCACCACGTCGATGCGCCGGCCGAACAGGGTGCCCGCGATGTTCTCGAAGCGGATCGACGGCAGCTCGAAGGTGATCTCGGTCGAGACGTCGGCGCCGAGCACCCCGTACATCGGCTTCGTCGGCTTGTGCCGCGTCATGACGAAGCCGTTCGCCAGCGGGGCGTAGTTCTTGGTCTTCTCCTTCGGCCGCATCCGCCACCACCAGCGGCCATGGACATAAGGCGCATGCGCCGGGTCCATCAGGCCGATGACGGCGTGGTCGATGCCGCAATGGAAAAGCTGGCTCTCGTGCCAGCGCGGTCTGGCGTTCGGCACGCCGACGCGCGGCGGCTCGCTCCGCGGCGGCGCCGTCTCGCGTCCCGCCGCCGCCATATAGACCCAGATCAGCCCGTCCTGCTCCCGCACCGGATAGGATTTGACCTTGATGTTCGACGCCTCGATCGGCTCGCCGCCGACCAGGGAGGGAATTGCCGCACACACGCCGTCGCCGCGGAAGCGCCAGCCGTGATAGGGGCATTCGACTGTATTGTCCGCCAGCACGCGGCCCGCCGACAGCGGCACGCCGCGATGCGGGCAGATGTCCCTCATGGCGAAGGCCACGCCGTCGCGGCCGCGCCCGATCAGCACCGGTTCGCCAAGCATCATCTCGCGGTGCAGGCCGGCCTTGGCGACCTTGGCCGAGAGGCAGGCCATGTACCAGCAGTCGCGCAGGAACAGCGGCACATCTTCAGTGCCCCCTCCGCCCTTCGCACCTGACGGTGCTGCGGGCACCTCCCCCACAAGCGCTCCGCGCGCGGGGGAGGCGGGCCGCGGCACGGCGGGTTCTATAGTCACGGCTGCGGGGCCGACGGGGCCGGCGGCGGCTTGAGCAGGCTGTCGAGCGTCGTCATGAAAAGCTGACCCTTGAACGCCGGCAGTTTATACGCCCATCCCGAGGCATGTGCATTGATCGCCGCCGCTTCTTTTGCCGCGGCCGGTGTGCTAGGCGCCGCCGCTTCAGCCGAGACCACCGCCCAGTAATCCGCGCCGGTTTTGACGACATGCACGGTCACGACGAGGCCGTCGAAGGTCTTGGTGATCAGACGCGCCGCCGTCGCCGGATCGTTGAAATCCAGTCCGCGCGCGGGACGCACGTCGTCGAAACCGAAATCGGCGATGGCGGAGGCGACACCGTCGGGCACTGTCGGATCGCTCACGGCCTTGGCGGCGGGAATGGGCGTCAGGGTGAAATCCGGATCGCTCGGGCGCGCGCGGGAGACGACGAAGGACGGGCTGCCCGCCGGATCGGCGTCGACCTCGCGGATGCGGGCGCGATCGACATCCATCACATGCTTGTCGAGCCAGTCCGACACGGCGGCGCGCGGATCCATGACCGAGCGCACCAGCCAGCTCTGGTTCTCGCCCGGACGGCGCGCGAACAGACCCGTCGCGCCGGTCGTATCCCCGATGTCTTCGCTCTTGCCGGCGATGACGGCGCCGAGGGGGCGGCGCTTGTCGTCGCTGACCGCGATCAGGATGCCGTCGCCTTGCGGCGGCGTGTCGAGGTTCAGGAAATGGAGCCACTCCGGACGCGCCGTCTTGGGCTCGATGGTCCGAAGCGCACCGAGGCCGACCAGCGTGCGATGCACCAGGTCGATGGACGCCGGATAGTCGTTGCGCTGCCGCACGACCCAGCCCTTCTCGGGTCCCAGTTCGACGTCGAAGGCGCCGCTCTTCGATTCGATATGGATGCGCGCCGCCTCGCTTTCATGGGCCGCGAAGCCGGGGAGGAATTCGGTCTGCGCCGGCATGCTGCCTTGGCTGGATTCCTGCCACAGGGCGGCGATGGCGAGCAGCAGGCTCACCAACGCGGCGGCGGCAAGAATGCCGAGGTTGCGGCGGCGCGGATCGGCGAGGATTTGGTTCAGGTCCATCGCGGCCTCACTGCGCCATCGCGCGGGCGCGGCGGCGGCGCCTGAGCACCGCCAGCAGGATCGCGAAGCCGGCGACGAACAGCGGCACTAGCGCGATGTTCACGAAGGCCAGGATATCGCCCAGCGTGTCGACGTCCTTGCGCAGCCGGTGCTGCACGTCGCGCAGCTTGGTGCGGATGTCGACGAGCTGTTTCTTGAAGCGGTCGATCTCGGCCTGCTGCGCGGCCGAGAGGCCCTGCGCGTTGGTGGGATTGGCGCCGCCGCCCTGTTCGAGCTCGTGCAGGCGTTGCTGCACGGCGGTCATCTGGGCCTGCAAGGCTTCGGCCTCGGCCTGGAAGTCGGCCTGGGCCAGCGCCTGCATGCGCTTGACCACGATGAAAGGCCGGTCGTTGGTCGCGCGGGTGCGCAGCGTGATCAGGTCGCTCGATCCCGACAGGTTCTCGATGGCGTTCAGCACGAAGGCGCCGTTGTCGGCGAAGGGCGCGGCGACGCGCTTGCCGTAGAGGTTTTCGGTGTGCACCCAGAACCGATCGTCGAAAATGTCGCTGTCGGCCATCACGATGACGTTGATCGGTCCCGTCGATTCCTTGACCTGCGGCGGCAGCGGCGCCGGCGGCGGCTGGCCCGCGGTCGTCATCGGCGCCGGCGGACCGGCGGGGAAGGCGGTCGCGGCCGGTCCGGTGACGCGTGCCGCGAGGATGAAGCGCTCGCCGGTCGGGTTGATCGCGGCCAGCAGGGTCTCGGGGCGCGGGTTGAAGCGGACGGATTCAACGTCCAGCAGCGAAGCCTGGTCGGAAGTGATGACCAGCGGCAGGAAGCTCGTCGTCGCGCTCTTGAGGGGATGCAATACGCCGACGCTGGCGAGGTTCAGCGTCTGCAGCGAGGCGGTGACGGGGTCCTTGGCGTCGAAATCGCCTTGAACCAGGTGCAGCCAGATCGGATAGCTCGCCACCGGATTGCGCGGATCGGCGGAGACCTGCACCCGCTGCGCCAGCTCGCGGTCGGCGACCACCTTGGCCGGCGTGTAGCCGATGCCCCAGGCATGGAAAAGCTGCGGCAGGTCCGAGGTCGGATTGCCGCCGCCGCGCGGATCCATGCCGCCGCCGGCCTGGGCCAGCTCCGCGTTGGGATCGACGAAGACGAGCGCGTGGCCGCCCCTCAGCACGAACTGGTCGATGGCATAAAGCGCGGCGGCGCTCAGGTTGGTCGGATGCACCACCATCAGCACCGAGACCTCGGGCGGGATGCGGCCCGCGGCGGGATCGAGCATCTGCGTCGTATAGGTCTGGGCAAGCTCGGAATAGATCGCATAGGGCTGCGACGCGCCCTGGAGCGCCGCCTGCACGCCGCCCGCGCCGGTGTCGAGCGGCAGGCTCGAAATAATGCCGAGAACCGGCTTGCTCGGCTGCGACAGGTGATAGATCAGGGTCGTGAGATCGAGTTCGAGATACTGCTCGCGCTCGGTGGTGAAGTAGGGGATCGTCTCCTTGCCGTCGATGCGGTTGGTCCCGACCAGGCCGAAATAGACCGTGTCGCCGCTGTCGGTCGGCGCGCCGGAAAGCCCGTTCGCCGTCGCCTCGTCCTCGGCCGCGGTGAAGGGCTCGGGATCGACGGTCTTGAGGACGATCTTGCCGTGGCTGATCGAGGCATATTCCTCCAGAAGGTCGTGGACCCGCGTCGCATAGGCCTGGGTCTGGGCATAGTCGGCGGCGATCTTCTTGGAGAAGAAGAATTTCAGCGTGATCGGTTCGGGGATTTTCGCGATGATGTTGCGCGTGCCTTGCGCCAGCGTGAACTGGCCGGTCTCGGTCAAATCCAGCCGCGCATTGGTGATCGCGGTGTCCGCGGCGATGTTGACGCAGACGAAGATCACGACGGCGAGCGCCAGCGCGGTGACGGCATAGATCCGGCGGGACAGCGGCTTCATCGGCTCAACCGCTCTTCTTCAAGTCGACGGCCACGACATTGGCGGTCAGGAACAGCGCGATCAGCGTGAAGAAGAAGATCAGGTCGCGAACGTCGATGACGCCGCGGGCGATTGCCGTGAAATGGGTGAGGAAGCTGAAGGACGAGATCGCGGTGACGAGAGCCAGCGGCGCCCAGCCGCGGAAGAAATCGAGCACCAGCGGCGCGCCCGAGATCGTGAACAGGAAGCAGACCACCACCGTGACAACGAAGGCGATGACCTGGTTGCTCGTGGTCGCCGAGATGGCCGCGCCGATCGCGAGATAGCCGCCGGCCATCAACAGGCTTCCGACATAGGAGGCGACGATCACACCGTTGTCGGGATTGCCCAGATAGTTGACCGTCAGCCAGATCGGGAAGGTCAGCGCCAGCGCCACCGCGATAAACGCCCAGGCCGCGAGATATTTGCCGACGACCGTCGCCCATAGCGGAATGGGAAGCGTGAGCAGCAGCTCCATCGTGCCGGTGCGCCGCTCCTCCGCCCACAGCCGCATCGCGATGGCGGGCACCAGGAAGAGATAGAGCCATGGGTGATAGCCGAAGAACACCGACAGGTCTGCGATGTTATTGTCGTAGAAGCGGCCGACATAGAAGGTGAAGGCGCCCATCGCGAACAAGAAGATCACGATGAAGACATAGGCGAGCGGCGTCGCGAAATAGGCGGCGAATTCGCGCTTGAAGATCGGCCAGACCTGGTTCACGCCGCACCCGCCTTGCGCCTTGCGTCATGCGTGGTAATGGCGCGGAACACCTCGTCGAGGCGCCCGGCCTCGGCATACAGTTCCTTCACGTCCCAATTCTCGCGCACGGCGAGCGCGCTGACGTCCTCGATGGGAAGCGTGCCGATCTTCGGGAAAGCGGTGATCTGCGCCGCGCCGTCGCGCGCGGCAGTCGTCTCCACGGCGGACACCGAGGCAAGCGCCTTCAGCTTGGCGGCCGCGGCTTCGCGCTGCACCGCGGGCAGGGTCAGCGTCACCGCGTTGTGATAGCGCGAGCGCGCCAGCAATTCGGCCGGCGTGCCGTCGGCGACGATCCGGCCGCGGTCGATGATCACCGCGCGGGTGCAGATCGCCTCGACCTCTTCGAGCAGATGGGTCGAGACGATGATGGCCTTCTCCTGGGCCATGCCGCGGATCAGCGTGCGCACCGCATGCTTCTGGTTGGGGTCCAGGCCGTCGGTCGGCTCGTCCATGATGAGCACCGGCGGATCGTGCAGGATCGCCTGCGCCAGTCCGACGCGGCGCTTGAAACCCTTCGACAGCGTCTCGATCGGCTGGTCGAGCACGCCTTCGAGCTCGGTCTTGGCGACCGAGGCGGCGACCCGGGCCTTGCCCTCGGCACCCTTGAAGCCGCGAATCTCGGCGATGAAGGTCAGGAACTGCCGGGCCGTCATGTCGCCATAGGCGGGGGCGCCTTCCGGCAGGTAGCCGATGCAGGCCTGGGCGGCGAGCGCATCGCTCTCCACGTCATGGCCGCAGATGCTGACGCGGCCGCCATCCGGCGCGAGAAAGCCGGTGATCATCTTCATCGTGGTGGATTTGCCGGCGCCGTTCGGTCCCAGGAAGCCCAGAACCTCCCCCTTGGCGACTGTCAAAGACAGGCCCGCGACGGCGGTATAGGGGCCGAAGCGCTTGGTCAGTCCCTCGATCTCGATCATGGCGCCCGACTGCGGAAATCGAGGGTTTGCTTAGAGAAATTGCCCCCCGGCCGCAAGTTGCGCGGCGCTTAAACTTCGGTCACCGCCGACACGGCTTCTTGACTTGGTTGATCGTTCAATCAAGTATTCAGCATGGCTGAGGACACCAAGGACAGGCTTTGGATGACCGCGATGCGCCTGTTCGCCGAGAAGGGCTACGAGTCGACCTCCGTCGCCGACATCCTGCGCGGCGCGGGCGCCAACAGCGGCAGCCTCTATCATTTCTTCCCGACCAAGCAGGACCTGCTGATCGAGGTGCTGAAGCGCTATCGCGACGGCATCGGGCCGATGCTGCTGGCGCCGGCCTGGGACGGCGTCGCCGATCCGATCGAGAAGGTGTTCGCGTTGCTGGCGCGCTATCGCCAGGCGCTGGCCGACAGCGACTGCGTCTATGGCTGCCCCATCGGCAATCTCGCACTCGAAATCCATGAGCCCGATCCGCCGGTGCGCGACCTGCTGGCGGTGAATTTCGACGGTTGGGTCGATGCCATCGAAACATGCTTCGTCGAGGCCGGCGACCGGCTGCCGCGCGACCTCGACTGCCGCGCGCTCGCGATCTTCACGCTGACCACGATGGAGGGCGGCGTGATGCAGTCGCGCACCCACCGCAGTCTCGCCCCCTTCGACCGCTCGGTGGCGATGCTTCGGGACTACGTCGCGCGCCTGGAAAAATCCGCAGGGGAGGAAAAACGGACATGAGACGGCTACTGGGAATTGCGGTAATGGCCGGGCTGCTGGCGGCGCCGGCCGTTGCAAGCGTGAAGGACGATTCCTACAACGACGCGTCCGGCGCGCGCGTGCTGCGCGAATGGATCGTCGTCGGCGCGCCGGTCGACGCGGTGTGGAAGGCGTTCACGACGGATGACGCCTTCTCGAAATGGGCGGTTCCCGTCGTGCACATCACGCCCGGCAATGGCGGATTGATCGAATTCGGCCTTGAGCCGAATTCCAAGATCGGCGATCCCGGCAATGTGCGCAACCGCATCGACGTCTTCCTGCCCGACGAATTGCTGGTTTTCCACAACGAGTCCGTCCCCGCCGGCGGCCCCTTCGATCCGGCGATCTTCGCCACGGTGCGCACGCTCCTGCGCTTCGAGGACGCCGGGTCGGGAACGACCCGCGTGACGGAGATGGTCGTCGGTTTCGGCACGGGCGCGCTTTACGACCAGCTCTACGATCATCTGCGCGGCGGCAACGCGGAATATCTCGCGACGCTCCAGTCCTATTTCGGCAAGAGGCCTTAAAGGGGGGACAACATGTTCGACACGAAATCGCTTTGGACCGCGACCGCCATCGGCACGGTGCTGCAGCTCGTCATGGTGATCGCCGGTCACTTCGATCCTTTCGTTGCCAACAACGTGTTCCTGCTCGGCGGCATGGGGATCTCGGCCTTTGCCGGTCTGCTGTGTGGTCGCGGCGCGGGCGGCTATGCCGGCGCGGCGCTGGCGGGCGCCGTCGCGGGTGGCGTGTGCGCGCTCATCGGCATCGCCGTTTCCGTGGGCCTCGGTGACACGTTGGCGATGATCTTGGTCGTCGGCACGGCGAGTTCCTCCGTCACCGGCGCCGTTGGCGGTGTCATCGGGCGGGCGGTCATGGGAACCCGCGTCGCGGCTGCGTAAGCGCGCCGTCGATCCGCCACGATTGCCGCCTAGAGACGAATCGAATTCCAAGGCGGAGCGGATGTGTTCGACGGCAAGCTTGTGCAACGCGCGGCGATCACCGGCATCGCGCTCCAGGTGACGATGGTGGTCGTCGCGCATTACAGCCTCTGGCTGCGCGTCAACGTCTCGGAATTCGCCGGCATGATGATCGCGGGCCTGGCCGGGCTGTTCTACGGCCGCGATTATGCGCGCGGCTATGCCAGGGGCGCGCTCGGTGGCGCCATTGCCGGCGGCACCAGCGGCCTCATCGGCGTCGCGGCCGCGAACATCCTGGGCGACGCGGCGCTCATCGTGCTTCCCATCGGGACGGCCGTTACCGCGCTGACCGGCGCCGTCGGCGGCCTGTTCGGCCAGATGGATGCGAACATCCGCAACCTGAATGCCTGAGGCGCCGAGGCTGGCGCCGGTGCGGCGGCCTGCTAGGCTTGGGCCGAGACACGCCGGGAGCGGCCCATGGGAAATTTCGTGCAGGCGACGGACGCGGTGATCGCCTATCTGAGCGAGGTCGGCGCGCGCGAGACGCCAGCGCAGATCCGCTGCCGCGAGGAGACCCAGAAGCACCCCGCCGCGATCATGCAGATCGCGCCGGAGCAGGGCGCTTTCCTCCAGGTCCTCGCCAAGCTGATCGGCGCGCGGCGCTATCTCGAGGTCGGCGTCTTCACCGGTTACAGCGCGCTCAGCGTCGCATTGGCGCTCCCGAAGGACGGCCGGGTCGTGGCCCTGGACGTCAACAAGGAGTTCACCGACCTGGCGCGCGGTTACTGGAAGGAGGCCGGCGTCGACGCCAAGATCGATCTTCGGCTCGGGCCAGCCGTCCCGGCAATGGACGCGATGATCGCCGAGGGCGAGGGCCCGTTCGATTTCGTCTTCATCGACGCCGACAAGCCGGCCTATGACGCCTATTACGAGCGCGCCCTCACGCTGGTGCGGCCGGGCGGGCTGATCGCGCTGGACAATGCACTGTTGTTCGGCATGGTCGCCGACAAGTCGAATACCTCCGAGATGCCGACCGCACTGCGCGCCCTGAACGCCAAGATCCAGGCCGATCCCAGAGTGGACATGGCGCTCGCCACGGTCGGCGACGGCGTGATGCTGGCCGTGAAACGCTAATTTCGGTCTTGCGACAACTTCGTGACGGGACCACACTCCACGGGATGGCGGAAGAACCCATAGCATTCGTCCGTGCAGGCCATGCGCCGGCCGCACGGACGGGTTACCAGGGCGGGCAGGGCAGAGCGCCGGCCGCTTCCGGCGCGACCCTTGCGCAAGTTCGCTTCGACCGCGCTGAGCTCAATCGCATCCTGGTCCTCTACGGCCGCATGGTGGCCGCGGGCGAATGGCGCGATTACGCCATCGATTTCCGCGACGAGGTCGCGGTGTTCTCGATCTACCGGCGCACCTCGGAGATGCCGCTGTTCCGGGTGGAGAAGCGGCCCAAGCTGCGCGAGAAGCAGGGGATGTATGCGGTGATCGCCGCGACGGGCCACATTCTCAAGCGCGGCCACGACCTCGCCGCCGTCCTGCGCGTCTTCGACAAGAAGCTGATCAAGGCCCTGGCGAGCGAATAGCGGCGCCTCCAACAAAAAAGCCCCGGTGTTTCCACCGGGGCTCTTGTTCGTTGCGAGGGGTCCGCGCTCAGCGGCGGCCGTTGCCCATCAGCCTCAGGATCATCAGGAACAGGTTGATGAAGTCCAGGTAGAGTTTGAGCGCGCCGTAGATAGCCTTCTTGCCGGCGGTTGCCGCATCGTCGGACTCCGCATAGGCGTTCTTGATCCACTGCGTGTCGTAGGCGGTCAGACCGGTGAACACCAGCACGCCGATCACCGAGATCACGAAACTCACCATGCCCGACTGGAAGAACAGGTTCACAACGGAGGCGATCACGACGCCGATCAGGCCCATGAACAGGAACGAGCCGAAGCCGGTGAGATCGGTCTTTGTCGTATAGCCCCACAGGCTCATGGCGCCGAAGGTCGCCGCAGTCACGAAGAACGCCTGCGCCACGTCCGCGCCGGTATAGACGAGCACGATGGGCGCCAGCGCAATGCCGTTGATGCCGGCATAGAGCCAGAACGTGGTCTGTGCCGTAGCCAGGCTCATCGTGGTGATGCGGAACGAGAGGAAGAACACCAGCCCGATCGGCGCGATCAGCGCGACCCAGCCGAGCGGCGACAGGCCGACGCGGCCGGTCTGCGCGTTGAGCGCGAAGAACAGGTCTCGGATCGCCGGCACCTCGGCCACGGCGAAGGCCGTCGCGCCGGTGAGCAGCAGGCCCACCAGCATGTAGTTGTAGACGCGCAGCATATAGGTGCGCAGGCCGCTATCGATCAGGCCGGCGGTGGCCGTCTGGCCGCGCAACACCCGATTGTCGAAGTCCGCCATGGTGTGAGATTCCTTTCCTGCCGGTGGTTGGGCCGGCCTACGCTACTATATCGTGTTTCGCGGGCGTCGTATCAAGAGGCGTAAGCCCGCGATTTGGCTGCGAAATCGTGACATGCCGGCCCCGGACCATTCGCGGCAGCGGATTCGCCGGTCACGGCGCCCGCAGCTGCTCCGCCGGCTTGGCGGCCAGCGCCGCCCAGGCGCCGACCAGCCCGAACAGCAGCGTCGCCGCGCCGCCGCCCAGCACGGTGATCAGCGCCGCGCCGGCGTCGAAGGTCAGCGCGACACCCAGAACCTGCTCACAGATGAGATCGGCCGCGAGCGCGCCGGCGCCGAAGGCGATGACTCCGGTCAGAAGGCCGGTGATGCCGTATTCCACGATATAGACGGTCGCGATCCGCGCCCGCGTCGCGCCCAGGACCTTGAGCACCGTGGCGTCGTAGAGCCGCCCCCTGCTTCCCGCCGCGATGGCGCCGGCCAGCACCAAGAGGCCCGACAGGATGGTGAGCAGGCTGGCCGCGCGCACGCCGTCGCTCAATTCCTGGAGCAGCGCGTCGACCTGCGCGATGGCGTCCTTGACCCGCACGGTCGAGATGTTCGGGAACCTATCGGTTATGGCGCGGTAGAGCGGCTCTTCCTCGGTGGGATCGACGCGCACGGTCGCGAGAAAGGAATGCGGCGCATGGACGATCGGCTCGGGCGTTGTCACGATGATGAAATTCTGCCCGCCGGTGGTGAAGTCCACCTTGCGGAAATTCGCGATGGTGTAGGCGATCTCGCGCCCCAGCACGTTGAGCACGATCCTGTCGCCGAGCTTCAGTCCCATGCCCGGCGCCAGACCGGCGTCGAAGGAGACCAGCGGCGGGCCGGTATAATTCTCCGGCCACCATTTGCCATCGGTGATGATGGTGCCCTCCGGCGGGGTCGCGGCATAGGTGATGCCGCGGTCGCCGGACACCGCCCATTTCGCCTCGGGCGCGATCTTCGCATCCTTCGCGGCGACGCCGTTCAGCGAGACGATCCGTCCACGGATCATCGGTGTGCGCTTGTAGTCCTCGGCCGTCCGGAATTTGCGGATCGCGGCGTCGAACCGCGCGGCCTCATCCGGCTGGATGTCGATGAAGAAGAAGCTCGGTGCGGTGCCCGGCAGGCGATCCTTCACCTGGGCCGAGATCGTGCGGTCGAGCAGCGTCACGGTGGCGAGCAAGGTGAGGCCGAGGCCGAGCGCCGTCACCACGCCCGCCGTCGCGGCGCCGGGCCGCGTCAGGTTGGCGAGCGCCAGGCGGATCGCCGGATTGCGCGGCCGGGGCAGCCTGCGCAGCGTCCAGCGGAACGCGCCCGCGATCAGCCGCAGGACGACAAGGCTCGCCGCCACGCCGCCCAGGAACTCGGCGGCGAATTCCGGCGACGGCGACAGGACCAGCGCCAGCGCGACCACCAAGGCGCCCGCCACGCCCGCGCCGAGCAGATAGGGCAGGGCGCCGCGCCTATCGGACGGCGCCACGATATCGCGGAACAGGCTGGCCGGCGCGATCAGGCGCGCGCGCGCGAGCGGCGGCACGGCGCAGGCGATGGCCGAGAGCAATCCGAACGCCGCCGCGAAGGCCAGCGGCGCCGGATAGAGCGCGAAATGCGCCGGCGCGGGAATGTCGCTGCCGAGGAAATATTCCACCGCGAAAGGAAGGGCGGCGCCCAACATCAGCCCCACGATCACGGCGGCGGTCGCGATGGCCATCACCTGGAGGAAGAAGACGAGGAAGATCAGCCCGCCATCGGCGCCGAGCGATTTGAAGATCGCGATCTCGCCGCGCTTCCTGTCCAGGAATGCGCTCACTGCCTGGCCGGCGCCGACGCCACCGACGGCGAGCGCGGTCAGCCCGACCAGTGTGAGGAACATCGTCACCTGCTCGACGAAGCGGCGGATGCCGGGCGCCGCGTCGGAGCGGTCGCGGATGTCCCAGCCGGCGTCGGGAAACGCCTTCGCGGCGTCGCGCTTGAATGCCTTGATGTCGGCATCGGGCGGCAGCACGACGTGGTAATTGTAGTCGATCAGGCTCCCCAGGGTGACGAGCCCGGTGCGTGCCAGCGCCGCGTCGGAGACGATGATGTGCGGCCCCAGGCTGAAGCCGCCCGAGATGCGGTCTGGCTCGCTCACCAGGATCGCGGCGAACCGAAAGGTCTGCGTCCCGATCCGCACTAGGCCGCCGGGCGCGAGGTTCAGCCGGTCGAGCAGCGTCTGCTCGGCCACCGCGCCGCAGATATCGCCATCGCAGGCGAGCGCCTTGTGAAAGTCCCGCGCGGGCGACAGCGTGACGCCGCCGAAGAACGGATAGGCGCCGTCCACGGCTTTCAGCTCGACGAGCTGGCGCTCCGCCCCCGCGCCGTTTTTCGGCGCATAAGCCATGCCGCGCAGCGACACGGTCTGCGATACGCGGCCGCGCGCCGCGAGCCAGGACCGCTCGGCCGTGCTCGCCTCGCGATGGACCAGGTGCACCACGACGTCGCCACCCAGCAGCGTGCGGCCCTGCTCGGCCAGGCCGGTCAGGAACGCAGCCGACAGCGACTCGACGCCTGCGATGGCGGCGACGCCGAGCACAAGGCAGGCGAAGAAGATGCGGAAGCCGGAAAGCCGCAGCCGCATCTCGCGCCGCGCGAAACGCAGGGCGAGGGCGAGGCGGTTCACGCGGTCACCATCATGCCGAACCCGCCGAAGCATCGTCGGCCACGATGCGGCCATCCTTGAGCCGCACGATCCGTTGGCAGCGCCTGGCGAGGCTCTCCTCATGCGTGACCAGAAACAGCGTCGTGCGCGCGCGGGCATGCAGTGCGAAGAGGAGATCGGAAATCTCCTTGCCGGTCGCGCCGTCGAGATTGCCGGTCGGCTCGTCGGCGAAGAGCACGGTGGGCCGCGGCGCGATGGCGCGGGCGAGCGCCACGCGCTGCTGCTCGCCGCCGGACAACTGCCCCGGATAATGTTCGAGTCGCGCGTCGAGGCCGACCGCTTCGAGTTCCGTCCCGGCGCGGTCGAAGGCGTCGGCGATGCCGGCCAGTTCGAGCGACACAGCGACGTTTTCCAGCGCCGTCATGGTCGGGATCAGGTGGAACGACTGGAACACGATGCCGACGCGCCCGCGCCGGAACCGCGCAAGCGCGTCCTCGCCCAGCCGCGTAATGTCGGTACCGGCGACGCTCACCCGCCCCGATGTCGCTGCTTCCAGTCCCGCCGCCACCATCAGCAGCGACGACTTGCCCGAGCCGGATGGGCCGAGCAGCGCCACCGTCTGGCCCTCCGGCACCGTCAGCGACACGCCGTTCAGGATGTTCACCGGCCCGGCGACGCTGGACAGCGTCAGCCGCACGTCTTCCAAAACGATGGCGTCTGGGGGATTGTGCATCGATGACTCGGGCGAGACCTTACAGGCGATATGGGATGAGCACCGCCCGATACAAGCATTTGCTTAGCATGTTTGCCGCCTTTGTCCTTTCCATGACGGCGGTTCACGCCGCGCCGGTGAAAATCCTCGCGCTCGGCACCAGCCTGACGCAGGGCTATGGCGTGCCGCCCGGACAGGACTTCACGGCCGTGCTGCAGGATCGTCTCCGCGCCGACCATATCGACGCGACGCTCATCAATGCCGGGGTCTCCGGCGACACCTCCGCCGGCGGGCTTTCGCGGCTGGACTGGTCGCTGGCCGACCACCCCGACGCGGCCATCGTCGAGCTCGGCTCCAACGATGCCTTGCGCGGCCAGTCGCCGGCGCAGACCGAGGCCAATATCGCCGCCGTCCTGACCCGGCTGAGGGCGGCGCATGTTCCCGTCCTACTTACGGGCATGAAGGCGCCGCGCAATCTGGGGCCGGAATATGCCGCGCAGTTCGATCCGATCTATCCGAGGCTCGCCAAGAGGTTCGGCATGCTGTTCTATCCCTTCATCCTCGACGGCGTGGCGCTGAACCCGAAGCTCAACCAGGCCGACGGCATCCATCCCAATCCGGCCGGCGTGAAAATCGTCGTCGCCCGCATCCTGCCTTACGTGAAACAGCTCATCGCGCAGGCGGGCAAGCGCTAGACGATGTTCCAGCGGCTCCTCTCCGTCGGCGGCTTCACGCTCCTGTCGCGCCTGACGGGCTTCGGCCGCGACGCGCTGATGGCGTGGGTCATCGGCCATGGCATCCTGTCCGACGCCTTCATCGTCGCCTTCATGTTCCCCAACTATTTCCGCGCGATCTTCGGGGAGGGCGCGATCAATCCCGCCTTCCTGCCGCGCTATGCCGCGCTGCAGGCGCAGGGCGAATCCGACACAGCCGCCCGCTTCGCCGATCAGATATTCTCCTGGCAGATGCTGGCGCAGCTTGCGATCCTGGTCGGCGGGCTCTTCGCGATGCCCTATATCGTGACCGTGCTGGCGCCGGGTTTCGCCGCCAATCCGGCGCAGATGGCGCTGACCGTCGGGCTGGCGCGCATCACCTTCCCCTATCTGATCCTCACCCTGGTGGCGATCCAGCTTTCGGCGATGCTGAACGCGATCGACCGGTTCTGGGCCGCCGCGGCGTGGTCGAATTTCCAGAACCTCGGCATGATCGCGACGCTGGTCTGCTGGCGCTGGTTTCCCAATGCCGCCTATGCCGCCGCCTGGGGCGTGCTCCTGGGCGGCTTCGCGCAACTGTTCTTCATGCTGTGGGCGGCCAGACGCGACGCCCTCGACCTGCGCATCGTCTGGCCGCGCTGGACGGCGGAGGTCAAGGACTTCTTCAAGGCGCTGGGCGCCGTCACGCTGGGCACCGCCACGACGCTGATCGCGCCGATGATCGACACGGTGCTGGCGAGTTTCCTCGCCACCGGAAGCCGCACCGCGCTCTATTACGGCGACCGGATCAACCAGTTGCCGCTGGGCGTGCTGGGCATCGCATTGGGCACGGTGCTGCTGCCGCGGATGTCGGCGCTCCTTGCGAAGAACGACCGCGCCGGATCGGACGCCGCGCAGAACAACGCCGCGGCGCTGACGCTGCTGCTCACGCTGCCTTTCGCGGCGGTGTTCGTCGCGATCCCGGATACCATCATGATGGCGATCTTCGCCCATGGCGCCTTCGATGCGGACGCCGCGGCGCAGGCCGCGACGGCGCTCGCGGCCTATGGCGTCGGCCTCCCCGCCTTCGCGCTGGTGCGCATCTTCGCCTCGACCTTCTATGCCCGCCACGACACCGCGACGCCGGCGCGGATCACCTTCATCGCCTTCGCCGCGAATATCGTCATGAAGCTCGTCCTGGTTTGGGGACTCCATCTGGGCGTCGCCGGCATCGCGCTCGGGACCGCCTTCGGTGCCTGGCTCAATGTCGGGCAATTGATCTGGACCGGCCGTCGCCGTTCGCTGCTGGCGATCGATGCCAATCTCAGGCGTGCCCTTCTTCCGACCCTGCTGGCCGCCGCCGGCGCGGGCCTCGGTGCCTGGTTCGGCGCCGGCTTCGCCCACCTCGCCGAGGGTGCGCCGTGGCTGAAAGACCTGGTCAAGCTGGCCGCGGCCGGCGCGTTGGGCGGCTCCCTCTATCTTGCGATCGTCTTCGCCTTTCGCCGGATGCTGCCGCTCGGCCGGCTGTTGCGTTCCCGGAGCTGACCATGCAGCGCCTGTTCGTCGCCCTTTCGATCCCCGACACCGTCGCGCAGTCGCTTGCGCTGCTCCAGGCCGGCGTGCCCGGCGCGCGCTGGCAGACACGCGAGCAGCTTCATCTCACCCTGCGCTTCATCGGCGAGGTCGACGGCCGCGACGCCGCCGCGATCCACGACGCGCTGTCGGGTATCGTGGCGCCCGCCTTCACGCTCGAACTGCACGGCGTGGGCGAATTCGGGACCAAGCACCCACATGCGCTCTGGGCCGGTGTGCGGCCTAACGAGGCGCTGCTGCACCTGCAGAAGAAGATCGAGACCGCGATCCAGCGCGCCGTCCTTGCCGCCGAACGTCAGAAATACACGCCGCATGTGACGCTGGCGCGCCTGCGCGGCACGCCGGTCGGCCGCGTACTCGATTATCTCACCGACCACGCGCTCTATAGCTCGACGCCGTTCCCGGTGGCGGGTTTCATCCTTTATTCCAGCGTGCTGACCAGCGACGGCAGCATCTACCGCGCCGAGCAGGCGTACCGATTGCTACCCTCCCCCTGAGGGAGGGTAGGTTCAACCGTCCTCGATCGCATGCATGTCGTCGTCCGACAGGCCGAAATGATGTCCGATCTCGTGGATCAGCACATGGCGCACGATGTCGCCCAGCGTGTCGTCATGCTCGGTCCAAAAGTCGAGGATCGGGCGGCGATAGAGGAAGATCATCGTCTGATGGCCGTGGATGCGCCCGGCGATCTCGTCGGCGAGGCGCGGACCATGGAATAGGCCCAGGATGTCGAACTCGCTCTCCAGCTTCATGTCGCGGATCACGTCCTCGTCCGGGAAATCCTCGATACGGAAGACGATGTCGCCGGTAAGGCTGCGGAATTCCTTCGGCAGTGCCTCGAAGGCGCGCCGCGCCAGCTCTTCGAAATCGGCGAGCGAAGGCGACTCGATATCGTTCCAGTCCATGGGGCGCTAGGATAGCGCCAAACCGGGAGAGAATTCATGACAAAACTGCCCGCCGCCGCGCGCGACGCCGCCCTGAAGACGCTTGCCGGATGGAAGACGGCCGACGGCCGCGACGCCATCGCCAAGACGTTCGAGTTCCAGGATTTCAACCGCGCCTTCGCCTTCATGACGCGGGCCGCGCTGCTGGCCGAAAAGATGGATCATCATCCCGAATGGTTCAACGTCTACAACAAGGTCGTGGTGACACTTGCGACCCACGACGCCGGCGGCGTGACGCAGAAGGATATCGACATGGCCAAGGCGATGGACGGTTACGCCGGCTGACTTGCGCCCCGCCCGCCGCTATCTCTGCGGCGGGCGTGCGGTTGCCGTTCGGAATCAGAACGGGATCTGGTGGTAGTAGAACGCTGCCGCCGTCGCCGAAGCGATGGATGCGGCGAGCAGGAGAAGCAGCACGGGATGCCGGAACGGCGATCTGCGCTGCGCAATCCGGTCGAAATGGTCTTCGAGCGTGTTCGGATTGACCAAGGGCCCAACGAGCGACGTCATGTCAGTGCCTCCTATTACAACCAAGGGGCGGCGCATGTAGGCCCCATTGCCCCCCATTGCAATAGGAATTTGCCCAAGCGTGTTTTTTCTTCGCTCGCTATCCCTCGAAGCGATAGCCGTCGCCGTCGCGCTTGATCCATCCCGCCGTCGGCGCGGCGAAGTGCGTGCCGATGACGAGGATCGGCTTGTCCGCCCAATCCATGAACACCGCGCGCCGCGTGACCGCCGACGCTTTCTTGTCGCTGTCGTATTCGGTCGACCAGTCCGGCTGCCCGATCTGGCAGGGATGATGGATCATGTCGCCCGTGATCACGGCGGTTTCGCCCTTGGACTCGATCATTACGCTGACATGGCCCGGCGTGTGCCCGGTCGTCGGGATCAGGCGCAGCTCCGGCGAGATGCGATGGTCGAGCGCCACCGGCCGGGCCAGGCCGGCTTCGACGATCGGCGTCACCGAATCCGCCATGATGTCGGCCATCTGGTCCTCATCGGACGCGATCCAGTGGTCGTAATCGGTCTTGCTGAACAGATAGCGCGCCTTCGGGAAGGTCGGCACCCATTTGCCGCCCTCCAGCATCGTGTTCCAGCCGACATGATCGACATGGAGATGCGTGCAGACCACCGCGTCCACGCTTTCGCGCGAGAAACCCGCGGCCGTCAGGTCCTCGAGGAAAGCGGTGTGCAGGGCGTTGCCGCCGAGCTCCTTGCGCGGCTTGTCGTTGCCCATGCAGGTGTCCACCACCAGCTTCAGGCCCGGCGCATCCACCAGCAGGGCATGGAACGACAGCCGCAGCTCCCCCTTGGGCGTCACATAGTTCGGCCAAAGCCACGGCATGGCCCGAAGCGCCTCCGGCGTCGCGTCCAGCATGAAGGGGATGGGGCCGTCGACGGCGGCGTCCACCGCCATCTCCACCACCCGCGTGACGGTCACGTCGCCGATCTTCCACGTCAGCATGTCGTTGCCTCCCGTTTTCGCCGAGCCTAACGCGCGCGGCCCTGCGGGCAAGAGCCGAACGAGCGATCTGCATTCGCCGTCGGCGCCTTATCGGACGACTTCGCCGTAAAATCCGAACCGCAGCGCTGCTGGTGGAGAATGTCGGCGCCCTGTCGCCGTTGGGCGGCCGAAACGGCTCGAGCTCCGAGGATTCTCAGAAAGAGAAATAGAGAATCGTGCCGATGGCGAGCCAGAAGGCGATGCAGCCCACGACGACCAGACCCGTCGTGTTGCGGGCGACCCAGTCGGACGGCGTTCGCCGGCGGAATTCGCCTTCGCGCGGACGGTGGCGGATGAGCGGTTCGGTGAGAGTCATGGCATGCACAACCCGATTGATGCGTGTCGTAGCCTGCGTCGAAACCGGCCGACGCGGAATTCGGGCAATATACTTAGGGCCGCTTAAACTTTCCTGAAGTGGCGGCGCGCACCTTGAACGAATCGGCCATTTCTCCGATGCGGGTTCATCCAAGATTGCAGGATCGGTCGGGGTTGATATGTCGCCCGGCGCATTGGGGGCGCCGTTGTGCAGCGCACCAAACAGCTTCGCACGCGGCTCGCGAAGCGGACCCGCCTATTGCGGGTCCGCTTCGTCGCCGTCTGCGCTATTTCCGGATCGAGATGCTCACGCCGTAAAAGCGGGGCTCGCCGGCGATGAAGGTCGGGATGCCGAAGGCGTCGCCTGTATTGCCGGCATCCTTGATGTATTTCTCGTCGAACAGGTTGTTGGCGAACAGGCCGACGGTCCAGTTCCTGTCGTCCGGCCGATAGGTGAGGCGGGCGTTGAACAGGCCATAGGGTTTCTGCAGCTCGTCCTGCTTGGTGTCGGGCAGGATATGGCTGGTCTGCAGCGCCGGTATGTCGTTGTCGTCGTCGAAGAAGATCTCGGACTGCCAGGTGAAGCTCGGCGTCAGCGCGAACTGGCCGCCGAGCGCGTTCTGCCGCAGCGACAGGCCGAGCGAGACCTTGTGATCGGGCGTCAGGCGGAACTGGTTGCCCTTGAAGATGCCGCTCGCGAAGCGGGCGTGGCTGTAGGCATAGGTCGCGAACAGGTCGGCCCAGTCGGCGATCGCCCAGTCGGCTTGGCCTTCGAAGCCGTAAGCGTTGGCCTTGCCGGCATTGGTGGTGATCAGCACCGCGCCCTGCTGAATCGTGGTCTGGAAGTTGGTGTAGTCGTAATAGTAGAGCGCCGCGTCGAACCTGAGCGCGCCGTCGAGCGTCAGCGCCTTGGCGCCGACCTCGTAGGAATCGACGATCTCTGACGGCACCGCGGTGAACACGCCGGCGCCGAACGGCGCCGCCGGCGACTGCGCTTCCAGGTCGACCGGGCGGCGGCCGCGGGCATAGGAGGCGTAGAGGCTGGTATCCTCGTCCATCGCATAGCGTGCCACGGCGCGCCAGGTGAAGGCGCCGTCATTGTCGCTGTCGGAGACGCGCGCGCCGTTGCCGGCGGTCGGCTGCGCCACGATGCCGAATTGCGGCAGGAGGGCTGCGGGGATGAGCGCGGCGCTGTTGGCGCCCGGCAGCGCGAGGCCGCCGAGGATTGCGTTGCGCAGCGGCGCGGGCAGGCCGAGCGCGCCGATCACGCCGCCGAGGACGGAGCGGCCGTCGTTCAGCTCGCTCGCGGAGACGCCGCTGGTCTTGTCTTCGGTGCTGTAGCGCAGGCCGGCGGTGAGCTCGAGCTTGTCGGTGACGTGCCAGGTCGCCTCGCCGTACCAGTCATAGGCGTTGGTGAGGCCGAAATTGGTGAACTGCTCCTTCGCATTGTGGCGCAGATTGGCGGCGATGCCTTGCGCCTGGGCGAGGGGCAGGGCGACGCCGGCGTGCGCGGCGAGACCCTGCAGCAGGGCCGGCGCGATGAGCGTGGCGTAGGTCGGCGAGCTGAAGAACGCCGCCGGCTGCGGCGTCGGCGCCGTGATCTGGCCGGTCAGAAGCGCGAGCGCCATGTACTCGTCGATCTCGTCCGGCACGCGCTGGAAGCCGTCGTCGTGGTAGTAGCTCACGCCGGTGAACCAGCTGACCGGCCCGCCATTGTCGAAGTTGAGGCGGAATTCCTGGCTCGCCTCTTCGCCCCGCGCCTGTTCGGCGAAGGTGAGCAGCGGCAGCGAGAAGCCGTCGGGATCGAACACTTCGAGGCTGTCGAATTCGCGATAGGCGGTGATCGAGCTCAGCTTGTAGTCGCTGTCGATGTCGTAGCTCATCAGGCCGGTGACGCCCCACACGGTGCGGTGGATGCCGAGCGGACCGTCCGGGAAATCCGCCGCCGCCGAGGCCGCCAAGCCGGACGTGTGGTCGAGATTGCCGATCACCGCGCCGGTCACGGGATTGGTCGGCAGGAAGGTGCCCGACTTGAAGCCGGTGTCGCTCGGCGTGTCGCGCTGATAGTTGAAGATCAGGTCGGCGCGGAAATCGGAGGCCGGCTGCCAGCCGAGCGAGACGCGCCCGGCGCCGGTGCGCACGCCGTTGAAGTCCGGTCCGCCAAGAAGATTGTCGCTGTAGCCGTCGCGGATCTTGTAGCGGCCGGCGGCGCGGATCGCGAGCGTGTCGTCGATCGGCATGTTCACCATGCCTTCGACCATGCCGTAATCGTCATTGCCGTATTCGCCTCCCGCCGACCAGTCGAAGGCGGAGGGATCGGCCTTGGCCTGCACGATGTTGACCGCGCCGATCAGCGCGCTGCGGCCGTACAGGGTGGATTGCGGGCCGCGGGCGATCTCGATGCGGTCGAGGTCGAACAGCTCGACATAGGCGCCGCGCGATTTGGAGATCGAGACGCCGTCCTGGAACACCGAGACGCGGGGCTCCTGCGTCGCCTCGCCCGAATCGGAGGTCACGCCGCGCATCACGAAGCCCGGATTGTTCACCGACTGGTTCTGCACCTCGAAGCCGGGCACGTAGAGCGACAGCCGGTCGAACTCCTGGATTCCGACGGCGTCGAGGAACTTGCGGCCATAAGCGGTGAGCGCGATGGGCACGTCGATCGAATTCTGCGCGCGCTTCTGCGCGGTGACGACGACGACCTCGATGCCGCTCTGATCGACGGCGGGCGTTTGCGCCACGGCGCAGGTGGGAAGGACGGACGCCGCGACGGCGTATTTCAGGAAACGCATTCTGCTCGACATGATGAACCCCTACGCAATGCGTGCGGTGCGTAGGGGAGGCACATGTCAGTCGCGTGACTGCGATGCGTCGACTTTGTCGCGGTCGCGCGCAAAGCACGACATTGGCTATGCGGTGAAACCGCGCAGAGAAAATTTACAATGTTCGTCCGCTTGCGACGCAATCACGATGGCGCGCAAACGTGCGATCAAGACTTGACGACCGCGTTCTTCACCAGGTCCGCCACCACGCTGGGATCGGCGAGCGTGGATGTGTCGCCGAGATTCGACGTGTCGCCTTCGCCGATCTTGCGCAGGATGCGACGCATGATCTTGCCGGAGCGCGTCTTGGGCAGACCGGGCGCGAACTGGATGACGTCGGGCCTGGCGATCGGGCCGATCTCCTTGCCGACCCACTGTTTGAGCTCGTGGTTGAGCGCCTCGCTCGGCTGCACGCCGACCTTCAGCGTCACATAGGCATAGATGCCTTGGCCTTTGATGTCGTGCGGATAGCCGACCACCGCGGCTTCCGCTACGTCGTGATGCGCCACCAGCGCGCTCTCGACCTCGGCGGTGCCGAGGCGATGGCCCGAGACGTTGATCACGTCGTCGACCCGGCCGGTGATCCAGTAATAGCCGTCCTCGTCGCGGCGGCAGCCGTCGCCGGTGAAATACTTGCCTCGATAGGTCTTGAAGTACGTGTCGATGAAGCGCTGGTGATCGCCATAGACCGTGCGCATCTGCCCGGGCCAGGAATCGAGCAGGCACAGATTGCCGCTGACCGCGCCCTCCAGCACATTGCCGTCGGCATCCACCAGTTGCGGCCGCACGCCGAACAAGGGCTTGGTTGCCGAGCCGGGTTTCAGGTCGGTCGCGCCGGGCAGGGGCGAGATTAGGATCCCGCCGGTCTCGGTCTGCCACCAGGTGTCGACGATGGGGCAGCGCCCGTCGCCGACGACACGGTGATACCACGCCCACGCTTCCGGATTGATCGGCTCGCCGACGCTGCCGAGCAGGCGCAGGCTGGCGCGGCTGGTCGTCTTCACCGGCCCGTCGCCTTCGCGCATCAGGGCGCGCAGCGCGGTCGGCGCGGTATAGAAGATGTTGACCTTGTGCTTGTCGATCACCTCCCAGAAGCGTGAGGTCGTGGGATGGTTCGGCACGCCTTCGAACATCAGCGTCGTGGCGCCGTTGGCGAGCGGGCCGTAGACGATGTAGCTGTGCCCCGTCACCCAGCCGACATCGGCCGTGCACCAGTAGACGTCGCCGTCATGGTAGTCGAACACGTATTGATGCGTGAACGCGGTGTACATGGCGTAGCCGCCCGTGGTGTGCAGCACGCCCTTGGGCTTTCCGGTCGAGCCGGAGGTGTAGAGGATGAACAGCGGATCCTCCGCACCCATCTCCTCGAACGGACAATCCGCCGACACCTTCGCCGCCGCCTCGTGATACCAGACATCGCGTCCGTCCTTCATGTCGACGGTGCCGCCGGTGCGCTTCACCACGATAACCGACGTCACGTCGGGGCACTTTGCCAGCGCCTCGTCGGTGTTCTTCTTGAGCGGGATGGGCTTGCCGCCGCGCAGGCCCTCATCCGCCGTGAGCACGATGGTCGAGGCGCAGTCCGTGATGCGTCCGGCGATGCTGTCCGGCGAGAAGCCGGCGAACACCACCGAATGCACCGCGCCGATGCGGGCGCAGGCGAGCATGGCGTAGGCGGTCTCCGGGATCATCGGCAGGTAGATGGTGACGCGGTCGCCCTTTTTGACGCCCTGGGCTTTCAGCACATTGGCGAAGCGGCAGACTTCGCGGTGCAACTCCTCATAGGTGATGTGCTTGGACTCGGCCGGATCGTCGCCCTCCCAGATGATCGCCGTCTGTCTGGCGCGCTTGGGCAGGTGCCGGTCGACGCAGTTAGCCGAAATGTTCAGCGTGCCGTCCTCGAACCATTTGATGTGCAGATCGTCCGGATCCCACGAGACGTTCTTCACCTTCATGAAGGGCTTGATCCAGTCGATCCGCTTGGCCTGTTCGCCCCAGAACCCGTCGGGGTCCTTGATCGAGCGTTCGTACATCGCCTCATATTTGGCGCGGTCGATATAGGCGCGCTCCTTCCATTCCTTCGGAACGGGGATCAGGGTGTCGGACATGGCGTTTCCCAGCTTGTTTGCCGCGATATTGGCGGGGGCGGGCGGGCGGTTCAAGAAGGCTTGGGGTCACGTCAGGGCGGCCATTTGCGTGCGCCGTGAAGGACATAGGCGATATCGATACGGTCCGGGCCGACACGATAGATCAGAATATAAGGCGTTCCGGTAACGACGAGTTCGCGCGTGTCGGTTATTCGCCCGCTGCGCCCTATATGGGGGTGCTCGGTCAGCAAATCCGAAATCGACCTGAGGCGTTCGACAATTCTATCCGCCGTGTCCACGCTGTCCGCGGCGATGTACTCCCAAACTTCGTCCAGATCCCGTTCCGCGCGCGGCGACCAGATGACCTTCATGCGGCTTTCTTGCCCATGGCTTTCCGACGCGCCGCCGACTTTTCGCGAAGTTTACGGAACACTTCCTCGTGCGGCACGCCAAGCCCGGCATCGAGTTCGCGGATGCCTTCGTTCACGGCTTCGACGATCGCCATCTCGTTGTCGACATAGCGGTCAAGGATGTCTTCGATCACCCAGGAGCGCGTGCGCTTCGCCGCCTTGGCATAGGCTTCGAGCTTCTTGGCCAATGCGGCGGGCACCCGGGCAGTGATCGTGACGGACTTGGTGGCGGTCATTGTGTACCTCGTATTCAGTTGTACACATTGTATACAAAATGACGCGGTTGGGCAAGATTCCGTCTATCCCGCCGCCTTACCAACCCGCCCCAGCACTGCCTCCGTGCTCGCGCCAGGCTTCTCCGGATTGCTCCGCACGCTCGCCGGCGTCTTGGAGAATTTGACCGGCGGCTTCATCGAGCGCCACTGGCCTTCCGTCTCGTGCGGCAACACCTCGAAGAATCCCACCGCCTTCAGATGCGGGTCCTCCAGCACGTCGTCCATCTTGTTGGCGCGCATGATCGGGATGCGGTGGCGCTCGCCCAGGTCCATCCATTCCTCGGTCGTGTGCGTCAGCGCCGCCTGCCGCATCGCCTTGTTGTAGAGCGCGACCTTCTCCTTCGCGGTCTTCAGCGAAACGAATTCCTCGCTGTTGTAGAAGTCGGCGATGCCGCCGAGCTTCAGGAAAGTGTCCGCGCCCTCGCGGCCCGAGGGCATGGTGGCGACCCAGCCGTCCTTGGTGCGGAAGCAGGCGCGGTCCGGCGCGAGTGCCGGGGTCGAGCCGACATGGCCCATCACCGGCTCGAAGGCGGCGCCGTAGAGATGCTCGACCATCAGGAAGCTCGTATAGCTCTCCAGCATCGGCACCTCGACGAACTGGCCCTCGCCGGTGCGCTCGCGATGAAAGAGGGCGGCCAGCGTCGCGTAGAGCGCGTGCAGCCCGCTGACCTTGTCGGCGACATAGGACGGGAACATCCGCATCGTGCTCTCGCCGTTGCCGTCGAGGATCATATCGGCGCCGCCGCTCGCCGCCTGCACCAGATCGTCGAACGCCTGCCGCCCGCCATAGGGCCCTTCCGAGCCGTAGCCGACGCAATGGACATAGACCATGGACGGGTTCACCGCATGTACCTGCTCATAGCCGAAGCCGAGCTGGTCCATCGCGCTGGTACGGACATTGTGGATGAACACCTGCGCCGTCGGCAGCAGGGCGCGCAGCTTCTCGCGGTCTTCCTCGACCTTGAGGTCGAGCGTCACCGACCTTTTGTTGCGGCCGAGCATCATGAAGGTCGAGCCCATGTCCTTGGATTTGTTCTGCTTGAAGCCGAAGCGCTGCTTGTCGCCGCCCGGGGCCTCGATCTTGATCACCTCGGCGCCCAGATCGCCCAGCGTCTGGGTGGCATAGGGGCCGAAGATGAAGCTCGTCAGGTCGATGACCGTGACGCCGTGCAGGGGCCCCTTTTTCGAATCGGAGTGCATGGGAGAATTCCTCGAAATTGCATATGATCGGATGGCGATCGAGAGAGACTAAGCCATGGCGGGAAAGGGGCAAGCGGCGAAGCCCAGGGCGGCGGCCAAGCGGGCGAAGCCGATCATGACCGACGCGGGCATCGCGGCGAAGACCGGCCATGGCTGGGACTGGTGGTTCGCGGCGCTCGACAAGGCGGGCGCGGCCGGGCTCGACCACAAGGGCATCACCGCGCTGCTGGACAAAAAGTTCAAGCCGGGGCCGTGGTGGGGCCAGATGATCGCGGTGTCCTATGAGCGCGCCCGCGGCATCCGCGCCGCCAACCAGAAATGCGACGGCGAGTTCTCGGTCGGCGTGACCAAGGTGTTCCCGGTGCCGCTGGCGAAGCTCTACGCGGTCGTGACCGATGCGAAAGCCTGGTCCAAATGGCTGCCCGCCGGCGCGTTCGAGGAGACGTCGCGCACGCAGAACAAATATCTCCGCGCCAAATGGAAGACGGAGGCGCGCATCGCGATCGGCTTCTACGCCAAGGGCAACGGCAAGGCGCAGGTCGCGTTCGACATCGGCAAACTTGCGGATGGCGACGCGGTGGAGACCGAACGCGCCGCGTGGAAGAAGGCCCTCGACAAGCTCTCAAAAATACTCGAAAGCAACTGAATGCAGCTTCATCTCTCCGCCTGGCCTGAAATCGAGGCCTATCTCGCCAAATCCAAGGCGATCGTGATCCCCATCGGCTCGACGGAGCAGCATGGCCCCAACGGCCTGCTCGGCACCGATGCGCTCTGCCCGGAAATCATCGCGCGCCGCGCCGGCGACGAGGCCGGCATCCTGATCGGCCCGACCTTCAATGTCGGCCAGGCGCAGCATCACATGGCGTTCCCCGGCACGATCACGCTCAGACCCTCGACCATGATCGCGGCGATGACCGACTGGGCGCAGTCGCTGACGCGCCACGGCTTCGAGCGCATCTATTGGCTGAACGGCCATGGCGGCAACATCGCCACCATCACCGCGGCGTTCTCGGAGATGTATCACGGCGTCACCTTCGGCGATCAGGGTTCGAACAAGCCGCCGCTGCGCTGCATGCTGCGCAATTGGTGGGAACTGGGCGGCGTGATGGATTTGTGCCGCCAGCTCTTTCCGGTGGGAGAGGGCAGCCATGCGACGCCGTCGGAGGTTTCCGTCACCTATTTCGGTTATCCCGAGGCGATCAAGAGCGTGGCGATGACGCCGAAAATCGCGCCCAACGGCCCGATCTACGACGCGGAGGATTACCGCCGCCGCTTCCCCGACGGCCGCATCGGCTCCGATCCGTCCCAGGCGAACGCCGAAGCCGGCGGCAAGATCGTTACGGCCGCGGTCAAATCCGTCATCGGCGAATTCCGCGCCTTCGCAGCGTCGTGACCGCTGTCCGCCCGAAGCGGGCGCAAGACCGTGACGACCTTGCGGCGCTCTGGACCGCGCATTTCGGCGCGCCCGTTGTGGTGGCGCGCGGGCGTCTGCACGACCCGCTTGCGCTCGAAGGCTTCGTCGCGGAGGCGGGCGGGGAATTGCTCGGCGCCGTGACCTTCGTCCGCGATGGCGACGCCATCGAGATCGTCACGCTCGATAGCGCGCTCGAGAACCGAGGCGTGGGCACGACCCTGCTCGACGCCGTCGCGGCGTTGGCGCGCGCGGAAGGCGTCCGTCGCCTGTTCCTCGTGACCACCAACGACAACATCCGCGCCCTCCGCTTCTACCAGAAGCGCGGCTGGGACATGGTGGCACTTTATCGCGGCGCGGTCGGCGAGGCGCGCAAGCTCAAGCCCGAGATTCCGGCGACCGGCGAAGACGGCATCGCCATCCGCCACGAAATCGAGTTCGAATTGATCCTCAGCGCGTGAAAGTGTTGGCGACCCGCACCGAGGCCTGGAAATAGGAAATCCACACCGCGCCGGCGATCACCGCTTGGATGACGCCCTTCCAGGCGCCGAACATGTCCTTGTCCGGATTTTGGACCAGGTCGGGGAATATCAGCAGTAGCGACAGGTTGACGACCGCCTTGGCGATGACGAGCGAATAGAAAATGATCATTAGCCTTGGCACCTGATGTTTCTTCTGAAAGAAGCGGACCAGGCAATAGAGCGCATAGACGACGACCGCCGCATCGAACAGAAAAAAGATCGTGGACGCGGCCAGCGCCAGTGCGGAAGGCCCCGCGCTACCCGTGCCGGCGGTCGCGGAGGTCTTCGCCAAATCCACGAAGAGAAGCGCGAAGACGATGGCATCGACGGCAAGATGGATCGGCGGAAGGATCAGCCAGCCGCCGATGCCGGATAGTTCATCGTCCGTCCGCGATTCACCGGACCGCAGGTCCAACGGCTTTGCGTTGTCGCTCATGATGTCCCCCAACCAGACGACACGAAGGATAGCGACCGTTCGATCTTGGGTACAGCGTTAGCGTCGGCCGCGACGCGGCGCGAAGTGGATGCGGCCGACAACCAGATCGTCGATCTCCAGCCGTCCGATCCGTGCCCGGCCGACAACCAGATCGTCGATCTCCAGCCGTCCGATCCGTGCCCGGCCGATGCCCAGCGCGCCGATCGCCAGACTGCCGATGGCAAGCGCGCCGATCGCTGCCGCGCCGGTTGCCAGCGCAAAGACGGCCATGCCAACCAACGCGTGGCTGCGGCGGCGAAGCTTCACGTTCGTCTCGGCCGCCATCGCCGGGTCCTAAGGCGCCGGCCAGATATAAAGCGCGTCCGGCGTCTTCTCTTCGTTGTCGGCGCCGTCGGTGAGCCGCACCAGGGCGCAGCCGTGCCGCTCATAGAACCGCCGCGCCCCGGCGTTCGCCTGAAAGGTCCAGAACTGGAAGCCTTGCGGATGGTGCTTCGTCACCGTCTCGAACAGCCGGCTGCCCGTGCCGGTGTTGTGCCGCGACGGGTGGACATAGAGATGCTCCAGCCAGCCGCCATCGACGCAGGCAAGGCCCACGACATGGCCGTTGCGTTCCGCGACCCAGGTTTCCTTGTCGGCGATCAGGTTGCGGACGAATTCGCGGTCCTCCTCGGCACTGTGCAGCTTGGGTACGAAGGTCATGCTCGCAAAGGCGGCGGTGAAGACCGCTGCGGTCTCTTCGGCATCGGCATCGGTGGCGCGGCGGATGGTGGTGGGCATGGTTCCTCTTGGGCGTTCTTCTTGTCGTGGAGCGTCAGCCAGTCGCGCAGGGGCGAAAGTCCCCTGGGGGTCGCATGATAGACGCGCCGGCGGCCTTCCGTCACGGGCTCAACCAGGCCGTGCCGGCGCAGGACCGTCAGATGCTGCACCACGGCGGCGCGGGTGATGGGCAGCCCCTGCGCTAGGTCGCCGGCGGAGGCGGGGCGTCGCGCCACGCGCTGGAACACCGCCAGGCGCTGGGGAACGCCCAGGATGCGGAACAGGGCCATCGCCGGATGAAGATGCATGGGTGGGATCACGGGCGCCTCGCCGAACCTGTAAGGCCACACTAACACATTTGGCGCCGCCCGCGCCGACGGGATTAGACTGGCCGGCGGCCACAAAGGGGCAAGATCCATGATCAACGGAGCGCATGTCATCGTCTATTCGACGGACGCCGAGGCGGACAAAGCCTTCTTCCGGAACATCCTGAAATTCGCGCATGTCGATGTCGGGCATGGCTGGCTGATCTTCAAGCTTCCGCCGGCGGAGATCGCGGTTCATCCGTCCGATGAGAACGACCGGCACGAATTCTATCTGATGACCGACGACCTCGACGCCGAGATGGCGCGCCTCAAGAAGGCCGGCGTGGCCTGCGAGCCGCCCGCGATGCAGCCCTGGGGCAATCTCACCCGGATCAAGCTGCCCGGCGGCGGCAGGCTCGGTTTGTACCAGCCGAGGCATGCGCGGCCATAGTTCCCCGCGTCGCGAATCGCGACATTGCCGATGACAATGTCGGGATTCGCGACTAGTCTCCGCGCCATCCCAGGGGCGCCGGAAACGGCTGAGATCGCAATCCCGCGAGTCCCTTTGAACCTGATCCGGCTCATACCGGCGTAGGGAGAGGTGCGATGAACAAGCCTATCTTGAATCCCAAATCCGTTGCTGTCACGCGGGGGCCGCTGCCCGGCTCGAAGAAGGTGCTGGTGGACGGCGTGCCGTTCCGCGAAGTGGCCCTGAGCGGCGGCGAGGCGCCGGTGCGCCTCTACGACACATCAGGTCCGTATACGGACGAAACGGCGGCGATCGACATCGACAAGGGCCTCGGCGCCGCGCGCCGCGCCTGGATCCTCGCGCGCGGCGATGTGGAGGAATATGATGGCCGCGCCCGCAAGCCGGAGGATGACGGGCTCAAGCGCGGCGAGCTGCTCTCCGTGCCGCAATTCGACCGTGCCGGCCGCAAGCCGCTGCGCGCCAAGCCGGGCCGCAATGTCAGCCAGCTCCATTATGCGCGCCAGGGCCTGATCACCGAGGAGATGAAATACATCGCGGCGCGCGAGAATCTCGGCCGCTCGCCGAAGCGCGACGGCAATTCCTTCGGCGCATCGATCCCCAACGAGATCACGCCGGAATTCGTGCGGGACGAAGTGGCCCGCGGCCGCGCCATCATCCCGGCCAACATCAACCATCCCGAGACCGAGCCGATGATCATCGGCCGCAATTTCCTCACCAAGGTCAACGCCAATATCGGCAACTCCATCGTCACCTCCGGCGTGGCGGAGGAGGTGGAGAAGCTGGTCTGGTCGATCCGCTGGGGTGCCGATACCGTGATGGACCTTTCCACCGGGCGGCACATCCACACCATCCGCGAATGGATCATCAGGAATTCGCCGGTGCCGATCGGCACGGTGCCGATCTACCAGGCGCTGGAGAAGGTCGGCGGCGTCGCCGAGGACCTGACCTGGGAGATCTACCGCGACACGCTGGTCGAGCAGTGCGAGCAGGGCGTCGACTATTTCACCGTCCATGCCGGCGTGCGCCTCGCGCATATCCCGCTGACCGCGGATCGCGTCACGGGCATCGTTTCACGCGGCGGCTCGATCCTGGCGAAATGGTGTCTGGCGCATCACAAGGAGAATTTCCTCTACACGCATTTCGAGGAAATCTGCGAACTGCTGAAGCAGTACGACGTGTCGTTCAGCCTGGGCGACGGCCTGCGCCCCGGCTCCATCGCCGACGCCAATGACGCGGCGCAATTCGCCGAGCTCGACACGCTGGGCGAGCTCAACAAGATCGCGCAGAAGCACGACGTCCAGACGATGATCGAAGGCCCCGGCCATGTGCCGATGCACAAGATCAAGGAGAACATGGACCGCCAGCTCGCGGCTTGCGACGAGGCGCCGTTCTACACGCTGGGGCCGCTGACGACCGACGTGGCGCCGGGCTACGACCACATCACCAGCGCCATCGGGGCGGCGATGATCGGCTGGTTCGGCTGCGCCATGCTCTGCTACGTCACGCCGAAGGAGCATCTGGGCCTGCCCGACCGCGACGACGTGAAGGCCGGCGTGATCGCCTACCGCATCGCGGCGCATGGCGCCGACCTCGCCAAGGGCCATCCGGCGGCGCGGATCTGGGACGACGCGATGAGCAAGGCGCGCTTCGAATTCCGCTGGCGCGACCAGTTCGCCCTGGCGCTCGATCCGGAGACGGCGCAGACCTATCACGACGAGACGCTGCCGGCCGATGGCGCCAAGGTGGCGCATTTCTGCTCGATGTGCGGCCCGAAATTCTGCTCGATGAAGATCAGCCAGGAAGTCCGCGACGCGGCGCGCGGCACGAACGACTCGATGTCCACCGCCGAAATCCGCGCCGCGATGGCGAAGAAGGCGGCCGAGTTCAAGCAGGGTGGCGGCGAGATCTACGTCCACAAGCCGGCGGCGGAGTAGGGCGGTGACGGATTTCAATCCGGCGCGTTCCGCGCTCCTCCTGATGGACTTTCAGAACGCCATCGTCGGGATGGTGGGCGAGGGCGGGCCGGCCCTGCTCGAGCGCGCCACCCGGGCGCGCGCCGCGGCCAAGGCGTCCGGCATGGCGGTGATGCATGTCCGCGTCGCCTTCGCCGAGGCCGACTACGCCGCGGTCTCGCCGCGCAACAAGGCTTTCACCGCGCTCAAGTCGAGCCGCTTCCTCGCCGACGGCACGCCGCCCGCCGCGATCCACGACGCACTCGCCCCGGCGAGCGATGAGGAAGTCTTCACCAAGCATCGCGTCGGCGCCTTCAGCACGACCAACCTTGCCGAACGCCTTATCGCGCGCGGCATCGATACGCTGGTGCTCGCCGGCATCGCCACCAGCGGCGTGGTGCTGTCCACGCTGCGCGACGCCGCCGACCACGATTACCGGCTGTTCGTGCTGGGCGATGTCTGCGCCGACCAGGACCCGGAGGTCCACCGCGTGTTGCTGGAGAAGGTCTTCCCGCGCCAGGCCGATGTGATCGGACTGGCGGATTTTCTCGGCGCCTTGGGAAAATGAAGGCGTTCGAAGGCCGCGCCCGGGCGCAACCTGTCGCAGCGCCGGCGCGGACCGTCTATCGCGGCTGTTCGATCGGCGTCTGAGGGTTGTTGTCCGGCATCGCCGGTCCGTTCGCGCCGCCGCCGCCATTGGGCTCCGCCGGATGGTTCGGATCGTAGACCGTGCTCGATCCGCTCGGCTGGTCGGTGATGATCGCGATCGTCTGCACCGAGTTGTCGCCGCCGACGATCTGCACCGTCGACGCATGGGCGGTGTCGTCGCACGCGACCTGCCGATTGGCGGGAAGCGTCCGGCAGCCGCCATTGGTCCACACAGCGCCCGGCGGCGGCTGCACTTCGCGGATGGTGACCGGACCCGACGGCACCTGGATCGCCGGCGAGCACGCGCCGGCGGGAACGGTGATGGTCCCCTTCATGCCGTCGACGCTGAAGACGGCATTGCCGCTGATGCCGTTGCCGAGCTTGCAGATTTCCAGCGGGCCGAAGGGAAGCCGGTGCTGATACCAGAAGATTTCCGTCACGCCGGGCCCGACTTCGACCGTCACCGACGCATGCTGCGGATCCTTGGCCTTGAGCCGGGCTGCGATCGCCGTCGCGATGTCGGTGACGGTGTAGCCGAGCGTCGGCGTCTCGACGATCGTGACGGTCGAGCCGATCGGATAGGGATAGCGGCCGAAGATGCAGTAGCCGCCCGGCGCCGGTCCCGCCGGGACGAAGAACCGGTTGATGCCCTGGGTGTCGGAAAATTCGAAGGGAATGCCGATCATGTCCGGAGAGTCGGCGATCTTGCACACCTTGACCGTTCCGTTCGCGGCGCTCGGCTTTTCGTAGATGGACGGTTTTGGCTGGTCGACCTTCTGCGCCGATGCGGCGAAAGTCGCGACAAGCAAGAATGCCGCCGCCAGCGATGTCGAAGAGAATATCCGCATCGGAGCCCCCCACAGGCCAAACGCAGATAGCATCTTAGGGTTATTAGGGTCCTCTGCCAACCAGGGCTCGAACGGCGGCCGGAATCCGGCCTATTCCCGGGGTTCTCGCTATCGCCGCCGCGAAGGGCGTGCCCAAAAGGCCTTGCGTCAGGCCGCCGCCGTCTCGTCGGCGAAGACGGAGCGGCCGCGCGGGAACGTCACGCGCACGCAGGTGCCCTTGTTCACCGCGCTCTCGATGACGAGGGTCGCGTCGTGCTGTTCGGTCAGCGCCTTGACCAGCGACAGGCCGAGACCGGTGCCTTCCTGGCTGCGCGACAGCGGGGAGTCGATCTGGCGGAAGGGCTCCAGCGCGAGCGGTATCTGCTCCGTCGACATGCCGATGCCGGTGTCCTTCACGCTGAGACAGATGCCGCCTTCCGCGCTCAGCATTGCGCTCAGGCGCACATGCCCGCCGGCCGGCGTGAACTTGATCGCGTTGGAGAGGAGGTTGAGAAGTATCTGCTTCACGCGCCGCGGATCGGCGTCGAGCTGCGGCAGCCCCGGCGTCAGGTCGAACGCGACGTCGATGCCGCTTTCCTGCGCCCGCACGGACACCATGCGGCGGCAGTCGCGAAAGAGATCGTCCAGGGCGAAGGGCTCGCAGCGCAGATCCATCTTGCCCGCCTCGGATTTCGACAGGTCGAGGATGTCGTTGATCAGCGCCAGAAGATGCTGTCCCGCGCCGTGGATGTCGGCGGAATATTCGCGGTAGCGCGGCACGCCATGGGCGCCGAACATCTCCGACGCCAGGACCTCCGAGAAGCCGATGATGGCGTTCAGCGGCGTGCGCAGTTCGTGGCTCATCAGCGCAAGGAAGCTCGACTTGGCGCGGTTCGCGGCCTGCGCGTCCGCCAGCGCGTGGGCGAGCTGGGTCTCGCGCATCTGCAGAAGGTGCAGCTTGCCGCTGACCAGCGCCTCGCAGGTTCCGATGCCGAGATAGCGTCCGCCGCGCGTCACCACGAAGCACTCGCGCAGGGCATCCGGCCAGTCCAGCGTCAGCATCTTGCCGAGTTCGGTCAGCTTCAGGTGCTCGTCCACCACCAGCGGACGAACGTTCGCCAGCTGCAGGATCGAGCGCTTGGCGTAGAGCTCCGGGATGAAGGGCTGCGCGTAGCGTGCGAGGAATCGCAGGCGGTTGACGATGCCTTTCACCGCGCCGTCGTCGTCGACGACGGCCGCGGCAACCTGGTCGCGGCGGTCGCCGAACCATTCGAAGACCTGGCCGCAGGTCGTGGCGACCGAGAAGGTCGGCATCGCGATGGCGAGTTGGCCCGCGGTCCAGTTGGACGAATCCGTCTCGGCTTCGTTCAACATGTCCCGCTATCCCGTGATTGGCTGCGGCACGCTAGCGAGACGCGGTTTTCGCGCGGTTAATTCCCGGGTGAAAGAATTGCGACACTAACGTGCCTAGCGCAGCGTCCGCCGCCCCGTCACCGCGTTCCACAGGAACAACGCGATCACCGCGCCCAGGATTGCCACGACCATCGACACGAGATTGAAGCGGAACATGTCGAAGTCCGACAGCGCGCGGAAGATCAGGCCGCCGACCACCGCGCCCACCAGCCCGAGCGCGATGTTGAGGATGCAGCCTTCGCCGCGCTTGTTGACGATCAGGCTGGCCAGCCAGCCGGTGATCGCTCCGAAGAATATCCAGCCCAGAACCGACATCGGCGAAACCCCTTTCCCTTTACTGCATTAGGTAGATAGTTGGAGCGGGCGGCACAAGCGCGAGCGGGATGGATGGCGGACGAAGCGGTCAAATCCCGCAATATCTTGCGTGTTCTTGGCCCGGGCCTCATCACCGGCGCGGCCGACGACGATCCCTCCGGCATCGCCACCTATTCCCAGGCCGGCGCGCAGTTCGGCTACGGCCTGACCTGGACCATGCTGCTCACGCTGCCCTTCATGGTGGCGATCCAGATCATCAGCGCCTGCATCGGCTGGGACACGCATAAGGGCCTCGCCAGCAACATCGCCCGCCGCCTGCCGGCGCCGGTGCTGCTCGGCCTCGTGGCGCTGCTTGTGATCGCCAACACGCTCAACATCGCGGCCGATCTCGCGGCGATGGGGGAGGGCCTGCGTCTCATCGTCGGCGGGCCGTCGGTCGCCTATGCGATCGGCTTCGGTGTCGCCTGCCTGATGGCGGAGGTGTTCATCCCCTATCACCGCTACGCCGGCTACATGAAATATCTGACGCTGGTTCTTTTCGTCTATGTCGCCGTGGCGTTCAGCGTGAACATCCCCTGGGGCCAGGTGCTGCTGGCGACCTTCCTGCCCTCGCTGTCGCTGAGCAAGGATGAATTGCTCACCGTGGTCGCGGTGTTCGGCACCACGATCAGCCCCTACCTCTTCTTCTGGCAGGCTTCGCAGGAGGCGGAGGAATCCCATCTCAGCTACCGCCACGGCGCGCGCCGCCTGCCGAGCCTGACCAAGGGCGCCTTCCGGCACATCGCCGTCGACACCGCCTTCGGCATGGTGGTCTCCAACTCCATCGCCTTCTTCATCATCGTCACCACCGCGGCGACGCTGCACGCCCACGGCATCACGAAGATCGACACCGCGGCCCAGGCCGCCGAGGCGCTGCGCCCGATCGCCGGCGCCTTCACCTTCGTGCTGTTCGCGGCCGGCATCATCGGCACCGGGCTGCTCGCGGTGCCGGTCTTGGCGGGCTCGGCGGCCTATGCGGTGGCCGAGTCCTTCCACATGCGCGGCAGCCTGGAGCTTCCCGCCAACCGCGCCATCGGCTTCTACGCCATCGTCAGCGCCGCGACACTGGCCGGCGCCGCCCTGACGCTCACAAGCATCGATCCCATCGCGATGCTGTTCTGGTCGGCGGTGATCAACGGCGTGGTCGCGGTGCCGATCATGGTGGCGATGATGATCGTCGCGGCCAGCCCCGACGTGGGTCCCACCCTGCCGCGCTGGCTGATCGTGCTCGGCTGGCTGGCGACCGCGCTGATGGCCCTCGCCGTCGCCTTATTGGGCTGGTCGAGCTTCTGAATTCAGCCCATCGTCACCACGACCTTGCCCATCGCCTTGCGGTCCATCAGCATACGGATCGATTTCCCGGCCTCGGCCAGCGGAAAAGTCGCCGACACGTCGGGATGGAGCTTGCCCTCCGCGATCATGCCCAGGATTTCGCGCAGCGAGTCGTTGGCGGCCTTGGGATCGCGCGCCGTGAAGGCGCCCCAGAACACGCCGAGGATGTCGCAGCCTTTCAGCAGCGTCAGGTTCAGCGGGATCTTCGGGATCTCGCCGGCCGCGAAGCCGATCACCAGATAGCGCCCCTCCCAGTTCATCGCCCGCAGCGCCGGCTCGGCATACTGGTCGCCCACCGGATCGTAGAGCACATCGGCGCCCTTGCCGTCGGTCAGTTCCTTGATCTTGTCGGATATCGCCTTCTGCTGGTCGCGCGACAGCGGCAGCTTGGGGTAGACAAATCCCGCCGTGGCACCGTGGCGGATCGCAAGATCGACCTTCTCCTGACTCGACGCGCCGGCTATCACCTTGGCGCCCATCGCGACGCCGAGCTCCACCGCCGACAGTCCGACGCCGCCGGCCGCGCCGAGCACCACCAGGCTCTCACCGGCCTTCAGCCGCGCGCGGTCCTTGAGCGCATGATAGGACGTGCCATAGGTCACGATGAAGGCGCTCGCGACTTCGAAGCCGACATTCGCCGGCACCGTCACGCAGCGCCGCGCATCCGCGACGACCTGCTCCGCGAAGCCGCCATTGCCGATCGACACCGCGACGCGGTCGCCGACCGCGATGCCGCTCACCCCTTCGCCCAGCGCCGTCACGACGCCGGCAACCTCGCCGCCCGGCGGGAAGGGTAATGCCGGCTTGAACTGATACTTGTCCGCCAACATCAGCACGTCGGGAAAATTTACACCGCAAGCCTTCACCGCGATCAGAACCTGGCCCTTGCCCGGCGCGGGCGACGGCACGTCGCGCAGCTCCATCTCTTCCGGCGGTCCGTAATGCGTGCAGAGCATGGCTTTCATGGCGGTTCTCCCGATGGCTTACGATGTTTTAATGACGAATGCCGCGACCATAAGCGATGCCTCGCGCGGCGCAAAGCCGGGCCCGATTGTCGCGACGGCGCATGGATGGGACGATCGGCTCATGTTTTGCGGCGGCGTCTCGCGCGGCCGGCATCCGCGCCCTCCGTCCGACTGGATCGAAAGCGGAACTTGCGCGTATTATGGAACTGGATGGGCGTTTACCTTCAACGAAGGATCGCACGCATATGCGTAAAATCATTTTGGGCGCGGCCGCGGCGGCCGCATTGCTTTCGAGCACACCGGCCTTTGCCGCATCGTCTCAGATCTGCATTCGCCACGACGATATCCGCAACTGGTCGGCCACCGACGACAAGCATCTGGTGCTGGAGAACTACAGTCACCAGAAGGCGCTGCTGACGCTGATCGGCACCTGCAGCGGCTTCAGATTCGCGGAGACCATCGTGATCCGCTCGCCGGGCGCATTCGGCCTGAGCTGCATCGAGCGCGGCGATTCGGTGCGCGCGCGGGAGCGGACGTTCCCTGGCACCTGTTCGATCGCGAAGATCGAGCCTTATACCGGCCCGGTCGGAAAGAACCACGACAGCAGCAACGCCAACAGCACCAACGCCGGCGGCAGCAACAACACCGGCGATCCGAGCAGCAACAGCCACTAGCGCCACCGTCATCCCCGGCCGAACGCCGCTTCGCGATCGCTCGGCCGGGGTGACAGGTGCTAGCCGACCCGCATTTCTTCCAATGTCCGCGCCGGCCGTCGTTCGCCCACAATCGTCCCCCGCGTGTTGAGCACCGGCGCCCGCAGCACCTCCCGCGCGCCGTCTCCCAGCAGTCCCAGTTTCTCCAAAACCGCCGCGATGACTGTCTCCGCCGCGCGGCTCGCCCCGTCGTCGATCTTGATCGCGATGCCGAGGCCGCGGCCCGGAATCCAGCCGCCGAAAAAGCCTTCCGCGCCGGTCTTCACCGCCGCCTTGCCGCTGCTGGCCTGGATCAGGGTGGCGCAGACCCGTCCCGTGCCCGACATCAGCTCGGGATGCGCGACCATCGCGCCGAGGATCCGCCTCGCCGCATCGGCGCGTGGTTTGGTTAGGCCCTTGCCCGACGCCATGTGCGCCGCGGCCCGCGCGAATTCGGTCAGCGAGGTCGCGAAATTCGGCGCGGCGCAGCCGTCGATGCCATAGGGCAGCTCGGCCGCGCCCGACAAATCCTTAAGCACCGCTGCCACCGCTTGCTGCACCGGATGGTCGATCCGCTCATAGCCTTCCGTGGCGACATCCCAATGCCGCGCCACGGTCAGGAATCCCGCATGCTTGCCCGAGCAATTGTTGTGGAGGCGCGTCGGCTTCTCGCCGCGGCGGATCATCGCTTCGGCGACCGGCTCGTAGCGCGACGGATGCGCGCCGCAGGCGAGATCCTTCTCGGAAAGACCGATCCGCGCCAGCCAGGCCGCGACGCGCGTGGTGTGCATCGGCTCGCCGGAATGCGACGCACAGGCGAGCGCGATCTCCTCGTCCGAAAGGCCGAACGCTTCCGCCGCGCCGGATTCCACCAGCACCATCGCCTGCATGGGCTTCAAGGAGGAGCGCGAATAGACCGGCGCCGCGATGTCGCCCAGCGCGGCGACGACCGCGCCCTCGGCATCGACCACGGCCAGGGCGCCGCGATGGACGCTCTCCACCAGGCCGCCGCGCGTCAGTTCGACTAGAATGGGATTTGCCATGGACTCCCTATAGCATCGTGCGCCGGAACGAGCAGCACTATAGGCCCGCCTCCCCCGCGCCGAAGCGAAGCGGAGGCTGGCGGGGGAGGTGCCCGTAGCACCGTCAGGTGCAAGGGGCGGAGGGGGACGCGAATTGCGAGGGTATTTTGCGGTAGGCGTCGACGGCATCTCCAAGCCGATGAATCTCGGCAATCTTATGCGCATCGCCAATGCGTTCGGCGCAAGCTTCTTCTTCACCGTCGCCGAGCAGCTCCGCCTCAACGACGCGCGTAACGCCGACACCTCCAAGACGCAGGGCGCGCTGCCCCTCTACAGCTACAAGGACGCGGGCGAGTTCCGCCTGCCGGTCGGCTGCCGGCTCGTCGGCGTCGAGATCGCCGAGGATGCGGTCGAGCTGCCGCGCTTCCGCCATCCGAGCCGCGCCGCCTATGTCTTCGGGGCCGAGCGCATGTCGCTGTCGCCCGAAATGCTGTCGCGCTGCGAGTTCGTGGTGAAGATCCCGACTCGCTTCTCGATCAATGTCGGCATGGCGGGCGCCATCACCCTGTACGACCGGCTGATCTCCACCGGCGGTTACGGCAGCCGCCCGATCGCCCCGGGCCGCGAGCCGCCGGAGGTCCCGCCGCAGCACAAATGGGGCGCCCCCATCGTGCGCACGAGAAAGTGACATTCGAAAATCCGGCGCTATAGTCCCGCCCGCTCATGACCACCGCCGCTCTCGATATTTCCCATCTGCGCAAGGTCTATCGCGGCGGGACCGTCGCCGTTCAGGACGTCTCGCTTACCGTTCAGCCCGGCGATTTCTTCGGCTTCCTCGGCCCCAACGGCGCCGGCAAGTCGACCACGATCCATTGCATCACCGGCATTTCCAACCCGACCTCGGGCACGATCCGCATCTTCGGCGTCGACGCGGTCGCGGACTATCGCGAGGCCCGCAAGCTGGTGGGCCTCAGCCCCCAGGAATTCAACGTCGACCCCTTCGCCAGCGGGCGGCAGATCGTCGATTGGATGGGCGGCTATTTCGGCATGCGCAAGGCCGAGCGCAAGAAGCGCGTCGACATGCTGATCGAGCGCTTCGATCTCGTGGCCCATGCCAACAAGCCGTTCCGCGAACTCTCCGGCGGGCTCAAGCGCCGCGTCATCCTCGCCCGCGCCATGATCAACGATCCGGCGCTCTTGATTCTCGACGAGCCGACGGCGGGCGTCGACGTCGAATTGCGCATGGATCTGTGGCGCTACCTCCAGGAGCTCAACCGCGACGGCAAGACGATCCTTCTGACCTCGCACTATCTGGAAGAGATCGAGCGGTTGTGCCGCACCATCGCCATCGTCGCCGGCGGCCGCATCGTGCGCCACGGCCCCAAGGAGGAATTCTTCACCGAGCCCGGCGGGCTGGAGCGCGCCTATCTCGCCGCCACCGGCCGCGCCGCCGATCACATCGCGGCGGCGGCCGCGCGATGACCGTCAACTGGATTGGCCTGTGGACGATGATCCGGCGCGAGCTGCAGCGCCTGGCGCGCGTGCCGATCCAGGCCGTGGTCGCGCCGCTGATCTCGGCACTGCTGTTCATCTTCATCTTCGGCTTCGTGGTCGGCGGCAGCATCCGGCACATCGGCGGCTTCCGCTATCTCGAATTCGTCCTGCCGGGCGTGGTGATGATGAACGTCATCAGCGCGTCGTTCCTGCAATCGACCGCCCAGGTCTATTTCCAGCGCTTCCAGAAGAGCATCGAGGAAATCCTGGTCTCGCCGCTCTCCTATGTCGAGATGATCGCCGGCACGGTCAGCGTCGTGATCCTGCGCTCGGTGCTGACCGCCCTCGGCATCATGCTGATCGGGGTTGCGTTCGGCGCGGTGCACATGCACTCGCTGCCGGAATTCCTTTTCTGGACGACCTTCGTCTCGATGATCTTCGGCTTCCTCGGCATCGTCATCGCGCTTTGGGCCAAGACCTTCGAGCAGCTCAACATGCTCATGGTGTTCTTCATCCAGCCGCTGTCGATGGTGGGCGGCGTGTTCAACACGGTCGAGATGCTGCCGCCCTGGCTGCGCTGGCTGGCCTATGGCAATCCGCTGTTCTATTTCATCAACGGCCTGCGTCATTCGATGATCGGATTCTCCGAAGGCTACGAAACCTTCGGCGCGATCTTCACCGTCGTCCTCGCGGCGGCCCTTGGCGGGCTCGTCTGGCGTCTCTACGCCATCGGCTGGGGCCTTAGAGAATAGCTCCTTTACCGGTGTCATGGTCCGCGAATGCAGGCCATCCAGGCGAGGTCTTCCGCGACCTCGATAGGTTCGCGATCATCCTGTTTATAGCCGCGCAGATTTCAACAGGGTCGCCCGCATTCGCGGGCGATGACAAATCGGGTTTGTTATATTATACCCGTCATCTAATCTTGGAGGCCGCCATGACGCCCCGCAACGCCACCGCCGCCATTATCGGCGCCGGCGACTATATCGGCTCCGCCATCGCGCGGAAATTCGCATCCGAGGGCTACACCGTCTTCGCCGGTCGGCGCACCGCCGACAAGCTCGCCCAACTCAAATCCGACATCGAATCCGGCGGCGGCCGCTGCGAGGCACGGGCTCTCGACGCCCGCAGGGAAGAGGACGTCGCGGCCTTCCTCAACGAGGCCGACGCGCATGCGCCGCTCGAAGTCTGCGTCTTCAACCCCGGCGCCAACGTCAACTTCCCGATCCTGGAGACCACCGAGCGCGTCTTCCGCAAGGTCTGGGAGATGGCCTGTTACGGCGGCTTCCTCACGGGCCGCGAGGCCGCCCGCCTGATGCTTCCGCGGGGCAGGGGCACCATCCTCTTCACCGGCGCAACCGCGAGCCTGCGCGGCGGCAAGGGCTATGCCGCCTTCGCCTCGGCCAAGTTCGGCCTGCGCGCCGTGGCGCAGAGCATGGCGCGCGAGTTGGGGCCCGAGAACATCCACGTCGCCCATCTCATCATCGACGCCGGCGTCGACACGGCCTTCGTCAAGGAGCGCATCCGGGCCCGCGGCGGCGACGCGGCGGTCGCCGCCATCGCGCCGGACCAGCTCATGAATCCGGAGTCCATCGCCGCCGCCTATTGGTATCTTCACACCCAGACGCGAGACGCCTGGACCTTCGAACTCGACGTGCGGCCCTACAAGGAGAGCTGGTGATGTCCTCCGTGGAATTCCTGTTCGATTTCGGCAGTCCCAACGCCTTCTTCGCCCACCGGGTCATCCCCGAGATCGAAAAGCGCACCGGCGCCAAATGCGAGTACATGCCCGTCCTGCTCGGCGGCATCTTCAAGGCGACGGGCAACCAGTCGCCGATGCAGGCCTTCGGCCACATCCAGAACAAGATGGCCTATGAACAGCTCGAGACCCAGCGCTTCATCCGCCGCCACCACATCGACGACTTCACGTTCAACCCGTTCTTCCCGATCAACACGCTGAACCTGATGCGCATGGCGGTCGCGGCGCAGAACGAGGGCATTCTGCCCGCCTACATGGACGCCGTGTTCCGCGCCATGTGGATAGAGCCCAAGAAGATGGACGACCCCGAGGTCGCGAAGGCGGCGCTGGCCGCGTCCGGCCTCGACCCGGCGCTGTACGAGCGCGGCCAGGCCCCCGACGTGAAGGCCAGGCTGATCGCCAACACCGAGGCCGCCGTCGCCCGCGGCGCCTTCGGCATCCCGACCTTCTTCGTGGACGACGAGATGTTCTTCGGCAAGGACCGCCTGCGGGACGTGGAGGAGGCGATCCGGGGCTTTTGACAATTGCCGTGGACCTGCGCCGCGCGCGCCCCTATTCTTCCTCCCGGAATTCAACGTCACCACAGAAGTGCCTGAATCCGCTGCCAGAAGGGATATCAGGCTTCCGGAGCAAACATTCATGATTCGGCCGACCCTTCTTGTCGCCCTCATCGGCGCCGCCGTCCTCGTCGCCGGTCCCGCCGCGGCCGACGACGCGACCCTTCTCGGCGTGTCCCGGGACTGGTCTGCCTTCACCTCCGGCACGGGCGCGGACAAGACCTGCTACGCCATGTCCAAGCCTACTGACAGCACGCCGCGGAAGATCAAGCGCGATCCGATCTTCTTCCTGATCACCGACTGGCCGGCGCGCAAGACGAAGTCCGAGCCCGAGGCCGTCCCCGGCTACCAGTACAAGGACGGCAGCACCGTCACCGCCCAGGTCGGCTCCGATTCGTTCGAATTCTTCACCCAGAACGACGGCGGCGCCGGCGCGGCCTGGATTCGCAAGCGCGCCGACGAGGTCCGCCTGGTCACGGCGATGCGGAACGGCCAGTCGCTGGTGGTCACAGGCACGAGCAAGCGCGGCACGGTCACCAAGGACACCTATTCCCTGGCCGGCCTCGGTGACGCGCTGGACCGCATCCACAAAGCCTGCGGAATGTAGGAGTTCCTACCCTCCCCTTGAGGGAGGGTCGAAAAATCCGAAGGATTTTTCGGGGAGGGGTCGGGCCGCGGCGCCAAACCCCTCCCCGAAAAATTTCTCGCTCCGCTCGAAATTTTGTCGACCCTCCCTCAAGGGGAGAGTGATAATAGCTCCCCCATGACCGTCTCCACCCTCATCGGCCTTTCGCCCGACGCGCTGCAAACCGCGCTGCGCGATGCCGGCCTGCCCGAGAAGGCCGCGCCGATGCGCGCGCGGCAGCTTTGGAACTGGGTCTATGTCCATGGCGCGAAGGATTTCGCGTCCATGACCAATCTCGCCAAGGACGTCCGCGCGACCCTCGCCGACAGCTTCACGCTGGCCCGCCCCGAAATCGTCACGGAGCAGATTTCCAATGACGGCACGCGCAAATGGCTGCTGCGCACAGGCCCGGGCATCGAGTTCGAGACCGTGTTCATCCCGGAACCGGGCAGGGGCACGCTCTGCGTCTCCTCCCAGGTCGGCTGCACGCTGAATTGCCGCTTCTGCCACACCGGCACGCAGAAGCTGGTGCGCAACCTCACACCCGCCGAGATCGTCGGCCAGGTGATGGTCGCCAAGGATTCGCTGGCCGACTGGCCGTCCACCAAGGAAGAGCGCCGCATCACCAATGTCGTGATGATGGGCATGGGCGAGCCGCTCTATAATTTCGACAATGTGAAGGCGGCGCTCGCCATCGTCGCCGACGGCGAGGCGCTGGCGCTGTCGAAGCGCCGGGTCACGCTCTCCACGGCCGGCGTGGTTCCGATGATCCCGCGCGCCGGTGCCGAGATCGGCTCGTCGCTGGCGATTTCGCTGCACGCGGTGCGCGACGACATCCGCGACGTCATCGTGCCGATCAACAAGAAATACCCGCTAAAGGAATTGCTGGAGGCCTGCCGCACCTATCCCGGCGTCTCCAATGCGCGGCGCATCACCTTCGAATATGTGATGCTCAAAGGCGTGAATGACAGCCTGGCCGAGGCGCGCGAGCTGGTGAAGCTGATCAAGGGCATCCCGGCCAAGATCAACCTGATCCCGTTCAACCCCTGGCCCGGCGCGCCTTACGAGTGCTCCGACTGGAGTCAGATCGAGGCCTTCGCCGAGATCGTGAACCGCGCCGGCTATGCGAGCCCGGTCCGCACCCCGCGCGGCCGGGACATCATGGCCGCCTGCGGCCAGCTCAAGAGCGAGAGCGTGAAGCTGAAGGCGAAAGACCGCCTCGCCGACCTCGAAAGCGCGTCGCTTGCGCGGTTGCCCAGCTAGATATTGGACAACACAGGCAAGGTCGCGTGCCGCGTCGCCGCGGCACGCGCCTCACGTCAGGCCGCCAGCGGGAGGATACGCCAGCGGCGGGCTGCTTCTGCAACGCGCTGGCCGAGATGCTCGGCGGTGCGCTTGTCGGATGCGGTGGGACCGACCTCCGGGCCGCCATCGGCCGGCGACTGCGCCATGGCGCCGAGGAAGCCGCCGAGACGGTTCAGATCCTCGGGCGAGCCCTTGGAATGGTTGTTGCCCGGCATCAGGCCGAGATTGACCCACACCATGCCGTGCTGCGCGGCGAAGATCGAAAGCTGGATCAGCGAATTCAGCTTGTCGCCGCTATGGCTGGCGGAATTGGTGAAGCCGGCCGCGATCTTGTCGTTCAGCTTGCCCCACACCTTGGACGTCGCGTCCATGAAGGTTTTGAACGGCCCCGACACGCTGCCCATATAGGTCGGCGAGCCCAGGATGATGGCGTCGGCGGCTTCGAGCTTCGCCAGCACCGGTGTGAAATCCTTTTCGCCGCCTTCGATGCGGATCAGCTCGACCTGCGTGCCGGGCACCCGGCCCGCGCCGGCGGCGACGGCCTTGGCCTGTTCGGCGGTATGGCCATAGCCCGAATGATAGACAACAACGACCTTGCTCACGATGACCTCCGTTTGATTGATATAGTAACTGTTACAGTTACAAATATGGGTCGGGACAGCCGCCGGCAAGGCCTGCGTCAAACCGGCTCGGCGGGGGCGGTCTCGACCGTCTTGAGCACGCTGGCGAGCGTTGTTTTCACAAGGGAATTCCGCGCCGCCTCGTCGATCGAGCGGACGATGCCGCAGATCACGCCGGGGGCGGCGCGGCCGATCGGGCACTCCGTGTCGGCTTTCTCGCGAAAGCCCAGCGCGGCGTTTTCCTCCACCGCGTCGTAGATGTCGCTGAGATGGATTTTCCGGGCATCGCGCGCCAGCCAGGTGCCGCCCAGAGCGCCCGCGCGCGTCTCCAAGAGCCCGGCCGAAGCCAGCGCGCCGATCACCCGCCGCACGACCACCGGGTTCGCGCCGATGCTGTCCGCCAGATAGCCGGACGTTACGGCATGCTCGGCCGAGGTGGCGTCCTCATGCGCGAGAAGCACCATGACGTGCACGGCGGTTGCAAAGCGAAGGCTGGCCATGCACTAGCAATAATACCGCGTATAGATAATTCAAGCTGCGGCTCGTCCATCCGCAAGCGCCCGCGTTCACGTCTGCGTTCCTCCGTTCTCACCCGGACAATCGGCGTCGCCAGATTCCGCTTGCCCGGACCGCGCCGGAGCCGGAGAGTTTCGCGATGGAAAATCTCTTTGATCTGTCGAACAAGATCGCCCTGGTGACAGGCGGCAGTCGCGGGCTCGGCCGCGCCATGGTGCTGGCCTTCGCCAGGGCCGGTGCCGATATCGTGATCGCCAGCCGCAAGCTCGACGCCTGCGAGGCCGTCGCCCGGGAGGTCGAGGCGCTCGGCCGCCGCGCGCTGCCCGTCGCGGCCCATGTCGGCAAATGGAGCGACAATGACCGCCTGGCCGACGCGGCTCATGCGCATTTCGGGCGCGTCGACATCCTGGTCAACAATGCCGGCATGTCGCCGCTGGCGCCGTCGCTGTCGGCCACGACCGAAGAACTGTTCGACAAGATCGTCGACGTGAACTTCAAGGGCCCGTTCCGCCTCTCGGCGCTGATCGGCGAGCGGATGATGGCGGGCGCGGGCGGCACGATCGTCAATCTGTCGAGCTCGGCTGCGTTCAAGCCGGAGCCGGCGACGGTTCCCTATTCCGGCGCCAAGGCGGCGATCAATGCGATGACGGTGGCGCTGGCCAAGGCCTTCGCGCCCAAGGTGCGGGTGAACGCCATCGCGCCCGGCCCGTTCCTCACCGACGTCTCCGGCGCCTGGCGCGACAACGAGGCGTTCAAGCGCCAGCTCGGCCTCAAGCGCTTCGGCGAGCCGGACGAGATCGTCGGCACCGCGCTCTATCTCGCGAGCGACGCGTCGTCCTTCACCACGGGCGCGACGATCCGCGTCGACGGCGGCGTCTGGTAGCTTGACTTGGCCGCGGCGGCGTTTCACCATCGCGTCTCTCCTCCAAAATCCGTCCAACCGTCCCGCGGCCGCGCCTTTGCGTCCGCGCGCGATATCCGTGAGGCATCATGCTGCGAAACAACTTTCACATCCTCTCCGGCGGTCCCGGCGCCGGAAAGACCACGCTGCTCGAAGCCCTGCGCGGGGCCGGCTATCTTTGCGTCGATGAGGCGGCGCGAAAGGTCCTGCGGCAGCAGGCGGCCATCGGCGGCAATGCCACCCATGATGGCGACCGCGCCCGCTATCGCGATCTCACCTTCCAGCAGGAATTGGCAGACTACCACGCGGTGGTGGAGACCTCCGCGCCGGTGTTCTTCGACCGCGCCATTCCCGAGCTTTCCGGCTACGGCAATCCGCCGGGCGCCGGCGATCCGCCCGCGCTGACGGATGCCATCGCGCAATGCCGCTACAACGAGACGGTTTTCCTCTTCCCGCCCTGGCCGGAAATCTACGTCCCCGACGAAGAGCGCAAGCACGATTTCGCCGAGGCGGTCGCGGTCTTCGAGACCATCGCCGCCACCTACCGCCGCCTGGGTTACCGCCCCGTCGAGGTGCCGCGCGCCAGCGTCGAGGAACGCCTGCGCTTCGTGCTGGACGCCGTCAGGGATTTCGCGCTGCCCATGCAATAGCCTCTTCCAGGCGGTCATTCCCCCAGAACATCTCGCCGCCCGCAATGACGCTCGGCGCGCCGAACACGCCCCTTGCGACGGCTTCCTCGTTTTGCGTCCGCAATCTTGCCTTGTTCTCGGGCGTGTTGGCGGCCGCCACGGCCGCCGCCGGGTCGGTGCCGACCCGCGCCAGCATGTCGGCCAGCACGTCGTCGTCGGCTATGTCCTTTCGCTCGGCGAAATTCGCCGTATAGACCGCGCGCACGAAATCCGGCATCCAGTCTTCGCCTTCAGCCGCCAGCGCGATCCGCGCCGCCTTGAGGCCGTTCTGCGGAAACCGCAGCGGCGGCAGCGCGAGGGCCACGTCTTCCCGCGCGCAGATGCGCGCCAGATCGCGCCACATATACGCGCCCTTCGCGGGGTTGAGATTGAACGGCGAGTCGCCCCACCCCTGCGCGGCGAAGATCGGCCCCAACAGGAACGGCCGCCAGCGCAGGTGCACGCCTGCCGCCTGGGCGAGCCGCCCCACCCGCATCGCCGCGGGATAGGAATAGGTGCTCGCGAACTCGAACCAGAAGTCCATCGCCGCCGCTCCGCATCGTGCCGCCGCCATCCTTAGCGCAAGTCGTTTCCGCGATGGCGCATTGCCATCGCGCCGCAAACGCATGCCGCGCCCGCTTGACGACTGCGTGGACCGGCTATCTAACCGACGGTCAGTCCGAATTGTCCGGTCGGGACGGGTCGGAAATGATTAAACCGTTGATTTCATGGGACAAGTCATGGCGCAAAAGGGCGTGAAGAAAGTCGTGCTGGCCTATTCGGGCGGCCTCGACACCTCGGTCATCCTGAAATGGCTGCAGACCGAATACGGCGCCGAGGTCGTCACCTTCACCGCCGATCTGGGGCAAGGGGAGGAGCTCGGTCCGGCGCGCGAGAAGGCGCTCTTGCTCGGCATCAAGCCGCAGAACATCTACATCGAGGACGTGCGCGAGGAATTCGTGCGCGACTACGTTTTCCCGATGTTCCGCGCCAATGCGCAGTACGAGGGCGTCTACCTGCTCGGCACCTCCATCGCGCGGCCCTTGATCGCCAAGAAGCAGATCGAGATCGCGCAGAAGGTCGGCGCCGACGCGGTCAGCCACGGCTCGACCGGCAAGGGCAACGACCAGGTGCGCTACGAACTCAGCTATTACGCTCTCAAGCCCGACATCAAGATCATCGCGCCCTGGCGCGAATGGGACCTCACCAGCCGCACCAGGCTCCTGGAGTTCGCCGAGAAGCACCAGATCCCGATCGCCAAGGACAAGCGCGGCGAGGCGCCGTTCTCGGTCGACGCGAACCTGCTGCACTCCTCCTCGGAAGGAAAGGTTCTGGAAGACCCCGCCGTCGAAGCCGACAGCATCGTCTATCAGCGCACCATCTCGCCCGAGGACGCACCGGACAAGGCGACGGTGGTCGAGATCGGCTTCGAGAACGGCGACGCGGTCTCCATCGACGGCCAGGCGCTATCGCCCGCCACGCTCCTTGCCAGGCTCAACGAGCTCGGCAAGGCCAACGGCATCGGCCGGCTCGACCTGGTGGAGAACCGCTTCGTCGGCATGAAGTCGCGCGGCATCTACGAGACGCCGGGCGGCACGATCCTGCTCGCCGCCCATCGCGCGATGGAATCGATCACGCTCGACCGCGGCGCAGCCCATCTGAAGGACGATCTGATGCCGCGCTATGCCGAGCTGATCTATAACGGCTTCTGGTTCACGCCGGAGCGCGAGATGCTCCAGGCCCTGATCGACAAGAGCCAGCAATTCGTCACCGGAACGGTGCGGCTCAAGCTCTACAAGGGCAACACGATGACGATCGGGCGCGCGTCGCCCTATTCGCTCTATGCGCAGGATCTGGTGACGTTCGAGGACGACCAGGGCGCCTACGACCAGCGCGACGCCACCGGCTTCATCAAGCTCAACGCGCTCAGGCTGCGCACCCTGGCGATGCGCAAGCGGAAGGCGGAGAAGAAATAGCTTGCGCTATGGTAACGCATACGGTACCATCTAGATGATCAGATTGCTCGAATATCTGGATGCAAGCGGTCGCAATCCATTTGTTCGGTGGCGAGAGAAATTGGATGACGTCGCACGTGCGCGCGTGACTACCGCGCTGCTTCGGCTGGAAGAAGGCAATATATCGAATCTAAAAGGCGTCGGCGGCGGTCTTGTCGAACTGAGGATCGCTTTCGGTCCCGGCTATCGCGTCTATCTCGCCTGGGATGGTCCGGCATTGATCGTGTTGTTTGGAGGTGGGACCCAAGGCACGGCAGCAGGCGGATATCGAGACGGCGCGCGGACGGCTGGCGGACTACCGTCGGCGCGTCAAGCAAGGAGGTTAGACAATGCCCCTGACCCATGAGTTCCGGGAAACGGTCATGGCGGACCTGCGGAAGAACCCCGGTTTCCGCGACGCCATGCTGCGCGAGGCGGTGGAGTCGCTGCTCAATGGCGAGTTGGCCGTCGGCAAGAGAATTCTGCGCGACTATGTCAACGCCACGATCGGATTCGAGAATCTCGCCAAGAAGGTGAAGATACCGCCGAAGAGCCTGATGCGGATGTTGGGCTCGTCCGGAAATCCGCAGATGAGCAATCTGTTCGCCATCATCGGCGCCTTGAAGGACCACGCCGGCATCGAGTTGCATCTCGCTGCCGAATGACCGCCGCACTGTCGTGATGCACCGGAACCGCCTCGGCCCAAGGATTGTCGACATGAGCGCAAACGCCGATCAGATCGAACATTGGAACGGGCCCGCCGGCCAGCGCTGGGCCGAGGCGCAGGACGCCATGGACCGTACCATGGCGTCCATCAGCGCGGCGCTTCTCGCCTTCGTCTCGGCGAAGCCGGGTGAGCGCATCCTCGATATCGGCAGCGGTTCGGGCGGCACGACACTGGAATACGCCAGGGCCGTCGGCGCAACGGGCCGCGCCGTCGGCGTCGACATTTCCCGGCCCATGCTCGCCGTCGCGCGCGCCCGCGCCGAAGCGGAGAGCTCCGCGGCCCGGTTCGTCGAGGCCGACGCCGCGGTGCATCCCTTCGCGCCGGAATTCGACACTGTCGCGTCGCGCTTCGGCGTGATGTTCTTCGCCGATCCCGTCGCCGCCTTCGCGAATATCCGCAAAGCCTTGAAGCCCGGCGGCCGCCTCGCCTTTGTGTGCTGGCGCACGATGCCGGAGAATTTCTGGGCGGCCGCGCCCTTCGCCGCGGCGCGGCCCTTACTTCCCGAGCAGCCGGCGCCCGATCCGCACGCGCCCGGACCTTTCGCTTTCGCCGATCCGGCGCGCGCCGCGTCGATCCTCGAGGCGGCCGGCTTCAAGGCGGTCGAGGTCCAAAAGCTCGATACGGCGATGCATGTCGCGAAAACCGCCGCCGACGCGGCGCAGTTCTCGCTGTCCATCGGCCCGCTGTCGCGCGCCGCGAGCGGCGTGGACGATGCCGTACGCGCGAAGATCGTCGAGGCCGTCACGGCCGCGATGGCGAAATACGAAACGCCCGACGGCGTTTCGCCTCCCGCCGCCTGCTGGCTGGTGCGCGCCCGGGTCTAACCGCCGGTCCCGTCCTCGCTATTTGCGCGTCACACGTCCAGCGTCGCGTTGAGGGCGTGGTCCTGGATGAATTCGCGGCGGGGTTCGACGACTTCGCCCATCAGCTTGGTGAAGAGATCGTCCGCCTCGTCGACATGCTCGACCTTCACGCGCAGCAGCGTGCGGACGTTCTCGTCCAGCGTCGTCTCCCAGAGCTGCTCCGGGTTCATCTCGCCCAGGCCCTTGTAGCGCTGGAGCGACAATCCCTTGCGGCCCCAGTCGAGCACCGCCTCCAGAAGCTGGCTCGGCGCGCGCACCTCCACGATCTCGTCCTTGCGCCGAAGCTGGCCGACCTTCAGATAAGCTTGTTGCAAATCCGGCGCCATGCGGTCGAGCTTGCGCGCGTCGGCGCTGTCGATCAGCGCCCCGTCGATGGCGACCGCCTCGCGCACGCCGCGCACCTCGCGCCAGAATTTGAGGCCGCCGTCCGGCGTCGGCTCGCCATGCCAGCCGCGCTCGAACTCCTCGGAGAGCAAATCGAGGCGCTGCGCGATATAGGTCGCCGCGGCCGCGACCTTCTCCTTGTCCGCCACGATCTCGGGATTGAGCGCGCCGGCGATCGCCGCCTGCTCCAGCACGAAGCGCGGATAGTGCAGGGGAAAGCCGTTCAGCGCGGCCACGGCGGTCCGCGCCTTGGCGACCAGGGCGTCGAAATCCGCGCCGGCCACCACTTCGCCCGAATGCAGCGTGAACACCGCGCCCTCCGAACCCTCGGAGAGGATGTAGTCGTCGTATTCCTGCTGGTTCTTCAGGTAGACCTCGGTCTTGCCGCGCGTCGCCTTGTAGAGCGGCGGCTGGGCGATATAGACGTGGCCGCGATCGATCAGTTCCGGCATCTGCCGGTACAGGAACGTCAGCAGCAGCGTGCGGATATGCGCGCCGTCGACGTCGGCATCGGTCATGATGATGATCTTGTGATAGCGCAGCTTGTCGGCGTTGAATTCCTCGCGGCCGATCCCGGTGCCGAGCGCGGTGATCAGCGAGATGATGGAATCGCTCGTCAGCATGCGGTCGAAGCGCACGCGCTCGATGTTCAGGATTTTGCCGCGCAGCGGCAGCACCGCCTGGTTCTCGCGGTTGCGCGCCTGCTTGGCGCTGCCGCCGGCGCTGTCGCCCTCGACGATGAAGATCTCGCATTTGGAGGGATCGCGCTCCTGGCAGTCGGCCAGCTTGCCGGGCAGCGAGGCGCCGTCGAGCACACCCTTGCGCCGCGTCAGCTCGCGCGCCTTGCGCGCCGCCTCGCGCGCCAGGGCGGCTTCCATCACCTTGCCGACGACCTGCTTGGCCTCGCCCGGATGCTCCTCGAGCCAGCGGCCGAGCTGGTCGATCACGACGCTCTCCACCACGGGCCGCACTTCGGAGGAGACGAGCTTCTCCTTGGTCTGCGACGAGAATTTCGGGTCCGGCACCTTGACCGACAGGACGCAGGTCAGACCCTCGCGGCAATCGTCGCCGGTCAGCGGTACCTTGTCCTTCTTCGCCGTGGTCATCTCGTCGGCGTATTTCGTCACCACCCGCGTCAGCGCGGCGCGGAAGCCGGCCAGATGCGTGCCGCCGTCCTTCTGCGGGATGTTGTTGGTGAAGCACAGCATGCTCTCGTGGTAGCTGTCGTTCCAGGTCAGCGCCACTTCCACGGTCATGCCGTCGCGCTCGGCGGTGATCATGATCGGGGCGGAGATCAGCGAACTCTTGGTGCGGTCGAGATATTGCACGAAGGCCTTGAGGCCTCCCTCATAGTGCAGCGTCGTCTCCTTCGCCTCCACGCCGCGCTTGTCGGCCAGGATGATGGTCACGCCGGAATTGAGGAAGGCGAGCTCGCGCAGCCGGTGCTCCAGCGTCGCGAAATCGAATTCGGTCTTGGTGAAGGTGCCGGTCGAGGGCAGGAAGGTCACTTCCGTGCCGCGCTGGCCTGGCCTCGCATCGCCGACGATCTTCAGCGGCGCCTCGGGCTCGCCATGGCGGAAGCGCATATAGTGCTCCTTGCCGTCGCGCCAGATGCGCAGGTCGAGGAATTCGCTGAGCGCGTTGACCACCGACACGCCGACGCCGTGCAGGCCACCCGACACCTTGTAGGCATTCTGCTCGAACTTACCGCCGGCATGGAGCTGGGTCATGATGACCTCGGCCGCGCTGACGCCCTCGCCTTCATGGATGCCGGTGGGAATCCCACGGCCGTTGTCGCGCACCGTGACCGAGCCGTCGGCGTTCAGCGAGACGTCGACCCGCGTCGCATAGCCGGCCAGCGCCTCGTCGATCGCGTTGTCGACGACTTCGTAGACCATGTGGTGCAGGCCCGAGCCGTCGTCGGTGTCGCCGATATACATGCCCGGCCGCTTGCGCACGGCATCGAGGCCCTTGAGGACCTTGATGCTGTCGGCGCCGTATTCCTCGGCGCCGTCGCCGGTGCCGCCGTTCAGGCCGTGGCCGTTGGTGGTATCGCCGGACATCAGTGCGAAGCCATGCGGTGGGTCGTGAGGGAAGGGACGAAATGCAAAGTGCTACTCCTGACGGGCGAATTGGCCGTCGTTGACATGAAACACGTCCGCGCGGCCGCCGAGGCCCGCGAACAGCGACAGATCGGTCCCCGTCATCCAGGCTTGCGCGCCCAGAGCCGCGATCTCCTCGAACAGCGCCGCGCGCCGGACGGCGTCGAGATGCGCCGCGATCTCGTCCAGCAGCAGGAGTGGGGCGTGGCCGCTCCGCGCCGCCGAAAGCTCCCAGGCGTCCGCGAGGACGATGGAGATCAGCAGCGCCTTCTGCTCGCCGGTCGAGCATTCGCGCGCATCGGCCCGCTTGGCGGTGTGGCGCACCGAAAGATCGGTCAGGTGTGGTCCGGCCGTCGTGCGCCCGGCCTCCGCGTCGCGCACCCGCGACCGCGCGAGTTTCTCGCGCAGCGCCTCGCGCGCGCCGTCGCCGAGCTCCGCCAGCAGCGCGTCGGTCTCGCCGTCCAGCGCGAGCTGCGCGCTCGGGAAGGCGCCGGCTTCGCCCCTTGCAACCAACGCATGGTTCAGCCGCTCGACCGTCTGCGCGCGGGAGACCGCCATCGCGATGCCGGCCTCGACCATCTCGGCTTCCAGTCCGTCCAGCCAGGCCGGATCGCGCGGCCCGAATTTGAGCAGCCGCGCCCGCTCGCGCATCGCGGTCTCGTAGCGCGTCGTGGTCCGCGCATGGCCGGCGTCGAAGCCGAGCACCAGCCGGTCGAGGAATTTGCGCCGCCCGCTCGCGCCCTCGATGAACAGCCGGTCCATCGCCGGGGTCAGCCACAGCATCTGCACCAGCTCGCCGAGCTCGGATGAGTTCTGCGCCGGCGCGCCGTTCAGGCGCACCTGCCGCCGCTCCCCGCCATTGGGTCCGAGCGTCAGCCCGGTCCCGATCTCGTAAGTCTCGCCCTGGCGCATCACCGTCGCCGCCACGGCCCACAGCGCATCGCTGGAGACGCTCGGCCCGCGCCGCACATGCTCGCCGAGCCTGGCGCCGCGCAGTCCGCGTCCCGGCGACAGCAGCGAGATCGCATCCAAAAGGTTTGTCTTGCCCGCGCCGTTCGGTCCCGCCAGCACCACCGGCGCGCCGCTCACGCCAAGCTCCGCTTCCGCGTAGGAGCGGAAATTGCGCAGCACCAGGCGCGTCACCGCCAGGCGCGCGGGCATCGCGTCAAAGGCGGACGCCGCGCCGTCGGGGCGCTGTGTCGGCTGGGTGTCCAATCTCAGACCCGCATCGGCATGAGGACGTAGAGCCAGCGGGCATCGTCGCCGTCCTCGATGATGGTGGGCGAGCCGGCGTCCGACAGCAGGAAGCGGATGTCCTTGCCCTCGATCTGGCTCGTGATGTCGAGGAGATATTTGGCGTTGAAGCCGATCTCCATCGCCGGCGCGTTGTAGGTCGCGCTCAGTTCCTCGGTCGCCGTGCCGCTTTCCGGATTGACCACCGAGAGCGTCACCTTGTCCTTCGCCACCGACAGCTTCACCGCGCGCGTCTTGTCGGCGGAGATCGTCGAGACGCGGTCGACCGAATGGGAGAACTCCTTCGCCTCTAGCGCCAGCGCCTTGTCGTTGCCGGAGGGAATGATCCGCTGATAGTCCGGGAAGGTGCCGTCGATCAGCTTGGAGGTCAGCTCCACGCCGTTGAAGGTGAACTGGATCTTGGTGTCCGACAGCGAGATCTCGATCGCGCCGTCGGCGTCGTCGAGCAGCCGGCGCAGCTCGGTCACCGTCTTGCGCGGCACGATGATGCCCGGCATGTCGGCGGCGCCGTCCGGCAGGTCGAGTTCGAAGCGCGCCAGCCGGTGGCCGTCGGTCGCCGCGGCGCGCAGAACCTTGGTCTTGGCGTCCTTGGTGACGTGCATGTGGATGCCCATCAGGTAGAACCGGGTCTCATCGCTCGCCATGGCGAAGCGGGTCTTGTCGATCAGCCGCTTCAAATCGTCCGCCGCGAGGCGGAAGCGGTGGGGCAGGGCGCCCGCCGCCATCTGCGGGAAGTCTTCCTTGGGCAGGCAGGCGAGCTCGAAGCGCACCGTGCCGGCCGAGACCGCAAGCCGTCCGCCCTCGCTGGTCAGAAGCTCCGCCTGCACCTGCGCGCCCTCCGGCAGCTTGCGCACGATGTCGTACAGCATGTGCGCCGGCGCGGTCGCCGAGCCGTTGCGCAGCACGTCCGCCGGAATGGCTTCCACGATCTCGATGTCGAGATCGGTGGCGGTCAGCTTGAGCTGGCTCTTGCCCGCTTCGATCAGGACGTTGGAGAGGATCGGAATGGTGTTGCGGCGTTCGACGACACTCTGGACGTGGCTCAGCGCCTTCAGGAAGGCACCGCGTTCGACGTTGATTTTCATCGTTCTCGCTGCAAGGTTTTGGGCCGCTGGAAAACCCCGGGCCCGGCCCCTGGGAGGGGGTCTGCAAGCCATTGATTTCCTTGAGCTTCCAGGCGGCCGGGACTCAGGTTTCACAGTATAGCAAAAGCCCCGGAAAGGGCGAAGACATAATGTGCCCGCCGGGACCTTCCGGACAGGCCCGTCGGGGCGCGATTTCCGCCGTATTCCGGTCTCGTCAGGGCAGGATCCCGAAGCGTCGGAGGCGCAGGGCGAGGAACGGATCGAGGGCCGCGCCCAGGGCGCGATCGGCCGCGCCGTCCTCGCCCAGGCGGAGTTTCACCGCCGCTCTGAGCAGAAGCGCCTCGGCGCGGCGCGGCTGCTCGCCGAGGATCGCGTCCAGCGTCGCCAGCGCCGTGTCGAGCCTGCCTTGACGGAACTGGACGAGTGCCAGCGAGCCGCGCGCGGCCAGGGAATTCGGCCGGTCCTTGAGCGCCGCCTCGCAATCCGCCTGCGCCGCGCCCAGTTCGCGATCCAGCAGGCCGCGCGTCCAGCACCGGTTGTTGAGCACGATGCCGGCGGCTTCGTCGGGCTGCGCCTGCGCCTTGGCGAGATAGCCGAGCGCTGCGTCATAGTCCTTTTCGTCCGTCTTGACGCTGGCGAGTTGCAGATAGGCGTCGCCGTCGCCCGCATCGATCGTCAACGCGGCCTCGATGTCGGCCTCGGCGTGGGCATATTGGGCGGTGTACCAATAGGCCGTGGCGCGTTCGAGATAGGCCGAGGCATAGCCGGGATCGAGCGCGATCGCCCGCGTCTCGTCGTCTATGGCGCCTTGCGGATCGCGGCACGCCAGATCGGAGAAGCCGCGGTGGTAATATGCCAGCCGGTCCTTGGCATCGGCCGCGATCGCGGCCGAAAAGATCGCGACGGCCTTGCGGCAATCGGCCCTTGTGCCGTCGAGATCGCCGACTTCGTTCTTCAGCCGCGCCCGCGCATTCAGCCAGCGGCCCTCGCTCGGCGCGGTGGCAACGGCCCGGTCGTAATCCGCCATGGCCGCGCCGTAGTCGCCGAGCGATTTGTGCAGGTCCGCCCGCGCGACGACGGGCGCCATGTCGTCCGGCGCCAGCGGCACGGCCTTGTCCCAATCCGCGAAGGCGTCGGCATAGCGCCCGGAGCTGCGATAGCAGAAGCCGCGGTTGAGCAGGGCGAGCGACGAATTCGGCTCCAGCGCGAGGGAGGCGGTATAGTCCTCGATCGCATGGCCGCAATCGTGGCTGGCGGTCCGCGCAAAAGCGCGCATGCGCAGGTCGAGCGCGGAGGGCGCCGCGATCGCGAAGGCGCGGTCGAAATCGGCGATGGATTGCGGATATTTGCGCTGGCGGAACAGCGCGACGGCGCGGTTGTAGAGCGCGGCGCGGTCGTTCGCGTCGACCCCGAGCGCCATTGTGTAGTCGGCGATGGCGGCGTCGAGATCGCCTTTGCGCTGATGGACGGTGCCGCGATTGTTGTAGGCGGCCGATTGCGGCTTGAGCGCGATCGCCGCCGTCAGGTCGTCGATCGCGCCCTGATAGTCCTTCAGCGTCTCGCGCGCCTGCGCCCGGTGCAGCAGCGCGGCGGCGTCCTTGGGATCGCGCGAGGCGACGATGCCGAAATCGGCGGCGGCGCCCTGGGTGTTGCCTTGCGCCTCGCGCGCCAGGCCGCGGTTGAAATAGGTGTCGGCGTCGTTGGGATCGGCGGCGAGATAGGCGGTGTAGTCGGCCTCGGCCTTGTCGAACCGGCCCAGCGCCGCGAAGCTGATGCCGCGCAGCCGGTAGGCCGGCGGATAGTCGGGAAAGCTCGCGAGGATGAGGGTGAAATCGTCCACCGCGAGCGCGTTGCGCCCAGCGAGCTGATAGGCCCAGCCGCGCTGGAACACCGCATCGGAATCGGTGGGATCGAGCTCGACCGAAGCGCTGAAATCGCCGATCGCCGCGTCGAAATCCCGGGCGTCGAGCTGGAGCAGGCCGCGGTCGTAATGGATCGAGACGGAGTAGGGCTGGAGCTTGAGCGCCGCCGTCAGGTCGGCCAGCGCGCCGTGCCTGTCGCCGAGATTCTGCTCGGCGCGGGCGCGCAGGGTCAGCGCGTCGGCGCCGCCGCCCTGTTCGAGGCAGCGCGACGCCGCGTCCTTCGCGGCGCGGAAGTCGGCGCTCCCGTCGCCCGCATGCGTGCGCTCGAGCAGGGAGGTCGCTTCCGCGCAGGCGGGAATGACGGACGCGCGGTGCGGCTGCGTCGCGGGCAGCGTCGCCGTGCCGAGGGCCGCGAGGAGGACCATGTGTTTCATGCCATCGACACTACGTCATACGGCTTGCGGAGACCGCATCCTTAGCGCGGCGGACGGCTCGCGCGAAATGGAAAGCGCCGCGCCCGATGGTCACGATCGGGCGCGATGACGCATTCCACGGTCCGGCTAACGGCTGCGCGCCAGCAGATCCCGCAGGAATTCGACCTCCTGCCGGAAGTTCTTGTCCTCGACGCACAGCGCCTCGACGCGGCGGCAGGCATGCAGCACGGTGGTGTGGTCGCGGCCGCCGAAACGCCGGCCGATCTCCGGCAGGGAGCGCGAGGTCAGCTTGCGCGACAGGTACATCGCGACCTGGCGCGGCCGCGCCACGCGGCGGGCCCGCTGCGGCGAGTGGAAGTCGCGCACATCGAGCTTGTAATACTCCGCGGTCTTCCTCTGGATGTCCTCGATCGAGGTTTTGGCGCCCGGCGCGCTGCGCAGGCCCACCACGTCCTCGATGGTCTCCAGCGTCACCGGCTTCTTGGTCAGGTCGGTATAGGTCGCCAGCTTGGTGAACACGCCGATCAGCTCGCGCGGAGAGGCATCGTCCATGTCGGCGATGTGCTCCAGCACGTCGTTGGGCAGCAGGGCTTGCGGCTTGTGCCGCGCGAAATCGGCGGCGCGCGCCTTCAGGATCGCCAGCCGCGTCGCGCGGTCGGGCTTGTCGAGCGTCACGACGAGGCCGCCGGCCAGCCGCGACTTCACGTCGGCGCCCAGCCCTTCGAGCGCCGCGGGGGCGCGGTCCGCCGCGATCACCACGCGGCGGCGCAGATCGGAGAACGCGTTGACGGTGTAGAGGAACTCCGACGCCGTCGCGGTGGAGCGGCAGATATGCTGCAGGTCGTCGATCAGCAGCACTTCGGCGGTGCGCAGCTCCTCCTTGAAGGCCAGCGTGTCCTTGCGATAGAGCGCGCCCAGGAAGTGGCGCATGAAGTCCTCCGAGCGCAGGAACAGCGCGCGCTTGCCGCGCTTGCGGAATTCCAGCGCCGCGGCGTTCAGCAGATGCGTCTTGCCGAAGCCGAAGCCGCCATGGATGTAGAGCAAAGTGAGGTCGCTCTGCGCGCCCTCGGAGAAGCTCCGCGCAGCCGACAGGCCGAACTCGTTCGCCGGACCGGCCACGAAGGTGTCGAAGGTCTGCTGCGGATGCAGCATGCGGGTCCAAAGCCCCTTGGTCGCCTCGGTGACCGGCTCGTCTTCGGCGTGGTCGACGGCGACGCTCTGCGCTTCGGCGCGCGGAAGCTCGCGCACCAGCCCGCCGCCGACGACCGGCTTGGGCGTGACGAGGATGATGGCGATGGATTGCGGCTCGGCCCCTTCGCCGCGCAGCGCACGCTCGATGCGGGTGACGTAGCGTTCGGCGACCCAGTTGCGGATGAACGACTTGGTCGTCCCGATCCGGATCTCGTCCTTGTCGAAACCGTCCAGCGTCAGCGGTCCGATCCAGGCATCGAACACCGCATCGCCCAATTCGCGGCGCAGCCGCTCGCGCGCGCCCGCCCAGGCCGCCGGCCAATCCGGCCGCATCGGCTTACTCGTCATCTGTCCCATTACTTTACCCGCCTCGCTTGTCCGGCGTCTTATGCGCCGGCGTGCCCTTGTTCGGTCCGGGCTTTGCGCCCGGTTCGTCCTTCACGCGGCCTGTTCTAGGCCGCAATTCCTCGTCGCATACGTCGAACCTCCCCTGCGTTCCGTCACGTCTGTTTCCAAGGGAGGCCGGAGGCCTTCCAACCGTTCTTGAGGCCGCGATGGCGCTCGCCGTCGAGGTCGCCCTCGAAGCCGCCCGCGACGTTGTAGGCCTTGGCATAGCCGGCTCGGGTCATGGCGATGGCCGCGGCGCGCGAGCGCGCGCCCGAGCGGCAGAGGAACAGGACCGGCGCGCTCTTGTCGGCGGCGTCCCCCTCGGCCTCGGCTACGAAGCCCGGATTGACCTGCATGGTGGGGAAGACCTGCCACTGGACCAGCGCGACCTCGCGGCCGAGCTCGCTGAGATCGGGGATGCCGACGAAGTTCCACTCCGCATTGGTCCGCACGTCGACCAGCCGCGCCCGGGGGTCGCTCTTGAGCAGCGCCCAGGCGTCCAGGACGCTCAAGTCGCCAGCGTAGTCGGAAGAAGGATTATCGGCTGCCATCGGTCGAAGGTCCCGGCAAAATTCCACGCCGACCGGGCAAAGCCCAGTCTGCACGGTCGGAGATTTCAGGAATTCAGTGGTTACAGTATTTGCAGTCGGTGCTGAAATACTGCGTCGATGTCTCGAATACTGTTCTTATCTTTGGTGATTTGTTCGACATCTTTTTTCTCTTGCCACCGAACGAAGGTTAATCTCACGCATTTCCGAATCGCTGGCAAGTGAACGCTTAGAGAACGTTGACGATTCTGTATCACATTGATATCGGCCTAACCCTTTTGTCCGTATAAGGATTTTCGACTTCGACACGTTGCCCCACCGAATCAGACACTTAAGCGACAGTTCCGTGTCGCTGCGTCGCAGCAATGCGCCTGTACAAAGAATTTCAGTCTACGGACAATAAAACGCCCGCCGCAATGCGGTAACGGAGAATCCTCAAAAGGACTCAGCTATTCGCCGAGCTTGGCGAGCCGCTTGGTGAGGCGCGAGACTTTCCGGGCGCCGGTGTTCTTGTGCAGGATGCCCTTGGAAACGCCCCGCATGATCTCCGGTTCCGCCGCCTTGAGGGCCGCCTGCGCCGCCGCCTTGTCGCCTTTGGTCAGCGCTTCCTCGACCTTGCGGACGAAGCCGCGGACGCGCGTCTTGCGCGCCTGGTTGATCTGGGTCCGCTTGGCCGTGGTGCGGACGCGCTTCTTGGACGAGGCGATATTGGGCATCAGGTCTTCCTGCTCGAAATCGGAGGCGGGCGTATAACCCCGTCCGGGTCGGGGGTCAAATCACGAAGGCCGCTTTTCGCGGCTTTTTTCCGCGAGGCGCTGCATCGCGTCATCCTCGTCCATCGGCTCGGAAAATCCTAGCTCCTTCCGGATGCGGCCGGTGTCGACCGCCATGTCTTGGCGGTAGTCGAAAGGCGGTGCCAAGCCGCCGCCGCCGCGGCCGGGAAGCCGCGCCAGCCTCTCGCCCATGGTCGGGGTCGCCGCCTCGCCGACATTGTAGGTGCGGCCGGCCGCCGCCGGATGGCCCGCCGCCAGCGCGATGGCGGCGGCGACATTGTCGACATGGCCATGGGTCCAGCGCCAATGCGGCTGCGACGCGAACCCGTAGACCGTCGCCAACCCCGCATTGTCTTCCGGCCCATAGACTTTCGGCAGGCGCAGGATCGTCGAGGGCAGGACGGCCTCGCGCAGGACGATCTCGGCGAGGATCTTCTCGTAGTCCCGGGCATAGGCGCCGAGCGCCGCCGCCTGGGCGCGGTAGGGATAGAGCGCGCCGCGCAACGGGGCATCCTCGGTCAGCGGTACCGGATCGGGCGGTCCCGGCTCATGCCCGGTCAACCGCCCATAGGCGCGATAGACGTCGCCGCTGGAGATCAGCACAAGGCGTTCCGTCCTGCCGGTGAAACAGTCCACTGCCGCCCGCGCATCGGCCTCGCCCATCGTCACCATGAGGACCACGACGTCCCAATCCCGCGCGCGAACCGCTTCGGGATAGGCCGCGATGGGATATTCGGCCGACGGATCGCGGATATGCATCACCGGCGGCAGGATCGGATTGTCGGTGGTGCCGCGGTGGAAGACCGTGACCGCGGCGCCCGCATCGAACAGTCGTCGCGCGACATGGGCGCCGATGAAGCGCGTGCCGCCGACGATCAGGACGCGCGGAGCCATTATCTGTCCGTGAAATTCGCCTTCCGCTTCTCGGCGAAGGCGGCCATACCTTCCTTCTGGTCGGCGGTGGCGAACATGGAATGGAACAGCCGCCGCTCGAAACGCACGCCCTCGCTCAGCGTCGTCTCATAGGCGCGGTTCACCGCCTCCTTGGTCATCATCACGATGGGAAGCGACTGCTCGGCGATCTTGGCGGCCGCCTTCATCGCCTCGGCCAGCAGATCTGCTGCCGGCACGACGCGGCTGACGAGGCCGGCGCGCTCGGCCTCGGCGGCGTCCATGTTGCGGCCCGTCAGGCACATCTCCATCGCCTTGGACTTGCCGATGAAGCGCGTCAGCCGCTGGCTGCCGCCGATGCCGGGCATGACGCCGAGTGTGATCTCCGGCTGGCCGAATTTCGCCGTGTCGGCCGCGATGATGAAGTCGCAGAGCATGGCGAGCTCGCAGCCGCCGCCCAGCGCCCAGCCGGCGACGGCGGCGATAATCGGCTTGCGGATCGCCGAAATGCGGTCGTTCGCCTCGGCGAAGAAATTCTCCCGGTACATGTCCATGTAGGATTTGGGCGCCATCTCCTTGATGTCGGCGCCGGCCGCGAAGGCGCGCTCCGATCCGGTCAGCACGATGCAGCGCACCGCGTCGTCGCGGTCCCAGGCTTCGAGCTGGGTCACCAGCTCGCCGAGCAGTTCGGAGTTGAGCGCATTGAGCGCCTTGGGCCGGTTCAGCGTGACGACGCCGACCTTGCCCTCGATCGTGGCGACGATGTTGAGATGGTTGGTCATGCCTGGCTCCGTGCTCCTATGCGCGCAATCTTACACCGCGGCCGCCGCCGGTGCTGGCAGTGCCCTCGTTCAGAAGCTCGATCCCGAGTGTTTCCAGCGCCCGCACCAGCTTCATCAGCGAATCGACATTGCCGCGGATCACGCCCTCGCTGGCCTCCATCCGCTGGATGGTGGGAACCGACAGTTCCGACTTCTCGGCGAGCTGGCGCTGGTCGATGCCGGCCAGCGCCCGGGCGGCTCGCAATTGGGCGGCGGTGATCATGCGACATCCCCTGGTTCCGGCACATAGGTACGTTTACCACGTGTCAAATCCATAAATTGATGTTTAAGACATGACATCTTATGTATGGAAAGCATATCCGAGTGGTACAAACCGTGGATTCCGCGGCAGATTTCGAGCCTCCCCACAGTGTGGAAACCCCCGCCCCCGCGCAAGGCGGCGGCTGGCATCTTTTCGTGCCCAAGCTCTACTCGGCCCTGCGGGAAGGCTACCGCCTCGGCGATCTGCGCGCCGACATCTTCGCCGGCCTGACGGTCGCCATCATCGCGCTGCCGCTGTCTCTGGCCCTCGCCATCGCGAGCGGCGTGTCCCCGGAGCGCGGCCTCTTCACCGCCATCGTCGCCGGCTTCTGCATCTCGGCGTTCGGCGGCAGCCGCTTCCAGATCGGCGGCCCGACCGGCGCCTTCGTCGTGGTCGTGTTCAACGTCGTCGCCAAATACGGCTATGACGGGCTGGCGGTCGCGACGCTGATGGCGGGCGTGCTGCTCATGATCGCCGGTCTGGCGCGCCTCGGCTCCTATATCAAATACATCCCCTTTCCCGTGGTGACGGGCTTCACGTCCGGCATCGCGATCATCATCTTCTCCAGTCAGGTCGGCGACATCCTCGGCTTGACGCTGCACGGCGTGCCCGGCGACGTCTGGGGCAAATGGCAGGCCTATGCCGGCGCCATCGGCACGCTCAACCCGGCGGCTTTCGCGGTGGCGGGCGGTACGCTCGGCCTGATCGTGCTGATGCGCCGCTTCGCGCCGAAACTCCCCGCCTTCCTCGTCGCGCTGGTCGCGGCGGCGCTCGCCGTCTGGTTCCTCGGCCTGCATGTCGAGACCATCGGCACCCGCTTCGGCCAGTTGCCGAACCTGCTGCCGGCGCCGCACCTGCCGCATGTCGGCTTCGCGCAGCTGCGCGAACTGGTGCCCTCGGCCTTCACGATCTTCGTGCTCGGCGGCATCGAGTCGCTTCTGTCCGCCGTCGTCGCCGACGGCATGACGGGCCGCCGCCACCGCTCCAATGGCGAGCTTGTCGCCCAGGGCATCGCCAACATCGCCAGCGCCTGCATGGGCGGCATCCCCGCGACCGGCGCCATCGCGCGCACCGCGACGAACATCCGCTCCGGCGCCCGCACGCCGGTCGCCGGTATCGTGCACGCGCTCGCCATCCTCGCGACCCTGGCGGCGCTGGCGCCGCTGGCCTCCTTCGTGCCGCTGGCGGCGCTGGGCGCGGTGCTGCTGATCGTGTGCTGGAACATGGCGGAGATCGATTCCTTCCGCCGCATCCTGTCGGGCCCCACGGGCGACAAGGTGATCCTGCTCCTCACCTTCGCGCTCACCGTGTTCGTCGACCTCTCCATGGCCATCGGCGTCGGCCTGGTGCTGGCTTCCTTCTTGTTCATGCACCGCATGGCGGAGGTCGCGGAGACGCGGCTGAACCTGTCGCTGCTGGAGGACGAGATCGACGAGCTGATGCTGCCCGACGGCACCGCCCTCACGCGCCGCTCGCTGCCGCCGGGCGTCGAGGTGTTCCGCCTGAGCGGCCCGTTCTTCTTCGGCGCCGCGGCGGCGTTCGAGGACGTGCTGGCGCGCGCCGGCGGACGGCCGAAGACGCTCATCCTCTCGATGGACGCGGTGCCGCTGATCGACGCGACCGGCGCGGCCACGCTGGCGAAGTTCATCGCCGCGGCGCGCGACCGCGGCACGCGCATCATCCTGAGCGGCCTGCAGCCCGATCCGGCGCATGTGCTCGACCAGATGGACGTCGTCGCGCCCCGCAGCGCGGATCTGGGCCAGGCACTCCTGCTCGCACGCGGTTAGCGTTCGTCGCGATTTCCGGTCGACGTCATTCCACGCTTGACATGCAACAAAATGGTTGCATATTAGGACGCATGAGCACGGATGCGGTTTTCAAGGCGCTGGCGGACAAGAGCCGCCGCCGCCTGCTGGACCGCCTCCACAAAGAAAACGGGCAGACATTGGGTGAGCTGTGCGAGGGATTGGCGATATCGCGCCAGGCGGTGTCCAAGCATCTGGACATTTTGGAGGACGCCAATCTCGTGGCGACCGAGCGCCGGGGCCGCGAGAAGCTGCATTTCCTCAATCCGGTGCCGATCTTCGACATCGCCGACCGTTGGATCGGCAAATTCGAGCGCGGCCGCCTGCGTGCGTTGTCGGATCTGAAGAAGGGACTCGAAAGGGAAGAGCCATGAGCCAATATGTCTACGTCACCTATATCCGCACCACGCCGGAGAAATTGTGGGAGGCGCTCACCAGGCCCGAGTTCATCAAGCAGTACTGGTTCGGCATGACCCAGGAATCGGACTGGAAGGTGGGAGCCTCCTGGGCGATGAAATTCTCCGACGGCCGCGTCGCGGACGCCGGCGAGATCCTGGAAGTCGATCCGCCGCGCCGCGCCGTGATCCGATGGCGCAACGAATTCCGCCCCGAGCTGAAGGACGAGGGCTTTGCCATCTGCACTTACGAGATCGCCGCCGAGGGCGATGTGTGCAAGCTGACGGTCCGCCACGAGAACGCGGTGGAAAAGGATTCCAAGTTCATAGAGGCGGTGTCGGGCGGCTGGCCGAAAATCCTGTCGAGCCTGAAAAGCCTGCTCGAAACCGGCACGCCCCTGCCGCGGCCTGGGTGATAGCTGGGATTGCCTGCTGCCCTCCCTCAAGGGGAGGGTAGGCTTACCGCTGACACTTCGGGCAATAGAACGTCGAGCGCCCCGCCTGCACGATGCGTTTGATCGTGCCGCCGCCGGGGCAGGGCCCGCCCTCGCGGCCATAGACCGCGAAATTGTGCTGGAACATGCCGAGCTCGCCGTCGGTCCGCTTGTGATCGCGCAGCGAGGAGCCGCCCGCCTTGATCGCCTCGCGCAGCACCGCCTTGATCGCGGGCACCAGCCGCGCGATCTGGTCGGCGCTCACCTTCGCCGCCAGCCGCTTGGGCGACACCCCGGCCCGGAACAGCGCCTCGCACACATATATATTGCCGAGCCCCGCGATCACCCGCTGATCGAGCAGCGCCGACTTGATCGGCGTTTTTTTGCCCTTGAGCGCCGCCGCCAGATAGGCCGCGTCGAAACCGTTCGACAGCGGCTCGATGCCCAGCCCCTGGAACAGCTTGTGCTCCTCCAGTTGCGCGGTCTCGACCAGCAGCATCAGCCCGAAGCGGCGGTGGTCGTTGAACACGATCCGCGCCGGCGCGTCGGTATCCATCACGACATGGTCGTGCTTGTCCGTCCCGACCGTTGCGTCGCCCAGGTCGTGGACATAGGTGCCGAGCTTCCTCGCATGGCCCCCGACATGCACGCTCATCCGCCCGCTCATGCCCAGATGGATGACGAGCGTCTCGCCGTCGTCGAGATCGCCCAGGATGTACTTCGCCCGCCGCCACAGCCGCGTCACGCGCCGCCCTGTCAGCCGCCCGGCGAAATCGTTGGGGAACGGGACCCGCAGGTCGCCGCGCCGCGTCTCGACATGGGTGAAGCGATGGCCCTCCATCACGGGCAAAAGCCCCATCCGGACGGTTTCCACTTCGGGCAGTTCGGGCATGCATTAATCCTGTCATCCCGGCCAGCGAGCGAAGCGAGCGCGAGCCGGGCCCCATGGCGAAACGTCACAATAGGTCCCGGATCGCTTCGCTGCGCTACGCGTCCGGGATGACAATATTGTATGGTTCGGTCAATGAGCGACAGCAACACCACCGCCAGCTTCGGATTTCGCGACGTGCCGGAGGCCGAAAAGGAACGCCTCGTGCGCGAGGTGTTTTCCTCCGTCGCCTCGAAATACGACCTGATGAACGACCTGATGTCGGCCGGCGTCCACCGGCTGTGGAAGGACGCCTTCGTCGAATGGCTCAATCCGCGCCCCGGCTGGCGCGTGCTCGACGTCGCCGGCGGCACCGGCGACATCGCCTTCCGCATCGCGGACGTCGTGCGCAAGCACGGCGGCGAGGCGGAAATCGTCGTCTGCGACATCAATGCCGACATGGTGGGCGAGGGCGTCCGCCGCGCCGAAGTGAAAGGCGAGCGCGCCATCGAATGGATCACCGGCGATGCGGAAGCTCTGCCGATCCCGAGTGCCAGCATGGACGCCTATACGATCGCCTTCGGCATCCGCAATGTGACGCATATCGACAGGGCGCTGGCCGAGGCGCGCCGCGTGCTCAAGCCGGGCGGACGGTTCCTCTGCCTCGAATTCTCCCGCGTCGACGCGCCGGGACTCGACGCGCTCTACGACGCCTATTCGCTGAACGTGCTGCCCCGGCTGGGCGCGATGGTGGCCGGCGACGCCGAGGCCTATCGCTATCTCGCCGAAAGCATCCGCCGTTTCCCGCCGCAGGCGACGTTCGCGAAGATGATCGAGAAAGCGGGCCTCGCCCAGGTGAAGGTCCGCAACCTCACCGGCGGCATCGCGGCGATGCATTCGGCGTGGAAGATATGAGTGCCTTCGCGGACTATCGCCGCCTCTGGCATGCCGCCCGTGTGCTCGCGCGCAACGACGCGCTGTTTCCGAAGGAATACGAAGCCCTGCTGCCGCCCTCGGCGCGGCTGGCGCGGCGCCTGCTCGGCAGCGGCCGCGCGAAGAACGACACCGCACCGCCCGGCGTGCGCCTGGCGCGCGCGCTGGAAAGTCTCGGCCCCGCCTATATCAAGCTCGGCCAGGTGCTCGCGACGCGGCCCGACATCGTCGGCGAAGACGTCGCGACGGCACTCGAACAGCTCCAGGACCGCCTGCCGCCTTTCCCCACCGCCGAGGCGCGCAAGGTCATCGCCGACGCGCTCGACCGTCCCGTCGACAGTCTCTTCGCCGCGCTGTCGGAGCCCGTCGCCGCAGCATCGATCGCCCAGGTCCATGACGGCCTCACCGCCACCGATCCGCCGGTCCGTGTCGCGGTGAAGGTGCTGCGCCCCAACATCGCCGCCGATTTCGGCCGCGACCTTTCCGCCTTCGCGCTGGCCGCGCGCCTGGCCGAACGCTGGTTGCCGGACGCCCGGCGCCTGCGCCCCCGCGCGGTGGTGGAAACGCTGGCCGTATCGGTGGCGCTCGAACTCGACCTGCGCATGGAAGCCGCCGGCGCCTCGGAGCTGGAGGAGCGCACGCGCGCCGATCCCGATTTCCGCGTGCCGCATATAGATTGGAACCGCACCTCCGACCGCGTGATGACCAGCGAATGGATCGACGGTATCGGGATCCGCGACCGCGACGCGCTGATCGCCGCCGGCCACGATCCCAAGCGCATCGCCATGCTCGTGATTCGCAGCTTTCTCAACCAGGCGCTGCGCGACGGCTTCTTCCATGCCGACATGCATCCGGGAAATCTCTTCGTCGACGCGGAAGGCCGCCTCGTCGCGGTCGATTTCGGCATCATGGGCCGGCTCGACGAGTCCATGCGCCGCTTCATGGCGGAGACGCTGGCCGGGTTCCTCGCCCGCGACTACCGCCGCGTGGCGCAGGTCCATTACGACGTCGCCTTCGTGCCGGCGCATCATCCGGTCGAGACCTTCGCCCAGGCGCTGCGCGCCATCGGCGAGCCGATCTTCGGCCGCCCGGTGAAGGAGGTGTCGATGGCGCGGCTGCTGCAGCAGCTGTTCGACACCACGCGCCGCTTCGAGATGGAGGCGCAGCCGCAGCTGCTCCTGTTGCAGAAGACGATGATGGTGGTCGAGGGCGTGGCGCGTTCGCTCGATCCGGATTTCGACATCTGGGAGGCGAGCCGCCCCGTGGTCGAGACATGGATGATCGAGCGCATGGGTCCGGAGGCGCGGCTGCGCGACGCCGCCGACGGGCTGACGGCGATGGGCCGCGTGGCGCAGAACCTGCCGCAGCTCCTGCGCAATGCCGAGATCGTCTCGGCGATGCTGGCCGATGGCGGCGTGCGGCTGCATCCGGATTCGGTGAAGCTGATCGCCGCTGCGCAGGTGTCGCAGACCCGTCACGTCCGCATCGCGATCTGGATCGCCGCCGGCGCGCTGGGCGTGATCGCGGTGCTGCCGTTTATCTAGGATTGATATATAGAGGTGATATCACTATGATATCGCTATGCGCACGCTGGTCGACATCCCGGAAAAGCAGCTCAAGGAGCTGACGCGTCTTTCGAAGGCGCGCAAAACTTCGCGCGCGGCGATCATTCGCGAGGCGGTGACCGACTATCTCGGCCGGAAGCGTTCCTTCGGCGAAGACGATCCCGCGTTCGGGCTGTGGGGAGACCGCAAGATCGACGGTCTGGAATATCAGCGCAAGATCCGCTCCGAATGGTAGGCGTGCTTGTCGATACGAGCATCCTGATCGACTATCTCAATCGCGTTCCGCCGGCGATCGCGGAGCTTTCGCGGCATCCGGGCGCGGCGATAAGCTCCATCGGGTGGATCGAGGTCATGGTCGGCGCCACGCCCGCCTCGGAGGTCGGCACGCGGGCATTTCTGGATCGCTTCGAGATTGTTCCACTGGACGGCGCCGTGAGCGAGCGTGCCGTTCGGCTGCGCAGGGTCTATCGGCTGAAAGTGCCCGACGCGATCTCGCTGGCGTCGGCGCAGGTCACGGGCCGTCTCTTCGTTACGCGCGATGCAAAGGATTTCGCGAAGATCGATCCGACGATTCGGATTCCCTACAAACTCTGATCAGACGATCCGCACCCGGCCCGCATCGCAGGCCCGCGTGCCCTTCGCGTCGGTGACGTAGACCCGCACCTTCACCGTGTGGTTCGCGAGATCGGGAACGTCCGGCACCTCGACCTGCACCGCATGGCGCGCCACGGTCTGCCGCGTCGCCAGCACCGCCGAATAGCCCGTCGGCGCGTCATTGCCGTCCAGCGACATCACCACGCGCACGTCGGTGCTGCTCGACGCAATGCCGTCGCAGGCGATCGCGAATTGCGTGCCGCGCGTCATGGTCGGAATCCCGTCGCCGCCCATGTCGGCCGGGGCATAGGTCGTGATGCGGGCCGTGATGGTCGCGATGCCGTTGGCGAAGGCCGGCGCGGCCGTGGCCAGAAGGACTGCGAAGGCGATACCCAAGGCGCGCATGGCGTATTTCCCGAACCTCATCGAATCCACCATACTCCGGTCTTATGAACTTACCAATAGTGGTTTGCGGCCCCGGGCCCCGTCCGAGGCGGTAGATAGCGACGTTTCCGCCTGAAACGACCGGCGGAAACGCCGCATCTTACCGGCCGCGCGACAGGTACCAGAACCGCCAGCACAGCAGCACGGCGGCGACCAGAAGCCCGAAGGCCAGCCCGATCCAGATCCCGAACCCCTGCATCCCGAGGCCGAAGCCGAGGAAAATGCAGACCGGAAACCCCGCCAGCCAATAGCTCGCGCCCGCGATCCACATCGGCGCCCGCGCGTCCTTCAGGCCGCGCAGGCTGAGCGCCGCCGCCACCTGTACGCCGTCGAACAGCTGGAACGCCGCCGCCACGTGCAGGAACGTCACCGCGAGCGCCAGCGCCGGCAGGTTCTCCTTTGTCGCCGGCAGGATCAGCGAAGCGATCTCGAACGGCCACAAGGCCAGGATCACCGCGCAGAACGACATGAACAGCGCCGCGACGCCGATCGCCGTCCAGCCGGCGCGGCGCACCGCCTCCGCGTCGTTGGCGCCGGCGGCCAGGCCGACGCGCACCGTCGCCGCCATCGCCACGCCCAAGGGCACCATGAAGGTGACCGAAGGGATGTTGAGCGAGACGATATGCGCCGCCAGCACGTCCTTGCCGAGATGGCCCATGATGAAGTTCGAGGAGAAGAACAGCAGCGCCTCGAACAGCATGGTGAACCCGATCGGCAGGCCCAGCACATAGACCTCCTTGAGCTTTGCCCAGTCCGGCCTCAGCGCGTCGATGAAGATGCGATATCGGTGCAGCTTCGGCGTCACCCGCACCACCGCCAGCATGGCGAGGAAGGTGAAGGCGAACGACGTCGCGCTCGCGATGCCAGATCCCATGAGCCCCAGCCGCGGCGCGCCGAAATGGCCGAAGATCAGCGCATAGTCGAACAGCGCGTTGAACAGCACCGCGAGCGAGACCACGATCAGCGACGCCCGCGGCTTCGACAGCGCCGTCGAATAGTTGCGCAGCACCTGGAAGCCCAGGCTGAAGGGCAGGCCGAAGCTCAGCGGCACGACGAATTTGCTCGCGGCTTCCGCGAGTTCCGGCGTCTGGCCGAGCAGGATCAGGATCGGCCTCGCGCACCACAGGAACACCATCAGCGGCGCCGCCACCATCACCACCGACCAGAAGCCCATCCGCGCCACCACGCGCACGTCGCGCGTATTGGTCGGATCGGCGCCCAGGATATGCGCGATCATCGGCGACACCGCCGCGGTGGGCCCGCTTCCCAGGATCCAGCAGAAATAGAACAGCGTGTTGCCCAGGACCGCGCCGGCCAGCGCCGTGGTCGAGAACCGCGCCAGCATGGTGGTGTCGGTCACCCCGATCGCCATCTGCGCGAGCTGGGTGAGGATGAGCGGACCGGAGAGCTTCAGGAGCTCGCGGCCTTCGGCGATCCAGGCGTCGAGGCCGTGCCCCGTTACCGGAAGGCCGGCATGTTCGAGATCGAGTTCGGCGATATCGGTCATGGTACGGACTTGTCTTTTTTAGACCCGAACCCGACACGAAGGTGGCAGCAAGCCAACAAAAAACCCTCCGGAGCCGGGCTCGGAGGGTGGACGTCTGCGCCAGGGCGATCCCCTAGCGCGCGGTTGCCTCGCGAGCGACGAAAGCGGTCTTCCCGCCATTGCGGCGGAAGGGCGCTGTCGTGATGACCTTGAGTACGGAACTGTGCATCAGTCTCGCTCGGTTGCCTCCGCGGGCCCCATGCCCGCGAATGCGTTGGGGTTACGCCCCGAATCTTTCGAAGTCAACACACCGAATTGCGACGCCGCGCATTGCTGCAATGCGTGGCCATGAAGTCACGTTCGCGGGTGCGAAAACAAAAAAAGCGCCGGCAGCTTTCGCCGCCGGCGCCATGGAGCGCAACAGGCAACCGACTTCGGTTGTGGTAAGTTGCGCGACCAACGAAGAGTCTTCAGCCCTTCACGCACACGACCTGGCGCAGCGTGTGGACGATCTCGACGAGATCGGCCTGCGCCGCCATCACCGCGTCGATGTCCTTGTAGGCCATCGGCGTCTCGTCGATGACGCCGGCGTCCTTGCGGCATTCGATGCCCTGGGTCGCCTTGACGTGGTCCTCGACCGTGAACCGCGCCTTTGCCGCCGTGCGCGACAGGGCGCGGCCCGCGCCGTGCGAACAGCTCTCGAACGATTCCGGGTTGCCCAGTCCGCGCACGACGAACGACTTGGCGCCCATCGAACCCGGGATGATGCCCAGATCGCCCTTGCCGGCCTTCACCGCACCCTTGCGGGTCACCCACACTTGCGCGCCGAAATGCGTTTCGCGCGACACGTAGTTGTGGTGGCAGTTGACGGCCAGCTTGTCGGTCGTAAAGCCGCGCAGCGAATTGCGGAGCACGCGCAACACGCGCTCCATCATCGCCTTGCGGTTTTCCATCGCGAAGTCCTGCGCCCAGAGCATCGCCTCGACATAGTCGTCGAACGCGGCTTCGCCCTCGGCCAGCCAGGCGAGGTCCCTGTCCGGCAGATGAACCGCGCGTTGGGTCAGGAGCTCGCGCGCCTTCTCGATATAGGTGCGGCCGATCGCATTGCCGATGCCGCGCGAGCCGGAATGCAGCATCACCCAGACCTCGTCCTGCTCGTCCAGGCAGAGTTCGATGAAGTGGTTGCCGCTGCCGAGCGAGCCCAGATGGATGAGCGCGTTCTCCTTGGCGAGGTGCGGGGTCTTCGCGCAGATCGCCCTGAAGCCGTCGTCCAGCTTGGCCCAGCGCGCCGAGATGGCATTGGGAATCCCTCCCAGCTTTCCCTTCCACCCCGAGCCCGCGCCCTGTCCGCCGACCGGCACCGCGCGCTCGATGTCGGAGCGGATCTCCGCCAGCGAGTCCGGCAGGTCGCTCGCCGCAAGCGAGGTGTGGACCGCCATCATGCCGCAGCCGATGTCGACACCGACCGCCGCGGGCACAATGGCGCCCTTGGTCGGGATGACCGAACCGACCGTCGCGCCGCGCCCGAAGTGAACGTCCGGCATCACCGCGATGTGATCGTGAATGAACGGCAGCGCCGCCGCATTGACGAGCTGATTGCGCGCGGCGTCCTCGAGGGGTACGCCCTCGATCCACGCCTTGATGGGCGCGCCGCCCTCGTGAATGATTTTGTACATGTGAATACGCCCGGACGCGTTGTTGGCGCGCCCGGGCCCCTTGTTGTGATGATAATGATTAGGACGCCGGCTCTTCGGCGGCCGCGATCCAGTCCAGGATCGCTTCCGAAAAGCCGTTGACCCTCGTCCACGCATCGCTGCCGACGCCGTTCTGGTAGGACGCGACGTTGATCAGGTAGTTATGCGTGCCGAACGGTGCTGAGTGAGCGTAGCGAACGAAGCGGAGGGGGCCTGCCCAGCCCTCTCCACCGCTTCGCGGTCCCCCCGCAACAGCGGGGGAGAAAATTATGGCCCCGACAGCGCAGCAGCATGACGCGGCGCGGTCAAGGCGGAAGCGATCACGCGATCCGGGAACGGTCGATGCTGAGACGCTTCCGGGCTTTCGCCCTTCGGCTAGCGCTCTATCCGCTGAGCTACGGGCGCATGGAACGCCCGGCGGGATTCGAACCCGCGACCTCTCGTTTAACAGACGAAGTAACAGCAATCTTCACCACGGATCGCGTGTGATAAGGCGCCGGGGAAGGGGAACGGTCGATGCTGTCGCTGCCCGAAGGCCGAGCTGAGCTACGGCCTCGCGGCCGGCAGGCATTGAACCCTGCGCCTCCGCGCTTTCGCGCGGCGCTCTATCCGAAGTAACAGACATCTTCACCACCGCCTTCGCCCTTGCGGGCGAACGGATGAGACACCGGGGAACGGTCGAGTCCCGTATTGCCTCTTGCGAGGCGATGACGCTCTGCCGCTGAGCTACGCCGGCGCTTGCGCGCCGCCGGGCGGGTCTCGAACCCGCCGGCCTTCACCGTGGCGATGCAACAGGACTCTTCACCACCGGCAGTTTGAAAAAGTACGCTGGGGAACGGGCGATCTCGGCGTTCGACAATCGAAACGCAGGTTCGGCCTTGCGGCTTCCCCGAGACCCGCGACGCACCCGTCTCTCCAGACGGATTCCACGGTACGATCGATTGAAGGCGGTTTCCCGCAGGTGGAGAGAAGTATCCGAAATCTTCACCACCAGCGTTCGCGGAGCCCGCTTCCCGCGGGCAAATCGAAAAACAAATTCAGTCGCGGCGCTCTGGACAATGTCGCGCCGCCATAGCGAACCCTCTTTGGTTCGCCCTGCCATCGGTGGACCGCGATCGCTCGCGCCGTTCCCTCCGGCAGGCCCCGCGCTTGCGACGCGCGCGCGTCTTCGCGCGAGCGCCCGGGATCCGGGTCTCCCGTGCCGGCTCGGGGCCGGCGTTTTTGTTTTCGAACGAGACGCCGCAAAGGAAACAAAAAACCCTCCGGAGCGCGGCTCGGGAGGGTCTGCGGTAAGGCAGATGTCGGCCCGCTTTAAGCGAGGCCGCTCCCATGAGCCGGGCGTGCGCCGTCAAACGGCCGATAGCCGCTTGGCAGTTTCGCGATGCCATTCCATTCGCGCTGCATGACTTGCTCATGTTCGATTCACGGACACGATTGCCCGCGACGACGCGGCTTCTAGGCGCGTGAAAAAACCAAGTCAAGCGACCCGTGAAAAAGAATTCGCGGCGCGATTACTTTGCAACGGCGGGCGCCGTCTCGCGCAGGCCGAAGGCGAGCAGGCCGCCGGCCAGGCACAGCCCGATCATGATCCACAGCGGCGCTGCAAGGCCCCATCCGTCGGCGGCATAGCCGGCCAGGGCCGGGGCGAGGACGCCGCCGACGATTTCGCCCACGCTCATCACCATCGCGATGGCGGTCGCCATGTGATGCGGCCCGACGGATTCGCTCGGCACCGTGCCCATGAACAGCGGGAAGAGTCCCGTCAGCACCCAGCCGACCGCGAACAGCGCCGCCAGGATCCAGACCGGGCCGTCGAAGAAGATCGCGCCCAGGGGCAGGATCACCCCCATGAAGGAGGCGACGATCATCACCGGCTTGCGCCCGAAGCGGTCGGAGATGCCGCTCACCGCGAAGCTGCCGATGGCCGCGGAGACGCCGAGGATCGCCATCAGCCAGCCCATCGCCTCCGGCGAGAAGCCGCGTACCGCGGTCAGGAACAGCGGCATGAACGCCCAGCACACCACCAGATAGGACACCAGCAGGATCGAGATCAGCCCGCAGATCACGATGTTGCGCTGGGCGAGGACGAAGCGGAAACGCTCGGCGAAGGTTTCGTCGGACGCGCCTTCATGGGCCTGCGCCTCGGGCTCGCGCACGAACAGCCACAGCAGCAGCGCCGACACCAGGCCGGGCAGGGCGGTGATGTAGAACGCGGTGTGCCAGCCATAGGCGGTCGCGAACATCACCAGCAGCACCGGCGCGAAGATCGAGCCGAACAGGTTCGAGCCGAGATTCTGCATGATGCCCATGGCGAGGCCGCGCCGCTCCGGCGCCACCGCCAGCGCCGTCATCGATTGCGAGATCGGCGCCACGCCGCCATCGGCCACGCCCATCAAAAGCCGCGCGCCCATCAGCGTCAGGAACGATGCCGCCAGCCCGCTCAGGACCGAGCAGATCGAGAACGCGATCGTGGCGGCGATCAAGAGCGGCTTGCGCCGCCCGCTGCGGTCGGAGGCGGCGCCGATGACGATGGTGGCGATCGCCCAGCTGAAGGACAGCGCCGAGGCGGTCAGGCCGACCTCCGTGTTGCTGAGCCCGAGATCGGGCTTCACGAACGGCATCAGGAAATTCAGCGCGTTGCGGTCGAAGAACAGGATGCCGAAATTCAGGCTGAGCAGGCCGACCAGCAGCACCTGGTACCCCGGGCTTGCCGCCCGCGCCGCCGGCTGGATCGTGTCGTCGAGTACCGCCATGAAAGCCCGCTCTCCGTTTTGCGCAGGGCCAAAGTGTGGCGGACGCCGACGGCGTCGACAAGCCGACGCGTTCGCTCACCGCGTCTTGTTCTTCGCGCGAACTGATCGCGTTCCGCTCGCGAACAAGCGGTGCCAACACGCTCGGCAGGATGCGAAACGCTTTCGCATCCGCACACGCGGAAAATCGTTGCGGCCGAAGCCGTCACGACTCTGTTATGCTCGCGCGACCGAGCGGTCGTCGATTGTTTGGAGTGGTCCCGCGGTGACGCCAGAAGACCGGCACAGATATTATTCCGAGCCCGTGCCCGCGGACATCTTGCCGGCCGCGAGCGTCGAAGACGCCAATCTGCGCTTCACGCTCGACTATTGGGGCAGGCTGAAAGGCGAGCGGCGCATGCCGGCGCGCGCGGACGTCCTGCCCCGGGACATCAAGCACTGCTTGCGCTACATCCACATCTACGACGTGATCGACGGCGGCGCGGATTTCCGCGCCCGCCTCGTCGGCACCAGCGTGTTCCCCGGCCTCGACGACGACCAGACCGGCAAGCTCGTCTCGCAGCATCCCGATCCCGGCATCCGCCTGCGCTTCGCGGCCCTGCTGCGCCATGTGGCGGCCACGGGCGAGCCGGCGCGCAGCATCTCGCGGCGCATCACCGGCAGCCTGCTGCACGATCTGTACACGGAAGGTCTGTGGCTGCCGCTGGGCGAGGGCGACCGGGTGCGGCACGTCCTGGCGCAGTCCTGCCTGCGCCAGGTCGCGCCGGGCGCCGCGCCGACCGCCGCCAAATCGCCGTCCTGAGGGCGCCGACTTCCGCTGCGTCACCGCCCGCTCGACCGCGCGCGCGCCGCCGCGCTACGCTTCGCGCAACCACTATCCCGGAAGGATGCCGCCATGGACTTCGCCATTCCCGACCACATCAAGACGCTGCTCGCCGACATCGACGCCTTCATCGAGCGCGAGATCGTTCCGCTGCAAAAGCAGGACGACAACGACCGTTTCTTCGATCACCGCCGCGAATGGGCGCGCACCGATTTCGAGCATGGCGGGCTGCCGCGCAAGGAATGGGAGCTGCTCTTGCGCGAGATGCGCAAGCGCGCCGATGCCGCGGGTTTCCTGCGCCTGGCGCTGCCCGAGGAATTCGGCGGCAAGAATATCGGCAACCTCGCCATGGCGATCATCCGCGAGCATCTCGCCGCCAAGGGCCTCGGCCTGCACAACGACCTGCAGAACGAAAGCTCCGTCGTCGGCAATTTCCCGCAGGTTCTCATGTACCGCGACTTCGGCACGGAGGAGCAGAAGAAGACCCTGCTGCCCGGCATGCTGAACGGCACGATCCGCATCGCCTTCGGCCTCACCGAGCCCAAGCACGGCTCCGACGCGACCTGGATGGAGACCCGCGCGGTCAAGGACGGAAACGGCTGGCGCATCAACGGCGAGAAGATGTGGAACACCGGCGTCCATGTCGCGACCCACGACATGGTGTTCTGCCGCACCTCGGGGCCGGACGGCGACGCGCGCGGCCTCACCTGCCTGATCGTGCCGATGGATGCCGAGGGGGTGAAGATCGAGGAATATATGTGGACCTTCAACATGCCGACGGACCACGCCCGCGTCAGCTTCACCAATGTCTGGGTGCCCGACAGCGCGGTGTTCGGACCGGTCGACAACGGCCTCGTCCTGGCGCGCCATTTCGTGCACGAGAACCGCATCCGCCAGGCCGCCTCCGGCGTTGGCGCGGCGCAGTATTGCATCGACGAGAGCATCGACTACGCCAATACGCGCAAGCCCTTCGGCAAGCCGCTCAGCCGCAACCAGGCGATCCAATGGCCGCTGGTCGAGCTCAACACCGAGGCGGAGATGATCCGCTGGCTGATCTACCGCACCGCCTGGGAGATGGACCGCATGACCGGACCGGAGATCCAGCTCTATCTCTCCGACAAGGTCTCGATGTGCAACTACCGCGGCAACCGTCTCGTCTGCGAGGCCGCCGACTGGGCAATGCAGGTCCATGGCGGCTGGGGCTATTCGCGCCACAAGCAGTTCGAGCACATCTACCGCCACCACCGCCGCTACCGCATCACCGAGGGCAGCGAGGAGATCCAGATCCGCAACGTCGCCGGCCACATGTTCGGCTTCATCGGCAAGAACCGCAAAGCGGATTGAACGCGCCGCGCGGACGGCATCGGGATATCTACCTAGGCCGTCCGCGCGATCCGCATTGCGCCAGCAAGCGCGCGGGTTTCCGCGCGCGGCGCCGCGCCGGACGGGGCGCGATGGATTCAATTTGACGGCTTGGATTAACCGCCGCCGCCGCGCCATGCGCTATCCTCCGTGGCGCGCCGAAACGCGCCGAGCCCATCGCGCTCGCCCGTATTTTCCACGAAAAGGCAGCCGGACATGCGTTCAGCCTTGCAGCACGCACCGATCGAGGAGAGCGGGCTGGTCAATCACTTCGTGCCGGTTCTTGAGCCGCGCCATCCCGGTGCCCGGCGGCTGCTCGACTATTGGCAGGCCGTGATGGCGCGGGGCGACGGCTTCGTCGCCGGCCGCGACGTTCCGGCCCGGGCCATCGCCGCGCTCCTGCGCAACATCATGCTCAACCAGCCGCTGGTGGACGGCACGGACATCAGAGTGCGGCTGGCCGGATCCTCGGTGCGCCGCCGGTTCGCCACCGTCGACCGGAATACGCTCCTGTCGGCGCTCTTTCCGCCGGAGGATTTTCGCCATCATCTGGCGGCGGCCCTCCAGGTCGTCGCCACGGGACGGCCGCTGGTCGTCGATTCCAGCCTGAAACGCGGCGCGGTGGAGGAACTTCACATGGAGCTCATCATCCTGCCGATCCTGGACAGCGACCGCGCGACGCCGCTGCTTCTCGTCGGCGTCTTCTATTTCGGGTAAAAGCGCGTCTCCCCGAGAGGCAGCGACATGCCCACCCTGAACTTCGCCCATCGCGGCGGTGCCGGACTATATCCAGAGAACACGCTGGCCGCGTTCCGTGACGCGGTGGCGCGCGGCTGCGACGGCAGCGAGCTCGACGTCCAGCTGTCCAAGGACGGCGAGGTCGTCGTGTTCCACGATTTCCGCCTGAAGCCCGAGATCTGCCGCCTCGGCGGCAAATGGCTGACCAGGCCGACGCCGCGCATCAAGGACCTTACGCTGGACGAACTCACCGCCTTCGACATCGGCCGCCTCGATCCCGCCAGCCCCTATGGCCGGTCGCATCCCCACACCATGCCGATCGACGGCGAAACGATCCCGACGCTGGCGCAGGTGCTCGAGATCACGTCCGCCGCGAGGAAGCCGTTCAAGCTCCAGGTCGAGCTCAAGACCTCCTTCGCCGACCGCGACGTCTCCGCCGATCCTATCGCGCTCGCGGAAGCCACGGTCGCCGTCCTGAAGAAGGCGGATTATCTCGACCGCACCATCTTCGTCGGCTTCGACTGGTCCGGCCTGATCCATGCGAAGAAGATCGCGCCCGGCGTCGAATGCTGGTTCACCACCATGGAACTCGACACCTTCCTCGGCCCGGCCAGGGAAGGCGACAAGCCGGTCAATATCCTGCTGCGTCATTGGGCTGAGACCGGAACATCGCCCTGGGCGGCGGGGTTCGACGCGGTGAATTACGGCGGCTCGATCCAGCGCGCGATCAAGGCGGCGGGCGGCGATGGCTGGTTTCCCGCGTATATCGATGCGACGCCTGAGGCGGTCGCGCATGCCAGATCGCTCGGCCTCAAAGTCGGCGCCTGGACGGTCGACGATCCCGCCGACATGAAGCGTCTGATCGCGCTCGGCCTCGACGGCATCTGCACCGACCGGCCCGATCTCCTGGCCAAGGCCTTGAAAGCCGCGGCACCGACCCCATAAGGAATCCAGGTACCAACCTCGCGGAGTACGCATGGCCAATCTCTTCGATCCCTTTACGCTGAAAGACGTCACGCTCAAGAACCGCATCGTCGTCGCGCCGATGTGCCAGTACTCCGCCGACGACGGACGCATCACCGATTGGCATCTCGTGCATCTGGGCAGCCACGCCGTCGGCGGGGCAGGGCTGATCATCGCCGAAGCGACCGCGGTGTCGCCCGAAGGGCGCATCACGCCGGGCGACACCGGCATATGGTCCGACGATCGCGGCAGCCAATGGGAGCGCGTCGTGCGGTTTCTCAAAGCGCAAGGCGCCGTGCCCGGCATCCAGATCGCCCATGCCGGCCGCAAGGCCTCCGCCAACCGGCCCTGGGAAGGCGACGACCATATGAAGCCGGATGATCCCCGCGCCTGGGAGCCCATCGGCCCCTCCGCCGAGGCCTTCGGCGGCAACCTGCCGCGCGTGCCCCATGCGATGACGAAGGACGAGATCGTCCGTGTCCGGAACGATTTCGCCGCCGCCGCACGGCGCGCCGCCGCCGCCGGCTTCGAATGGCTGGAGCTGCATTTCGCCCACGGCTATCTGGCGCAGAGCTTCTTCTCGCCCATCGCCAACAAGCGTACCGACGACTATGGCGGCAGCTTCGAGAACCGCAGCCGCTTCCTCCTGGAGACCTTCGCCGCGGTGCGCGAGGTATGGCCGGCGAACCTGCCGCTGACCGCGAAGCTCGGCATCTCCGACTTCGTGCCGCAGAGCCAGACGGTGGAGGAATCGATCGAACTGGTTCGCCGCATGAAGGCGCTGGGGCTGGATCTGGTGGACGTCTCCATCGGCTTCAACACGCCGGACATGTCGGGCGTGCCCTGGGGTCCGGCCTTCATGGTGCCCTTCGCCGAGCGCTTCAAGAAAGAGGCCGGCATTCCGGTCGGCGTCGGCTGGTTCATCAATGAGCCGAAGCAGGCCGACGGCATCGTCCGCGACGGTAAGGCCGATCTCATCATGCTGGCGCATGCCATGCTCGACGATCCGCAATGGGCCTATCACGCGGCGAAGGCGCTCGAGATCAAGGACTACAAATGGACGCTGCCGGCGCCCTACGCCCATTGGATACAGGCGTGAGCATAGAGGTCCGCATGCTGGAGACGGGCGAGGAAGCGATCCTCGCCCATGTCGCGCCGGCCGTGTTCGACAACGACATCGAGCCCGAGCTGGCGCGCGAATTCCTCGCCGATCCGCATCACCACATCGCGGTGGCGATCGACCAGGGCGTGGTCGTCGCCTTCGCCTCGGGCGTCGACTACATCCATCCGGACAAGGCGCGCGAATTGTTCGTCAACGAGGTCGGCACCGCGCCGACCCATCGCGGCCGCGGCCTGGGCCGGGCGGTGCTCGGCGCGCTGCTGGACCGCGCCCGCGCCGTCGGCTGCAAGATCGCGTGGGTGCTGACCGATACCGACAACGCGGCGGCGCGCGGTCTCTACGCCGCGTTGAACGGCAAGGAACTGACGCTGGACACGGTCCATATCGAATTCGATCTATAACGGGGGGAACGCATGATCGAGAAGGACATCGCCTATTCCTGCGGCGACAAGAAGCTCACCGGCTATCTCGCCGACGGCGCGAACGGCAAACCGGCGCCGGGCATCCTGGTCTGCCACCAGGGCGGCGGCCTGCGCGATCACGAGAAAGAACGCGCCCGCATGCTGGCCGAGCTCGGCTATATTGCCTTCGCGGCCGATCTCTACGGCGAGGTCGCGACCGAGCGCGACGACGCGATGCGCCTTCTGGGCGGCCTTGTCGGCGACCGGCCGCTCTGGGCCGCGCGCATGCTGGCCGGCGTCGCGCAATTGAAGGCGCAGCCCAATGTCGACGCGTCGCGCCTCGCCGCCATCGGCTTCTGCTTCGGCGGCATGACGGTGCTGGAGCTGGTGCGCGTCACGACCGAGGTGAAATGCGTCGTCGCCTTCCATCCCGGCCTGACCGGCTTGCCGGAAAGCGACCCGCGCCCGGTCGCCGGCAAGGTAATGGTCTGCGCCGGCCAGCTTGACCCGCTCATTCCGGACGCGGCGCGCACGCAATTCCTGAAGCTGATGCGCGACGCCGATGCCGACCTGCAATACATCAACTATTCCGCCGCCGGCCACAGCTTCACCGACAAGTCGGTGGACGCCTTCGGCATCCCGAACTTCAAGTATCACGCGCCGACCGACCGCCGCTCCTGGGCCGCGATGCGCGATCTGTTCGGCGAGACGCTGACCTGACTCAGCTCCCCCTTGCGGGGCGGTCCAAAAATCGCGCAGCGATTTTGGGGTGGGGGCGGTGCCGGGCGTCAGCACCACCCTGCGCCTACAGCCCCTCGAACAGCGCCGTCGACAGATAGCGTTCCGCGAAGGAGGGGATGATCACCACGATCGCCTTGCCCGCCATGTCCGCCCGCGCGCCGACCTCCAGCGCCGCGGCGATGGCCGCCCCGGACGAGATGCCGACCGGAATGCCTTCCAGCCGCGCCGCCTTGCGCGCGGTCTCGAACGCCGTCTCGTTGGAGATCGTGACGACCTCGTCGATCACCTTGCGGTCCAGAATCGCCGGCACGAAGCCCGCGCCGATGCCCTGGATCGGATGCGCCCCCGGCGGCCCGCCCGACAGCACCGGCGAATCCTCCGGCTCGACCGCGATCATCTTCACGCCCGGCTTTTTCTCCTTCAGCACATGGCCGACGCCGGTGATGGTGCCGCCGGTGCCGACGCCGCTGACCACCATGTCGACCTTGCCCTCCGTGTCGTTCCAGATCTCCAGCGCCGTCGTCTTGGCATGGATCTCCGGATTGGCGGGGTTCTCGAATTGCTGCGGGATCACCGCGCCCGGCGTCGCCGCCACGATCTCGTGCGCCTTGGCGATGGCGGCGCGCATGCCGCCCTTGGCCGCCTCGGTCAGCACGATCTCGGCGCCGAGCAGGCTCAGCATCTTGCGCCGCTCCAGCGACATCGAATCCGGCATGACGAGGATGAGCTTGTAGCCCTTCGCCGCCGCGACGAAGGCGAGCGCGATGCCGGTATTGCCGCTGGTCGGCTCGACCAGGGTGGACTTGCCCGGCGCGATGATGCCCTGTTTCTCCAGCGCCTCGATCATGCCGACGCCGATGCGGTCCTTGACGCTCGACAGCGGATTGAAGAATTCGAGCTTGAGCAGGATGTCCGCGTGGACGCCCGCCTCCTTCGGCAGGCGGCGCAGCCGCACCAGCGGCGTATCGCCGATGGTCTCGGTGATCGACTCGTAGATACGCCCGCGCCCGGGTTTGCCTTGTTGCATATCAGTCTCCTGCGGGCGTTGTTGCGGCCCAACCATCAAATTCGTCATTGCCCGGCTTGTCCGGGCAACCCAATTTTCTCTCCGCAAAAAGGAAATTGGGTCGCCCGCATTCGCGGGCGATGACGATGAAAGGAAAAGAAGCGCTCATATTGTGAAATCCGCGGCGGTGCCGCCGCCGCAATCGACGCCGGCGGTCCGCGCCCGCTGGCAAAGGTCCTCGATCGAGATCGCGTCCAGCCGCGCCATCACCTCGTCCTGCAAAGTCTGGATCAGCGGCGCCACGATCCGCACGCCGAGCTCGGAGCGTGGATCGATCGGCTCGGCGTCCTCGTCCTCCAGGCTCTCGGCCACCCGCACCACGTCGCCCACCGAGATGCGCCGCCGCTCCTTGGCGAGGCGATAGCCGCCGCGCGGGCCGCGTACGCCCTTGAGCACGCCGGCGCGGACGAGCTGCTGCATCACCTGTTCGAGATAGCGCTGCGGCACGCCCTGGCGCGCGGTGATCTCCTTGGCCTGCACCGGCTCGGGCCGCGCATTGAAGGCGATGTCGATCACCGCTTCGAGCGCCAACAGGGTCTTTCGCGAAAGTTTCAGCATCGTCATGTCGGTTTCACGGAATGGAGTCCGGTGGAGCCGTGCCCGCCCGCGCCGCGCGCGGTGTCGGACAGTGCGGCGGTCTCGACGAGTTCGACATGCTCGTGGCGCGCGATCACCATCTGCGCGATGCGCATGCCGCGCGAAATCCTGAACGGCGCCTCGCCGAGATTGATCAGCACGACCTTGAGCTCGCCGCGATAGTCCGAATCGACGGTCCCCGGCGCGTTGAGCACCGTGATGCCGTGATTGGCGGCGAGGCCGGAGCGCGGCCGGACCTGCGCCTCGAAGCCGGGCGGCAATTCGATGGCGATGCCGGCGGGCACGAGCAGCCGCTTGCCGGGCGCCAGTTCGTAGTCTTCCGGAAGCGCCGCGAGCAGATCCATCCCGGCCGCGCCTTCGGTGGCGTAGGCGGGCAGCGGCAGGTCGCGGGCATGCGGCAGGCGGAGTACGGGGAGCTTCATGTCGACCACTTTTTTCCTCCCCCGCTGTTGCGGGGGAGGTGGCACGCCGAAGCGCAGCGTAGGCGTGACGGAGGGGGCCCCCTCCGCCTCGCTGCGCTCGGCACCTCCCCCGTAACAGCGGGGGAGGAAACGCAATGTATTGGCATGCCAGACTCCACTACGCCGCCCCCTTGAGCGCATCGGCGATCCGCGCCGCCAGCCGCGTGCCGACAGCGGTCTTCGCCATCTCCGGCCAGTCCTCGACGCCGCCCGCCGTCACGATATGCACCGTGTTGCGATCCCCGCCCATGATCCCCGTCGCCGGGCTCACATCGTTCGCCACGATCCAGTCGCAGCCCTTCTTCCTCAATTTCGCCTGGGCATAGGCGACGACATTGTCGGTCTCCGCCGCAAAGCCGATGACGAGGCGCGGCCGCCGCGCGTGCTTCGACAGCGTCGCCAGGATGTCGGGATTCTCCACCAGCCGGATCGAGGGCGTCGCCGCGCCGGCGTCCTTCTTGATCTTGCTGTTGGCCACGATTTCCGGCCGCCAGTCGGCCACCGCCGCCGTCATCACCGCGATGTCTGCGGGCAGGGCGCCCTCGCAGGCCGCCAGCATCTCGCGCGCCGTCGTCACTTTGAGCAGCTTCACCCCGGCCGGCGCCGCCAGCTCCACCGGTCCCGACACCAGCGCCACCTCGGCCCCCGCGCGCGCCAGCGCGTCCGCGATGGCATAGCCCTGTTTGCCCGACGACCGGTTGGCGATGAAGCGCACCGGATCGAGCGGCTCCTGCGTCGGGCCCGCCGTCACCAGCGCCTTGAAGCCGTCGAGGGCACGCGATCCGGCGAGCGCCCGTTCGACCGCGGCAACGATCTCCTCCGGTTCGGCCAGCCGGCCGAGGCCGGTTTCGCCATCCGCCATCTCGCCGTCATTCGGCCCGACGAACGTCACGCCGTCCGCCGCGAGCCGCGCCACGTTCCGCTGCGTCGCCGCGCGATGCCACATCTGCACGTTCATCGCCGGCGCCATCACGACGGGTTTGTTCGTTGCCAAAAGCGTGGTCGAAGCCAGATCGTTCGCCAGCCCGTTCGCCGCCTTGGCGATCAGGTCGGCCGTCGCCGGCGCGACCACGACCAGATCGGCCGAGCGCGACAATTCGATATGGCCCATCTCCGCCTCGTCGGTCAGGCTGAACAGGTCCTGAAAGACCTTCTCCTTGGTAAGTGACCCAACGGAAAGCGGCGTCACAAATTCCGCTCCGGCCTTGGTCAGGATCGCGCGCACGCCGATGCCGCGCTTTTGCAGCAGGCGTATCAAGAGCAGGGACTTGTAGGCGGCGATCCCGCCGCCGATGATGAGCAACACGCTTTTGCCGCGCATGCGGATGAAACCTCTGCCGGAGACCGGCAATTATACCGGTCCTTGCGGGCAAATATAATGATTCACGGACCCGAAGTGTAGTTCGGGCCGCCAGGGAGCAAGTCCATGAATATCCAGGTCAAAAACGCCGACCTTCCGCCGTTTCGCCCACTGCCGCAGAAGCCGCCGGCCGTGGATTGGCGCAAAATGCCCGACGGCACGGTGTACATCGCGCAGACTCACGAACTCGGCGCCATGCACCGCTCCATCGCCCATCTGTTCGCGGATCGGGCCCGGCGCCATCCCGAGCGCAACTTCATCGGCGAGCGGACGCCGCTCGAAGGCGGCAAGACCGGCGAGTGGCGCTTCATCACCTATGGCGAGATGTACGAACGCGCCCAGGCCATCGCGCAGGCGCTGCTCAGCCGCTGCCTGAACGCCGACACGCCGCTCATGATCCTGTCGGGCAACTCGATCCGCCACGCCACGATGATGCTGGGGGCGATGTTCGCCGGCGTTCCCGTCGCGCCGGTCTCCGTCGCCTATTCGCTGATGTCCGGCGATCACTCCAAGCTGAAACACGTCTTCGCCGTCGCCGAGCCCAAGATGATCTTCGCGGAGCAGGGCCCGCTCTACGCCCGCGCGCTCGCCGCGCTCCCTCTCGAAAAGGTCGAGGTCGTGACCGCGATGCCGGTCCCCGGCCGCGAGACGACGTCGTACGAAGACCTGATCCGCACCAATCCCTCACCCGACGTCCCAAAGGCGCTGGATGCGATCGATCACGACACGACGGCGAAATATCTCTTCACCTCGGGCTCGACCGGCATGCCCAAGGGCGTGGTGCAGACCCATGGCATGATGTGCGCGGTGATCGCGGCGCAGGAGGCGCTGCGCACCGAGCCGCCCAATCCGGACGAAATCCCGCAGAGCCTGGAATGGATGCCGTGGAACCATATCAGCGCCGGCAATATCGGCTTCAACAACCAGATCAACGCCGGCGGCACGATCTATCTCGACGCCGGCAAGCCGGTTCCCGGCCTGTTCGACGAGACCATCCGCAACCTGCGCGACATCGTCCCGCTCGGCATCGGCACCGCGCCCATCGCCTTCGGCTGGCTGTGCGACGCGATGGAGCGTGACGAGAGCCTGCGCGACCACGTCTTCAAGAAGCTGCGCATGGCCGGCTATGGCGGCGCGACGCTCAGCCAGGACATCTATGAGCGCTTCCAGGCCCTCGCCGTCGCCTCCACCGGCGAGCGCATCCCGATGACGACGATGTACGGCGCGACCGAGACCCAGGGCGTCACCGTGGTCCACTGGATCACCGAGCGCGTCGGGCTGATCGGCCTGCCGCTGCCCGGCATCACGCTCAAGCTGGTGCCCAATGGCAGCAAGCTCGAAGTGCGCGTGAAAGGCCCCACCGTCACGCCCGGCTATCACAAGCGCCCCGACCTCACCGCCGCTGCGTTCGATGAGGAAGGTTTCTACAGCCTCGGCGACGCCGCCCGCTTCATCGATGAAAACGATCCGGCGCAGGGCCTGGTCTTCGACGGCCGCGTGACGGAGGATTTCAAGCTCGACAGCGGCACCTGGGTCAGCGCCGGCACGCTCCGCGCGCAGGCCGTCGCCGCCGCCTCGCCGCTGATCTTCGACTGCGTGGTCTGCGGCCAGGACAAGCCTTTCGTCGGCCTGCTCGCCTGGCCGGTCGCCGCCGCGGCGGCCGCGCTCAGCGGCAAATCCGATCCCGCCGAGATCGTGAAGGACGAAAAGGTCCGCGCCTTCGTCGCCGAGAAATTCGCCGCCTATAATCGCGCACAGACGGGATCGGCGTCGCGCATCAAGCGCGTCATCCTCATGGCCGAGCCGCCTTCGGTCGACGGCCACGAGATCACCGACAAGGGCTATGTGAACCAGCGCGCCACGATGGATCGCCGCCGCGCGCTGGTCGACAAGCTGTTCGCCGCATCGCCCGATCCCGAGGTGATCGAGATTCCGTAGCTTTCCGCGCGCAACGCGGGTGCGTAGAAAATGCGTATTTTCGGGCCGGCGCAAAGCATTAACTTGGCGCTCAGGTCTTTCTGCTGAGATGACGCCATGCACGCGACGACCCTTCTGACGGCCGACGACATGTGCCGCATCGCGGCCGACCTGGTCGACGAGCATGGCACGGGCGCGCGCGACTATGCGCGGCGCGCGGTCCTGTGCTTCGAGGCCGAAGGCGCCCGCGACCGGGCGCAGTTCTGGCTGGCGCTTTGCGCCTTGCTGGACGACATCGCCGAAAACCGCCTCGATCCGCTCTGCCCGGTGACGCTGAATTGAACCTACCCTCCCCTTGAGGGGTCAGTAGCGCCAGCGTGCGGACCCCTCAAGGGGAGGGTAGAGTCCCTCCCACCTTGCGCGGCGCGCGCGCTTGCCCTCACACTCCCGGTCCGCAACTTGGCACCCGGAACCCCATGCCGCTCGATCCCATCGTCAAGAGCCTTCTCGACCAGATGAAGGCCGCCGGCATGCCCAAGCTCCAGGAGGTCGGCGCCGTCGCCGGCCGCGAGCAGATGGCCGCGATGATGCAGATGGTCGGCCCGCGCGACGTGCCCGTCGGCAAGACCGAGAACGTCACCGTGCCCAGCGCCGCCGGCGGCATTCCCGTGCGCGTCTACACGCCGGTCGCGGCGGGCAAGGAAGCGATGCCGACGCTCGTCTATTATCACGGCGGCGGCTTCGTCATCGGCAGCGTCGATGTCGTGGACGGCCTCTGCCGCATCATGGCGAACGAGGGCGGCCTGCGCGTGATCTCGGTCGACTACCGCCTCGCGCCGGAGCACAAATTCCCCGCCGCGCTCGACGATGCCTTCGCCGTCGTCGCCTGGATCGCGGAGAACGCGGCGGAGATCGGCGTCGATGCCAACCGCGTCGCGGTCGGCGGCGACAGCGCCGGCGGCGCGCTGGCGGCCGAAGTGGCCCAGCTCGCCAAGGCCAGGGGCGGCATCAATCTCGCCGCCCAGATGCTTTTGTTTCCGGTGGTGCAGGTGGGCGAGGAGACCGCCTCGATGCGTGAATTCGCCGTCGGCTATTTCCTCGAAAAGGACACGCTCGACTGGTTCTATGCGAGCTACCTCCCCGCCGACGCCGATCGCAGCGATCCGAGGATTTCGCCCTTGCGCGCCAAGGACCTTTCGGGCCTGCCGCCCGCCTATGTCATGCTCGGCGGCTACGACCCCTTGCATGACGAGGGCATGCAATATGCCGACAAGCTGCGTGCCGCGGGCGTGAAGGTCGAGGTCGCCGACTTTACCGACATGGTGCACGACTTCATCTATTTCCAGGCGATCCTGCCCCAGGCGCGCGAGGCGCTCGCCGGCGCGGTCAAGGCCGTCGCGGCGATGCTGGGGTAGGGATATATGGATGTCATCCCCGGCGAGCTTCAGGCGCGAAGCGCATGAAGCGAGGGAAGGGGACCCAGGCGGTGCAAACGTCCGGTGGCGCAGAAGGAATATCGAACCAATTTCCAGCGTCGCGTTTGTCTCGACCACCTGGGCCCCCTTCCCCTCGCTCACTTCGTTCGCTCGGCGGGGATGACAGTTTGTTAGGAGATAGATGAATGTCCCTCGACGTCCATGTCCGCAACATTCTCGACCAGATGGCGGCGCTGAAGCTGCCCAAGCTGCATGAGATCGGGCCGCAGGCGGCGCGCGCCGCGATGCGCGCCAGCATCTTCCGCGGCGGCGAAACGCCCATCGGCCGCATCGAGAGCCGCGCCGTCCCCGGCCCCGCCGGAGACATCGCGGTCCGCGTCTACACCCCGCTCGGCGAGAGCGCGGAGGTACTGCCCGGCCTCATCTTCTACCATGGCGGCGGCTTCGTCATCGGCGATCTCGACAGCCATGACGATCTTTCCCGCTGCCTGGCGAACGGCAGCGGCTGCCGCGTCGTCTCGGTCGACTATCGCCTGGCGCCCGAGCATCCCTTTCCCGCCGCGGTGGACGACTGTTTCGCCGCCACGCGCTACGTCGCGGCGCATGCATCGGAATTCGGTATCGACCCGAAACGCCTCGCCGTCAGCGGCGACAGCGCCGGCGGCAATCTCGCAGCCGTGGTGTGCCAGCTCGCGAAGATCGAAGGCGGGCCACAGATCGCCTTCCAGCTCCTGATCTATCCCGTGACCCAGCTCGGCGCCGCCGCCGAGACGCGTTCGATGCGCGAGAACGCCAGGGGGTATTTCCTGGAGAAAGAGAGCATGGACTGGTTCACGCGGCTCTACGCGCCCGACGCCGCGCATCGCGGCGACCCGCGCCTCTCGCCCTTGCTGTGCGCCGACCTGAGCGGCCTGCCGCCGGCCTATGTGGTGACCGCCGGTTTCGATCCCTTGCGCGACGAGGGCAAGGACTACGCCGACAAGCTCGACGCCGCCGGCGTTGCGGTGACCTATGTGAACTATCCCGGCATGGTGCACGGCTTCTTCAGCATGCGCAGCCTGATCCCCAAGGCCCGCGAAGCGGTCTCCGCCGCCGCGGCCGCGGTGAAAGAAGGCGTCACCGCGCCGGCGTAAGCCACCTCTTTCCTCCCCCGCAACAGCGGGGGAGGAAATTACGGAATCAGCTTCCCCGGATTCATCACGCCCTTCGGATCCAGCGCCATCTTCACCGCACGCAGCACGTCGATCCCGAGCGCGCCTTTTTCCTTGGCGATCCACGCCAGGTGATCCTCGCCGACGCCGTGGTGATGGCTGATCGTGCCGCCATTGGCGACGATCGCGTCCGACGCCGCCGCCTTGATCGCGCGCCATTGCCCGACCTCGTTCTCCAGCGCGCGCGCGAAGATATAGGTGAAATAGAGGCTCGCACCGTCGGGATAGGAATGGCTGATATGGCATTGCACCACGCCATGCGCGCCGTCGCGCGGCGCGTTCTCGCGGATCGCCTTCTCCAAGGCATCGCGCACCGCGACATGCAGCGTCTCGACGTTCGACCAGCGCGTCGCGGTCTCCAGCGTATCGACGCCGACGCCGCGCTCCAGCATCGGATCGCGCAGATAGGGCCCGTGGAACCGCCCCGCCAGCCAGCGCTTGCCCTGGCCTTCGCCGAGCCTCATCGCGCGATGCTTCTGCACGATGGCCTCGAACGCTTTGCGCGCGCCGCCTACCGCGGCCTGCGCGCCCTCGAAGCCCGCGATCATTGCGCAGGCCTTGTCGTCGAAACCGCGGGAATCGAGCACCATCTGCGCGATCCGGTCGGAGAGCCCGCGCTTCTTGCCCACGCCGCCGAAGGCGCGATAGAACCGCGTCTCCGCCACATCGGAAAGCCGCAGCATGGTGAAGCCGATGCCGCTCTGCACCGCTTCGCGGATCGCCGCCGCGCCGCCCGCGAAGTCGCGGAAGAGATAGCCGCGATAGTCGCGCACGGCCGGCACCGGGCGGATGCGCAGCGTCGCCTCCGTCACCACGCCGAACGCGCCCTCCGAGCCGAGCGCCAGATCGACAAGCTGCGGTCCCGCCGCCGAGGACGGAAAGCCGCCGACGCTCAGCACGCCGCGCGGCGTCGCGAGCTTGGCGCCCACCAGCCAGTTCTCGCTGCGTCCGTAGCCGCTCGAACTTTGGCCCGCGCCGCGATGCGCGATCCAGCCGCCCAGCGTCGAGAATTCGAAGGACTGCGGGAAATGCCCGAGCGTGAATCCCTTGGCCGCCAGCGCCTTCTCCAGCGCCGGGCCGTAGATGCCGGCCTCGACCGTCGCGGTCAGCGATACCGGATCGATCGCGATCACCCGGTCCATGCCGGTCAGATCGAGCGTCACCACCGATTTGAACGCGCCCTTCGCCGCCGTCACGCCGCCGACCACGCTGGTGCCGCCGCCGAACGGCACCACGGCGACGCCGAGCTCGGACGCCGCCTGCAGCACGCCCAGAACTTCCTCGGCGCCGCGCGGATAGAGCACGGCGTCCGGCGCGTTCGACAGATCGCCCGCCCGCAGCCGCACGAGGTCGTGATAGCTCTTGCCCAGCGCGTGGGCGCCGCGCTCGAACGGCTCGCCCGTGACGCGCTCGGCGCCGACGATGCGGGCGAATCGCTCGGCCGCCTCCGGCGGCAGCCGCGACGGCACCAGCGCGATGCTTTCGAGCGGCCGCGCCGGCGTCGCCAGCAGCGCCGGCATGCCGAGTTCGCCCGCCAGCCAGGTCCAGACCTCCTCGCGCCCCGCGAGCTCGTCCGCATGCGCCGCCCAGCCCCAGCCGTTCCAACGGATCCTGCTGCGTTCGATGGTCATCGCGTTCTCAGCATCGCAAATTCAGCGCCCCCGGCAATATGTCGAACGTCGCCGGCAGGCGCCCCGCCATTTCGCCGTCGGTCTCGATCCACACCGGCCGCCCGGCGGTCTCCGCAACCGGCGCCGCCACGACATGCGTCCCGCGCACCACATGGACGTTCGGCTGGTGCACATGCTCGCCGCTATAGATCAGTTTCAGCCCGGCCAGCGATGCGCCCTTGGGCGCGGCCTGCATCACCACCACGTCGAACAGTCCGTCGCTCGTCCTGGCGTCCGGCGCCACCCGCATGCCGCCGCCGAAATACTGGCCGTTGGCGACCGCGACGGTGGAGATCGCCGCCTTCGCGTCGTCCGCGCCGTTCACGATCAGCCGCACCGGCGCGTCGCGGTAGCGCAGCATCCCCAGCACGCTGTGGAACGCGAAGGCGAAGGAGCCGCCGAACAGCTTGGCGATCCGCGACCGGTTGACGGATTCCACGATCAGGCCCGACAGGCCGAAGGACGCGATGTTGATGAAATAGCGCGTGGTCGGCGCGCCCTTGGCGCTCAGGCACGACACGCGTCCGATATCGACGGCGCGGACCGGCGCCTTGCCCAGCCGCGCCACGGCCGCCTCGGCGCCCGCCGCGATGCCGAAGCTCTTGCGGAAGTCGCCGCCCGTGCCGCTGGTGACGAAGGCGAACACCGCATCGGGCGCGATCGCCCCCTCGGCGCAGAACATGCCGTTGACCGCTTCGTTGATCGTGCCGTCGCCGCCGACCGCGACGATCTCCTCATGCCCGTCGTCCAGCGCCTGGCGCACCAGCCGCGTGACGTCGCCGCGTCCCTCGCTGAAGCCGACGCTGAGACTCGGATAGACTTGGCGAAGCGCGCGCGCGATGGCCTCCCACTCGCGCCCGGTGCGTCCGTTGGCCGAGCGCGGATTGACCACCGCGAAGGCGCTCATGTCGACTCGCGCGTGGCGAAAGAGGGCGCGAGCGCCGCGATCTCCGCCGCCTGCCGCTCCGCGCTCCAGCCCAGTTCTGCGGCCATGATCCGTGCCGCCTCTTCCAGCGCTTCGGGCGGCGGCGCGCCGATCTGGCCCATGCAGGTGCGCCGCATCACGACATCGGACAGCGTCAGCGCCATCTCCTCGCGCACCGCGAACAGCACCTGCGCCCCGATATCGCCGGCCCTGCCGATGGCACCGCGCAGCTCCGGCCGGTTGTTCGCCTCCGCCAGCATGTCGGGCAGCCGCGTCCCGTACATCCGCGCCAGGTGCTCGATGCTCGGCAGGTCGCCATGCTCTTTCTTCTGCGCCGCCAGGAAATCGGCGAAGCGTCCGACATCGCCGCCCGCCGTCGGCTCTTCGTCGGTCTCGCACTCCGCCGCCTTCAGCGACAGTTTCTCCACGATGGTGTCGACCACGCCCCGCGCCAGGTCGCGCGAGGTGGTCCATTTGCCGCCGATGGCGGAGAACAAGCCGTCCATCCCGTCGCTTGTCCCGTGATCGACCAGTTCGGCGCGGCGGCTCGCGCCATAGGTGTCGCCGGACCCGTCGTCCACCAGCGGCCTGAGGCCCGCGTAGAAATGCTCGACCTCGCCGCGCACGAGTTTCGCGCCGGGCAGGTATTTGTTGATGAAGGCGAAGAAGCCCGCGATGTCGCCCTCGCTCACGCCGACCGAGCCGGGCTCGCTCTGGAACGCCGTATCGGTGGTGCCGAGCAGGGTATGGCCGTGCCAGGGCAGCACGAAGAAATGCCCGCCGCCGGCCGCGACCGTCAGCGCATTGGTCTTGGTCATCGTCGGCACCAGCACATGGATGCCCTTGGAGCGCAGCAGCTTGTGCGACGCCGGCCTGCCCAGCGCCTGTTCCAGGAAAATGTCCGCCCAGGGTCCTGCCGCGACCAGCGTCGCCTCGGCGCGCACGTCGAACGCGGCGCCGCCGACCGTATCGCGCACCGTGCAGCCTTCCACATGGCCGTCGCGCACAAGGATCTTCTCCGCCGCGACATAGTTCGCGATGGCCGCGCCCTCGTCGTCCGCGTCGATCAGGCAATCCAGCGCCAGCCGCTCCGGCGCGTACATCTGCGCATCGTAATAGCGGTAGGCTCCCATCAGCCCCGGCCCCTCCAGCACCGGCTCGGCGGCGAGCGCGTCGCGCCGGTTCAGCCAATCGTGATTGGGAAGCCGTTGGTCGGGATCGCTCAGCCATCCCTTGTCGAATGAGAGTATATCGTACAGCGTCAGCCCTGCGCCGAGCGTCGCGCGCGCCTGGAATCCGCCGCCATAGAGCGGCACCAGGAAGGGCAGGGGATGGACCAGATGCGGCGCGATGCGCTGCCAGATGCGCCGCTCCTTCAAGGACTCCCGCACCAGCCCGAGCTCGAAATTGCGCAGATAGCGCAGCCCGCCATGCACCAGCTTGGAATTGTGCGCGCTGGTCGCGCCGGCGAAATCGTTCTTCTCGACCAGGGCAACCTTCAGCCCCCGCATCGCCGCGTCGCGCGTCACGCAGGCGCCCGTCACCCCGCCGCCGACGATCAGCAGGTCGAAAGTCTCGTTGGCCAGTCTGTCGAGGGCGCGGCGCATCGTATCCGTGGGCGTTGGGGCCGCAACCTCCGGTCCGCCCCGCCACTTGTCAAGGAACGCATCGCCGCTAAGCTTCTTCGAAATATCGGGAGGGACGCATGGCCAGGATCCGCGCCAACGGCATCGAGATCGAATACGAGGACACCGGTCCGCGCGACGGCATTCCCTTCCTTTTCATCAACGGCTTCGGCAGCCAATTGACCTCCTGGCCGGAGGAATTCCACAAGGGCCTGGAGGCCGCCGGATTGCGCGTCATCCGCTTCGACAACCGCGACGTCGGCCTGTCGCAGAAATGGCACGGCATCCTGCCGGATGTCCGCGCCGCCGCGCGCGCCGGCAACAAGCCCGACGTGCCCTACACGCTGGCCGACCTGGCGTCCGACGCGGCGGGATTGCTCGATGCGCTCGGCATCGACAGCGCGCATATCGCCGGTGCCTCGATGGGCGGGATGATCGCGCAGCTCGTGGTGCTCGATCATCCGAAGAAGGCGCGCTCGCTGATCTCGATCTTCTCGACCACCTCCGATCCGTCGCTGCCGCCGTCGAGCCCCGAGGCGATGGCGGCGCTCACCACGCCCGCGCCGGCGACCGACCGCGCCACGGTGATCGCCCATGCGCTGAAGGGGCGGCGCAGCTACGCCTCGACCGCCTGGCCGTTCGACGAGACGCAGCTCGGCGAACTCATCGGCCTCAACTACGACCGCAGCTTCTATCCGGAAGGCTCAAGCCGCCACTACGCCGCGATCGTGACGAGCCCGCCGCGCACCGAGCGGCTCAAGACGCTGAAGCTGCCGGCGCTGGTGATGCACGGCACCGCCGACATGCTGATCAAGGTGGAGGCCGGCCGCCACACGGCCAGCGTCATTCCAGGCAGCGAATACAATGAGATCGAAGGCTGGGGCCACGACCTGCCGCTCGGGGTCATCCCGACGGTCGCCGGCACCATCGCCGGTTTCGTGCAGCGGGTGGAAGTGGCGCGCGGCGCGAAGGCCGCGGCGGAATAGGCGCTACTTGATCTTGCCTTCGTTGAACTCGACATGCTTGCGCAGCACTGGATCGTATTTCCGGATCTTGAACTTCTCGGTCATGGTGCGCGTGTTCTTCTTGGTCACGTAATAGAATCCCGTGCCGCCGCCCGAATTGAGCTTGATCTTGGCCGTGGTGGGCTTCGCCATGGGAAACTCCTGGTGGTCCGTCGAAGGGCCGGGAATTTAGCCGCCAAGGCCCCAATGTCAAGCCGCGCGGTGCCGCCGGACCATAAGAAAGGCCAGATAAATCAGGCTGATGCCGGCCAGGGCGGCCGTCAGCCCGGTCGGATTCCAGCCATCCAGGGCGAATCCCTCGACCGTGGGCCCGGCCAGGAGGCCCACCGCATAGAGCATTACATAGGCCGCGTTGGCGCTCGCGAGCTCCGTACCCCGGAAGCGCTCGCCCACCAGGGTCAGCCCGATCGTGTAGACGCCCATCACCAGCCCGCCCCAGACGAACAGCAGCGCATAGGTCGCGGCGGGCAGGGCGATCACGAAAGGCGTCGCCGCCGCGCCGACGACCCCCGCGCCGACGCAAACCATCAGCAGCGCGCGGCGGTCGAAGCGGTCGGCCAGCATCCCCAGCGGATACTGGAACGCCATGCTGCCCAGCGAGGTCGCCGCCACGGCGAGCGCCGCATGCGCCTCGCTGTAGCCCGAGCGCACCGCATAGACCGGAAACAGGCCGTAGAGCCCCGCGTCCAGCATCCCGAACACCAGCGCCGCCGACAGCAGCGCCGGCGCCGCCCGCACCGCCCCGAGCACGCCGGCGCCTTTCTCCTCATGCAGCTGCGGCGCTTCCTTGCGCGCGATCAGCACCGGCACGAGCGCGAGCAGCAGCATGGCCGAGCCGGCCGCGAAGGGCGCGACGCCTTGCGTCCCCATGACATAGAGGATCGCCGGCCCCACGCCGAACCCGCCCGAGATCGCGATGCCGTAGAGCGCGACATAGCGGCCGCGATTGGTCTCGTCGGCGAGCTGGTTGATCCAGAATTCGCTAGCGACGAACAATCCGTTGAGCCCCAGGCTCAGCACGAAGCGCAGCGGAAACCAGAACCACAGCGACGGCGCGGCATAGAGGCCGATCAGCGCCAGGGCCGAAATCGCGAGCGAGCCGCAGAGATAGGGCGCGGTCCCGAAGCGGCGCATCAGGCGCGGCACTTGCGGCGTGATGACGAAGGCGGCGAGGCCGGCGGTCGCCAGGTTGAGGCCGTTGACCGTCCCCGGGAAGCCGCGCCGCTCGAGGATCAGCGACAGAAGCGGCAGCGTCAGCCCGATCCCGACCGCGAATGCGCCGCAGGTCGAGAGGATGGCGAGCAGGCTCAGCCGCTTGTGGGATTCAGCCATCATCGCGGGCGAACGCATCGGGGTCGGTAGCGGCAGCGTGTCGACGGGCGGCAATGCGTTCGCCCGCCATTAAATATGCACCAGCGACGGCTTGCCGCGCGCGAAGCGGTAGAACGGCACCGGCCGCGCCGTGTCGCCGGCGATCCGCGCCTCGACCTCGTCCATCACCGTGCGTGTGATGCTCGGCAGGTCCAGCGCGCGCGCCTCGTCCAGCGTCAGCCAGGTCGGCTTGAGCAATTCCTCGTTCTCGGCCGCATCGATCTGGTGCGCGATGACGTCGGCGTCGGCCATGAAGAACCGCGCGTCGAAGCGGCGCGTGCGGTTGGGCGGCGTGATCGCGCGCGCGATCATCTCCAGCGCATCGAGCCTTGGCATCACCTTATGGGCGAAGAACCTGGCCCAGGCCGGCGCGCGCGTGCGCGGCGTTTTCTCGGCGCGCTCGCCCACCAGGATGCCGGTTTCCTCGAAGGTTTCGCGGATCGCGGCCAGCGCCAGCCCGCGCGCCCGCGCCGGCCCGACGCCGGCCCGCGCCGCGACCTCGGGGCGAAGCTCCGATGCCGAACGGATGCGAAGGTCGCCGGGATCGATCCGCCCGCCGGGAAACACATATTTGTTCGCCATGAACGCCATGGAGCCGGGACGCAGCCCCATCAGCACGCGTGGGCTGCCGCCGCCGCGCTTCACCAGGACGAGCGTCGCCGCATCCTTGGGACGCAACGGCTGCTGGGTGATCTTCTCATTGTCGGAATCGAAAATGGCCATGGAAATACTCTAAGGCATTTTCCGAACGCTTTTCACACAGCCCCCAATTGTCATGGCCCGCGAATGCGGGCCACCCAGTTGAAAGCGGTAAAGCGCCGGTGGGTTCGTCCACGTCACCGCCTGAGAAAGGATGCCGGTGTCACCTGGGTGGCCCGCATTCGCGGGCCATGACAGCTCTGGAATTGAAGGAACGCTACCGCCGCTTCCGGCCGCGATGCTGCGTCTTGAACCGCGGCGTCTGTCCGCGTGGCGCGGTTGACGCTTCGGCAAGATCGAAGCGCAGCCCGCCGGTCAAGGGCGCCGCTTCCGCCAGCCGCACGGCCACGATGTCGCCGAGCTTGTACGCCGTGCGCGTGCGGTCGCCGACGAGGGCATGCGCCTTCTCGTCATGCTTGAAGAACTCCGCGCCCAGCGCCCGGATCGGCAGCAGGCCCTCGGCGCCGCAATCCGCCAGGCGAACAAAAAGCCCGAACCGCGTCACGCCCGTGATGCGCGCATCGAACTGCGCGCCCACCCGGTCCTGCATGAACGCCGCGACATAGCGGTCGGTCGAATCCCGCTCCGCCGCCATTGCCCGCCGCTCGGTCATCGAGATGTGCTCGGCGATCTCGCCCAGGCGTGCTTCCTCGCGGTCGGTCAGCCCGCCCTCGCCGAAGCCATGCGCCTTCACCAGCGCGCGATGCACGATGAGATCGGCATAGCGCCTTATCGGCGAGGTGAAATGCGCGTATTTCGCGAGATTCAATCCGAAATGCCCGACATTCTCGGGCGCATAGACGGCCTGCGCCTGGGTGCGCAGCACCACGTCGTTCATCACCGCCTCGTGCGGCCCGCCCTTGGCCTGGCCGAGGATGCGGTTGAACACGCCGGGCCTCAGCACCTGGCCCTTGGCGAAGCCGAGCCCGATGGTGCGCAGGAAGTCCGAGAAGCCGAACAGCTTCTCCTGCGACGGCCGGTCGTGGACGCGGTAGATCAGCGGCGTCTTGCGCTGCTCCAGAACCTCGGCCGCCGCGACATTGGCGAGCACCATGAACTCCTCGATCAGCTTCATCGATTCGAGTCGTTCGCGGAACGCGATCGACGCAACCTTGCCGTCCGGCCCGAGCACGATGCGCCGCTCCGGCAGGTCTAGATCGAGCGGATCGCGCTGCTTCCGCTCCTGCGTCAGCACCTGATAACAAGCCCACACATCCTTCAACGTCGCCTTGGCGATGGCCGACATCGCCGCATCCGGCTTGCCGTCGAAGGCAAGCTGCGCCTGCCGGTAGGTCAGCCGCGCCGCCGAGCGCATCACGCCGCGGATGAATTCCTGCCGCCGCTTCTTGCCGTTTTTGTCGAAGGTCATCCGCACCGCGAGGCAGGCGCGATCCACGCCCTCCTTCAGCGAGCACAGATCGGCCGAAAGATGTTCCGGCAGCATCGGCACGACGCGGTCGGGGAAGTACGCCGAGTTGCCGCGCTTATAAGCCTCGCGGTCCAATGCAGAACCCGGGGTCACATAGTGTGCGACATCGGCGATGGCGACGAGGGCGATATAGCCGCCCGGATTCTTCGGATCGTCGTCCGGCCCCGCCCACACCGCGTCGTCGTGATCGCGCGCGTCCTCCGGATCGATGGTGACGAGCGGAATGGCGCGCAGGTCGGTGCGGGTACGCGGATCGGGCGGCGTCGCGGCCTTCGCCTCGTCGATCACCTCTTTCGGAAATTCCGTCGGAATGCCATGGGCGTGGATCGCGATCAGGCTGACGGTCCTGGGCGCGTTCATGCTGCCCAGCCGCTCGAGCACTTTCGCGCGGGGAAACCCCGAGGCGCGTCCGGCCAGCGGCTCGGCCAGCACGAGTTCGTTGTGTTCGGCCCCGCCGCGGTCTCTGGTCTCCACCGCGAAATCCGTGCGGCTCTTGCGGTCGATCGGCGCGATGCGCAGCCCTTCCGGCCGCACATGCAGCACGCCCAGCACACGGTGCACGCTGGCGCCCAGCCGCTTGATGACCCGCGCCTCGTAGCCGTGCTCGGCGCGTTCCAGCCGCGCCAGCACGCGCTCGCCGGCGCCTAGAGCGGGACCTTTGTCGTCCCGCGCGGGCACGACATAGATCGTCGGCGGCTCCTCGTTGGATTCCCATTTCTGCGGCCGCGCCAGCAGCTCGCCATCGGCATCCTGGCCGGTGATCTCCAGCACCGCGACGTCCGGCAGCGAGCCCGGCGGGGCATAGCCGCGGCGGCGATTGCCCGCGATGGCACCGTCCTCTTCGAGCTCTTTGAGGATGCGCTTGAGCGCGATGCGGTCCGAGCCCTTCACGCCCAGCGCGCGCGACAGGTCGCGCTTGGTGGCGTTCGGCGTCTCGTTCAGAAGCGCGAGCACCCGCGCCTTGTCGAGACGAGGCGCGTTGCCGGGCTGTGGTTTCTTCGCCAAGGTCTACTCGCCGGCCACCGGTTCGGGCTTCTTCTTCGGCGCGGCCTTCTTCTTCGGAGCCGCCGCCGGTTTTTCCGCCTTGGCCTTCGGCTCCTTCTTCGCCTTCGCCTCTTTCTTCGGCTTGGCGGCGGCCTTGGCGGGTCTCTTCTTCTTGCCGCCGCCTTTGGCGGCACGATCACTGATCAGCGCCAGCGCCTGTTCCAGCGTGATGGCCTCGGCATTGTCGGCATCGGGCACCGTCGCATTGACCGAACCGTCGGTGACGTAAGGCCCATAGCGGCCCTTCATCAGCTTGATCTCCGTGCCCGAGGCGTCCTTGCCGAGCTCCTTCAGCGCTTGCGGCCCGCGGCGCTGGCGCGGATTGTTCTTCTTCTCCGCGATCAGGTCGACGGCGCGGTTGATGCCGACGGTGAACACGTCCTCCGGCGCTTCCAGTGAGGCATACATCCCGTCATGCGCGACGTAAGGCCCGAAGCGGCCGAAATTCGCGGTGATCGGCTTGCCGCTCTCCGGATGCAGACCCACCTCGCGCGGCAGCGCCAGCAGCTTCAGCGCATAGGGCAGGTCGACGTTTTCGACTTCCGTGCCCTTGGGAATGCCGGAGCGTTTCGGCTCCTTGCCTTCGCCGAGCTGGACGTAAGGCCCGAAGCGGCCGCTGCGCAGCGACACCTTCTCGCCGGTCTCGGGATCGAGCCCCAATTCGCGCGGCTGGGCGGCCGCCGCCGCCTCGTTGCTCTGGCCGAGCTGCCGGGTGAAGCGGCACTCCGGATAGTTCGAGCAGCCGACGAAGGCGCCGAAGCGGCCGAGCTTGAGGCTCAACTCGCCCTTGCCGCAACTCGGGCAGACGCGCGGATTGGAGCCGTCGGCGTTGGGCGGGAAGATATGCGGCCCCAGGATCGCGTTCATCTCGTCGATGACGTTCTTGATCTTGAGGTCCTTGGTTCCGCCGACCGCCGCCGAAAAGTCGCGCCAGAAATCGCGCAGCAGCTGTTTCCAGTCGAGCTCGCCGGCCGAGACCTCGTCGAGCTGCTCTTCGAGATCGGCGGTGAAGCCGTATTCGACATAGCGCGGGAAATAGGTCGCGAGGAACGCCGTCACCAGCCGCCCCTTGTCGTCCGGATAGAACCGCCCGCGGTCCAGCCGCACATAATTGCGGTCGCGCAGCACAGACAGGATGGTCGCATAGGTCGAAGGCCGGCCGATGCCGAGCTCCTCCAGCTTGCGCACCAGGCTCGCCTCGGAATAGCGCGGCGGCGGCTCGGTGAAGTGCTGCGCCGAGGCGACGTTCTCGATTCTGGCCGGCTCGCCGGCCGCGACCTTCGGCAACCGCGACCCATCCTCATCGGACTCGTCGTCCTTGCCCTCCTGGTAGAGCGTCAGGAAACCGTCGAACAGCGTCACCGTGCCGGTGGCGCGCAGCACGATCTTCTTGTCGGCGCTCGCGACGTCGACCGTGGTGCGCTCCAGCTCGGCGCTTTCCATCTGGCTCGCGATGGCGCGCTTCCAGATCAGCTCGTAGAGCCTGGCGGCATCGCCATCGATGTATTTCGAAACCTCTTCCGGCGTGCGCTCGAACAGCGTCGGGCGGATCGCCTCATGCGCTTCCTGCGCGTTCTTGGCCTTGGAGGTGTAGAGACGCGGCGCGCTCGGCACATATCTCTGGCCATAGCGCGAACCGATGGTCGCGCGCGCTTCGGCGACGGCCTCGGGCACCATCACGATGCCGTCGGTGCGCATATAGGTGATGAGGCCCACGGTTTCGCCGCCGATGTCGACGCCTTCGTACAGCCCCTGCGCGATCTGCATCGTCCGCTTGGCGCCGAAGCCGAGCTTGCGCGAGGCCTCCTGCTGCAAGGTCGATGTGATGAAGGGCGGGGCCGGGTGGCGCTTGACCGGCTTGCTCTCGACGCTCTCGATCGCGAAGCGCTGCGCGTTGATCGCCGCCACCGCGGCGCTCGCCTCGGCCTCGGTCTTCAGCGACAGCTTGTCGAGCTTCTCGCCGCCCAGCTGCGTCAGCCGCGCCTTGAACGTCCCGTTCGGCACCAGCACGTCGGCGTCGATGCTCCAATATTCCTGCGCCTTGAACGCCTCGATCTCGACCTCGCGGTCGACCACGAGCCTGAGCGCCACCGATTGCACCCGCCCCGCCGAGCGCGCGCCCGGCAGCTTGCGCCACAGCACCGGCGACAGCGTGAAGCCGACGAGGTAGTCGAGCGCCCGGCGCGCCATATAGGCGTCGACCAGCTCGGCATTGATCTCGCGCGGATGGGCGATGGCCTCCAGGATGGCGGACTTGGTCACGGCGTTGAACGCGACGCGCTCCACCTTGGCGTGGCCGAGCGCCTTCTTCTGCTTCAGGACCTCCAGCACATGCCAGGAGATCGCCTCGCCCTCGCGGTCCGGATCGGTGGCGAGGATCAGCTTGTCCGCGCCCTTCACGGCGTCGGCGATGTCCTTGATGCGCTTGGCGGCCCGCTCGTCGACCTCCCAGATCATGGAGAAATCGTCGTCCGGCTTCACCGACCCGTCCTTGGAGGGCAGGTCGCGGATATGCCCGAAGCTGGCCAGGACCTTGTAGCCCGCGCCCAGGTACTTGTTGATCGATTTGACCTTGCCGGGGGATTCGACGACGACGACGTTCATGAGGTGTGGGGTACTCGGCCTGTTCGCCCGGCAGCGCCGGATCGTGAAATACCTGCCAAATCGGGGCCCGGCCCCGAAAGGCGGCGGGACACTGATAGGAGCGGCGGACGAGTGTCAACGCCGGACATGCCCGAGCGATGAAACCGAAGGTTGTGAAACTGGCAGATATTGGCGTTGATAAATACTATAAGTTGCAATATCGGCGACGCCTCCCTAGTCTCTGCGGGCCCGCAGAATGCGCGATCCCATGGCCTCCTATGTCCGGGGCGGCAGGCCTCCACCCGGCCTGACGCCCTCCCAAGTCAGTCCGGAAGAATCCGCGCGTTACACCCGCGAGATGCTTGAATCGCTTAGGAAAATCGCGCTGAGCCAGGGCCAGGGCCTGCTCGCCCATCTGCTGGGGCTGGCGGCCATCGAGGCCAAGCATCTGGGCGGTCAGGCCCAGGACACCTGATTGCCCGGATGGCGGACGATTCTGCCCGCCAGTTCCATTTCCAGCAAAATAGTCAGAACCGCCGCCACCGGCGCCCCGCAAATCCGCACCAGCTCGTCCACCGGGACGGGCGCCGGCCCCAGCGCCTCCTCGACTTTGGCCCGGACCTTGTCGGCCTCCGCCTCGCTCGCGGCGGGCGGCGGCGCCGGCTCCCCGCGGCCCGGTTCGCGGAAATCGTGGCCCAGGATCGGGCGTAGCCCGGCCAGCACATCCTGCGCACTTTCGGTCAGCGTCGCGCCCTCGCGCAGCAGCCGGTTGGCGCCCTTGGCGCGCGGATCGAGCGGCGAGCCCGGCACCGCGAAGATCTCGCGGCCCTGTTCCAGCGCGAAGTTCGCGGTGATCAGCGAACCGGATCCCTCCGCCGCCTCAACCACGACGACGCCGCGCGAAAGCCCCGAGATGATGCGGTTGCGGCGCGGGAAGTGCCGCGCCTGCGGCGCCTGGCCGAGCGGCATCTCGGAGACGATGCAGCCCTGCGCCCGGATGGCCTCGTAAAGCCTGGCGTTCTCCGGCGGATAGATATTGTCGACGCCGCCCGCGACCACCGCGCAGGTGCCGCTGTCCAGCGTGCCCTCATGCGCTGCCGCGTCGATCCCGCGCGCCAGCCCCGAGACGACGACGAGACCGGCCTTGCCTAAGTCGTGCGCCAGCGTGCCGGCGAACCTACGCCCCAGCGCCGAAGCATTTCGTGCCCCGACGATCGCGACCGCCTCGCGGCCCAGCAGCGTCGCGTGACCCAGCACCGAAATGATCGGCGGCGGCGGGTCGGCCGCGGCCAGTCCGCGCGGAAATTCGCTCTCGCCGCTCGCGATCATGCGCCCGCCGAGCTTCGCCAGCGCCGCGATCTCGCGCGATGCTTCGTCGATGCTTGGCACCCGGAGGCTCTCGCCGCCGCCGCGCCTGACGAGGCGTGGAATCTCCAGGAGTGCCGCGCTCGCGCTGCCGAAGCGCGCGATGAGCTGCGCGAAGGTGACGGGTCCGACATTCTGGGTGCGCGCCAGGCGCAGCCACGCCAGCCGCTCCGCGTCGGTAAGCGCCGTCACGCCGGCTTGCTTTGGCCGATACGCGGCTCCTCGCCGCGCAACAGGCGGCGGATGTTTTCGTGATGGATGGCGAGGACGAGCACCGCGAGCAGCGCGGTCAGCACCGTCTCATGCGGGCGATGGAACAGGGCCATGTAGACCGGCGTGACGATGGCCGCGACCAGCGCCGAGAGCGAGGAGATGCGGAACACCGCCAGCACCGCGCCCCAGCTCGCGAGGCCCAGCAGCGCCACCGGCCAATAGAGTGCCAGCAGGATGCCGAGCGACACCGCCACGCCCTTGCCGCCCTTGAAGCCGAGCCAGACCGGAAAGAGATGGCCGAGGAACGCGCCGAGCGCCGCGAACAGCGCCGCGTCCGTGCCCCACAGATCCTGCGCGATCAGGACCGGCGCGGCGCCTTTCAGCGCGTCGAACAGCAGCGTCAGCCCCGCCGCCGCGTAGTTGCCGGTGCGCAGCACATTGGTGGCGCCGATACTGCCCGATCCGATCTTGCGCACATCGCCGGCGCCGAAGAGATAGCTGAAGATCAACCCGAACGGGATCGAGCCCAACAGATAGCCGACGCCCAGCGCGACGACGGCGCTGGTCCAGGTGACGGCGAGTTCGGAGAGGGGCATGGATCGCTGCGCGTGATGTGCGACGAACCTTAGCGCAGAAGTCGCCCGTCGAAAACGGCACTTGCAACCCCGCTTTCCTCCCCCGCGTTTGCGGGGGAGGTGCCGAGCGCAGCGGCGCGTAGCGACAGCGTGCGCGCGAGGGGGCGCGCGCGCCGGCCCCCTCCGTCACGCCTCCGCTGCGCTGCGGCGTGCCACCTCCCCCGCAACAGCGGGGGAGGAAAACTCAACGCTTTCTCTCGAACACGCAAACCCCGCCCACGAACGTCATCACCGCCCGCCCATGGAATCTCCGTCCCTCGAACGGCGTATTCCTCGCGCGCGAGCGCAGCTCCGCCTCGCGCACCGTGAACGGCTCGTCGGGATCGATCAGCACCAGGTCGGCCGGCGCGCCCTTGGCCAAGGTCCCTGCGTTCAGTCCGAAGATCTTCGCCGGCGACGCCGTCAGCGCCTTCAGCACATGCGCAAGATGCGCCCGCCCGTCGTGATGCAGCCCGAGCGCCACCGGCAGCAGCGTCTCCAGCCCGATGGCGCCGAACGCGGCCTGCGCGAAAGTCTGCCGCTTGGTGTCCGCCGCCTGCGGATCGTGGCTCGAAACGACGATATCGATCAGCCCCGACGCCACGCCTTCCACCATCGCCGCGCGGTCGGCCTCGGAGCGCAGCGGCGGCTTGACCTTCATGAAGGTCAGGTACGACGCGACGTCCAGTTCGTTCAGCGCCAGGTGATGCGCCGCGACCCCGCAGGTCACCGCCACGCCGCGCTCCTTGGCCGCCGCGATGGCGTCGAGCGCGGCGCGCGTCGAGATCTGCCCGAAGTGATAGCGCGCGCCCGTCATCTCCACGAGGCGGATGTCGCGCTCGACCACGATGGCCTCGGCCGCGGCCGGCGCCGCGGGCAGGCCGAGGCGCATGGCGAATTCGCCCTCGGTGACGGCGGCGCCCTCGGTGAGGTCCGGGTCCTCGGCATGGCCGACGATCAGCGCCCCGAAGGTCGAGGCATAGGCGAGCGCCCGGCGCAGCACCCGCGCATTGGAGATCGTGCGGTCGCCGTCGGTGAATGCCACCGCGCCGGCCTCTTTCAGAAGTCCGATCTCGGTCATCGTTTCGCCGCCGAAGCCCTTGGTCAGCGCCGCCATCGGCGCCACGCGGACCTTGGCGGTCGCCGCGGCGCGGCGCAGGATGAAATCGACCAGCGACGGCTCATCGATCACCGGCTCGGTGTTCGGCATGACGACGATGGTCGTGATCCCGCCCGCCGCCGCCGCCTGGCTGGCCGATTCCAGCGTCTCGCGATACTCGCTGCCCGGCTCGCCGGTGAACACCCGCGCGTCGATCAGCCCCGGCGCCAGCACCAGGCCTTTGCAGTCGATCACTTCGGGATCGTTCGGCTCGGCGTCGTTGAACAGGCGCGGGCCGACATCGGCGATGCGCCCGTTCTCGACCAGGAGGCCGCCCTTCACATCCAGCCCGCTCGCCGGGTCGATCAGCCGCGCATTGCGGAAGGCGATGCGTTTGGTCATGGCGCGTTGCGCCCTTCGATGGCGAGGCCCCGCGACAGCGCGTCGAGCACCGCCATGCGGATGGCGACGCCCATCTCGACCTGTTCCTGGATGACGCTGACCTCAATGTCGTCGGCGACCGCCGAGTCGATCTCCACGCCGCGGTTCATCGGCCCCGGATGCATGACCAGCGCGCCCGGCTTGGCGGCTTTCAGCTTCTCGTGGTCCAGGCCATAGAAGCGGAAATATTCCCGCGTCGAGGGCACGAAGGCGCCCGACATCCGCTCGATCTGCAGCCGCAGCATCATCACGATATCGGCGCCGGCAAGGCCTTGTTTCATGTCGTGGAAAATCTCGACCCCGAAGCGGTCGGCATCGGCGGGCAGGAGCGTGCGCGGCGCGACGAGCCGCACCCGCGCGCCCATCTTGAGCAGCAGATGGATGTTGGAGCGCGCCACGCGGCTATGCAGCACGTCGCCGCAGATCGCCACGATGAGGTTCTCGAACCCGCCGCGCCGCCGCCTTATCGTCAGTGCATCGAGCAGCGCCTGGGTCGGATGCTCGTGGCTGCCGTCGCCGGCATTGACCACGCAGCAATCGAGCTTGCGCGACAGCAATTCCGCCGCGCCGGAATCCTGATGCCGCACCACCAGGATGTCGGGCCGCATGGCGTTCAGCGTCGTGGCGGTATCGATCAGGGTCTCGCCCTTGGAGACCGACGAGGTCTTGACGCTCATGTTCATGACGTCGGCGCCGAGCCTTTTGCCGGCCAGCTCGAACGAGCTCTGGGTGCGGGTGGAGGCTTCGAAGAACAGGTTGATCAGGGTGCGGCCCTTGAGCAGGTCCGTCTTCTTCCGCGCCGAGCGGTTGAGCGCGGCATAGGATTCGCCGAGATCGAGCAGGGCGCCGATCTCGGGCACCGACAGGTGCTCGATGCCAAGCAGATGGCTGGATTTGAGGAAAGGATCGGCGGAGGCCGGGCTGGTCATCAAAGATCGGTGTATAGGCAAGCGGGCCGGCAGGGGCAAGGCGCGGCCGCAGATTGTTGTGGAGCGCCGAAGAATTGCCTGCCTGCTTCCCCGCCCTCAAGGGGAGCGTGGGATGCGCCTGAGCCGCTCCAGCGCCCCCTGCAGGATGTACGCCGCCGCCATCTTGTCCACGACCTCGCCGCGCCGCCGCCGCGAAGCATCCGCGTCGAGCAGCGTCCGCGTCACCGCCGCGGTCGACAGCCGCTCGTCCCACATCAGCACCGGCAGCGGCGAGCGGCCGGCGAAATTCCGCGCGAAGGCCCGCGCCGATTGCGCGCTGGGCCCGTCGCTGCCGTCCATGTTGAGCGGCAGCCCGACCACCAGTCCGCCGGCGCCCTGTTCGGCCGCGATCGTCTCGATCCTGGCGGCGTCGGCGGAGAACTTGCCGCGCTTCAGCGTCTCCATCGGCGTCGCGACGGTGAGCAGCGTATCCGACAGCGCGATCCCGATGGTCTTCTCGCCGAGGTCGAGCCCGATCAGGCGCGCCCGCGCGGGCAGAGCGGCTCGCAGCTCTTCGATGGTGACGACGGGCATGATTACCTCTCCCGCTCGCGGGAGAGGTCGGAAATGCGAAGCATTTCCGGGTGAGGGCCTGTCTGCCGCGGGCACGCCCTCACCCGAAATTCGCTGCGCGAATTTCGACCTCTCCCGCGGGCGGGAGAGGTTATCGAAAGCGACACCGCCCTCACCTTTGCCCGATCTCGATCCGGTTCCCCGCCGGATCGCGCACGAAGAACCGGGCGAGCCCCTCCGCCACGCTCTCCTCCTCGATGGCCACGCCGGCGCGCAGCACCGCCGCCTTGGCCGCCGCCAGATCCTCGGTCAGGAAACAGATATGCCGCTTGCTTCGGGGGCTCGCCTCCGGATCGATCCCGACATGCATCTGCAGCGCGCCCACCTGGAACCACGCCCCGCCGCGCGCCTTCAGCTCCGGCGGCTTCTCCAGTTCGGCAAAGCCGAACACTTCGCGATAGAATGCCAGGCACTGCGCCTCCAGCGCGCGCGGCACGGCGATCTGGACGTGATCGATACCGGTGATTCCGAGCGGCATAGCCGTCACGCACCTCTTGCGGCCTCACGATCCTTGCCAGTGAGCCCCCCGGTTGCTAGCAAGAACCTCGGTTTCTCAAGCCTATAGGCCGCCCCATGACCGTCGGCAAGGACGACGTTCGCAAGATCGCAAAGCTCGCCCGGCTCGCACTCGACGAGGGCCGCGTCGCGCCCATGGTCGAGGAGCTGAACGGCATCCTCAAATGGGTCGAGCAGCTCGATGAGGTGAATGTCGAGGGCATAAAGCCCATGACCAGCGTGGTGGCGCAGACGCTGAAGATGCGCGACGACGTCGTCACCGATGGCGGCGCCGCCGACGCGCTGATGGCCAACGCGCCCGAAGGCGTCGATCATTTCTTCGTGGTGCCGAAGGTGGTGGAGTAGGTCATGGCCGTCACCATCGCGGTCGAGAGCCCGCTCGCCGACGACGTCCGCGCCCTGATCGCCGCGCTGAACGCGGCGCTGCTGGAACTCACCCCGCCCGAGCACTGCTATCACATGACGGCGGAGGAGATGGCGGAACCGCACACCACCGTCTTCGTCGCGCGCGAGGACGGGCGTGCCGTCGCCTGCGGCGCGCTGCGCCGGCACGGCGGCGGCATCGCCGAGGTCAAGCGGATGTACACGATCCCCGCCGCCCAGGGCCGCGGCATCGGCGGCCGGATCCTCGGCCGCATCGAAGACCTCGCGCGGCGCGAAGGCATCGAGCGCCTGGTGCTCGAGACCGGCGACCGCCATCCCGCCGCCTGGCGGGTCTATGAGCGCGGCGGCTTTGCCCGCTGCGGCGCGGTGCTGGATTATCCGGACACGACATGGTCCGTCTTCTACGCGAAGGCGCTCGCGGCATGAGCGGCAAACTCTGTATATCGATAAAAAGGTGTCATGGCCCGCGAATGCGGGCCGCCCAGGTGACGTCTTGTAGAGCAAGGGCGACCTGGGTCCGCCGCATTCGCGGCGGATGACAGAGATGAAGGTTTCAGGCCGGGCAGCATGAGCAATCTCACCGATTTCACCCTCGCAGAGGCGCGGGACGCCGTTCACAAGAAGAAGGTGTCCTCGAAGGAGCTGACAACGGCCTTCGTCAAGGCCATCGCCGATGCGCGGCCGCTGAACGCCTTCGTGACCGAGACGCCCGAGCGCGCGCTGGAGATGGCCATCGCCTCGGACGTTCGCATCGCCCATGGCGACATCCGCCCGCTCGAAGGCCTGCCGCTCGCGATCAAGGATCTGTTCTGCACCAAGGGCGTGCGTACCACCGCCGGCAGCCGCATCCTGTCGTCCTTCGTGCCGCCTTACGAATCCACCGTGACGCAGAACCTCTGGGACGCCGGCGCGGTGATGCTCGGCAAGACCAATATGGACGAGTTCGCCATGGGCTCGTCCAACGAGACCAGCCATTTCGGCGCGGTGTCCAATCCCTGGCGGGCGCGCAATTCGAACGCCAACCTCGTGCCCGGCGGCTCGTCGGGCGGCTCGGCGGCCGCGGTCGCCGCCCATCTCTGCCTCGCCGCCACCGGCACCGACACCGGCGGCTCGATCCGCCAGCCCGCCGCCGTCACCGGCACGGTCGGCATCAAGCCGACCTATGGCCGCTGCTCGCGCTTCGGCATCGTCGCCTTCGCCTCCTCGCTCGACCAGGCCGGGCCGATGACCCGCACGGTCCGTGACGCCGCCATCCTGCTGAAGCACATGGCGAGCGTCGATTCGAAGGACTCCACCAGCGTCGATACCCCCATTCCGGACTACGAGGCGGACCTGGAGAAGAGCATCAAGGGCCTCCGCGTGGGCATCCCGAAGGAATACCGGGTCGCCGGCATGCCGCCCGAGATCGACGACCTGTGGCTCAAGGGCCAGACCTGGCTGAAGGAGCACGGTGCCGAGATCGTGGAGGTCTCGCTGCCCCACACCAAATACGCCCTTCCCACTTATTATATAGTGGCGCCGGCGGAGGCGTCCTCGAACCTCGCCCGCTATGACGGAGTGCGGTTCGGCCACCGCGCCGGGCACGCCCGCGACATCACCGATCTCTACGAGAGAAGCCGGGCGGAAGGCTTCGGCACCGAGGTCCAGCGCCGCATCATGATCGGCACCTATGTCCTCTCCTCGGGCTATTACGACGCCTATTATCTGCGCGCCCAGAAGCTGCGCACCCTCATCGCGCGGGATTTCGACGAGGCCTACAAGACCTGCGACGTGCTGCTGACGCCCGCGACGCCCGGCCCCGCTTTCGGCATCGGCGAGCAGACCGCCGACCCGATCTCGATGTATCTGAACGACGTCTTCACCGTCACCGTGAACCTCGCCGGCCTTCCCGCCGTCGCGGTGCCGGCGGGAACCGACATCCACGGCCTGCCGCTGGGCCTGCAGATCATCGGCAGGGCGTTCGACGAGGCGACCGTTCTGCGCGCCGCCCGCGCCATCGAGCGGAACAGCGAATTGCGCCACAAGCCGACGCCCTGGTGGAGGACCGCGCCATGAGTGCGACGCTTCTCAAAGGCACGACCGGCGATTGGGAGATCGTCATCGGCATGGAGGTCCATGCCCAGATCCTCTCGGAGTCCAAGCTGTTCTCCGGGGCCGCGACCGCGTTCGGCGCCGCGCCCAACAGCCAGGTTTCCTTCGTCGACGCCGCGCTGCCGGGCATGCTGCCGGTGATCAACCGCAAATGCGTCGAGCAGGCGGTGCGCACCGGCCTCGGCCTGAAGGCGAAGATCAATCTGACGAGCGTGTTCGACCGCAAGAACTACTTCTATCCCGACCTGCCGGCCGGCTATCAGATCAGCCAGTACAAAAGCCCCATCGTCGGCGAGGGTGAGATCCTGCTCGACATGAAGGACGGCGAAACGATCCTCGTCGGCATCGAGCGCCTCCATATGGAGCAGGACGCGGGCAAGAGCCTGCACGACCAGCATCCCGATCATTCCTATGTCGATCTCAACCGCGCCGGCGTGGCCCTGATGGAGATCGTGTCCAAGCCGCATATGCGCTCCGGCGAGGAGGCGGCCGCCTTCCTGCGGAAATTGCGCGCCATCGTGCGCTATCTCGGCACCTGCGACGGCAATATGGACGAAGGTTCCATGCGCGCCGATGTCAACGTCTCGGTCTGCCGCGTCGGCGGCTATGAAAAGTTCCGCGCCGACGGCGACTTCAGGCATCTGGGCACGCGTTGCGAGATCAAGAACGTCAATTCGATGCGCTTCGTGGCGCAGGCGGTGGATTACGAAGCCCGCCGCCAGGTCGACCTGATCGAGGACGGCGGCGCCGTGGTGCAGGAAACCCGTCTCTACGACGCCCGCGAGGGCAAGACGCGCTCCATGCGATCCAAGGAAGAAGCGCATGATTACAGGTACTTCCCAGATCCCGACCTGCTGCCGCTGGTGCTCGAACAGGCCTTCGTGGACGGGATCGCCAAGTCGCTGCCGGAGCTTCCAGACGAGAAGAAGGCGCGGCTGATCGCGGCCGGCCTGTCGCCCTACGACGCCTCCGTCCTCGTCGCCGAGAAGGAGAATGTCGATTATTTCGAGGAGATGATCGGCGCCGGCGCCGAGACCAAGGCCGCCGCCAACTGGCTCAACAACGAATATTTCGGCCGCCTCAACAAGGCCGGTGCCTCCATCGCGGACGGTCCGGTGAGCGCCAAAGCCAACGCCGCCATCGTGAAGATGGTCGCCGCGAACACGATCAGCGGCAAGATCGCGAAGGATGTCCTCGACATCCTGTGGACCGAAGGCGGCGATCCGGAACAAATCGTCGAGGCGCGCGGCCTGCGCCAGGTCACCGACGCGGGCGCGATCGAGAAGGCCGTCGATGCCGTGATCGCCGCCAACCCCGACAAGGTCGAAGAGGTGAAGGCCAAGCCGAAGCTCGCGGCATGGTTCGTCGGCCAGGTGATGAAGCAGACCGGTGGCAAGGCGAACCCGCAAGCGGTCAACGCGATCCTCAAGCAGCGACTCCAACTGCCCGACTAGGCGCGCGCGCGACGTGTCGCCGATCGGAACACCGGTTTGCGGCGCATGATTTCGAAAATCGGCACGGCCGGAGACGGCATCGCACGGCGCGCGCGAATCCGAATCACATCGCGCATCGGCGGTGATTCGCACAATTTCGCGAAATCGGGCTTGACGCGCGGAAAATCGCGGTCTGAATATCCGTGTACGGATCGATCAATATAAGCCAATGAAATCGGGGCTTTTGTGAACTTTGCGTGAATCGCGCGATTCACGCAACACCGCCACGTATTGCAATTGAAAATGCAACCCACTCATATTGCTTACGTTTTGGGGGGTGATGCGAATCATCCGACCTGAACGAAACGTTAGAGGAGTCACATCTCATGCCGAAGGCAAAGAAGAAGAAGGTCGTCAAGAAGAAGGCCAAGAAGACGAAGAAGAAGAAGTAAGCGGCGTTGATCAGGTCAACGCTGTCGCTATCGGAGGGGACGGTCGGCTGACCGTTCCTCCGCCTGCGAGGCAAGGCCGCGGCTCGGATGCCTTGAACATTCGCCGCGGCCCAGCCCGCCCTCCAAGACCGCCCCTCGGGGCGGTTTTTTTACCCCTCCCGCTTCGCGGGAGAGGTGTTAATCCGTACACGGACCGATCGCCTAAGGGGTTAACCCTATATTAAAATCAGGGTTAACGCCGTTAACTCTGGCTTAGCTTCTCCTGCGCGACGATCGGAAGCGCGCGAGGGGTGTCTCCTTCGCAACCGAGGAGATCAAACGTGTCATGGCGTGCATAGATGTTGATGCCTTGTCGCAGTTCGAGACCGAAGCCAGAACCGGCCGGCCGGACGCGATGTACAATCTGGGCCTGGCTTATTCGACCGGGCAGGGGGTCGAGGTCGATTTCATCTCGGCCCACAAATGGTTCAACCTGGCGGCCCTGAAGGGCAGCGACGAGGCCAAGTCCTGGCGCGCCTCCATCGCCCGCGAGATGAACACCAGCCAGATCGCCGAGGCCCAGCGCCTCGCCCGCGAATGGCTGTCGGTTTTCCGCTGAACGACTCGGCGCGGCAGCGCCGCTTTTGGCACGCGGAGCCGCGGAGAACGCGGAGTTCTTTATGAACCTCCGCGTTCTCCGCGGCTCCGCGTGAGTCGATCCTTCCGCGAAGACGCTATCCGGGATAAGGCGAAATCACCTTCACGGCCGGCGCGTTCGGCGCATAGAGATCGATCAGGATGCGCGTCTGCACGTCGCGCCCGGCCAGCCGGCCGCGATAGATCTGCGAATTCTCCAGAACCCGCATTACATAGTTCCGCGTCTCGTTGAACGGGATCGTCTCGATCCAGTCGATCGGATCGACGCCCGGGCTCCTGGGATCGCCGTTCGCCGCGATCCATTTCTTCACATTGCCCGGCCCGGCATTGTACGCCGCGATGGCGAGCACCAGCGAGCCGCCGAAATCGCTCACATCGCCCTGGAACTCGGTCATGCCGAGCTGGATGCTGTAATTGGGCACCAGAAGATCGTTCGGCCGGTAGGGTATGCCCGCCCGCGCCGCCGCCGCCCGCGCCGAGCCCGGCATCATCTGCATGATCCCGCGCGCCCCGGCATGGCTCACCGCGTCGGGATCGAATTCGGTCTCCTGGCGGATCAGCCCCAGCACATAGGCCGGCTCCGGCGCGGTGCCGGCGCCCGGATAGGGCGGCAGCAGAATGACCGGATGGGTGAAGGCGAGGAACGTCGTTCCCGTATAGCTCGCGGTCTTCGCAACGCGCACCGCCGCGGCGCGGAAGCCGAGATCGGTCAGCGTCTGCGCCAGGTATTTCACCCGCTTGGGTTCGGGGTGTAGTTCCTCGTCGCGCAGCGCGAAGATGCGCACGAAACCCACCTGGCCGAGATCGGCCAGCACGCGGATCGGCCGCGACAGCGGATCCTTCTCGAAATCGTCGGCCGCGTCCCGCGCGTCGATCGAAAGGTCGTTGACGTGCAGCACCGGCGTCGCGTCGATCCGCGCCAGCGCGACCTGGCCGTAGAAGCTTTCCGGCACCTGCGACGCGAGCTTGTATTGCGCATAGGCATCCGCCGCATTGCCCTGTGCCTCGAAGCAGCGGCCCTTCCAATAGCGCGCCCGCGCCAGGCTGATCGGGCGCGACACGCCGGCCTCCAGCTTGCGGAAATGCGCCAGCGCCGTCGTCGGCCGGTTCAGGTGCCGAAGCGCGATCCATCCCGCGAGGAACTCGGATTCGGAGAACTCCGTCCCGCTCGACAGCCCCGTATCGTCGATCACGTCATAGGCGCTTCTGTAGTTTCCGCTTCCGATCAGGCCGCGCACGACGAGATTCGCCTCGGTCCACCACCGCGTCGGATGCGCCATCGCGAAGGCCTTGAGCGGCCCGCGCTGCAGGAGCGCGCCCGCCGCCGCATTGTCGCCCGCCCGCCGCGCCGCCCGCGCCCGGTCGAACAGAAGGTCCGGATCGTTCGCGAGGCTTGGCGGCAGGGCGGCCGCCAGCCGCTCCCCCGCCGCGCGGCTGGTGCGCAAGGCGAGCCGCGCCCGCCCCAGCTTCTGCACGTCGTCCTCCACCCGCGACAGCTCGCGCTGCGCCGCCGCCGCGTCGTCGCGCGAGATCAGACTGGAGAGCCGCGCCCGGTCGATGTCGGGAGTTAGTATCCCGCCATCCTTGCGCACGATCGCCAGCTCCTGGTCCGGCTGGAAGTCGCCGACGATCCAGCCCTTCTGCACCAGGTCGCGTCCCGCGGCGCTGCGTCCCGTCGCGATCATCGCATCGCCCAGTCGCACCATGCCGAGGCCGGTGACCGGATTGCGCCCGCCATACCAGGCGATCACCGCCTGCGGCGTCGTGGCGGGGTCCATCGCGGCCTCGGCGCGGGCGAGCAGCGTGTCGTGCAGCGGCCAGTCCGGATTGTTCTTCAGAAAGCCGTCGATGTCGGAAAAGCCCGCGCCGCTGTTCTTGTCCAGCAGGTAGCGCCAGGTGATAAGCCGCGTCGCCGTCGCATCATGGCCCTGCTGAGCGAGGCCGCGCGCCGCGGTCCAGTCGCCCCGGTCGGCCGCGTCGAAGGCGCGGCTGTAGACGTCGTGGTCGCCGGCGCTCAGCACGCGGATCGCGCTCGGATGGCGCTCGCGGTCGGGCGTATAGCCGGCGTCGGTCGAGCCGTCCGGGATTGGCTGCATCATGATCACGCCGCCCGATTGCGTCAGGCCGCCGGGCAGGGTGGTCTGGGCGGCCGCGGCGGCCAGCGGCATTGCGATCACGAACAGGGCGGCCCTGGCAAAAGTCATGGATGAATCGCCTCGGGTTGGATCGGCTCAGGGACCACAGCCATATGGCGAAGTCGAGGCCGGGAGGCCTTTATACGTTACGCCTGTGGTTCATGGCGGTTCCCGCCTTGCGGCTGGCGCTGGCGGCCCTGTAGTTTCGCCACGATCAACCGGCAGGCCGTCATGGCGTTCACGCGCGAAAGCATCAAAGGCTCCATCCCCGCCCTCATCACGCCCCTGCGCGGCGGCAGGGTGGACGAGGCCGCGTTCCGCCGGCTGGTGTCCTGGCAGATCGCCGAGGGCAGCCACGGCCTGGTGCCCTGCGGCACGACCGGCGAATCCCCCACGCTCAGCCATGAAGAGCACATGCGGGTGATCGAGCTCTGCGTCGAGGAAGCGAATGGCCGCGTGCCGGTCATCGCCGGCGCCGGTTCCAATTCTACCGACGAGGCCATCGCGCTCACCCGCCACGCCAAGAGCGTCGGCGCCGACGCGGTGCTCTCCGTCACCGGCTATTACAACAAGCCGTCGCAGGAAGGCATGTACCGCCATTTCGCGGCGATCGCGGAAGCCGTGGACATCCCGATCCTGCTCTACAACATCCCCGGCCGCGCCATCGTCGACATTTCGGTGGAGACCATGGCCCGCCTCTCCCGGATCGCCAACGTCGTCGGCGTGAAGGACGCGACCGCCAATCTGATGCGCCCGACGCGCGAGCGCGCCGCCTGCGGGCTTGGCTGGCGCCTCCTCTCCGGCGAGGACGGCACGGCGCTCGGCTACATGGCGCATGGCGGCCATGGCTGCATCTCGGTCACCGCCAATGTGGCGCCCCAGCTCTGCTCGGAGTTCCAGACCGCCTGCATGCAGGGCGCCTTCGCGCGCGCGCTGGAGATCCAGGACCGCCTGATGCCGCTGCACGACGCGATGTTCTGCGAGCCGAGCCCCGCGCCGGTCAAATACGCCGCCTCGCTGCTCGGCCTGTGCACCGACGAAGTCCGCCTGCCGCTCGTCGCGGCCACCGACGTCGCGCGCGAACGCGTGCGCGCCGCCTTGCGCGCCGCATCGCTCATCTGACCGCAGCCACCGGAGTCATCCATGTCGAAATCCCTCATTTCCGCTCTCGTCCTGTTGTCCGCGCTCTCTCTCGGTCTTTCGGGCTGCGAAAAGAAGCCGCAACCGGGCGACGAGTTCCTCGGCCGCTGGGTGTCGCCGACCCACAGCCTCGAGCTCGACATCGCGCGGAAGGACGACAAATATCTCGTTCACGCCAAGAGCGATGGCGGCCTGCTGCACGGCGACTTCCCATCGACCTACGAGGACGGCAAGCTCAACCCGCACAACATGTTCGGCGATATCGTGTACGACAAGAACGCCGACGCGCTCTACTGGGCCGGCACGCATCTGAAGCACGACAAGAAATAGCACCGGGCAGAAGGCCGCATGGCGAAGAAGAAAGACGACGGCACGAAGATCGTCGCCGACAACCGGAAGGCGCGCTACGCCTATGCCATCGACGAGACGCTCGAGGCGGGGATCATGCTCGTCGGCTCGGAGGTCAAGTCGCTGCGCAGCGGCAAGTCGACGATCTCGGAATCCTACGCCCACGCCAAGGACGGCGAGCTTTTCCTCGTCAACGCCTATATCCCCGAATACACCCAGGCCAGCCGCTTCAACCACGAGCCCAAGCGCTCGCGCAAGCTCCTGGTGCACAAGCGCGAGGCGGCGAAGCTCGCCGCCGCGATCCAGCGCGAGGGCATGACGCTCATCCCGCTCAGGCTCTATTTCAATCCGAAGGGCGTCGCCAAGATCGAGCTCGGCATCGCCAAGGGCAAGAAGCTCCACGACAAGCGCGAGACCGAGAAGCAGCGCGACTGGCAGCGCGACAAGGCGCGCCTGATGCGGGACAAGGGATAGCGAGTAGCGAGTAGAGTCGGTCCTGCCCCCCTCTCGCCATTCGCTACTCGCCTATGGCATCCTCGCCGCATGAGCGACGACGACCCCACGCTCCTCGGCAAGATCAAGGACAAGCTCATCCGCTCCAAGCAGGACTGGGCCGCGCAGGGCCGCCTCATCACCGGCCGCCCCGACCTCGGCCACGTCAACCGCCTGCCGCCCGGCCAGAAGGAAGTGAAGACCTGGCCCGTCCTCGACCTCGGCGTGCAGCCCGACGTCAAGCCGGAGAAATGGCGCCTCCAGATCATGGGCCTCGTGGAAAATCCCGTCGCGCTGACGCTCGAACAGTTCAAGGCGCTGCCGCAGGAGGACATCGTCAGCGATATCCATTGCGTGACGTCGTGGAGCCGCTTCGACAATCACTGGCAGGGCGTCGCGTCCAGGACGATGCTCGATCTCGTCAAGCCGAAGGCCGAGGCCAAGCACATCGTCTTCCACGCCTATGACGGTTACACCACCAATGTGAGGACGGACGTCTTCGCCGATCCCAATGTGCTGCTGGCGCATTCCTGGGAGGGCAAGCCGATCCCGCGCGATCACGGCGGCCCGGTGCGCGTCGTGGTGCCCGACTGGTATTTCTGGAAGAGCGCCAAATGGGTGACGCGCATCGTCTTCCACGCCGAGGACCGCCCCGGCTTCTGGGAAACCCGCGGCTACAACAACGAAGGCGATCCGTGGAAAGAGGAGCGGTATTCCTAGCCTCTCCCGCGAGCGGGAGAGGTAAGTCACAGCGCGTGCAGCGCCGCGATCTTCGCTTCCTTCACCGCCGCGTCGAACATCTCCGTCGTCAGGACGCCGGTGTTCGTGTTGTAGCGCGAGCAGTGATAGCTCGACACCAGCGCGATCTTGCCGATCTGATAGGCCCCGCCGTGGCGGAACGGATGCGCCGATTTCTTCGCGCCCAGCGTGTCGCACACGCTGTCATGCGCGATCTTGCCGAGCGCCAGGATCGCGCGCAGATGCGGCATCGCCGCGATCAGCGCGATGAGGAACTGGCGGCAGGTCCTGATCTCGACCGGCAGCGGCTTGTTCTGCGGCGGCACGCAGCGCACTGCGTTGCTGATCGCGCAATGCACCAGCTCCAGCCCGTCGTCCGGCCGCCGGTCGTACACGCCCTTCGCCAGCCCGTGCTTCAGCAGCGTCGCGTAGAGCAGGTCGCCCGCATAATCGCCGGTGAACGGGCGCCCGGTGCGGTTCGCGCCGTGCAGCCCCGGCGCCAGCCCCACGATCAGGAGCCGCGCGTCGCGGCTCCCGAAGGTCGGCACCGGCGCGTTGAAATAGTCGGGATAGGCGACGCGGTTCTCGGCGCGGAAATCCGCCAGCCGCGGGCACAGCGGACAAGTCTTCGGCGGTTCGGATGTCATGGCGGGCGATTCCCCATCGCCTCAATCTGTCATGGCCCGCGAATGCGGGCCACCCAGTCGAGACGTGCGAACCGTTGCCGGCAATAGGGCACGCCATCTCGAAGGCCTGCCTTCGCGGGCCGTGACAGTCGTGTCGTCACCTCTTACGCGGTCTGCGCGTAATGCGGGCTCGAACCCGCGGCGGCGTTCGCGGCGGCCGAGCGCGGCCCGCCCTCGCGCGCGATCTGCGGCTTCAGCTCTTCCAGCTCGATGAAATTGTCGGCCTGGCGCCGCAGCTCGTCCGCCGCCATAGGCGGCTGGGTGCGCACCGTGGAGACCACGCTGACGCGCCGTCCCTTCCGCTGAGCCGCTTCCACCAGGCGGCGGAAATCGCCGTCGCCGGAGAAGATCACGATGTGGTCGACCTGCTCGGCCATCTCCATCACGTCGATCGCGAGCTCGATGTCCATGTTGCCCTTCACGCGGCGGCGGCCCTGCGCGTCGGTGAATTCCTTGAGCGGCTTGGTCACCACCGCGAAGCCGTTGTAGTCGAGCCAGTCGACCAGCGGCCGGAGCGGCGAGAACTCCTGATCTTCCGCCACCGCGGTATAGTAGAAGGCGCGCACGAGGATGCCCTTGCGCGCGAAAAGCTCCAGAAGGCGCTTATAGTCGATGTCGAACTGCAACCCCTTCGCGGCGCCGTAGAGATTGGCGCCGTCGATGAATAGGGCCAGCTTTTCCTGCGGATAGAACAACATATGTGCTCCTGTTCAAGTAAAGGCCGTACCGGCAATAACCCCCGACCGCCAAATGTTCTTCTACGCCAAGTCGTTTCGTTGGCAAGAGCGAAGGCATGCAAATGATATTGATAGCACTCGGCGCCAATCTTGAATCGCGCGTTGGCGTTCCGGCGCAAACATTGGACGCCGCGCTTACGGAGATTGAACGGCGCGGCGCGAAGGTCGTCGGCGTTTCGCCGTACTATGTCACGCCTGCCTGGCCCGACCCGTCCGATCCGCCTTTCGTCAATGCGATTGCGCGGGTTGCGACCGAGCGCACGCCACACGCGCTGATGGCAATCCTGCACGATACGGAAACGGCTTTCGGCCGAGTCCGTTCCGTCCGGAACGCGCCGCGCACGCTCGATCTCGATCTCATCGACTATGACGGCCGCGTCGAGGCGGGCCCGCCCGTGCTGCCGCATCCGCGCATCGCCGAGCGCGCTTTCGTGCTCGTGCCGCTGGCCGATGTCGCGCCGGACTGGATTCATCCCGTCACGGGCAAGGGCGTGGCCGGGCTGATCGCCGCCCTGCCGCGCGACGTGCGCGATCTCGCGCGGCTTACTTCCCGAGCGTGAGCGTGGCGCGTATGCGGTCGAACGCCGCGGTCAGCGTCGCGCGATCGAACGGCTTGACCGTCCCCGGATCGAAATTCTCGATCGCCGAGTAGTGGATGAAATACCGCACCGCGAGGCAGGGCGAAGTCCCCTCCAGCACGAAGACCGTCGTCTCATAGCGGTTGCCGGCGCCGGCATCCGCGCTGGTCGCGACGTCGTAGACGCGGCCGTCGGCATGCAGCGTGTGCACGTTCTCCGCCGGATCGACGAACTGCGCCGGCGCGCAGTCACGGCCCGGCAGGCTCTCGACCGAAAGCCTGGTGTCGCCGCCGAGATTGGTGCCCGCGGCCAGGCTCGCCGGGATCTGGAATGCGACGCCCTTGATGTCGCGTCCCGGACCGAGCGCGTCGAACACGTAATGCGTATCGATCGTCCAGTTCGCCGGATAGGCGATGGCGTAGCCGAGCGTCGGCTCGGTGAAATGCCGGGTGGGCGCCGCCGGCGCGGCCGCCGTTCCGGCCAGGAGGGCCGCGAGCGCAAGACAGGTCAGGACTCTGGCATCGGCCATCGGCGCGTCTCCCGCATGCGACCGCGCCAGCCTATCGCCGCGCCGGGCGCAGTCCAATGAAAAACCCGGGCGGAGAGCCGCCCGGGTTTTCCGGTATTCGAACGGACGCGCTCGGCTACTTCCAATGCGCCCAGGTCTTGCCGGTCTTGGAATTGTAGCTGATCGAAATCTCCGAGATCGTGCAGAGATTGAAATTCTCCCAATGCGCGTCGGTGTCGTCGTCATAGACGACCTTCAGATCCCAATTGCAGCCGCCCGCGTGATGCGGAAAACGGATCAGGACGGATTGGCCGTCGTCGAGCGTGTCCTGCCCGAGAACGTCTTCTTCCCAGTTGTTCGTGGAGACCGGCGACACGTAGACTTCCTTGATCGTGTAGCCGGTGTTGTTCACCAGGTTGAAGTTCTGCCGCCCCGCCGCGTCTGCGACCGTCGGAGCAAGCATCGCCAGGCCGGCCACCATGACGGCAGCCAACATCGTTCTAAAAAACATAAAGTCCCCTTTCTGAGAGCCCCTCAACGGAGCGATAGTGCAGCAAACCCGTCCCGCACGGCAATGGACGCAGTCCAACCGTTCCAAAATAGATCACGACGTGCGACTTCGCCACGGCGTGCCGGCCGCCAAACATTAAGGAACCGACATGAAAGGTCTTGCTCCCTATCTCGTTCCGGCGCTGGCGCTGTATTTCATCGTCCGCCGCGGCGCCAAGCCCCAGCGGATCAAGCCGGATCGGCTCTGGATATTCCCTGGTATCATTACGTTTCTCGCGCTCTCCGCCATCTGGCGCGGCAAGGCGCCCGGCCTCTTGGAAATCGCGGTTTACGTTGCGGCGATCCTCGCCGGCGGCGTGCTGGGCTGGTTCACCACCCAGCATGTCGAGCTGACGCTGGACGACGCGACCGGCACGGTGATGAGCCAGCCGACTTGGTTCGGGACCGTACTGACGGCGGCGGTCTTCGTCGCGCGATTCGCGCTCGATTTCCTGACGACCGGCGACAATGGCGGCGGCGTGAAGGCGCTCGCGCAGCAGCACGGCGCCGGCCTGGTGCTCGTCGCCAATGCCGGCCTGCTGTTCGTCGCGGCGCGCGGCTTGTCGCGCGCCTGGCACATGGTGGCGCGCATCAATCCCTTGCTGGAACAGCACAAGGCCGCGCAGCGGCCGCCGGAGTAAGCGCATGTCCAACGACGAAGCCTGGGTCGCAAGGCTCAACGCGGTGAACCAGGACCGGCTGCCCGGCATGGTCGGGATGATCGTCACCCATGCCGAGCCCGGCCTGATGCGCGCCCGCATGGAGGCGCGGCCCGCGCTGATCGCGCCGATCGGCTTTCTCTTCGCGCCGGCGCTGGTGACGCTGGCCGACACGCTCTGCGCCTACGGCACCGACCTGCCGCAGGGCGCCAGCGGCTTCACCACGGCGGAACTCAAATGCAATTTCATGAGCACGATCCGCGAGGGCAATGTGCTGTGCGAGGCGCGCCGGGTGCACAACGGCCGCACCACGCAGGTCTGGGACGCCGAATTGACCGCCGAGACGACGGGCAAGCTGATGGCGCTGTTCCGCTGCACCCAGATCATCCTGTGGCCGAAATAGTTCCGGGCGCGTCGAACGACTTGTTCACGTTTGTCGTCTAGGTCGTGCGGCGGGAGGGCGATGACCTAGCGTGCGGACCCGCCATGCCCCATCTCCACGATGTCGAGACGCCGGACTTTTCGGTGACGGGGCAGGCGACCGTCGTGGAGATCGCGCCGCGGGACGTCGAATCCCAGGATATTCGCGACGTCCTCGCCGTCTGGAACGCGCGCCGCGGCGCGCACGCCATGCCGACGCGGGAGGACGTGCTGCCGCGCCCGCTCGGCCGGCTCTTGCGGAACGTCAGCCTCGTGAAGGTCATCGACGGCGGGGCGGACTACGAATTCCGCGTCGTCGGCGACGTCCATGTCCAGGCCTATGGCGTCAATTCCCAGGGCACCCGGATCAGCGAACTGATTGCGTCGCCGACATGGTCGCAATTCGGCGATGTCTTGAAGCGGTCCTACGATCTGGTCCGCCTCCGGCGCGCGCCGGTGGGCTTTCGCGGTTCGATCCGGCGCGAGGTGGCGCAGGCCCGTTTCGACTGGGCCGAGACGCTTTATATGCCGCTGCGCAACGCCGCGGACGAGGTGGAATACATCCTGAACGCCAGCGTCTACCGCCCGCGCGACGGGATCTGGCCGGGCAAGTATGTGCTGGGCTGACGGGTCGGCCTTGCTTCGCACCGCGACAGTCTATAGCTTCCGCCGCCTTCTGCCCGGTCTTGTGCCGATTTGCGCCCCTCCGCGCGGCTAAGACCATAGAAAGACAAGGATTTCCATGGCTCGCGTCACCGTTGAAGATTGCGTCGACAAGGTCCCGAACCGCTTCGACCTGGTTCTGATCTCGGCCTTCCGCGCCCGTCAGCTCTCCGGCGGCGCCGAGCCGCTGGTCGACCGCGACCGCGACAAGAACCCCGTCGTGGCGCTGCGCGAGATCGCCGCCAAAGAAGTGAAGCCCGACGAGACCAAGGAGGAGTACATCAAGTCCCTCCAGAAGCATGCCGATGTCGACGAGCCGGAAGAGGCGCGTCCCGACACCGACGACCAGCGCGAGGACTCGACGTTCCGCGCCGTCACCGAGGAAGAGCTGCTGCGCGCCCTCACCTCCGAAGCCCAGCGCCGCGCCGAGCCCCAGCCGGAGCCGGAAGCGGACTACGAAGAGTAGCTCGCAACGCCTTGCATCGATTGGAAAGGCCGGGACTCGCGTCCCGGCTTTTTCGCTTTTTGGCGTCCCCATCTGGGCGGCCGGCGTCCGTGCCGCCATCGCATGCCGGGAGAGCGAGAACGGCGGCGCGTTTTTTCGGGATCGCAAGCAAGACGCCGGCGACGAGACCTGGCACATGCGACCGCCGCCCGCCGTTCCTGCCTCGATAAAATCTCCGGAAAGTGGACTCACATTTATTTGGAGGTATTAAGCCATCTGTATTAAGATATCGGCAAATAAACGAAGTAGAGAAAAATATAGTACAAAGATGGACGTCCATCGGAATTGCGCGTCTGCCAAGACAAGATAGCGCCGAAGGTGACACTCTCATGACGAACACGTCCGCGGGACGCACCGACCTCAGCCGCAGCACCCGCGCCGCGCCGCGCGACGCCTCGATCGTCGGTCCGACCCCGCCGCAGAAGGTCATCGCCGTCTCGGTGATCCTCCGCCGGAAGAATCCTCTCCCGCCGGACGCGCTCGAGCGACGGATCCCGCGCGAGGAATATCTGAAAAATCATGCCGCCGACCCGGCCGATTTCGACCGGCTTCGTCTGTTCGCGCGCGCGCAAGGCCTCGCCGTCGACGAGCCGGCCTCCAGCCTGGCGCGCCGGACCGTCCTGCTGCGCGGGACGGTCGACGCCATGCAGCGCGCCTTCGGCGTCACGCTGCAGGACTACGCGAGCGCCTCCGGCAAGACGTTCCACGGCTTTGCCGGCACGGTTTCGGTGCCCACGGAGATCGCGCCCATCGTCCAGGCCGTCTTCGGCCTCGACAACCGGCCGATCGCGAAGCCGGCCTTTCGTCGCGCGCGCGCCGAAACCGCGAGCGGCGGCTCCTTCTACCCCAATGAGATCGCGAGCATGTATGCTTTCCCGGCCGGCTGCGGACTGGGGCAAACGGTCGGCATCATCGAGCTGGGCGGGGGCTATTGGGATACGGACATCGCGACCTACTTCGCGGGCTTGAATCTCACGCCGCCCAACGTCGTCGCCGTTTCGGTGGACGATGGCACGAACGCGCCCGGCGAGCCCGGAAGCATACCGCCGGACAGTCCCGACTATGAGGTGGCGCTCGACATCCAGGTGATCGGGGCCGCCGCGCCCGGCGTGAACATCGCGGTCTACTTCGCACCCAATAGCGATCAAGGCTTTCTCGACGCGCTCACCACCGCCGTCGCGGACGAAACGAACAAACCTTCGGTGATCTCGATCAGTTGGGGCGCCTCGGAGACGGCCTATTCGCAGGACTTTCTCGATGCGTTCGACGAAGCATGCGAGTCGGCCGGCGCGATGGCCATCACGGTCACCGCCGCTTCTGGCGACGGCGGAGCGACCTATTATGGGACGGCGGACACCGTGCTGTTTCCCGCGTCGAGCCCCCATGTGCTGGCGTGCGGCGGTACCCGCATCGGCAATGGCTCTCCGGAAACGGTCTGGAACGACGCGCCCGACGATGGCGCGACCGGCGGCGGCGTGAGCACCCTCTTTCCCGTGCCGGTCTGGCAAACCGGGATTACCGCGACCCCGGCCGGCGGCTCCGCTGCCGCGCTCACCGGCCGTGGCGTGCCGGACGTCTCCGGCCATGCCTCGCCGGTGGTGGGCTACAATATCCTGGTTGGCGGCAGCCCGTGCGTGGTGGGCGGCACCAGCGCCGTCGCCCCGCTCTGGGCGGGGCTGATCGCCATCTGCAACAGGCAGTTGGGCACCGCGCTCGGCTTCATGAACGGCAAGCTCTACAAAGCGCCTGCGCCGCCGCCCCAGTATTTCGGCGCGACCTTCAACGACATCACATCGGGCAACAACGTGTACGATGCGGAGGTGGGGTACGAGGCGACCCCGGGCTGGGACGCCTGCACGGGCCTCGGCTCGCCCGCCGGCGGTGCCATCGCCTGGACGTTTGGCGTTCCGACGGCACTCTTTCCGCGCGTCGGCGCTCTGGAGGTGAAGTGCGACGGACCTTTCGTGATCGATATCCACGCGCTGTACAAAGGCCCGACCGACAAGAGCTATACGGACCAGGCGAACGACGACCATATCGCGGAGGGCAAAACCAAAACCCTCACGCTCAAGGACAAATGCACCGATCCCGACATCGAGCCGGGCGATGTCGTCCAATGCATGGTATGGGTCGAATCGGGCGGCACGGCGACCTGCAACGATCTTTATGTCTACGACCCGAATGGGCCGACGCGGAGTTTCAAGGCGACGGGCTCGATATCGAAAAGCAAGCTCGATCCGGACTGACGGCGAAACCCCGCCAGGCCGCGCCGCGCGCGCATCGGGTTTCAGCGGGCGCGGCGTGGCGGTCGTCACGGTTTTTTGCGCGGGGCAGGGTGCGGTCGCGAGCCGAGTTGCGGCCGGCGCTATCGCGGTGGCGGATTTCGCGCCTATATTACGTGCATGAGCACACCGGCAGCGCCCGACACAAAGGCCGCGGAGCAGGTTTCGCCTGCGCCGGAGCCCGTCCGCGCGCCCGACGCCAAGCCCAAGGTCCGCCGCCGCCTGATGCGCCAGACCGAGCTCGTCGACCGCGTCAAGGCCTACGATCCCGACGCCGATGAGGGCCTGCTCAACAAGGCCTATGTCTACGCCATGAAGGCGCATGGCAAGCAGTTCCGCGCCTCGGGCGACCCCTATTTCGCCCACCCGCTGGAAGTCGCCGCGATCCTGACCGACCTCAAGCTCGACGTGGCGACCATCGTGACCGCGCTGCTGCACGACACGATCGAGGACACGCTCGCCACCTATGACGACATCAAGGCCAATTTCGGCGAGGAGATCGCCAATCTGGTCGACGGCGTCACCAAGCTCTCCCAGCTCGAACTCTTCAGCGAGCGCACCAAGCAGGCGGAGAATTTCCGCAAGCTGATGCTGGCCATCACGTCCGACATCCGCGTCCTTCTGGTCAAGCTCGCCGACCGGCTGCACAACATGCGCACGCTGGGCTTCATCCCCAAGCCGGAGAAGCGCCGCCGCATCGCGCAGGAGACGCAGGACATCTACGCCCCGCTCGCCGGCCGCATCGGCATGCAGAACATGCGCGAGGAGCTCGAAGACCTCGCCTTCGCCGAGCTCAATCCCGACGAGCGCAATTCCATCGTCACGCATCTGAAGCGCCTGGAAGGCGACAGCGGCGACCGCATCGGGCGCATCGCCGACCAGATCAAGCGCAAGCTCGCAGAGCACGGCATCGAGGCCTGGGTCTATGGCCGCGCCAAGCGGCCGTTCTCGATCTGGCGCAAGCTCCAGAGCAAGCAGCTCAATTTCGAGGCGCTGTCGGACATTTTCGGCTTCCGCGTCATCGTCCGGCACGAGGACGATTGCTACCGCGCGCTCGGCGTGCTGCACACGAGCTGGCAGATGGTGCCCGACCGCTTCAAGGATTTCATCTCCACGCCCAAGACCAACGGCTACCGCTCGATCCACACCACCGTGATCGGCCCGGAGAAGCAGCGCGTCGAGGTCCAGATCCGCACCCAGGAGATGCACGACATCGCCGAGCGCGGCGTCGCCGCCCATTGGCGCTACCGCGAGCACGTCGCCTCGGAAGGCGACGACCGCGCCTATGGCTGGCTGCGCGACATGGTCGACCTCCTGGAGCGCGACAGCGCCGAGGACTTCCTGGAGAATTCGCGCCTCTCCATGTACCAGGACCAGGTCTTCTGCTTCACGCCGAAGGGCGATCTGATCTCGCTGCCGCGCGGCGCCACCCCGATCGATTTCGCCTATGCGCTGCACACCGACATCGGCAATTCGACGGTCGGCGCCAAGGTCAACGGCGTGCATGTGCCGCTGCACACGCCGCTGCGCAACGGCGACCAGGTCGAGATCATCCGCACCAAGGAGCAGACGCCGTCGCCGCTCTGGGAGCAGTTCGTCGTCACCGGCCGCGCCCGCGGCGAGATCCGCCGCTTCCTGCGTCACGCCCAGCGCGACGAGCACGTCAAGTTCGGGCGCAACATCCTCAAGAAGGTCTTCGCCGACGAGGGCGCCGAGCTGACCGAGAAGGCCATCGCCGACGTCGCCAAGAAGCTGCATGCGTCGAAGGCCGAGGACGTCTATGCCGAGGTCGGGCGCGGCGCGCTGCGCGGCCAGGAAGTGCTCGAAGCCGTCTTCCCCGAGCTCAAGAAGGACCCGGAGCGGCGCAAGCGCGCCGCCTTCGCCGAGCCCGCGGCCAAGCGCCCGGTCTCGATCCGCGGCATGACGGAAGGGATTTCCTACCGCCTCGGCCAGTGCTGCCATCCCCTGCCGGGCGACCGCATCGTCGGCCTGCCGACGCCGGGGGAGGGCGTGGTGATCCACACCATCGACTGCGCCGAGCTCGAAAAGGCGCAGGATTCGATCGAGGACTGGATCGACGTCTCCTGGGGCCGCCACGCCGCCGAGGGCGGTCCCTCCATCGCTCGCGTCGCGGTGCGGGTGAAGAACGCGCCGGGCTCGCTGGCGGCGGTGATGAGCGTGATCGCCCACAATGGCGGCAATATCTTCAACATGAAGGTGACGAACCGCAATCCGCTGTTCTTCGAGTTCACCGTGGACATCGAGGTCCGCGACCTGCCGCACCTCCAGAACATCCTGGGCGCGCTGCGGGTGAACGCGGCGGTGGAGTCCGTGGATCGCGTGCGGGAGCAGGAGGCGGCTTAGATCGGCGCTGCCCCGCCATAACGGTGTCATCGCCCGCGAATGCGGGCGACCCTGGTGTCGCCGGAATCGGTTGCGGAGTTTTCCCCGATCCAAATGACGCAGCGACGTCAACTGGGTGGCCCGCATTCGCGGGCCATGACAATTTGAGTTTGTAAAAGCGAGTCGGACCATGACCCCAGAACAAGTCCTCTCCGAATTCGAGAAGGCCGGCGCCCTGCTCAAGGGCCATTTCATCCTGTCGTCCGGCCTGCACGCCGACACCTTCCTGCAGAAGGCGCTCGTCTTCCAGGACGCCAGGCGCACCGCCAAATTGTGCAAGGCGCTGGCTGCCAAGGTGCGCGAGGAGGTCAAGACGCCCTTCACCGCCATCGTCTCGCCGGCGGTGGGCGGCATCGTGCCGGGCTACGAGATGGGCCGCCAGCTCGGCGTGCCGGCGATGTATGTCGAGCGCGTCGAGGGCAAGTTCCAGCTCCGCCGCAACTTCCATCTCGAAAAGAACCAGCCGGTGCTGATGGTCGAGGACATCGTCTCGACCGGCGTGTCGTCGCGCGAATGCATCGAGGCGATCCGCGCCGCCGGCGGCAGGCCGGTCGCCGCCTGCTGCCTGATCGACCGCTCCGGCGGCAAGGCCAAGGTCGGGGTCAAGCTCGTGGCGCTGACCACGCTGAAGGTCCCGGCCTGGGAGGCCGACAAGCTGCCGCCGCATCTGCGCGACACCCCCGCCATCAAACCCGGCAGCCGCGGCCTGGCGTAGTGGCAATATATTTGACCGACTCGGACAAGAATCGGAACTTGCGTCACGTCTTAGAACCTACAATATGACAACCCCGCGCCGATGGGCATATGTGTGTGTGTTCTCGGCAATTCCGCGTATTTTATTGGCTAATTTCCGCCAAAAAGCTCCTATTTTTGGGGCTCCTTATTGACGATTTGGTCAGCGATATGCATCTAGTGTATGGCATTAACCCCCCGTCGGACTTGGCTGCTTGCGGCCCCCGGCGGGGTTTTGCTTTCTGCTGCTCATGGTAGACGAGCCAGATCGCAAATTCGCAATGGCCTTTGTTGATGGACAGAATCTCTTTCAGCATGCAAAGGCCGCGTTTGGGCACTTCCATCCAAATTACGATTTGGTGAAATTGCACGCCGCTGTTTGCGCGGCGAATGGCTGGTCTCCCAATCTCATACGGTTTTACACGGGCGTTCCGAACGCAGCAGAAAGTCAAATGTGGGCCAGTTATTGGTCTAATCGGATTCTCGCAATGAAGCGTGCGGGGATAGTCACGACGACGCGTCCGCTTCGGTACCGGAAGGACATCGTAGAAATCGGAGGGGTACAGACCGTGCACACCACACCGCAAGAAAAGGGAATTGATGTTCGGCTAGCTTTGGATGTGGTTTCGTATGCCAGAAAAGGCAATTTCAACGTGGCTGTGATTTACAGTCAGGACCAAGATTTGTGCGAGGTGGTCGAATTTGTGCGAGGTGGTCGAAGAAGTCAGGCAAATCTCGATCGAAATGAAGCGATGGATTAAAGTCGTCAGCGCGTTCCCACATGGTCCGAACGCAAGCTCGAAGCGTGGAATCGACAGGACGGACTGGGTGAAAATTGACGAAGCGATGTACAACTCATGCATCGACCCCCGCGACTACCGACCAAAGCCCACCGCATGAACCTCGAAGCCCGTTGAGATAAGTTGTTTTTCGCACTTGAAAGATGTTCTCGCCGTCAAACCCGGCAGCCGCGGTCTGGCCTGACCCTTGTCACAAATCTGCCGGCTCGCCACCGCAGGATCGCCGTACCCTGGAGGTCTTCATGTCCGCATTCGATCCGACCGACGCCAAGGCCATCGAGAACCTGATCGCCGCCGAGGACGCCGCCTGGGGGCAGGGCGATGCCGCCGCCTTTTCGAAAGCCGTTCTCCCCGACTGCGTCTTCACCAACATCTTCGGCCAGGTCTTCGTCGGCCACGATCCGTTCGAGGACCAGCATGCGCGCATCTTCTCGACCATCTATCGCGGCACCACGCTGCGCCAGACCGTCACCCATCTGCGCTTCCTGCGGCCGGACGTGGCGACGGTGGACAGCCAGGCGGCGGTCTCGGGCATCGCGCATCTGCCGCCCGGCGTGACCAGCCCGGACGGCGCGCTGCACACCAGGCTGCTCCAGGTCTTCGTCAAGGATCGCGGCGCCTGGGGCATCGCCTCCTTCCACAATGTCGACGTGAAGCCGCCGCCGGGTCCGCCACCGGCGTAAGAGCCATGCGCGCGCGACTTATCCAACAGCGCCGAAACCGTCGTACAATCGCGTCATGAGAACCGACCACGACTCCTTCGTCCTGCCGCCCGCGCTTGCCGCGGCCCGTCTGCGCATGCCGCGATACCGGCGCAAATCGCGCGATCTCGAAAACAATTATATTGCCGAAAATCCGGTAAACCACGGAAAGAAAAGGAAGAATCACGCCGGCGCGCGACCCGGCAACCGCAACGCCGTCACCCATGGCGCCTATACGGCGGAACAGAGGGCGTTCCGCGCCCATGTCCATCGTCTCATCCGCGACGCGCGCGAGACCCTGGCGCTGCGCAAGCTGGCGGTCGCACTGCGGGAGCGGGCGCCATGACGAAGCTCCGTCTCGGCGTGAACATCGACCATGTCGCCACGGTGCGGCAGGCCCGCGGCAGCGCCTATCCCGATCCGGTGCGTGCCGCGCTCCTGGCGCAGGACGCCGGCGCCGACGGCATCACCGCGCATCTGCGCGAAGACCGCCGCCACATCTCCGACAGCGACATCGAGCGGCTCTCGCGCGAATTGAAAATCCCGCTTAACCTGGAAATGGCGGCGACCGACGAGATGCACGTCATCGCGCTGAACGCCAGGCCGCACGCCGCCTGCATCGTTCCGGAGAAGCGCGAGGAGATCACCACCGAGGGCGGCCTCGACGCGGCGCGCCAGCACAATCATCTGGCGCCCATCGTGCGCAGCCTCGGCGCCGCGGAAATCCGCGTCTCGCTCTTCATCGAGCCCGCGCGTGAGCAGCTCGATGCCGCCGCGTCGCTCGGCGCCCCCGTGGTCGAGCTTCACACCGGGGCCTATGCCAACGCGCAAGGCACGGAGCAGGACCGCATCCTCGAACGGCTGCACAAGGCCGCCGCCTACGGCGCCTCCATCGGTCTCGAAATTCATGCCGGACACGGCCTGACCTACGACAACGTGGGGCCCATCGCCGCCATCCCCGAAATCCGCGAGCTCAACATCGGCCATTTCCTCATCGGCGAGGCGATCTTCGTCGGCCTTGACGCCGCCATCCGCCGCATGCGGGCGCTGATGGACGAAGCGCGCGCGTGTTGAATTTCTACATCCTCCTGCCGGTGCTCATCGCCGTCGCCGCGATCCTGCTCCTGTCGCGCCGTATCCCGCGCCGCGTGCTGATGATCCTCGGCATCGCCTTCGCGCTTGCCGGCGCCGGCGCCTTCGCGGCGCTGGAGTGGTGGTACGCGCCGTCGCGCACCCAGGCCCTTGCTATGCGCCTGCCGCTCGCGGAGGCCGGCGCCACGATCGCGAGCCGCCCGTTCACGCTCCGCCTGAGCGGGCCTCACGATCTGCTGCTGCAGCTCGATCGCGGCGACGGCGTTCTTGCCTTCGGCTGCCTGACCGCCGAGCCCGGTTTCGAGGCGCTGTGCCTCGGCCGCGCGCCCGAGCTCGACGTGGCCTGGACCGTCGGCGAAGCCGGCACCCGCGTCGCGAGCGGCACGAGCGGCCTTGCCCGCTGGAAAGACGTTCAGGCCGCGACCGATCCCAAGGCGGCGGCCGCCAAGCTGGCGGCGTTCCGCGCCTATGCCGACCACGCGCAGGAACCGTCCGACCAGACGCCGCTCTATCACGCGCTCGGTACCTTCCGCGGCGAGGCCGGCCACACCTACGAGGTCCGGTTCCGCGTCGGCCGCGCCGCGCCCACCCTGGCCAGGCTCCACCCCCGCGTCATCGTCGGCCTCGGCGCCGCCGTGACCAGGTCCATCGGCCCCACTTTCCTCGGCCTCGCCCTGTTGTGCCTGGGCGGCGGAGCTTTCATGCTGCTCCTGTCCTTTTCGAGGCCCAAGACGGCGCCATGATCATCGGCCTGGGTTCCGACCTCATCGATATCCGCCGCGTCGACAAATCCATCGAGCGCTTCGGCGAGCGCTTCCTCGGCCGCATCTTCACGCCGCTCGAGCGCGAGAAGTCCGACCGGCGCGCCCAGCGCTCCGCCTCCTACGCCAAGCGCTTCGCCGCCAAGGAGGCCTGCTCCAAGGCGCTCGGCACGGGCCTGCGGCGCGGCGTCTTCTGGCGCGACATGGGCGTGGTGAACCTGCCGGGCGGCAAGCCCTCGATGAAGCTGACAGGCGGCGCGTTAAAACGCCTTCAGGAGATCACGCCCAAGGGCCACACCGCCCAGATCGACCTCACCATCACCGACGATTTTCCGCTCGCCCAGGCGGTCGTCATCATTTCGGCCGTCCCGAGCGCCTAAACTAGTTTTCCGACGCCGCCTTGACCTTCGCCGGTCGCCCCCGCAAAAGACCGCACCATGTCCGACGAAGACCCCGAAAAGCTGATCGACGAGCTCATCGACGAGCCGAAACCCGTCGAGCCCGCGCCGCCGCCCGCGCCGGAACCGCCGCCGATCGAGCCGCCGCCGCCCGCCAAGCCGAGCGAATCCTGGGTCGAGACCGCCAAGACCATCGTCTACGCGCTTCTGATCGCGCTCGTGATCCGCACCTTCCTGTTCCAGCCCTTCAACATCCCGTCGGGCTCGATGGAAGCGACGCTCCTGATCGGCGACTATCTCTTCGTCGAGAAATTCTCCTACGGCTACAGCCGCAACTCCTTCCCTTTCAGCTTCCCGCCCTTCTCCGGCCGCGTCTTCGCGTCGCCGCCGACCCGCGGCGACGTCGTGGTGTTCAAGATGCCGAACGAGGCGTCCGACCACTACATGGAGGACTACATCAAGCGCGTGATCGGGATGCCCGGCGACAAGGTGCAGATGATCGACGGCGTGCTCTATCTCAACGACAAGGCGGTGCCCAAGGAGCGCGTCGCCGACTATGTCGAGCCCACGGCTTTCGGCAGCGTGGAGCGCATTCCGCAATTCAAGGAGACGCTGCCGAACGGCAAGTCCTATCTGGTGCTCGACCGCGAGACCACGGCGTTCGACAACACCCAGCCCTATATCGTGCCCAAGGGCGAATACTTCATGATGGGCGACAACCGCGACAATTCCGACGACAGCCGCGGCGATGTGGGCTACGTTCCGGCCGAAAACCTTGTCGGGCGCGCGGAACTGCGCTTCTTCTCCATCGATGACACCGCCGTCTGGTACGAACCTTGGACATGGCCCGGAGCGATCCGCTTCAGCCGGATGTTCACCCTCATCGACTGATCTGGAAGACCGCCTCGGTCACCGCTTCGCCGACCCGGGCCTGCTCAGGCGCGCGCTGACCCATTCCAGCGCCAACGCGATCGTCTCCAATGAGCGCCTCGAATTCCTCGGCGACCGCGTGCTCGGCCTCGTCATCGCGGAGGAGCTGCACAAGCGCTATCCGGGCGACGTCGAAGGCGCGCTCGCCCTGAAGCTCAACGCGCTCGTTCGGGAAGAGGCCTGCGCCCGCGCCGCCGAGGCGGCGGGCCTGGCCGACAGCCTCATCCTCGCCAAGTCGGAATCGCTCAGCGGCGGCCGGCGCAAGGGCGCGATCCTCGCCGGCGCCTGCGAGGCGGTGATCGCCGCGCTCTACCAGGACGGCGGCCTCGAAGCGGCGCGCCGCTTCATCGCATGCTATTGGGCCCCGATGATCGAGACGCTCAGCTCCGACATGCGCGATCCCAAGACCACGCTGCAGGAATGGGCGCAGGCGCGGCGCGGCAATTCCGCCGCGCCGGTCTATGCGCTGGTGAAGCGCGAAGGCCCCGACCACGCGCCGCATTTCGTCGTGGAGGTCCGCGTCGCCGGCCAAGACCCGCTCACCGGCGAAGGCCGCTCCAAGCGCGAAGCCGAACAGGACGCGGCGAAGAAGATGCTGGAAAAGGTACGCGAATGACCCATTGCGGCTTCTGCGCCATCATCGGCGCGCCCAATGCCGGCAAGTCGACGCTGGTCAACGCCCTGGTCGGCTCCAAGGTCGCCATCGTCAGCCCCAAGGTGCAGACCACCCGCATGATGGTGCGCGGCGTCGCGCTTCTGGACGACACCCAGATCGTGTTCGTCGACACGCCCGGCATCTTCAAACCGCGCCGCCGCCTCGACCGCGCCATGGTCGCCGCCGCCTGGACCGGGGCCGGGGACGCCGACGCCGTCGTCCTCCTGGTCGACGCCGCCGAGCTCACCGCCAACCCGAAGGGCCGCGCCGCCGACGACACCCACGCCATCGTCAAGGCCCTGAAGGAAGGCAACACGAAAGCCGCGCTCGCCCTCAACAAGATCGACGGCATGAAGCGCACCGACCTCTTGCCGATGGTGCAGGCCTTCAACGCCGAAGGCGCCTTCGAGGAAATCTTCCTGATCTCCGCGCTGAAGGGCGACGGCGTGACCGATCTGCTCGCCTGGGTGGCGAAGCGGATGCCGGAAGGGCCCTGGCTCTATCCCGCCGACCAGTCCGCCGACATCCCCTCGCGCCTGCTCGCCGCCGAGATCACGCGCGAGAAGATCTATCTGCGCCTGCACGACGAGCTGCCTTACGCCAGCGCGGTCGAGACCGAGAAATGGGAGGAGCGCAAGGACGGCTCGGCCCGCCTCGAGCAGACGATCTACGTCCAGCGCGAGGGCCAGAAGGCGATCGTGCTGGGCAAGGGCGGCGCCACGATCAAGATCATCGGCGAATTGGCGCGCAAGGAGATGGAGGAGATTTTCGCCCGCCGCATCCATCTCTTCCTGTTCGTGAAGGTCCGCGAGGACTGGGCCGAGCAGCGCGCGCATTACAAGGAAATGGGTTTGGAGTTTCCGGAGGAATAGTCCTCTCAAACCCAAATTGTCATGGCCCGCGACTGCGGGCCGCCCGGTTGGGTTCTGCATGCTGCTGCTCTGTTGAGGGCCATGTCTTGTCGGAAACGTCGTCGGCGTCTCTTGGGATCACCTGGGTGGCCCGCGGTCGCGGGCCATGACACATTGGCACGATGGAATGGACCGACGACGCCCTCGTGCTCAACGTCCGCCCCCATGGCGAAACGAGCGCGATCCTCGAAACGCTGACCCGCGATCACGGCCGCCATCTCGGCCTCGTGCGCGGCGGCGCATCGCGCAAATCCAAATCCGTGCTCCAGCCGGGCAACGGCGTGCACCTGCACTGGCGCGCCCGTCTCAACGAGCATCTGGGAAATTTCACCGTCGAGCCGGCGAAGGCCCGCTCCGGCGACATGATGGAAAGCCGCGAGGCGCTGGCCGGCCTCAACGCCTTCACCGCGGTCGCCTCCGCCGCGCTGCCCGAGCGCGAGGTCCATGCCCCGGTGTTCGAGGCCGGCACGCTCCTGCTCGACGCCATCCAGGCGAGCGATTTCGCCCATTGGGGCGCGCTCTATGTCCGCTGGGAGGCGGGCCTCTTGGAGGAACTCGGCTTCGGCCTCGATCTGTCGCGCTGCGCCTCGACCGGCGTGTTGGAAAACCTGATCTACGTCTCGCCGCGCACCGGCCGCGCGGTATCGGGCGAAGCCGGCGCGCCCTACAAGGACCGGTTGCTCGCGCTGCCCGGCTTCCTGCTGGGCTCGCAGAACGCGACGCCCGACGCCGCCGACGTCGCGGCGGGCCTGAAACTCACAGGACATTTTCTTTTGGAGCGCGTGCTTCGCCCCCATAGCAAGGAAATCCCCGCCGCCCGCCTCCGCCTGGACGCGCTGGCCCTGGGCGAATCGAAGTAAACCAACCCTCCCGTTCACGGGAGGGTCGACAAAAATGGCGCGCAGCGCCATTTTTTCGGGGAGGGGACAGCGTCGCCGACGGAGCTCTTCCGGCGAAGCTGTCCCCTCCCCGAAATTTGCTCCGCTGCGCTCTCGCAAATTTCGACCCTCCCGTGAACGGGAGGGTACGACACCAACGCAAGTGATTTACACATGCCCGACCTCACAGACGACATCCGCCCCGAACCGCTGGGCAAAGCCCTCGCCGAGCGCTACCTCGCCTATGCGCTCTCCACCATCACCATGCGCGCGCTGCCCGATGCGCGCGACGGGCTGAAGCCCGTCCACCGCCGCATCCTCTACGGCATGCGCCTCCTGCGCCTCGACTCGACCTCCGCCTTCAAGAAATCCGCCAAGATTGTCGGCGACGTGATGGGCTCGTTCCATCCCCATGGCGACCAGGCGATCTACGACGCGCTGGTCCGCCTCGCCCAGGACTTCGCCACGCGCTACCCGCTGGTCGACGGCCAGGGCAATTTCGGCAATATCGACGGCGACAACCCCGCCGCCTACCGCTACACCGAAGCGCGCATGACCGACGTCGCCGCCATGCTGCTCGACGGCCTGGACGAGAACGCGGTCGACTTCCGCCCCAACTACGACGGCCAGGACGAGGAACCGGTCGTCCTGCCCGGCGCCTTCCCGAACCTGCTCGCCAACGGCTCGTCCGGCATCGCGGTCGGCATGGCGACCTCGATCCCGCCGCACAATGTCGGCGAATTGTGCGAGGCGCTGAAGAAGCTCATCGACAACCCGAACACCCGCGACCGCACGCTCTCCGACATCGTGCGCGGCCCCGATTTTCCCACCGGCGGCATCCTGGTCGACGGGCCGGAGACCATCGCGGAGGCCTACAAGACCGGCCGCGGCTCCTTCCGCGTCCGCGCCAAGTGGAAGAAGGAAGAGGGTGCCCGCGGCGTCTACCAGATCGTCGTCACCGAGATCCCGTACCAGATCCAGAAAGCCAAGCTGATCACCCAGATCGCCGAGCTTCTGGAACAGAAGAAGCTGCCGCTGCTGGACGACATCCACGACGAATCCGCCGAAGACATCCGCATCGTGCTGACGCCCAAGAGCCGCACGGTGGAAGCCGAAATCCTCATGGAACAGCTCTTCCGCTCCAGCGATCTGGAATCCCGCTTCCCGCTGAACATGAACGTGCTCGACCACGGCACCGTGCCGCGCGTCATGAGTCTCAAGGACGTGCTCCAGGCCTTCGTCGATCACCGCCGCGAGGTGCTGGTGCGCCGCTCGGCGCACCGCCTCGAAAAGATCGCCGCCCGACTCGAAATCCTCGAAGGCTATCTGGCGGTCTTCCTGAATCTCGACAAGGTCATCAGGATCATCCGCACCGAGGACGAGCCCAAGCCCGTCCTGATCAAGGCGTTCAAGCTCACCGACAACCAGGCCGAGGCCATCCTCAATATGCGCCTGCGCAGCCTGCGCCGGCTGGAGGAGATGGAAATCCGCGCCGAGCACGACGCGCTGACGAAAGAACAGAAGGACCTCAAGAAGCTGCTCGCCTCCGACAAGCTGAAGGACGAAAAGCTGATCGAGGAGGTCAAGGCGATCGACGCCAAATTCGGGCCTAAGACCGCGCTCGGCAAGCGCCGCACCCAGATCATCGAGGCCAGGCATATCGACAAGATCGAGGCCCTGGCCGAAGAAGCCGTGGCGCTGGCGAGCGCGGTGGAGAAAGAGCCGATCACCGTTGTCCTTTCGGAAAAGGGCTGGCTGCGCTCCTTCAAGGGCCACATGGAGGAGAACGACAGCGTCAAATACCGCGAGGGCGATAAGCGCAAATTCTGGATCCACGCCCAGACCACCGACAAGCTGATGCTGTTCTCGACCGACGGCCGCTTCTTCACCCTGGAGGCGAGCAGGCTTCCCGGCGGGCGCGGCAATGGCGAGGCGATCCGCACCTTCATCGACCTTCCGCCCGACGCCGACATCGTGACGATGTTCGCGCACGTCCCCGGCCGCAAGCTGCTGCTCGCCGCCGAAAGCGGCCACGGCTTCGTGACGGCGGAGGACGACGCGGTGGCGATGACCAAGGCCGGCAAGCGCGTGATGAACGTGAAGACCGGCGTCGAGGCCAAGGCCTGCGCCTTCGTGACCGGCGACAGCGTCGCGACGATCGGCGACAACCGCAAGCTCCTGATCTTCGGCCTCGACGAAGTGCCCGAGATGGCGCGCGGGCAGGGCGTCTATCTGCAGCGCTACAAGGACGGCGGCCTCTTGGACGCGACGACCTTCGTGGCCAAGGACGGCCTCAAGGACGAGAACAACCGCGAATTTCCCGCCGCCGAACTGAAAGACTGGCGCGGCGAACGCGCGCAAGCGGGCCGCCTGCAGCCCCGCGGCTGGGCGAAGAGCGGCAGGTTCGCGCGCTAATAACCCTCCCGTTCACGGGAGGGTCGACAAAATCCGAGCGCAGCGAGGATTTTTCGGGGAGGGGACAGCGGCGCAGGTCGAGATCAGGCGGCGGGGCTGTCCCCTCCCCGAAATTTGCTTCGCTGCGCTCTCGCAAATTTCAACCCTCCCGTGAAGGGGAGGGTTAAGTTGGACGCAGACCCCAGGAAAACCGCCCATGCCCTTCCACGACATCCTCTATTCCACCGACGGCGGCGTCGCGACGATCACGATGAACCGGCCGAAGTTCAAGAACGCGCTCTCCTATCGCCTGCTCGACGAGATCGATGCCGGCTTCACCCTGGCGCAGAACGACAAGGCCGTCCGCGTCGTCGTGTTGCGTGGCGCCGGCGGGAATTTCTCTTCCGGCCACGACCTCGGCACGCCGGACGCGCTGGAATACCGCAAAGCCCTCGGCGCCGAGCCCGGCACGATCGAGGCCTATGACGAGTTCAAGAAATACAATCTCGACATCCACCTGCGCTGGCGCAATTTCCCCAAGCCGACCATCGCCATGGTCGAGGGCTTCTGCATCTATGCCGGCTGGATGACGGCCGCCTGCTGCGACGTCGTCTTCGCCGCCTCGAACGCCGAATTCCTCGCCGGCTTCGTCGAATACATGTCGATCCCCTGGGACATCGGCGTCCGCAAGGCCAAGGAGCTCTGCTTCGAGAGCCGCTTCATCTCGGCGCAGGAGGCGCATGATTACGGCTTCGTGAACCGCGTCGTCGCGCCGGAGACGCTGGAGCGGGAGACCTACGACTACGCCCACCGCGTCGCGGAGAATTCCCCCGACGCGCTGCGCTTCGCCAAGATCCAGATGAACAAGGCGCAGGACGCGCAGGGCTTCACCAATGCGGTCGAGGATTCCCTGGGCGACTACCAGGCGATGATGTACCTGCTGGGCTCCGAGCAGATGCGGGTGGGCGGGCAGCGCCGGCTCCTGACCGTCGATCTGGCCGTCAAGGGCCGCAAGAAGGAACGCCGCGGGCAGAAATAGCAATCTTTGCTGCCGCCACGCCTCGGTTGTCATGGCCCGCGAATGCGGGCCACCCAGGTGACGCCCGGCACGGATGGAGGCAGACTGTCGATGCGCGAAACTGGCGCGATCCAAGAAGATGTCAACTGGATGGCCCGCAGTCGCGGGCCATGACAGGTTGAGCAGGGGGAGAAATCATTGTCGATCGAACGGACCGTCGCGCGCCCCGCCACCGGTGGCGTCTCGCGCCGCTACATCCTGGTGATGCTGACGCTCGTCTATGTCGTCAATTACCTCGACCGCAACATCCTCAACATCCTGCTCCCCGCGATCAAAGCCGAATTCCACCTCACCGACGCGGCGCTCGGCCTCTTGTCCGGCACCAGCTTCGCCATCCTCTACGCCATCCTGGGCGTGCCGCTCGCCTGGCTGGCCGACCGGGTGAACCGGCGCAACGTCATCGCCTATTCGATGATCCTGTTCGCCGCGATGACGGCGGTCTCGGCGCGGGCCGCGAATTTCTTCCAGCTCATCGTGGCGCGCATCGGCACCGGCATCGGCGAGGCCGGCACCAGCCCGTCCGTCAACTCGATCATCTCCGATCTCTACGAGCCGCATGAGCGGGCAGGGGCGCTCTCCTTCTATGCCGCCGGCCTCAATGCCGGCCTCCTGCTCGCCTTCTTCGGCGGCGGCTGGATCGAGCAGCATTACGGCTGGCGCACCGCCTTCCTCGCCGCCGGCCTGCCGGGCCTGGTGCTCGCGCTGCTCTTCCTCTTCACCGTGCCCGAACCCAAGCGCGGCCAGGTGGACAAGATCGTCGACGACGGCCGCGCCCCGCACCTGCCCGAGACCATCGCCTTTCTCTGGTCGCGCAGATCCTTCCGCTTCATCGCCTTCGGCACCGCGATGGCGTCGTTCGGCGGCTATGCCGGCAATTCCTTCGTGCCGGTCTTCCTGGCGCGGACGCACCATATGAGCCCGTCCGAGATCGGCGTGACGCTGGCGATCCTCTTCGGCGTGGTCGGCGGCATCGGCACCTACATGTCCGGCGTGCTGGCCGACCGGCTCGGCAAGCGCGACGTGCGCTGGAACATGTATGTCGTCATGCTCTTCATCCTCTGCGCCCTGCCGTTCTTCCCGTTCTATTTCCTCGCGCCGAGCCTTCCCGTGGCGCTCGTCTGCGCCGTGATGCCGACGGCGAGCGGCGCCGCCTATCTCGCGCCCTCCTATGCGATGGTGCAGAGCCTGGTGCCGTTGCGCATGCGCGCCCAGTCGGCCGCGATCCTGCTCTTCGTGCTCAACATCATCGGCTTCGGGCTCGGGCCGCTCTCGGTCGGCAAGCTCAGCGACCTCTTGACGCCTGCGCTCGGCAGCGACGCGCTGCGCTGGGCGCTGCTCTCGACGGTCGTCACCTGGATGATCGCGGCCTGGTGTTTCTGGATGGCGAGCCGGCGCCTGCCCGCCGAGCTGGCCGCGGCCAGGGCGCCGCGCGCCGACACGGTCGAGATCGGCGCTTGATCCCTTCGCGCTTTGCGGCAGGATGCGCGCGATGGCCAGACCCGGGATCGGCAGTTTGAGAGGCTTCGCGTCGGCCGCGGCGATCGCGATGGCCGCGATGAGCATCGCCATGGCGCTTGGCGAGCGGGGCCGACATGCGGCAACGCCGGTTGCGGCTGCCTCGCACCGCGTCGCCGCGCGTGTGCAGAAGCCCGCCGCGACGACCTCCACTGCGACGGTCAAGGTCCTCGTTGCGGCGCCGCGCGCCACGCCGCTCGTTCCGCGAACCGTCGCCCGCGCGGTGTCGAAACCGGTCCTGCCGCCCGAAGCCGTCGCGGCCGCGCCGCTGCCGCCGCAAGCCATCGCGCCGGATCCCGCCATGCCGGCCGAGGAGGCGACCCGCGTCGCCGGCCGCGTCTCCGCCAAGGTGCCGTCCGCGCTCGCGCCCTATTTCGACACCTTCATCTATGTCAGCAAGGCGGCGAGCGGCCCCTGGGCGCAGCACCTTTTCCTCTTCCGCAAGCAGGCCGACGGCACGCTCGCCTTCGACCAGAGCTTTCCCGTCTCCACCGGGCGCGAGCGCTCCGAGCAGTATTTCACCGCCACGCCCACCGGCCTGTTCGAGCTCGACGTGCACCGCTTCATGCCCATGGCCCGCTCGGGCAAGTGGAACAACGCGGCGATGCCCTGGGCGATGTTCCTGAACTACGCCTACCGCACCCAGATGTCCGGCGTGGCGCTGCACGCCGCCATCGGCCGCCGCGAGCTTGCCGATATCGGCCATCGCGCCTCGGGCGGCTGCGTCCGCCTGCCGCTCGAAAAGGCCGATCTGCTCTTCCACCGCTTCCTGGCCGAGGAGCGCGGCCAAGTCCCCGTCTTCACCTTCGATCCGGCGCGGGGGACCACGAACACCGACGGAAACGTCACCCGCGACGCGGCGGGCAACATCGTCCTCGCCGACGGCCTTCGCGTCCTTGTCGTCATCGACAACTTCGCGGGCGAATCGGCGGCCTCGCCGCAATCCTGAGTATCGGCAACCAAATGTCGCGATCCGGAATTAACCGGTATGGTCCCGGAGCGGGACAGACGGTTTATTTTTGGTTATCATCGGGGGAGCCCTGTTTACGGATTCCATGTCGGCGCTGCGAAAACTGAGCGTGGTCTACCTGCTGTGCGCTGCGGCGTTCGGCGTGGCGGTGGCGTTCGACCGCGACCCGCCGCTAGAACGGGCCAGCCGCGCGACCGTCGCCGCCGGGTTGCAGGCCACCCGGACTTACGTGATCGACCCGGCCGCCGGCGTCTTCCATGATGCGAGCCGGCGCGTCGCCGATTTGATCGCCGGACCGGCCGCGCCCAAGGCGCCACCCACGCCCCATCGCGACATCGCGCGGGTCAAGCTGCCGCCACCGGCCCTGCCGGCGGCACCCGAGCCGGTTCTCGCCGCGCCGCAAGTGCCGGACGTCGCGCCGCCGGATATCCGGACGGCGGAGGACGCGGCACCGGTCGCCGCGGCGGCACCCGCGGCCGCTCCGCCTCCGGAAGCCATGGCCGCGGCACGTCCCGAATTGTCCCTCGCGCCGCCGCCGCCCTCGCGCGCCGCCGCGAGCCCGGTCGATGTCGTGCGCGTGTCGATGCGCCTGAAGGAAAGCCTGACGCGCGAGATGTTCGAGAATTTCTCGCTCTTCCTCTACGTGTCGAAGGCCGACACCGGCCCCTGGGCGCAGCACATGTATGTCTTCCGGAAGGACGATTCGGGCAATCTCGCCATGCTCTACGCCTGGCCGGTCTCGACCGGCCGCGAGAAGGACGAGATCGCGCCCAACGGCACGCGCCAGCCGAGCTTCACGCCGCGCGGCTATTACCAGCTCGATCCGGGCCGCTTGTACAAGACGCATTTCTCCGGCCAGTGGCACGAGCCGATGCCGCACGCCATGTTCTTCAACTGGCAGCATGACGGGCTGCAGACCGGGCTCGCCATCCATGGCGCGGTGGGGATCGAAGTCGGCCAGCTCGGCAGCCGCGCCTCCGCCGGCTGCATCCGCATCGCGCCGCAGAACGCGGCGCTGCTCTTCAACCTGATCCGCACGCAGTACAAGGGTCTGGCGCCGCGCTTCGCCTTCGACCGCCGCACCGCGACGATGAGCAATGACGGCCTGATGATGCACGACGCCGACGGCAATCTTAAGATGGCCGAGGGCTACAAGGTGCTGGTCTTCGTCGAGAACTACGGCGGCGAGAACATCGTCGCGGCGTTGTACTAAGCCCCGCTGTCATCCCCGGCGAGGCGCGCGATAGCGCGCCGAGGGAAGGGGACCCAGGCGGTCAAACGCGGACGGTCTGACAGAAAGTGCAGTTCTTCGCTGCTTGCGGCAGCGAGCCGAGGTTCACCACCTGGGTCCCCTTCCCCTCGCGATGCTTCGCATCGCTCGGCCGGGGATGACAGGCGTGCCCTATTACCCCCGCGTCATCTCATACAGCGCCACCGCCGCCGCGTTCGACACGTTGAGGCTCTCCATCGCCGCCGCGATCGGCACATGCGCCGCGACGTCGCATTTCTCGCGCACCAGCCGGCGCACGCCCGCGCCCTCCGAGCCCAGCACCAGCGCGATGTCGCCCTTGTGCATGGCGTCGGCCAGCGTCAGCTCGCCGTCGCCGGCCAGCGCGACGCGCCAGAACTCGCGCTTGCCGAGCTCCTCCAGCGTCCGAGCGATGTTCACCACCGTGATCACCGGCACGATGTCGAGCGCGCCCGATGCCGCCTTGGCCAGGACGCCGGTCTCCGGCGGCGAGTGGCGATCCTGCACCACCACCGCCGTCACCCCGAACGCCGCCGCGGTCCGCAGGATCGCGCCTTCGTTGTGCGGATCGGTGATCTGGTCCAGCACCAGCACGATGCGCCGCTTGCCGACGACCTCGTTCAGGATCGCTTCGAGCTCCCGCCGGGGCAGGGGCTCGACCAGCAGCGCCACGCCCTGGTGCACCGCGCCCTCGGGCAGGATCTTCGAGACGCCCGCCATGTCGGCGATCTCGTGCTTGACGCGATTGAGCAGCTTGGCGCCGATCTCCTCCGCCGCCCGCTCCGTCAGCACCGCCCGGCGCGCGAAGCGCTTGGGGTTGGCGAGCGCGGCGCGCACCGCATGGGTTCCGTAGAGCCACAGCCCGCTTTCGGGCTTGGCCTGCGGCTTGAAGAATTTTCGCTCCGGCTTGCGCTCGGATTTGCCGGACGGGCGGCGCCCGCGTTCTGGTCGTGCCATGGCGGGCGCTTATAGGCGAAACGCGGGCCGCGCAAGTCGTCGCAGCTTTGCCGATCACGGCAAATTGGCTTTCCTGCTGCATTGCGGTAGGCTCAACTCCGAGCCATGCAGCAGATTCCGCACCCGAGACCGAAGGTCCGCGCCGCCGCGCGCGGGATGTTCTCGCATGCGCTGCTGCTCTTGACGCTGCTGGCCTTCACCTTCCAGGGCTTCGTCACCCAGACCCATATCCATGCCCGCATCGCCGGCGCGCCCGCGACCCTCGACCTGTTCGACGGGATCAAGGCGCCGGCCAAGAACGCGCCCTCCAAGAACGACGAGGCGAACTGCCCGCTCTGTCAGGCCTTCGCGAATTCCGGCCAGTTCCTCACGCCCGCGGCCGCCGCGACGCTGCTGCCGACCTTCTCCGTTTCCGTCATCGAACTCGTCCCGCTCGCGACGAAGTTCGTCCGCTCCGCCAGCCATGCCTGGCGCGGCCGCGCACCGCCTCTCGGTTGATCCCTTCCCAGTGATCGCGTGACGCGACGGCAAATATTCGCCGCCGCTTCGCATTCCATTTTCGTCTCGTCCGGTCCGTCACTGCGCGCCGGCGAGCCCCGAATGCCGAGGGCACCATGTATCGTTCCTATCTTCTCGCCACCGCTGCGGCCGTGGCCGTTTCCGCCATTCCCCTGTCTTCCGCGCGCGCCGACACGGCGACCGCCAGCCAGGGCATCGAGACCGTCGTCGTCACCGCCTCGCCGATCGCCGGCGACATCGACCGCTTCGCGACCATCGTCGCCAAGGTCGACCGCGACGACATCATCCGCCAGGGCGGCGGCACCCTGGCCGACGCGCTGTCCAACGTTCCGGGCGTCGCCTCCAGCGGCTTCGCCGCCGGCGTCGGCCGTCCCATCATCCGCGGCATGGACGCGGTCCGCGTCCGCGTCCTGGAGGACGGCACCAGCAGTTCCGACGTCTCCGATGTCGGCCCCGACCACGGCGTGCCGATCGATCCCCTGTCGGTCCAGAGCATCGAGGTGGTGCGCGGCGCCGCCACGCTGCGCTATGGCAGCCAGGCGATCGGCGGCGTGGTCAACGCGCTGAACAACCGCGTGCCCACCGCCTTGCCCGACAAGCCGTTCTCCGCCGAGGCCGACGCCGCCTATGACAGCGTCTCCGACGCCGGACAGACCGCCGTCATGGCCGACGCTCGGGAAGGCGACTTCGCCTTCCACGCCGACGGTTTCTACCGCCACGCCGATGACTACGACACGCCCATCGGCACCCAGGCCAATTCCTTCCAGCGCGGCGACGGCTACACCGCCGGCGCCTCCTACTTCCCCGACGACGACACCCATTTCGGCATCGCCGCCATCCACTACGATTCCAAATACGGCATCCCGAGCGACACCACCTTCATCGACATGCGCCAGACCAAGGTCCTGGCGCGCGGCTCGATCGGGCTGGGCGGGCCGCTGTTCCAGACCCTCAATGTCGACGCCAGTTACGCGACCTACACCCACAACGAGGACGATCCTCTGGGCGGCGGCGCCTTCGACGTCGTCTCGACCTTCAAGAACCGCGAATATGACGGCCGCGCCGAGCTGGTCATGGGCCCGATCGGGCCGCTGGCCAGCACCGCGGTCGGCATCGAGCTGCAGAGCCGCGAATATTCCGCCCTGGGCGACGACAGCGCCTTCCTGTTCCCGACCGTCACCCACACCGCGGCGGCCTTCGTCTTCACCGAGCTGCCGGTCGGCGACGCGCTGCACATCCAGGGCAGCGCCCGCATCGAGAACTCCGACATCAACGGCACGCCCGCCTCCAACGTCTTCACCCAGCGCAGCTTCGTGCCGATCAGCGGCGCGATCGGCGTGCTCTACGACGTGAGCGATGCGGTGAAGGTCGGCGTGACCGCGTCGAGCACGGCGCGCTCGCCGGCGATCACCGAACTCTTCGCCCGCGGCGCTCATGACGGCCCCGCGACCTTCGAGACCGGCAATCCGGCGCTCCACATGGAACGCGCGAACTCGGTCGAGACCACGCTGCGCCTGCGCCTGGACCGGTTCCGCTTCGACGCCAGCGCCTATTACACCTCGTTCGACAACTACATCTTCGGCCAGTTGACCGGGCGGACCTGCGACGACGACGGCGTCTGCGTCGCCGGCCCCGGCGAGGAGCTGAAGGAACTCAACTACGAGCAGGCCGGCGCGCATTTCTACGGCGCCGAGGCCCAGGGCTCCTATGAAGTATGGCGGACCGGCACCGGCGGCCTGACGGCCGACGTCCTGGCCGATTCCGTCCACGCCAAGCTGACCGGCGGGCTCAACGTGCCGCGCATCCCGCCCTGGCGGGTCGGCGGCGGCTTCTCCTGGAAAAGCGACATGATCGACGCCTCGCTCCGGGCCTTCTATATCGGCGAGCAGACCGATTTCGGCTCCTTCGACACGCCGACCGCCAGCTATATCTCGCTGGACGCCAACCTGGCCTGGCGGCCCTTCGTCAGCCATCCCGGCTACGAGATCGCCCTGGTCGGCCACAACCTGACCGACGACCTGCAGCGCAACGCCGCCTCGTTCAACAAGGACGTCGTGGCGCTTCCCGGCCGCGACATCCGCGTGGTCCTGCGGATCGCGACGTAAGTCCGGACGGCGCGGGCGATCCGTCGCCCGCGCCGGCGCATCTTGCGAACGGATAGGCTCGCCATGACTGACGACCGAAAGCCGGACAACGCCGTCCTGACGACCGCCGGCGTGCTCCTGGAGCGCGGCGGAAAAGCGTTCGCGCGGCTCCCCGATCTCGGCGTCGCCGCGGGGCGGTCCGCGGCGATTATCGGCCCGTCGGGCTGCGGCAAGACCACGGCGCTGATGGCGCTGGCTGCGATCCGCGCCCCGCGGCACGGCACGATCCGCATCGAGGGCACCGAGCTTTGGTCCCTGGGCCGGGGCGGACGCGACGGGTTCCGCGGCCGCCGCATCGGCCTCGTGTTCCAGTCCTTCCATCTGATCGACGCCTTGAGCGTTCGGGCGAACATCCGCATGGCGGCGCAATGCGCCGGCCATCCGGTCCACGATCCGCAGCGCCTCGAAAGGCTGATGGAGCGCCTCGGCCTGACCGCGATCCAGTCGCGGCGCGCCGACCGCATCAGCCACGGCCAGGCGCAGCGTACCGCGATCGCGCGCGCCCTGATGAACCGGCCGGCCGTCATCCTGGCCGACGAGCCGACCTCGGCGCTGGACGATGCGAACACCCGGGCGCTGATGGCGCTGCTGGTCGAATGCGCCGTATCGGAAGGCGCCGCCCTGGTCGTGACGACGCATGACCGCCGCGTTCTGGACGCCGTCGACACCGTCGTCGCCATGGAGGCGCTGCCATGATGCCGCTCACGCTGGCCTTCGCCTATCTGCGGCGGCGCTGGGGACAGGCGCTGCTGTCGATCCTGGTCGGCGCGCTCGGCGTCGCCGCGGTGGCCATCGCCTATGTCGGACTCGATGCTTTTCCGGCCGCGGCGGAGCGCGCCTGGGGCGGCGTCGACCTCGTGATCGGGCCGAAAGGCTCGGCGCTGGATCTGGTGCTCTGCTGCGCGCTGCACGTCTCCGATCCGCGCGGGCTGGTGTCGGAAAAGGCGGCGATGGCGGCCGCGTCGCATCCCCTGATCCGCGTCGCCGCGCCCATCGCGCTGGGCGACAATGTGGATGGCTGGCGCATCGTCGGCACCACGCCGCGGCTTCTCTGGGTCTATCGCACCGACGTGGCGCAGGGCCGCGTCTGGAACAAGCCGCTCGAAGCGGTGCTCGGCGCGGACGCGGCGGATGCGCTGCATCTCGCGATCGGCCAGACCTTCATCGGCGCGCACGGCCTCAGCGCCGGCGGCGAGATGCATTCCCAGTTTCCCTACCGGATCGTCGGCATCCTGCCGCGCACCGGCTCGGCGCTCGACCGGCTGGTGCTCTGCGACATCGCAACCGTCCGCTACATCCACAAGATGCACCAGGAGGACGAAGCCGCCGAGACCGGCGTGGCCGAGACCTATGTCAACCTCCCCGACGCCGCGACGGCCGTCATCGCGTCCTACAAGAGCCCTGTGGCGGCGCTTCTGGTGCCGCGCCTGATCGATGCCAGCCCGGATCTCACCGCGGCGAGCCCGAGCTTCGAGATCGCCCGGCTGATGAGCTATCTGCGGCCGCTGACCCTGGCGGCGACGGCGCTCGGCATCCTGCTCGTCGCCATCGCGGCGGCGGCGGCCGCCGCCGGCCTGATGGCGACGATGAACGCGCGGACCCGCGACCTCGCCCTGCTGCGCGCGCTCGGCGCCGGGCCCGCGACCATCGCGGCGGTCGCGATCGCGGAGGCGGCGATGATCGCGCTCGCCGCGCTGCTGCTGGGCGCCGGCCTCGCCGCGCTCCTGTTCCAGGCGGGCGCCGGCCTCCTGGAGGCGCGCACGGGCCTTGTGATCGCGCCGCAGATCGATCCCGACGCGGTTCTCTATCTCGTTCTCGGCGCCCTCGGCACGGCCCTGGTCGCCGCGCTTTTCCCCGCCATCCGTGCCGCGCGCACACCCATAGAGGAGCTGCTCCAGTCATGATCCGCAAAATGCTGACCTTGGCACTCGTCATCCCGGTCTTCCTGCTCGGCGCGGGCTTCCGCCCGCAGCAGAAAGTCCTGACCACCGATCCCAACGCCCAGCCCGCTGACGAGCGCGCGCTGCAGGACCGCCTGCCGAAATCGCACGATGCCCTGTGGTCGAAGCTGCTGGACAGCAAGGTCGCCTACGACAACCGCACCGGCATCTACAGCATCACGGTGTCGCCTGGGATCAAGGCGCTGGCGAACCGCCAGGTGACGGCCAGCGGCTGGGTCCTGCCGCTCGACGGTTCCGACCGGACGAAGCATTTCCTGCTGACGCGGCGCACGCCGGTCTGCATGTTCTGCCCGCCCGGCGAGCCCAACGAGGTCGCCGAGGTCGTCAGCCCCACGCCGATCGCCTGGACCGACAAGCTGGTGACGGTCACCGGCCAGTTCAGCCTCGTGAACAACGGCGAGAAGGGCATCTTCTTCAGGATCGCGGCGAACGCGATCCGCTGACCCGGCAGGCGGCGAGCAGCGCCCTGGCCCGCGCCATCGTCAGCCCGCCGCGCCAGGCGGCGCAGGTCCCGCCCGCCAGCGCCCGTGCATAGGGCAGGATGGCGTCCGTGTCGCCGGCGGCCAGCAGCGCCTTGCGCGGCGGCTGCGTAGCGGCCCGGATGGCGAGCCGTTCCAGGGCCGGCGACACGGCGCCGATGGTCGCGCGTGCCCGGCTCTCCTGATCCAGGATGACGATCCGCAGCCGCCGGCCGTCCTTGTCGAGCGCCGCCAGCACGGGAAGTTCCATCCGGCATGGGATGCAGGTCGGCGAATAATAGACTTCGAGAATCGGCGGCGGCGGAACGGGCATGGCGGAAATCCTAGCCGGGCAGGGGGCCATTCGCCATCGCCGTGCGCCTCCGTGCCCGAATCTGCCGCGCCGGCTGTCAAGCAATCAATTTGCTTGCGCCGCCCGCCGGACCGGGAATAGCTTTCCGCCAAGCTGTTGTTCGCGGGGGCAAATTCGGGCCTGTTCCGCGCTAATAAACTGTTGACAGCTTGATCCTCTTAGCCAATAACCCGCGATCCGCAGCCAACCCTTTCGAAAGGCACGTACACACGTTCGTTCCACAAAAACGGACGCGCATCGGTGCCGCCTCGGAACTGGCGCGTAAGCATTTGAGCCGGTTGAACATTCTAAAGGAGGGGTGCCCGAGTGGCTAAAGGGGACGGACTGTAAATCCGTTGGCTACGCCTACGCTGGTTCGAATCCAGCCCCCTCCACCAGCCGGCTGGAACGAGAAGAGAAGAAGAGAAGAAGGAAGTCGAATAAGGCGGGTGTAGCTCAATGGTAGAGCAACAGCCTTCCAAGCTGATGACGAGGGTTCGATTCCCTTCACCCGCTCCAACATTTCGGCTTCGCCGCAATGTTGTCACGCCGAAGTCCGAAGGACCGGGCGGACGGACGAGAGAAAGAACTGAGTGCCGTTCAGGCGGCATGTGAAGAACGAAGGATAACAGGTTATGGCGAAGGCCAAATTCGAGCGTAACAAGCCGCATTGCAACATCGGGACGATCGGCCATGTCGACCATGGCAAGACGTCGCTGACGGCCGCCATCACCAAGGTCCTGGCCGAGACGGGCGGGGCGACGTTCACCGCCTATGACCAGATCGACAAGGCGCCGGAAGAGAAGGCGCGCGGCATCACGATCTCGACGGCGCATGTCGAGTACGAGACCGCGAACCGCCACTACGCCCATGTCGACTGCCCGGGCCATGCGGACTATGTGAAGAACATGATCACCGGCGCCGCCCAGATGGACGGCGGCATCCTGGTGGTGTCGGCGGCGGACGGCCCGATGCCCCAGACCCGCGAGCACATCCTCTTGGCCCGCCAGGTCGGCGTGCCGGCGCTGGTGGTGTTCCTGAACAAGTGCGACATGGTCGACGATCCGGAGCTCCTGGAGCTGGTGGAGATGGAAGTGCGCGAGCTTCTCTCCTCGTACTCGTTCCCGGGCGACGACATCCCGATCATCCGCGGTTCGGCCCTGATGGCCTTGGAAGACAAGAACAAGGAACTCGGCCATGACGCGATCCTGAAGCTGATGGCGGAGGTTGATCGCTACATCCCGCAGCCGGAGCGTCCGATCGACCAGCCCTTCCTGATGCCGATCGAGGACGTGTTCTCGATCTCGGGCCGCGGAACCGTGGTCACCGGAAGAGTCGAGCGCGGCATCGTGAAGGTGGGCGAGACGGTGGAGATCATCGGCATCCGTCCGACCTCCTCGACCACGGTGACGGGCGTGGAGATGTTCCGGAAGTTGCTGGACCAGGGCCAGGCGGGCGACAACATCGGCGCCTTGCTGCGCGGCGTGGAGCGCGAGGGCGTGGAGCGCGGCCAGGTCCTGGCCAAGCCGGGCAGTGTCACCCCGCACACGAATTTCACGGCGGAGATCTACGTGCTGACGAAGGACGAGGGCGGCCGTCACACGCCGTTCTTCGCGAACTACCGTCCGCAGTTCTATTTCCGCACCACGGACGTGACCGGCATCGTGAAGCTTCCGGAAGGCACCGAGATGGTGATGCCGGGGGACAATGTGTCGATCGAGGTCGAGCTGATCGTTCCGATCGCGATGGAAGAGAAGCTGCGCTTCGCCATCCGCGAGGGCGGCCGCACCGTCGGCTCGGGAGTTGTGGCGAAGATCATCAAATAACTCGGCCGTCATCGCCCGCTCTATGCGGGCGACCCGATTTTCTTCTTGGAAGAGAAATTGGGTCCCCCGGACAAGCCGGGGGATGACGGAAGAGGAAAGTGGAAGAAGCAGGAGCTTGGTGCATCTAGGAGTGTAGCTCAGTTGGTAGAGCGGCGGTCTCCAAAACCGTAGGCCGTGGGTTCGAGTCCCTCCACTCCTGCCAGTACCTTTTAGGATCGAACGAAGAAAGTCTGATGGCGGACACGACAAAAAAGACGGCGGATGCGGCGGGCAAGGATTTGCCGGCGCCGGCACGCCGGCGCACCAATCCGCTGGCCTTCATCGGCGAGGTCCGGCGCGAGGTTTCCAAGGTCACCTGGCCCTCCTGGAAGGAGACCTGGCTCACCTCGGCGATGGTTTTCATCATGGTGGGCCTCACCATGGTGTTCTTTTTCGGCGTCGATGCGCTGCTCGCCTATGGCGAGAAGCTGCTGATCGGCGCGGCGAGCTAGAGCGATGAGCGAAGCAGGAACCAAGACCGTCAACGCCAACGCGAAGTGGTACATCGTCCACACCTACTCGAATTTCGAGAAGAAGGTGGCCGAGGAGATCAAGCGCCAGGCGAAGATCCAGAGCCTCGAGGAAGAGATCGTCGACGTCGTGGTGCCGACCGAGGAAGTCCTCGAAGTGCGCCGCGGCCAGAAGGTCAAGGCGGAGCACAAATTCCTCCCCGGCTATGTGCTGCTGCACGCCCATCTGACGGATCACTGCTACCACCTGGTCAAGAACGTCGCGAAGGTCACGGGCTTCCTCGGCCAGAACAACAAGCCGATGCCGCTCCGCCAGGCCGAGGTCGACCGCATCCTCAACCAGGTCAGCGAAGGCGCCGAGAATCCGAAATCGACGATCACCTTCGAGATCGGCGAGCAGGTCCGCGTCGCGGACGGTCCCTTCACCTCCTTCACCGGCACGGTGGAAGAGGTCGACGAGGACCGCAGCCGCGTGAAGGTCGCGGTCTCGATCTTCGGCCGCGCGACGCCGGTCGAATTGGAATTCACTCAGGTCGAAAAGGTCTGAGCGACAACGCGGGAGGGGCTGCCAGCTCCGTCTGCACCGCAAACCGCTAAGGAGGCGGATTTAAGTGGCAAAGAAGATTACCGGTTACATCAAGCTGCAGGTGCCCGCCGGCGCGGCCAATCCGTCGCCGCCGATCGGCCCTGCGCTCGGCCAGCGCGGCCTCAACATCATGGAGTTCTGCAAGAGCTTCAATGCGAAGACGCAGGACCAGGAGAAGAGCACCCCGATCCCCGTGACCATCACCGTGTTCTCGGACAAGTCCTTCACCTTCGAGATGCGCACGCCGCCGGCGTCCTTCTTCCTGAAGAAGGCCGCCAAGCTCACCTCCGGTTCGAAGTCGCCCGGGCTCACCTCCGCCGGGTCGGTGACCAAGGCGCAGGTCCGCCAGATCGCGGAAGCGAAGATGAAGGACCTGAACGCCAACGACGTCGAGATGGCGATGCTCATGATCGAGGGCTCCGCGCGCTCGATGGGCATCGAGGTGAAGGGATAACCGCCATGGCACTCTCCAAGCGATTCAAGAAAGCGATCGAAGGCGTCGACGCCGCCAAGGCCTATCCAGTCGAGGAAGCCGTCAAGCTGATCAAGTCGCGCGCCACCGCCAAGTTCGACGAGACGATCGAGCTGTCGATCAATCTCGGCGTCGATCCGCGCCATGCCGACCAGATGGTGCGCGGCGTGTCCTCGCTCCCCAACGGCACGGGGCGCAAGCTGCGCGTCGCGGTGTTCGCCAAGGGCGCCAAGGCCGACGAGGCCAGGAAGGCCGGGGCCGACATCGTCGGCGCCGAAGACCTCGCCGCCGAGGTCACGGCCGGCAAGATCGACTTCGACCGCTGCATCGCGACGCCCGACATGATGGGCATCGTCGGCCGCCTCGGCAAGGTGCTGGGTCCGCGCAACCTGATGCCGAACCCGCGCGTCGGCACGGTGACGATGGACGTGACCCAGGCGATCAAGGACGCCAAGGGCGGCGCGGTCGAGTTCCGCGTCGAGAAGGCGGGCATCGTTCAGGCCGGCGTCGGCAAGGCGAGTTTCACCGAGGACGCCATCGTCCAGAACGTGAAGTCCTTCGTTGACAGCGTGATGAAGGCCAAGCCGACCGGCGCCAAGGGCGTCTATATGAAGAAGGTTTCGCTGTCCTCGACGATGGGCCCGGGCGTGAAGATCGCGCTCTCCTCCGTCGGCGCGGGGTCGGAGGCCTAGAGGAATTGCAGAATTCCGGCGGACGATCGCCGGAACTGTCCGAGACCGCTGGAGTGCTTCGGCACTTAAATGTCCAGCGCAGACAGGGAAGAGAACCGGAATTCGGGGGCGAAAGCTCTCGCGCATCGGGTTTGAGCCCTGGGACAGGAATTGTGTGTCACAGGGCAGGGCTCCGGATCGTCACGGAGACCTGTTGAGAACTGGTCTGGACGCCAAGCTACGGCCTTTTTGGCCTCAAGTAGCGAAGCGATAGGCCAAAAAGGAGCAGAAGTGGACAAAGCAGAGAAAGCGGAAGTCGTCGAGGAGCTGAAAGGCGTCTTCGCGAATGCCGGCTCCCTGGTTGTCGCCCACTATACCGGCATGACGGTGGCCCAGATGAACGATCTTCGGGGGCGCATGCGCGCCGCCGGAGCGTCCTTCCGGGTCTCGAAGAACCGTCTGGCGGTGCGCGCGCTCCAGGGTACGCCCGTGGAAGGCATCTCCCACCTCTTCAAGGGTCCGACCGGCATTGCGTACAGCAACGACCCGGTCGCGGCTTCGAAGGTGGCGGTCGCCTACGCCAAGGACAACGAGAAACTCGTGATCCTGGGCGGTTCGGTCGGAACGACGGCGCTGGATGCCGAGGGCGTGAAAGCCCTTGCCACCCTGCCGTCGCTCGACGAACTGCGGGGCAAGCTCGTGGGCCTCATTCTGGCGCCCGCGACCAAGATCGCCGGGGTGGTTCAAGCCCCCGCCGCATCGCTGGCCCGCGTCATCGCGGCGTATTCCAAGAAGGAAGCCGCTTAGGAGCAGCGGCCGCCGCGAAGCGGCGTCCGGACGTGCGACCAAACAAAGTGGACGACAACCTCAACATCAGCATCGAACCCGAACCAACTGAAGGAACTACTGAAATGTCGAAGATTGAACAGCTCGTCACCGATCTCTCGGGCCTCACCGTGCTCGAGGCCGCGGAACTCGCCAAGCTTCTCGAAGAGAAGTGGGGCGTCTCGGCCGCCGCTCCGGTTGCCGCCGCTGCTGCCGCGCCGGCCGCCGCCGCTGCCGCCGCCGTGGAAAAGACCGAGTTCACCGTCGTCCTGACCGACGCCGGCGACAAGAAGATCAACGTGATCAAGGAAGTGCGTCAGATCACGGGCCTGGGCCTCAAGGAAGCCAAGGACCTGGTCGAAGGCGCGCCGAAGGAAGTGAAGGCGGACGTCTCCAAGGACGAGGCCGCCAAGATCAAGAAGCAGCTCGAGGACGCAGGCGCGAAGGTCGAGCTCAAGTAAGGAGGCGAGGAGGGTTGAAGAACCCACCCCGCGTACATATTTCGTTCAACCCACCCCCTTCCGGCGATTCGCGCGCCGGGAGGGCCGGTGGAACTCGTCATTGGTTTAGCAATTACTCGCACACCGCAGCGGTCAATTAGGACCGCAAGAAGGACGCAAGAATGACGCTCTCGTTCACCGGACGCAAAAGGCTCCGCAAATACTTCGGCAAGATCGCCGAGGTCGCGGAGATGCCCAACCTCATCGAGGTCCAGAAGACCTCCTACGACCAGTTCCTCCAGGTGGATAAGCCGGAGGAAGGCCGCAAGGACGAGGGGCTGGAGACGGTGTTCCGCCACGTGTTCCCGATCAAGGATTTCTCGGAATCCTCGCTTCTGGAATACGTGGATTACCACTTCGAAGAGCCGAAATACGACGTCGAGGAATGCCAGCAGCGCTCCATGACCTATGCCGCGCCCTTGAAGGTGACGCTGCGCCTCATCGTGTTCGATGTGGACCAGGAAACCGGCGCCAAGTCCGTCAAGGACATCAAGGAGCAGGACGTCTATATGGGCGACGTCCCCTTCATGACCGAGAACGGCACCTTCATCATCAACGGCACGGAGCGCGTGATCGTCTCCCAGATGCATCGCTCGCCGGGCGTCTTCTTCGACCACGACAAGGGCAAGACGCACTCCTCGGGCAAGCTCCTGTTCGCCGCCCGCGTCATCCCCTATCGCGGCTCGTGGCTCGATTTCGAGTTCGACGCCAAGGACATCATCCATGTCCGCATCGACCGCCGCCGCAAGCTGCCGGCGACGACGCTGCTCTATGCGCTGGGTCTCAGCCAGGAAGACATCCTCGACTATTTCTACACCAAGATCGTCTTCAAGCGTCACAAGGACGGCACCTGGCACACCCCGGTCGAGCCGGGCTGGATGCGCAACGCCAAGGTCAATGCCGACTGGAAGAACGGCAAGACCGGCGAGGTCATCGCCGAGGCCGGCTCGAAGATCACCGTGCGCCTGCTGCGCAAATGGCAGGAAGACGGCATCAAGAATGTCGCGCTGGCCGAGGAAGAGCTGCTCGGCCGCTACAACGCGCTCGACATAGTCAACCCGGAGACGGGCGAGATCTATGTCGAGGCGGGCGACGAGCTGACGGCGGCGAACATCGCCACCCTGGTCGAGGCCGGCGACAACGAGATCACCACGATCAACGTCGACGGCATCACCATCGGCAGCTATGTGCGCAACACGCTGGCGGTGGACAAGAACCACTCCCGCGAGCAGGCCCTGATCGACATCTACCGCGTCATGCGCCCCGGCGAGCCGCCGACGCTGGACACGGCGGAGACGCTGTTCGGCCAGCTCTTCTTCGACTCGGAGCGCTACGACCTTTCCTCGGTCGGCCGCGTGAAGATGAACATGCGCCTCAACCTCGACGCGCCGGACACCTATCGCACGCTGCGCAAGGAAGACATCCTGGCGATCCTGAAGGCCCTCACGGAGCTCCGTGACGGCCGCGGCGAGATCGACGACATCGACAATCTCGGCAACCGCCGGGTGCGTTCGGTCGGCGAGCTCATGGAGAACCAGTTCCGCGTCGGCCTCCTGCGCATGGAGCGCGCGATCAAGGAGCGGATGTCCGCCGTCGACATCGACACGGTCATGCCGCACGACCTGATCAACGCCAAGCCCGTGGCGGCCGCGGTGCGCGAGTTCTTCGGCTCCTCGCAGCTCAGCCAGTTCATGGACCAGCAGAACCCGCTCAGCGAGCTCACCCACAAGCGCCGCATGTCGGCGCTCGGACCGGGCGGCCTGACCCGCGAGCGCGCCGGCTTCGAAGTGCGCGACGTTCACCCGACGCATTACGGCCGCATCTGCCCGATCGAGACGCCGGAAGGCCCGAACATCGGCCTGATCAACTCGCTCGCCACCTATGCGCGCGTCAACAAGTACGGCTTCATCGAGAGCCCGTACCGCAAGGTCGTCAACAAGCACGTCACCGACGAGGTCATCTACCTCTCGGCGATGGAAGAGGCGAAGTACACCATCGCCCAGGCCAACGCGACGATCGACGCCCGCAACCGGCTGAACGACGAGCTCGTGTCGTGCCGCAAGGGCGGCAATTTCGTCATGACCACGCCCGACCAGGTCGAGTTCATCGACGTCTCGCCCAAGCAGCTCGTCTCGGTCGCCGCCGCCCTCGTGCCGTTCCTCGAGAACGACGACGCCAACCGCGCCCTGATGGGCTCGAACATGCAGCGCCAGGCCGTGCCGCTCCTCAGGCCGGAAGCGCCGCTGGTCGGCACCGGCATGGAAGAGGTCGTGGCGCGCGATTCCGGCTCGGCGATCGCCGCGCGCCGTTCGGGCATCGTCGACCAGGTCGACGCCACCCGTATCGTCATCCGCGCCACGGAAGAGGCCGATCCCACCAAGCCGGGCATCGACATCTACCGCCTGCGCAAGTTCCAGCGCTCCAACGCCTCGACCTGCATCAACCAGCGTCCGCTGGTGAAGGTCGGCGACGTTCTGCGCAAGGGCGACATCATCGCCGACGGTCCGTCTACCCAGCTCGGCGAGCTGGCGCTCGGCAAGAACGCGCTCGTCGCGTTCATGCCGTGGAACGGCTACAACTTCGAGGACTCCATCCTCATCTCCGAGCGCATCGTGCGCGACGACGTCTTCACCTCGATCCATATCGAGGAATTCGAGACGATGGCGCGCGACACCAAGCTCGGGCCGGAGGAAATCACCCGCGACATTCCGAATGTGGGCGAAGAGAACCTCAAGAACCTCGACGAGGCCGGCATCACCTATATCGGCGCCGAAGTCGTCGCGGGCGACATCCTGGTCGGCAAGGTGACGCCGAAGGGCGAAACCCCGATGACGCCGGAAGAGAAGCTGCTGCGCGCCATCTTCGGCGAGAAGGCGGCCGACGTGCGCGACACCTCGCTCCGCGTTCCGCCGGGCGTCACCGGCACGGTCGTCGAAGTGCGCGTCTTCAACCGCCACGGCGTCGACAAGGACCAGCGCGCCATGGCGATCGAGAAGGCCGAGGAAGAGCGCCTGGCCGAGGATCGCGACGACGAGCTCGCCATCCTGGAGCGCAACATCTTCGCGCGCCTGCAGGAGATCCTGCTGGGCAAGACCGCGTCCCACGGCCCCAAGGGCATGGCGCCGGACACCAAGATCACGCAAGCCGTGCTCGATACCATCGCCAAGCATCAGTGGTGGCAGATCGGCCTGCGCAACGAAAAGGCGATGGCCGAGCTGGAAGGCATGCGCCAGCAATACGACGAGTCCAAGTCGCGCCTCGACAAGCGCTTCGCCGACAAGGTGGAGAAGCTGCGCCGCGGCGACGAGCTGTCGCCCGGCGTCATGAAGATGGTCAAGGTGTTCGTCGCGGTGAAGCGCAAGCTGCAGCCCGGCGACAAGATGGCCGGCCGCCACGGCAACAAGGGCGTCATCAGCCGCATCGTTCCGATCGAGGACATGCCGCATCTGGAAGATGGCACGGCGGTCGACGTCGTGCTCAATCCGCTCGGCGTGCCGTCGCGCATGAATGTCGGCCAGATCCTGGAGACCCATCTCGGCTGGGCCTGTTCGGGCCTCGGCAAGATGATCGGCGAGACGCTGGACAAGGTGAAGCGCGACGGCAAATACGAGCCGCTGCGCAAGCAGCTCAAGGCGTTCTACGAGGACGACGAGCGCCTCAAAGAGCTCGACGAGGCCGGCATGTCCGAGCTCGCCGAGAATGTGCGCTTCGGCATCCCGATCTCGACGCCGGTGTTCGACGGCGCCAAGGAGAAGGACATCGTCGACATGCTCCGCCAGGCGGGCCTGACCGATTCCGGCCAGGTCACGCTCTATGACGGGCGCACCGGCGAGTCGTTCAAGCGCGCCGTCACGGTCGGCTACATCTACATGCTGAAGCTGAACCATCTGGTGGACGACAAGATCCACGCGCGTTCGATCGGTCCGTACTCGCTCGTCACGCAGCAGCCCCTGGGCGGCAAGGCCCAGTTCGGCGGCCAGCGTTTCGGCGAGATGGAGGTCTGGGCGCTCGAGGCTTACGGCGCCGCCTACACGCTGCAGGAAATCCTGACGGTCAAGTCGGACGACGTGGCGGGAAGAACCAAAGTGTACGAAGCGATCGTACGGGGCGAAGACACGTTCGAGGCCGGCATTCCGGAATCGTTCAACGTCCTCGTCAAGGAAATGCGTTCGCTGTCCCTGAATGTGGAGCTGCTCAATGGCTGAATCTTTCGAGACTGAAGCAAGATCGCACCGCCGCGACTCGGCGCGCGCCAACCAGGAGCTGGCCAACGTCTTCCAGGCGGTGAAGGAAATCCCGACCTTCGACCGCATCCGGATCTCGCTGGCGAGCCCGGACCAGATCCTTCGCTGGTCCCATGGCGAGGTGAAGAAGCCGGAGACGATCAACTACCGCACGTTCAAGCCGGAGCGCGACGGCCTTTTCTGCGCCCGCATCTTCGGGCCGGTGAAGGACTACGAGTGCCTGTGCGGCAAGTACAAGCGCATGAAGTACAAGGGCATCGTCTGCGAGAAGTGCGGCGTCGAGGTCACGGTGCAGAAGGTGCGCCGCGACCGCATGGCCCATATCGAGCTGGCCTCGCCCGTCGCCCATATCTGGTTCCTGAAGTCGCTCCCGTCGCGCATCGGCCTGATGCTCGACATGACGCTGAAGGACCTGGAACGCGTCCTCTACTTCGAGAACTACATCGTCATCGAGCCGGGCCTCACTCCGCTCAAGGAGCGCCAGCTCCTGACGGAGGACGAGTTCTACAAGGCGCAGGACGATTACGGCAACGACAGCTTCACCGCCGAGATCGGCGCCGAGGCGATCCGCAAGCTCCTGATGGCGATCGACCTGGAAAAGCTGCGCGATCAGCTCCGCGTCGACATCGCCGGCTCCAATGGCGGCGAGAAGCAGAAGAAGCTCGTCAAGCGCCTCAAGGTGGTCGAGGCCTTCATCGATTCCGGCAACCGCCCGGAATGGATGATCCTCACCGTCGTTCCGGTCATTCCGCCGGACCTGCGTCCGCTCGTTCCGCTCGACGGCGGCCGTTTCGCCACGTCCGATCTGAACGACCTCTATCGCCGCGTCATCAACCGCAACAACCGCCTCAAGCGCCTGATCGAGCTGAAGGCGCCGGACATCATCGTGCGCAACGAAAAGCGCATGCTGCAGGAATCGGTGGACGCACTGTTCGACAACGGCCGCCGCGGCCGCGTCATCACCGGCGCCAACAAGCGTCCCTTGAAGTCGATCGCCGACATGCTGAAGGGCAAGCAGGGCCGCTTCCGCCAGAACCTGCTCGGCAAGCGCGTCGACTATTCCGGCCGCTCTGTCATCGTGGTCGGTCCGGAGCTCAAGCTGCACCAGTGCGGGTTGCCCAAGAAGATGGCGCTCGAGCTGTTCAAGCCGTTCATCTATGCGCGGCTTGAGGCCAAGGGCTTCTCGCAGACTGTGAAGCAGTCGAAGAAGCTGGTGGAGAAGGAGAAGCCGGAAGTCTGGGACATCCTCGAAGAGGTGATCCGCGAGCATCCGGTTCTGCTCAACCGCGCGCCCACGCTGCACCGCCTGGGCATCCAGGCGTTCGAGCCCGTGCTGATCGAAGGCAAGGCGATCCAGCTTCATCCGCTGGTCTGCACCGCCTTCAACGCGGATTTCGACGGCGACCAGATGGCCGTGCACGTTCCCCTGAGCCTCGAGGCCCAGCTGGAAGCGCGCGTCCTGATGATGTCGACCAACAACATCCTCAGCCCCGCCAACGGCAAGCCGATCATCGTGCCGACGCAGGACATCGTCCTTGGCCTGTATTATCTCAGCCAGGAACGTCCGAACGAGCCGGGCGAGGGCATGGTGTTCAACGACATCGGCGAGATCGAGCATGCGCTGTTCGCCGGCTCCGTCACGCTGCACGCCAAGATCAAGTGCCGCTACAAGACGGTCGATGCCGAGGGCAAGCCGGTGACGCTGCGTGTGGATTCCACGCCCGGCCGCATGATGATCGCGGAGATCCTGCCGCGTAATCCGAAGATCCCGTTCGCCCTGGTCAACAAGCTCCTGCGCAAGCAGGAGGTGTCGCACATCATCGACGAGGTCTACCGCCATTGCGGCCAGAAGGAGACCGTGCTGTTCGCCGATGCGGTTATGGGCCTGGGCTTCCGCGAGGCCTGCAAGGCCGGCATCTCGTTCGGCAAGGACGACATGGTCGTGCCCGACACCAAGGTGAAGCTGATCGACGAGACGCGCCATAAGGTGCGCGAGTTCGAGCAGCAATACCTGGACGGCCTGACCACCGACAAGGAGAAGTACAACCTCGTCGTCGACACCTGGTCGAAGTGCACCGACCTCGTGGCCGCTGAAATGATGAAGGAGATTTCGGAATCCAAGATCGACCCGAAGACGGGCCGCATGGAGGAGATGAACTCCATCTACATGATGAGCCACTCCGGTGCCCGCGGTTCGCCGCAGCAGATGAAGCAGCTCGCCGGCATGCGCGGCCTGATGGCGCGTCCCGACGGCTCGATCATCGAGACGCCGATCCTGTCGAACTTCAAGGAAGGCCTCACCGTGCTCGAGTACTTCAACTCGACCCACGGCGCCCGCAAGGGCCTGGCCGACACCGCGCTGAAGACCGCCAATTCCGGCTATCTGACGCGCCGCCTCGTCGACGTGGCCAATGACTGCATCATCACCACCGAGGATTGCGGCACCAAGAAGGGCGTCTACGTCCAGGCCGAGATCGACGGCGGCACGGTCGTGTCCTCGCTCAGCGAGCGCATCCTGGGCCGCACCGCGGCGGAGGACGTCAAGCACCCGGACACGGGCGACGTCATCGTCAAGCGCGGCAAGGAAGTCACCGAGGACATCGCCGACAAGATCGAGCAGTCGCATATCCAGCGCGTCCGCGTGCGTTCCGTGCTCACCTGCGAGCTCAAGGACGGCGTGTGCGGCAAGTGCTACGGGCGCGATCTGGCGCGCGGCACCCCGGTCAATATCGGCGAGGCGGTCGGCGTGATCGCGGCGCAGTCGATCGGCGAGCCGGGTACCCAGCTCACCATGCGCACCTTCCACATCGGCGGCGCGGCCCAGGTTGCGGGCCAGTCCAAGATCGAGGCGTCGTATGACGGCAAGATCAAGCTCGTGAACCGCAACATCGTCAAGAATTCCGACGGTGAGCTGATCGCGATGGGCCGCAACATGCAGGCGGTGATCACCGATCCCAAGGGCCAGGAGCGTGCCTCGTACCGCATCGTGTACGGCGCCCGCCTCAAGGTCGACGAGGGCGCGACCGTCAAGCGCGGCGACCGCCTCGCGGAGTGGAACCCGAACTCGCTGCCCGTCCTCACCGATGTCGAAGGCACGGTGAAGTACGAGGAGCTGATCTCGGGCGTCTCCTTCCGCGACGTGTCGGACGAGAAGACCGGCGTGTCGAACAAGGTGGTGATCGACAGCCGCACCGGCACCGGCGCCAAGGCGACGGAGCTCAGGCCGGCGATCGTCATCGTCGACAAGAAGGGCAAGACCGTGCAGGTGCCGGGCGGCGGCGAGGCGCGCTATGCGCTCTCCGTCGACGCCATCCTCTCGGTCGAGGACGGCTCGGAGGTCCGCGCCGGCGACGTCGTCGCGCGCATCCCGACCGAGGGCGCCAAGACCCGCGACATCACGGGCGGCCTGCCGCGCGTGGCGGAGCTGTTCGAGGCGCGCAAGCCCAAGGAAGCCGCGGTGCTCGCGGAAGCCGACGGCTTCGTCGAGTTCGGCAAGGACTACAAGAACAAGCGCCGCGTCATCGTGCGTCCGAAGAACGAGAAGCTGGAGCCGACGGAATATCTCATCCCGAAGGGCAAGCACATCTCGGTGCGCGAGGGCGATTATGTGGAGAAGGGCGACTACATCGTCGAAGGCAATCCCTCTCCGCACGACATCCTGCGCATCAAGGGCATGGAGGAGCTGGCGACCTATCTCGTGAAGGAGATCCAGGACGTCTATCGTCTCCAGGGCGTGAAGATCAACGACAAGCATATCGAGGTGATCTGCCGCCAGATGATGCAGAAGCTGGAAGTCACCGAGGGCGGCGAGACCACGCTGCTCGCCGGCGAACAGGTCGACCAGCTCGAGATGGACGAGGCGAACCAGAAGGCGACCGACGAAGGCCTCAAGCTCGCCGAAGGCCGCCCCGTGCTGCTGGGCATCACCAAGGCGTCGCTGCAGACGCGCTCGGTGTTCTCGGCGGCGTCCTTCCAGGAGACCACCCGCGTGCTCACCGATGCCGCCGTCAACGGCAAGGTCGACACGCTGGAGGGCCTGAAGGAGAACGTGATCGTCGGCCGCCTCATCCCGGCCGGCACCGGCGGCGCCATCGCGCGGCTGCGTCACGTGGCGACCGAGCGCGACCGTGCGATCCAGGAGGAGCAGGCGAAGACCAACGCGCCCGTCCCCCAGCTGGAAGGCCCGGCCCCGCAGGAAGCCGCGGAGTAGTTTTCCTCCCCCGCCTTCGCGGGGGAGGTGCCGCTGGAGCGAAGCGACAGCGGCGGAGGGGGGAAGTCTCTCTCCGAACGATACGAAAAGGGCCGCTGGCGACAGCGGCCCTTTTTGTTTTCCGTCATGTCTCAAAAAGAGCTGTCATGGCCCGCGAGTTGATAGCGACAGCGTATCGACGGGCCATCCAGTTGGGCTCTGCACATTCTTGGCAGGCGTTGGTACGTCCGTTGCGAAAAACCGACGGCGCCATCTTGCGTCACCTGGGAGGCTTGCAGTCGCGGGCCATGACATGCGGATTGGCGACCGGCGCGCTTGCGCGCCAAAGATTCACGCGGAGAACGCGGAGGTTCGTCGAACTCCGCGCCTCCGCGTGAAAAATTACGGAGTCCGAATCCGGCGCAAGAACCGGGTGGCACGCCGCGCCGCGCGGAGTCATTCTCCCGCCATGTCCGACGCCCAACACCGCTGGTCCGCCTTCGACACGCGCTTCGCCCGCTTCGCCGCCGCGATCGACGCGGACGGCCGCGTCGTGCGCTTCTGGCTGCACGCGGACAAAGCCCACCCACACGGCATCGAGGACGCCGCCGCGCTCGCCCCTATCCGTGCCCAGGTCGCGGACTACTGCGCCGGCACGCGCCGGACTTTCGACCTCGCCATCCACGCGGAGGAGGGCAGCGCCTTCGAACGCGCCGTCTGGACCGCAATCGCGCAAATCCCGTTCGGCGAGACCGTCAGCTATGGTGCGATCGCCAAGAGCCTCGGCGGCGGCCCCGAAACGGCGCGCGCGGTCGGCGCGGCCTGCAACGCCAACCCGATCCCGCTGATCGTCCCCTGCCACCGCGTCGTCGGCGCGAACGGCGCCCTGGTCGGTTTCGGCGGCGGCCTCGCCCTCAAGCGCGCGCTGCTCGACTTCGAGAGCGTCGTCGTCGGGCGCCCCCGAGACCTGTTTGCCACGGCCTGACCTGCGGCAGATTTGCTCTTGCGAATAAGTTGCAACTGCGGTCCCGCCTCGCTATGGTCCGCGTCCGAACATTGGGGATTCGTAATCTTTGTCCGACCTGCAGCCCTTCGAGCCTGTTCCTGCGCCCGTGCGTCCGCCGCGGCGCATCGACCTGCGCGATCTGCTGAAGGGCGGACGCGAGGCGATCATCCTGCACGACGGCCAGGAATACCGCCTGCGTCTGACCGCCAATTCCAGACTGATCCTGACCAAATGAGCGCACGCCGTTTCCGTCTGCGCTCCGTCCCAACCGTGACCGAGCCAGCCCTTCCGCCAGCCAGGTTTTTCCACCGAGCCGAGGGGTAGCCATGTTTAGTTCCAACTCATCCAAGCCGTTCGTCGACCGCGCGCGCGATAATGCGTCTCAGTTCGTCCTTGCCGGCATCCTGATGGCGGCCGCGGGGCCGCTCTTCGCCGCGCCCGCCCATGCCGAAGACGCGCCGATCGTGCTCGGCCCCGTCAAGGTCGAGGACCAGAACCAGCGCAACAACAACCTTCAGCACGACACGCATGTGCCCGGCCTGCCGACCGCCAGCGTGCAGGACACGCCGCAGGCGGTGACGGTGGTGAGCGGCGAGGTCATGCAGCAGCAGGCGACCACCACGCTGGGCGATGCGCTTAAGAACGTGCCGGGCATCACCATCGCGATCGGCGAGGGCGGCACGCTGGCCGGCGACCAGTTCAAGATCCGCGGCTTCGATGCCAAGGACGACGTCTATCTCGACGGGATGCGCGACTTCGCCGCCTATACGCGCGACAGTTTCGCTTACGAGGAAGTGCAGGTGCTGAAAGGCCCCTCGGGCCTGATGTTCGGCCGCGGCACGACCGGCGGCGCGATCAACACCATCACCAAGACGCCGCATCTGGGCGACAGCTATATCGTCAACGGCGAGATCGGCAACGGTGACCACTACCGCGCCACGGGCGACGTCAACTACCAGCTCGGCGACACCAGCGCGGTGCGCGTCAATCTCATGTACACCGACACCGGCGTGGTCGACCGCGATCTCGTCCATTCCACGCGCTTCGGCATCGCGCCGACCATCGCTTTCGGCCTCGGCACCGACACCACCTTCACGCTCGGCCTGATCCATCAGCAGACCGCGGCGCGCCAGGACTACGGCCTGGTGGTCGCCTCGCCGCCCAACTCGATCTACGCCAAGCCGGTGTCCGAATTCGGCGTGCCGCGCAATACCTACATGGGCTTCAAGGCGGACCACGACAAGAACACCGCGGACCTCGTGACCGCCAAGCTCGTCCACACCGCGGTCGACTGGCTGACGCTGGAGAACGACACCCGCGTGGCCGTCTATTCCCGCGACTTCCGCTATACGCCGACCGATTCCTGCGACAACACGATCACGACGCATTACTGCAATCTGCATCTGTTCGGCATCGATCACCCCGGCGCGGCGCCGGGCTCGTTCGATCCGACCCAGACGCTGGTGCGCACCGGCGGCAGCGGTCCCTATCATCAGGCGAGCTGGGGCGTGCAGGATATCGCCAGCGCCAATGCCGACTTCCACATCGGCCGCTTCCACAACGTGCTGATCGTCGGCCTCGACGCCTCGTATCAGACCGCGGATCGCACGGTTTACGCCTATTCGCTGCCCGATCCGGCGACCTATACCTACCAGCTGAGCCCGCCCGGAACGAACGTTGCCTCGCGCGGAAATATCGGCTTCCCGCTGTTCGGCTTCAATCATCAGACGCCGCCGGGCTATGCGCCGATCCTGCCCACGCCCACCAATCTGGGCAGCGATACCGCCACGAGCGTGCTTTATTCCAGCGCCGCGGCGACCGACCTGGCGGCGTTCGCCACCGATCGGCTCTGGTTCACCGATCAGCTTTCGCTGATCGCGGGCTTGCGCGTCGACCAGTATCGCGCCAACTGGAAGACGGTGACGGTCGGCACGCCGGGCGCGCCCTATCCCTTTGCCAACCTCAAGATGCCGTCCTTCCTGTTCGATCCGCGCGCCAGCCTGGTGTTCGAGCCGGATGAGACCCAGACCTATTATTTCTCCTGGGGCAAGGCGGCGACGCCGCAAGGCACGTCGGTGGTCGGATCGCCAAACCCGCCATCCGCCGCCGTATCGGCGCTCCGGCCCGACAAGAGCGAGAACATCGAGCTCGGCGCCAAATTCGCCCTGTTCGATGGCGCGCTGGGTCTCTCGGGCGCGGTGTTCAAGGAGACCAAGTCGAACGCGCTGCAGATCGACCCCGCCACCGGCGACGTCCTGCTGCAATCCAGCCAGAAGCAGCGGGTGCAGGGCTTCGAGGGTTCGGCGACCGGCGAGGTGGTGGAGCACCTGTACGTCACCGCATCCTACACCTATCTCGACCCGGTCGTGACCTTCGACACCACGACGTTCAACATCGGCAAGCAGATCACCTTCGTGCCGAAGAATTCCGCCTCGCTGTGGGTCGACTACAACGCCGTCGAGCTGCTGCGGGGCCTGTCCTTCGGCGGCGGGTTGTTCTATCAGAGCCATCTTTTCAACGGCTATACCGCGCCGAACCCGGCGACCTATCCGCTCGGCCGCGTCGTCGAGATTCCGGAGACGGTGGAGCTCGACGCGGTCGTGGCCTACACGATCGACAAGGTGCGCCTCCAGCTCAACGTCAACAATCTGGCGGACCGGCTCTACTATTCCCAGTCCTTCGGCAACCGCGGCACGCCGGCGGCGGGCCGCACCTTCATCTTCTCGGTGGGCTGGGCGCAATGAAGAAGGCCGCCTCCCGATGATGGTGCGCGTTCCCGCCGTTCTCACGGCCAAGGAAGTCGCCCATTGCCGGGAGGTGATGGCCGCCTCCGACTGGGTGGACGGCAAGGTGACGGCCGGCGAACAGTCGGCGGGCACGAAGAGAAACCTTCAGCTCGCGGAGAATTCGCCGGCCGCCCGCGAGCTCGGCGACCTCGTCCTCGGAAAGCTCGGCCGCAACCCGCTGTTCACCGCCGCGGCCCTGCCGCTGCGGGTCTTTCCGCCGCTGTTCAACCGCTACGACCCCGGCATGACCTTCGGAACCCATATCGACAATTCGATCCGTTTCGCGGCCGGCACGCCGCTGCGCTTCCGCACCGACATCTCCGCGACGCTCTTCCTCACCGCGCCGGACGACTATGACGGCGGCGAACTGGTGGTCGAGGACACCTATGGCAACCAGTCGGTGAAGCTGCCCGCCGGCGACATGGTCCTCTATCCGGGCACCAGCCGACACCATGTCACGGCCGTCACGCGCGGCAGCCGCTGGTCGTCCTTCTTCTGGATTCAGAGCATGGTGCGCGACGACGTGCGCCGCGCGCTGCTGTTCGATCTCGATATCGCGATCCAGAACCTGCGCAAGTCCATCGGAGACAACGCCGAGGTCGTCCGTCTGACCGGCGTCTATCACAACCTCATCCGTCAATGGGCCGACACATGATCCGCCGCATCCTGTTCCAGGTCCATATGTGGATCGGCCTCGTCCTGGGCGTGCTGTTCGTCGCGCTCGGCCTGTCGGGCAGCGTGCTCGTCTACCACGAAGAGCTGGACGGGCTGTCCGCCCCGCCGCCGCGTGCCTCGGCGACCGGCGTGCCGCAGCCGCTCGATGCCGTTCTCGCGGCGGCGCGGCAAACGGCGCCCGACGCCAAGGGCAACGTCTTCCTCACCCTTCCCCAAGAGCCGGGCGATCCGGCCATGATCCGCTTCCTGCCGGCCCAGCGCGACGGGGCAGGGCGCGGCGCCGCCCGCCGCCCCCAGCAAAGCGCGACCGTCTTCGTCGATCCGGTCTCGGCCAAGGCGATCGGCACGCGCGCCTCCGCGATGTCGCCGCTGGTGCAGTTCGCCCACGACCTGCATGGCGGCCTCCTCCTCGGCCGCGACGGCCGGCCGCTGGTCGGCTGGCTCGGCATCGGCATGGTGATCCTGGGCCTCACCGGCCTGGTGCTGTGGTGGCCCAAGCCGCATTTGTGGAAATACGCCTTCCTCGTGCGCCGCACCGCCCGGGGCCTGCGCTTCCACCGCGAACTGCACGCCGCCGTCGGCATCTGGGGCTTCGTCGTCTTCATCCTGGTCAGCTTCACCGGCGTCGGCATCGCCTTTCCGGAGACGCTGCGCGCCGCGACCGGCGGCGGGGCCACGCCCGCCTTCAACCTGCGCACCGGTCCCGAAGTCGAGCCGGTGCACGGCGCGCCGCGCATCGGCGCCGACGAGGCGGTCCGCGTCGCGCTTGCCGCGGTGCCGGGCGGCGTCCCCCGCTCGGTCATGCTGCCCGGCCGCAAGACCCAGGCGATCAGCGTCGCGCTCGCCTCGACCGCCGGCAGGACGCCGCTGCAGACCATGGTCTATGTCGATCCCTATCGCGCCACGGTTATGGCGGTGCGCGATCCGGGATCGCTGTCCTTCGCCGACGGCTTCGTCGCCTGGCAGCGCCCGGTGCATGACGGCGATCCGCTGCTCGGCCCGGTCTGGCGCTTCCTCGTCTTCCTCAGCGGTTTCCTCCCGCTCGTCTTCGTCGTCACCGGCGTGACCATGTGGATCAAGAAGCGCCGGGCCCATATCGCGATGGACGCGCCGCTGGCGGAAGGAGCCGCGCCGTGAACATGCACGTCGCCATGGAGGAGAAGCCCCTCGACATGGAGCACCTGCCGTCCTTCCTGCGCACGCAGCCGCCGCGCGGCTTCGATGCCGGCCGCGCGATCGGCCTCGGCTTCACCATCGCGCTGCATGTGATTGTCGTCGCGGTGATCGTGTTCGCGGGCATCAAGGTGCGGCAGGCGGTGGCGCCGCCGCCGATCATGGTCAGCGTCGCCGAGGACAAGCCGACCAAGCCGCCTGAGCCGCCCAGGCCGCTGCCGCTCGTCCGGCCCCGCCTCGACATGGCGCCGATGCCCGAGATCGACATCGCGCCCGAGACGCCGACGCAATCCATCCACATTCCCGTCGCGCCGCCGCCGGCCGCGCCCGCCGAGCCGGTGCCGTCCGTCGCGCCGGCGGAGACCCAGCAAAGCTATCTCGCGCAACTTCTGGGCTATCTCAACCGCTACAAGCACTATCCGCCCGCGGCGCGCGCGGCGCGCATCCAGGGCGTCGTGATGCTGCATTTCGTGATGGACAAGACCGGCCATGTCACGACCTTCGACATCAGCCGCAGCTCGGGCAAGCCGGCGCTGGACGAGGAGGCGCTGGCCCTGATCCAGCGTGCCCAGCCCCTGCCGCCGATCCCCGCCGATTTCGGCAAGGACACGATCAACGCCGTCGTCCCGATCGAGTTCTCGCTGCATTAGAAGGACAACTGTCATGCCCGCGCAGGCGGGCATCCGGCGGCGCCGCAGATCGGCCTGATGGCGATGGCGATGCGTGAGGTCGTGGCGCTGAGCTGAACCGCCGGCGGGCCTAAAAGTCGACCATCTTGAGGACGAACGAGGCCGCCAGGAGAAATGCACCGCCGAGCAGGCAAAGCGCCTCCCATCCTGCGACCGAGGCGCGGTTCTCGTCGTAGACCTGAAGCGTGACCTCCCGGATGGAATCGAACAGCTTGGAGCCTTCCTTTTGCCGGGCCCGCTCGATCCGCTGCCTGAGATCGTTCAGGGGCGGGATCGCGAGCGCGATACCGCCGACGGCGCCTGCCGCATCGGACAGCGAGATCACTTCAATTCCGCGAGATAATGATCGATCTGCGCCGCGACCTGCTTCTTCAGCTCCTTGGCGACGCGATTATGGGCGCTGCCGGATGCGGCATTGCCGGCGGAAGACTGCAACTTGGCGACCGCTTCCTGAAGCGTCGAGACCACGGTCCGGTGCGGAAGGCCGGTCTCCCGCGCGATCCTGGCAGCCGGCACGCCGTCGACGCTCAGAAGGACGCATTCGATCAATTGGGGACGGACCGTCCGGTATTTCGCCCAGCCAACGGCATGCGCCGGCGCCGCGGGACGGGGATGTTGCGAGGGGGCGTCGGGTTCCGAAAATCCGACCGAAAGCTCGCCCTCCAGCGCCGCCGCATAGCGCAGGAGCGTCTTTATTCCGATGTCGCCGTCGCCGTTTTCGATCTTGTTGATTGCCGGCTGCATCACACCCATCCTCGCCGCGAGATCGCCCTGTGTGAGGCCCTTCGCCTCGCGCTTTCTGCGAAACATGGCGCGTATGGCTTTGCATTGGGCATCGACCGACGCCTCGGCCTCGCGCTCCGCGGCCAGTGCCTTGGCATAGCCGGGCACGTCGACGGCGAGGTCTTCGTCGAACGCTTGCAGCGCGCCGGACAATCCGGGAGGCTTATTCTTGTTCTTGGTCATCGTCATTCTCCGGATAGGCAAGGGCCGCCTGGATCAGGCGCGCGAATTCGTCGGCGAAGGGTGGAAGCTTGTCGGGCTCGCTGACATGTCCGATGCACACCGTATTGCGCGTATGATCGACACGGACGAGCGCGAACATGGCGCCGTCATACGGCCCGTGGAACCGCGGCGGAACGTGGAAAATCTCGACGCCGCCGGGTGAAGGGTGCACGCATTCAACATCCTCGAGCTCCGCCGCGGCAAAGCCGTCGAGCTGCAGCCGCAGCTTGGCCACGGCCTTCAGGTTCCTACGGGCATATTTCTTCAGCAAACGCAGGATCTTGCCGTTTGTCCGGTTCGTAAACCGATAATCGTCAAAAGGCATATAGGCGGCACCCCCGACCAGTCAATAACCTATACGGAATATTTGGATAGTAGCCCCACGCGATTTTGCCCCACGCCGCGCGGGCCACAACCTTAGGACGCGAGTTTTTTCCCTCCGGGATCGTCCGAGGAGCGGGCCAATTGCCCGCGAAATTTCCTGTCGTCCCGCGCTTGACGCCCCCATGCCCCCCGAATATAAGGCGCGACCTTTCAGGGACAGGTCGTTGGGCGCAAATCGCCCAAAACGCTGTCGGAAAGCCAGTTTAGAGCGTTAAACGCGCGACTCAGGGGCCACCCCTCAGTCCTCCGCGCTCAACCGGGGCGGGCCTTCAGGCCGGCACCGGATTTTGTTTCGGCTTTGGCGATGGTCGCCAAGGCTCGTCGAAGCCGGACGGTGAAAGCCGTCCAAGTTTGGAAGCCCGCGCGGCATAGCCGCGCAAAAGTGGGAATAGGTATGCCGACGATCAATCAGTTGATCCGCAAGCCCCGCGGCGAGAAGCCCAGGCGCAACAAGGTGCCGGCGCTCCAGGAGTGCCCGCAGAAGCGCGCGGTCTGCACCCGCGTCTATACCGTGACGCCCAAGAAGCCGAACTCGGCCCTGCGCAAGGTGGCGAAGGTTCGCCTGACCAACGGCTACGAAGCCCTCTCTTACATCCCCGGCGAAGGCCACAATCTGCAGGAGCACTCGGTCGTGCTCATCCGCGGCGGCCGCGTGAAGGATCTTCCCGGCGTTCGCTACCACATCATCCGCGGCGTGCTCGACACGCAGGGCGTCAAGGACCGCAAGCAGCGCCGGTCCCTGTATGGCGCCAAGCGTCCCAAGTAAGGAGCACTGATCGATGTCACGCCGCCGCCGCGCCGATAAACGCGAGATCACCCCGGACGCCAAGTTCGGCGACCTCGTCCTCGCCAAGTTCATGAACAGCCTGATGTATGACGGCAAGAAGTCCGCCGCCGAAGGCATCATCTATGGCGCCTTCGACACCATCCAGCAGAAGACCAAGACCGATCCGATCCAGGTCTTCCATGAGGCGCTGCGCAACGTCGCCCCGGCGATCGAAGTGAAGTCCCGCCGCGTCGGCGGCGCCACCTATCAGGTGCCGGTCGAAGTCCGCACCGACCGCGCCCGCGCGCTCGCGATCCGCTGGCTGATCACGGCGGCCCGCGGCCGCAACGAGCCGACCATGACCGGCCGCCTCTCGGGCGAGTTGATGGACGCCGCCAACAACCGCGGCACCGCCGTCAAGAAGCGCGAAGACACCCACAAGATGGCGGACGCCAATCGCGCGTTCTCCCATTACCGCTGGTAAAGCTCCGGAAGAGTTAGAACCATGGCCCGCACCACTCCGCTCGAACGCTATCGCAATATCGGCATCGCCGCGCATATCGACGCCGGCAAGACGACCACGACCGAGCGCATCCTCTACTACACCGGCAAGTCCCATAAGATCGGCGAAGTGCACGACGGCGCCGCCACGATGGACTTCATGGAGCAGGAGCAGGAGCGCGGCATCACGATCACGTCGGCCGCCACGACGTGCTTCTGGAAAGACCACCGCATCAACATCATCGACACGCCCGGCCATGTGGATTTCACCATCGAGGTCGAGCGTTCGATGCGCGTGCTGGACGGCGCGGTCGCGGTGTTCGACGCCGTCGCCGGCGTCGAGCCGCAGTCCGAGACCGTGTGGCGCCAGGCCGACAAGTACCACGTGCCGCGCATCTGCTTCGTCAACAAGATGGACCGCACCGGGGCGGACTTCCAGCGCTGCATCGACATGATGATCGACCGCCTCGGCACCCGGCCGATGGTCATCACCTGGCCGATCGGCTCGGAGAGCGACTTCAAGGGCATCGTCGACATCGTCAAGATGAAGGCGCTGATCTGGCACGACGAGCAGCTCGGCGCGAAGTTCGACGAGGTCGAGATTCCGGCCGAATACGCCGACAAGGCCAAGCAGCTCCGCGCCGCCCTGGTCGACATGGCGGTCGAGCAGGACGACGACGTGATGACGGCCTATCTCGACGGCACCGAGCCGTCGGAAGCCGATCTGAAGCGCTGCATCCGCAAGGGCGCGATGGCGTTCGCCTTCGTGCCGGTGATGTGCGGCTCGGCCTTCAAGAACAAGGGCGTGCAGCCCCTGCTCGACGCGGTCGTCGACTACCTGCCGTCGCCGCTCGACATCCCGCCGGTCAAGGGCACCGATCCCAAGGGCAACGAGGTCGAGCGTCCCGCCGACGACAAGGCGCCCTTCGCCGGCCTCGCCTTCAAGATCATGGACGATCCCTTCGTCGGCTCGATCACCTTCGTGCGGCTCTATTCCGGCACGATCGCCTCGGGCACCGCCGCGCTCAACTCGGTCAAGGACAAGACCGAGCGCGTCGGCCGCATGCTCCTGATGCACGCGAACTCCCGCGAGGACGTGAAGGAAGCCAATGCGGGCGACATCGTCGCCTTCGCGGGCCTCAAGCTCACGACCACGGGCGAGACGCTGTGCGATCCCAACAATCCGGTGATCCTGGAGCGCATGGAATTCCCCGATCCGGTCATCGAGGTCGCGATCGAGCCGAAGACCAAGGCCGACCAGGAGAAGATGGGCATGGCGCTGGTGCGTCTGGCGCAGGAGGATCCCTCCTTCCGCGTCTCGACCGACCAGGAATCCGGCCAGACCATCCTCAAGGGCATGGGCGAGCTCCATCTGGAGATCAAGGTCGACATCTTGAAGCGCACCTACAAGGTCGACGCCAATGTCGGCGCGCCGCAGGTCGCCTATCGCGAGACGCTCAGCAGGCCGGTTTCGATCAAGTACACCCACAAGAAGCAGACCGGCGGTTCGGGCCAGTTCGCCGAAGTGTCGATCGATTTCGAGCCGCTGGAACCGGGTTCGGGCTTCGTGTTCGAGAACGACATCGTCGGCGGCTCGATCCCGAAGGAGTTCATCCCCTCGGTCGAAAAGGGCCTCAAGGCGCAGAAGGAATCGGGCCTCCTCGCCGGCTTCCCGGTGATCGACTTCAAGGCGACCCTGACCGACGGCAAGTACCACGAGGTGGACTCCAACGCGCTCACCTTCGACATCGCGGCGCGCGCGGCGTTCCGCGAGCTCGCGAGCAAGGGCGTCGTCAAGCTGCTCGAGCCGATCATGAAGGTCGAGGTCGTGACGCCGGACGAGTTCACCGGCGGCGTGATCGGCGATCTGCTCGGCCGCCGCGGCCAGGTGCAGGGCCAGGACACCCGCGGCAACGCCGCGGTGATCTCGGCCATGGTGCCGCTCGCCAACATGTTCGGATACATCAACCAGCTGCGCTCGCAGACCCAGGGCCGCGCGCAGTATTCGATGGAATTCGATCACTACAGCCAAGTGCCGCAGACCATCGCGGACGAGATCAAAGCGAAATACGCCTAATCACGCGCCACATCGACCGGAGAATAAAATGGCGAAAGCTAAATTCGAGCGTAACAAGCCGCATTGCAACATCGGGACGATCGGCCATGTCGACCATGGCAAGACGTCGCTGACGGCCGCCATCACCAAGGTCCTGGCCGAGACGGGCGGGGCGACGTTCACCGCCTATGACCAGATCGACAAGGCGCCGGAAGAGAAGGCGCGCGGCATCACGATCTCGACGGCGCATGTCGAGTACGAGACCGCGAACCGCCACTACGCCCATGTCGACTGCCCGGGCCATGCGGACTATGTGAAGAACATGATCACCGGCGCCGCCCAGATGGACGGCGGCATCCTGGTGGTGTCGGCGGCCGACGGCCCGATGCCCCAGACCCGCGAGCACATCCTGCTGGCCCGCCAGGTCGGCGTGCCGGCGCTGGTGGTGTTCCTGAACAAGTGCGACATGGTCGACGATCCGGAGCTCCTGGAACTGGTGGAGATGGAAGTGCGCGAGCTGCTTTCGTCCTACAGCTTCCCGGGCGATGACATCCCGATCATCCGCGGTTCGGCGCTGATGGCCTTGGAAGACAAGAACAAGGAACTCGGCCATGACGCGATCCTGAAGCTGATGGCGGAGGTGGATCGCTACATCCCGCAGCCGGAGCGTCCGATCGACCAGCCCTTCCTGATGCCGATCGAGGACGTGTTCTCGATCTCGGGCCGCGGAACCGTGGTCACCGGAAGAGTCGAGCGCGGCATCGTGAAGGTGGGCGAGACGGTGGAGATCATCGGCATCCGCCCGACCTCCTCGACCACGGTGACGGGTGTCGAGATGTTCAGGAAGTTGCTGGACCAGGGCCAGGCGGGCGACAACATCGGCGCCTTGCTGCGCGGCGTGGAGCGCGAGGGCGTGGAGCGCGGCCAGGTCCTGGCCAAGCCGGGCAGTGTCACGCCGCACACGAATTTCACGGCGGAGATCTACGTGCTGACGAAGGACGAGGGCGGCCGTCACACGCCGTTCTTCGCGAACTACCGTCCGCAGTTCTATTTCCGCACCACGGACGTGACCGGCATCGTGAAGCTTCCGGAAGGCACCGAGATGGTGATGCCGGGGGACAACGTGTCGATCGAGGTCGAGCTGATCGTTCCGATCGCGATGGAAGAGAAGCTGCGCTTCGCCATCCGCGAGGGCGGCCGCACCGTCGGCTCGGGAGTTGTGGCGAAGATCATAAAGTGACCTGCCGATAGGCAGGTCATCCCCGCGAAAGCGGGGATCCAGAAAATAAAGCGTTGAGAACGGAATCGAAGGTCTAAAATGCAAAATCAGAACATCCGCATCAGGTTGAAGGCCTTCGATCACCGCATCCTCGACAATTCGACGCGGGAAATCGTCAACACGGCCAAGCGCACCGGCGCGCAGGTGAGGGGCCCCATTCCGCTCCCCACCGGCATCGAGCGCTTCACCGTGAACCGGTCCCCGCATATCGACAAAAAGAGCCGCGAGCAGTTCGAAATCCGGACCCACAAGCGTCTCCTCGACATCATCGATCCCACGCCGCAGACCGTCGACGCTTTGATGAAGCTCGACCTTGCGGCCGGCGTCGACGTCGAGATCAAGCTTTAAGGAGTGAGCGCGATGCGCACAGGCGTCATCACGCAGAAGGTCGGCATGACCCGTCTGTTCCTGGACGACGGACGGCACGTGCCCGTCACCGTCCTCAAGCTGGACGGCTGTCAGGTCGTCTCCACGCGTACGGAAGACAAGGACGGCTACACCGCGGTGCAGCTCGGCTCGGGCTTCGCCAAGCCGAAGAACCTGACTAAGGCCGATCGCGGCAATTTCGCGAAGGCCGAAGTGGAGCCCAAGCGCAAGCTTGCGGAATTCCGCGTCGACGCGGGCAACCTGCTGGAAGTCGGCGATCTGATCCAGGCGGATCATTTCGTGGTCGGCCAGAAGGTGGACGTCTCGGGCGTCACCATCGGCCGCGGCTTCACCGGCGCGATGAAGCGGTGGAATTTCCGCGGCCTGGAAGCCTCCCACGGCGTCTCGATCTCGCACCGCTCGCTGGGCGGCACCGGCGGCCGCCAGGATCCGGGCAAGACCTTCAAGAACAAGAAGATGCACGGCCATTACGGCGTGGACAATGTGACGACGCAGAATCTCGAAGTCGCGAAAGTCGACGTCGAGCGCGGCCTGATCATGATCCGCGGCGCGGTCCCGGGCCACAAGGGCGGCTGGGTCATGGTGCGCGACGCGGTCAAGCGTCCGCACAAGGACATCCCGCTGCCCGGCTCGGTGAAGAAGCGCGAAGCGGCCCCGGCCGTCGCCAAGGCGGAGGGCTGAACGTGAAGACCAAGGTCCTCAAACTCGACAACACATCGGGCGGCGACGACGTCGAGCTCAACGACGCCATTTTCGGCCTTGAGCCGCGCGCCGACCTGATCCAGCGCGTCGTCGTCTGGCAGCTTGCCAAGCGCCGCTCCGGCCAGCACAAGACGCTGACCCGCGCCGAGATCAACCGCACCAAGCACCGCTTCGGCAAGCAGAAGGGCGGCGGCACCGCCCGTCACGGCGCCCGCTCGGCTCCGCTGTTCGTCGGCGGCGCCAAGGCGATGGGTCCGGTCAGCCACAGCCACGAATTCGACCTGCCCAAGAAGGTCCGCGCGCTGGGCCTGCGCCACGCGCTGTCGGCCAAGGCGAAGTCCGGCTCGATCGTCGTGCTCGACGAGGCAAAGTCCGCCGCGGTCAAGACCGGCGCGCTGGCCAAGCAGTTCGCGGGCCTCGGCCTGTCGAAGATGCTGATCATCGACGGCACCTTCGACCGGAATTTCGAGTTGTCGGCGCGCAATCTCAACCATGTCGCGCTGCTGCCGGCCGCCGGCCTCAACGTCTACGACATCGTCCGGAGCGACAAGCTGGTCCTGACCAAGGCCGCCTTGACCGCGATCGAGGAGCGCCTCGGCGCGGAGCGCCGGCAATCGGAGTCGACTCCATGACCTATCATCACGACGTCATCCTCTCGCCGGTGATCACCGAAAAGGCGACCAAGCTGACCGAGACCAACCAGGTCGTATTCCGCGTGCCGCTCTCCGCCACCAAGCCGAAGATCGCCGCCGCGGTCGCCGAGCTCTTCAAGGTCAAGGTCAAGGCGGTGAACACGGTCACGGTCAAGGGCAAGAAGAAGCTCGCCCGCGGCAAGCCGTACAAGCGCAGCGATTTCAAGAAAGCGATCGTGACCCTCGAGCCGGGCCACCAGATCGACATCACGACGGGACTCTGAGATGGCGCTGAAACAATACAAGCCCACCACGCCCGGCCAGCGCCAATTGGTGCTGATCGACCGCTCCGGCCTGCACAAGGGCGGACCGGTGAAGGCCTTGACCGAGGGCAAGCACTCCCATGGCGGGCGCAACAACACCGGCCGCGTCGTCGTGCGCTGGCAGGGTGGCGGCCACAAGCAGCGCTATCGCATCGTCGATTTCAAGCGCCGCAAGTTCAACGCGCCCGCGACGGTCGAGCGCCTGGAATACGATCCCAACCGCACCTCCTTCATCGCCCTCATCAAGTACAAGGACGGCGAGCTCGCCTACATCCTGGCGCCGCAGCGCCTCGCCGTCGGCGACAGCGTCGTCTCGGGCGAGAAGGTCGACGTCAAGCCGGGCAACGCCATGCCGCTCTCGGCCATGCCGGTCGGCACCATCGTGCACAATATCGAGATGAAGCCGGGCAAGGGCGGCCAGATCGCCCGCTCCGCCGGCACCTATGCGCAGTATCTCGGCCGCGACGCCGGCTACGCGCTGATGCGCCTCAACTCGGGCGAAGTGCGCAAGGTCGCGCTGACCTGCATGGCGACGGTGGGCGCGGTGTCGAACCCCGACCACATGAACGAAGTCATCGGCAAGGCCGGCCGCAACGTCTGGAAGGGCAAGCGCCCCTCGGTCCGCGGCACCGCGATGAACCCGATCGACCATCCCCATGGCGGCGGCGAAGGCCGCACCAAGGGCGGCCGCCATCCGGTCACCCCCTGGGGCAAGGGCACCAAGGGCAACAAGACCCGCACGAACAAGCGCACCACGAAATTCATCGTGCGTACGCGCAAAGGCAAGGCACAGGGCTAAGCAATGACGAGATCTGTTTGGAAAGGCCCGTTCGTCGACGGCTATCTGCTGAAGAAGGCGGAGACCGCGCGCAATTCCGGCCGCAAGGACGTGATCAAGACCTGGTCGCGCCGCTCGACGATCCTGCCGCAATTCGTCGGCGTGACCTTCGGCGTCTACAACGGCAAGAAGCACATCCCGGTGCTCGTGACCGAGGACATGGTCGGCCACAAGCTCGGCGAGTTCTCGCCGACCCGCACCTTCTCCGGCCATTCCGGCGGCGGCGACAAGAAAGCGAAGAGGGGCTAATGGGCAAGCAATCCCGCGCGCGCGTATTGCCGGACACCCACGCCAAGGCGGTGGGCCTGATGATCCGCACGAGCCCGCGCAAGCTCAATCTCGTGGCGCAGACGATCCGCGGCCAGAAGGTCGAGAGCGCGCTGAACACGCTGACGTTCTCGCCCAAGCGCGTCGCCAAGGTGGTCAAGAAGGTCCTCCAGTCGGCGATCGCCAATGCCGAGAACAACCACGACCTCGACGTCGACGATCTCATCGTGTCCGAGGCGTCGGTCGGCAAGAACCTCGTGATGAAGCGCTTCATGGCCCGCGCGCGCGGTCGCGGCGCGGGCATCCAGAAGCCCTTCTCGCAGATCACCATCGTGGTCCAGGAGAAGCGCGAGGAAGCCGAAGACAAGACAGCGAAGGGCAAGGGCAAGAAGAAGTCCTCGCCCAAGAAGCCCGCGGCCAAGGCCGCGGCTGAGGAGACCGCCTAATGGGTCAGAAAGTTAATCCGATCGGGCTTCGCCTGGGCATCAACCGGACCTGGGACTCGCGCTGGTACGCGGGCAAGAAGGATTTCGGCCGGCTGCTCCAGGAAGACATCAAGATCCGCGAGTATCTGAGCGAGAAGCTCAAGGCTGCCGGCGTGTCGAAGATCGTCATCGAGCGTCCGCACAAGAAGTGCCGCATCACCATCCACTCGGCGCGTCCGGGCGTGGTGATCGGCAAGAAGGGCGCCGACATCGAGAAGCTGAAGAGCGACGTCCAGAAGTTCACGACGGACGAAGTGCATCTCAACATCGTCGAGATCCGGAAGCCCGAGATCGACGCCAAGCTGGTGGCCGAGAACATCGCCCAGCAGCTCGAGCGCCGCGTCGCCTTCCGCCGCGTGATGAAGCGCGCCGTGCAGTCGGCCCAGCGCCTGGGCGCGCTCGGCATCCGCATCAAGTGCGGCGGCCGCCTCGGCGGCGCCGAGATCGCGCGCGTCGAGTGGTATCACGAGGGCCGCGTTCCGCTGCACACGCTGCGCGCCGACATCGACTACGGCGTCGCGACCGCCAAGACGACCTACGGCACCTGCGGCGTGAAGGTCTGGATCTTCAAGGGCGAGATCATGGAACACGACCCCATGGCCCAGGACAAGCGCGCCGCCGAAGCCGAGCAGAGCCGTGGCGGCGGCGAACGCCGCGAACGCCAGCCGGCGCCCGCGGCAGCCAGTTAAGTAGAGCCCGGTAAGAGAAACCCATGCTTCAACCGAAACGCACCAAGTTCAGAAAGCAGTTCAAGGGCCGCATCCATGGCGCCGCGAAGAAGGGCACCGCGCTCAACTTCGGCGCCTATGGCCTGAAAGCCATGGAGCCCGAGCGCGTCACCGCGCGCGAGATCGAGGCGGCCCGCCGCGCCATCACGCGCCAGATGAAGCGCGCCGGCCGCGTCTGGATCCGCGTCTTCCCGGACGTTCCGGTGTCGAAGAAGCCGGCCGAAGTCCGCATGGGCTCCGGCAAGGGCGCGCCGGAATTCTGGGTCGCCAAGATCAAGCCGGGCCGCATCCTGTTCGAGGTCGACGGCGTCGACCTCGCGACCGCGAAGGAGGCGATGCGCCTGGGCGCCGCCAAGCTTTCGATCGCGACCAAGTTCATCGCGCGCATGGGTGCTTGAAGATGGCAAAGGCGAAGAAACAGAAACTGTCCGCGAAGACCTCGTCGAAGGCCGACGATATTCGCGGCAAGACGCCCGACGAGCTGGGCACCGAGCTGGTGAAGTTGAAGAAGGAGGCCTTCAACCTCCGCTTCCAGCGCGCCAACGGCCAGCTCGAGAAGACGCATCGCGCCCGGGTGGTCCGCCGGACCATCGCGCGCATCGAAACGGTTTTGACGGAGCAGCGCCGCAAGGCCGGCTGACGGAATAGAGGACTTAAGGGTTATGCCAAAGCGCGTGCTGCAGGGTGTCGTGGTCAGCGACAAGAACAAGAAGACGGTGGTGGTGAAGGTGGAACGCCGCTTCACCCATCCCGTGATGAAGAAGACCGTTCGTCGGTCGAAGAAATACCACGCCCATGACGAAGCGGGCGAATACAAGTTGGGCGACATCGTGCGCATCCGCGAGTGCCGGCCGCTTTCCAAGCTGAAGACCTGGGAAGCGTTCGAGCGCGTGGCCAAGTAAGCGCCCAGGACCGGAGTTTTTCACAATGATTCAGATGTCCACCGAACTCGACGTCGCCGACAATTCCGGCGCGCGCCGCGTCATGTGCATCAAGGTGCTCGGCGGCAGCCACCGCCGCTATGCCGAGGTCGGCGACATCATCGTCGTGTCGGTCAAGGAAGCGATCCCGCGCGGCCGCGTGAAGAAGGGCGAGGTCCTCAAAGCCGTCGTCGTGCGCACCGCCCATGGCGTGCGCCGCCCCGACGGCTCGCTGATCCGCTTCGACGGCAACGCGGCGGTGCTGATCAACGCCCAGGGCGAGCCGATCGGCACGCGTATTTTCGGGCCCGTGACGCGCGAGCTGCGCTCGAAGGGCCAGATGAAGATCATTTCGCTTGCGCCGGAGGTGCTGTGATGGCGGCCAAGATCAAGAAGGGCGACCGCGTCGTCGTGACGGCGGGCCGCGACAAGGGCAAGAAGGGCGAAGTGCTCAAGGTGATGGCCGAGGAGAACCGCGCATTGGTCTCCGGCGTGAACATGGTCAAGCGCCACACCAAGCAGACCCAGCGCGAGCAGGGCGGCATCGTGTCGAAGGAATCGCCGGTGCATATCTCGAACCTGTCGCATGTCGATCCGAAGGACGGCAGCGCGACGCGGATCGGCTGGAAGGAACTGAACGACGGACGGATGGTGCGTTTCGCCAAGAAGTCCGGTGAGGTCATCGATGTCTGACGCAGGCAGCAAGAATCCGCGCGAGCGGGAAAAGGCCGACGCGAAAGCCGCCAAGGCCGACAAGAAGGGCGCCAAGCGCGAGATCAACGCCGGCACGAAGGTGGCGGTGGGCGAGCATGCGCGCGACGCGAACTATGTGCCGCGCTTCAAGCAGCGCTACAACGAGGTCATCCGCCCCGAGCTGATGAAGAAGTTCGGCTACACGAACCTGCTTCAGGTGCCGCGGGTCAACAAGGTCGTGCTGAACATCGGCGCCGGCGAGGGCAGCCAGGACACCAAGAAGATCCAGGCCGCGCTCAACGACCTGACGGCGATCGCCGGCCAGAAGGCCGTCATCACCCGGGCCAAGAAGGCGATCTCGACCTTCAAGATCACCGCCGGCCGCCCCGTCGGCGTGAAGGTCACGCTGCGCCGCGACCAGATGTACGAATTCCTCGACCGCCTGATCACCATGGCGCTGCCGCGGGTGCGCGATTTCCGCGGCATCAAGGCGACCAGCTTCGACGGCAAGGGCAACTACGCCATGGGCCTGAAGGAGCACATCGTGTTCGTCGAGATCGACTACGACAAGACCGAGACGGTGTGGGGCATGGACATCATCGTGAACACGTCTGCGAAGACCGACGCGGAGGCGCGCGCGCTTCTCGAAGGCTTCCAGTTCCCGTTTGTGAAATAAGGACGAGCCAGATGGCGAAAACCAGCCAGATCAACCGGAACAAGAAGCGCGAGAAGCTTGTGGCGCAGTTCGCCGTCAAGCGCGCGGCGCTGAAGTCGACGGCCGAGAACATGAAGCTGCCGGCCGAGGAGCGCTTCGCCGCGCGGCTCAAGCTCTCCAAGCTGCCGCGCAATTCGTCCAAGGTGCGCATCCATCACCGCTGCGACCTCTCGGGTCGCCCCAAGGGCTATTATCGCAAAGTAAAGCTGTCGCGCATCGCGCTGCGCGATCTGGCGAATTTCGGCCAGATCCCCGGCATGACCAAGGCGAGCTGGTAAGGAGAACGATCGACATGGCAATGACAGATCCCGTCGGCGATCTCCTGGCCCGCATCAGGAACGGCCAGCTCCGCGGCTTGCACAGCATCAAGTCGCCGAACTCGCGCCTGCGCGTCAGCGTGCTCGACGTCCTGAAGGAAGAAGGCTTCATCCGCGGCTACACCGAGGTCGAGCTTCAGTCCGGCAAGCGCGAGATCGAGATCGAGCTGAAATATCACGAAGGCCAGCCCGTGATCCGCGAACTCAAGCGCGTGTCCACCCCGGGCCGGCGCGTCTACACCTCGGTGAAGGACTTGAAGCCCCATCGTCAGGGCCTCGGTGTCTCGATCGTCTCCACGCCCCAGGGCGTGATGACCGACACCCATGCCCGCGAGAAAAATGTGGGCGGCGAAGTCCTCTGCCAGGTGTTCTAAGGAGAAGACGATGTCTCGTATCGGCAAGAAGCCGGTTCCGCTGCCGAAGGGCGTCACCGCCACGGTCACCGGCAGGACCGTGTCCGTGAAGGGCCCCAAGGGCGAACTCAAGGTCAACCTCGTCGACGAGGTCGACGCCTCGATCGGCGCGGACGGCATCACCGTCATGCCGAAGAAGGAGATGGACCGCGCCGCCGCCATGTGGGGGATGAGCCGCACGCTGGTGAACAACCTCGTCGTCGGGGTGACCACGGGCTTCACCTCCAAGCTCGAGATCCAGGGCGTCGGCTACCGCGCCGCGGTGCAGGGCAAGAACCTGAACCTGCAGCTCGGCTTCAGCCATGACGTGGCCTATCCGATCCCGGCCGGCATCACGATCACCGCCGAGAAGCCGACGCTGCTGACCGTCGCCGGCATCGACAAGCAGCTCGTCGGCCAGGTCGCGGCCGAGATCCGCGCCTACCGCAAGCCGGAGCCCTACAAGGGCAAGGGCGTGCGCTACGAAGGCGAGTATGTCCGCCGCAAGGAAGGCAAGAAGAAATGACGAAGGACCTGTTCGGCCGCCGCAAATCGCGGACCCGCTTCAAGCTCACCAGCCATGCCTATGGCCGGCCGCGCCTGTCGGTGTTCCGTTCGGGCAAGCACATCTACGCCCAGGTCATCGACGACCGCGCCCAGGCGACGCTCGCCGCCGCCTCGACCAACGAGAAGGAAGGCAAGGCGCCGAAGACCTACAATGTCGACGCTGCTTCCAGCGTCGGCAAGAAGATCGCCGAGCGCGCGATCGCGGCCGGCGTCAAGCAGGTCGTGTTCGACCGCGGCGGCTACATCTATCACGGGCGCATCAAGGCGCTGGCAGACGCGGCCCGCGAAGGCGGCCTGGAATTTTGAAGGACCTGAAACATGGCACGTGAAGAAGGCAGTGAAGGCGGCGGACGCGAGCGCCGCGGCCGCCGCGAACACCGGGGCGACCGCGAAGAGCGCGACAACGAGTTCGTCGACAAGCTGGTCCACATCAACCGCGTCGCCAAGGTCGTGAAGGGCGGACGCCGCTTCGGCTTCGCCGCCCTCGTGGTCGTCGGCGACCAGCGCGGCCGCGTCGGCTACGGCCATGGCAAGGCGCGCGAAGTGCCCGAAGCCATCCGCAAGGCGACGGAAGAAGCGAAGAAGTCCCTGATCCGCGTGCCGCTGAAGGACGGGCGCACGCTGCATCACGAAGTGCGCGGCCATCACGGCGCCGGCAAGGTGATCGTGCGTCCGGCGCCGGCCGGCACCGGCGTGATCGCCGGCGGCCCCTTGCGCGCGGTGTTCGAAGCGCTCGGCGTCGGCGACGTCGTGTGCAAGTCGATGGGCTCCTCGAACCCCTACAACATGGTGCGCGCGATCTTCGACGGCCTGATGAACCAGCAGTCGCCGCGCATGGTCGCGCAGCGCCGCGGCCGCAGCGTCACGGAAATCCTGGCCCGCCGCGAAGGCGGCAAGGCCGAACAGGCGAGCGCCTAACCCTGTCTGTCGTGCCCGCGCAGGCGGGCATCCAGGCGACACGAACGAGACGGTAAGATGGCTGAGAAGAAGACAGGAAAGACGGTTACGGTCCGCCAGGTTCGCAGCGCGGCCCGCCGCCCCGCGATCCAGACCGCGACCCTCAAGGGCCTCGGCCTGGGCAAGATGCATCGCGTCCGCACGCTGGAGGATACGCCTTCGGTGCGCGGCATGATCAAGTCGATCGGTCACCTCGTCGAAGTGGTCGAGGAGAAGTAGCCAGTCGCCCTTCGAGGCGCCCCGAAGTGGGGCGCACCTCAGGGTGACGGACATTTTTGAGAAGCGTCATCCTGAGGAGCGAGCGAAGCGAGCCTCGAAGGATGACAGAAGGTGAAGCAGGATGAAGCTCAACGAAATCCGTAACAATCCCGGCGCCCATAAGCGCAAGGACAAGGTCGGGCGCGGCTCGTCCTCCGGTCTCGGCAAGACGTCGGGTCGCGGCGTCAAGGGCGCGAAGGCGCGTACCGGCAATCAGGTGCATGGCTTCGAAGGCGGCCAGATGCCGCTGCACATGCGCATGCCCAAGCGCGGCTTCAACAACATCTTCGCCAACGACTTCGCGGAGCTCAATCTCGGCCGCCTGCAGAAGGCGATCGACGACAAGAAGCTCGACGTCTCGGCGAAGATCGACGGCGAGGCCCTGCGCAAGGCCGGCATCGTGCACAAGAGCCGCGACGGCGTGCGCTTGCTCGGCAAGGGCGAATTCACGGCCAAGCTGGAGATCGAAGTCGCCGGCGCCTCGGCTTCCGCCAAGGAAGCCATCGAGAAGGCGGGCGGCACGCTGACCACGACCTTCAAAAAGGCCAATTATATGAACAAGAAGGGCCAGCCGGGCAAAAGGAAGCAGCGCCGGGCCGAGGCCGCGGAAAAGCGGGCGGCGCGCAGCGGCAACGCCTGATAGTGTAACCCGCGCACCACGCGCGGGTGCACAAAAGCCGCACTGACGCTTGTCGCGGGACCGAGGCGACCAGATATAAAGTCGGCCCGAAGCGGGAGTGAGACATGGCCTCAGCAGCCGAACAATTGGCCGCCAATTTCAATTTCAGCAATTTCGGCAAGGCGACCGAGCTGCGCCAGCGCATCCTGTTCACGCTGGTCGCGCTGGTGATCGCGCGGCTGGGCACCTACATCCCGATGCCCGGCATCGACCCGGCCGGCATGAAGCACCTGATGGACACCCAGTCGGGCGGCTTCCTGGACGTGTTCAACGTCCTGGCCGGCGGCGCGATCTCGCGCATGGCGATCTTCTCGCTGGGCATCATGCCCTACATCTCCGCCTCGATCATCATCCAGCTGATGACGACGGTGTTCCCCGAACTCGAGAACCTGAAGAAGGAAGGCGAGGCCGGCCGCAAGATCATCAACCAGTACACGCGCTACGGCACGGTCGGCCTGGCCGCGATCCAGGCCTTCGGCATCGCCATCGGCCTGGAGCATCTGCAGGGCATCGTGATCGCGCCCGGCCTGTTCTTCCGGCTGGAGGCCGTGATCACGCTGACCGGCGGCACCGTGCTCCTGATGTGGATCGGCGAGCAGATCACCAGCCGCGGCGTCGGCAACGGCATCTCGCTCATCATCTTCGCCGGCATCGTGGCGCGCTTCCCGCAATATATCGGCCAGGCCTTCGAATCGGTCCGCACCGGCGCCATCGGCCCGCTGACGGTCATCCTCGGCGCCGCCGCGATCGTCGGCCTCGTCACCGGCATCGTGTTCATGGAGCGCGCCCAGCGCCGGCTTCTCGTTCAATATCCGAAGCGCCAGGTCGGCAACAAGATGTATGGCGGGGAATCCTCGCATCTGCCGCTGAAGCTTAACGTCGCCGGCGTCATCCCGCCGATCTTCGCGTCCTCGATCCTGCTCCTGCCGACCACGGTCGCCGGCTTCAACGCGCAGAACATCCCCGACTGGCTGCAGACCATCGTGCAGTATCTCAGCCACGGCCAGCCGCTCTACCTGATCCTCTACGCCCTGATGATCCTGTTCTTCTCCTTCTTCTACACCTCGATCGTCTTCAATCCGGAGGAGACGGCGGACAACCTGAAGAAGTATGGCGGCTTCATCCCGGGCATCCGCCCCGGCAAGAAGACCGCCGAGCACATCGACTACGTCCTGACCCGCATCACGGTGATCGGCGCGATCTATCTCGCCTTCGTCTGCCTGATCCCGGAGATCGTGACGACCTATTACGCCATTCCGTTCTATCTGGGCGGCACGTCGATCCTGATCGTGGTCAGCGTGACGATGGACACGGTTGCGCAGATCCAGAGCCATCTGATCGCGCAGCAATATGAGGGCCTCATCAAGAAGGCCAAGCTACGGGGAGCGCGTCGTTGAATATCGTTCTGTTCGGGCCTCCGGGCGCCGGCAAGGGGACGCAGGCGAAGATCCTGCAGGAGAAGCGCGGCCTGCCGCAGCTTTCGACCGGCGACATGCTGCGCGCGGCCGTCGCGTCGGGCTCGGCGCTCGGCCGCGAGGTGGAAGCCATTCTCGCCAAGGGCGATCTGGTCTCCGACGGGATCGTCATCCGCATCATCGAGGAGCGGCTGCGCATGGCCGACTGCGTCAAGGGCGCGGTGTTCGACGGCTTTCCGCGCACCATCCCCCAGGCCGAGGCGCTGGACACGCTGCTGGTCGGCTTCCATCGCAAGATCGACGTCGTGATCGAGCTTCGGGTCGACGACGAGATCCTTCTCAGCCGCGTGAAGCAGCGCATCGATTCCGGCACCACGCGCCCCGACGACAATCCGGAGACGCTGAAGAACCGCCTCGCGGTCTACCACAAGAACACCGCCCCGCTGCTCGACTATTACGGCAGCCAAGGCAAGGTCGTGACGGTCGACGGCATGCTGCCGATCGCCGCGGTGACCAGGGCCATCGCCGCCGCGCTCGACGCCAAGGCGAAGTGATCGCGCGTATCGTGCGTCGGCGTGAATGTTGACCGTGCCCGCCCGAGGATATCGGTGCGAGGCGCGCCGCCGCCGTGTTGGCGGGCGTCCTGATTCTGCCGCTTGCAACTTGCATTGGTTGACGCGTCGGGTTCCCATTGCGTAGCATTCCGGAAAGCGCTGCCTGTGGGGGGGGGGATTCCATGCGTCGCATCGGATTGCTGCTTGTCCTTGTCTGCGGATTGTTTCCTTCGCTCGGCGAGGCACGGGACGGCAGCGAGAAGCTTCGCGCAGCGCTCGATCATCTGGTCGCGGTCGACTCGCAGAGCTGGATGTTCAACCGCTACGATGTCGGCAGCATGACCAATGTGGCCGTGCAGCAGCGTTCGCGCGACGGCGGCACCGCGACGCTCTATGGCGAGTACACTTACAATGGCGGCGCGCCGGGCTGGGTGCGGGTGCGCCTGGAGGGCGGCGAGCTCAAATGCATGGAGTTCTGGGATTTCTCCGGCATCTGCCGTCCGATCGGCGCCTCGCCGTCGCACCGCATCTTCTCGACCGTGGTGACCGGCGTCCTGGCCGGTGCCATGTCGGGCGGCGGCGGTTCGGACGACCGTCCGGCGCCCGGCCAAGGCTATTGCCCGAGCGGCGATCCGGACCATCCCTTCTATCCCTGCTAGGGCCGCGCTGCCCGCGCAGAGGCGGGCATCCGGAATCGCTGCGGCCAAGCCCGGATTGCGGTTCCCACGCTGACGCCATGAACTTGCGGGCAGGCAAGCGGAGCCGCGGCGATCCGCCCCCCTCCGCCGCCCTGGCGCTCATTCTCTGCGCCACGGCATGCAGGCGCCGCCAGATGCCCACCAGCTGGACGTCTCGCAGCCAGACCGTCGGGACGTCCCGGCCTGGACGGCCCGCATCCACGCCGCCGCCGTCGATGTCTGCGGCCCGGTACAAGCCGGGTCAGGCATCGTGCAGTTCATCGAAGATCGCCGGACCGTCGCCTTCTGCGTCTGGCAGGCTGGCGGGACGCTCGCCAGCAGCTTGCCGGTCTGCGGAACGCCTTGTCCGCCGGCCGGCTGGCGGCTGCCGGCAACTAGCCACCCTCATGGCTGGTTGCTAAAAGCCGTCTCCGCGGGCGCCCGACGGCACTCGGGCGCCCGCGGAACCCCGGTTTTCCGCCGAAAAAATAAGCCGCCGCGGCCTGTTGACTGAGGGGGGTGCATTAATATACTCCGCGCCCTCGCGGCAGAACTCCTGTCCAATTTGGCGGCTTGACGCCCTTTTCCATGAAAGGGCGCGCTGACGGTTTGGAGAGGGCGCTGTCGCCCTTTAATCGAGTAGGCCCTCGAACGGCTTACGGAACGCGGAGCACAACGTGGCACGTATCGCCGGCGTCAATATTCCCACCCAGAAGCGGGTCGAGATCGGCCTTCGCTACATCCATGGCATTGGCCCGGCCAAGGCCAAGGAGATCATCGAAAAGGTCGGCATCGCGCCGAGCCGCCGGGTCCACGACCTGACCGATGCCGAGATCATCCAGATCCGCGAGGCGATCGACCGCGACTATCTCGTCGAGGGCGATCTGCGCCGCGAAGTGGCGATGAACATCAAGCGCCTCATGGACCTCGGCTGCTATCGCGGCCTGCGTCACCGCAAGGGCCTGCCGGTCCGCGGCCAGCGTACTCACACCAACGCACGCACGCGCAAGGGCCCCGCGAAGGCCATCGCCGGCAAGAAGAAAGTGACCAAGTAATCCGATGGCGACTCCCGCATCCGCAGACAAGAAGGGCGCCGGCCGCGCCCGCAAGAAAGAAAAGAAGAACGTCGTGGTCGGCGTGGCGCATGTCGCCGCGACCTTCAACAACACGATCATCACCATCACCGACCAGCAGGGCAACGCCATCTCCTGGTCGTCCGCCGGCATGATGGGCTTCAAGGGCTCGCGCAAGTCGACGCCCTATGCCGCCCAGGTCGCCGCCGAGGACGCCGCCAAGAAGGCGGTCGATCACGGCATGCGCAGCCTCGAAGTGGAAGTCTCCGGTCCCGGCTCGGGCCGCGAATCCGCGCTGCGCGCGCTCCAGGCCGTCGGCCTGATCGTCACCTCGATCCGCGACGTGACGCCGATCCCGCACAATGGCTGCCGGCCGCCCAAGCGCCGCAGAGTCTAGAGGAGCATCGGCCAGGAAAAGTGCGGAGCGAAGCGGAGCGGTTTTCCGTCCGGCCGTGCGACCAGCCAAAAAGAGTATCCGAGAGCAGTCCCAAGAACCCTTCGTCGCAAGAATGGGCGCGCGCTCTCCGCGTCCGGGACACGATGAGGAAAAACATATGTTTCAGAAGAACTGGCAAGAACTGATCAAGCCGGGAAAGTTGAAGATCGAGACCGGCCACGATGTCGGCCGCTCCGCGACCATCACGGCCGAACCCCTGGAGCGCGGCTTCGGCCTGACGCTCGGCAATGCGCTGCGCCGCGTGCTCTTGTCCTCGCTGCAGGGCGCGGCCGTGACCTCGATCCAGATCGAGGGCGTGCTGCATGAATTCTCCTCGATCCCCGGCGTCCGCGAGGACATGACCGACATCGTGCTCAACGTGAAGCAGCTCGCGCTGCGCATGCACGCCGAAGGGCCGAAGCGCCTGTCGCTGCGCGCGCAAGGGCCGGTCGAAGTCACCGCCGGCATGATCACCGCGACCGCCGACGTCGATATCCTGAACCCCGAGCTCGTGATCTGCACGATCGACGAGAAGGTCGAGTTCCGCATGGAGCTCACCGTCGCGACCGGCAAGGGCTATGTCCCGGCCGACCGCAACCGCCCGGAAGACGCCCCGATCGGCCTCATCCCGGTCGACTCGCTGTTCAGCCCGGTCAAGAAGGTCTCCTACAAGGTCGAGAACACCCGCGAGGGCCAGATCCTCGACTACGACAAGCTGACGCTGACGGTCGAGACCAACGGCGCGGTCACGCCGGACAACGCGGTCGCCTATGCCGCGCGCATCCTGCAGGACCAGCTCCAGGTCTTCATCAACTTCGAGGAGCCGCGCGAGCGCGTCGCCGAGGAAGCCAAGCCGGACCTCGCGTTCAACCCGGTGCTGCTGAAGAAGGTCGACGAGCTCGAGCTGTCGGTCCGTTCGGCCAACTGCCTGAAGAACGACAACATCGTCTATATCGGCGACCTGATCCAGAAGACGGAAGCGGAGATGCTCCGTACACCGAATTTCGGCCGCAAGTCGCTGAACGAGATCAAGGCGGTGCTCGCCGAGATGGGCCTGCATCTCGGCATGGAAGTGCCGGGCTGGCCGCCGGAGAACATCGAAGACCTCGCCAAGCGGTACGAAGACCAGTATTAGCGGAAGGGATGGCCGGGTCGCGCCGACCCGGCCATGACAAGGATTGAACTGCCATGCGCCATCGCAACCAAGGCCGTAAGCTCAACATCACCTCGTCGCATCGCACCGCGATGTTCGCGAACATGATGGCCGCCCTCATCAAGCACGAGCAGATCAAGACGACGCTGCCCAAGGCCAAGACCATCCGTCCGGTGGTCGAGAAGCTCGTCACCCTGTCGCGCCGCAACAGCCTGCACGCGCGCCGCCAGGCGCTCGCGCAGATCCGCGACGAGGACCAGGTGCGCAAGCTGTTCGAGGTGATCGGCCCGCGCTACGCCTCCCGTCCGGGCGGCTACACCCGCGTGCTGAAAGCCGGCTTCCGTCACGGCGACAACGCGCCGATGGCCTTCATCGAGTTCGTGGACCGCGACGAGGACGCCAAGGGCAAGGATTCCGGCCCGGTGGAAGTGGCGGACGCCGACGAGGAGTAGTCCTCGCACCCGCGACTGCCTGACGATCAGGGCGGCCCTTGCGGCCGCCCTTTTTCATACCGCCTGTTCTTCGCTCTGGACCGCGCGCGCCACGGTCCGCACCAGCGAATCCGCCGCCAGCCGCATCATCCGCCGCGGCACCCGCATCGGCGCGGCGACCGCGGTGCCGTGCAGCAGCTGATAATCGGCCGCGAGCGCGACCGCCAGGGTCTGCGGATCGGACACGTTCAGGATCATCGGCCCCAGCCGCGTCGCCTGGCCGGCGCGGCCGACGCGGCGGATGCGCGTGCGCGTCAGGTCCGCGCCGCCGGTCTCCTTGCTGGGGTCGAAGGCGAAGGCGGTGAAGCCGTTGCCGTCATAGGCGCTGAAATTGCGGCAGCCGCCCGAAACGCTGGCGATGACATGCCCGAAGGGCCGCATGATCATGGCGAGGTCCGTCATGCGCGACTGCGTCACCCCGACCGGCAGGTCGGTGAGCACGAACATGATGTAGGGCCGGTAGATCGCCGGCAGGCCGCGGCAGGTGCGCCCGAACTCCGCCCGTCCGCTCGGCGTGCACACCGTCTCGAACGAGATCGGCACGCCGAGCAGGAAGCGGTCGCCGGATTCCAGGCTGCGGCTGAGCTGGCCGACGCCCGACCGGAGGCACGACAGCTCGATCGTGGTGCGCTCGCCCTGGGTCAGGTCGGCGATGTTGAGCTCCTCGCCCGGCGCATCGCGGCTCTCGATCGATTCCGGCGTGCACAGATAGGTCGAGATGACCTCGTTCTTGGCGTCCCAGACCGGCTCGAACTGATGGACGATCTCGAGGCCCGAGCGGCGCTTGCTCGGCCGCTTGGCCTGACGCCGGCGGTCGGCGCGGCCGGAGAGGCCTTGCCCCGCCTGGGAGGGATCGTCGGCGTCGAAGATCTGCCCCCGCTGCGCCAGCAGGCTGAGCTGTTCCGGCCAGATGCGGTGGCTCTTCATCTTGTGCGGGCTGTCATAGATCGCTTCCTCGATATGGATGCGGTCCAGGTCGCAGCGCCCGTTGAGCGTCATCTCGAGTTCCGCGCCGATGCGCAGCGCGGTGATCGCCCCGCCGTCGTTCTGTGTCAGCGGCGTGACGATCACATAGCGCGTGTCGCTCACGCGTTCGTAGCTGCATTCCGGCGTGAGACGGGCGTGCAGGATCGATTCCAGCCGCGCGCGTATGCTGTCCCCGATCTCGTCCCACAAGGGTCCCGACGACGAACGGATGATGCACAGATCGAAGACATGGACGCAGCGCCGCGCGAACAGGTCCGGCGCGATTGCCGTCTTGACGGTGGTCTCTATCTCTCGCTGCACAGCATTCGCACCAAAGGACGCCATCACGGCCCGTGTCTTGGGAGATTGAAATCTTTGCCTTAATTTTGGTTTAGTTGCGGCCGAGGTTCCCCCGTTAACACACGCAACCGGTAAACACGCGTACACCGGATTGCATAAAAGTTGGAGAATCCGCGACCATGCGTTCCCGGCGTGTCTTCGTATCCTTCGCATTAAGCATGTGCGCCGCGCTCGCGGCGGCCGCTCCCGCCTTCGCCGATCCGCCCCGCGCCGTTCCCTCCTCGATGCCGCAGGTCCAGCTCACCTTCGCGCCGATCGTCAAGCGCGTCGCGCCGGCGGTGGTGAACGTCTACGCCCGCTCCGTCGTCCAGGCGCCGATGAACCCGTTCTTCTCCGATCCCCTGTTCGCCCAGCTCTTCGGCAATCCCGGCCTGCGCCAGCGCGTGCAGCAGTCGCTCGGCTCCGGCGTGATCGTGCGCGGCGACGGCGTGATCCTGACCAACAACCATGTCGTGACCGGCGGCACCGACATCGTCGTGGCGCTGTCGGACAAGCGCGAGTTCAAGGCCAAGGTACTGCTCGCCGATCCGCGCACCGACCTCGCCGTGCTCAAGATCGACACCAGGGGCGAGACGCTGCCGACCGTGCCCTTCGCCGACAGCGACCGCGTCCAGGTCGGCGATCTGGTGCTCGCCATCGGCGATCCCTTCGGCGTCGGCCAGACCGTGACGATGGGCATCGTCTCGGCGCTCGCCCGCACCCAGGTCAGCGCCTCCGACTACCAGTTCTTCATCCAGACCGACGCGGCGATCAATCCGGGCAATTCCGGCGGCGCCCTGGTGACGACCGACGGCAAGCTCGCCGGCATCAATACCTCGATCCTGTCGCGCACCGGCGAATCCATCGGCATCGGCTTCGCGATCCCCGCCAATCTCGCGCGCCGCGTGCTCGAAGGCGCGCTCGGCGGCGGCGTCAAGCTCGCCTGGATCGGCGCCGACGGCCAGCCGGTCACCGCCGACATCGCCGCCAGCCTCGGCATCCCGGTGCCCAACGGCGTCCTCCTCAAGAGCGTCTATCCCGGCGGCCCCGCCGCCAATGCCGGGCTGCACACCGGCGACGTGATCTTCTCGGTCGACGGCCAGCCGGTCGACGACATGCAGTCGCTCAACTACCGCATCGCGACACGAAAGGCCGGCGACACGGTGAAGATGCACGTCCATCTCGGCCGCCAGGCCGCCGACATCGCGGTCACGCTGGCGCTGCCGCCGGAAAATCCGCCGCGCGAGCTGCAGACCATCGGCGGCCGCAATCCCTTGACCGGTGCGCGGGTCGAGAACCTGTCGCCCGCCGTCGCCACCGAGCTGCAATTGCCGCTCATGACCAAGGGCGTGGTGATCGTCGCCGTCGCGGCCGGCACGCCCTCGGGCGGCTACGGCTTCCAGGCCGGCGACATCGTGCGCGGCGTCAACGGTGTCGCGATCGGGCGCGTCGGCGATCTTCAGAAGGCGCTGGCGGGCGCCAGCGCCTGGTCGCTCGTGATCGACCGCGGCGGCCAGCGCCTGACGCTCAACGTGCAGGGATAGGCGCCCATCCCTTCGAGGGGACGGGATATCGGAACGGCGATGCTTCGGTGCAACACACTGACGCGTCTGGCTGAATCGCGTGCGACGTTTCTCTCGCAACTGCGTTAGCTAACCGGTGGGGGATGCGAAAAAGAAAAAAGAAGAGGCCCCACAATGAAGTTCCGTCTGTTGTTCGTTGCCGTCGCCGCAACCCTTATCGCGACCGAAGCCCAGGCCGATGGCTGGCATGCCTCCATTCTCGGCGGAACCGTCTGGTCGCCGCATTTGTCCGTAGGCGGAGTTCCCCAGAAGATCGATTCGGGGTTCAACGCCGGCGGCCGCCTCGGCTACGATCTGCGCAGCTGGACCGGCCTGTCGGGCCTGTCGCTCGATGCCGACGTGTTCTACACCCAGTCGGGCTATTCCGGTTCGCAGTCGCGCCTTTCGTCGCTCAGCATGATGGGCGATCTGGTCTATCGCGTCGATCTGGGCCTGCCGGTGGGCGTCTATGCCGGCGCCGGCGCCGGCGCGGTGCGCACCATGGTCGATTCCCACACGGTCCACGACGCCGGCACGGTGTTCGGCTGGCAGGCGCTGGGCGGCGTCGACTACCAGTTCACCCCCGAGACCAAGATGTTCGCCGAATATCGCTACCAGAACGCCCACAACGCCAATGTCGGGCCGCTGACGGGCGTCGGCTACACCTCCAACAACGTCTCGGTGGGGTTGAAATTCGATCTGTGACCGCGCCGGCGCTATAATGCGCCATGAGCGATTTGTTCGAAGCCGGAGGATTGGCCGACGACGCGCCCCGGCCGCTGGCCGACAGGCTGCGGCCGAAGGCGCTGTCCGAGGTCGTCGGCCAGGACCACATCATCGGGCCGGAGGGCCCCATCGGACGGATGGTTGCGACCGGGCGGCCGCATTCCATCGTCCTGTGGGGTCCGCCCGGCACCGGCAAGACCACCATCGCGCGGCTGCTCTCCACCGCGTTCAAGCTGCATTTCGAGCAATTGTCTGCGGTGTTCTCCGGCGTCGCCGACCTCAAGAAGACCTTCGAGGCGGCGCGCCAGCGCCGCAGAACAGGGCAGGGCACGCTGCTCTTCATCGACGAGATCCACCGCTTCAACCGCAGCCAGCAGGATTCCTTCCTGCCGGTGGTCGAGGACGGCACGGTGGTCCTGGTCGGCGCCACGACGGAGAACCCTTCCTTCGAGCTGAACGGCGCGCTGCTGTCCCGCGCCCAGGTCCTGGTCCTGCGCCGGCTGGACGATGCCGCGCTGGAGGAACTGCTCAAGCGCGCCGAGGCGCATTACGGCGAGCCCCTGAAGCTGACCGACGACGCCCGCGCCAGCCTGCGCGCCATGGCCGATGGCGACGGCCGCTATCTGCTGAACCTGGTCGAGGAACTGGCGACCATCAAGACGGTCAAGCCGCTCGACACCGCCGCCCTGGTCGACGCCGTGCAGAAGCGCGCCCCGCTCTACGACAAGTCCAGGGAAGAGCACTACAACATCATCTCCGCGCTGCATAAGTCGATCCGCGGCAGCGATCCGGACGCCGCGCTCTACTGGCTGGCGCGCATGCTGGTGGGCGGCGAGCAGCCGCTCTACATCGCCCGCCGTCTCGTCCGCGCCGCGGTGGAGGATATCGGCCTCGCCGACCCGCAGGCCCTCGTTCAGGCGCTGGCCGCCAAGGACATGTTCGATTTCCTCGGCAGCCCCGAAGGCGAGATCGCGCTGGCCCAGACGGTGATCTATCTCGCGAGCGCGCCCAAATCGAATGCGGTCTATGTCGCGCTCGGCGCCGCCAAGCGCGCGGCGCGCGACCACGGCTCGCTGATGCCGCCGGCGCATATCCTGAATGCGCCGACCAAGCTGATGAAGAACCTCGGCTACGGCGCCGGCTACGAATACGACCACGCGACGGATGAGGGCTTCTCCGGCCAGAACTACTTCCCGGATGCCATGGAGCGCGAGCAGTTCTACGCGCCGAAAGACACCGGCTTTGAGCGCGAGATCGCCAAGCGGCTCGACTATTGGGCGAAGCTCAGGGCGAAGCGGGCGCAGTCTTAGTGCCCCGAAGCCGACTCCTGCCGAATTCGAATCAAGGTGTCATGGCCCGCGTATGCGGACCACCCAGGTGACGCCTGCGCCGCAGGGTGTTACCTGGGTCCGCCGCATCGGCGGCGGATGACAGGACGTGTGAGAACCCCGACTCGGGACACTAGACGTCCGCCTCTTCCTCGATCGGAAGCTGCGCCACCTGCGGCGCATGGCCGTTGAGTCCGGCCGCGAGGAAATGCCCCATCGCCACCGCCGCGACGCACAGCGCCACCGACAGCACGATGTTCAATCCGGCCCGCACCACCGCACCGCCGCGCAGGAGGTCGAGCGTCTGCAGGCTGAACGACGAGAACGTCGTGAACCCGCCGCAAACGCCCACCATGACGAACAGCCGCATGTTCTCCGACACCGGAAAGCGTCCCTGCGCCAGCGTCAGCGTGCCGAAGAACCCGATGACGAAGGACCCCGCGATATTGATCCCGATGGTTCCCCAGGGCAGGTCGCGGCTCACCGGCAGCGCCAGCACGGACACCAGATAGCGCGCTAGCGAACCCAGCGCGCCGCCGATCATGACATAGATGCAGGCGGCGAAGGACATCGGCTCTCCTTATCGGAGGCGGCCACGAAAACCGCCTTGCGGAGGGCGTCGGGAAGACGGAGTCCTGCCGCGGTGAATGCGGTAGGAGTCATCAGCCATCTGGCTTTTCGGGCCGCCTGGCGGTTAAAGGGGGAACCCCATCCCCTCACAAGGAAACGCTAAGTGACTCCGTCCGGCCCGTCAACAACGCCAGAACCTCGCGCATGACCGACACCGCCCGCATCGCCCATGACGAGGACGGCATCCGAGTCGACCGCTGGTTCAAGCGCCACTATCCGGCGCTGACCCATGGCCGCCTGGAGAAGCTGCTGCGCACCGGCCAGGTCCGCCTCGACGGCAAGCGCGCCAAGGCCGCCGACCGCGTCGCCTCCGGCCAGACGGTCCGTCTGCCGCCGCAGGTCGTCCACGGCGATCTCGAAGAAAAGCCTCGCGCGAAGCCGCGGCAGGAGGTGAGCGGCAGTCTCCAGGACTACGTCATCTACATGGACAAGAACGTCATCGTGCTGAACAAGCCGTCGGGCCTCGCCACGCAAGGCGGCAGCGGCCTGACCGCCCATGTCGACGGCATGCTCGACAGCCTCGCCTTCGAGAAGAATACCCGCCCGCGCCTCGTGCACCGCCTCGACCGCGACACCTCCGGCGTCCTCGTCGTGGCGCGCACCGTCCCCGCCGCCGCGGAGCTGTCGCGCGCCCTTGCCACCCGCGACGCGCAGAAGATCTACTGGGCGCTGGTCAAAGGCGTGCCGAAGGTCAAGCGCGGCACGATCAAGGCGGCGCTCGCCAAGGAAGGCGGCCACGGCCCGCGCGGCCGCGACGAGCGCATGACCACGGTCGACGCGGCGGACGAGGGCGCCAAGGACGCCGTGACCGATTTCGTGGTGATCGACACCGCCGGCGAGGAATTCGCCTGGCTGGCGGTAAAGCCGCTCACCGGCCGTACCCACCAGATCCGCGTCCATTTCGCGTCCATCGGCACGCCCATCGTCGGCGACTTCAAATATGGCGGCACCGACGTGCGCGGCAAGGGCGAGATCGAGAACCGCCTGCACCTGCACGCCCGCTCCATCGACATCGCGCGCCCCGACGGCGGCCGTCTCCATGCTGACGCGCCCTTGCCGCCGCACATGCTAAAGACCTGGGAACTGCTCGGCTTCGACCCGAATTACGACCGCAATCCCTTCGAACGCAAAGCGAAGAAATGAAGTCCCGTCCGCCCTTCCTGAAGAACCGGCGCGAGATCGAACTCCCCGGCCCGCACAAGGGCCCGACCGGCGAGGCGTTCGGCTATACCGCCGTCTTCTCCACCGTCACCGGCCTGTCGCGCCTCAAGATCGCGCATCTGCGCTTGGCCCCCGGCACGCGGACCAACGCGCCCGTCGCGCGTCGCGACGAGGAGGAGTTCGTCTTCGTGCTGGAAGGCGCGCCGGACCTGTGGATCGACGGCAATCTCCACACGCTGACGGAAGGCGACGGCATCGCCTTCACCGACCGCACCGGCATCGCGCATACGCTGATCAACAACACGGACCGAGACGTGCGCCTCTTCGCATTCGGCGAGGCGGCGCGCCTGTTCTCGCAGTCCCATTGTCCGCTGCCGGACGACGAAGCGGCCAACGCGCATCTGCGCAAGCAGGGAAAGCTCTGGCCTGAGCCGCCCAGGCGCAAGCTCGGCCCCAACGGCGGCCGCCCCGGCGACCTGTCGGGCCGCAAGCGGAGCCGGCCGGATTGCGCAGCCAACTGGCGCGACATCCTGGAAAAGGACGAAGGCGGCTATCCCGGCAGTTTGGAGAAGCACGGCATCGACGCGAAGTTCGGCCGGCGCGCGCGGTTCTCGCGCATCGGCATTCATTTGGAGGTCCTGCCGCCCGGCCGCCGCACCTCCTGGCCGCATGCCGAGCGCGACGAGGAGGAGTGGGTCTATGTGATTGCCGGCGAGGTCCGGTGCTGGATCGACGGCCATCTCCACAAAATGACCGAAGGCGATTTCGTCGGCTTCGAGGCGCGCACCGGCGTCACCCATGTCGTCATCAACGACAGCGACCAGGACGCGCTGCTGCTGGTCGGCGCCGAAGCCGCCCGGACGAAGAATCAGTTCTGGTATCCCTATCATCCGCACCGCGACAAGGAGGTCGGCGAGCTCTTCTGGGCCGATCATCCCAAGCCGAAACTCGGCCCGCATGACGGCCTTCCCGACGCGCTGCGCGCTCGCCTGCCGGCCGCGGCCCGCAAGGATCCCATCGCCGCCAACCGCGCCGCGATGAAGCTGAAGCCATGAAGCGCTTCTACAGGACGGTTGCCGTCAAACAGGTCGGCGGCACATTCGGCATCGTGCTGGACGGGCGCCCTGTGAAGACGCCGAACGGCGAAACGCTCGCCCTGCACACGGCCAAGCTCGCCGAAGCCGTCGCGGCCGAATGGGCGGAGCAGGGCGACAAGATCGACCAGCGCACCATGCCGCTGACCGCCCTCGCCAACACGGCGCAGGATCACGTCGCGGGCGACCGCGCCGCGACGCTGGGCCAGGTCGAAACCTTCGCCCGGCACGACCTCGTCTGCTACCGCGCCGCCGATCCGCCCGAGCTTGCCGTCCGCGAGGTCCATGCCTGGGACGCCCCGCTGGCCTGGGCGCGCACGCGTTACGGCCTCGACCTGAAGGTGACGCATGGCGTCGGCTCGATCGACCAGCCTTCCGTCTCCCGTGATTCCATCGAACGGGCGCTGGCGCGCTTCGACGCTTTCGCGCTGACCGGCCTTGTGACCGCCGCCGGAATCATGAAATCGCTGGTCCTGGCCCTGTCGCTCGCCGACGGCCGCCTCGACGCTGCCGCCGCCCACGCCGCGGCCCATGTCGACGAGTTCTTCCAGGCCGAAAAATGGGGCCGCGATTCCGAAGCGGAAGCTCGGCTAAAATCGCTTTTGAAAGAGCTGGAAGACGCAGAACACTTTATGCAGTTAAGTTTACCCTCCCCTTGAGGGAGGGTCGAAAAATCGGAGCGCAGCGGAGATTTTTCGGGGAGGGGTCAGGCGGCGATGGAAGACCCTCCCCGAAATTCGCTGCGCGAATTTCGACCCTCCCTCAAGGGGAGGGTTGAATCGAAAGCCGTCCCCCCACACTCTGCCGCCATCGATGTTCCGAGAGCAAAGCACCCGATGAAACACGTCCTAACCGAACTCGAATCCCGCCGCGCCAAGGCAAGGCTGGGCGGCGGCGAGGCCCGCATCGCGGCCCAGCACGCCCGCGGCAAGCTGACCGCCCGCGAGCGCATCGAGCTCCTGCTCGACGCCAACTCCTTCGAGGAGTTCGACATGTTCGTGGAGCACCGCAACACCGATTTCGACACCGACAAGAACCGCATCCCGGGCGACGGCGTCGTCACCGGCTGGGGCACGATCAACGGCCGCATGGTCTATGTCTACGCCAAGGACTTCACCGTGTTCGGCGGCTCGCTGTCGGAGACCCACGCCAAGAAGATCGTCAAGATCGTCGAGATGGCGATGCAGAACGGCGCCCCCGTGATGGGCCTGCTCGATGCCGGCGGCGCCCGCATCCAGGAAGGCGTCGGCAGCCTCGCCGGCTATGGCGAGGTGTTCCAACGAAACGTGCTCGCATCAGGAGTCGTGCCGCAGATCAGCGTGATCATGGGTCCCTGCGCCGGCGGCGACGTCTATTCGCCGGCGATGACCGATTTCATCTTCATGGTGCGCGACACCTCCTACATGTTCATCACCGGCCCCGACGTGGTGAAGACCGTGACGCATGAGGACGTGACGCCCGAACAGCTCGGCGGCGCCAAGGTGCATTCGACCAAATCCTCCGTCGCCGACGGCGCTTATGACAACGATGTGATCTGCCTCGAAGAGATGCGCCGGCTCTACGATTTCCTCCCCCTCAACAACCGCGACAAGGCGCCGTCCTGGCCGACGCAGGACGATCCGCGCCGCGAGGAGCTCAGCCTCGACACGCTGGTGCCGGAGAATCCCAACAAGCCCTACGACATGAAGGAACTGATCCATAAGGTCGCCGACGAGGGCGATTTCTTCGAGATCGGCGAGGCCTTCGCCCGCAACATCATCACCGGCTTCGGCCGGATCGAGGGCTCGACCGTCGGCTTCGTCGCCAACCAGCCCATGGTGCTGGCCGGCGTGCTCGACAGCGATGCCAGCCGCAAGGCCGCGCGCTTCGTGCGCTTCTGCGACTGCTTCAACATCCCGCTGGTGACCTTCGTGGACGTGCCGGGCTTCCTGCCGGGCGTGGCGCAGGAGCATGGCGGCATCATCAAGCACGGCGCCAAGCTGCTCTTCGCCTATACCGAGGCGACGGTTCCGAAGGTGACGGTGATCACGCGCAAGGCCTATGGCGGCGCCTATGACGTGATGGCGTCCAAGCACATGCGGGCCGACGTGAACTACGCCTGGCCGAGCGCCCAGATCGCCGTGATGGGCGCCAAGGGCGCGGTGGAGATCATCTTCCGGGGGGAGCGCGGCAATCCCGACGCCATCGCCCAGCGGACGAAGGAATACGAGGACGCGTTCTTGAATCCGTTCGTGGCGGCGAGTCGCGGCTACATCGACGACGTGATCCGCCCGCACTCGACCCGCTGGCGCATCGCGCGCTCGCTACGGATGCTCCGCAACAAGCAGGTCGCGCAGGTGTGGAAGAAACACGACAACATACCGCTTTGACTCACCTTCCCCTTGCGGGCAGGTGAGTCTTAGGGTCGGCGCGCTGCGTGAGACCGCCTCCCGCGGCCATCTTCCGTTCATCTTGTCGCCTCGGTTCCGCCCCACTGCGGCGCTCTGCTGCCTCGCCATGCCGTCCGGGGGGACACGATGATCGGCGAGACGCTTTCCCTTTTCTTCCGCTCCTTCGCGCGCGCGCCGCTCGCCTGGCTGCTGCTGCTCGCGGTGGCGACGGGCACGAACCTGGTCGATCTCGTCTATGGCGTGGAGGCGGGGCGCGGCTTCAGCGCCCTGCAACTGGCGTCCTTGGCGGTGCGGCTGCTCGGCGTGGCCTGGCTGGCGGCCGTCACGCTGCGCCGCATGGTCGGACATCCCGCGCGGCCCTGGGCCTTCGACCGCGGCATCGTCTTCTTCGCGGCCTGGACCATCGCCATCTTCATTGTCGGGCAGGCGCTGGGCGTCGGCCTCACGCTGGCAGCGCGGAAGCTCCCGCTCGGCCAGGCGAATGTCTCCCTGACCGTCCTCTCCTGCATCGCGCTCGCCACGCTGCTGGTCGATCTGGCGGTGCTGCGGATCGTGCCCTGGCCGATCGCGCGCACCGCGCGGTTTCGCGACATCGGCTTCGGCGCCGCCTGGCGCGGCATGCGCGGCCGGTGGAGCGCCGCGGCCGGCGCCTATCTCGTCCTCGTCTTCGGGCTGTTCGCCCTCCATCTCGGCATGACCGCCTGGCTTCAGCTCGCGCCGCCGCCGCGGCCGCTTCTGATCGGCTGGACCGCCTTCGACGGAGTCGAATCCATCGTCTTCCTGATGATGTCGCTGGCGCTCGACGTCGCCGCCTTCAACCGGGCGAAATAGCCGCGACACCCACCCCGCGCAGGGCGCGGTCATTGCAGCGGCAGGAAGGCGTAGCGCGCCTGCGTCAGCCTGCCGGCCAGCGCCGGGTAATGGTCGCGCAGATAGGCCCGGGCGCGTTCGAGATCCTGGGTCGGCGCCACCTCGAGCCGGCCGGCGCCACGCCGGTATTGAAGGCTGGTGACGTAGACGACCTTGCCGGCGGGCGCCTCGAAGACCAGCGTCTTGGCGCCGGACGGAACGTATTTCTCTCCCAGGAACGACTGGCGCCAGATCGTCGAGATCGCCGAGACGACGGCATAGTTCGTGTTGCCGGGCACCTTCATCACGATATAGCCGCCGTCATCGGGCTTGTAGGAAAGCTCGGTCAGCCGGAAGAGCCCGGCGCGGAACACCCCCTTGCGCAGGCGCCCGTTGACGATTTGGAGGTTTATGTCGGACGGCGCGACGCCGAGCACGACATAGGAATCCTGGCCTGAGGGCGGGGCCGCCAAGTCCTCCGGCGACGAGATGCAGGCCGACAGCGCCAGCAGGGCGAGGCAGGCGCAGAGCGCCCGAAGCTTCACGATCATCATGGCAAATCCCCGAACCCGTCGCACTATAGCGCACCGGGCCGAATCCGAAATCCCGCGGCGCTCATGCCGCGGCGACGCATTCCATCTCCACCCGCGCCCCGAGGATGAGCTGGTGCGCGCCGATGGCGGTGCGCGCCGGAAAGCGGCCGGCCTTGAAATAGGGGACATAGACGGCGTTGAACGCGCCCCACTCCGCCATGTCGGCAAGATAGACGGTGCATTTGACGAGAAGGTCGAAATCCGATCCCGCCTCCTTCAGAACCGCGGCGATGTTCTCCATCAATTGCCGGCTCTCCGCTTCGATGCCGCCCGGCACCAGCGCCATCTTGCCCGGGACGTTGCCGATGCAGCCGGAGAGATAGAGCATGCCGCCGGCGCGGACCGCCTGGCTGAACGGCAGGTTCGCGGCCTGGGCGGCGGCGCCGTTGATGAACTCGATCATGGAGAACTCCGGGTGATGGATGGCCGGCAAATCCTAGGATAGCGCATCGCCGCGCCCCGCGGTGTCTTGCGCCAGCCCCGCGACGCGCCGCGCCGCGTGCTCGATATGCACCAGCCTGCGCTTCAGCACCGACATCCCGTTCGGCTGGTAGAGATCGTCCCGCGACGTCTTGCTCAGGCGCGGCGGCGCCTTCTCCGACGGCGCGGTGTCGAGGATTTCGAGCACCCGCCCGCGCATCTCGGCGGTCAGCGTCTCGGCCTGGGGGATTTTGTCCAGCTCCTCGCCGCGCAGCGAATACAGCACCTGCATCGACGTCAGGTCCGACAGCAACAGATAGTTCGCGGCCAGGAGCGCGTTCAGCCGCCCCAGCAGGTCCTTGCCGGTGTTCGGCTCGTCGGCCAGCCGCCGCACCGCGCCGGAGAGCGCCGCCACCGCCTCGAACAGCTTCTTGCGCGCCAGCCGGTAGTTCTGCTCGACCCGCGTCCGCGTCATCGCCTGGACGGCGAAGTCGCGGTCCGCCTTGAGCAGGCCCGCGATATTGCGCGGCAGGTCGTGGCGCTCCCAGGTCGGCAGCAGGAAGCTGAAGACATAGCTCAGCGCCGCCCCGATCAGCGTGTCGCCGATCCGCTCGGCCAGCGCGTGATGCGCGGCGGGCTGCAGGAAGTGCAGCAGCAGCAGCGCCGACACCGAGGCCGAGGCCGCCGTCACGCGATAGTTCACCGCCCCGAAAGCATGGCTCACCCCCGTCGCCAGCGCCACGAATACGAGCAGGTACTCGACCGGCACGAAGCCCTGCAGCCCGGCCGCCAGCACGCAGCCCGCCAGCGTGCCGATGATGCGGTCGGCGCGGCGCTGGCGCGTCACGCTGAAATTGGCGCGCATGATCAGCGCGATGGTGAGCAGGATCCAGCTTGCATGCGCGAAGCGCGGAAAGGCGACGGTGAGCGCCAGCCCCGCGATCATCGCCAGCGCCAGGCGGATCGCATAGCGGAAGGCCGGCTTGCCGAAGCCGAGCTGCGCCTTCAGATGCCGGAGGCCGCGCGGCCCCTGCTGGCGGAACAGGTTGAGGTCGGCATGCGGCTGCGGCGGCTCCTTGGCGCCGATGGCGGCGATGCGCAGCGCCGACTGCGCCAGCTTGTCGGCGGTCGAGCGGAACGCCGCGATCGCCTGCAGCTCCGGCTCGTCGCCGGCCGTCGACGGGGCGATGCGGGCGATCTCCGCCGCGATGGCGTCGCGCTCGCGGACATGCGGCTCGATCTCGACCACCTCGGCCGGCGCCAGCGCCAGCCGCTCGGCGTCCTGCGCCAGCGCCAGCGTCATGCCGCGCAGCCGGCGCATCAGGTGGCGGTGCCGCGATTTCTGCAGGATCTCGATATCGGCGTCGCTCGACAGGATGGTCTCGAACGCGTCGAGCAGCGCGATCAGCGCCCGCGCCTGGCGGTGCTGCCAGGACTTGGCCGTCCGCGCATAGATCGCGTCGCGCGCGATCTGCATGCGCTCGACCGCCGCGGCATGGGCCTCGATCATTGCCGCGAAGGCCTTGGCGCCGTCGCGCTCGACCTCGAACAGTTCCGCCTTGGCGCGCAGATAGCCGGCGAAGCTGCGCAGCGCCTCGGCCAGCAGCAGCCGGCGCACGCGCGCGTCGAACACCCAGGCCAGGCCGAGCGCATAGGCCGCGTAGATCGCGGCGCCCGCCGCGAACAGCGCCATATGCGCGATCGCCTCCCGTTCGCCCGCGATCTCCGCCGCCAGCGCCAGCACGAAGGCGAGCACGGTGACGACGCCGAGCCCGACCGCCCGCTTGCCATAGGCCGAGATCAGCCCCGCCCACAGCGCGACGGCCGCCGTCACGGCGAACTCTCCCCACACGACACCTTTCACGAGCAGCGTCGCCGCCGTCGCCAGGCAGGCCATGACGATCGCGGCGGCCAGCGCCCGCGGCTTCTCGTTCAGGGGATCGGGCTGGTCGGCGATGGAGACGCACAGCGCGCCGGTGGCCGCCGCGATTCCGGCCGCGAGGCCCAGCGGCAGGCCGGCGATCAGACCGGCCAAAGATACGCCAAGGCTCACCGACAGCCCGTTTTCGAGGTGCGGCCGGTAGAGCAGGGGATGGAGGGTGCGGGTGAGGCGCGACATGGCTTCCCTCCCGTAAACGAGGTTGGCCGTTTACGGCAAGCGCCGCCTCGCCTAAAACCTTGCTCCGTCAGGCCAAATCAACGGCCGCTCCGGGGTTCGATGTTCAAGAAAATCCTTATCGCCAATCGCGGCGAGATCGCCTGCCGCGTCATCAAGACCGCCCGCAAAATGGGTATCGCGACGGTTGCCGTCTATTCCGACGCCGACCGCGACGCCCTGCATGTCGAAATGGCCGACGAGGCCGTGCATATCGGCCCGCCGCCCTCGGCCCAGTCCTATCTCGTCATCGACCGGATCGTGCAGGCCTGCCGGGATACCGGGGCCGAGGCCGTGCATCCCGGCTACGGCTTCCTGTCGGAGCGCGAGGCCTTTGCCGAGGCGCTGGCCAAGGCCGGCGTGGTCTTCATCGGCCCGAACAATCGGGCCATCGCCGCGATGGGCGACAAGATCGAATCCAAGAAGCTCGCCCAGGCCGCCAAGGTGAACACCGTTCCCGGCTTCATCGGCGAGATCACCGACGACGCCCATGCCCGCAAGATCGCCAGGGAGATCGGCTATCCGGTGATGGTGAAGGCCTCGGCCGGCGGCGGCGGCAAGGGCCTGCGCATCGTCCACAAGGAGGAAGACCTCGTCCAGGCGATCAAATCCTCCCAGCACGAAGCCAAGGCCTCCTTCGGCGACGACCGCCTGTTCATCGAGAAATTCGTCACCGAGCCCCGCCATATCGAAATCCAGGTGATGGGCGACCGCCACGGCAACGTCGTCTATCTGAACGAGCGCGAATGCTCGATCCAGCGCCGCAACCAGAAGGTGATCGAGGAGGCGCCGTCGCCCTTCCTGGACGCCGCCACGCGCAAGGCGATGGGCGAGCAGGCGGTGATGCTGTCCAAGGCGGTCGGCTACGACAGCGCCGGAACGGTGGAATTCATCGTCGACAAGGACCGCAAATTCTACTTCCTCGAAATGAACACGCGTCTCCAGGTCGAGCATCCCGTGACCGAGCTCACCACCGGTCTCGATCTGGTCGAGCTGATGATCCGCTCCGCCGCCGGCGAGAAGCTGCCGATCGCCCAAAAGGACGTCGGCCTGAACGGCTGGGCGGTCGAGTCCCGCGTCTATGCCGAGGACCCCTATCGCGGCTTCCTGCCCTCCACCGGCCGCCTCGTGCGCTATCGCCCGCCGGCCGAAGGCGATTTCGGCGACATCACGGTGCGCAACGACACCGGCGTCTATGAGGGCGGCGAGATCTCGATGTTCTACGATCCCATGATCGCCAAGCTCTGCACCCATGCGCCGACCCGGCTGGAAGCCGTGGACGCGATGGCCAAGGCGCTGGACGAATTCCGCATCGAGGGCATCAACCACAACATCGCCTTCCTGACCGCGATCATGCACAACGAACGTTTCCGCGAGGGCCGGCTGACCACGGCGTTCATCGCCGAGGAATTCCCCGACGGTTTCCATGGCCTCGCGCTCGACGACGGCGACAAGCGCCGCTTCGTCGCCGCGGCGGTCGCCGCGCGGCTCACCCGCGGCCTGCGCGCCAGCGGCATCACCGGCACGCTGAACGGCGCGCATCGCCTGGCCGGCGATTACGTGGTCTCGCTCGACGGCGAGGCCTTCGCGGTCTCCCAGGCCAATCTCGCGGCCGGCAATCTCAGCCTGGTGATCGACGGCAAGCCGTACGATGCGCTGACCGAATGGATGCCGGGCCAGCCGATCATGCATCTCGCCGGCTGCGACGGCGAGCACGCCATCCAGCTCGGCCGCATCCAGGGCGGCTACAAATTGGGCCAGGGCGGCCGCACCGTCACCGCGATCGTGCGCTCGCCCGAGGGCGCGCGGCTGGCCGCGCTGATGCCCGAGAAGGTCGCGGCCGACACCTCGAAGATGCTGCTCTGCCCGATGCCCGGACTGATCGTCTCGGTGAACGTCGCCGTCGGCCAGGAGGTCAAGGCGGGCGAGACGCTGGCCGTGGTCGAGGCGATGAAGATGGAGAACGTCCTGACCGCCGAGCGCGACGGCACGATCAAGAAGATCAACGCCGCGAAGGGCGACAGCCTCGCGCTGGACGACGTGATCCTGGAGTTCGCCTAGCAGCTCCTCCACCTCCCAACTGTCATCCGCCGCGAATGCGGCGGACCCAGTTGACGTTTGCACCGGCTGCCCAGGCGTTAACTGGGTGCCCCGCATTCGCGGGGCATGACACCAGTGGTGATGTTAAAACGTCCTTCGTATCTGGAAATCGATCTGCGGCATCGAATGCGCGCGGTATTCGTCGATATTGTCCAGCGGCGAGGTGTTGCGCGGCCCCGAATAGTTGAATCTCTTGTCGTCGTAGACGAAGCTCGTGATGTTGTCGCCCTCGATGTGGAAGCTCCACGCCGCGCTCGGCTTGTAGTCCCAGAAGATGCTGAAATAGGGCGGCACGAGCTTGGTCTGGCGCACCTGCGCGAGCCGGAAGGCATCCTCGGACCAGCCATTGTTGAAGGAGATGCCCCAGGTCGATTTCAGGCTGTCCACGTCCTGGGTGAAGCTCACACGGATGCTCTGCGGCCGCTGTTCGGAGATCACACGGTTGGTGCCGGTCACCGGATCGCGCACCGAGGTGAGGTTGAAGGTGTTCGTCGCGGTCAGAAGTCCGTTCGGGATGAAGATGCGGTCGAGCGGCAGCGTCACCTGCAAGGTGATCTGGTTGTTCTGGCCGTTGCCGATGTTTCCTGGCGCGTCGAACACCCCGCTCGGGCTCGTCACCGGAATGAAATCGACGACGTCCTTGATCTCCTCATGCATGACGGTCAGCACCAGGGCGCCCTTGCCCCAGAAATGCCGCTCGAACGACACCTCGTATTGCGAGCGCTGGTCGGGACGTATGTTCTCGTTGCCCGCCGTGATGCCGGTGGCGGCCAGGTTGGCACTGGCGATGAAGTTGTTGAAATCGAGCTGGCCGACGACCTTCTCGTAGCGCAGCCGCACCTGGGTGTCCTTGTCCGGCGACCAGGTCAGCACCGCGCGCGGCTTGGGATAGAAGAACGACCGGCTGAGGCTGACCGAGCCGGTTTCGCTGATGGTCGAATATTCCGCGCGGATGCCGGCCTCGAGCAGCCATTCCGGCGAGTATTTCCACGTGCCCTGCGCGAACACCTCGCCGCGCCGCTCCTCGACCCGCGCGTCCGGCGCGGGCAGGGGCTGGATGACATTGTCGACGAAGAACGCGGTCGAGCCGTCGAGGAAATTGAACGCGCCCTCGGCGCCGCTCTCCAGCGTCAGCTCCGGCATCGGCTGGTAGCGCAGCGTCGCCCGCGCAATGGTCTCGCCCATGTCGGACTTGGAGACGAAATGCTGCAGCGTGGTGCCGTCGTCGGAATCCGAGCTCGCATTGTTGTGGTCGTAGCGCTGCAGCACCAGCGTCTCCAGCTCCGTAGCCCCGACCTTGCCTTTCCAGTGCAGGCCGAGCTCCGCGATGTTGTCGCGGTTGCGGTCCTTGAACTCCTCGAAGAATCCCGGCCGCGAATAGGACAGGCGGTCGATATACGGGATGTTCTGCAGCGTCAGGTTCGCCTTGAACTCGCCGCCCCAGAGCGGGACCGTCGCCGTGCCCTTGGCCGACAGGCCGGTGCCGAGCCCATGGCTGATCGTCTGATCCTGCGTCAGCAGATGGCCCGCTCCGTCGAACACGTTGTGGATGCCGTGGCCGACGGAATCGTCATAGCCCTGGGTCAGCCCGAACGAACCCTCATAGGTCGCCTGTCCCACATGGCGCGTGAACAGCAGCGACGCATAGGGCACCATGTGGCCGTCGATGAAGACGAAGTCCTCGGCCGTCGCCACGAGATGGGTCGAATCCCCCTTCTTGAGGACGACATTGGCGACCACCGTCTGGCCCTGCATGTCGATGCCCGGCGCGCCGCCGCGGATCAGCTCGATATGGTCGACGTCGGCGGCGTTGATGCGGTTGAGCACCGACTGCAGCGCGTCGTTCTTGGAGGTCGGCCGCTGCCCGTTGATCAGGACGTTGCCGGCGGTGCCGGCGAAGCCGCGCGCCGAGCCGACATCGGCGAAGGTGAACCCCGGCAGCCGGTTGATCATGTCATAGGCCGTGTTCGGCCGCGCATCGGCGAAGAACGCCGGGTCGTAGTTCAGGATGCTGGTCTGCGACTGGGCATGGGCGGATGAGATCGCCAGCAAGGCCGCGGCTGTCCATGCGGCCGTCCGTTTGAGCGTCAAGCGGGGATTCCCCAATATCTGTCGTGTGTTGTCGTTGCTCTAGTCGTCAAATTGGAGGCGGCACGCCTCGTCGGACAATGCGCGCCCCGCGCATAGCTCGATTGCGCGGCTCGTTTGATTGCCGACTAGCGGGGCGGGCGCAATCGCCGGCGCCGCGGTGGCGCCGCCGTCACGCGATCGTGACCGCGAGGTCCGACGGACGGCCACTGGAACTGCGCCGGCGCATCGGCCATACCTTTGCCATGAGCGACGACGATTTCACCCATCTGCGCCTTCGGATAGAAGGATTCGTGCAGGCCGTCGGCTATCGCAATTATGTGATCGCCGAAGCGACGCGCCTCGGGGTCGACGGCTGGATCCGCAACCGCTCCGACGGAACGGTCGAGGTCCTGGTCTCCGGCCCCAACAAGACCGTCGAGACCCTGATCGGCCTGTGCATGAAGGGCCCGCCCGGCTCGACCGTGCGCAATGTCGAGATGCACAAGGCCGACCCGGCCGAGGAAAAGGGCTTCAGGCGTCGCCCGTCGGTTTAGGCGCGCGTGCGGAACAGCTCGCGCAGCACGCAGATCAGGAACGTCAGCGCGCCCAGCAGCGCGAGGCCGCCGGCGGCGCCCGACGCGGGTCCCCAGACCGCCGAATTGCCGGTCGTCAGCAGCAGCGTCAACGTCACGGTCATCGCCAGAACGCCCAGCGTCGAGAAAGTGAAATTGATCCAGGCCAGGCGCGGCGACAGCGTCGCGGCGGTCAGTGCGTAGAACGTCCCGTACAGTGCCAGGGAGGCCCAGCCCAGCAGGTTCATATGCGCATGGACCGGCGCCAGCGTGAACTCCTCCTTGGCGCCCATATATTCGCCGAGCACCATTCCGCTGAGCAGCAGAAGAATGGCGACGGTGAAGAAAGCGGCTGAAACGCGCGGCATCGAATCCCCCCAAGGATGCGGTCGCGCCTGTTTATCCGAAGAGCAAAGTCGGGTGAAGCCTCAGCCGAACACATCCTTGAACGCATCGCGCATCGCGACGTCGACGTCGGCCATCGTCGCGAGAATGCCCAGGTCGTGCAGGCTGGTCACGCCGTGCTCGCTGATGCCGCAGGGCACGATGCCGGAGAAATGCGTCAGGTCGGGATCGACGTTCAGGCTCACGCCGTGGAACGTCACCCAGCGCCGCACCCTGACGCCGATGGCGGCGATCTTGTCCTCGCGGGCCCCGCGCGCGACCCAGATGCCGACGCGCCCCTCGCGCCGCTCGCCCTTCACATTGAAGGCGGCCAGCGTGCGGATCAGCCACGCTTCGAGATCGTGCACGAAGGCGCGCACGTCCGAGCCGCGCCGCTTCAGGTCGAGCATGACATAGCCGACGCGCTGCCCCGGCCCGTGATAGGTGAACTGCCCGCCGCGCCCGGTCTTGAACACCGGAAAGCGCGCATCGAGCAGGTCGGCGTCCTTCGCGCTGGTGCCGGCGGTGTAGATCGCCGGATGCTCGACCAGCCAGACCAGTTCGGGCCGCGTGCCGGCCGCGATCGCCGCCGCGCGTTCCTCCATGAACGCTACGGCCTCGGGGTAGGGCGTCAGGCCGGGCGCGATCCGCCATTCGACCGCGGACCGCGTTAACGCCTCCGAAACCATGTTCGCCGGAGACTGTGTGCCGTCATCCATGGGCTCTTTCATGTCCTCCAATATCTCCGGCGTCAAAGTCGAAATCTCGGTGGTGCTCGGCAGCTCCACGATTCCGATGCATCAGCTCCTGCGCATGGGCCGCGGCGCGGTGATCGAACTCGACTCCAAGCAGGACGATCCGGTGCTGATCCTGGCCAATGACAAGCCGGTGGCGAAGGGCGAGATCATCATCCATGGCGACAAGATAGGCGTCTCGATCACGGATATCCTGAAGGGATATCAGTAATTCCACCCAAATTCGTGTAATTCATAGCATTCCCCACCCCGTTCTTGCATTTTAGGCGGGTCATGCGTACCTCTGCTGTACAACCGGCCCGGTGGCCGGGCGGAGGCCGCTTTGCTCCCCATTCTGCTCAATCCTCAGACGGTCCGCGTCGGCCTTGCCGGCGCCGGTGAGGGCTATGTCCGCCGTGCCGCGCTCCTGGCCGAAGCCGCGGTCGAGGCCATCCCGGTAAGCCTCTCCGGCGCGCTGCCGCGTCTCAACATCCTGTTCATCGCCGGGCTCGACCGCGACGCCGCCGAGGTTATGGCCGCGGAGGCCCGCGCCATGGGCATCCTCGTCAATGTCGAGGACGTGCCGGGGCTCTGCGATTTCCACGTCCCCGCCATCGTTCGGCGCGGCGACCTCGTCCTCACCGCCTCGACCGGCGGCCAGGCGCCCGGCCTCGCGCGCCGGCTCCGCGAATGGCTGGAAAGCCATTTCGGCCCCGAATGGGAGGCCCATCTGGCCGATGTCGGCTCCGCCCGCGCAGTCTGGCGGGCCAGCGGCCTCGCGCCGGACGAAGTCTCCCGCCGCACCCGCGCGCTGGTGTCGGAGAAGGGCTGGCTCTCGTGAGCGCCGCCGTCACCGTGATCGACCGTTCGCGCGGCACCGCGCCGCGCGCCTTCGACAGGGCAGGGGCGGGCACGCCCGACCCGCTGATCCTCGCCAAGCTCGGCCAGCTTCAGGACGCCTCGCGCGGCCGGGACGCGCACGGCATCCTCGAATTGGCGCTGGGCGGCGAGTTCAAGGGCAAGAGCGCCGTCGTCTCGTCCTTCGGCGCGGAGTCCGCGGTGCTGCTGCACCTGGTGGCCGAGATCGATCCGGCGACGCCGATCCTCTTCCTCAACACCGGCAAGCTGTTCGGCGAGACGCTGCGCTATCGCGACCGCCTGCAGGACGTGCTCGGCCTCGGCGACATCCGCTCGCTGGCGCCCAATCCCGCCGACCGCGCCAAATTCGATGCCGAGGGCACGCTGTGGTCGAAGGACACGGATGCCTGCTGCAATTTCCGCAAAGTCATCCCGCTCAAGCGCGCGCTCGAGCCCTTCGCGGCGCAGATCACCGGCCGCAAGCGCTTCCAGACCAAGGAACGCGCGGAGATGCAGGCGGTGGAGTTCTTCGAGGGCCGCTTCCGCTTCAACCCGCTGGCCGACTGGTCGCTCGCCGACCTGGAGGCCTACACGGTCCGCCACGACCTGCCGCGCCATCCGCTGGTGGAGGACGGCTATCCCTCGATCGGCTGCATGCCCTGCACGCGGCGCATCCAGGCCGGCGAGAGCTATCGCGACGGCCGCTGGTCCGGCCTCGACAAGGACGAATGCGGGATCCACATCGGCGTGGACGGCGAGGGCATTTGAGGCAAGGTTGCCTCTGTTAAAGTCGGTTTGAACCGTCATTCCCGCGGAAGCGGGAATCCAGTTTTGGCAGTCTGCCCAGTCGCTGGACGCCCGCCTTCGCGGGCGTGACAGTGGGTTTTGATTGCTGGAAAGTGCCGCTTTTCAACCCGATCCGCCTCTGCTAAACCCCCGCGCCTACCTGTGAATCCCTGACGTGCGGTCGTGGCGGAATTGGTAGACGCACTACCTTGAGGTGGTAGCGGGGCAACCCGTGGAGGTTCGAGTCCTCTCGACCGCACCATTCGATTTTGGGCCGACCGAAATCGTCGGAATTTTCGGTTTGCCGCGCGCCTCTCGGCTAAAGGCCGGGGAACATTCCGCCATCGACGCGCAGATTGGTGCCGGTGATGTAGGCCGCCGCCGGGCTCGCGAGAAATGCCGCGACGCCCGCGATTTCTTCCAGGCGTCCGACGCGCCCAACGGGTACTTGCGCGAATTCCGGCAGCACCCGCTGCTCGATTTCGTCCCACGGCGCATCGTGCTTCGCCCAGCCCCGCTCCGTCGCGAATTCCCGAAACCGCTTGTCGAGCGCGTCGCTGCGTATGGTGCCCGGCGAGATCGCGTTGACCGTCACGCCGTCCGCCGCCACGGCTTTCGCCAGCGAGCCCGTCATCGCGTTGATCGCCGCCTTGGCCGCGGAATAGTCTGCCGCGCCTTTGGGCGGCATCGTCGCCGCCATGCTGGAGATGTTGATGACGCGGCCCCATTTCGCCTGCCGCATCTTGGGCAGCAGTCTTGTCGTGACTCTCAACGCCGCCAGCACATTGCGGTCATAGGCCGCTGCCCACGAATCCGGCCGGGGGTTTTCCCAGTCTTCCTTGCTGCCGCCCGATCCGCCGGCGTTGTTGACCAGGATCCCGATCGGGCCGGCGAGCCTTTCGGCTTCCCCGACCAGCCGTTCGACGTCCCCGTCCCGGGTGAGATCGCCGACCACGGCATGGGCTCGCCCGCCGCGGCCGACGATTTCGTCTCTCACGGCGTCCGTCCGAACGCGGTCGCGGCCATGAACGACGACCGTCGCATTCTCCTCGGCGAGTTTCCGGACGACGGCCTCGCCGATCCCCTTGCTGCTGCCGGTCACGAGCGCCGCCCGTCCGCGCAATTGCAAATCCATCGCGGAACATCCATCTGTCGCATTGCAGCTCCTCAGATCGAACGCGACGATGGCCAAGGCAAGTACGCACTTAAAAGTGCCCGTCGGCGACGATGCGCGCCGGAGCTGCCTCGGGCCCGAGGGGTCCGTCGCGCATGTCACGCGCGTCGTCGACATGATCAAGGGACGCTGGAAGCTGCCGATACTCTTCCGGCTTTATGCCGATCCCGCCATGCGCACGTCCCGGCTCAGGCGCGACCTGCCGGGCATCTCGCAAAAAATGCTGACCCAGCATCTTCGCGAACTGGAACAGGACCGCCTGATCGAGCGGGTCGATTTTCGCGAAAGGCCGCTGCGCATCGAGTACCGGCTGGCCGAGGAGGGGAGGAAACTCCTTCCGGTCCTCCTGGCGGCACGCGACTTCTCCGCGGACCATTCGCCGCTTGCCTAGGCCGAACGGCGGGCACGGCTTCAGCCTCGCCGGACGGTCAGGTGGGTCGCCCTGTCCGAGTACACATGCGCGTCGATCCGGTAGCCCAGCGCCGGCAGGTCGATCCCAGCCATCAGGTGTTCGCCAGAGCCCAGCAGCACGGGCGAAATGGCGAGGTGCAGCTCGTCGATCAGTCCCGCCTTCAGATAGGCGCGCACGGTGGCGACCCCGCCGCCGATCCGCACGTCGCGCTCGCCCGCCGCCTGCCGTGCCCGGGCGAGCGCCGCCGCGATCCCGTCGGTGACGAAGTGGAAGACCGTCCCGCCCTCCATCTCCAGCGGCGGGCGCGGATGATGGGTGAGGACGAAGACCGGCGTGTGGTAGGGCGGACTAGGACCCCACCAGCCCTTCCAGGCGTCGTCCGGCCACGGGCCGCGCACCGGGCCGAACATGTTGCGTCCGAGGATCGAGGCGCCGACATTCTCGAAGCTGCGCGCGGCGAAGTCGTCGTCGAGGCCGGTCTCGCCCTCGTCGCGCCCGATCACCATCCGCTGGAAGGTACGGGTCGGGACGAACCACTGGTGCAGCTGCGCGCCGCCGCGGCCGAGCGGCGAGTCGAGGCTCTGGTCGGGACCGGCGCCATAGCCGTCCGCCGAGAGGGTGAAGGCCGCGACGCGAAGCTTGGGCATGAAGGTTCCTCGATCGCCGCCCTCAGCGCGTCGCGTCCGGCACGTCGTCTCCGGTCGGGCTCTGGATGATCATGCGGTAGCAGAGCATCTCGCGCCGCGCGAAGGCCGCCGCGGCGCCCCACAGATAGAGGCGGAAGCGGCGGAAATTGTAGTCGCCGAAGCGTTTCACCACCTGCTCGCGGTTCTTGTCGAGATTCTTCGCCCATTGCATGAGCGTCAGCATGTAGCTCTTTGAATCGTTGTAGATTTCGATCGCCTGCATCTGCGTCTTGGCGAGCTTGTCGAGCAGGTCGGGCAGCACCAGGAAGGAATGGTTGCCGCCGTAAATATGGCGCACCATGAAGGAGTTCAGCTCGAACTTCTTGTTGGCCGCGCTGCCGTCCAGGAAGATGCGGCCGCCCGGCTTGATCAGGCTGGCGAATTTCTCCAGCACGCGCTGATAGTCGGGCAGGTGCTCGATCACCCCCATGATCACGATGGCGTCGTATTTCCTGTCGGTCCGGTATTCGAGCAGGTCCGAGAAGATCAGCTCCCAGTCATAGCCCAGCACCTTGGCCCGGCCGTTCAGGTAGTCGATCGATTCCCGGCTGATCGAGATGCCGGTGCATTTCACGCCGCGGGCGCTGGCATATTCGAACCACGCGCCCCAGCCCGGCCCGATCTCCAGGATGTGGTCGCCGGGCTTCAGCTTGAGCTGGCGGAAGGCGTATTCGAATTTGCGCGTCGTCGCGACGTCGAGCGTCTCCTCGTCCTTTTCGTAGACGCCCTGGGTGTAGCAGGGGGTCTTGGGGTCGAGGAAGCTCAGGAAGAAACCTGGGTCGATGTCGTAATGCGAATGGATCGCCTGCTTGTTGGTGTGCACCTGGCCGAACAAGAGCGGCTGGATGTAGCGCCAGGCCTGGGTCAGCGGATGGACGTCCTTCATAGACGCCTGGATCTCGAACGGCTTCATCATGTCGCCTTCGATCTCGAAGTCGCCGGCGAGATAGGATTCCGCGACCGTGCCCTCGTCGAGCGTCAGCGCCGCCTTGAGCGCGCGGTTGTTCTTGAGGGTGACGAGGAAATTGGGCGTGCCCTGGCCGACCCGCCTTTTGGTGCCGTCGGGAAAGACCGCCTCGAACGTCGTGGAGAGGCCGGAATAGCGTGCCAGCAGACGGTCGAGCAGCGAAGACGATGTTTTGGCGCCGGTTTCGGACAGCAGGTCGGATTGGATGTTCACGGAATCGCTCATCGTGCCCTCCCAACGGTGGGAGGCCGACATCGGTTCCGCGCTTAGCCACGCGAGATCGACGCGGCCCCTAGACGGCGAATATTAAGCAAAAACCGCGGCGATTGTCATCCCGGCTGCGGCGCCTGGCGCAAAGCGCTTTCGAGTTGAATCACCATGGTCTCCGCCGTTATTCCCGCGAAAGCGGGAATTCAGGCTTTGCCGCAAGCGACCCTGGATGCCCGCCTGAGCGGGCATGACAGTGAGCGGTTCTATCCGATGGAATTTTGCCCTACTCCGCGTCCTCCGGCATCCACAGGATGAGCCGGTAGCAGTCCAGGCTGCGGCTCAGGAATTCGTATGCCGCGCCCCACAGATAGAGCCGGAAGCGGCGGAAGTTGAACTCCCCGAACTTGCCCACCAGGAAGTCCTTGTGGGCGTCGAGGTTCTTCGCCCACTGGATGAAGGTGTAGCAATAGCTCATGCGGTCGTTGAACACTTCCTCGACCTGGAACGGCGTCTTGGCCACCTTGTTGAGCAGGTCGTCCAGCACCAGGAAGGAATGGTTGCCCGGATAGATGTACTTCACCATGAAGGACGACAGCTCGTACTTCTTGATGCAGGCGCTGCCGTCCAGGAAGACCCGCCCGCCCGGCTTGATCAGCGACCGGAATTTCTTCACCACGCGCAGGTAATCGGGCAGATGCTCGATCACGCCCATGATGACGATGGCGTCGTATTTGACGCCGGGATTGTAGTCGAACAGGTCCGACTCGATCAGCTCCCAGTCATGCCCCAGCGTCTTGCCCTTCTCGGTCAGGAAGCGGATCGACTCCTTGGAGATCGAGATGCCGGTGCATTTCACGCCGCGCGCGGATGCATATTCGAACCACGCGCCCCAGCCCGGCCCGACCTCCAGGATATGGTCGCCGGGCTTCAGCTTCAGCTTCTGGAAGCAATAGTCGAACTTGCGCAGCGTCGCGACGTCGAGGCCCTCGTCGGGGCTCTCATAGACGCCCTGGGTGTAGCAGGGCGTCACCGGATCGAGGAAGGCGAGGAAGAACGACGAATCGATGTCGTAGTGATGCGAGATCGCCTGCTTGTTGGTGTGCACCTGGCCGAAGAACAGGGGCTGGATGTAGCGCCACGCCTCGGTCACGAGGTGGAAATCCTTCATCGAGCCGCGCAGCTCGAACGGCTTCATCATGTCGCCCTCGAGGTCGAGGTCGGCGGCCAGATAGGCCTCCGCGATCTTGCCCTCGTCCAGGCTGCTGACGGCCTTCAGGCCCCGGTCGTTCCGGATGGTCATGGTGAAGGTGGGCGCGCCCTGGCCGAAGCGCTGATGCGTCCCGTCCGGCATGATCACCTCGAACGGCGTCGAAATATTCGCGTACTGCGCCGCGAAGCGGCCCAGGAGCGAAGTTTTCGCGGGCGGCGCCTCTGCGGCGGCGGGCAAGTTCAGCGTCTCCGTCATCCAATCCCCCGGATACTCATTTTGGGCAGCCCCAAACCGTTGGGGCGCGAATTCCCGCCAGATTAGGGGCTGGCAAAGGATTTGTCATGATCCGTCAGCGGTCTGCCCGGTCCCCGGCGTCGCGGTCGCGGGGGATCGCGGCTAGGATCGCGCCCCGTCTTCCCGGAGCCTTTCCTTCATGGCCAACGATTACCGCTCGCTCGACCACGACCTGGGCGACACCGCCAACATGATCCGCGACACCGTCCGCCCCTTCGCGGACGACCGGATCGCGCCCATCGCCGACGAGATCGACCGCACCAACACCTTCCCGCGCCATCTGTGGCCCGAGATGGGCGCCCTCGGCCTGCACGGCATCACGGTGGAGGAGGAGTTCGGCGGCCTCGGCCTCGGCTATCTCGAGCACGTCATCGCGATGGAGGAGGTCAGCCGCGGCTCCGCCTCGGTCGGCCTGTCCTATGGCGCGCACTCCAATCTCTGCGTCAACCAGATCCGCCGCAACGGCACGCGCGAACAGAAGCGCCGCTACCTGCCCAAGCTCATTTCCGGCGAGCATGTCGGCGCCCTCGCCATGAGCGAGCCGGGCGCCGGTTCCGACGTGGTGTCTATGAAGCTGCGCGCCGACAGGAAGGGCGATCGCTTCGTCCTCAACGGCACCAAGATGTGGATCACCAACGGCCCGCACGCCGATACGCTGGTCGTCTACGCCAAGTCCGATCCCGCCGCCGGTCCGCGCGGCATCACCGCCTTCCTGGTCGAGAAGACCTTCGAGGGCTTCAAGGCGGCGCAGAAGCTCGACAAGCTCGGCATGCGCGGCAGCGACACCGCCGAACTCGTCTTCGAGGATTGCGAGGTGCCGGAAGAGAACATCCTGGGCGGCCTCGGCAAGGGCGTGAACGTCCTGATGAGCGGGCTGGACTACGAGCGCGCCGTGCTCGCCGCCGGCTCGCTCGGCATCATGCAGGCCTGCATGGACGCGGTGGTGCCTTACGTCCACGACCGCAAGCAGTTCGGCGAGTCGATCGGCGCGTTCCAGATCATGCAGGCCAAGCTGGCCGACATGTATGTCGCGCTCAGCGCCACCCGCTCCTATGTCTACGCCGTGGCGCGGGCCTGCGACCGCGGCCAGACCACGCGCAAGGACGCCGCCGGCGCGATCCTCTACGCGGCGGAGAAGGGTACCTGGATGGCCTTGCAGGCGATCCAGTGCCTGGGCGGCAACGGTTACATCAACGACTATCCGACGGGGCGCCTCTTGCGCGACGCCAAGCTCTACGAGATCGGCGCCGGCACATCCGAGATCCGCCGCTGGCTCATCGGGCGGGAATTGTTCGAGGAGAGCGGGAACTGAGCGCTCCATTGTCATCCGCCGCGAATGCGGCGGACCCAGGTGACGCCGCTTCGCCGTCGAAATTTTGAGCGCACCAACTGGGTGGTCCGCATTCGCGGACCATGACAGTCGCTGTCTACAGCAGCCCCGCATTGATCCTGAGCACGTCGACCTTGCTGATATAGCCGACCGGCTTCAGGTGCTTGTGCAGGATCAGCCCCTGCAGCTTCTCATTGGCCCACAGCTTGGCCTGGGCCTGGAAGGCGTTGTCGGTCTCGGCGATGGTGTCGTCGCGCGTCGCCCCGCCGAGCTCGCGCAGCACCGCGCAGTCGGCCGGCGCCTGCAGCACCTTGACGAGATATTTGTCGATCGCGTCCATCGCCTTCTCGCCGGTGAAATCCTTCACCGCCCGCTTGCCAGGGATATAGCCGATGAACGCGTCCTTCTCGTTCGACAGAAGGACGTGCTCGACATTGTAGGGCTTCAGCATCATGAAGAGCTGGTGCAGCGTCATCCACAGGAACGGCTTCTTGGCCGAGCCCTTGATCGAGACCACGATGGATTTGCGCATCTGCTCGGGCGGCGTCTTGAACGTGTCGCCGAAGCGCACGAAGATCTCGCCGATGGATTGTTCGGGACGCGCCGTGACCTGAAGCGTGTCCGCGCCGCGGAACGCGAAGACGTATTCCTTCGCCGGGTCCTCGTTCAGCACGATGCCCTGGCGCGCGTTGCGGAAGGCCGGCCGGTCCATCGCGACCAGCGCGAACACCGCGACGGCGCCCGCGAAGACGAAAGCCGCGCCCACCGCCACGACCACGTCCGGCCGCACGGGGATGCCGGCAGAGAGCGCGCCGAAATAGGCCCCGGCCAGCAACAGGCCCGCGCCGACGCCGATCAGGGCTGCAAGCAGCCTTTTCCACATGCCCCCATTCCCCTTGAGCCCGCTGGTGCGGACTTCCGGTTTGATGATAACTCAGGGCCCGGCGCCGGTCATGGCTTTTGTGCCAATGCGAGACAGGTGCGCAACCTAGGGATTTCAAGGACATGGCCAGTACAGACGTCGTCATCCTCGCGGGCGCCCGCACGCCCATGGGCAGTTTCCAGGGCGAGCTTTCCGGCCGCACCGCCCCCGAGCTCGGCGCCGCCGCCATCGGCGAAGCGGTGAAGCGCGCCGGCGTTGCCGCCGCCGACATCGACGAGACGGTGATGGGCTGCGTCCTGCCGGCCGGCCTCGGCCAGGCCCCGGCGCGCCAGGCGGCGGTCTATGCCGGCGTGCCGTTCGACGTGCCCGCCACCACGGTCAACAAGATGTGCGGTTCGGGGATGAAGGCGGTGATGATCGCCGCCGACCAGATCGCGGCCGGGCGTTCCGTGCTCGCCATCGCCGGCGGCATGGAGAGCATGTCGAACGCGCCTTATCTGCTGCCCAAGGCGCGCGCCGGCCTCAGGCTCGGCCATGGCGAGGTCAAGGATTCGATGTTCCTCGACGGGCTCGAGGATGCCTATGAGCACCGCCTGATGGGAAGCTTCGCCGAGGACGCTGCGCGCCATTATCAGTTCACCCGCGCCGAGCAGGACGCCTACGCCACCGAATCGCTACTGCGCGCCAAGCGCGCGCAGGACTCGGGCGCCTTTGCGGCGGAGATCGTCGCGGTGAAGGTGCCCGTGAAGGGCGGCGAGACGAATGTCGCGCTGGACGAGCAGCCCAAGACCGCCAAGCCCGAGAAGATCCCGACCTTGAGGCCGGCTTTCGCCAAGGACGGCACGGTGACGGCGGCGAATTCCTCTTCGATCAGCGACGGCGCCGCGGCGCTGATCCTGTCGAGCGCCGAGGAAGCCGAGCGGCGCGGCCTGAGGCCCATCGCGCGTATCGTGGCGCAGGCCAGCAATGCGCACGAGCCCAAATGGTTCACCACCGCGCCCGTCGGCGCGATCCAGAAGGTGCTCAAGGCCGCCGGCTGGAGCAAGGACGATGTCGACCTGTTCGAGATCAATGAGGCCTTCGCGGTCGTCGCGATGATCGCGATGCGCGACCTCGGCCTCGACCATGCGAAGGTCAATGTGAACGGCGGCGCCTGCGCGCTGGGCCATCCCATCGGCGCCAGCGGCGCGCGAATCATCGTGACGCTGCTGAACGCGCTCGAAGCGCGCGGCAAGACGCGCGGCGTGGCCGCGCTGTGCATCGGCGGCGGCGAAGCGACGGCGGTGGCGGTGGAGCGGCTTTAACCGCCGGACAAAAGCGAGGGGCGCGTGCTTACGGAGATCAATCTCGCGCTGACCGCGCTGGTGTTCGTCGCATTCGGCCTGTGGGGATTGCTCGCGCCGCGCAACATGGTCGGCAGCCTCGGCATCGCCTTCACCGCGCCTTCGGGCGTGACCGCGATCCGCGCTACGTATGGCGGCTTCCTGATCGGCTCAGGCCTCCTGTTCGGGCTCGCCGCCTGGGATCCGCGGATGCACGGTTTCGGGCTGGCCGCGCTCGGCATCGTCGTCGGCGCCATCCTGGCGTCGCGCCTGTTCGGGATGGTCGTGGATGGCGGGCGGGCGGCGATTCAGCTTACCTATGCCGGAATCGAGATCGCTTCGCTGATCTTCACCGGGCTCTGCCTGCACGTCGATTTTGGATGGATCGGATGACGGCCCTGAAATCCGCCTTGCACGTCGGCGATGCCGCTTTCAAATCCAACGCCGCCGCGATGGCCGCGCTGGTTGGCGAACTGCGCGACCGTCAGGCCGCCGCCGCGCTCGGCGGTGACGAGCGCGCGCGCAAGCGGCATACCGAGCGCGGCAAGCTGCTCCCGCGCGAGCGGGTCGAGCGCCTCATCGATCCCGGCTCGCCCTTCCTCGAACTGTCGCCGCTCGCCGCCTATGGCATGTACGAGGGTGATATCCACGGCGCCGGGATCATCACCGGCATCGGCCGGGTCTCGGGCCGCGAATGCGTCATCGTCTGCAACGACGCGACCATCAAGGGCGGCACCTATTATCCGGTCACCGTGAAGAAGCATCTGCGGGCGCAGGAGATCGCGCAGCAGAACCGGCTGCCCTGCATCTATCTGGTCGACTCGGGCGGCGCGAACCTGCCGAACCAGGCCGAGATATTCCCCGACCGCGACCATTTCGGCCGCATCTTCTTCAACCAGGCGAACATGAGCGCGGCGGGCATTCCGCAGATCGCTTCCGTGATGGGCTCCTGCACCGCGGGCGGCGCCTATGTCCCGGCGATGAGCGACGAGACGATCATCGTCAAGGGGCAGGGAACGATCTTCCTCGCCGGCCCGCCGCTGGTGAAGGCCGCCACCGGCGAGATCGTCACGGCGGAGGATCTCGGCGGCGCCGAGGTGCACGCCCGCCAGTCCGGCGTCGCCGACCACTACGCCAATGACGACCTCCATGCCCTCGCCATCGTCCGCCGCATCGTCGCCGGCCTGAACACGGCGAAGCAGCCGAACATCCCGCTCGCCCCACCCAGGCCGCCGGCCTACGAGACCGCCGAGCTCGACGGCATCGTGCCGCCTTCGCTGGCGGTGCAATACGACGCGCGCGAGATCATCGCGCGGCTGGTCGACGGCTCGCAGTTCGATGAGTTCAAGAAGCTCTACGGCACGACCATCGTCACCGGCTTCGCGCATCTGGAAGGCATTCCGGTCGGCATCGTCGCCAACAACGGCATCCTGTTCTCCGAGAGCGCGCTGAAGGCGGCGCATTTCATCGAGCTGTGCTGCCAGCGCAAAATCCCGCTCCTGTTCCTGCAGAACATCTCCGGCTTCATGGTGGGGCGAAAATACGAGGCCGGCGGCATCGCCAAGGACGGCGCCAAGATGGTGACCGCCGTCGCCAATGCGCAGGTGCCGAAGATCACCCTGATCGTCGGGGGCTCCTACGGCGCGGGCAATTACGGCATGTGCGGCCGCGCTTTCGGGCCGCGCTTCCTGTTCTCCTGGCCCAACAGCCGCATCTCCGTCATGGGCGGCGAGCAGGCCGCGAGCGTCCTCGCCACCGTCAACCGCGACGCCGACAAATGGACGCCCGAGCAGATGGAAGCCTTCAAGCAGCCGATCCGCGAGCGCTTCGAGGCCGAGGGCAGTCCCTACCACGCGACCGCCCGCCTCTGGGATGACGGCATCATCGAGCCGGCCGACACGCGCCGGGTGCTGGCGCTGGCGTTCAGCGCCTGTCTGAACGCGCCGGTCGAACCGACGAAGTTCGGCGTGTTCCGGATGTAGTGATGTTCAACGCACCGAAGATCGTCCTCAAATGGTCGTCGGGCGATGAAGATCGTTTAGGCCCATTCGTTGAGCAGTGCCTGCGTGAAGGCGTCAAGTTCGTCGGCGTCGTTGGACCCGGCTGCGCCCGTATCGAAGACCTCATCGATGAGCACGTCGTCGGCGACGGAAGTGACGACAAGCGATTCATTCTCACCTCGTCGCATCCCGACGAAACTCTTGAAGAGGCAATTGCCTTCGCTAAAATGCTCACCCAAGAATATGAAGGCGACGTCGAAGTCGTCGAACTGTGACGGATCATGGCCAAAACGGATTTTGGATCGTCAACCCGCCGACTTTTTGTCCGTGCTGCATGTCCTCGCTGAAGAACGTCGTGCAGTTCGCCTTTTGCGCCGCCGCGAGCAGCATCGAGTCGTAGATCGAGAAATTGTAGCGTTCCGCGATATCGAGGCCGAGTTCGTGCGTCGCGGTGTCCGCCACGACGACCGCACAGACACTCCGTATGGCCGTCAGGGATTTGCGCACATCGGACATTGGCCGGCCGAGCTTGCGCAACGCCACGGAGGCGAATTCGTCGAGCACCTGGACGCTGACAGTGCCGCCGCCCAACAGGAGCGCAGCCGCGCGCGCCGCCTTGGCCTGCTGGTTCGAGGCGCCATAGAGCAGGATATTGGAATCGAAAAAGTCAGCGACGCTCATTGGGATCGTCGAGGCGCCAGCCGCGCTCATGGGCTTCCTCGCGGCTGAACTTGTAATCTGCGGGAATTTCCCATTGCATCGAACGCAGCACTTTCAGCGCCGCCTCGCGCTTGCGTTGTCCTTCGCGCTCCACCACCAACGCCTTCTTGCCGCCGGCCGAGATTTCGACACGGTCGCCTTCTTTGAGGCCGAGCTTTTCCACCAGCGCCTTCGGCAGGCGCACCGCCAGGCTGTTTCCCCATTTGGCGATTTGCACGGCAACCTCGATGATATACAGTGGACAATGTATATCATTGCGCGCCGAATTTCAACATTTGGTTGACCCCATGACCGCCACCGCCAAACGCGCTTTCCCCGCCGCTCGGGCGCGCCGCTACCTGGAGCCCGGGCCGATCATCCTGATCAGCTCGGCGCACGAAGGCGAAACCGACATCATGACCTGCGGCTGGCACATGATGCTCGGCTACGACCGCATCGGCTGCTACATCTGGAACGCGAACCACAGCCACCGCCTGATCCGCGACAGCGGCGAATGCGCGATCAACATTCCGGCGGTCGATATCGCGCCCACCGTCGTGCGCATCGGCAATTGCTCGGGCCGCGACACCGACAAATTCGCCGCCTTCGCCCTCGCCAAGGAGAAGGGCCGCAAAGTCTCCGCGCCGCTCATCGCCGCCTGTCCCGTCAACCTCGAATGCCGTCTCGCCGACGACCGCCTGATCGACGACTACGAGCTGTTCGTCTTCGACGTCGTGGCTGCCCGCGCCGCCGCGACGCCCCGCTGGCCGAAGACCATCCACTATCGCGGCGACGGCGCGTTCATGGTAGCAGGCGCCGAGACGCGCAAATGGCGCAAGCTCTTCCGCCCCGCCATGCTGGAGGATCCATGATCGTCGTCGCCGGCCATGTCGTCGCCTCCGAAGCCAACCGCGCCGAGATGCTGCGCATCGCCCTCGAGCACGTCCACCGCTCCCGCACCGAGCCCGGCTGCATCGAGCACGGCGTCTATGTCGATGCCGAGAATCCGCTGAAGCTGCATTTCTTCGAGCGCTGGGCGGACGCGGCGGCGATCCGCGCCCATTTCGCCGTGCCGGAATCGCGCGCCTTCGCCAAGCGCCTGCGCAGCCTCGCCGCCGACCCCGGCACAATGCACGTCTTCGAAGCCGCGCCCGCGAAGCTCTGAGAGCCCGCAACCCTGCGGCGAGCGCGACTTGGCCTGCGAAACTTCCCCCAAAGTTCCGCGTTGTCCGCTAGAATACGGTAAACGGATGAGGGGACAGCCATGGATCAGATCACGCATTTCCTCAATGTTATCCTGAACTTCCTTCGTGAAGGCTACGACTCGGTGAACGCGGTCGAGGGCCTCGTCATCGCCCTCGTCGCCGCCATCGTCGCGCCGGCCTGGGACCGCATCTGGGCCGTGGCGCTCGGCGCCACGCTGGTCAACCTGATCGCCGACGTCCTCATCCCCGTCGTCGCCCGGCACGCCGCCTTCCGCCTGCCGCCGCTGATGGAGTTCGACTTCTGGCGCACCGCGGTCGCGCTCTATGTCGGCTATCTGATCGTCATCGCGGTCCTGATGTTCATCAAGCGGATGTTCCTCTCGCCGCCGGCGCACGCGCACTGAAAGGGACGGCGGTACTTATCCACAGTCGTTTCGCGCGCGTCTGATCGAGAGTATTTCGGCGCTGCGAACTGTGCTTAAACCCGCCCGATGTTCCGCTCCCTTCTGATTGCCAATCGCGGCGAGATCGCCGTCCGCGTCATCCGCACCGCCCGGCGCATGGGGCTGCGGACGGTGGCGGTCTATTCGGACGCCGACGCGCACGCCGCCCATGTCGCGCTGGCCGACAGCGCCCTGCGCATCGGCCCCGCCGCGCCGCGCGAATCCTATCTGAACATCGACGCGGTTCTGTCCGCCGCGCGCGAAGCGGGCGCCGAGGCGATCCATCCCGGCTACGGCTTCCTGTCGGAGAACGCCGCCTTCGCCGAAGCCTGCGCCGCCGCCGGCATCGTCTTCGTCGGCCCGCCGCCCGGCGCGATCCGCGCCATGGGCCTGAAAGACCGCGCCAAGGCGCTGATGGAGAAGGCCGGCGTGCCCGTAGTGCCCGGCTATCTGGGAGACGACCAGTCCGCCGAGCATCTCGCGAAAGAGGCGGCGCGTATCGGCTATCCCGTGCTGATCAAGGCGGTGGCCGGCGGCGGCGGCAAGGGCATGCGCAAGGTCGAGGGTGCCGCCGATTTCCCCGCCGCGCTGGCAAGCGCCCAGCGCGAAGCGAAGGGCGCCTTCGCCAACGACGCAGTGCTGATCGAGAAATACGTCACCCGCCCGCGCCACATCGAGGTCCAGGTCTTCGCCGACGCGCACGGCAACGCCGTCCATCTGTTCGAGCGCGATTGCTCGCTCCAGCGCCGCCACCAGAAGGTGATCGAGGAAGCGCCCGCGCCCGGCATGACGCCCGCCATCCGCGCCGCCATCGGCGCGATCGCCGTGACGGCCGCCCGCGCGGTCGATTATCGCGGCGCCGGCACCGTCGAGTTCATCGCCGACGCCTCCGAAGGCCTTCGCGCCGGCCGCATTTGGTTCATGGAGATGAACACGCGGCTGCAGGTCGAGCATCCCGTGACCGAGGCGATCACCGGCACCGATCTCGTCGAATGGCAGCTCCGCGTCGCCGCCGGCGAGCGGCTTCCGAAACGGCAGCCCGATCTCGCCATCGCCGGCCACGCCGTCGAGGCCCGCCTTTATGCAGAAGACCCGCAGAACGGCTTCCTGCCCTCCATCGGCACGCTGGAGCGCCTGCGCTTTCCGCAGGGCGTGCGTATCGACAGCGGCGTGCGCGAGGGCGACGCGGTGACACCGTTCTACGATCCGATGATCGCCAAGGTGGTCGCGCACGGCCCGACCCGCGATGACGCGATTGAGACGCTCGCGGCGGCTCTGGACGCCACGCAGATCGCCGGCCTGAAGACCAACAACGCGTTCCTGGCCCGCGCCCTCCGCGAACCCGACTTCCGCGCCGGCGACATCGATACGGCCTTTATCGAGCGGCACATCGACCGCCTCGTTCCGCCGGCGACCCTGCCGCCGCGCATACTTTCGGCCGCCGCCGATTTCGTCGTCCGCGAGCACGCGTCCGACAGCACCGATCCCTGGGCCGCGCGCGACGGCTTCCGCCTCGGCGGTGCCAAGGTCCCTCGCATCGCCTTTGCCGTCGACGGCAAGCCCGTGCTGGCCGAGGCTCAGGCCCTGGCGGACGCGAACACGCTCCGCCTCGCCAGCGGCGCCATCGCTGTGATGGAAAAGGGCGAGACCTATGTGCTGCGCGAATACGATCCCTTCGACGCCGCCGATGCCGCCGGCGCCGCCACCGACCGCGTCGTGACGCCGATGCCGGGCAAGATCATCCAGGTCCTCGTCAAGTCCGGCGACGCGGTGAAGCCGGGCCAGCCGCTCGCCGTCCTCGAAGCGATGAAGATGGAGCACACGCTGTCCGCGCCGGGTGCCGCGACCGTCGAGGCGGTGGCGGTCGCGGTCGGCGACCAGGTGGGCGAGGGTACGCTCGTGGTGCGCTTCGTCGCGGAGAAGGCTGCGTGACGCTGCACATCCTCAAGCTCTGCGTCGGCGTCGAGACGGTTGAGGAGCTGGCGCGATGGCAGGCCGGCCGCGTCCGCGACCAGAAGAAGCGCGGCGTGAAGACCCCCGAGCTGATCCACGTCACCCGCATGATGCCCAAGCGCAAGGACGAGATCCTCGACGGCGGCTCGCTCTACTGGGTGATCAAGGGCCAGATCGCGGTGCGCCAGACGCTGCTCGACATCCGCCGCGTGACCAAGAACGGCACGCCGCATTGCGGCCTGGTCTACGCGCCCGAGCTGGTGCCGGTGCGCCGCCGCGCCCATCGCGCCTTCCAGGGCTGGCGCTATCTTCCCGCGAAGGACGCCCCGCCCGACGCGCGCGGCGCCAAGGGCCTCGAAAAGCTTCCCGAGCGATTGCAAGCCGAACTGGTCGAATTGGGACTGCTGTAACGCCGCCGGCGGTTCACACCGCCATGTTGTCGATCAACCGCGTCGCGCCGATCTTCGCCGCCGCGAGAATCCGCGCCGGCCGGTCGAGGCTTTCGATCGTCTCCAGGCTCGCCGCGTCGCGGATCGCGACATAGTCGACGGAGTCGAATCCCGCCTCCAGCAGGTCGCTGCGCCCGAACTGCTCCACCACCGCGACGCCGTCGCCGCGCTTCAGCCGCGCGATCGCATCGCGCAGCACGAGATTGAGCCGGCCGGCGATCCGGCGCTGCCCGGGGTCCAGATAGGCATTCCGCGACGACATCGCGAGCCCGTCGGCCTCGCGGATGATCGGCGCCCCGGCGATCTCGATCGGCAGGCCGAGATCGGTGGTCAGGCGGCGGATGACCAGAAGCTGCTGGTAGTCTTTCTCGCCGAAGATCGCGACATCGGGCATCGCCGCGATCAGGAGCTTGGACACCACCGTCGCGACGCCGGAGAAGAAATGCGGCCGGAAATCGGTTTCGAGGCCGCGCGCCGGCCCGCCCACCTCGATCCGGGTCGCGAAGCCCGCCGGGTACATCTCCGCGACCGACGGCGCGAAAATCAGGTCGAGCGCGACCCCGCCGAGCTTGGCGGCATCGCTGATCAGGTCGCGCGGATAGCGGTCGAAATCTTCGTGCGGCGCGAACTGCGCCGGGTTTACAAAGATGCTGGCCACGCTCCTGTCGGCGCGGCTTTGTGTCTCGCGCACCAGCGACAGATGGCCGTCATGCAGCGCGCCCATGGTCGGCACCAGGCCGATGCGGGCGCCGTCGTGGCGCCATCCGGCGATCCGGTCGCGCAGCGCGGCGATGGTCTCCACGATCTCGGGCGTTTTCATCGCGCGAACATAGCGCGCCGGGCGGGGGCCGCGCTACAATCCTCCGCCACCCGAACCGACATCCCCATGACGCCGCTGCGCGACGCAATCTCAGCCGCCTATCTCGCCGACGAAGACGCCGTCGTGGACCGGCGCATCGCCCAGGCCACGCTCTCGCCCGCCGAGGCAGGGCAGACCGCGCGCGTCGCCGCCGATCTGGTCGCCCGCATCCGCAAGGACTCGGCCAAGGCCGGCGGCATCGACGCCTTCATGCGCGAATATGCACTCTCCAGCGAGGAGGGCGTTGCCCTGATGTGCCTGGCCGAGGCGCTGCTGCGGGTCCCCGACGCCGAGACCGCCGACAAGCTGATCCGCGACAAGATCGGCGGCGCGCAATGGGACCGCCATCGCGCCAAGTCGGACTCGCTGTTCGTCAACGCCTCGACCTGGGCGCTGATGCTGACGGGCCGCATCGTCCGCCTGGACGAGACCTCGAAATGGGATTTCGACGGCATCTTCAGGAAGCTCGTCGCGCGCTCGGGCGAGCCGGTGATCCGCCAGGCCGTCACCTATGCGATGCGCATTCTCGGCCGCCAATTCGTGCTCGGCCGCACCATCGGCGAGGCGCTGAAAGAGGCGAAGCCGCTGGCCGACAAGGGCTACCGCTTCTCCTTCGACATGCTGGGCGAGGCCGCCTACACCAAGGCCGACGCGGCACGCTACGCGCGGTCCTATCGCGATGCCCTCGATGTCATCGCCGCGACGACCCCGAAGGATTCCCGCGCGATCTTCGAGCGGCCCAGCCTGTCGGTGAAGCTCTCGGCGCTCCATCCGCGCTACGAATGGGTCAAGCGCGAGCGCGTCTTCGCCGAGCTGATGCCCGTCGTGCTGGCGCTGGGCGCGCAGGCCCGCGCCGCGGACATCGCGCTCACCGTCGACGCGGAAGAGGCCGAGCGCCTCGACCTGATGCTCGACCTGTTCGAGGCTTTCGGGGAAGCGCCCGAGTTGCGCGGCTGGGACGGTCTCGGCCTCGCGGTGCAGGCCTATCAGAAGCGCGCCATGCCGGTGCTCGACTGGCTGATCGATCTGGCGCGGCGCCAGGGCCGGCGCATTCCGGTGCGTCTGGTGAAAGGCGCCTATTGGGACAGCGAGATCAAGCGCGGCCAGGAGATGGGCCTCGACGACTACCCGGTGTTCACGCGCAAGGCCGCGACGGACACGTCCTATCTCGCCTGCGCGCGCGTCATGCTCGGCGCCGGCGCCGCGCTCTATCCGCAATTCGCCACCCACAACGCCCATTCGCTCGCCGCCATCGACGCGCTGGCCGGCGGGCGGCGCGACTTCGAATATCAGCGCCTGCACGGCATGGGCGAGGCGCTGCACGAGATCCACCGCGAGCTGGGCGGCGTGCCGACGCGCATCTACGCGCCGGTCGGCAGCCATGAGGACCTGCTGGCCTATCTCGTGCGCCGCCTCTTGGAAAACGGCGCCAACACCTCTTTCGTGAACCGCCTGGCCGACGACGACGCGCCGGTCGAAGACATCGTCGCCGATCCCGTGGCGCAGATCGCCGCCGCCCATCCGCATCGCAATCCCCGGATCGCGCTGCCGAAGGACATCCTGGGCGACCGCAAGAACTCGCATGGCTTTCTGTTCAGCGATCCGAAAGTCAGCGAGCCGCTGCTGTCGCGGATCGAGGACATATTGCAAACCCGCCACGACGCGGCGCCCGTCATCGGCGGCGCGGTGTGCGGCGGCGCGCCGGCCGAGATTCGCGATCCCGCGGATCGCCGCCGGATCGTCGGCACGGTCCTCGAAACCGCCTCGGACGACGCACGCGCCGCGCTGGCCTTGGCGCACAAGGCGCAGGCCGATTGGGACGCCTTGGGCGGCAAGGTCCGCGCCGGCATCCTCTACCGCGCCGCCGATCTCTTCGAGAAGAACCGCCCGCTCCTGATGGCGCTGGCGGTGCGCGAAGCGGGCAAGACGCTGCCCAACGCGCTGGGCGAAGTGCGCGAAGCCGTCGATTTCCTGCGTTACTACGCGACCCGCGCCGCCGCGACGTTCGAAGAGCCTTTGCGCCTGCCCGGGCCGACCGGCGAGTCGAACGAGCTGACCCTGCACGGCCGCGGCGTCTTCGCCTGCATCAGTCCGTGGAATTTCCCGCTGTCGATCTTCGCCGGCCAAGTCGCCGGGGCGCTCGCCGCCGGCAATGGCGTGCTGGCCAAGCCCGCCGAGCAGACCCCGCTGATCGCCGCCGCCGCCGTCCGGCTGCTGCACGAGGCCGGCGTGCCAGCCAATGTGCTCCACCTGTTGCCCGGCGACGGCCCGCGCATCGGCAAGGTGCTGTTCGCCGATCCGCGCCTTGCCGGCGTCGCCTTCACCGGCTCGACCGACGCCGCCAACGCCATCAACCGGGCGCTCGCCGCGCGCAGCGGTCCCATCGCCACGCTGATCGCCGAGACCGGCGGACAGAACGCGATGATCGTGGATTCGACCGCGCTGCCGGAGCAGGTCGCGCGCGACGCGCTGGCCTCGGCCTTCGACAGCGCCGGCCAGCGCTGCTCGGCCCTGCGCGTGCTGTTCGTGCAGGACGACGTCGCCGACAAGATGCTCGACATCCTGCTGGGCGCGATGGACGAATTGAAGATCGGCGATCCCTTGCGCCTCGACACCGATATCGGCCCCGTGATCGACGAGGCCGCCCGCGAAATGCTCGAAACCCATGCGGCGCGGATGGCGCGCGAGGCCAAGCTGCTGCGCAAGCTCGCCGTGCCGCCGGAATTGTCGAACGGCATCTTCTTCGCGCCGCACGCCTTCGAGCTCGATTCCCTCGACCAATTGAAGCGCGAAGTGTTCGGGCCGGTGCTGCATGTGATCCGCTATTCCGCCGACAGCCTCGGCAAGGTGTGCCACGCGATCAACGCGACGGCGTTCGGGCTGACGCTCGGCATCCACAGCCGGATCGAGGAGACCGCCGATTTCGTCCGCGCCCGCGTCCGCGTCGGCAACCTCTACGTCAACCGCAACCAGATCGGCGCCGTGGTCGGCGTCCAGCCCTTCGGCGGCGAGGGCCTGTCCGGCACAGGCCCCAAGGCCGGCGGCCCGCACTACCTGCCGCGCTTCGCCCTGGAGCGCACCTATACCGTCAACACCGCCGCCGCCGGCGGCAATACGGCGCTGCTCAGTTCGTCGTAGGACCGCGGCAAGGCGCGCGGCCTTCGCTTGCATGCCGGCGATCCCGGTGTTAAATACTGAACCAGATGGTTCAGTATAGCCAAACCCGCTTCGATGTATCGTTCGCCGCGCTCTCGGACGCCACAAGGCGCGGCGTTCTGGAGCAGCTCGGCCGCGCGGACGCCTCGATCACGGACCTTGCCGAGAAATTCCACATGACCCTCACGGGCATGAAGAAGCATGTCGGCGTCCTGGAGCGGGCAGGGCTCGTCATCACGGAAAAGGTCGGGCGCGTGCGGACCTGCAGGCTCGGCCTGCGCCGGCTGGAGGAAGAGGCGGCGTGGATCGAAGGGTGCCGCCGGCTCTGGGAGGCGCGCTTCGACGCGCTGGACAAGGTTGTCGAGGATCTGAAACGGAAGGAGAAGGCCGATGGACGCAAAAGGGAAGAGTGAGCCCAACCGCACGAAGAATCCCACGACGGTGGAACGGACGTCCGAGCGCGAGGTCGTCACGACGCGAACCTTCAACGGCCCGGTACGCATCGTGTTCGCGGCGTGGACCCGGCCCGAACTGCTCAAGCAATGGTGGGCGCCGACGTCGTTCGGAGTGACCTTCATGTCCTGCGAGGCCGATGTTCGTACGGGGGGCACCTACCGCTTCGTGTTCGGCCACCCTGCCTCGGAGCAGCCCATGGCGTTCTTCGGCCGGTACCTCGAAGTGACGCCGAACGCCCGCCTCGTCTGGACGAATGACGAGGGCGGCGAAGGCGGGGCCGTCACCACGGTGACCTTCGAAGAACGCGGTGCCGACACCCTGGTCGTCATGCGCGACCTCTATCCCTCGAAGGAGGCTCTCGACGAAGCCATCGCCTCCGGGAGCATGGGTGGGTACGACGAGACGTTCGCGCAACTGGACGATCTTCTCGTCACGCTGGGCGCGAGTTCGGGACGTCCGTAACGTCGTCTCTTGCATGGAACGGCGTCGACCGGTCGACTTTGCCCTTCCGGGTCCCTAAGGCTTGGAATCGGCGCCGCCAATGCCGACATTGGGGGGCGGAGGGACGTCTATGGCCAGCGACAATCTTCCGGCAAAGCCGTCGTCGAAGGGCGACATCGACGCCTTCCTCGGCCGCGCCGCCAGGCTGCCCAGCCTCGCCCAGACCAAGGGCCGCCTGATCTTCGCCATCGACGCCACGATGAGCCGCCAGCCGACCTGGGCCAAGGCGACCGAGATCCAAAGCGACATGTTCGCGGTCGCGCAATCCATCGGCGGCCTGGCGGTGCAGCTCGTCTATTTCCGCGGCCACGAATTCCGCGCCAGCGACTGGACCCCGTCGGCCACCGTGCTCGCGAACCGTATGCGCGACGTGACCTGCCGCAGCGGCTTCACCCAGCTCTGCCGCGTCCTCGCCCATGCCGCGTCCGAGGCGGGTCGGACCAAGGTCGGCGCACTGGTCTATGTCGGCGACGCCTTCGAGGAGAACCCCGATGCCGCGGCCGCCGAGGCGGCCAGGCTCGCGCTTCTCGGCGTTCCCGCCTTCATGTTCCACGAGGGCGACGATCCCCATGCCGGCGCCGTCTTCCGCGACATCGCCCGCCTGACCAAGGGCATCTACGCCCGCTTCGATGCCGGCGCCGCCAAGCAGCTCCGCGAACTTCTCATGGCCGCGGCGATCTACGCCACCGGCGGCGCCGTCGCGTTGCGCGAGCACGCGCGCAAGACGGGCGGCGAATTGCTGCGCATCGCCGACCAGATGGACCGCAAATAGATGGGCGAGTTCCTGCTCGGCGCCGTCGTCCTGGTGCTTCTGATCCTGCTGCTGCGCGCCTTCGCGGGCGCCAACCCGACCGCCCTGGCGAAGGGCCTGCGCTATGCCGGCGCCGGCGTTCTCGCCGCTCTGGCCGTCGGCCTCTTCTTCCTCGACCGCCCGGCGGTCGCCGTGTTCGTCGCGAGCGCCGCCTGGGGCGTTTTCACCGGCGGCCGTGCCTGGCCCGGCGGCTGGCCGCATCTCGGCCGCAAGTCCGCGTCGTCGCGCGGCCGGACGACGAGCGTGCGCACGTCCTGGCTGGAGATGGAGCTCGACCATGACAGCGGCGAGATGCGCGGCACGGTCCTGCGCGGCGCCCATGCCGGAAAACGCCTCGACGAACTCGACAAGAAAGCCTTGTCCGATCTCTACGCCGAAGCCGCTTCGGACGATGCGGAAACCAGACGGCTGCTGGAAGCGTGGCTCGACCGCGCCTTCGGCCCCGACTGGCGCCAGGATTTCGAACCGTCCCAGCCGCCGCCCGAACGCGCCACGACCGGCATGACGCGCGCCGAAGCCCTGAAGGTTCTCGGCCTGACCGACGGCGCGACGGAAGAGGACATCCGCGCCGCGCATCGCCGGCTGATGCTGCAGAACCATCCCGACCGCGGCGGCTCGGACTATCTCGCCTCGAAGATCAACGAAGCCAAGGACGTCCTGCTCGGGACCTAACGCGACGACGCCAGCACGGTGAAGCAGGTCTGGCCGCGCTGGGTCAGCCGCGAGCAGACTTCCCGCGCCTCGCGCTCCACGAAGGGCCCGAACCGCGCGCGGTAGAGCGTGTGGCCGTCGACCCCGGTGAAGGGGATCACCACGCGCGCCGCCTGGCCCAGGATGTCCATCGACTTCTCGGCATAGGAGGCAAGCTGGCCGCGCGCCTGGTTGATGTCGGCGAAGGCGCCGATCTGGATCGTCCAGGCCTTGGGTCCCATGACGACCGGCGTTCCGGCATCGCCGATATCGCCCTCGCCGATGTCGCTGCGCAGCCGCGCGGCCGGCTTGGCGGTCGGCACGATGGCGGCCGCGACCTGCACCGGCTTCGGCTTGACGACCGGCAGGTCGGCGGCGGCGACGACGATCTCCGGCGGCTTCGCCTTGGGCCTGGGCGCGTTGGTCACCCGGATCGGCTTCTGGACGACAGGCGGCGCCGGAGCGACACGCTGCGGCGGAGGCGGGGCGAGGGCGACGCGCTGCGGCGGCGCCTGCGGCGCCGGCTGGTAGACCGGCGCGGGCGCCGCCTGGGCCACGACGGGCGCGGTGTTCGGACGCGGCGGCGGCGGGGCCGCGATCACATTGGCGTCGTCGTCCTGGTCGGCGGTCGCGGCGGCCTCGGCGCTCTCCTCGTCGTCGGCGGCGGCCGGCGCGACGTCCAGGGTCGCGACCACGGGCGGCGCGTTCACCGCCACATTGCGCCACGGAACGCCCGCATGGGCGACCAGCGCCGGATTGACCGCGATTCGCCCGAAGGCGTCGTCGAGCAGATGGATCATTTCGAGGTCGCGGCGATGCGCGGTGCGCCCGCCCATGACGACGCCGATCACATGCGTTCCGTTGCGCACCACCGACGACACGAGGTTGAAGCCCGACATGCCGGTGTAGCCGGTCTTGATGCCGTCGGCGCCGTCGTAACGGCCGATCAGGTTGTCATGGGTGACGTAGTTGGTGCCGCGGAAGGTGAACCCCGGCGTCGCGAAATAGGGGAAATACTGCGGAAAATCATAGGCGAGGTGCCGCGCCAGCACGAGAAGGTCGCTGGCGGTCGTGATCTGGAGCGGATCGGGCAGGCCGGACGCGTTGTGGTAGAACGTGTCGCGCATGCCGAGCGCCCGCGCCTTGGCGGTCATCAGCTCGGCGAAATGGCCTTCGGTGCCGCCCAGCGCCTCGCCGATCGCCACTGCGACGTCGTTCGCCGAGCGCACGACGATCGCCTTGATCGCGGTATCGACCGGGATCATGTCGCCGGCATAGAGGTGCAGGTTGGTCGGGTGCTGGCTGGCCGCATGCTCCGAGATCGGCAGCAGGGTCTGCATGTTGACGTCGCCGCGCTTCAGCGCCTCGAACAGCAGGTACAGCGTCATCATCTTGGTCAGCGAAGCGGGATGGCGCTCGGCATAGGCGTTGCGGGCATAGAGCACCCGGCCGGTCTCGCCGTCGGCGATCAGCGCGGCGTCCTTGGCCGGGTCGGTCGCGCCTGCGGCGATCGGGATGCGCGCGCGGGCGCCGCCCCGGTGGTGATGCCCCCGGGCGAGGGTCGGATCGGTGCCTGCCACCAAGGCAAGTCCCAGGATTCCCGCCGCGAACAGCGTCCGCACGAGCGCGCCAAAGACGGCGCGCGGCTGTTCAGACATCACAGCCCCATTTCGTTAGTGTCGGCGCCCCAAACAGGATCGATAAGACCAAATCAAAGCTCCCATCGCAACCGCTAATGATCGTAGGAAGGCCCCATTTACGAAGCGTTAACGCTCCGGTCCATAAGGGTTATTTCCCCTCCGTATGGAACCCTAGGTGCAGTGCAGCATTCCTCTTGACAGAATCGCTGTTGCACTGCATATAACTCATGTTGCACCGCAACAAGGCCGCCTGGCCGAACGACGGTGCGCCATGAACCTTACGAGGAGTAACCATTATGGCGAAAGCAAAAACGGCCGGCGAGAAGCTCAACGGCACGACCGAGACCATCGAGACCGCGTTCAAGACCGGCACCGAGGCGATCAAGGCGAATTTCGAGAAGGCCGTGAAGAACTACGACCAGCTCCTGGGCTTTTCCAAGGACACGGTCGAGGCCTATGTGAAAGCCGCGAACGTCGCCGGCAAGGGCGCCGAGTCGCTGCACAACGAAATCTATTCCTTCTCCAAGCAGTCGATCGAAGGCTCGATCGCCAACGCGAAGGCCCTGATGGCCTCCAAGTCGGCGCATGAGGCGTTCGAGCTGCAGACCGGCTTCGCGAAGTCGGCGTTCGAATCCTACATCAGCGAGATGACGAAGCTCGGCGAGCTCATGGTCGCCACCTCCAAGGAAACCTTCGAGCCGATTCAGGGCCGCGTCCAGGCCTGGGTCGATGTCGTGCAGAGCGCGCGCGCGGCCTGATCCGCCTCGAAAAGCTGTAAAGCGTCTGGAAGAGCCCGGGAGCGATCCCGGGCTCTTTCGTTTTCGCGCCGCCGCCGCGGCAGTAACCGCGCCGGCTTTGGGTGCTTTATGGGGGCTTTGCACGGCCCTCTTATGGAATAGGATAGGCCTCCCTATATTCGGTCTATGATACGGCGACATGAAAGACGGACGTGACGGGCGAGGCCAGGGCGGCCAGGGAACACGCGACGGTGACGGCGCCGGCACGGGCATCGTCACGAAGACGCGCCCCAAGACCAAGAAGCCGAGCATGTACAAGGTGCTCCTGCTCAACGACGACTACACGCCGATGGAGTTCGTCGTCCACATCCTGGAGAAGATCTTCAACAAGAGCCGCGAGCAGGCCGTCGAGATTATGCTCCACGTCCACCGCCACGGCGTCGGCATCTGCGGCGTTTTCACCTATGATGTCGCCGAAACCAAGGTCGCGCAGGTCATTGAATTCGCCCGCCGCCACCAGCATCCTCTGCAATGCACCATGGAGAAGGAGTAGCGTTTAGATGCCCTCACTCTCGCGAAGCCTCGAACAAGCGCTGCATCGTGCGATCAAGCTCGCGAGCGACCGGCACCATGAATACGCCACGCCCGAGCACCTCTTGCTCGCCCTGATGGACGACACCGACGCGGCCCAGGTGATGAAGGCCTGCAATGTCGATCTCGAGGCGCTGCGCAAGACCGTCCAGAAATACGTCGACGAAGAGCTGATGACCCTGGTGATCGAGGATGGCGAGGACGCCAAGCCGACCACCGGCTTCCAGCGCGTCGTCCAGCGCGCCGTGCTGCACGTCCAGAATTCCGGCCGCGAGGAAGTCACCGGCGCGAACGTCCTCGTCGCGCTGTTCACCGAGCGCGAGAGCCACGCCGTCTATTTCCTGCAAGAGCAGAACATGACGCGGCTCGACGCGGTCTCCTATATGAGCCACGGCATCGCCAAGCGCCCCGGCATGAGCCAGCAGAAGGCCGCCAAGGGCGCCGACGAGGAAGGCGAGGAGGGCGAGCCCAAGAACAAGCAGGGCACCGAGGCGCTCGAAGCCTATTGCGTGAACCTGAACGAGAAGGCCAAGCAGGGCCGCGTCGATCCGCTCATCGGGCGCCTCGCCGAGGTCGACCGCACCATCCAGATCCTCTGCCGCCGCCAGAAGAACAATCCGCTCTTCGTCGGCGACCCCGGCGTCGGCAAGACCGCCATCGCCGAAGGCCTGGCGCGCAAGATCGTCAAGGGCGAAGTGCCCGATGTCTTGAAGAACAGCATCATCTATTCGCTGGACATGGGCTCGCTGATCGCCGGCACGCGCTATCGCGGCGATTTCGAGGAGCGGCTGAAATCGGTCGTGAAGGAGCTGGAGGCGCTGAAGGGCGCGATCCTCTTCATCGACGAGATCCACACCGTGATCGGCGCCGGCGCCACGTCCGGCGGCGCGATGGACGCGTCCAACCTGCTCAAGCCCGCGCTCCAGGCCGGCACGCTGCGCTGCATCGGCTCGACCACCTACAAGGAATACCGCCAGTATTTCGAGAAGGACCGCGCGCTCGTCCGCCGCTTCCAGAAGATCGACGTCGTGGAGCCGACCATCCCCGACACGATCAAGATCATGATGGGCATCAAGCCGTACTACGAGGAGTTCCACAAGGTCCGCTACACGACGGACGCGGTGAAGGCCGCGGTGGAGCTGTCGGCGAAATACATCAACGACCGCAAGCTGCCGGACAAGGCGATCGACGTGATCGACGAGGTCGGCGCCTCGCAGATGCTGCTCCCCGAGTCCCGGCGCAAGAAGGTCATCGGCGTGAAAGAAGTCGAGGACGTGATCGCCACCATGGCGCGCATTCCTCCGAAATCCGTGTCGAAGGACGACACCGAGGCGCTGCGCACGCTGGAAGCCGATCTCAAGCTGGCCGTGTTCGGCCAGGACAAGGCGCTGCATGCGCTGGCGAGCGCGATCAAGCTCGCCCGCGCCGGCCTGCGCGCGCCGGAAAAGCCCATCGGCTCCTATCTGTTCTCAGGACCCACCGGCGTCGGCAAGACCGAGGCGGCCAAGCAGCTCGCCAAGACGCTGGGCGTCGAGCTCCTGCGTTTCGACATGTCGGAATACATGGAGCGTCACACCGTCAGCCGCCTGATCGGCGCGCCGCCGGGCTATGTCGGCTTCGACCAGGGCGGCTTGCTCACCGACGGCGTCGATCAGCATCCGCATTGTGTGCTGCTGCTGGACGAGGTGGAGAAGGCGCATCCCGACCTGTTCAACATCCTTCTGCAGGTGATGGACCACGGCAAGCTGACCGACCACAACGGCAAGAAGATCGATTTCCGCAACGTGGTCTTGATCATGACCACCAATGCGGGCGCCTCGGATGCCGCGAAGGATGCCATCGGCTTCGGCCGCGGCAAGCGCGACGGCGAGGACGAGGAAGCGATCAAGAAGCTGTTCACGCCGGAGTTCCGCAACCGCCTGGACGCGACGATCACCTTCCAGCCGCTGTCGCGCGACACGATCGACCATGTCGTGACCAAATTCGTGCTCGAGCTCGAGGCGCAATTGGTGGACCGCGACGTGACCTTCGACCTGACGCCGGAAGCGACGCGCTGGCTGGGCGAGAAGGGCTATGACGACGCCTTCGGCGCGCGGCCGCTGGCCCGCGTGATCCAGGAGAATCTGAAGAAGCCCCTGGCGGACGAGATCCTGTTCGGCAAGCTGAAGGACGGCGGCACGGTGCGCGTGCTGCTGGATCGGGACGCGGACAAGCTGGCCTTCGAGTTCATCACGGAAAACAGCAAAAAGCCGAAAGCCCTCCCGCCCCCGAAAAAGCCGAAGGCGGAGGAGAGCGTCTGAAAGGTCACCCTCCCCTTGAGGGAGGGTCGAAATTTGCGAAGCAAATTTCGGGGAGGGGTCCGACGTCATGCGCTGGTCTGACGGTCTGCGCCGGCGCGATCTGAAGCAGACCGCGGCGCGTCGGCTTCGCACGGATATGACGGACGCCGAGCGCGTCCTGTGGGCACTTTTGCGAAACCGCCGCCTTGGCGGTGTCAAATTCCGCCGCCAGCAGCCGATCGGGCCCTATATCGCGGATTTCTTCTGCCGGTCGGCAAGATTGGTTGTCGAATTGGATGGCGATCAGCACGGCGTCGCGGAGCAGCAGCTTCATGACGAAGCGCGAACGCGCTATTTGAACGACCAAGGGTACAGCGTGATCCGATTTTCAAATCTGGATGTGCTCAAGCATAGGGACGTCGTGATGGAAAGCGTCGAACACGCTTTGGCGCTTGGCGTCCGACCCCTCCCCGAACCGCCTTTGGCGGTTCGACCCTCCCTCAAGGGGAGGGTGGAACGGTGACTTCTCCCATCACCGGCGGCTGTCTCTGCGGCGCCGTTCGTTATGAAGCCTCCGCCCCGCCGCTCTACGCCGGCTACTGCTTCTGCGCCGACTGCCGCAAGGCATCGGGCTCGGGCTTCATCGGCTTCATGGGCTTTCCCGCCGGGGGCCTGCGCATCACGGGCGATGTCGTCACCCACACGCTGGTCCAGAGCGACGGCCGCCAATCGGAGCGCAATTTCTGCCCCAAATGCGGCGGCCTGGTTTATGGCGGCGTGCGCGGCGTTGCCGAGCAGCACACGGTCTATGCCGGCTCGCTCGACGATCCGGCGCATTTCAAGCCGACCATGGCGATCTACAATTCGCAGCGCCCCGAATGGGTGCCGCTGCCGGCCGGGCTGACGGTATTCGAGCAGATGCCGGGTTAGCGAGGAAAAAGGTCATGACGCAATTTCGGGCTTCCATCGACGCTGCCCAGCATGTCCTCGATGCCTTCATGGCCGCCTTCAACGCGCGCGACATCCCCGCCTTCGAGGCGACATTCAACTTCCCATCCGTCCGGCTGGCGTCGAACAGGATGGTCATCCTGAACAAGGGCGACATGACGCCGGAGCGGTTCACCACCGGGGCGCTCGCCGAATGGGACCACTCGGCCTGGGAACGCCGCGCCGTCATCCACGCCGGCGCCGACAAGGTCCATATCGACACGCGGTTCACGCGCTATCGCAAGGACGGCAGCGTGATCGGCGGCTTCGATTCGATCTACGTCATCACTAACGAGAACGGCCATTGGGGCGTGAAGGCGCGGTCGAGTTTCGCGCCGTAGCGCCGAATGTTCCTTGCGCGAATCAATTCCAGATTGTCATTCCCGCGCAAGCGGGAATCCAGAGCCGCATGCGCCGCTGGATGCCCGCCTTCGCGGGCATGACAGTTTGTATTTTGTCGCGACCGACCGGCTTCTGGGCGCCCTGAAAATTATTTCGCGCAACAAAATATCGTTCGCCGCATCGCATCAATGGGACTTATCCTCCACCCGCGATGAAAATCTCCGCGTCCTCCGCGACTCCGCGTGAGCCGGACCGGGGATAAGTCCGCATACGGATTTATTCTCGCGCGCGTCTTGAACCGAGTCGGTCCAGCCACCAAATCAGCCAAATCCCCGCCTTGCATCCCGACGGAACGCGGCGCCGCATGGCTATCCATGAAGGAACGCCAGGAGGGACAGGCGCTTACGCGATCCCGGCGCGCTTCGAACCGTCTTTTCGCTTCGAATACGTCAGTCGCGCCGCGCGGCGTTGGCGATCCAGCGGGCCCGGCGGTCTTCGCGGGCGTTGTTGATCGCCAGCACCGCATGCACGAAACCGATCAGCCACAGAAGGAAGCCGGCGTGGAAGAAGATGATCGTGACCCAGCAGACGATCGCCAGGATATAGAGGATGAAGTTGAACAGCGCCGAGATCGGCTTGCCCGTCAGGAGCAGCGCCAGCGGCGAACAGAAGATCGCGATCAGGTAGATCATCGGTTTTTCATATAGGCGCGGGTTCCCCGCCTACAAGGGCGTGCCGTAATGCTGCACCGTCGGAAAGGTCTCGTAGAACCCATGCAGCAGTTCGCGCCACGGGCCGTAGCGCTCGGACTGGCGGAAGCCCACCGTATGGGCCTCGACCGAGCTCCACCAGATGAGCAGCAGGTAGCGGTCCTTGGTCTCGACGCAGGGCCGCACCTCCATCTTGTGGAAGCCCTCGGTCGCCTCGACCAGCGGCCGCGCCTTGGCCAGCGCGGCCTCGAAGGCGGCGGCCTGGCCCTTTTTGACGTTGAGGACGGCGTGTTCGACGATCACAGCGCGGCCCTGATTTTCTCCGCGATCGGCAACAGCGTCTTCGGATCGACCATCTTGCGGCCGTGGAAGTTCAAATCCAGCCCGTGGTCGCGCGGCAGGATGTGGAAGTGCAGATGCGGCACCGATTGGCCCGACGCCTTGTCGTTGAGCTGGACCAGCATGATGCCGGGAACGCCCAGCGCGGTCTTCACGGCGGCGGCGACCTTCTGCGTCGTCCGGATCGTGGCCGCGGCGCCGTCTGGCGAGAGGTCGAAAATGGTCTCGGCGGCTTCCTTGGGGATCACCAGCGTGTGGCCCTCCGTCGCCGGCATGATGTCCATGAACGCAAGGGTGAGATCGTCCTCGTAGACCGCGATCTTCGGCAATTCGCCGCGCAGGATCCTCGCGAAGACGTTGTTGGGATCGTAGGCCATCAGTCCTCCTCGGGGGCTTCCACCTTGCGGAACGGCCCGCGCTCGGCCAGCTCCTCGATATGTTCGGCGACGGCCGCGCGCTCGCGTTTCAGATAATCGTCGACGGCGCGGCGCAGGCCCTCATGGGCGATGTAATGCGCGCTGTAGGTCGGCGTCGGCATGTAGCCGCGCAAGAGCTTGTGCGCGCCCTGGGCGCCCGCCTCGACCTTCGCGAACTTGTTCTGAATGGCGAAGTCGATCGCCTGGTAATAGCAGGTCTCGAAATGCAGGAACGGCACGAACTCGGTGCAGCCCCAGTTGCGGCCATAGAGCACGCCGCCGCCGGCGAAGTTCAGCGCCCCGGCGATGGTGCGGCCGCCGCGCCGCGCGAAGATGAGGACGACCTGGTCCGCCATGCTGGCGCCGATCCGGCTGAAGAAGTCCCGCGTGAGATAGGGCCGGCCCCATTTGCGCCCGCCGGTGTCCATGTAGAACTCGAAAAACGTGTCCCAATGGCCCTCGGTGATGTCGCGCCCGGACAGCCAGTCGAATTCGACGCCGGCCTCGCGGACCGCGGCGCGTTCCTTGCGCAGGTTCTTGCGCTTCGCGGACGACAGCTCGGCCAGGAACTGATCGAAGGAATCGTAGCCGCGGTTTTCCCAATGGAATTGTTGGTCGGTGCGCTGGAGATAGCCGGTGGCGCCGGCCGCGCGCCATTCGTCCTGCGTCAGGAACGTGATGTGCAGCGAAGACGCCTTCAGCTCGCGGACCGCCGTGGCGCCGGTCGCCAGCAGGGCCTCGCGCACCGCCGCGACGTCGGCGCCCGGCGCGACCAGCAGGCGAGGGCCGGTGACGGGCGTGAACGGAACGGAGCATTGCAGCTTGGGATAATAGTCGCCGCCGGCCCGCTCCAGCGCGTCGGCCCAGGCGGAGTCGAAGACGTATTCGCCCTGGCTGTGGTTCTTCAGATAGGCCGGCAGGAGGCCGACGATCCGTCCCTCATGCTCGATGACGAGATGCGAGGGCCGCCAGCCGGTCCGGGCCGTCGCCGAGCCGGACTCCTCGCAGGCCGCGAAGAATTCGTAGCGCGTGAACGGGTGCGGATCGGCCGCGCCGTCCGGATTGGCGCAGGCGTTCCAGGCGGCTTTGCCGATCTCGGCCGCGCGTCCGGCGATGCGGGCTGTGAATTCGCCTGTCACGCGATCTCGATCACCGCTTCGACCTCGGTGGCGACGTTGCGCGGCAGCGAGCCGGCGCCGACCGCGGCGCGGGCGTGGCGGCCGGCTTCGCCGAACACGGCGACGAACAGGTCCGAGGCGCCGTTGGCGACCTCCGGATGCTGGGTGAAGCCGGGAACGGCATTGACGAAGACGGTGACCTTGACCACGCGCTTGACGCGCTCGAGGTCGCCGCCGCAGGCCGCCTTGGTCTGCGCGATCACGTTGATGGCGCAAAGCCTGGCGGCCGCCTTGCCGTCCTCGAGGCTGAGTTCCTGGCCCACCGTGCCGACATATTTCAGCCCGTCGGCGGCGACGGTGACCTGCCCGGAGACGTAGACGAGGTTGCCGCTGACGACATAGGGCACATAGCTCGCCACCGGGGCGGGCGGCGTCGGCAGCAGGATGTCGAGTTCTTTCAGGCGGTCGTCGATGCGCATGGTTCGTCCTCTGGATCGCAAAACATTATCGCGGGCCGCTGCGGCGCGCTATAAGCGAGCATGACCAAACGCCTGGATGCCGACGATCCGTGTCCCGCGCGCGACGGCTATGCGATGCCGGCCGAATGGGCGGCACATGCGCGCACCTGGATGTGCTGGCCCTGCCGCATCGAAGCCTGGGGCGGCCCGGAGGGGCTGCTGCGCGCAAAACAGGCGACCGCGCGGGTGGCGCGGGCGATTTCGACCTTCGAGCCGGTGATCATCGCCGCGCGGCCGACGGACGTCGCCGAGGCGAAACTGGCGACCCGGGGCAAGACCGCGATCTTCGACGTGCCGCTGGACGATTCCTGGGCGCGCGACATCGGCCCGACCTTTGTGACGTCGCCGGACGGCCGTCGGGCCGCGGTGCAATGGCAATTCAACGCCTGGGGCAACAAATATCATCCGTGGACGGAGGACGCCCAGTTCGCGACCCGGGCCGCGCGCCAGGCCGATGTCCCGGTCTATGCGGCGGCGCTGGTTTGCGAAGGCGGCGCCATCCACATGGACGGGGAGGGGACGCTGATCACGACGGAGCAGTGCCTGCTCAATTCCAATCGCAACCCACAGCTTGATCGCCAGCAAGTGGAGGAGCGGCTGGCGCTCTATACCGGCGCGCGGCGGGTGATCTGGCTCGGCGAGGGCTTCTCCGACGACGAAACCGACGGCCATGTCGACAACATCGCCTGCTTCGTCGCGCCCGGCCGGGTCCTGGTCGGCGTACCGGCGTCGCATGGCCATCCCGACTACGAACCGGTGATGGAGGCGATCCGTCGGCTCAAGGACGCGCGCGACGCACAAGGACGCCGCATCGAAATCGTCGAACTGGAGCAGCCGCGCAAGGCCGGCGGCGACTGGCGCGGCCGCCCGCTGCAGGCGAGCTATGTGAATTTCTACCTCGCCAATGGCGGACTGGTCATGCCGGGCTTCGACGATCCGAATGACGAGCGCGCCCGCGCCGTGCTCGCCGACTGCTTTACGGGGCGCGATATCCTGCAGATCCAGGCGCTGGACATCGTCGAAGGCGGCGGCGGCATTCACTGCATCACGCAACAGGAACCGGAATGAGGAACGTCACTTTCGCGGCGACTCAGTTCGCGTGTTCGTGGGATCGCGCGGCGAATGTCGCGAAGGCGAAGGAACTCGTGCGCGCGGCAGCGGCGCAGGGCGCCAATGCCATCCTGATCCAGGAACTTTTCGAGACGCCTTACTTCTGTCAGGACCTGTCGGCCGACCACTACAAACTCGCGGCGCCGTTCGAGGGAAATCCGCTGATAGTTGCGATGGCGGAACTTGCGAAGGAGCTCCGCGTCGTTTTGCCCATCAGTTTTTTCGAGCGTGCGGGTCATACGCACTTCAACTCCCTTGCCATGATCGATGCAGACGGTACCGTGCTCGGGCTGTATCGGAAGTCACATATTCCCGATGGGCCGGGCTACCAGGAAAAGTTTTACTTCACGCCGGGCGATACCGGCTTCAAGGCCTGGCGCACGCGCTTCGGGACTTTCGGTGCCGCGATCTGCTGGGACCAGTGGTTCCCCGAGAGTGCGCGCGCCATGGCATTGATGGGTGCCGAAGTCCTGTTCTATCCGACCGCGATCGGCAGCGAGCCGCCGCCGGCGCCGCCTGTCGACAGCCGCGATCACTGGCGCCGCGTGATGCAGGGCCATGCCGGCGCGAACTACATGCCGCTGATCGCCTCGAACCGCATCGGCACCGAAAAGGGCCAGGCCGGCGAGATCACTTTCTACGGTTCCTCCTTCATCGCCGGCCCGACGGGCGCGATCGAGGCGGAACTGGACCGAACGCGCGAAGGCGTGGCGACCGCGACTTTCGATCTCGACGAGATCGCGAAGGCGAGGGCGTCCTGGGGGTTGTTCCGCGATCGGCGGCCGGATCTGTACGGGCCGCTGATCGGGCATTGACGGAGTAAGACCGTGAAACATGCCGTTTTGCTTGCCGCCTTGCTCGCGGCAACGGGGTCTGTCGCGCAGGCGGCACCGGTCGCGCTGGTGTCGCATCGCGCGCAGTACGACGTGACGCTCGCCTCGACGCAGCCGGGCGGGATGGTCGCCGTACGCGGCCACAGCGTGATCGAGTTTCGCGACGTTTGCACCGCCTGGACCACGACGCAGCGCTTCATCGCCGACATGTCGGACGGCAAGGCGAGCGCGGTGCACAGCGATTTCATCGTTTCCTCCAGCGAGGACAAACAGGGCCGGCAGATCCGCTTCAAGGTCCGCAACTTCGTCAACGGCAAGGCGACTCAGCACTTCGACGGCACCGGCATTCTCGCCTCGACCGGCGGCGAAGTGCGGATGACCTCGCCGCATGGCCGGCACTTCGCGCTGCCCAACGGCACGCTGCTGCCGACCCAGCACACGCTGGCGGTGTTGCGCGCCGCCGCGGCGGGTCGCGACTCGTTCCACCAGACGGTGTTCCAGGGCGGCGACAGCACGGAGCTTTACGACACCGCCACCGTGATCGCCCATCCGGTCTCGAAGGCGAAACTGAGAGACGACAGCGTCGTGGACGGCAGCGGCCTGCTCGCGGGACTTTCCGCCTGGCCGGTCCTGATCAGCTATTTCCCGCACGACTCGCAGGGCGAGCGCGCGGACTATGAGGTCGCATATCGGCTCTATGCCAACGGCGTGATCTCGTCGATGACGCTGATCTATCCGAACTTCACGATGAAGGCCGAATTGGTGAAGCTCGAGAAACTACCGTCGAAGTGCTGAACGCTTCGCGCGGCCTTTGACCACGGCTTCGCCGCCGAACTTTGCGCGCACTTTGTCCATCGCCCGTTCGGCCGCCGCGCGCCTGGTCGAGCCATCGTCGACCAGATCGGCTGGATCGCAATCGATATCCGGCGCGAGCTGGCTGATGCCGACGCCGAGCAGGCGGAACGCGGTGCCGTCGGCTTCGCGGCGCAGGGCTTCGCGCGCGGTGCGGAAGATGCGATCGGCAAGCTGGGTCGGCGAATCGAGCGAGGCGCTTCTCGTACGGGTTCGAAATCCTGCCGTCTTCAGCTTGAGCACCACGGTACGCCCGCCATGGCCCGACGCCTTGGCGCGCGCGGAAACGCGCTCGGCCTGGCGCCACAGGACCGCCTCGAGGTCGTCGAAGTTCACAATGTTGGTATCGAACGTCGTCTCGGAGGAAATGCTCTTGAGCTCGCCATCCGGCTCGACCTTGCGGCTGTCCTGCGCGTGCGCAAGGCGGTGGAGCCACAGCCCGGTGTTGCCATAGCGGCGCGCCAGTTCCTTTGCCTCCATGTCCTGGATCTGGCCGATGTGGATGAGCCCGTCCTTGGCGAGGCGGGCCTGCAAGGCGGTGCCGGCGCCACGGATGGTGCCGACCGGTTTGTCGCGCAGGAAGGCGATGGCTTCCGCCTCGCCGATCACCGCGAAGCCGCGCGGCTTGTCGAGTTCGCTGGCCAACTTGGCCAGGAATTTGTTGAAGCTCAGTCCGATGGACACCGTGATGCCGATCTCCGTTTCGATCCGTTTCGCCAGCCGCGCCATCAGCTTGGCGGGGACCAAACTATGCAGCATCTGCGTGCCGGACAGATCGAGGAAGGCCTCGTCCAGCGACAGCGGTTCGACCTGCGGTGTCAGCTCGAGCATCATGTCGCGGATCGCCCTGGCGGCAGCGGTGTATTTGGCGAAGTTCGGTTTGATCACGACGGCTTTCGGACAAAGCTCGAGTGCCTTGAACATCGGCATGGCCGAGCGCACGCCGTCGATGCGGGCGACATAGCAGGCGGTCGACACCACACCGCGCCGCGAGCCGCCGCCGACGATCACCGGCTTGTCGCGCAATTCAGGATTGTCGCGTTTTTCGATGGCGGCATAAAAGGCATCGCAATCCATATGGGCGATGGCGAGCGTGTCGATCTCGTCGTGCGCAAGCAGTCTCAAGCTGCCGCAAGCCGCGCACCGCCTCGCGCCGGCGCGCGCGTCGGCCAGGCAGTCGCGGCAAAAGGCGCTCACGGGGCGGCCGCCGATTCGGCTTCGCTCCACAGCCAAGCCGCGCCGCGCACGCCGCTCGAATCGCCGTGAAGGTTCTTGACGATCCGGGTGCGTCCTTCCGGCGTGAAGGCATAGCGCTCCACCCTGGCGGGCAGTTCGTCGTAGATCGCATCGATATTCGACAACCCGCCGCCGATCACGATGGCGTCGGGATCGAGCACGTTGACGATGGTCGAAAGCGAGCGCGCGAAACGGTCGTAGAAATCCGCCATCGCGGCGCGGGCCGCTTCATCGCCGGAGGCGGCGGCCGCCGCGATGTCCGGACCGCGAAGGTCGCGGCCCGTATGGCGCTTGAAATCCGCCGCGAGGCCGGTGCCGCTGATCCAGGCTTCGATGCAGCCCTTGCGGCCGCAATAGCACTGCGGCGCGGCATCGATCTCGTCGGGCCTGGGCGCGGGCAGGGGATTGTGGCCCCATTCGCCGGCAATGCCATGGGCACCCGTCAGGACACGCCGGCCGACACTGACGCCGCCGCCGCAGCCCGTGCCGACGATCACGCCGAACACGACATCCGCATCGGCGGCGGCGCCGTCGCTCGCTTCGGACAGCGCAAAGCAGTTCGCGTCGTTCGCGACGCGTACCGGCCGGCCGACCGCCATGGTGAGGTCGCGGTCGAGGGGGTGGCCGATGAGCCGTGTGGAGTTGGCGTTCTTCACCAGGCCGGTGTTGCGGCTGATCGTTCCGGGTATCGCGACGCCGACCGTGCCCAGCCGGCCGAGTTTGGCGTCGGCCGCGTGCACGAGATCGCGCATGGCGCGGATCGTGTCGTCATAGACGGTTTGTGGCGTCGGCACCCGCTCGCGCAGGACCACGCGGCTGCCGTCGAGCGCGACGATCTCGATCTTGGTCCCGCCGAGGTCGATTCCGAGCCGCACTCAATGCCCCGCTTCGTCGAGGCGCGCATGGATGAAGGTGCCCGCCTCGGCCCAATCGCCGGCGCGCAGATGGGCATGTGCCGCCGGCGGCAGCAAGGGCTTCAGCCTTTCATCGCCGATCAGATGGATGCGGAACACGTCCGGTGCCGCCTCGGCGACAGACGCCAGATGCTGGGGGATATCGTCGACGAAGAAGGACGTGGCGGCGCGCGACGTCAGCGCCCTGACGGCCGGCCCCTTGGGACCGCTATTCGCGACGACCGGAAAGTGCAAGCCATGATCGGCAAGATTGCGCAGCCGTGCCGGGGCCTGCGTCTCTGCGATGTTCGTCAGCACGACGATGTCGGCACGCGCAGTCAGCGAGGAGAGGGCGTCGGCGGCGCCGTCGACGGTGGCCAGCGAGTCGAGTTCGCCACGGAACGCGTCGAGCAGGGCCGTGACTTCGACATCCAGGACGGGCGTGTCGTCTTCCACGCGCTTCACATTGCCGTGCAGGCGATAGCTGGACAGGTCGAGGTAAAGCCCGTTACTGCGCAGGAAGCGGTCGAAGCCGTCGACGAATCGCAGCAGGACTTCGTCGGCATCGACGATGACGAGAGGCCGTCCGGGCCTCAATCTCGCGCTGGCCGCGCCGATGTCGAAACGGGTGCTCATCCCGCCAGGACGAGCCGCGCCATGTGGATATCGCGCGATTCCAGCGCTTCGTCGTCGCAGAAACCGCTCAGGAGCGCATCGTCCGCCAGAAGAAAATCCAGTACCGAGCCCAGAAGCTCCGGCTCGGCTGCCCGTTCGCGCAAATCCTGGGGCTCCACGCCCGACAGGGCCAGGAAGCGGTCGCGGCTGTCAGGCAGATTCATGAGATACGCCAATCCCTTGAGCGCCAAAGTTTCCGCGCTTTCGCGCGCCATTTGTCCGCGAACCCTTGTCATAGCCGCATACTGTGACTGGGGCACGGCGCGACACAAGGGACCGCCGGGAGTCGAGAACAGGAGGCAACCCTCATGCGATACGCGCCTGCCGGTTGATCTGAATCGCCTTCGGCAACTGGCCGGCTGCGATCAGCCGCTAGATCATTGGATTCGTACGGGAAATAGGCCCTGCCGCACCGATAGCCAAACGCCACCGCCAAAGTTTCGTTGAGGGAGCGTTAAGACATCCGATCTAATACTGCGCCCACCCGGGGGCCAATCCGCAGAATGCCGTATGCGGCCATTGGCTTAGGTAGCGATTGGGCGCGCGGGAGCTGGAGAGTGGACCTCATGGACGCCAAGACCAAGACCGTGCTGATCGTCGAGGACAACGAGCTGAACATGAAGCTGTTCCATGATCTGCTGGACGCCCATGGCTACAACATCCTGCAGACCAAGGACGGAATGGAAGCGCTCGACATCGCCCGCGAGCACCGCCCCGACCTCATCCTGATGGATATCCAGCTTCCCGAAGTGTCGGGCCTGGAAGTCACCAAATGGCTGAAGGAAGACGACTCGCTGAAGGCGATTCCGGTGGTTGCCGTCACCGCCTTCGCGATGAAGGGCGACGAAGAGGTCATCCGTCAGGGCGGCTGCGAGGCGTACATCTCCAAGCCGATCTCCGTCACGAGTTTCCTGGACACCGTCCGCAGGTTCATCGGGTAAGGCACACGCCATGACGGCGCGCGTTCTGGTCGTCGACGACATACTCTCCAACGTCAAGCTTCTCGAAGCGAAGCTGACGGCGGAATACTTCGAGGTTGTCAGCGCTTTCAACGGATTGGAGTGTCTCGCCAAGATCGACCAGGCGGCGCCCGACATCGTGCTGCTCGATGTGATGATGCCCGGGATGGACGGCTTCGAGGTCTGCCGCCGCATCAAGAACAATTCCAAGACGGCCCATATTCCCGTCGTGATGGTCACCGCGCTCGATCAACCGTCGGACCGCGTCGCGGGCCTGGATGCCGGTGCCGACGATTTCCTGACAAAGCCGGTCGACGACGCGGCGCTGTTCGCCCGGGTGCGCAGCCTTGTGCGCCTCAAGATGATGACCGACGAGCTTCGCATGCGCGAGACCACCGGTCAGAGCATGGGCCTGATCGATCCGGCGACGACGCTGATGGACGCGAGCCCGACGGGCCGAATCCTGATCATCGAGGACCGGCCGGAATCGGTGCAATGGTTCGCCAACGCGCTGCAGCCCGGCGGCCACGAGGTCGCTTCGGTCGACACTTTCGAGGAAGCGTTGGTGCGTGTGCGCGGCGGCGACTACGACCTCATCGTCGTCAGTCTCGGCATGCGCGGTTTCGATGGGTTGCGGCTGTGCTCCCAGCTTCGCTCGCTGCCGGAAGGACGCAACGTCCCTATCCTGGTCGTCGTCACCGACGGCGACCGCCGCAAGCTGAACCAGGCGCTCGAGATGGGCGTCAACGACTATCTGACCCGTCCCGTCGACAAGAACGAGCTGGTGGCGCGGGTGCGCACGCAGCTGCGCAAGAAGCGCTATTCCGATCGGTTGCGCCACAACGTGCAGCTCAGCCTGGAGATGGCGATCACCGACCAGCTCACCGGCCTGCACAATCGCCGCTACATGGCGCGGCACCTGGACAATCTGGTGTCTACGGCTGTTCGCAACGGCAAGCCGCTATCCTTCCTGATCATGGACATCGATTTCTTCAAGGCGGTGAATGACGGCCACGGCCACGATATCGGCGACGAAGTGCTCAAGGAATTCGCCAATCGCATTTCCGCCAATGTCCGCGGCATCGATCTGGCTTGCCGCTATGGCGGCGAAGAGTTCGTCGTCGTCATGCCCGACACGGAAATGAGTCTCGCCTATACGATTGCCGAGCGCCTGCGCAAGAGCATCGAGACGACGCCCATCGTCATCAGCCGCGCGCCGGGCCGCCTGAACATCACCATCTCGATCGGCATCGCGGGTACGCAAGGGGCCGGTGACGGCGCCGAAGCGCTGCTGCACCGCGCCGACCAGGCCCTCTACAGCGCCAAGCGCAACGGCCGCAACCGCGTCGTCACCGCGGCCGCGGCCTGACAAGGCCCAGTCACCCGCGTTGGGTGAGCACGGACAATGCGAAGTCGGAATGGCTTGGCGGCGTGAAGCCTTAGAGCGCCTGCCCGTCGTCGATGGTCAGCAGCGAGCCGGTGATGGCGCGCGAGGCGTCCGAAGCGAGCAACAGGAGCATTCCGTCGAGATCGCTCTGCTGCGCAAGTCGCCTGCGCGGAAAGCTGTCGATCTGCGCTTTGCCCTTGTCGGAGGCGAACCATTCGTCGTTGAGTTCGGTCTCGATGAATCCCGGGCAGAGGGCGTTGACGTTGATTCCCTTGCGCGCCCATTCTCTTGCGAGGCATTGGGTCATCATCGCCACGCCGGCCTTTGAGATGCAATAGGGCGTCACGCCCGGCAGCACGCGATAGGCGCCGATGGACGCGATGTTGACGATGCGTCCTTCTCGCTTGGCCGCGATCATGCGGCGTCCGATTTCGGTCGCGAGGAGGAAGGGGCCGCGAAGATTGGTCGCCATCACCTTGTCGAAGTCGTCCGCCGAGATCTCCACCGCGAGACCCAGCACGCTCAGGCCGGCGTTGTTCACGAGGATGTCGATCGGCCCCAGCGTGGCCTCGGCGGCGTCGATCGCGGGTGCTATGGCCGCGGCGTCCGTCACATCAAGCGGGATCGTAGTGGCGCGGCCGCCGGCGGATTCGATTTCGGCTTTCACCTCGGCAAGACGTTCGACCCGGCGTCCGCACAGCGCCACGGCGGCCCCCGCACCGGCCAGAACCTTGGCGAAGTGCCGGCCGAGGCCGCTGGTTGCGCCGGTGACCAAGGCGACGCGCCCGTTCAGATCGTGTCCCTGGATCATGATCTTTCAAAATCCCGATGTTTCTTGGTAGGCTCGCGGCATGCAGATCGACGTCGTTTCCGACACGGTGTGTCCGTGGTGTTTCATTGGCAAGCGCCGGCTCGGCCGCGCGCTGGCGATGCGGCCGGATGTCCCAGTCGAGGTGTTCTGGCGGCCCTATCAGCTCGATCCCATGATCCCGCGCGAAGGCGTCGACCGGCGGGCCTATCTGAAGGCCAAGTTCGGCGATACGCCGCGCACGGCCGCGATGGGCGAGACCATCCGCGGCGAGGGCGCGGGGGAGGGCATCGATTTCGCGCTCGACCGGATCGCCAAATCGCCCAACACGCTCGACTCGCACCGCCTGATCCGTTGGGCCGGCGGGGCTGGCGTGCAGGACGTCGTCGTCGAGCGGCTGTTCAAGGCGTATTTCATCGAAGCGCGCGATATCGGCGATCCCGGTGTTCTGATCGATGTGGCGGGCGAGGCGGGAATGGACACGGCTCTGGTGCGCGATCTGCTCGCCGGCGATGCCGATTATGCGCTCGTCGAGCGCGAGGCCGGCATGGCCAACCAGATGGGCATCAGCGGCGTTCCGACCTTCATCTTCGACAGCAAGTTCATGATCTCCGGCGCGCGCGAGCCCGAGATCCTGGTGCGGGTCATCGACAAGGCGTTGCAGGCCGCGCAGGAACAGCACGTGGCGCCATGAGCGCGGCGTGGCCCGACCTGCCTTTCGCGGCGTGGCGCGACACGGCCATGACGCTGCAGCTCTGGACGCAGATCGTCGGCAAAGTCCGTCTGGCCCTGACGCCCTGGATCAACCACTCCTGGCAGGTGCCCCTCTACATGACAGGACGCGGACTCGGCACGTCGCCCATTCCGTTCGGCAACGAGGTGCTCGAGATCGAATTCGATTTCATCGCGCATCGACTGGTCGCTCGTACCAGCCAGGGCCTGGAGCGCGCGCTTGCGCTCGAACCGCGGACGGTGGCCGACTTCTACCATGCGGTCCTTGCGATGCTGGATACGTTGGGTGTGACGGTTTCTATTGCCGAAATGCCCAATGAACTCGCCAACCCGATCCCGTTTTCCGAAGATACGCTGCACAAGAGCTATGACGCCGACGCCGCGCATAGGTTCTGGCGTGCGCTGCTGCAGAGCGACCGTGTCTTCAAGCTGTTTCGCAGCGGCTTCCTGGGCAAGGTCAGTCCGGTGCACTTCTTCTGGGGCAGCTTCGATCTCGCGGTAACGCGCTTTTCCGGACGGATCGCCCCGCCGCATCCGGGCGGCGTTCCGGGATTGCCGGACGCCGTGGTGCGCGAGGCCTATTCGCACGAGGTAAGCAGCGCCGGATTCTGGCCGGGCAGCGATACGTTTCCGCAAGCCGCGTTCTATTCCTATGCCTATCCCGAACCCGAAGGGTATCGCGATCGCGCGGTCGCCGCCGGCCGGTTCGAAGCAGCTTTGGGCGAGTTCGTCCTGCCATACGATACGGTGCGCGCCGCCGCCGATCCGGACGGAATGCTTCTCGATTTCCTCGAGACCAGCTATGCCGCCGCCGCCGATGCCGGACGCTGGGATCGTGCCGCGCTTGAGTGCGCGCTCGGTGCCCCGCGCCGCGTGCGGCCGGTTTAGGGGTTCTGCGGCGCGCCGATCGGCGCCGTGATGCTGTTGGTCTCCGACACCACCTTGACCTGGACCGTCGCATAGCGCGGCAGCGGGAACACCGCCGTCGCGGTGACCGGCAGAAGCGCCTGGATCACGACCGCGCCCGCGGCTGGGGGCGAGGCGAGGAACTCGATGATCTCGGTGTCCGATTCGGGAATGTGAAATTCCCGCATGTGCAGACGGGGCTGCCTCCAGCCGCCGGTTCGGACCGCGCCCGTCGCGCTGACCACCAGGTGGTTCCGCACGATCGCGGCGGTGACCTTGTCGACCTTGAAAACCAGCGTCGGCGCCGCATCCGCGGCGGTTGCCGTAGCGGCGCCAAGGGCGAAGATCGCGGCTGCGAATAAGCGTCGGCGCATGCTCTTCCCCTCTGTTGTCCTGTCCGGAATGGACGGCTAAGAGGGAAATGCGGCGCAATTGCGATGAGGGTTTGCATGGGTCCCCTGAAGGGCGTTCGAGTGGTGGAATTCGCCGGAATCGGGCCGGGTCCCTTCGCGGCGATGCTGTTGTCCGACATGGGCGCCGAGGTCATCCGCATCGATCGCAAGGGCGGCCGTTCGCCGTCGAACGCCGAGATCACCTATCGCGGCCGCAAGGCGGTGGCGCTCGACATGAAGAAGCCCGAGGCCGTCGAGGCGGCGCTGACTCTGATCGAGAGGTCCGACGCGCTGATCGAAGGGTTCCGCCCCGGCGTGATGGAGCGGCTCGGCGTCGCACCCGATGTGTGCTTCAAGCGCAATCCGAAACTCGTATACGGCCGGATGACCGGCTGGGGTCAGACCGGCCCGCTCGCCAATGCGGCGGGGCACGACATCAACTACATCGCGCTGACCGGCGCGCTGCACGGCATCGGTCCCGCCGGCGGCAAGCCGGTGCCGCCACTCAACCTGGTCGGCGATTTCGGCGGCGGCGCGCTCTATCTCGCCTTCGGCGTGGTGTGCGGCATCCTAGAGGCGCGCGTCTCGGGCAAGGGCCAGATCGTCGATGCCGCGATGACCGACGGTGCCGCCTCGCTGATGTCGATGTTCTACGGCATGGCGGCGATGGGCATGTGGAAGGACGAGCGCGGCCAGAACCTGCTCGATGGCGGGGCGCATTTCTACGATACCTATGAGACGAAGGACGGCAAATACATCGCGCTCGGCTCGATCGAGCCGCAGTTCTACAAGGAGCTGATGGAGAAGGCGGAAATAACCGACCCGGCGTTCGCGGCGCAGATGGATCGCCATGCCTGGCCGTCGCTGAAGGACAAGCTGGCGGCCGCGATCAAGACCAGGACGCGCGACGAATGGGATGCGCTCATGCTGGGCTCCGATGTCTGTTATGCGCCGGTGCTGTCGCTGGCCGAAGCGCCCAAGCATCCGCACAATGTGGCGCGGCAGACCTTCGTCGAGGTCGGTGGTGTGGTGCAGCCGGCGCCGTCGCCGCGCTTCTCGCGCACTGTCGCGGAAGTGCAGGGGCCGCCGGAAAGCCCGGACAACGCCGCCGCGCTCGCTGCCTGGGGCTTCTCGGCCGACGAGGTCGCGAAACTGTCAAGCGCGGGTGCGATCTAGGCTCCATGAACGCGCTTCCCGGAACGGCTTCGCGCCGGCGCATCTATCTGATGCGGCACGGCCATGTGGACTACCTCGCCAAGCATGTCGCGGCGGAGGGTGCGATCAACATCGTGCCCCTGACGACGCGCGGACGGTTCCAGGCGGAGGCCGCCGGCGCGGCGCTGTCGCATGTCGCCTTCGACCGCGCGGTGTGCTCGGGCTATCCGCGCACGCATCAGACGGCGTCCTATGTGCTGGCGGCGCAAGCCGCGCCGCCGCCGCTCGAGATCGACGAGGGCCTGGTCGAGATCGCGGGCGGTTCGATGGACCCGCCGCCCAAGAACCGCGCCGAGATGATCGAGCGGATGAAGATCCGGTTCTCGGAGGCCGGCAATCCGGGCGCCACCAACCACCAGGGCGGCGAGGAATATGCCAAGGCCCAGGCGCGCGCGGTGGCCGCGCTGAGGCGGCTGCTCGGCGAGACGGGCTGGCACACGGCGCTGGTGGTGGCGCATGAGGGGATCAACCGTCTGGTGCTGAGCTGGGCCTGCGGCGCGGGCCTTTCCGCCATGGGCGCCTTCGAGCAGGACACCGGCTGCATCAATGTGCTCGATTTCGATCTCGATGCGGACGGCGGGATCGTGCGGGCGATGATCAAGTCGGTGAACCTCACACCCTATAACTGGCTGAAGCACGGGATGAACCTGACGAGCCTCGAAGCGATCTTCGAACGCGACGCGACCGAGGAATTGCGCTGATGGCGGGCCTATGTGCTCGAGACCAGCGTGAGCTTCGGACCCGGCTTGCGGCGCATCTTCTCGATCAGCGTCCTCAACTCTTCGGCGGAGAATGGCTTGTAGAGCAGCGCGAAGTTCGCCGGATGGGCGGCTGACCGTGGCGCCATGTCGCCGGTTATCAGGATGGCCGGCACCTCCGAATTCAGGGCGCCGCGAACGCGCGCGATGACTTCGAGTCCGTCATAGCCGGGCAGGCGGTAGTCGGTCAGGATCATGTCGGGCCGGAGTCCTCCAGCGATCAATGCGAGTGCCTCGGCACCGTTCGCTGCGGTATGTACGGTCATACCGAACGTCTCCAGCAGCATGGCGAGCGACTCGCGGATATTGGAATCGTCGTCGACCAGCAAAAACGTTCCGGAAGTCGAGGCCGGTGATTGGATTGGAACGTCTCTTTGTTCCGCCCTTCGTTTGGAGTCCCCATGCCCTTCGGGAATTTCCACGGTGAAGGTCGAACCTTCGCCTGGCGTCGACCGCACGGAAATAGAGTGCCCGAGCGCTTGCGCGAGACGCTTGGCGATCGAAAGGCCGAGGCCCATGCCGCGCTGGCGATCCCGCGCCAGGTTTCCCAACTGCACGTAGTCGTCGAAAATGGTGGCAAGTGACTCCGGCGGGATTCCGATTCCGGTGTCGGACACCGACAAGCGGACGACGTCGTCGGCGGCTTCGCAGCTCACGCTGACGCCGCCGGATTCGGTGTAGCGCACGGCGTTACCGACGAAGTTCGTCACGATGCGTTCCAGGAGCGCCGGGTCGCTGCGCACGACAGGGTCTTCGCCTTCGCAGGTCAGCCGCAAATCCTTGATCGCCGCCTGGGGTTGGCAGCTGGCAATCACGCGCTGCACGAGCTCCCCGAGCCTGAAATCGGCGATACGCGGCTTGATCGTGCCGCTGTCGATCTGGCCGAGATCCAACAGGACGTCCAGGATGCTCGCCATCGCGGCCAGCGATTGACGCGTCTTGACGGCGATGTCCTCGAGTTCCCCATACTCCAGCTTCTGTTCCATCACGCTCAGATAAGCCTGCGCGGCCTGCAGCGGCCGGCGCAAATCGTGGCCGGCGGCGCCGATGAACCACGACTTCATGGCGCTCGCCGCTTCGGCCTCGGCCTTGGCCTGCGTCAGATCCAGGAGCGCCTTGTCGTGCTCTTCTTCCAGCCGCCGCTGCCGCGAAACATCCTGCACCACGCAATAGACGCGCGGTCCGGCCTCGGTTTCGATCGGCGACAGCCGGATGTCGATGAGAAATTCGTGTCCGTCGCGATGCAAGGCGCGCAAGGTCGGCCGCGGCGTCAGCGTGACGGGGGACGGCGACAACATGAAACGGTCGAACCCGCGCCGATGCGCGTCGCGTAACGACGGCGGAATCAGGAGCTCCAGCGGATGCCCGAGCATGTCAGGCGCTGGGTAGCCGAAAGCCTGTTCGGCCGCCGCGTTGGCGAAGCAAATAATGCCCCGCTGGTCGACGACGAGTGCCGCGACCAGCGCCTGCGCCAGGACGGCGTTCAGGCCTTCTTCCGACAGCCGCATGCCGCAACCGAGATGTCAGAACGCGCCAATGTCGCCTCTAGCCGATGATCCGAATCCGACTATTCCCCACCCGTCGCTATCGTTCATTGATCAAACGCAACTGGGGCGCGAAGCGTGGCGGGCGCCTTCGATATCCGACTTATCCCCCGCCTTTTTCCCTCATCGACGTTTCGTCCCAGAGCTGGAGACGGTAGCCGTCGGGATCGAGCAGTTCGGCGCCATAGCCCCAGAAGACCTTCATCGGCGGATGAACGAAGGCAAAGCCTTTGCCGGCAAGTTCGCGGTGTTTGGCGTCGACGTTGTCGACCTGGAGGGTGAAGGCGAGGCCGGGGCAGGGCACGACGTCGCCTTGCGTGAGGAAGACGGTCAGGTCGGCGTCGTCCTTCATCGCCGCCGTCTTGCGCTCCGGGATCTCGAATTCGACGACGAAACCGAGGCTGTCGCGGTACCAGTCGCGCGATCGCTGCCAGTCGCGGACGGGAAGGCTCAGATGATCGAGACGGACCATGGCACCTCCTAGACCGCCAGTTCGCACCAGATGGGCACGTGGTCCGACGGTTTCTCGCGTTCGCGGACATATTTGTCGATGACGCAGCTTTTCAGGCGGTCGGCGGCCTGGGGCGTCAGCATGACGTGGTCGATGCGGATGCCGTTGTTGCGCTCGAAGGAGCCGGCGAAATAGTCCCAGAAGGTGTACTGATGCGGCTCGGTGTTGCAGGCGCGGAAGGCGTCGGTATAGCCGAGATTGGCGAGCTTGCGGTACGCGGCGCGCGATTCCGGCTGGTAGAGCGCGTCCTTCACCCAGTTCTTCGGATCCTTGCAGTCCTCCGGCATCGGAATGATGTTGTAGTCGCCCATCAAGGCGACGGCCTCCTCGCCCAGCAGAAGCTGTCTCGCGCGACGATGCAGCCGCTCGTGCCAGGCGAGCTTGTAGGTGAACTTCTCCGTGCCGACCGGATTGCCGTTGGGCGCGTAGATCGATGCGACGCGCACCATGCCCTTCTCGCCGGGGATCACCGCTTCCATGTAGCGCGAATGGTTGTCGGCGTCGTCGCCGGGCAGTCGCGGGGTGACGTCCTCCATCGGGCGCTTGGAGAGGATCGCGACGCCGTTGTAGCTCTTTTGTCCGTGTACGGCGCAATTATAGCCGAGGGCCTCGAACGCCTCGCGCGGGAACTGTTCCTCCTGGCACTTCAATTCCTGGAGGCAGACGACATCCGGATTGGCTTCCTTGAGCCACATCACGGCCGCGTCGAGGCGCGTGCGGATCGAGTTGACGTTCCAGGTGGCGATCTTCATGGCGGCCCTCGGTGAGGCGGCAAGTCTAGCCGGGATTCGACGCCGGGGCGACGCGCGTTCGCGCCGCCTACTGCCTGCTCATAGGTATCGGGATGTGGCTGATTTGGTGCCTAGACCGACTCGGTTCAAGGGGCTGTCTGAAATTTTTCCGGATGCGATTTTTTCAGCGGTTATCCAACAGAGGATTCACACGAAGCCGCGGAGGATGCGGAGACTCTGAAATTGCTGCGTGGATAAGTTTTTCCGCCGTGCCGCGGCGAACGATATTTTCTTGCCGCGAAATATTTCTCAGACCGAGAAACTGGTGCCGCAGCCGCAGGAGGATTGGGCATTCGGGTTGTTGACCTTGAAGGCGGCGCCGATCAGGTCGTTGGAGAAATCGATCTCCGCGCCCTTCAGGAAGTCGAGGCTGACCGGATCGATCAGCACCGTGGCGCCGTCGCGCTCGACCACGAGGTCGTCGTCCATGCGTGCGTCGTCGAGCGCGAAATTGTACTGGAACCCGGAGCAGCCGCCCCCGGTCACCGCCAGCCGGAGCATGGTGGGCGCGGGTTCCGACTTCAGGATCTCCGCGATGCGCCTGGCGGCGCGGGCGGAAACGGTCACGGGCAGAGCGGTTTCGACGGTCATGCGCTCATTATGTAGTGGCTGACCCCGCCACGCAAAAGGGGGTAAAAGCCCCGTCATGCCTAAGGGCTCCCTGATTCCCCCGCTTTACGAGGCGCCGTCGGCGCGCGCGCCTTTCGCCGCGCGTCCCTCGCAGAGCCTGGGCCGGTATTTCGAAGAGCGGGAGAGCGCGACGCGGACCTGCTATCAGCGCGACCGCGACCGCATCATCCACTCGGCCGCCTTCCGCCGGATGAAGCACAAGACCCAGGTCTTCGTGCAGCATGAGGGCGACTATTACCGCACGCGGCTGACCCATTCGCTGGAGGTGGCGCAGATCGCCCGCAGCCTGGCGCGGGTGCTGGCGCTGGACGAGGACCTGGCCGAGAGCCTGGCGCTGGCGCACGACCTCGGCCACACCCCGTTCGGCCATGCCGGCGAGGAGGCGCTGAACGCGGCGACCGAGGGCATCGGCGGCTTCGACCACAATGCCCATGCGCTGCGGCTGGTGACCAAGCTCGAGCACCGCTATGCCGCCTTCGACGGACTGAACCTGACCTGGGAGACGCTGGAGGGCCTGGTCAAACACAATGGGCCGCTGAAACCGCCGCTGGCCGGCCCGATCGAGTCGTTCGACGCGCGCTGGCCGCTCGATCTTGGGCGCTGGCCGTCGCTGGAGGCACAGGTCGCGGCCCTGGCCGACGACATCGCCTATGTGAACCACGACATCGATGACGGCTTGCGGGCGGAGCTGTTCACCATCGACGATCTCGCCGGCGCGCCGCTGGCGGGCCCTCATGTCCGGCGGGTGCTGGACCGGTTCGGGCGGCTGGAACTCGGGCGCTTCATCGGCGAGCTTGTCCGTACACTGATGAGCGAGATGGTCGACGACCTGCTGGCGCAGACGCGGGCCCGGATCGCCGCTGCGGGGCTCGCCTCTGCGCAGGACGTCCGCGCGCAGACAGGTGCCCTCGCGGCGTTCTCCCCATCCATGGCAAGCCAGGTGGACGCGCTCAAGCGCTTCCTGTTCGCGCATATGTACCGCCACCCGCGCGTCATGGTGCCGATCGGCCGGGCCAAGGCGGTGGTCGCCGAACTGTTCGCGGCGTTCAGCGCGGAACCTTCCCAGATGCCGGCCGACTGGGCGGCGCTCTGCGGCGCGCCGGGGGACGCCGTGACGGGCGGGGTGGTGCGCGACTACATCGCGGGGATGACGGACCGCTACGCGCTGCTGGAATATGGCCGGGTTTTCCGTGAGGTTATCGAGCTTTAGGCCGCCATGATTCGGGCGCGGACGGGTGCTAGATTAGGGTCAAGAGAATCGGAGCCGGGACCATGGCCAATTTCGAGAGAGGATCGGACGACGTGCGCGTGTTCGACGCCGCCGAGGACGAGGAAGACGTCGAAGGCTCGCGCCTTCCGCTCCTGATCGTCATCGCGTTGCTCGTACTGGCGGCGTTCGGTGCCGTGGTCTGGCTCGCCTATCAGAAGGGCGTGCAGCAGGGCCACGCGGAGGCTCCCCGCGTGATCGCGGCCGACCAGGGTCCGGCCAAGGTGGCGCCGGACAATGCCGGCGGGACGCCGACGCCCTATACCGGCCTCAAAATCTATCAGCAGCCCGCGCCGTCCGACGCCGATGCCGGCAACGACACCGCGCCGCCGTCGAACGATGCTATGAAGCCGGCCCCCGTTCAGGCTACGCCGGCCCCGCCGCCTCCCAAGCCTCAGTCCATGGCCATGGCGCCGGCGCAGGTGCCGGCGACCAAGCCGGTCGTCGCGCCGCCCGCGGCGCCGAAGCCCGAGCCCGCTGCCGTCAAGCCCGCGCCGGTCGAACCGAAGCCGGCCCCGACTCAGACGGCGGCCGTGACGCCGCCCCCCAAGCCGGCTCCCGCGCCGGTTACCGCGCCTGCGACGGCTCCGCCGACCGGTTCGGGGCTGCTCCAGATCGGGTCGTACAAGTCCGCGGCGGACGCCAACGCCGCCTGGGCCGCGTACAAGGCCAAGCACGCCTCGCTGGTGGGCGGATTGTCGTCCGATGTGCAGGCGGTGGATCTCGGGGCCAAGGGAACGTGGCATCGCCTGCGCATCGTGGCGGGCAGCAAGGCCGAGGCGAGCGCCCTGTGCGCGAAGCTGAAGGCCGAGGGCGGCGACTGCCTCCTGGCGAAGTAGCCGGACGAAAGAGTAGGGGAATGCGGACACGCGCGATCTATGGCTGCGCCGGCTTCGAGCTTGGCGCCGCGGAGCGGGATTTTTTCCGCGAGCTCCGGCCTTGGGGGTTCATTCTGTTCGCGCGGAACATCGGCCCTGCGGATCAGATCCGCGCGCTGGTGGCGTCGCTGCGCGACACGGTCGGCGATGCGAACGCGCCGGTGCTGATCGACCAGGAAGGCGGGCGCGTGGCGCGGCTGAAGCCGCCCGCCTGGAAGGCCAGGCTGCCCGCGGCGCGCTTCGGCGAGGTCTATGCCGCGAGCCACGAGGCGGCGCTGGAGGCGGTCTATCTGAATGCCAGGCTGATCGCGCACGACCTGACCGAGCTCGGAATCAACGTCGATTGCCTGCCGGTGCTCGACGTGCCGGTGGCGGGCGCCGACGCCGTGATCGGCGACCGCGCCTTCGCGGCCGATCCGGCCGCGATAATCGATCTGGGCCGGGCGCAGATCGAAGGCCTGCTGGAAGGCGGCGTGCTGCCCGTCATGAAGCACATCCCCGGCCATGGCCGCGCCACCGCCGATTCGCATCTGGCGCTGCCGCGCGTGGCGACGGAGGCCGAGGAGCTCAGCGCCACCGATTTCGTGACGTTCCGGAGCCTCAATACCTGCCCGATGGCGATGACGGCGCATGTCGTCTACGAGAGCATCGATCCCCAGCGCCCTGCGACCACCAGCCCGAAGGTGATTCGCGACGTGATTCGCGGCGAGATCGGATTCGACGGCCTGTTGATATCGGACGATCTTTCGATGAACGCGCTGGACGGGCCCTTGTCGGTGCGTACAAAGGCTGCACTGTTTGCGGGCTGCGATGTGGTGCTTCACTGCAACGGCAAGATGGACGAGATGGCCGAAGTGGCATCCGAGGTGAAGGAACTGGACGGGCAGGCGCTCAGGCGCGCGGAACACGCGCTGTCGCATTTGAGCGCGCCGGACGCGTTCGATCCGGCGGGCGCCGAGGCGCGGCTGGCCGAGCTCATGGGCGCCGATTATCGCGACGTGGGCGCATGAGCGACGCAGGCGAGAATTTCGGCGATTTCGACGCCATCGTGGCGTTGGCCGACGAGGCGCTGATGGTGCATGTCGACGGCTTCGAAGGGCCGCTCGACCTTTTGCTGACCCTGGCGCGCAACCAGAAGGTCGACATCGCGAAGATCTCGATCCTGAAGCTCGCGGACCAGTATCTCGAATTCATCGAATCCGCGAAGAAGATGAACCTGGAGCTGGCGGCCGATTATCTCGTGATGGCGGCGTGGCTGGCCTATCTCAAGTCGCGCCTGATCCTGCCGCAGCCGCCGACCGTGGACGGCGAGCCGACGGCGGACGAGATGGCGACTCGGCTGCGCTGGCGGCTGCAGCGCCTGGAGGCGATGCGCCAGGCGGCGGCGCGGCTGATGGCCGGCGACCGGCTGGGGCGCGATGTCTTCGGCAGGGGCGATCCCGAGCCGGTCAATGTGGTCAAGCTGAAGACCTACAAGGACACGCTGTTCGACCTCCTGACCGCCTATGCGACGCAGCGCACCAAGACGCTGGGCGGCAAGAACTATGTCCGCCAGCACGCCCCGGTGCTTCTGATCGAGGAGGCGCGGGCGCGGCTGGAGCGGATGCTGGGGCGCATCGCCGACTGGAGCGGGCTGGAGCGGCTTCTGCCGTTCGAATGGTCCGGCGGACAGCGGCGGCGCTCGGCGCTGGCCTCGACGCTGCTCGCCTGCCTGGAACTGGCGCGGGACGGACGGATCGAAATCCGCCAGATGGCGCCGTTCGAAGAGGTTTATATTCGCGACAAGATCGCGCCTATCGCTGAGGTCTCGCCATGAGTGGAGTCGCCCGCCTGGTCGCCAAGATCGAAACGGAAATGGGAGTGGAAGTGGAACAGGAGACGCCAGCCGACGAGGCCGTGGGCGTAAACGCCGAGCATCTGCGCATGACGGAAGCCTTGCTGTTCGCCGCGAGCGAGCCGCTCGATGCGACGGCATTGTCAACATCGCTGCCAGAAGGGGCGGATGTGCCTGCGCTCTTGGCCGAGCTTCAGGCGGTCTATGAGAAGCGCGGCGTAAACCTCTCGAATGTCGCGGGAAAATGGCAGTTCCGCACCGCGCCGGACCTCGCCTTCCTGCTGCGCAAGGAGCAGCCCGAGCAGCGGCGGCTGAGCCGCGCGGCGATCGAGACACTGGCGATCATCGCCTATCACCAGCCCGTCACGCGGGCCGAGATCGAGGATATTCGCGGCGTCATGCTGTCCAAGGGGACGCTGGACGTGCTGATGGAGATCGGCTGGGTGAAGATCCGCGGCCGCAAGAAGACGCCGGGCCGGCCGGTGACCTTCGGCACGACGGAGGCCTTTCTGGTCCAGTTCGGGCTGGAGAATGTGAACCACCTGCCGGGCGTGGACGAGCTGAAGGCGGCCGGCTTCCTGGAGGCCATCCCGCCCGCCGGCTTCGACGTGCCGAGCCCGAGCGACGAGCTCGGCCCCGACGAGGACCCTTACACCGGCGAGGAAGAGGCCGACCTGGCGACCGGCGGGCCGGAGCTGAACTAGAGTATCGTTGGCCGATTCCGGCGGGACCGCGTTCGGGCCCCGGACGGGACACCCAATCTATTGCAGCACACCGCCGCCAGCACGCACCAGCAAACGCGAAAGCTCGGCCTGGCCGGTCGTGCCGGTCTTCTCGAAGATGCTGGCAAGCTGCGATCGCACCGTGTTAAGGCTGATGCCGAGTTGATTTGCGATTTCGCGCGGCGCCTGGCCTTCCAGCAGCCAGCGGGTCACGCGGATCTCCGCGACCGTGAGGGCGAACAGGTCCCGCAATTGCTGGTCCGCGATGCGCCACGGCGCGTCCAGATCGCTGACTCCCACGAGAACGCAGGGGCCGTCGTCCGACAAGCGTTCGGCGCGCAGCGGCGCGACGGTGATGGAAAGCCGCGCCTCCGTTGCCGCCGATGTCAGGGCCATCGCGCCGCCTTGCCGGACCTGCGGATCGCGCGATCCGGCGGCGCCGATCAGGGCTTGCAGCCGTTTTCCGGATTCCGCGCGGCAGGCGATGAGCATGCCGCCCACGACCGTCAAATCGTCACGCCGCGCGAGCATGGCTTCGCCGGCGCTGTTGACATGGCGGACGCGTCCCGTCCGGTCGATGAGGAACAGGGCGTCGGGCGACCGGTCGACGATGTGCGCGAGGCTTTGGGCGACGGCGCGGGCCTCGGAAAGCTTTCGGCCCAGCTTCTGCGCCCGTATCAGATGCGGATGCAGCGCGGCACAAAAGGCGAGATCGGCGGCCGTGAACGGCCCCTGGCGCTGTGCGCGATAGGCGTCGATCCCGGTCCATTTGCCGTCTTCGAAGGTCAGCCCGATCGAGATGTCGGAATGGATGTCGAAGGCCGTGTAGAAGTCGTTGTAGTATTCCGTGCGGACGAATTCGTCCTTGGCCAGCCAATCCACATCCCGCATCATGCCGGGTAGCCAGCGTCCGCCGCGCCCACGCGCCTTCGGATGCAATCGGCCCGGCTGCGACTTCAAAGGGTTTCGATCGGCAAACCGGCCAAGACGGTTGCCGAAATCGACGGAGTCCAAACCCGCCGCCACCACGCTGCCGACTTCCGTGAACACGGTATAGGACCGCAGCGCCGCGGCATGGCCGCCGATCAGGCCCGCGAAACGCTCCAGCAGCGCCGGCCACAGGCCGGCATCGATGGCGGTCTCGTAAACGAGATCCAGCAGGCCTTCCCGGTCGGATATGTCGCCCATTGCACGTTCCCTGCCGCAGCGCGCGTCGCGGCCGAGGCTCTCGCAGGCAGAAAATCCGAGATCGCGCGCCGCGGCAAGGCCGGCGCCCGGCGCCGTGGATTTTCCCGGATTTACGGCGTTTGGAGCATGCGGCGGCGGCACCATTCACCTGAATGATGCGGATGACGCGTGCCGCGTCCTAGTTTCGCCTCGGCGGATCGGCTTTGGACGGGATGATGGACAGTTTTGCGATGCGCGGCGGGGCGCGCAGGGTGGGTTCGGTCGCGCTGCTGGTGGCCGCGGCATGGATCACATCGACGCCGGCGATTGCCCAGGCCGCACTCCCCGATTGCACAATCGCGGCCAATAACTGCTTTTATGCCTTCGGGGATACCGGATTCACAGCCTCTACGAGCGAGGAACTTGTCTTCAATGCGCCGAGCGTCGTCACCAACCAGACGACATCTTTCCGAACGGAACTGATCGGCAAAATCACCGGCGGCGCGCCGCTCTACGACCGGACCTTCGCCTTGCCGTTCAGCGATCCCGCCGTCCAGGCCGGCGTTGGGCAGGCGCGTCTGGCGATCACGACGGCCGGCGGCCCTGGCGTCGTCATTCTCGGCCCGACCCTGACCAGCCGGACAGTGACGACGACCTCATCTTCGGTCACGACCTACAGCCTTGATCACACGGTCATCTCCAACACTGTAACGACTTTCGATAACGGCACGATTCCCGGCACGGATTTTGTCATAAATCAGACGAACGGAGAGGTGTCCTACAACGGCGCCGTGATTGGAGCGTTCAGCGCGCCCTGCGAAGCAACTGGTGGGCTGTCGCCAATCTGCTTCTATGTTGTCGAGAATGTCGTCAACGGCGTCGTGCGGGGTCCAACGCCAAGCCTTTACATCGGGACACGTTCGACCTGCGGAGTCAGCGTCGCAAGCCTCCCGAGTACGGCCAGGCCGACCTGCTCGAGCGGCGGGACACCGGTCCTCCTTGCAGGCGGGCAGGTCGTCTTCAATGTCGACACCGGCACCACCGACTATATCGACCAGGCGACGACGACCACGACCGACACCCTGACCTCCGAGGTCTACACGCTGACAGGCACGGTCAAACCCATCGGCACGGTGCATGCGGTGGCGGCCGTGGCGGGCTTCGAGCAGGCGGAGGGCTTCATCGCGCGGCTGTTCGCCATGTCCGATGACGCGCAAGGCCTGTGGATCGACGGCTGGGGCCAGGCATCGACCACGCCCGGGCGCGGCGACACGCCGGGCGATTCGCGTAGCGGCGGCGGCATCAATGGCGGCTTCCAGTATCGGCTTACCGACGCTCTGCGCATCGGCGCGTCGGTCGATTGGGGCCGCACCAGCCTGGGGTTGCATGACGCCGGCGAGAGCGGCGGCTTCGACCTGACGACGGCCGCGTTCAACGCTGCCTTCGAGTCCGGTCCGCTGTTTGCCCACGCGGCCATCGGCCTCGGCTCCGGTCATCTCTCGACCACGGTCTCGCCCATCGGCCTCGGCGAGACCGCCACCAGTCGCGACGGCGTCAATGTCTATTTCGGCGGCGCCGAAGCCGGCTGGCGCTTCACGATGGACGACGTCGTCCTGACACCGCATGCGGGCCTCACCTATACCGGCGTTCACATGGGCGGCTTCGTCGAGACCGGATCGGCTCTGGCGCTGCAGGCGCCATCCGCCGACTTCCGGCGCGGGCAGTTCTATGCCGGTCTCGATGCTAGCATTCCGCTGTCTCCCAGCTTCGAGGTCGGCGGATTCACGCGCGTCGCCACACGGTTCGGCGATCTGGCCCCCAGACTGCCCGTGAGCTTCACGGCCGGCGGCCCGCTGCTCGTCATCGAAGCGCCGGGAGATGACGGCACGGGCGCCGACCTCGGCCTTCATGCCGGATACGCACTCGCCGACGGCATCCAGGCCTTCGCGGCCTACGAGGCCTTTACCGGCGGCCGCTCCGTCAACCAGTCGGCCAATGTCGGGATAACCATCGCGACGTTCTAGCTAATCCTCCAGCTCCACCACCACCGCCTCGCCGCCTTCCAGCGCGATGGCGAGGTCGCCCTTGCGCAAGGCGAGCGCGTCGTTGCCGAAGACCTGGGCACGCCAGCCATGCAGCGCCGGGACGCCTTCGTCCTCCAGGGCGGCGAGGCGCTCGATGTCGTCGGCATTGGCGATCAGGCGCGGCGCGACGCCCACCGCCTCGGCCCGCAGGCGCAGCAGCGTCTTGAGAAGATCGACCGCGGCCTGGCTCGGTTCGCGGCGCCGCCGCGGGCGGTCCAGCTCCAGGGGCTCGGGCGGCTTGGCATGGCGGCCCTCCTCGATGGCGTCCATCAGCGTCTTGCCGAGACGCGAATTGGCAAAACCCTTGGGCACGGCGCGGATGCGCTCCAGCGCGTCGGCATCCTCCGGCGGATGAGCGGCTATCTCCATCAAGGCCTCGTCCTTGAGGACGCGGCCGCGCGGGATGTCGCGGGCCTGGGCCTCGCGCTCGCGCCAGGCGGCCAGCGCGGCGATCATCGCGAGGAAACGCTTGTTGGAGGTGCGCGGCTTCAGCCGCTTCCACGCCGTCTCTGGATGCAGCGCGTAGAGATCGGGATCCTGCAGCGCCGCGATCTCCTCCTGCACCCAGGAGGCGCGGCCGGTCTTCTCGAGCTGCTTCTTCAGATATTCGTAGATCGTGCGCAGATGGGTGACGTCGCCGATGGCATAGTCGAGCTGCTTCTGGCTCAAGGGCCGGCGCGACCAGTCGGTGAAGCGCGAGGATTTGTCGATCTCGACATGCGCGATCTTGCGGCAGAGCGTTTCGTAGGACGCCGCGTCGCCGAAGCCCGCGACCATGGCGGCGATCTGGCTGTCGAACAAAGGATCGGGGATCATGCCGCCCTGGTGGTGGAAGATCTCGATGTCCTGCCGCGCCGCGTGCAGCACTTTGACGATGCCGGGCTTTTTCAGGAGTTCGTAGAAGGGCGCCAGGTCGATGCCCTCGGCCAGGGGGTCGACGATGGCCTCGACGCCCGGCGCCGCCACCTGGATCAGGCAGAGCTTGGGCCAATAGGTCTGGTCGCGCATGAACTCGGTATCGAGCGCGATATAGGGCGCGTCCTCCATCTCGGCGATGAGGGCGCTGAGGTCGGCATTGTTGTCCACGATCCGCATCGGATCGTGATAGCGGATTCGCGCGGCCCTTGCGCGCGGCTATTTGGCCTTGAGCCCCACCGTCCTGCCGGGGATGCCGCCGGCGTCGAAATAGCGGACGGTGCCCACCTGCTGGTACTCCAGGACGGTGCGCAACCCGCCGGCACCGGGGGCCGAGCGGAGCGTCCCGGACGTCGCCGTCACCGGTGCGCCGCCCACAAGGGCTTCGATGGCGGGGCGGCCGGTCAGGGTGCCGGGTCCGGCCAGGGATATCCCCAGGATATGGGCGACGGTCGGCGCGATGTCGGCATTGCTGACCGGGGCGGTGTCGACGAAGCCCTTGCGGAAATCCGGTCCGATGGCGGCCATGAAGTTCCGCGTGTCGGCCCGGCTGAAGGTGCCGTGCATGCCCTGGCCGGTGTGGAGCGGCGTGTCGGCGATCTCCACGGTGCAGAGCAGGGACGGGGTCGCGGTGCAGCCCTTGGCGAGGAAGGAGCGGAAGCCGACGACGATAGCCGGCTGCGGCAGGCTGGAGGAACCGATCAGGTTGATCTGGCTCATCGGCAGCGCACCGGCGAAGGCGGCCGGATCGGCGTTCAGGAGCGCGTCGTTGACGAAGAGGGCGCCGACATAGGACGCCAAGACCAGCTTGGCGAAGATCGCCTTGGCGGTGGCGGCTCCGCCCGGGCCGGGCGCGTAGATGAAGTCCGTGCCGCCGTTCGAGGCCACGATGGCGGCGGGCGCCTCGGCGCTCGGGCCGATCAGGGCGTTGCCCTGGCTGGGACGGTCGCCGTCGTCGCGAACGATCTCGGTGTTGGAGCGATCGGGATCGAACAGCTTCTGGCCGCCCAGCCATTGCGCCACGTCGAAGGCGAGGAAGCCCTGGGGCAGGGAAGCCGGCGGCGTCGAACCGTCGGCCGGCGGGATGCCCTTGGCGATGGTCGAGAAGCCGTGATCGGCGGTGACGAAGATGTCGGTGGTGCCGTCCTGGCCGGCGAGCTTCAGCGCCTCCATCAACACGCGAAGCTGGAAATCGGCGCTGGCGATGGCGATGCGCGCGCTCGCGCTGTTGATGCCGGGCACGAGGCGCCCCTCGCTGTCGATGGCCGAGTGCTGCGTCGCGTCGGGGTCGCGGGACCAGTAAAGCATCACGAAGGGTTTGCCGTTGTCCTTGAGATCGGGAACCAGCGCCTGCGCGGCGATGGAAACGAGCCAGGCCTGCTGCGTCAGGTTCGGCGCGCTGGTGAAGGCGGGGCGGTCGTCGCCGGTGGCGGCGAAGGATTCGGCGCCGAGCGCGCCGCTCAGCCTCGTGCTCCTGGTCGGCGTGCCGTCGGGATTGGTGGCGCGGTTGGTGGCGTCGTCGATGAAGACGCCGAGCGGATCGTCGACGCGGGCGTCCTTGGCATCGAGCGAGCCGAGGTTCTGGATCGCGGCGGGGCCCTTCTTGCCGAGGATGGCGGTGTTGAAGCCGGCGGCGCGCGCGGCGCCGATCAGCGTGGTCTGGCCCATATAGCCGTTGGGGAAGTGGTCCTTGACGTCGCGCAGCACGCAATCGTCTTCCAGGAAGGTCACGACGGCGCCCTGGCGGCAGGGCACGGGGAAGTCGACGAACAGCGTGTTGCCGTAATCGCCGGTGTCGCCGAGATAGTGGCCCGAGGCGATCGCCGAGGCGTTGGCGGTGGTGACCGTCGGATAGATCGAGTGGCTGTTGGCGAAATCGACGCCATCCTTGGCGATGCGGGCGAAGGTCGGCGCCACGTCGGGATTGACGCTGTCATAGCGCAGGCCGTCGGCGACGAAGACGATCACATTGTGCGGCTTTCCGGGAGCCGGCGCCGCTTGCGCCGGCGGAACCGGCTTGGCGTGTCGGGCCGGCCTGGCGGAAGCGGGCAGGGCGGCGGTCAGGGCGAGGGCGGCAAGAAGGGCAATACGGATCGGCTTCATCAAGGGAATCCTCTATTCTGTCCGCAGCTTAGGCCCGGTTTCGCGACAGTTTCACTATGCCGGCGCGGGCCTTGACCGCGACACGGATACCCGTCAAACACCGCTGCTTTCAAAGGTTTTTCGCCATGCATGCCTATCGCACCCACACTTGCGGCCAGCTTCGCAAGAGCGACGTCGGACAGACCGTCCGGCTGTCGGGCTGGGTCAATCGGCGGCGCGATCATGGCGCGCTTCTGTTCATCGACTTGCGCGACCATTACGGCATCACGCAATGCGTGGTGGAGCCGGACGAGCCGGCTTTCGCCGAGTGCGACAAGGCACGCTCCGAATGGGTGCTGACGCTGACCGGCCGCGTCGTGGCGCGCACGTCGGAAACAGTCAACAAGGACCTGCCGACCGGCGAGGTCGAGATGCGCATCGACGCGGTGACGGTGCAGGCGACGGCGCCGGAGCTGCCGGTGCCGGTGTTCGGCGACCTCGACTATCCGGAGGAAACGCGGCTCAAATACCGCTTCCTCGACCTGCGGCGCGAGCGGCTGCACAAGAACATCGTGCTCAGGTCCAAGATCATCCAGTCGCTCCGTACGCGGATGATCGGGCAGGGCTTCACCGAATACCAGACGCCGATCCTGACCGCCTCGTCGCCGGAAGGCGCGCGCGACTTCCTGGTGCCGAGCCGCCGCTATCCCGGCCATTTCTACGCGCTGCCGCAGGCGCCGCAGCAGTTCAAGCAGCTCATCATGGTGGCGGGCTTCGACCGCTATTTCCAGATCGCGCCGTGCTTCCGCGACGAGGACGGCCGCGCCGACCGCTCGCCGGGCGAGTTCTACCAGCTCGACATGGAGATGAGCTTCGTCACGCAGCAGGACGTGTTCGACGCGATCCAGCCGGTCTTGCTGGGGACGTTCGAGGAGTTCGCCGAAGGCCGGAAGGTCTACGCCGAGGTGCCGCACATCACCTATGAGGACGCGGCGCTGAAATACGGCACCGACAAGCCGGACCTGCGCAATCCGATCGTGATCTGCGACGTGTCGGACGTGTTCGCGCGGGATGACGTGGCGTTCAAGGCGTTCAAGGGCAAGACGGTGCGGGCGATCCCGGCGCCGGGCGCCGCGGCGCAGCCGCGCTCCTTTTTCGACAAGCTGAACGAATGGGCGCGCTCGGAAGGCGCCGCGGGCCTCGGTTATGTGATCTTCGAAGACGATGGCGGCAAGACCGTCGGCAAGGGACCCATCGCCAAGTTCATTCCCGAGGCGGCGCAGGCCGAGCTGGTCGCGCGCGCCGGCATCAAGGCCGGCGACGCGTTGTTCTTCGCGGCCGACAAGACCGAGCGGGCGGCCAAGCTCGCCGGCTTGGCGCGTACGCGGATCGGCACCGAACTCAAGCTGGTCGAAGAGGGCGTCTTCAAGTTCTGCTGGATCGTCGACATGCCGATGTATGAGTGGAACGAGGACGAGAAGCGCATCGATTTCGGGCATAACCCGTTCTCGCTGCCGCAATTCGACACGCCGGACTTCATGGCGCTCGATCCGGAGAAGGATCGCGATACGATCCTGGGCATCAAGGTGTTCCAGTACGACATCGTCTGCAACGGCTATGAGATGCTGTCGGGCGCGGTGCGCAACCGCGATCCCGAGGTGATGCTCAAGGCGTTCGAGATCGCCGGCAGCGGCCGCGATTTCACGGAGAGCAAGTTCGGCGGCATGCTGAACGCGTTCCGCCACGGCGCGCCGCCGCATGGCGGTTGCGCGGTCGGTCTGGAGCGCGTCGTGATGCTGCTGGCCGGCGAGGAGAACATCCGCGAGGTCACGATGTTCCCGATGAACCAGCAGGGCCAGGATCTCCTGATGAACGCGCCGACCGAGGTCTTGCCCAAGCAACTGCGCGAACTTCACATCCGCGTGGTGCAGCCGGAGAAGGCGTGACATGGAGCCGGTCGAGGGACACGCCGTCATCCGGTTCGCAGACGTGTTCCTCGCCCGCTGGCATGCGAGCGGGAAATATGTGGTTCCGCTCGTCGGGCTGGCGTGCGGGGCTTACGCGTTCTACGACCTCCCGAGGGGGCTGCCCGGCCGGTTCGACATCATCGTGATCGCCGCCGTCACACTCATGGTCATGGTCATCCTGTTTTGCCTCATCATGTTCGTCGTGATGGTGGCGCTGTCGTTCCTGTTTTTCCTTCCGCTCAATCGCCTGCAGCGGACCATCGACTATCATGTCGCGAGCGATGGACTGCGCCTGACCGATGGGCGCGGCCTTTCGCTGTTCATGCCCTGGAGCGCGGTTCGCCGTACGAGGGAAACGCGGCGCGCGTTCCTGTTGCGCATCCGGCCCCTCAGCGTTCGTTATCTCCCGCTTCGTGCCTTCGCACCGGCCGATCTTCCGCGTCTGCGCGCGCTGCTGCGCGAGGTGTTGCGAGACCGGGCGCGGATCGGGGCTTGAGTCGTGCACGAACCCAGCCGGCCGCGCTTGTTTGCGGCCTGGGTCCCCGCACGCTGTCGCTACGGGGTCCCCTCGCGGCGCTTTGCGCTGCTCGGCCGGGGATGACAGCGCTCCTTAATTCAGCTTGCTGCCCAGCGCCTTGATGCTGGTCTCGATCATCGCGGCGGCCTTGGACTCGTTCATGCGCGCGGCGATAAGCTTTTCGGCGGCGGCGGTCGCGGCGTCGGCGGCGAGCTGGCGGATCTCGGCCATCGCGGCGGCCTCGGCCTGGGCGATCTTGTCCTGCGCGACCTGGGCGCGGCGCGCGATCTGCTGGCTGAGCGCGGCGCGGGCCTCGACCGCGAAGCGCTGGGCTTCCGCCTTCGCCTCGTCGACGATGGACTGGGCTTCGCGCTCGGCGCCGGCGGCCTTGGCCTTCAAGCCGGCGAGGGTCGCCTCGGCTTCCTCGCGCAGGCGGCGCGCCTCGTCGAGTTCGGCCGATATGCCGGCGGCGCGCGCGTCGAGCATGCCGGCGACCATCCGGGGCACGCGGACATAGAGCAAGAGGCCGATCACGGCGACGAAGCCGACCGCGACCCAGAACTCGGGTTCCTTGAGGATTTCCATGGCTCAGCTTCCGGTGGCGGCGCGGACCGCGGCCGTCGCGTCGTCGGCCGACACGGTCTCCCCGGTCAGATGTGCGACGATGGCGATGGCCGCATCCTCCGCCGCCTTGACGACATGCGAGCGGGCCGCTTCGCGCGAGGCGGCGATGCGGGCCTCGGCGGCGGCGATCTCGTCATGCGCCTTGGCGCTCGCGGCGGTACGGTCGCGCTCGAGCTCGTCGGCGATCGATTTGCGGTTGGTGTCGGCCAGCGACTGGGCCCGGGCGCGTGCGCCGGCGAGCGCGGTCTGGTAGGCGGCCTCGGCGGCTTCGGCGCCGGTGCGGTCCTTCTGCGCCACCGCCAGGTCGTCGGCGATGCGGTGACGCCGCGCCGAGATCGTGCCGGCAATGCGCGGGCCGGCGACGCGCCACAGGACGACGAACAGGAAGGCGAAGGTGATCGCGAGCCAGAAAAGCTGGCTCGGGAACGTCTCCGTCTTGAACGGCGGAAAGCCGGCGCCCTGGTGCGGGGCTGCTTCCGTCGTCGCCGTGGTCGCCGCGTCCGCCATCAGAACGCGAACAGGATGAGGAGCGCGATGACGAGGCCGAACAGGCCGGTCGCCTCGCACAGCGCGAAGCCGAGGAGCAGGTTGGTCGACTGGGTGGCCGCGGCGCCCGGATTGCGCAGCGCGCCCGACAGATAGCTGCCGAACACGTTGCCGATGCCGATGCCGGCGCCGACGAGGGCGATGCAGGCGAGGCCCGCGCCGATCATTTTCGCTGCTGCGAGATCCATGGTGTGACTTCCTTTTAGTGATGGTCGTGGAGGTGAAGCGCTTCGTTGAGATAGATGCAGGTGAGGATCGCGAAGACATAGGCCTGCAGGAACGCGACCAGGAGTTCGAGCAGCATGATCGCGACGATCAGCGCCATCGGCGCGACGGAGAGCACCGAGAGAATGCCGCCGGCGCCGCCGAGCAGCACGACGAAGCCGCCGAACACGGCGAGCATGGTGTGGCCGGCCAGCATGTTGGCGAAGAGGCGCACCGAGAGGCTGATCGGGCGGGTGAGGAAGGAGATGATCTCGATCGGGACCAGGAGGAACAGCAGGAGGATCGGCGCGTCGGGCACGAAGAGCCGGAAGAAGCCGATGCCGTGCTTGGCGAAGCCGGTGACCAGCACCGCCAGGATCACCAGGCAGGCGAGCGCGAAGGTCACGGCGATCTGGCTGGTCACGGTGAACGAGCCCGGGATCATGCCGAAGAAATTGCTGAACAGCACGAAGATGAACAGCGTGAAGACGAAGGGGAAGAATTTCAGCCCGTCCTCGCCCGCCGCGCCCTGCAGCATGTTGGCGACGAATTCGTAGGACAGCTCCGCCATCGACTGGCCGCGGCCGGGCACCAGGGCGCGCTTGGACATGGCAAGGGTGAGGAACAGCGAGGCGGCGACGGCGACGATGATCATCAGCAGCGCCTGGTTGGTGAAATAAATGTCGTGGCCGCCGATGGTCAGCAGCGGCCGCGCGATGAGCGGCTTGACCTCGAACTGCTCCATCGGGTTCAGCGCCATCGCCACGGGGTCAATTCTCCTCGTCGTCCCTGACCGAGGGGGCAGGCCCATGGGCCGCCATCTCGGCGTTGATCTCACCGGCCGCGCGCATCACGTTGCGGATCCCCGCCGCGGCGCCCAGCACGAACAGCACGATGAGGAAGACCGGTTTGGTATGGACACCGAAATGCCCGAACAGCCAGTCGATGCCCCATCCCAAGGCGCCGCCCACCAGCAGCGCCGCCACGAGCTCCGTCGCGAAACGGGTGGCGATGCCCATCTGCGTCGGCGGCGGGCGCTTTTTGCCCGTCGCGTGTTTCGCCTGGGCTTCGTCCAGCCGCTTGCCGAGATCGCGCAGATTCCGAGGGTCGGGCATGGCTGACCTTCCCGTCTCTTTTGGCCGAAATTCCGCGCTAAACCGGCCTTCGCGGCTCGCTCGAAGGCGCGCGGAACATAGGGTTGGGTTTTGGAGGTGTCAACAACGCAAGAACGGGCGTAAGTGGCGGAACTAACTGGCGAATTTCGAGGCGCGGCGATATGCGCGCGGGATCCTCTACCAATTCAATTCCACCAGGCGAGCGCCTGCGTCGAAGCGATTCAGGATCGTCGCGAAATCTCTCTCGAGTCGATAGAGCAGCTGCCAGTTGGAACAATTTCCCAAGCAAACGCGCAAAACGCGGGGACCAGGCGTTGCGGCGGTCGGCGCGATGAAGTCGGCATCTTTGGTGATGATGATCGCGTCGCGCTCGATGGCATAGCGCCAAATATCCCTATCCCCTGCTCGGCCCAGACCGAGGTCGAGGACATGAATTCCATCATGCCCCTTGGTTCGGAGATAAGGAAGCAATTGTCGAGGGATGTGGACGTCGCAGACGAAGAAAACGCCCATTCCCAAGGCTATTCCGCGGCTTTAACGACCGGATGATCGAGCGCGTTCGCGGCATAAGCCAAGGACGCCCGAATGTCATCGGCCTCGAGGAAATCGAAATCGGCCAGTATCTCTTCAGGTGTCATGCCGCCGGCGAGCATCTGGAGAATGTCGATGACACGCATGCGGTATCCCCGGATGCAGGGGCGGCCGCTCATCTTGCCCGGCTCGACGGTGATGCGCTTCAGCAGGTCTTCCGACATGGCGGGCAGTATAGCGCAATCGGCCATAAAGGGCCACTTGCCTACTCCGCCGCCGCCTTCTCGGCCTGGGCGAGGGTCACGGAGACGAGCTGGCTCACGCCGCGCTCCGCCATGGTCACGCCGAACAGGCGGTGCATGCGGCTCATCGTCAGCGCGTGGTGGGTGATCACCAGGAAGCGCGTGTCGGTGAGGCGGGTCATCTCGTCGAGCATGTTGCAGAAGCGCTCGACATTGGCGTCGTCGAGCGGCGCGTCCACCTCGTCCAGCACGCAGACCGGCGCGGGGTTCACAAGGAACACCGCGAAGATCAGCGCCATGGCGGTCAGCGCCTGCTCGCCCCCCGACAGCAGCGCCAGCGACTGGAGCCGCTTGCCCGGCGGACGGGCGAATATCTCCAGGCCGGCTTCCAGCGGGTCTTCCGACTCGGTGAGGGTGAGCTTGGCCTCGCCGCCCTCGAACAGTTTCGAGAACAGCGTCTGGAAATTGGCGTTCACCTTCTCGAAGGAGGCGATCAGACGCTCCCGGCCTTCCTTGTTCAGGCTGGTGATGCCGCGGCGCAACCGCTCGATCGCGCCGACAAGATCGTCGCGGTCCGCGACCAGGGTCTGCAGCCGGGTCTCATGCTCGGCCGCCTCTTCCTCGGCGCGCAGGTTCACGCCGCCGAGCTGCTCGCGCTCCTGCTTGAGCTTCTCGACGCGCTTGTCGGCCTGTTCGAGCGGCGGCAGTTCTTCGTCGGGCTTGATCTCGGCGCGCTCGGGCAGTTCTTCCGGCGTCGCTTCCAGCTCGTCGCGGATGCGATCGCGCAGTTCGGCGATGCGCGCGGTCGCGGCCTCGAACAGCGCCTGGCCGCGGGCGCGTTCCTCGCGCGCGACGGAAAGCGCGGCATCGGCGGATTTGGCGTCCTTGTCGGCCTCGGCGAGCACGCTTTCGGCGACGGCGCGCGCATCGGCCGCCTGCTGGCGCGCGACATCGGCCGCGCCGATGGCGTCGAGCAGCGCGCCGCGCTTGGCGGCGATAGTTTCGGGCAGCGCTTCGGCGACGGCGAGCTCGGCGGAGAGTTCTTCGCGGCGGCGTTCCAGTTCCTCGATATGGGTGAGCGCGGCCTGGCGGCGTTCTTCCCAGCGCGTGCGTTCGTCGGCGATGGCCAGGAGCCGGCGGGCGCGAGCTTCACCCTCGCGCTTGAGCCCGTCGAACATCGCGCGGGCTTCGGAATAGGCGGTGCGCGCCTCGGCATTGCGGCCGCGCGCGGTCGCGACGTCGTTGGTGAGCGCCACGCCGTCGCCAAGCTGTTCCAGTTCGGCCTCGGCGGCGCGGCGGGATTCGAGGGCGGCATCGTGGCTCTGCGTCAGGCGGCGTATCTCGGCTTCCAGCGACGCCAACTGCGAGGCGCGTTCGGCGGCGGCGCGGGCGGCCTTGGTTGCGAAATCCTGCGCCGCGATCAGCGACTGGTCGGCGCCGCGCTGCTCGCGCTCGGCGGCGCGCTCGGCGTCGCGCGCCGCGACGGCTGCTTCCTTGGCGGCGGTCCAGGTGGCGAACACCGCGGCGCGGCGCTCCTTGGCCCCTTCGATCTCCGAATCGAGCGCGGCAAGGCGGTTCTTCTGCGACAGGCGGATGGCGGCGGCGGACGGCGCGTCGGCGCTCGCCGAATAGCCGTCCCAGCGCCACAGATCGCCGCGCGGCGAGACCAGCCGCTGGCCGGGCTTGAGCTGGGGCTGCAGGCCCTTGCCCTGATCGGGAAATACGACGCCGGTCAGCGCGAGGCGGCGGGCCAGCGCGCTCGGACCTTTCACGAAATCGGCGAGCGGCCGCGTGCCTTCGGGCAGGGGGGCGCCCTCGTAATAATAGACGCCGAGATCGCGCCAGTGATGCGGCGAGGCCTCGTCCAGCGGCGCGTCGAGATCGTCGCCCAACGCGGCGGCCAACGCCGCTTCGTAGCCGGGCTGCACGGTTACGGCGTCGACCAGCGGCGGAAAGAGATCGTGGCCGTCGGGACGCAAGAGATCGCCCAGCGCCTTGGCTTCGGCCGACAGGCGCTGCCATTCGCGCTCCGCCTCTTCGAGCGGCGTGCGGGTCTCGCTTTCGATGCGCTGCGCTTCGGCGAGCGATTCGCGCGCGGTGGCGGCGGCGGCGCGCGCCGTCTCGGCCAAAGCACGGGCGCGCTCGGCGGCCTCTTCAGCGTCGCGGACGTCCGGCGCCTTGGCGGCGGCTTCCATCGCGGCGTTCAGCCGGGCCTGGGCCTGTTCGAGCTGCGCGGCGCTGGTCTCGGCCAGGGCGTTGCCAAGTTCGCGCGAGCGCTCGGCGCTCGCCTTGCGCGCGTTCCAGTCGGCGAGTTCGGCAGTGAGGCGTTCGAGCGTCCGCTCGGCCTCAGCCAGCGCTTCGTTCAGGCTCGCGGCGAGCGCGTCGGCTTCGACGAGTTCGTCGGCGGAGCGGGCGATGGCTGCTTCGAGGGTTTCGGATTCGGCCGAGAGCGTCCCGAGCGCCGTCTGCGCGTCGTTGTCGAGCACACGGTCGCGCGCGATGTCCTGTTCGGTCTGGGCGATGCGCTGGCGCAGGCGCTGCGCGGTTTCGCGGGCGCGGGCCTCCTCCTGTTCGAGCTGCTCGCGCTCGACGGTCAGGCGGTGCAGGGCGGCGTTGCGCTCCGCTTCGGTCTGGCGCAGCGGCGGCAATTCGCTCGCGGCATTGGCTTGCGCGGTCGATGCTTCGGCGGCCAGCGCGGTGCAGGCCTCGACGGCGGCGATGGCGGCGGCGAGGTTCTCTTCGTCGGCGCGCAGGCGAAGCTCGGCGGCGGTCCAGCGCAGGTGATGCGCCAGCGCCTCGGCCTTGCGGATATGGCCGGAGAGATTGCGGTAGCGCGAGGCCTGACGCGCCTGGCGCTTGAGGCTGGCAAGCTGGCCTTCGACCTCGTGGATCACATCGTCGAGCCGGCCCATATTGGTTTCGGCGGCGCGCAGGCGGAGCTCGGCCTCGTGGCGGCGCTGGTGCAGGCCGGCGATGCCGGCCGCCTCTTCCAGGATGGCGCGGCGCGCGAGCGGCTTCTGGCTGATGAGCAGGCCGATCTGACCCTGGCGCACAAAGGCGGTCGAACCGGCGCCGGAGGAGGCATCGGCAAAGAAAAGCTGCACGTCGCGCTGGCGCACGTCGCGGCCGTTGATGCGGTAGACCGAGCCGGCCTCGCGCTCGATGCGGCGGGAGACTTCAATGGAGTCGTATTCGTTCCAGGCGCCGGTGGCGGTGCGATCGGTGTTGTCGACGAAGAGCGTGACCTCGGCCATGTTGCGGGCGGGGCGGCCGCCGGAGCCGGCGAAGATCACGTCGTCCATTTCGCTGCCGCGCACCGAGCTCGGCCGCGTCTCGCCCATCACCCAGCGCAGCGCGTCGAACAGGTTCGACTTGCCGCAGCCATTGGGGCCGACCACCGCGGTCAGCCCGGGTTCGACGTGCAGCTCGGTCGGCTCCACGAAGGACTTGAAACCCGACAGCCGGAGCCTGGTGAACTTCAAATGCTGTGCGCCGTCCTACGCTCGAGAGCCGGCGTTACTTCTTCGCCAGCAGTGAATCCAACTTCGCCTTGATCTCGGGCCATTGCGCGCCGGGCGTCTGAACTTCGCCGTTGATGACGAAGGTCGGCGTGCCGTTGATCCCGTACCGCGTCTGGGCGTCCTGCGAGACGGCCATGACGCGGGCATTCTTGTCCTTGTCGCGCATGCAGGCGACGGCCTGTTCGGCGCTCATGCCGGCGATGCGCGCCTGCCCGACCAGTCCGCCTTCGACGTCCTGCACGCCGTTTTCCGGGTCCCACTTGTCCTGATTCCGGTAGAGCTGGTCAATGAATGCGAAATAGTTATCCGCAGGCAAACAGCGGGCGAGCGACTCGGCGGCGACGTCGGGCTGGCCGATGGGGAAGACGCGGAAGATGTAGTAGACCTTGCCGGTGTCGATGTATTGCGACTTGAGGACGGGGATGCCTTCCTCGTTGAAGCGGGCGCAGTGCGGGCACATCGGCGCGGCATATTCGATGGCGACGATCTTCGCCTTGGGATTGCCCAGCGCGCGATCCTCGGCCGCCAGATCGGGGCCGTTTCCGCCGGTGGGAACGGCGCCGGCCCCGCCCGAATTGCCCATCACGAACCAGGCGATGGCGCCGAGCACGACCACCGCCAGGACGACGGCGCCGATAAGAATCTGGTTGCGACTCACGGGCGCTCTCCCAATTGGAACCGCCTGCTTTTGGCAGACCGGCCGCAAAGCTTCAATGCCGCGAATACGGAGCGTAAGACGGGGTTATTTGGCCAGCTTGGCGTCGAGCGCGGCTTTCATGTCGCCCCAGTGCCATTCGCCGCTATAAACGTTCTGGCCGTCGACGATGAAGGTGGGCGTGCCGGTGATGCCGTAGCGGGCGGCGCCCTCCTGGGCGATGCGCATTGTGCGGGCCTGGGTGTCCTTGTCGTCGATGCACTGGGAAGCCTTGTCGGCCGGCATGCCGGTGGTGGCGGCCATGGCGATCAGAGAGGCGCGCACGTCGAGGATGACGTGGCCATCGGGGTCCCATTTGTCTTGATTGCGGTAGAGATAATCGATGAAGGCGAGATATTGCGATTTGGGCAGGCAGCGCGCGATGCCTTCGGCGCCGTAATCGGGCGCGCCGATGGGAGAGACGCGGAAGATGTAGAACACCTTGCCGGTGTCGATGTACTCGGCCTTCAGCCGGGGAAACTCGTTCATGTCGAAATTGGCGCAGATCGGGCACATCGGCGCGGCATATTCGATCATCTTGATCGGGGCGTCGGGCGAGCCGAGCGTGATTTCGTAGTCCGCGTCCGTCACCGCCGCGGTGTTCGCGATCGCCGGCGGGGCGCCCTCATCCTGCGCCGTGTACCAGGCGAAGCCGCCGAGCGCGGCCAGTGCCAGCACGATGATGCCGAGGAGGACCTGGTTGCGATTCACCTTGTGCGCCCCCGACGCCGTTTGCCTCGCCGTTTTGGCAGAGCGCCGGGACCGGTTCAATCGGCGCCGCGCCCACGCGTGCGCTGGCGGGCGAGATTGAAGAGGGCCTGGCCGAGATCGGGCGGGCCCTGCCAGCGCCGGGCCGGATCGGACGGTGCGGGGTCGACGGGCTTGGGACGCTTGGGCGGCGGCGGATGCCGCTCGGCCAGGGCGCCTTGCACGAAGCGCAGGCGCACGACGGCGACGCGGCCAAGATAGGAATTGATCCGGGCGCACAGTGCGCGGCTCTCATGCTGGAGGAAGAGGGCGGCGGCCGGCTCGGCCTTGAGCGTGAGCAGGCCGCCGCTCGCCGTTTCGGAGAGGCGGATGGGGCGGGCGAGCCGCGCGGTCTCGGCGCCGGCGATCTCGGTCCAGCGCAGCACGAGCGAGGGATCGGAAAACCCGGCACGCGCGAAGGCGGTCTTGGCGGCCAGCGTCGCGTCACGGGCGACCTCGCCGACGCGGCCGCGGCGTTTGGGCGGTTCTTCGGGTTGCCCCCGCCGCGATAGCGGCGAATCGATTTGTGTGTCGGACTTCTCTTGCGCCATGGTGCGAGTATGCCAGCGCGCGTGACGAAGAAGCAAAAGCCGAACGAGGTTTCCGCACGGCCATTGCTCGACTGGTACGACGCGAACCGGCGCAGCCTGCCATGGCGCGCCAAGCCGGGCCGCAGGGCCGATCCGTATCATGTGTGGCTCTCGGAGATCATGCTGCAGCAGACGACGGTGCAGGCGGTCGGCGCGTATTACGTGAAGTTCCTCAAGGCGTGGCCGACGGTGGGCGCGCTCGCCGCCGCCGAGCAGGACGAGGTCCTGACGGCCTGGGCCGGGCTCGGCTATTACGCGCGGGCGCGCAATCTGCACGCGGCGGCGAAAGTCGTGGCGGGCGATTTGCGCGGGAAATTTCCGCAAAGCTTCGAAGGCCTGCGCGCGCTCCCGGGCGTCGGCGACTACACCGCCGGCGCGATTGCAGCGATCGCGTTCGACCTGCCGCATGCCGCGATGGATGCCAATGCCGAGCGGGTGATCGCGCGGGTGTTCGCGATCGGCGAGCCGCTGCCGAAATCCAAGCCCGCGATGCGCGAAGCGCTGCAGGCGCTCGTGCCGGCGAAGCGGGCCGGGGATTTCGCGCAGGCGCTGATGGACCTGGGCTCGGCTGTCTGCACGCCGAAGCGTCCGGCGTGCCCGCGATGTCCATGGTTCGAGGATTGCGAAGCGCGGCGGCGCGGCATCCAGGAAGACTTGCCGGTGAAGGCGCCGAAGATGGTGCGGCCGCTGAAACGCGGTGCGGCGTTTGTCGCGCGGGATGCGGACGGCGCGGTGCTGCTCGTGAAGCGGCCGGAGAAGGGATTGCTGGGCGGCATGATGCAGCCGCCGCTGGGGCCATGGGGCGAGGATTTTCCGTCGCACGACCAAGCGCTGAAGCAGGCGCCGTTCAAGGCTGAGTGGAAAAAGCGTGCCGACGTGGTGCGCCACGGCTTCACGCATTTCGAACTGGAGATCGAGGTATATGTGGCCACATTGTCATCCCCGGCGAGGACCGCGACAGCGGTCCGAGGGAAGGGGACCCAGGTGGCGCAGCATCCCGATGCTGGGCCACCTGGGTCCCCTTCCCCTCGCGATGCTGCGCATCGCTCGGCCGGGGATGACAGTTTTTGGGTTGGCGATCTAAATTCGGTCGCGTTACCGACCGTGATGAAGAAAATTCTCCATCACGCCTTCGATAATGACGGACCGCTGTTCGCTCACGCCAGATCGGCCCGCAGCCGCTGACGCAGGACGTCGATCGGGACCAGCGTGCCGTTGTGCTCGTATTGCCAGAAGGTCCAGCCGTTGCAGGCGTCCAGGCCCTGCACATGCGCGCCCATCTGGTGGATCGAGCCCGTCGCGTCCGCCGTCACCAGCGTGCCGTCGGCGCGCACCTTGGCGCGGTGGCGCTTCTGGGTGCCGTGCAGCACCGTTCCAGGCGGCAGCAAGCCGCGCTCGACGACCCAGCCGAAGGGGATGCGCGGCTCGGCGCGTTTGGATTTGGTGACTTCGATGGCCTCGTCGGGCGCCGGCACGACGGCGGCGATGCGCTCGCGCGCGATGCGGGCATAGTCCCGGTCGCGCTCCAGGCCGATGAAATGGCGGCCGAGCCGCTTGGCCACCGCGCCGGTGGTGCCGGAACCGAAGAACGGGTCGAGCACCACGTCGCCGGGTCGGGTCGAGGCCACGATCACGCGGTGGAGCAGGGCCTCGGGCTTCTGGGTCGAATGCGCCTTGCTGCCGTCCGCGCCCTTCAGGCGCTCGTTGCCGGCGCAGATCGGCAGCGTCCAGTCCGAGCGCATCTGCAACTCGTCGTTCAGCGCCTTCATCGCCTCGTAGTTGAAGGTGTATTGCTGCCTGGGCGTCTTGGTCGCCCAGATCAGCGTCTCATGCGCGTTGGTGAAGCGGCGGCCGCGGAAATTCGGCATCGGGTTGGTCTTGCGCCACACCACATCGTTCAGGATCCAGAAGCCGAGGTCCTGCAGGATCGCGCCGACCCGGAAGATGTTGTGGTAGGAGCCGATCACCCACAGCGTGCCGGTGTCCTTCAGGACGCGGCGGGCCTCGGTCAGCCATTCGCGGGTGAAGCGGTCGTAATCGGCGAAGCTGCCGAACTGGTCCCAGGCGTCGTCCACGGCATCGACCTTGGACTGGTCGGGGCGGCGAAGCTCGTTCTTGAGCTGGAGATTGTAGGGCGGGTCGGCGAAGACCAGGTCGGCGACGCCGTCGGGCAGCGTCCGCATCCCTTGGACGCAATCGCCCTCGATCACCTGATCCAGCTTCGTGCCCGCCATGCGCCCCACCGTTTATCAACAGAAGGGCGCACAGTGATTCGGCGCTGAGTCGCCGTCAAGAGTCCGTTTTGAATCAGGGCGTTAATGCCGAGTCTTCCAGGGCGGCGTTTTTAGAGTCCCCAGGATTCACACCGTACAAGATGTTGTGCACCGGGGCGAAGCTGCGCCGGTGGTGGTGGCAGGGGCCGTGGCGGTTCAGCGCCGACAGGTGCTCGGGCGTGCCGTAGCCCTTGTTCTTCGCCCAGCCGTAATGCGGGTGCTCGTCGTGCAGCGCGGCCATCATCCGGTCGCGGGTTACCTTGGCGATGATCGAGGCGGCGGCGATGGAGACCGACTTGGCGTCGCCCTCCACGATGGTGTCGCAGGGACAGGGCAGCGCGGGCGCGTCGTTGCCGTCGACCAGCGCGAAGGCGGGCGCGAAGGCTAGCGCGCGGACGGCGCGCGCCATCGCCATATGGGTCGCCTGGCGGATGTTGATGAGGTCGATCTCGTCGACGCTTGCCTCGCCGACGCCGACCGCGATGGCGGCGAACATGATGTGGGAATAGAGCGCCTCGCGGGTCTCCGCGTCGAGCTGCTTGGAATCGTTCAGCCCCTTGGGGATCTTCTTGCGGTCCAGGATGACCGCCGCCGCCACCACCGGCCCCGCGAGCGGGCCGCGCCCGGCCTCGTCCACGCCGGCCACCGGGCCGGGGCGGAGCTTCAGGACACGCGATTCGTAGATGTAGTGCGGCATCGCTCCGACACTATCAGGACGATTCGGCCGGAAAAGCGAACGGAGCAGGGCCGCGGCAGGTTATGCACATGCGCTCACGCCGACTTTGCGAACCACAGCGGCACGCCGTAGTCGATGGTGAGTTCCTCGCCTTCCGCGATGTCGCGCAGCGCATGCACGGCGATCTCGTCGGCATCGTAGCGGTGATCGAAGGTCACGTTCGACGCCTCCGAGTGATTGTAGAGGCTGAGATAGCCCAGGCCGATCGCGCATTCCTTGCCCGGCGCCAGCCCGCCCGGCGCGTCCTCGCCCCAGGCGAGGCTGTAGTCGGTGAGGCCCGGGCATTCGGAATCGGCGAGCGCCAGGGGGAGCACCGGCGAGCACTCCACCATCTCGCCCTTGGCGATGGCGGCGGTGGCGACGACGCCGCGGCCTTTGCCGGGGAGCCGCTTCCAGGCGATCTTCATGTCCGACTCAGTGCTGGTGCCGCGCGCAAGGTTTCCGCGCGGCCGCGATCCTGTCGAGGGTGAGCGAAGCCGCAGCGCCGGCCGGGCCATGCGGTGCGAAGATCTTCTCCATCGTTCTTCTGCCGCGCGCCGTTTCAAAGTGGCACAGATCGGTTCGAAAAACCGTCCGATTCCCGACATAGGGCGTCGGCCCGTACGTATATCAAACGAATTACCGCGGCTCCGCTTCGGGCGTATCTCCTCATGCAACGGAGTGCGTTTACATGAACGACCATTATCTCGTGCAATCGACGGCGGACATTCTGCTCGCGGGCTTTCCGCGCGAGGCGCGGCGGATCGCGATTTTGCTGTGGGACGATTGCATGACCCAAGGCGATTGCGGGCGCGCCGACATGTGGGCCAGCGTGGCGCACGCCATCGAAGAGATGACGCGGCCCGAGCGGCTGAACTGATCCCACCGCTTACGCACGGGCCGAGCGCAGGACGCTGAGCGACAGCGCCAGGGTGAGCAGCAGCTTCGCCGGTATCGCGTCCAGGGAAGGGGGCTCACGGAGCGGAGCGCCCCTTCTGTTCCGCGTATCCGGGCGCTTTCGAGGGTTAGATGCGGGCCGATTGCGGGACGAATGCAAGGGCGTTCCACCGCCGGCAATGGCCGTCGGCGACGAAAAATTACATTCGCGCCATATAATCCGCTTTGCCGGCTGGTTAAGCTCGCCGCGTCGGCAAGGAGGCTCGCCAAGGAGGCTTGCGATGCGCGCAATACCCGTCGCCGTCGTTTGCGTTGCCGGTCTGCTCTCTGTCCCCTCCCTCGCTTCGACGCCCATACATTTCATCTATTCCAAGCCGGGAGCGACTCCGGAGCAGTTTCAGAGCGATCGGGACGTTTGCGCCCGTGACGCCAAGCGCACGCGCTATTATCCCTGGGGTCGCGGCCATTGGGCGGAGAGAAAATACCCCAGTTCGACCGTGTTCCTGAACTGCATGGACGACAGGGGATACACCCTGTCCCGAAGCGGCTGGGATACCGGCGTGCTGTGGATCCTGCCCTTTCGCCCGCGCTTCTGACCATCCGCGCCGCGTTCGGCGGCCGTTCAAAGCGTTGCCCGCGCCGGTTCGGATTCGAACAGGCTGAGCTGGTCGCCGGCCTTGGGCGGGCGCTTGAACTTGGCGAGGGTGAGCGGGCGCGGATCCTTGTTCAGCCCCAGCCGCTTGACCGCCATGTGGAAGCGGCGCGCGATCATCTCGGCGTAAGGCCCGGTGCCCTTCATCCGCACATTCCACTGCGCGTCGTAGTCCTTGCCGCCGCGCATCGAGCGGATCAGCGACATGACATGCTTGGCCCTGTTCGGCTCATGCGCCTCCAGCCATTCGCGGAACAGGTCCTTGATCTCGAGCGGCAGGCGCAGCAGCACATAGCCGGCCGAGGTCGCGCCATGCTCCACCGCGGCGGAGAGCACGGCCTCCATCTCGCCGTCGTTGAGGGCGGGAATGGCGGGGGCGAACATCACGGCGGCGGGAATGCCGGCGTCCGACAGCGCCTTGATCGCGGCGAGGCGGCGCTGCGGCGTGCCGGCGCGCGGCTCCATCGAGCGCGCGAGGCGGCGGTCGAGCGTGGTGACGGAGAGCGCGACCTTGGCGAGCCCCTCCTTCGCCATCCCCGACAGGATGTCGATGTCGCGCATGATCAGCGGAGACTTCGTCACGATGCCAACCGGGTGGCGGAAGTCGCGGAGCACCTCGAGGACGGAGCGCATGATACGCATCTTCTTCTCGATCGGCTGATAGGGATCGGTGTTGGTGCCGATGGCGATGACCTTTGGGACATAGCCGGGCGCCGACAATTCCTTGGCGAGAAGCTCGGCGGCGTTCGGCTTGGCGAACAGGCGCGATTCGAAATCGGCGCCGGGCGACATGCCGAGATAGGCATGGGTCGGCCGCGCGAAGCAGTAGATGCAGCCATGCTCGCAGCCGCGATAGGGATTGATCGATTGGTCGAACGAGATGTCCGGCGACTTGTTGCGCGCGATGATCGTGCGGGTGGCGTCGCGGATGACCTCGGTGCGCAGCGGCGGCGGTGCGCCGTCCTCATCGCGCCAGCCATCGTCCCAGCCGTCGTCGACCAGCACGCGCTTCTGGGTTTCGTAGCGCCCCACCTCGTTCGAGAGCGCCCCGCGCCCCCGCAAAAGGCGCCTGTCGGTAGTGATGTCTAGGACTGTCGTCATGGTGACGAGGAATATAGGGCAGTAATGAGAACAAATCAAGTACGATAAAGCCGATGGCGATTATCCAGGTCTTGCCGGGACGGGCGAAATCGCGGACTGAGGCGCGCCGTAAAACAGAAGCGTCCATGCCTCAAGACCACAGCCCATCCGAACATCTCGCGGTCGATTTCGGGATCGTGCTGCATGCCTGGGGCGCGTTGCGCGCGGCGCTGGCCGGGTTACCGCGGCTGTTCCTGAGCGCGGCGCTTGCGACCGCTCTGCTGACCTTCGCCGCCTGGAAACTCCAGGGCGCCTATCACGACATGCTGTCGAGCGCGCCGGGCACACTGCGCGACGCGATCGACTTCGGCTACACGCTGCTGGTGAACATCTGCGACTGCGTCGTGATGGCGGCGGTCGCGGTGCCGGTGCATCGCATGGTGCTGCTCGGCGAGACGCGCGACGGCGTCGTGGCGCTGTTCGCGGCGCGCACCTGGCGCTTCGCCTTCTGGCTGGTGGTGCTGGAGACGAGCGCCTTCCTGGCGCTGCTGCCCCTGCCGCTCCTGCTGCGCGCCTCGCCGGTGGAGACCTATGCCGTGGTTACGGCGATGGCCGCGTTCCTGCTCGCGCTTGCCGTCGTGGCGGTGCGGCTGAGCCTGATCTTTCCGGCCATCGCCACCGATATGCCCGCCGGCGCGAGCTGGACGCTGTCGCGCGGCCGCTTCTGGCGCGTCGTCGTGACCGCCGTCTTCACGCTTATCCCGCTGCTGTTCGTCATGCTGCTCGCGACGCTGGCGGCGAGCTGGCTGGTCGGATTGTCGGGGTCCCTCGGCAATGTGTTCGACACGCTGATGTGGTTCGAGATCGTCGTCACCGCGTTGTCGCGTCCCATCGGCGTCGCGCTGGCGTCCGCGGTGCTGTCGTGGAACTACCGCCTCGCGCGCGAGGAGGCCGCCTAGTTCGAGCCGCCCGTCGCGAACAGGGCGAGCAGCGGCTTGTCCGCGCGGGCCGGCGGATGGACGAGCTCGGCGAGCACCTTGCGGGCCCAGGCGATGGCGTCGTCGCGCGAATAATGGTCGTCCTTCGTATGGCGGCCGAGATCGCGCCGGTCGGTCTTGTCGTCGCTGGCGACGAAGCGGCAGCCGCTGCGCGTGACGGTGCGCCGCAGATCGGCGACGAAGCTGTCGAACACGTCCGGATCGACGAAGAGGTCGCCCGGCTGCGGCGGGCCGATCCAGATGCAGGCACTGTTCTGCTCGCGGATCGCGGCGATGAGCTTCTCGGCATCGCGCAGCTTCTGCGCCCGCTTGCCGATGATCATGTTGAGGCCGAGCACGACGAGCGTCACGCGCCGCGCCGCACCGAGATCGTCGTAGAGGCGGGCGAGCGGCGGGATGCTGCCGCCGACGAAGTGGCGGCAGTCGCGTAGCGCGCGGCCGTCGCCGCAGCGCCAGGCGCCGCAATCGATATTGGCGTAGTCGCGCTCGGTCCAGTCGTTGGCGCCGGCGCCGCATTTGGCGAAGATCGCGACCTTGAGCGGCGCGCCGCCGACCGGATCGCGCATGGCGCTCAGCGCGTCATAGAGCGTGCCGCCGAACGGCCCCTCGCTGTTGGAATCGCCGAGCACCAGCACGCCGGCCGCGTCGGCTTGCGCGCGCGCCGGCAACGGCAGGAACAGGCCGCAGGCGAGCAGCAGCGCTAGGATGGTGCGGATCAACGGGGTCCCCTCCGATCCCGGCAGAAAAGGCGCCGGCGACGCCTTTGCCAATCCCTATCGCGGAGCCTTGGTAAACGCGTCGGCAGGCGATTCGCTCAGGCGATCTCCTTGGCTTCTTTCCGCTTCGCGGCCAGGGGGTGCATCACGCCGGCGCCGGCCGGCCAGACGCCGGGCTCGGTCTTGATGTAGCGGCAGGCGCGCCGGGCGTGCGGCGACAGGCTCTCCCAGATCTCGTGCGGCATGGACTTCCAATAGGCCGAGGGGTCCACCCAGGGCGCGTGATATTCGACGTTCGGCATGGCGCGGATTTCCCGAGACAGGTTCGGCGTGGCGCCGTGCCAGGCGCGGTTGTCGCGGAACACGCCGGCACCGGCCTTGGCGCCGACCAGGGTGGAGAGCCGCATCCATTCCGGCTCGTCGGCGAGCAGCGGCGGCTTGGGGACCCGGCCATGGGTGCCCGGAATCTGCCGCACCGGCCCGTTCTCCCAGGTGAAATCGCTCATCAGGAAATTGATCGTCACATGCGGCGGCGTGCGCTCGAGGATGAGGGAGACGGCGGCGGGATCGAGTTCGTCCGTACCCGGAACGGTCTTGAGCTTGACGCCGACGCGTTCGGCCTGTTCGCGCCGGGCCGGCGTGATCTGGAACGTGTCGCGCGTGTCGGCGTGCAGGCCCTGATATTCGATCGCGCCGGGCAGGCACAGATCGCCGCCGGCGCCGCGCACGAAATAATCGGCGGTGCCGAAGATCTTCGTCAGGATCGGCGTGGTGGTCGGCAGATCGATCATCGAGGCCCAGACCGGATCGTGCAGCAATTCGCGCGACGCCGACGCCGTGCCGTAGGAATAGCGGTGGGGCAGGCGGCTGGTCTCGGTGACGTATTTGCGGCCCCCTTCGCCTTTGACCGACAGGATCTGCGCGAGCACGCGTGCGCTCGCCTCGCGCCAGGCGGCCAGCCGCTCCGGGTCGAGCAGGTTGTTCACCACCACGAAGCCGTCGCGGAAGAAGATGCGCGCCGCACGCTCGACCTCATGCGGCTCGACGATCTCCAGGCCGACGATGCCGTTCTTGTCGCGCAGGCGGGCACGCAGGCGCTCGACCTCGGGGTCGTCATGGACGCGGTTGGCCGGTGCGCGCGGGTCGACCCGGCCGGAACCCAGGTCCGGAACGAAGGGGCGGCCGAACTCGTCGGTCGTCTCGTTGGGCGGCGTCGCGGCGTCCCAGCCCGCATCGGTTTCGCCGTAGATTTTCAACGTCTCGAATCCGCTCATCGGCCCCCCACCTGAACTGCCAGTAACATTCTGCCCCTTTAGCCACGCGACGAGAAATATTTTGTCCGATCCGCCGACGCTGGTATTAGTTGCGGCATGATAAGCGTCGTCATTCCGACACTCAATTCGCAAGCCACGCTGCCACGCTGTTTCGACAGCCTGATCGGCGCGACGGTGCGCGGGCTGGTGAAGGAAGTTGTCGTAGCGGACGGCGGCTCGACCGACGACACGCTCGCCATCGCGGACGGCACCGGCTGCCATGTGGCGCGGGGGCGCAAAAGCCGGGCGTCGCAGCTCATCGCCGGCGCCGCGACGGCGCGGGCCGACTGGCTCCTGTTCCTCCTGCCCGAGACGGCGCTCGAGGCCGGCTGGGAGAACGAGGCCGATTCGTTCATGACCGGGGCTTCGCTGGAGCGGCCGCGCGCCGCGGCCTTCCGCTATGCGCTGGACGATTTCGCCGGGAGTGCGCGGCGGCGCGAGGCGATGGTGGCGTGGCGCACGCGGCTGTTCGCGCTCCCCTATGCCGACCAGGGCTTGCTGATCCCCCGGCGCATGTACCAGAAGCTCGGCGGCCATCGCGAGGTCGCGATGGAGGATGCCGATCTGGTGCGCCGGGTCGGCCGCACGCGGCTGGTGCAGCTGCGCAGCCGCGCCATCAACAAGCCCGAGCGCGCCGAGCCGCGCCGCGGCGCCCTGGTCGCCATGCTGCACGCGCTGCGCGTGCCGGTGAGCGTGGTGGCGCGAATCGGCTAGGTCTCCCGCCGCGCACGCCGGCGCAGCAGGAAGCGGCGGATCGCGGGATCGGCTTCGAGGCCGATGGCCTGTTCGTACGCCTCGTCGGCCTGCGCGATCCGGCCGCAGCGCGCCAGCAGTTCGGCGCGTGCCGCCCAATAGGGTTGGTGCTGCGCCAGGCGCGGATCGGCGGCCAGTTCGTCGAGCGCCGAAAGTCCCGCCGCCGCGCCAGCCGTTTCCGCCAGCGCGACGGCGCGGTTGATGGCGACGACCGGCGAGGCGGTGAGCGCGAACAGCGCGTCGTAGAGCGCCAGGATCGCGCGCCAGTCGGCGCTGCCGGCGAGTCGGCGCACATTGTGCGCCGACTGCACCGCGGCTTCGAGCTGGAAGCGGCCGAGCACGCCCATCGCGCCGGCGCGGCGCAGCAGCGTCTCGGCTTCGTCCATCGCGGTGCTGTCCCAGAGCGCGGTGTCCTGTTCGCCGAGCGGCACGAAATCGCCGCCGGCATCACGCCGCGCGGCGCGACGGGCTTCGGCGTGCAGCATCAGGGCGAGAAGCCCGAGGGCTTCGGGCTCGCCCGGCAGCAGCGAAGCGACGAGGCGGCCGAGCCAGATCGCCTCGCCCGCGAGGTTGCGGCGCTGCGGATCGGTACCGGCAGGATCGCTCCAGCCCTCGGCATAGGCGGCGTAGATCGCCTGCAGCACGGCATCGAGGCGCGGGCTGAGTTCGTCGCGCGCCGGCACGCGGAACGGAATGCCGGCGCCGCGGATCTTGGCCTTGGCGCGCACCAGGCGCTGGCCCATCGCCGAGGGCGCGACGAGGAAGGCGCTGGCAATGGCGGCAGCATCGAATCCGAGCACGGTCTGCAGGATCAATGGCGCTCGGAGAGCCTCGTCGATCGAGGGATGGGCGCAGGCGAACATCAGCGCGAGACGCTCGTCGGGAATGTCGCGATGGGGCTGCGATTCCATCTCTTCCGCCATGAGGGTGAGATGTGGAGCGGCGTCCTCGCTGCGCCGGCGGCTGCGGCCGGCATCGATCGATTTACGGCGCGCGGCGGTCAGCAGCCAGGCCTGCGGATTGTCGGGCACGCCGCGCGCGGGCCAAGTCTCGAGCGCCGCGGCAAACGCCTCCGCCAGGGCGTCCTCCGCCGCCGCGACGTCGCGCGTGCGCGCGGCGAGGAAGGCGACGAGCTTGCCGTAGCTTTCGCGCGCGACCCGTTCGGCCACGGCGCGGGCAAGCGCGTCGCGCTCCGTCATCGCGTCACATCTGCCAGACGGGACGCACTTCCACCGTGCCGATGCCGGCGCCGGGGCAGCGCGCCGCCCAGGCGATGGCCGCGTCGAGATCGGGCGCCTCGACCAGATAGTAGCCGCCGAGCTGTTCCTTGCTCTCGGCATAGGGTCCGTTGAGCACCTGGGTCTTGCCGTCGGCGACGCGCACGGTGGTGGCGGTCGAGACGGATTTGAGACGGTCGGCGGAAACCAGGGCTCCGGCCTTCTTGAGCGCTTCGGTATAGGCGCCATAGGCGGCCATGACCTGGCCGCTCTCCTGCTGGCTGCGGTTCGCCATCTCGGTCTCGTTCGCGTAGATCAACAGCATGTACTGCATGGCAGTCTCCTCCATCGTCGGCCGGCGCCCAACGCGCCGCCCGACACGATGACGCGCGAGCGACGCGGATTTCGACACAGGTGCCGGCGATTTTTAGCATGCCTGCTGGTTAAACTTGAAGTTGCGCTACCCTCTGTAGTCTCTTGTTCTGGAGCATCGGCTTTGAGACACTTGGCCCATGAACGATATCCGCGAACTCCTGAAGCTGTCGGTCGAGGAGCGCCTCCGGTTGATCGGCGATCTGTGGGACAGCATTGAAGCCGAAACGCTTCCGCCGCTCACAGAAACGCAAAAGAAGGAGATCGAGCGTCGATTGGACGATTTGGAAGCAAATCCCGATGATGTATTGCCGTGGGACGAGGTCCGCGCACGGCTCTGGTCGCGGGTGAAATGACGCGTCCGGTCGCGTTTAAACGCGAAGCCGAAGTCGACATCGATGAAACATTCGGCTGATACAGCGAGCGCTCCGAGAGAACCGGGCTGCGTTTTCTACGAGCCGTTGACACGGCTCTGAGAAATATCGAACGTAACCCGTTCGCCTATCAGATTGTCCTGCGGTCCGCGCGCCGCGCAACGCTGCGTCGATTTCCGTACAGCATCTACTTCGTCGTCCGAGACAGCGACATCGTCATCGTCATCGTCGCCTGCGTTCACGGTCATCGCGATCCGGCGGTTTGGCAGAGCCGGCTCTAACGCCGGTGCTCTTCCAGCCTGGGCATGATGTCGACGAAGTTGCAGGGTTGGTGACGGATGTCGAGCTGGTACTTCAGAATCCCGTCCCAGCCGTCCTTCACCGCGCCCGGCGAGCCGGGCAGGGCGAAGAGATAGGTCCCCCGGGCGACGCCGGCGCAGGCCCGGGACTGAAGCGTCGAGGTGCCGACCTTGGCGAAGCTGATCTGGTGGAAGATCACCGAAAAGCCGTCGATCTCCTTCTCGAACAGCGGCTTCATCGCCTCGACGGTCACGTCGCGGCCGGTGAGGCCGGTGCCTCCCGTCGTGATCACCGCGTCGATGCTCGGATCGTCGATCCAGTCGCGGAGCTGGGCCGTTATCGCGTCGCGATCGTCGCGCAGCAGCGTGCGCGCGGCGAGGGCGTGGCCGGCCTCGGCGATGCGCGCGACGAGCGTGTCGCCGGATTTATCCTCTGCGAGCGTGCGCGTGTCCGACACGGTCAGAACCGCGATGCGGACCGGGACGAACGCGACGGTCTCGTCAATACCGGGCATCGCTGATCACCTGGTTGTCGGGCGGCGGCGGAGCGACCGCCGGTGGCCGCGGCGCGGGCGGCTGGGCGGGCGCGCGATAGATCGGCCACTGGCCGGCAACGGTCTGGTCCAGCGTCGGCGTCGGCTGTCCGAGGCGGCGGCTGTAGAGCCAGTGATACATCAAAAGGCGCTTCACATAGAATCGCGTCTCGGTGATGCGGATGCTCTCGATGAAGGCGAGCGCGTCGTCTTCCTTGCCGGCGCGGGCGTTGATCCAGCCGGCGAGGCGCAGCGGGCCGGCGTTATAGGCCGATGGCACTTGCACCAGATTGCCGCCATAGGTGTCGAGCAGATAGGCGATGTAGCGCTGGCCGATGGACATGTTGTAGGTCGGATCGCTGAGCGCGGAGACCGCACCGCTGCCGCCGAACTTGGCCGCGGTCGGCGGCATGAGCTGCATCAGGCCGCGGGCGCCGGCCGGCGACACGGCGTCGGCGACGAAGCGGCTCTCGCAGCGGATGAAGGCGAGCACCAGCGAAGGGTCGATGGTGTAGCCGCCGTCGGGCTTGTAGCCGGGGACGGGGAACAGGCCGGTGAGCAGGATGCCGTTACGGGCGGCGGTCTCGCTGGCGCGCAGTTCGATGTTGGTGGCGTTCATGCGGCGGGCGAGGGCGGCAAAGCCCATGTCATGGCTGCCGTCGCTGTCGCCGAAGGCGCGGTTGAGCTCGGCGGGGACCGAGGCGCGCTCTTCGCCGATCTGCGTCAGCGCCACGGCGCGATGGGCCGACGACACCGTCATGATCGCGGCGAAATCGGCGGCGGTCAGGACCGGATCGCGGAAACCGGTCTGGGTGTCCTGGCCGAGCATCTTCTCGGCCAGCAGGCCGTAGAAGGTCGGCTCCTCGCGTGCGGCGGCGTTCAGCAGGGTGACGACGCGCTGCGGATCGCCGTAGCGCAGATGGGCGCGCGCCGCCCAGAACGCGGCCTGGGCCCGCAGATAGTTCGGGACGCTCCCTGTCGCGGCCAGGACTTCCAGGCGGTTGGCGGCGTCTTCGTAATTACCGAGGCGATAGGCCGCGAAGCCGGCATACCAGTCGAGCACCGGCGTCGCGAGCCGGATATCGCCCTTCACGCCCATTGCCGCGTCATAGGCCGCCTGGTCCTCGCCTTCGGCGATATAGGAGGCGGAGACGCGGCTGATCAGGCGCGCCAGATCGTAGGGCGCCGCCCCGGCCTCCTGCGCCTGGCGCACCACCGCATAGGCCTGGTCGGGCTGGTCGGCCTTGATGAAGCGTTCGACCTGGGCCTGCGCGTTGCGTCCCGCCTCGGTGGTCAGCGGCGGATCGGAGGTGTCGAACTCCTCATAGCCGCCGCCGCGCCGGCGCGCGGGCGGGGCGGGCACGGGCACGCTCGCGGTCATCACGACGGCGACGACGTGATGGCGTTTCTTCACCTTCTTGGAAGCGCGCTGCACCGCCAGCCGGTAGACGCGGTCGGCGATCGGCAGCTCGGCATATTGATGCATCCAGTCGATCAGCTCGGCCAGCGAGGCATGGCCGTGCGGCGACAGGTAATGCTCCGCCAGGACATAGCCTTCGAGCGAGCGGTCGGAGACCTGGGCATAGAGGTCCTTGGCCTCGTCGAAGCGGCCGGCACGCTCGGCGGCGAAAATCTGGCGATAGAGCGACACGTCGGCGGGCGAAAGAACCTCCATGGGTACCGAGACCGCGGCGCCGGAATCGGCGGGCAGCGGCATGTCGGCGCGCGCGACGCCGAGCGTCGCGGCGGCGGCGAGGGCCAGAGCAGTCCAGGTCGCAAAACGCATCACGGTATCCCGTATTCGAGGGTGGGCTATGTCGCGCCCGGGTCGTCCAGCTTGTCGGCCACCGCCTGCAGGTCGCGCCACGCCAGTTTCTTATGAGCGGGCTGCCGGAGCAAGTAGGCCGGATGCAGCGTCGGCATCACGGGAACCATCCCCGTCCCGATCCGGTAGTCCAGCCAGCGGCCGCGAATCTTCATGATCCCGTCGTTCAAGCCTAGCACATGCCGCGCCGACACCGCGCCCAGCAGAATCAACATGCGCGGCTGCGCCAATTCGATATGCCGACGCAGGAAGGGGATGCACATCGCGACTTCGCCCGGATCGGGATTGCGGTTGTCGGGCGGCCGCCACGGCATGACGTTGGTGATATAGGCAGAGGTCCGGTCGAGATTTATCGCCGCGAGCATGCGGTCGAGCAGCTTGCCGGCGCGGCCGACGAAGGGCAGGCCGGCGGCGTCTTCGTCCTTGCCCGGCGCCTCGCCGATGAACATGACGCCGCTCGCCGGATTGCCGTCGGCGAAGACGGTGTTCCTGGCGAGCTTCTTGAGCTGCGAGCCGTCGAAGGATTCGAGCGCGGCCTTCAGCTCGGCGAGCGAATTGCAGCGCGCGGAGATTTCGAGCGCCGAGCTGAATCCGTCCGTCGCCAGCGGCGCAACATTGGATGGCGTGATCTGGGCGAGGGGACGGGGACCCTCGGGACGCATCGGCGCCGCGGCTTTGGGAAGCGGTGCCGGGGCGGGATCGCGAGCCGGAGCGGCGGGCCGCGCAACGAACCGGTCCACCGGCGCGTCGCCGATGGCCTCGTCCGCACCGGCCTCGACGAGCCAGGCGAGAGCCGACAGGGTTTCCTCTCCGGAAGCGGTCATACCGCGATATTAGACGCGGTTGACCCCCGAATCCTACCGTCCCATAAGGGGTTTACGGGGATGAAATCGGGTTTTCGAGGCGATGGCCGAAGACGTACAGCGCGAGAGCATGGAATACGACGTCGTGATCGTCGGCGGCGGGCCCGCGGGGCTCTCGAGCGCGATCCGGCTCAAGCAGATCAATCCCGACATCACGGTCTGCCTGCTCGAAAAGGGCTCCGAGGTCGGCGCGCATATCCTCTCCGGCGCGGTGATGGACCCGATCGCGATCAACGAGCTCTTTCCCGATTGGAAGGAGAAGGGCGCGCCGCTCGATACGCCGGTGACGGACGACCGGTTCTATCTCCTGGGACCGGCGGGCTCGATCCGCATCCCGAATTTCGCGATGCCGCCGCTCATGAGCAATCACGGCAACTACATCGTGAGCCTCTCCAACGTCTGCAAATGGCTGGCGACGCAGGCCGAGGCGCTGGGCGTCGAGATCTATCCCGGTTTTCCCGCCGCCGATCTCGTCGTCGAAGGCGGCGTGGTGAAGGGCGTGACGACCGGCGATCTCGGCGTCGCCAAGGACGGCCATCACAAGGACAGCTTCACGCCCGGCATGAACATCCTGGGCAAGTACACGCTGTTCGCGGAAGGGGCACGCGGCTCGCTGACCAAGCGGCTGCTCAACGACTACGACCTGACGAAGGGTCGCGACTACCAGAAATTCGGCATCGGCGTGAAGGAATTGTGGGAGCTGCCGAAGGACAAGCACCGGCGCGGGCTGGTGGTGCACACCGTCGGCTGGCCGCTCTCCAACGACACGGGCGGCGGCCTCTTCTGCTATCATTGGGGCGAGAATTTCTGCTCCATCGGCTTCGTCGTCCATCTCAACTATTCCAACCCGTTCCTCTCGCCCTTCGACGAGATGCAGCGGGTCAAGCAGCATCCGCGCATCCGCGCCATGCTCGAAGGCGGCAAGCGCATCGGCTATGGCGCGCGCGCGCTGACCGAGGGCGGGCTGCAATCTGTGCCGAAGCTGGCCTTTCCGGGCGGGGCGCTGGTCGGCTGCGCCGCCGGCTTCATGAACGTGCCGCGCATCAAGGGCAGCCACAACGCCATGAAATCCGGCATGCTGGCGGCCGAGGCGGTGGCGGCGGCGCTCGCTGCCGGCCGCGCCGGCGACACGGTCGAGGAATACGAGGTTTCCTACCGGGCGAGCCATATCTACAAGGACCTGAAGCGGGTCCGGAACTTCAAGCCGCTATGGTCGAAGCTGGGCACGCTGGCGGCGCTGCCCTTCATGGCGCTGGATTTGTGGACCAATCAGCTTTTCGGCCTGTCCCTGTTCGGAACGCTCGGCCACGGCAAGCCGGACTATGCGACGCTGAAGCCGGCGGCGGAGTCGCGCAAGATCGTCTATCCCAGGCCGGACGGCGTTATCAGTTTCGACAAACTTTCGTCGGTATTCTTGTCCAATACAAACCACGAGGAAGATCAGCCGGTTCACCTGAAATTGACCGATCCCGCGATCCCGATCCGGGATAACCTTCCCCGCTACGACGAGCCGGCGCAGCGCTACTGTCCGGCCGGCGTTTACGAGGTGGTGCAGGAGGCGGCCGGGCCGAGGTTCCAGATCAACGCGCAGAACTGCGTGCACTGCAAGACCTGCGACATCAAGGATCCGGCGCAGAACATCAACTGGGTGACGCCGGAAGGCGGGGGCGGACCGAACTACCCCAACATGTGAGGATATAGGTTGCGCATCGCTCTACGGATTTCCGCCTTGGGTCTCGCGATCGCGCTCGGCGCCTGCGCGGGCACGAACACCGCGGCGCCCTCCGCGCCGGCCGCCGATACGACCTCGACGGAGTTCGGCAACTATCTCTCCGCGCGCTTCGCGGCCAGCCAGCACAACATGAAGGATGCCGCGCTCTATTATCGCGCGAGCCTCACCGCCGATCCGGACAATAAGGACCTCTTGGCGCTCTCCTTCTTCTTCTCGACCTCGGCGGGCGACATCCCGGACGCGGCCAAGCTCGCCGACCGCGTGGTCGCGGCGCAGGCGGACGACCGCGCGGCGCGGCTGACGCTGGCGGTCGCCGCGCTCAAGCGGCGCGACTATGCCGGCGCGCGCAAGCAGATGTCGCTGTCGGCGAAAGGGCCGTTCAGCTCCCTCACCGTGTCGCTGATCGATGCCTGGGCGGCGGCGGGGCAGGGCGACAAGGCGACGGCGGAAGGCGAACTCGCGGCGCTGCGCGCCCAGGGCGGCGCCGATGCGCTCGCCATGTATCACCTCGCCCTGCTGGCCGATTTCGTCGGCGACGACGCGCTGGCCGACCCGTCCTATCGCAGCGCGCTCGCCTCGGGCGCGACGCCGCGCGTGGTGGACGCGTTCGGCCGCTATCTGGAGCGCAGCGGAAAGACCGACGAGGCGACCACGCTCTACACAAGGGCGGCGCAGGAATCCGGCATCAAGGAGATCGCGGCGGCCGGCCTCGCCCGCATCAAGAACCACAAGAAGCCGGACGGGATGATCGTGCACGCCGAAGACGGCGCCGCGGAGGCCTTGTTCGGCATCGCCGCCTCGCTGACCGACCAGGCGAGCGCGGATGTCTCGATCCTCTATCTGCGGCTCGCGCTCTATCTGCGTCCCGACCTGGATCTGGGCGCGGTCCTGCTCGCCGACCGGCTGGAAGGCCTGCAGAAATACGACGATGCCATCGAGGCCTATCGCATGGTGCCGAAGGGCTCGCCCTATTGGCGGCTGGCGGCGGTGGAGATCGCGCTCGACGAGGCGCGGCTGGACCGCACCGACGACGCGATCGCCAAGCTCAAGGAGTTGACGGCGGCCAATCCGGCGGATTCGGAAGCCTGGACGGCGCTCGGCGACACCTATCGCAGCGCCAGCAAGTTCACGGAGGCCGCCGACGCCTACAACCACGCGCTGGCGCTGCGCGGCGACGGCACCAGGCCGAACGACTGGCCGCTCTATTTCGCGCGGGCCGTGGCGGAGCAGGGGACGCAGAACTGGAGCGCCGCCGAAATCGATCTGAAGAAGGCGCTGACGCTGTCGCCCAACGAGCCGACGCTGCTCAATTATCTCGGCTACACCTGGGTCGACCAGAACCGCAACATCCCCGAGGCGCTCGCGATGCTGGAGAAGGCGCGCGCCTTGAAGCCGACCGACGGCTACATCGCCGACAGCGTGGGCTGGGCCTATTACAAGCTCGGCCGCTTCGCCGACGCGGCCAAGGCGCTGGAGAGCGCGGTCGAACTGGTGCCCGGCGATCCGACGATCAACGACCATCTGGGCGACGCCTATTGGCGGGTGGGGCGCAAGCTCGACGCGACGTTCCAGTGGAACCACGCGCTGGCGTTCGGGGCGAGCGATGCCGACAAGGCGGTGATCGAGAAGAAGCTCAAGGACGGACTGGACGCCGGTGCCGCCCCGAATTGAAGCTTTCGCGCCTGCGAAGATCAATCTCTTCCTGCATGTCGGCGACAGGCGCGCCGACGGCTACCACGCACTCGAAAGCATCGCCGTGTTCGTCGATGCCGGCGACCGGCTGGTCTTCGAGGCGGCCGATGCATTGTCGCTGCGCGTCGAGGGGCCGTTCCGCGAAGGGCTCGCGGCCGAGAGCGACAATCTGGTGCTGCGCGCCGCCCGCGCCCTCGCGCAGCGCACCGACACCGGCAAGGGCGCAGCGATTGCCTTGACCAAGAACCTGCCGGTTGCCTCCGGCATCGGCGGCGGCTCGGCGGACGCCGCCGCGGCCCTGCGCGGGCTCGTGCAGCTTTGGGATCTCTCCGAGGTCGGACCCCATGTCGCGCGCGGCGTCGCGGAGGAATTGGGTTCCGACGTGCCGGTATGCGTGGAGAGCCGGCCGTCCTGGATGGAGGGGCGCGGCGAGATCGTGACGCGCGCCAAGGGCATCCCACCGGTGAAGCTGGTATTGGTCAATCCGGGCGTCGCGGTTCCGACGGCCGCGGTGTTCCGCGCGCTGACGGATCGCAGCGGCGTCGGCGCGGCGAGTCGCATTCCCTTCGAACCCGATGCCTGGTCGCTCGCCGAATATCTGCGCTCGACCCGGAACGATCTCGAAGCGCCGGCGCTGGCGATCGCGCCGGCGATCGGCGAGGCGCTGGCGGCGCTGCGGGCGCAGCCCGGCATCCATCTCGCGCGCATGTCCGGCAGCGGCGCGACATGTTTCGGCCTGTTCGAGGATGACGGCAGCGCGGAGATGGCCGCGATCGCGCTGGCGCGTTCGTATCCCGGCTGGTGGGTGAAGGCCGCGCGGGTGTTGGCCTAGACGCCGTCGATCGCTATCGGAAAATTCAAGATTGTCGTTCCCGCGCAGCGCAAATCCAGATTCGGCCGCTCGCCCGGCCGCGGGATGCCCGCCTGCGCGGGCACGACCCGGGTGGCTTCAATACGCCCGTTCGACGCAGAAATCGGCGATGTCGGCCAGCGCGGCGCGGATGTCGCTCGCCGGCAGCGGCGCCAGCGCCTGCTTGGCGACGTCGGCATAGTGCCGCGCGCGCGTCATCGTCTCCTGGATCGCGCCCGTCTCCTCGACGCAGGTGATGGCGCGTTCGAGATCGGATTCGCTCTGCGGGCCGCCTTCGATCACCCGCTTCCAGAAGGTCTGCGCCTTCGCATCGGCGCGGGCATAGGCGAGGATGACCGGCAGCGTGACCTTGGCCTCGCGGAAATCGTCGCCGACCGCCTTGCCCATCAGCGCCTGGCGGCCGGAATAGTCGAGCGCGTCGTCGACGAGCTGGAAGGCGATGCCCAGGCTCATGCCATAGGCGCGTAGCGAGGCCACGGGACCCCGGTCGCAGAGCGTGGCGCCCGATTCGGCGGCGGCCGCGAACAGCTCCGCCGTCTTGGCGCCGACGACCTTCAGGTAATGCTCCTCGGTGGTGGCGAGATTGCTCTCCGATTTGAGCTGCATCACCTCGCCCTCGGCGATGATCGCGGACGCGCCGGCGAGGATCTCCAGCACGCGCAGCGAGCCGGTGTCGACCATCATCTCGAAGGCGCGGGAGAACAGGAAGTCACCGACCAGCACCGTGGCCTTGTTGCCCCAGACGAGATTGGCCGCGACCTTGCCGCGGCGCAGCGTGCTCGCGTCCACCACGTCGTCGTGCAGCAGCGTGGCGGTGTGGATGAACTCGACCGCAGCCGAAAGATTGACATGCTTGTCGCCGCCGTAACCGCCCATCCGGGCCGCGGCGAGCGACAGCATCGGGCGCAGGCGCTTGCCGCCCGAATCGATCAGGTGCTTGGCGAGGTCGGGAATGAGCGCCACGGCGCTGCCCATGCGGGCGTGGATCATGCGATCGGTTGCCGCCATATCGTCGGCCACCAGCGCGTGCAGGCGCTCGACGGGCGAGACGCCGTCGGTTCTCGTCTTGCGCAGATCGGGCTTGAGCATCGGCTCGGTCCTTGCCGGAAGCGCCCGGCGTTTGCGACATTGGAAGGGGAACCCCACCCCGTCAAGCCGACCTATTCCCGCACTACCCTTGCGAAAGATGCCGATGCGGCCCGTCCTGAAGACCAACGATCCCGTCCTGCTCAGCTTCGCGCAAAGCCTGCTTGCGCAGGAAGATATCGCCAGCGTCGTGTTCGACGAGAATGCGAGCGTGATGGACGGCAGTCTGGGCATTTTGCCGCGTCGGCTGATGGTGGCCGACGAGGACGCCGAACGCGGCATGACCTTGCTGCGCGAGGGGCTGGCGCGGCGTGCCGCGCCGCAGGAGATCAGCGAGGACCGGTTCCTGGGCGGCAAGCTCGTCTTGCAGCAGTTCAAGGACGGATTTCGCGCCGGGCTCGATGCCGTGATGCTGGCGGCGGCGGTTCCGGCGGGCGACGGCGACGAGGTGCTGGAACTCGGCAGCGGCGCGGGCACGGCGAGCCTGTGCCTCGCGACGCGCGTGCCGGGCGCGCGCCTGACCGGGGCGGAGATCGAAAGCGATCTCGTGACGCTCGCGAATCGCAACGCCACCGCCAACGGGCTGGGCGAGCGCGCGGTGTTCGTGACCGTCGACGCGCTCGACCTGCCGGCGGACATGCGGCGGGACTACGATCACGTCCTGTGCAATCCGCCGTTCCACAGCGCGGAGGGCGAGACCTCGCCCGACGCGGCGCGGGCGATGGCGATGCAGGACGAGGGGACCCTGCCGGCCTGGCTGGCTACGGGCCTGAAGCGCACGGCCTCGGGCGGGACCTTCACGGCGATCCTGCGCGCCGACCGGCTGGGCGAGGCGCTGGCGGCGCTGCCGCAGACCGGCGTGCGGGTCATCCCGCTCTGGCCGCGCCGGGACGAGCCGGCCAAGCGCGTCATCGTGCAGGCCAGGAAGGGCGCGCGGACGCCCTTCGCGCTGCTGCCGGGGCTGGTGCTGCACGAAGCCGACGGTTCCTATACCCCGCAGGCCGACGCCATCCTGCGCGGAGAGGAGGCGATTGCATGACCCGCGGCGCGGTTGCGAGCAAGGTCCCGGCCGTCACGCTGACCTTCTGGATCGTCAAGATCCTTGCGACCACGCTGGGCGAGACGGCCGGCGACACGGTCTCCATGACCATGCATCTCGGCTATCTCGTCGGCACCGCGATCTTTCTTGGGGCGCTTGTCGTGCTCGTCGCGCTGCAGATCGCGGCCCGCAAATTCCATCCCTTCCTCTACTGGCTGACGATCATCGCCTCGACGACGGCGGGCACCACGATGGCGGATTTCGCCGACCGCTCGCTCGGCATCGGCTATCCCGGCGGCTCGATCCTGCTGTTCGCCGCCGTTCTGGCATCGCTCGGCGCCTGGTACTGGTCGGAGGGCGCGGTCTCGGTGCAGTCGGTGAACACGCCCCGGGTCGAGGCGTTCTACTGGCTGACCATCACCTTCTCGCAGACGCTGGGCACCGCGCTGGGGGGACTGGGCGGCGGATTCGGGCTTGGGCTATGGCGGCGGCGCGCTGGTGTTCGGCGCGGCCATCGCGGTCGTCGCCGCGCTCCATTTCTGGGCTCGCCTTTCGCCCGTCCTCTTGTTCTGGCTGGCCTTTATCCTGACGCGGCCGCTGGGCGCGACGGTGGGCGATTTCTTCGACAAGCCGCCGGAGCAGGGCGGGCTGGACGTCAGCCGGCCGATCGCCAGCGCGATTCTGGCGGCGGTCATCGTAGTATGCATTCTCATCTTCCCGCAGCGCGCCGGATCGCATCCGGGCGCCGCCTGAGCTTGTTCTCGGACAAGCCGGACTGTAGCGTCCGGCCCTCTTTTTGAACGGGCATTGCCGTGGCCAAGACATTCCAGGACCTGATTCTGACGCTCCAGAATTTCTGGGCATCGAAAGGTTGCCTGATCCTCCAGCCTTACGACGACCAGATGGGCGCGGGCACCTTCCATCCGGCGACGACGCTGCGCGCGCTGGGGCCGCGGCCGTGGCGCGCCGCCTATGTCCAGCCGTCGCGGCGGCCCAAGGACGGGCGCTATGGCGAGAACCCGAACCGGCTGCAGCACTATTACCAGTTCCAGGTGATCATGAAGCCGGCGCCTTCCGACATCCAGGACCTTTATCTGGAAAGCGTGCGCGCCATCGGGCTCGATCCGGCGCTGCACGACGTCCGTTTCGTGGAAGATGATTGGGAAAGCCCGACGCTGGGCGCCTGGGGGCTCGGCTGGGAGGTGTGGTGCGACGGGATGGAGATTTCCCAGTTCACGTACTTTCAGCAGGTCGGCGGCATCGATTGCGATCCGGTGTCGGCGGAGATCACCTACGGCCTCGAGCGGCTCGCGATGTATGTGCAGAACGTCGAGTTCGTCTACGACCTCGCCTTCAATGAGCAGTTCCGCTACGGCGAGGTGTTCCACCAGGCCGAGCAGGAATTCTCCGCCTACAATTTCGAGATGGCGGATACGGACATCCTGTTCCAGCACTTCAAGGATGCCGAGAAGCAGTGCCAGGAGCTGATCGCCGGCAACAAGAAGCTGGCGCTGCCGGCCTATGACCAGTGCATCAAGGCTAGCCACACCTTCAACCTGCTCGACGCGCGCGGCGTGATCAGCGTGACGGAGCGCGCCGCCTATATCGGCCGCGTGCGGGCGCTGGCGAAGGCGTGCTGCGAGGCCTGGCTGGCGACGCCGATGGGCGACTACAAGCCGAGGTTCGGGTGAGCGATGTCTGACCTTCTGCTCGAACTTTTCAGCGAAGAAATCCCGGCGCGCATGCAGGCGCAGGCGGCGCGGGACTTGGAACGGCTGGTCGTCGGCGCGCTGTCGGATCGCGGGCTGTTGTTCGAGGGTGTCAAGGCCTTCGCGGGGCCGCGGCGGCTGACGCTGGCGGTGAGCGGCCTGCCGGCGAAGCAGCCGGACGTCTCGGAAGAGAAGAAGGGCCCGCGCGTCGGCGCGCCGGACAAGGCGGTGCAGGGCTTCCTGCGCTCGGCCGGCGTGAAGCTCAAGGATTGCGAGACGCGCGACGACGGCAAGGGGCCGTTCTATGTCGCTGTGATCGCGTTGAAGGGTCGCGCGACCGCCGACGTGATCGCGGACTTTCTGCCCGATTTGCTGGCCAAGCTGCCCTGGCCGAAATCGATGCGCTGGCCGCAGGAGTCTTTAACGCCAGCCGGGCAAGGCCCGTCTGGCGCGAACGCACCGGTGCGCTGGGTGCGGCCGCTGCATTCCATATTGTGCACGCTGGACGGCGAGGTCGTGTCGTTCACGTTTGCTGGGGTGGCCAGCAATAACCGCACGCGCGGCCACCGGTTCCTGTCGAGCGGCGAGATCGCGGTCAAAAGGTTCGAGGATTACGCCAGGAAGCTGCGCGAGGCGCATGTCGTGCTCGACGCCGAGGAACGCAAGGCGATCATCTTCGAGGGCGTGAAGGGCGCCGCCTTCGTGCACGGGCTGGAGATGATCCCGGATGAGGGGCTGCTGGACGAGGTCTGCGGCCTGGTGGAATGGCCGGTGGTGCTGATCGGCGCCATCGAGGACCAGTTCATGGACGTGCCGCCGGAAATTTTGCAAACGGCGATGCGGACGCATCAAAAGTATTTCAGCCTGCGCGATCCCGCGACCGGAAAATTCGCGAACCGCTTCGCGCTGGTTGCGAACATGATCGCCGAGGACGGCGGCATCAAGATCGTGGCGGGCAATGAGCGGGTGTTGCGGGCGCGGTTGAGCGACGCGAGCTTCTTTTGGTTCCGAGATAAGCAATGGAGGCTAAACAATCGAGTTATCGATCTGGCAGAGGTTGTTTTTCATGGCGAGCTTGGGAGTCAGTTTGCTCGTACTCTTCGTGTCAGTGCTCTTTCAGGCCTTATCGCGACTGCGATTGGCGCCGACTCGGTGTTGGCACGAAGAGCCGGTTGGCTGGCCAAAGTCGATCTTGTCAGCGACGTGGTTGGAGAGTTCCCTGAGCTGCAAGGTGTCATGGGAAGCTACTATGCATTGAATGATGGCGAGCCGCCGGAGATCGCCGCCGCGATCCGCGAACAATATCGTCCGCAAGGACCTAGCGATGTTGTCCCGAACTCGCCGGTATCGGTCGCCTTGTCTCTTGCCGACAAGATTGACACTGCGGTCGGATTTTTCGGAATTGGACTGAAGCCAACTGGCTCAAGTGATCCGTATGCATTGCGAAGATCTGCTCTTGGAGTCATCCGCATAATTCTTGCCAACGAAATCAGGCTCGAGCTTCGCAAGGTAATTGCGATGGCTTTCTCCCTGCACGTGCAAAAGAGAGTTGAACCGGCTTACTTCGCGCGAAGCACTAAAATTCCGCTGTCGCTGTTAGGCACGCCGAAACATGCAGAGGCGGAGCTGGAGGCATTAAACGGCGCGCTGGATGAAGCCATTGCTCTTGCGCGATCAAGCACTTCTCAGCCCGTTGATCAGTTAGACGAAATTCTTTCTTTCTTTGAAGAGAGGCTGAAGGTTGCCCTCCGCGAAAAAGGCACACGTCACGATCTGATCGATGCGGTGTTCTCGCTTGGTAATGAGGACGATTTGGTTCGGTTGGTGGCCCGCGTCGAGGTGTTGCAGGCCTTCCTGAAGACCGACGACGGCGCGAACCTGCTCACGGCTTATCGCCGCGCGGCGAATATCCTGAAAGCCGAGGAGAAGAAGGACAAGATCGCCTATGACGGCGAACCCGATCCGGAGGCGTTCGCCCTCCGGGAGGAGAAGGCGCTGTTTGTCGAACTCGCCACCGCTTCGGAACTAATCAAGGCCGAGATCGAGCGCGAGCGCTTCGCCGAGGCGATGGGCGTGATGGCGCGGCTGCGCGGGCCGGTCGATGCCTTCTTCGAGAAGGTCACGGTGAACGACAAGGACGCGAACCTGCGCAAGAACCGGCTGCTGTTGCTGTCGCGGCTGCGCGCGACGCTGCACACGGTCGCTGATTTTTCGAAGATGGAGGGCTGAATTTCCTCCCCCGCTGTTGCGGGGAGGTGGCACGCCGTAGCGCAGCGGAGGCGTGACGGAGGGGGCCAACCACCGCGGGCGCCGCTCGGCGGCGCCAGGGCCCCTCCGCCTCGCTGCGCTCGGCACCTCCCCCGCAAACGCGGGGGAGGAAAACTATGCCCCGTCCTTCTCCGTCGTCGGATCGATCATCTTGCGGACCTCTGTGATCTTGGTCGCGGGGAAGCCGCTCTGCTCGGCGTGCTTGCGGATGATCGCCTCGTCCTTGGCGAGATAGACGCAGAACGTCTTGTCGGCCGCGACATAGCTTTCCTGCCACTGGATGTCCGGCCCCAGCGCCTTCAGCACCTCGTTGGACTTGGCGGCGGCGCCCTTGAGCTGCTCGCGCTCGAAGGAGCCGACGGCGGGAATGTCGCGTTCGATGATGAATTTTCTCAACGTCATGGCATCGCTCCTTTTCGGTTAGCCGCCGAGCGGCGGAAGGAAGAAGAACACCCACATCGCCAGCACCGCGAAATTCGACAGCGCGAACAGCGCGGCGCGGTGCGAGCGCTTGTCGTAGGTCAGGTGCACGGCGCTGTGTGCGGCGCGCAGGGCGACGTAGATCCAGGCCAGCCAGAGCATCGTGTCGTCGACCCGCCCGGCAAGGATCGCCATCAGGCAGACGATATAGAACAGGACCGGCATTTCCAGCAGGTCGGCGAAATTGGGATTGTGCGTGCCGCCGGGGATATCGCCCGTGGCGCTGTTCTGCACCTCGGACCGGCCGCCGAACATGCGCCGGGCGGGAACGAAGAGCAGGACGAAGAAGGTGATTCCGGCGAGTACGCCCATGGGCGCGAAAAGGGGACTTTGGGTCATGAACGATTCCCGGGTGGCGGCGGGACGTTAGCGCCGCCACACCCCTCTGTCATGGCCCGCGAATGCGGGCCACCCGGTTGTCGACCCGTACCGGCATCGGGCGTGTTGTCATCTCCCCAGGTGCCGAGAATAGTGCTCTACGATCATCTGGGTGCCCGCATTCGCGGGCCATGACACTTTTTTGAGAACCACGGCACGGACAAGGCAATGGCAAAGTGGGTCTATTCGTTCGGTAACGGCACCGCTGAGGGGGAGGCCGGGATGCGGAACCTGCTCGGCGGCAAGGGCGCCAACCTCGCCGAGATGAGCAATCTGGGGCTTCCCGTCCCGCCCGGTTTTTCGATCACCACCGAGGTCTGCACCTATTACTACGCCCATGGCGAGAGCTATCCGGCCGACCTGAAGCCGGAGGTCGAGGCGGCGCTGGCGCGCGTCGGCGATCTGGCGGGCGGCCGGCTCGGCGATCCGGCGCGGCCGCTGCTGGTCTCGGTCCGCTCGGGCGCGCGGGTTTCGATGCCCGGCATGATGGACACGGTGCTCAATCTCGGCCTCAACGCCGAAACGACCGAAGGGCTGGCCCGCATCACCGGCGACGCGCGTTTCGCCTACGATTCCTATCGCCGTTTCATCCAGATGTATTCCGATGTCGTGCTCGGCGTCGAGCATTCGGTGTTCGAGGAAATCCTGGACAGCGAGAAGGAGGATCGGGGGTTCGAGCTCGACACCGAATTGTCCGCCGAGGATCTCAAGAAGATCGCCGGCCTGTTCAAGGCCCGTGTCGCCAAGACGCTGGGTCGGCCGTTCCCGGAAGACGTGCATGAGCAGCTCTGGGGCGCGATCGGCGCGGTGTTCGGCTCCTGGCAGAGCCCGCGCGCCAACACCTATCGCCGCATCCACAACATCCCGGAGGACTGGGGAACGGCGGTGACGGTGCAGGCGATGGTGTTCGGCAATCGCGGCGAGACCTCGGCCACCGGCGTCGCCTTCACGCGCGACCCCTCCACGGGTGAAAAACTCCTCTACGGCGAGTTCCTGATCAACGCCCAGGGCGAGGACGTCGTCGCCGGCATCCGCACGCCGCAGTCGATCTCGAAGGTGGTGCGCGAGCGCCAAGGCGCCAAACGGCTCTCGATGGAAGAGGCGATGCCGAAGGCCTTCGCCGAGCTGAAGGCGATCTGCGACCGGCTGGAGACCCACTATCGCGACATGCAGGACCTCGAATTTACCGTGCAGGAAGGCACGCTCTTCATGCTCCAGACCCGCGGCGGCAAGCGCACCGCGGAAGCCGCGCTCAAGATCGCAGTCGACATGGAGCGCGAAGGCCTGATCGACAAGCACGCCGCGGTGGCGCGTGTCGATCCGTCGGCGCTGGACCAGCTACTGCATCCGACGCTCGATCCCAACTCCCCGCGCGAGCAGATCGCGGCCGGCCTGGCGGCGTCGCCGGGAGCGGCCACCGGCGAGGCCGTGTTCACCGCCGACGAGGCGGAGAAGCTCGCGGCCGAGAACCGCGACGTCATCCTGGTGCGCACCGAGACGAGCCCCGAGGACATCCACGGCATGCATGCGGCGCGGGGCATCCTCACCGCGCGCGGCGGCATGACGAGCCATGCCGCCGTGGTGGCGCGCGGCATGGGGCGGCCCTGCGTCTCCGGCGCGGGCGCGATCAAGATCGACGTCGCGGGCGGCGTGATGGTCTGCGGCCGCCACACGGTGAGGCGCGGCGACATCATCACGATCGACGGCAGCAGCGGCACCGTGTTCAAGGGCCGGGTCGAGCTGCGCCAGCCCGAGCTCACCGGCGATTTCGGCGTGCTGATGGGCTGGGCGGATTCGATCCGTACCCTGAAGGTCCGCACCAATGCCGACACGCCGGAGGACGCCGCGACGGCGCGGAAGTTTGGAGCCGAAGGCATAGGATTGTGCCGCACCGAGCACATGTTCTTCGACTCCGATCGCATCGTCGCGGTGCGCCAGATGATCCTGGCCGACGCGAAGGCCGACCGCGAGGCGGCGCTGGCCAAATTGCTGCCGATGCAGCGCCAGGATTTCGAGGGCATCTTCAAGGCGATGGAAGGGCTTCCCGTCACCATCCGCCTGCTCGATCCGCCGCTGCACGAATTTTTGCCGCAGAAGGACGAGGAGATCGCCGAGGTGGCGCGCGCCGCCGGCAGCGATCCCGGCAAGCTGCGCGCCCGCGCCATCGCGCTGCACGAATCCAATCCGATGCTCGGCCATCGCGGCGTGCGCCTCGGCATCACCTATCCCGAGATCTACGAGATGCAGGTGCGCGCCATACTGGAGGCGGCGCTGAACGTACGGGATGCGGGCGGGGCGCCGGTGCAGCTCGAGATCATGGTGCCGCTGGTGGCGTTCAAGACCGAGCTCGACCGCATCAAGGAGCGCATCGACGCGGTGGCCGCCGCGGTGGCGTCCGAGCGCGGAAAATCGCCGGATTACATGGTTGGAACGATGATCGAGCTGCCGCGCGCCGCTCTGCGCGCGAAGGAGATCGCGGAGAGCGCGGAATTCTTCTCCTTTGGCACCAACGATCTGACGCAGACGACCATCGGAATCAGCCGCGACGACGCCGGCGGCTTCCTCACGGAGTATCTCAACAAGGGCGTGATCGCGCGCGATCCCTTCGTGAGCATCGACGTCGACGGCGTCGGCGAGCTCGTGCGCATCGCAGCGGAGCGGGGACGCGCTGCACGCGCGAACCTCAAGCTCGGCATCTGCGGCGAGCATGGCGGCGATCCGGATTCGATCCGATTCTGCCACGACTGCGGGTTGGATTACGTGTCGTGCTCGCCGTTCCGCGTGCCCGTCGCGCGTCTCGCCGCGGCGCAGGCGGCGCTCGCAAACCGCAAGTCCGACGATTGATCCCTGTACGGACGATGCAGGAAAACCCTGGGTTTTTCGACGTCAAATGACGCGGCGTCACGAATAAGCAATTTTTGATTTGACGATTCGATTTTTTGTCGGCACAAGCCGCGCTCACATCGAGGGCGGGGACCATTCGGAATTGCTTTTTTATCGTGAACTGAAATCCGAAAGAGTCAGAGAGCCGAAATCATGAAAACCAGAGATGCCTTGTCGCGATCCGATCGCGTGCTTGTGGGTGCGCTTGCCATCGTGCTCGCCACCGCGAGCGCCGCCGTCGGCGCGTCGCTCAACGCTCGTCCGCATACGGATCAAATCCGGATCATCAAGGTCGAGAAGCCCGTGGTGAAGGTCGTGCAGGCGCCGGCGATCCCGGCGACGATCCCGATGCAGGGCACGTCGACCAACGTCGTGCTGACGCGCCTCCTGCAGGAACACAAATGTCTCGCCGAGGTGATGTATTACGAGGCGCGCGGCGAAGGCGCGGAAGGCCAGAAGGCGGTCGCCGAAGTCGTGTTCCACCGCATGAACACGGGCAATTACGGTCATTCGATCTGTGCCGTGGTCTACGAGGGCGTGGGCACCGGCACCTGCCAGTTCAGCTTCGCCTGCGACGGCGCACGCGAGGCCAGCCATGAGCCCGGTCCGTGGCGCGAGGCGCAGGCCATTGCCGCCCGCATCATGGTCGGCGAGGAGCAGCTCCAGAACGCCACAAACGGCGCGGTCAATTTTCACACGACCGCGGTGCAGCCCGAATGGTCGGACTCCGGCCACTATGTCCGCACCGTGCAGATCGGCAACCACGTTTTCTATCGCCGCGGCCGCAAGCTGAACGGCGCCTGATCAATCCACGCTCGTTCGAATAGAAAACGCCGGAGCGCGACAAACGCTCCGGCGTTTTTGCTTGCGGGTTCCGGCCGTCAGAAATTCACGCGCCGGCTGACCGTGCCGTCGACCAGCATGTTGATGCCCGTGGTGTAGGACGAGACGGGGCTGGCGAGGAACACGGCCGCGCTCGCGATTTCCTGGGGCGTGGCGCAGCGGCCCGTGGGATTGCGCGCGACCGCCTGCTTGAAATAGTCGGGCATGTTCTTCTCGACATTGTGCCACACGCCCCCCTCGAAATAGACCATGCCGGGCGAGACGACGTTGGTACGGATGCGCTGCTTGGCGTATTGGCGCGCCAGGCCCTTGGCGTAATGGATCAACGCTGCCTTGATCGGGCCGTAGGAGCTGGCGTTGTCGGATTCCGCCGCCGACACCGAGGAGATGATCACGAAGGCGGCGTCGCCGCTCGCCGCGGCGGCCTTTTCAAGGAACGGCTTGGCCGCGTCGAACGCGTTGACCATGCCGAGCACGTCGAGCTTGAAGTTCTGCTCCCACGACGCCGGATCGCCGCCGATCGCCATCGCGCCGGCATTGGAGACGAGGATGTCGATGCCGCCGAGCTCGCCGCCGGCGCCGGCGATCCACGCCTTGAGCGCGTCGCCGTCCATGATGTCGACCGGGGCGCCGGTCGCCTTGACGCCCTTGTCCTTGAGCGCCGCGACCGCGTCCTTCACTTGATCCGCGTTGCGGGCGCAGACCGCGACATTGGCGCCTTCGTCCGCCAGCGTGTCGGCGATAGCCCGCCCGATGCCGCGCGTGCCGCCGAGGATGACGGCGTTCTTGCCTTTGAGATGTAAATCCATGTGCGTCTCCGGAATGTTCCGGGCGCACTCTATCTAGAAGTCGAGCGCGACGTCGAGGTTCGGCGCGCTATGCGTGATCGCGCCGCTCGATATGTAGTCGACGCCGGTTTCGGCGATGGCGCGGACGGTGGCGAGCGTGACGTTGCCGGACGCCTCCAGCGTCGCGCGGCCTTTCGCCATCGCGACGGCCTCGCGGAGCGTCTCGGGCTTCATGTTGTCCAGCAGGATGGTGTCGATGCCGAACGCCAGCGCTTCTTCGAGTTGCGCCAGGCGATCGACCTCAAGCTCGATCTTCGCCATATGGCCGAGGCCGGCGCGCACGCGCTCGATGGCGGGTCTTATTCCACCGGCGGCCACAAGATGATTGTCCTTGATCAGCACCGCGTCGTCGAGGCCGAAGCGATGGTTGAACCCGCCGCCACAGCGCACCGCGTATTTCTCCAGCAGGCGCAGGCCCGGCGTCGTCTTGCGGGTGCAGACGATGCGCGCCTTCGTGCCCGCGACCGCGTCGACCAGCGCCCGCGTGGCGGTGGCGATACCGGAGAGTTGACCGGCGAAGTTCAAGGCGACGCGCTCGCCGGTCAGAACGCCGCGCGCGCGGCCGGCGATCACGGCGAGCACCGCTCCGGCCTCCACGCTCGAACCGTCCGGCGTCTCGACCTCGAAGGCCAGCGCGGGATCGGAGAGGCGGAATGCGATCTCGGCGGCGATCAGCCCGGCGACGGTGCCCGGCCTGCGCGCGACGAGCCTGGCTTTGGCGCGCGCGTCCGCGGCGACCGTGAGATCGCTCGTGATGTCGCCGGCGCGGCCGAGATCCTCTTCGAGCGCGTGGCGTACGACGGGCTCGACCAGCAGCGGATGCGGCGGGCGCGTGACGGGCAGGGCGATCATCAGACGGCGGCGCGGACGCGTTGCGGACCGGCGCTCTCCGCATCGATGCGCTCGGCATCGGCCAGCGTCATGAAGGTGCGCCTGGGCGCCGCGTCGGTCGCGGGATAGTCGGTACGATAATGACCGCCGCGGCTTTCGTGGCGGGCGAGCGCCGCCGCCGTCACCAGGCGCGCCGCCGATGTCATGTTGAGCAGGGCGGGCTCGCTGCCGCCGGCGCGCTCGACCTGACCGATCACCGCGAGGGCTTCGCGCAGCCCCGCCGCGTCGCGTTCCAGGCCGACATGGCGCGTCATCGCATCGCGCAGGACGTGCGGCGGCGCGGGCGAGGCGAAGCGCTCGGGCGCCGGCGGATTGCCGCGTCCCGGCCGCGCCGGCACGGTGGCGGCGATGTCGTCGGCGGCACGGGCGCCGAACACGATGGCTTCGAGCAGCGAATTGGAGGCGAGGCGGTTGGCGCCGTGCAGGCCGGTCGCGGCGCACTCGCCCACGACCCAGAGGCCGTCGAGCGAGGACCGGGCGCGTTCGTCGCTGGCGACGCCGCCCATGTGGTAGTGCGCGGCGGGCGCGACGGGGATGGCCTGCGTCGCCGGATCGATGCCGGCGGCGATGCAGGCGGCGTAGACGGTCGGGAAGCGCTGGGCGAAAGACGCGCCGATCGCCATGGTGCAGTCGAGGAAGGTCTTGTGGCCGGCGGCGCGCTCGCGGTGCAGGGCGCGGGCGACGACGTCGCGCGGCGCCAGTTCGGCGTCTGGATGCACCTCCGGCATGAAGCGGCGGCCGGCCTCGTCGACCAGGATCGCGCCTTCGCCGCGCAGGGCCTCGGTCGCCAGCGGCGCGGGGTCCTTGCCGATGTCGATGGCGGTCGGATGGAACTGGACGAATTCCGGGTCGGCGATCAACGCGCCGGCACGCGCTGCCATACCGAGGCCTTCGCCGCGCGCCTCCAAGGGATTGGTCGTCACGGCATAAAGCGCGCCGACGCCGCCGGTCGCGAACACGATGGCGGGGGCGCGGAACAGGACGAGGCGCGTATGCGGGCCGTAGCCGGTGCGCGCGAACAGGCCGGTGACGCGACCGTCCTCGATGGCCAGCTCGACGGCGTGGAAGCCCTCGCGCAGCGTGATGGACGTCGTCGCCAGCGCGCGCTCGGCGAGCGTGCGGGAAATCTCCGCCCCGGCGCGGTCGCCGCGGACATGGACGATGCGGTTATGGGCATGCGCCGCCTCGCGGCCCAACGCCAGCGTACCGTCGGGCTTGCGGTCGAACGGCGCGCCATAGGCCAGAAGGTCGTCGATCCGCGCCGGCGCCTCGCGCGCAACCAAGGCCGCGACGGCGGGGTCGCAGAGACCGGCACCGGCCGTCAGCGTATCGGCGGCATGGCTTTCCCACGAGTCGTCGGCGCCCATCGCCGCGGCGATGCCGCCCTGCGCCCAGGCGCTCGAACCGGAAAGGCCCGGCCGCGTTCCGGCCAGCACGGTGACGGGAAAGGGGCTGAGCTTGAGCGCGGTGAACAGTCCGGCGATGCCGGCGCCCAGGATGAGCGCGCCCTTGCAGGCGATGACGCTGTCGACGTTGTGGGCCATTTTAAGCGGCTTTCTTGACCGGAAGCTGGACCGCCAGCATGCGGTCGATGGCGCGTTTGGCGCGGCGCGAAATCTCGGGATCGACCGTCACCTCGACCGTCATCGTCTGCAGCGCGTGCAGGATCTTGTCGAGCGTGATGCGCTTCATATGCGGGCACAGATTGCACGGCCGCACGAACTCGATGTCGGGATATTCGGCGGCGACGTTGTCGCTCATCGAGCACTCCGTGACCATCACCACGCTGCGCGGCCGGTGGCTGCCGACATAGCCGATCAGCGCCGCGGTCGAGCCGGCGAAATCGGCTTCGGCGACCACGTCCGGCGGGCATTCGGGATGCGCCAGGACGACGATGCCGGGATGCGCCTTGCGGTAATCGCGGATCTCGGCGGCGGTGAAGCGCTCATGCACCTCGCAGGCGCCTTCCCAGGTGATGACCTTCACGCCGGTCAGATTGGCGACGTTCTGCGCCAGATATTTGTCCGGGATCATGATCACCGTGTCGGTGCCGAATTCGCGCGCGATCTCCTCGACCACCGCGACGGCGTTGGACGAGGTGCAGCACACGTCGCTCTCGGCCTTCACGTCGGCGGTGGTGTTCACATAGGTCACCACCGGCAGGCCGGGATATTTCTGCTTCAGAAGGCGCACATCGGCGCCGGTGATCGAGGCCGCCAGCGAACAGCCGGCGCGCGGATCGGGGATAAGGACGGTCTTGCCGGGCGAGAGGATCTTCGAGGTTTCCGCCATGAAGTGCACGCCGGCCTGGACGATGACCTTGGCATCGGTGCGCGCGGCTTCGCGCGCGAGCGCCAGGCTGTCGCCGACGAAATCGGACACGCAATGGAAGATCTCCGGCGTCATGTAGTTGTGGCCGAGGATCACCGCGTTCCGCTCGCGCTTGAGGCGATTGATCTCGGCGATGAGCGGGGCGAACACCGGCCACTCGATCTCGGGGATCACATGGCTGACTTTACGGTACAGTGGCTCGGTCGCCCTTGCGACGGCGGCGGTATAAGCCAGTTCGACACCCATTTTTCGTCTCCCGTGCCTGCCGATATTAATGCTCAACATGAGTATATATGTAGGGCAAAAAGACCGGCCTTCAAGGGCCGGCTCTTCTTGGCAGTTATGCTACATCTGAGCATAAATCTGTCAAGCAGGATCGTCGCGACGCCTCCAGCTCAGGATGGACATCGCGCCGCGGCAGAAAACGTAAATGACAGCGGCACTTAAGTAGGTGAAGCCATTCGGCTCCCGGATGCTGGGAGGAAACGCCGCGGCCAGCCAGGTCCAGCAAGCGACCGAATGACATACCCCCGGCACGAACGACATCAGGATGTGGGTGGCGTAGTAGATGAAGGCGACGGCGCCGATGGGTTCGGCGAAAAACTGAAGCTTCCACAGCTCCTTTTGCACCGCGAACGCGTCGCGCTGGGTGCGCCGGATGCTTTCGCCAAGTTCCTGGTCGCGCAGGCGGTCGACCCGGTCTCCGAGCAGGGCATAGCGCGTGCCCAGGCGGTCGATGAAATCGAAGTCGCGGTAAATCGTCCGGCGCACGAATTCGTCGTAAGGCTGCCAGCCTTCGATCCGCACGAGCCTGAGATCCTGCAGTCTTTCGCGATAGACCTGTGCGTAATAGCGGGATTGATTTATGCGGTAGAGCAGTCCGCCGGTGCACATCTCGCCGATGGACGTGTAGAGGGGGCTCAGCTCCGATAAGTTCGACTGGTCTCCGGCGGCGCGGATCCGTCCGCTCGCCTTGCGCATGTCGTCGATGTCGACCAGCGCCGCCATGCGGAGCTCGGCCACGACATGGAGACGACGGATCATCCGGCCGAGCTGCTCCGACTTGAAGCCGTCATAGATGATGAAATAGCGCAGCGGCGATGTCGGCGCGCCCGGCTTCTGCCGCAGGCTGGTTCCGAAGATCGCGGCGCCGTCCAGCATGCCGCACATGACCTTGTTCGCGTCGCGGATCGAAATCTCCGAACCCTCTGAGCTGGAGCCGAGCGCGGCCGCGAAGAAGTTCGGCCGGCGATCCACGAACTGCCGCAGCACGTCGTTCACGATGCGGGCCTGCCGCTGCGCCGTCATCTCGCTGGTCGGGACTTCCGTTTCGCGGTGCGGCCGCGGCGAGAGCGGCCGATTGACATGGGGATGGCACAGCGCCAAGCCCCGGATGTTGATGAACACGCGGCCCGGCAGGTCCGAAAAGCCGATCGCATCGACGCGCGCCTCGAGGTCGAGCCAGAATTCGTCATAGATGTCGTCCAGCGTGGCAGCGACATGGGCGGCGCCCAGATCGCCGGCATCGAGCGAGTCGAGCGCCTCGCGCACCTGTTGGCCGGGGCCGCTCTGGCAATTCTCGAACCCATCCGCGAGAAACGTCAGCGTGTAATATTCGTCGTGCACATCGGCGCGCAGCCTCAGGCGGACGCAATCGAACTTGCCGACCGTGACGAACAGGGAGTCGCGCTCCGAGATCAGCGTGTGGGCCGCCGCTTCCTCCACGTCGGAGGCCTTTTCCTCGACGTCGAAGGCCTTGGTCGGGACGATGCCGTGCCGCTTCTGCAGGCGCGCCAGATAGGCGTTGATCGCCTTCATCGCCTCGTGCTTGCGACTGCCCGGCTGATCTTTTTCCTTCGCGGCGGAATCCGGCGAATCCTTTCCCGTCGGGTCGGGATCTGCGCCCAAGCGCATCCCGATATGCCAGGTGAGGGCGGGCGCGTTGACGGCGATGGCCGAGCGCCGGTGCGGCAGACGCGACAGTTCGTAATATTCGCCTGCGTAAGGCGGTTGGTATTGCTGCGGATCGCGCCGCCCCCCGACACCGTTCATATCCCCGATTGCCCCCACAACCGACAACAACCTTAGAGGGAATTGGGCGCGTTGGCGAGGCGGCGCGGAATGCGCCGTCCCGCCAGTCCGTCGCGGACAAACTTGGCCGTCTAGTTCGAGATCGACGTGTAGGGATCGTCGCTCGCGGCCGCCAGCGAGCCGAAATTGAAATGTTCGGTGACCTTCGCGAGTTCGCCCAGCATCTGGGCGGCGTGTTCCGGCGACAGCGTCATGGCCCCCGGCGCCAGCAGGTGCATGGTCTGCACATGCACCGAGACCGGTGCGCGATCATACTGGCCCGACCGCAGCAATCCGTCGGCCAGGTCGCACAGGCTGCGCGCCGCGGTGTCGAGCGCGGCATAGCCGAACATCCCGGCCAGCGTGACGATCTGGTCGGCGTGTTTGAGGATGGCCGTCAGGCGTTGCGCATCCAGGAAATCGCCGACGTCGCGGGCGAACGCGATCTCTTCCATCGCGGCGATTGCGGTCCGGATCGCGGCCTCGGATTCCGCCCGCATGGATTCGAGGCTGTCGGCCGCGGCGCTGATCGCCTCGTCGCGCATCAAGCCGCCTGGGCGCGCCGCGAGCTCGGCGAGCCTTGTGGTGGGGAAGAACACCTTCTTCTTTGCCTTGGCCATGATGTTGCCGCTCCTTTCAGGCCGCGGAATTTATCGTCTGTTGCTCGGCGACAGTATCGGCGTCCGATGCTTGATTATCGGTTTCGCGCTTGTAGTTGCCGTCCAGCGGCGGCAGATCCCGGAACCGGCGATCCGGGCCGGTGAACTCGCCCGCTTCGATGAAGGGACGCGAATTGCGCGCGATCCAGTTGATGCGATCGAACAGCGCCGCGGGCGAGAACGGCTTCTTGACGACGAGATTGGCGCCCGCGTCGCGTGCCGCGGCGACAAGGCGCAGCTGGGTGTAGCCGCTCATCACGATGACCGGCACGAAGCGGAAGGGACTCTTCTCCTGGCGCCGGATCCAGCGGATGAAGTCGGCGCTCGTCATGTCGGGAAGCGCGCCCTCGACCACGACGAGATCGGCGTAGTGATGCGTGAGATGATGCTTGGCCTGCGCGCCGGTCTCGCAGACCTTGGGCGAGTCCATGCCGAAGCCACGGAACATCTGCGCGACAAGTCCACGGGTGAAGTGGTCGCTGTCTATCAAGATCGTCGTGACGCTACGCAAGTTCAGGCGAGGTTGTGCCATGCTGAGCCGCCCCGGGGCCGTGATCGCACTTGAAAGCAAGCGATCCTAAGTGGGGATTGGTTAACGAGTGCTGAGCACCGCACATTGAAAAACAGGCGTGTACCCACTTTGGGTAGCTGATGTTGACGCGTCACGCCCGTGCCATCGCCGACAGCTTCGCGACGGTGTTCCAATTCCGTGCCGTACCCGGCATTCCCAAATGGCGTGCGAGCACCGCAGGCGTCAGTTTCGAGCGCCCCATGCCGTCGGGATAGAGCATGTAGGCGTGGCGCCCGCCGCCCAGCACGACCTCGGGTCCCTTGATCACGGCCTGCAGCGCCGCATAGGCCGCCGCCGGCGGCGCCGCGCGCAGGAACAGCACATGGACATGGCCGGGATCGGCCTCGGCTTCTTTCGCGAAAGGGTTCGCCGCGACGATCGCCGCGAACGCCTTGGGCGTCCGCACATGGATGTCGATCGTCAGTCCGAACGCCTTGGTGCAGAGCGCTTCGAGCTTCTTCTCCGTCGCGGCGGCGGTCAGCGCGCCGGCGTCGAACACCAGATTGCCGCTTTGCAGAAGGCTGCGAACCTCGCCGAAGCCGGCCTTCTCGACCGCCGCGCGCAATTGCGCCATCGGCAGGACTGCCGTGCCACCGACGTTGACCGCGCGGAGCAGGGCGATCTGGACGCTCATGATGCCTTGCGCGCGCCCAACCGCACGCCGGGCGCGGGGCGCTCGCGCAGCACTTCGCGGCGGAAGCGGAACAACTCGGCCGGTCGGCCGCGCGCCTGGCTCGCGAATTTGCCGGTGCCTTCGACCAGGCCCTGGCCCTCCATCAGGCGGCGGAAATTCTGCTTGTGCAGGCGGATGCCCGAGATCGCCTCCACCGTGCGCTGCAGCTCGAGCAGCGTGAAGCTCGGCGGCATCAGCTCGAACACGACGGGGCGGTACTTCATCTTGCCGCGCAGCCGCGCAATGGCGGTCGCCAGGATGCGGCGATGGTCGAACATCATGCTGGTGCCCAGCGCGGGCAGCGGGTTCGCCATCACGGGCTTTCGCCCGTCGCGCATCGCCTCATGGACGAGGCCGGCCTCGTAAAGAAGCTCGTAGCGCTCGAGCACCTTTTCCTCGTCCCAGGCGAGACCGTCGATGCCGAAGCAAAGCCGCGTCCTTTCGCGCCGCGTTTCCGCGACCTCGCCGCTGGCGGCCGCCTTGGCGAACTGCCTGAGCGCGGGAACGATGACGGTGTCGATCAGCGTGGGCCTGGCGTCGCGCCAATCCTCCCAGGGGAAATAGCGATACCAGTCGCTCCATTGCGTGTCGGGGCTTTTGCGCTCGCCCGCCTGCCGCGTCAGCGCGAGATAGCCGACGGAGACCACGCGCGCGCCTTCGTCCGGCTTGGGCAGATGGCGGCCGCGATCGCCGAAGGTGTAGAGCTGCTCGGCATAGCCGAGCTCGAGCTGGGCCTGCTCGCCCACCCATTTGCGCAGCCCGCTGTCGAGGGTGCGGTGATTCAGCGGATCGAAGGGGCCGAAGGGCAGGGCGTCCTCGGCGCCGGGATGCTGCACCACCAGCACGGAAGGCCGCTCGTCGGCGACCGAAACGATGGCGGCCGACAGGCCGATGCTGACGACGTGTTCCGCGACCGCGCTCACAGGCCCACCAGGGGAAATTCGACCACATCCCCTTCCGCAACCATCTTGCCGGCGCCGATGCTCTTGATCGCCTCGACCATGCGGCCCTGGCGGCCGAGCAGTTCGTCGGCGTGGCGCACGAGCAGGGCGTTGGGATAGGCGTGCGGCGCGCGGCTGCGGATCGCCTTGGCGGCATAGAGTTCGCTGCCGCGGCCGAGCCGGTCGCACAGGACGATATAGGTCGCCGCCATCGACCGGCTGATCCCGGCCCAGCAATGGACCAGCATCGGGTCTTCCGCCGGCCAGGTGCGGGCGAAGGACAGCAGCTCCTCGACATGGGTCTGTTCGGGCGGCGTGTCGCCGGCGGCCGAATCCACCACGTCGTTCATGCCCAGGCGGAGATGGCGGTCCGCCGGGAACCCGGCCGGGGTCTCGATCATGTGGTCCGGCGAAAGCAGCGTCACGATGTGGGACGGGCGGTGAAGCCGGATGACGTCCTCTACGGCGGAAAGCGGCGTGACCAGGATGCGCGGCATGGCCCCTTGCTAGCCGAGGAAAGCGACAGGAGGAAGGCTATGCCGCCAGCTTCTTGAACCTGTCCAGAAATTGGGCCTGCGCCTCGGACGTCGGAAGGGGCACCAGCTTGGGGGTGCGTACCGAGGGAGGCGGCACGACGAAAATCTTGCGGGCGACCTCCCATTCGAAGCCGGCAAGCTGGGTGGCTTCGAAATAGGCGGCGATCAGATCTGCCTTCTTGAAGAGCTTCGCAAGGACTAGGGGAAGCGTGGCCGGCAGTCCAAATCGCAGGTGGATCGCAGTCTGAAGTTTGAGCTCCAAAGCTTTGTAATTCATACCGATTACGATCTTGAACGGCGAAATGAGGTCACCGATCACATACTCCGGCGCGTCGTGCAGGAGCGCCATCAGGCGGGTCTCTCGGGTCAGGCCGGGCCGAAGCTCCGACGTGATCCGCTCGACCAGGACGCAATGCTGGGCGACTGAGAAGGCGTGCTCGCCCTTGGTCTGGCCGTTCCAGCGGGCAACCCGGGCGAGGCCATGGGCAATGTCCTCGATCTCCACGTCCACCGGGGATGGGTCTAGCAGATCGAGGCGGCGGCCGCTCAGCATGCGCTGCCAGGCGCGGGGTTTGTCCTTGGCCATCCGGGGTTTTCCAGTGATTCGGAGGGTGACGGTTTAACGAAACCGCCCCCTCGGCGCGAGCCTTGCTTTGTATCCCCGGCAACGAGCCGGACCCGTGCCGAAAAGGTGCGGTCTTCCGGCCGCGTGGGGAAAACGGATGAGCATGAAGCCCCTGGGGGCGGAGAGGCTGCGGCTGGTCACCGATCCCGACCGGCTGCCTTTCGAGAGCACGGCCAGCCTGCCCGAGCCTGTCGGGCCGGTCGGGCAGGACCGCGCCATGCGGGCGCTCCATTTCGGGGCCGGAATGGCCCAGCCGGGGTTCAATCTCTTCGTCACCGGCCCGCAAGGGTCCGGCAAGCGCAATTCCGTCCGCCGGGCGCTGGAGCGGCTGGCCGCGTCCATGCCCGCGGCGCCCGACATCGCCTATGTGTTCAATTTCGAGCAGCCGCACCGGCCACGCGCGCTGCGCTTCGCGGCCGGCGACGGGGTACGCTTCAAGGCGGCTCTGGCGGAGTTCGTCGCGGCCCTGAAGATCTGCATGCCCCGCCTGTTCGAAAGCGAGGACTACCGGGGCCGGCGCGCGGGGCTGGAACAGGACTTCCACCAGGCCGCCGAGGCGGCCATCGACCGGCTGCGCCGCGACGCCGAAGCCCAGGGACTGGCGCTGGTCGAACGCGACCGCGGCTTCGATTTCCGTCCGACACGCGACGGGCTGGTGATGTCGGAGGATGACTACCGCGCCCTCGCCAAGGAAGAACGCGAGCGTCTGGCCGAAGAGACCCGCCTGCTGCGCGGCGCGCTCGAAAAGACGATGGAGCGGCTCGAAGCCCTGCGCCTCGCCACGGTGGAGAAGATCAAGGTTCTGGAGCGCCAGCTCGGCGAGAGCGCGATCGGCGCCCTTGTCGCGCCCCTGGCGCAGCACTTCGCCCAGCACCGCGAAGCGCACGCCCATCTGGCGGCGATCTACAAGGATGTGCTCAGCCAGATCGAGGCGCTGCAGGCGCTCGCACGCGGGGAGGAGCGGCGCGACGGCGTCCCGCTCCACCGCTACGAGGTCAACCTGATCGTCGACAATGCCAAGGCGACGGGCGCGCCGGTCGTCACGCTCGGCCTGCCGTCGCTGACGCAACTGGTCGGCAAGGTAGAGCATGTGACGGTGATGATGACAGTCGTCACCGATTTTCGTCACATCAAGGCCGGCGCGCTGCACCACGCCAATGGCGGGTTCCTGTTGATCGACGCGCTGGATCTGGCGCGCCAGGAGGTCTCCTGGGAGGCGCTGAAGCGCGCGCTCGCGGCGCGCAAGGTGAAAATCGAGAGCCTGTCGGAGATCCACGACCGTGGCGCGTCCGTGACCATCCAGCCCGAGCCGGTGCCGCTGGACGTCAAGATCGTTCTGTTCGGCGAGGCCTGGGTCTATCAGCGGCTCGGCCAGGTCGATCCGGAATTCGCCGACCTGTTCAAGGTGCAGGCGGACTTCTCCGCCACCGCGCTGCGCACCGACGAGAATTGCGTGGGCCTACTCGCCGCCATGGCGTCGATGGCCCGGACCGAAGGGCTGAAGCAGCTCGACCGCGGCGGCGCGGCGCGGCTCGTCGACGAGGCGGCGCGGCAGGCCGGCGATGCCGAGAAGATCAGCGTGCGCACCGGCCGTCTCGCCGACCTGGTACGCGAAGCCGATCACTATGCGGCGCTGTCGGGCATGACTCTGATCGGGGCGGAAGACATCGCTTCGGCGGTTGCGGCCCGCGACGACCGCTCCGGGCGGCTGAAAGCGCTGGAGCACGAACTGGTGCAGCGGCGCATCCTGTTCATCGACACCGAGGGCGAGAAGCCGGGCCAGGTGAACGGCCTCACCGTGCTGAGCGCCGCCGGTTTCGCCTTCGGCATGCCGGCGCGCATCACCGCGCAGGTCGCACCGGGGGAAGGCCGCATCGTCGACATCGAGCGCGTCGCCAGGTTCAGCGGACCCAGCCACGTCAAGGGCGTGCAGATCCTGTCAGGCTATCTGAGCGGCGCCTATGCCACCGGCCGGCCGCTTTCGATCCATGCCAGCGTCGCCTTCGAGCAGTCCTACGGGCCGATCGACGGCGACAGCGCCTCCGCCGCCGAACTGATCGCGATCCTGTCGGCCATCGCGCAGGTGCCGGTGCGCCAGTCCATCGCCATCACCGGCTCGATCAACCAGCACGGCCAGATGCAGCCCATCGGCGGCGCCAACGAGAAGATCGAGGGCTTCTTCGACATCTGCGCGGCGCGCGGGCTCGGCGGCCATCACGGCGTCATCATCCCCAAGGCTAATGTCGTGACGCTGATGCTGCGCGAGGATGTGGTCGCGGCGGCGCGGACGGGCGCCTTCGCCGTCTACGCGGTCGAAACGGTGGACGAGGCGATCGGCGTGCTCACCGGCATGGCGGCCGGACCCCGCCGCCGCGACGGCAATTTCCCCCGCCGCAGCTTCAACCGCCGGGTCCAGGACAGGCTGATCGACTTCGCCCGGCCGCGCCTCCTGAAGCCGGTGCACCTTGACGGCTGGTGGCGGATTTAGGAACGCTGCTCCGCGACAGCGCGTTTCCTAGCGCACCGGAGGCACCCATGACGTTCGTGAAGATATTGGCGCCGCTCACCGGCGGGGCCCGCGACGCGGCGGTGCTGGCAAGCGCCTTCGCCGCCGCAAAGCCGTTCAACGCCCATGTCGCGGCCCTCTTCGTGCGGCCCGATGCGATGGAAGCGCTGCCGTTTTACGGCGAAAGCATTTCGAGCGTCGTGATGCAGGAAATCAGCGAAGCGACGGCAAAGGCCTCGGACGAGGCGAGCCTGAAGGCGCAGGCGACCCTGCAGGCGGCGGCGACGGCAGCCGACGCGGTCGTCACGGCGGCACCGGAACTGCGGGACGTGCCGACCGCGTCCTTCAAGGACGTCACCGGCAACTTCGCCGACCAGGTGACGATGGCGGCGCGGCTCAGCGACCTGGTCGTGCTCGGCGCGCTCAAGGAGGACGATCGTCCGGGCCTGACCGAGGCATTCGAGGCGACGCTGCTGGAAACCGGCCGCCCGGTCCTGATCAGCGCCCACGCCGCGCCGGCCAGCTTCTGCCACAACAAGATCGCGCTCGCCTGGAACGACAGCGTGGCTTCGGCGCACGCGGTGACGGCCGCGCTGCCGTTCCTCGGCTGCGCGGCGACGGTCGAGATCCTGAGCATCCGGCGCGGCAAGGACGAGGCGATCGACGCAAGCGAACTCAAGACCTATCTGAAGCTGCGCGGCATCGACGCAAGCGAGCGGACGGTCGACGCCGGAACGCGGGTCGTGGGCGACGTGCTTCTCGAAGAGGCTTTGAAGGGCGGGGCGGGCCTGCTGGTGGCCGGCGGTTACGGCCACAGCCGGCTGCGTGAGATGTTCTTCGCCGGCGTCACGCGCCATGTCGTGAGCCACGCGGCGCTGCCGCTGTTTCTGGTGCATTGAGGCGGTCTGATCGCGATCGGATCATTTCCAGATTGTCATTCCCGCGCAGGCGGGAATCCACTCTTGGCGGATCGCTCCAGTCACTGGATGCCCGCCTTCGCGGGCATGACAAACAAGAGAAGGGGTTGGCTCTACAACTTCCGCAAGATCACGCTGCCCGCCGAATAGCCCGCGCCGAAGGAACACAGCAGGCCGATATCGCCCGTCTTGAGGTCGGCGCTGTATCTGTGGAACGCGATCACCGAACCCGCCGAGCTCGTATTGGCGTACTCCTCCAGGATGTTCGGCGCCTCGCCCGGAAACGGATCGCGGCCCAGGACACGCCGCGCGATCATCTCGTTCATGCCGAGATTGGCCTGGTGCAGCCATAGCCGCTTCAGCGCCGCCGGCGCGATGCCGTTCTCCGCCAGATGGCTCACGATCAGCTCCGCCACCATCGGAACGACTTCCTTGAACACCTTGCGGCCCTCCTGAACGAAGAGCTTGTCGGGTTTGCCGACGCCCTCCGGCGCGGCGCGGTTCAGGAAGCCGAAATTGTTGCGGATGTTGTTCGAGAATTTGGTCTTCAGCCGCGTCGCCAGGATTTCCCAGGCATTGCCGCCCTGCGCGGTCTCGCTGCGCTCGACCACGAAAGCGGTCGCCACGTCGCCGAAGATAAAATGGCTGTCGCGGTCGCGGAAGTTCAGATGGCCCGAGCAGATCTCCGGATTGCACACCAGGATGGCGCGGGCGTGGCCGGCCGATACCGTGTCGGCGGCGGTCTGCAGCGCGAAGGTCGCCGAGGAGCAGGCGACGTTCATGTCGAAGCCGAAGCCGTCGATGCCGAGCGCGTCCTGCACCTCGACCGCCATGGCCGGATAGGCGCGCTGCATGTTGGAGGCGCCGACCAGGACGCCGTCGATGTCGGCCGCCGTGCGGTCGGCGGCCTTCAGCGCGTCGCGCGCCGCGGTCACAGCCATCTCGGCCATGAGCGATATCTGGTCGTTCGGCCGCTCGGGAATGCGCGGACACATGACGTCCGGATCGAGCACGCCCGTCCTGTCCACGACATAGCGCGCCTTGATGCCCGACGCCTTGACGATGAAGTCGGCGGAGGATTCGACCAGCGCCGTCGCCGTGCCGGCGGCAATGGCCTGCGCATTGGCCGCATTGGTGTTGCGGACATAGGTGTTGAAGGCCGTCACCAGTTCGTCGTTCGAGATCGAATTGGGCGGCGTGTATAGGCCGGTGCCGCTTACGGCGAGCGTCGTCACGCGTGCCATCCCCTTGAAACACTTGCCGGTTGAGGCTGGCGCAGGGCACCGCCAAAGGCAAGCAATTCACCACCTGATAAACCCGGCGTTCAGACATTGGGCCTAAGAATTCAACCCATTGTGGTGTAGCGGGTGCGGTGCGGCGTGGATTTGGCCTGGACGGCGAGCAGGACGGCTGCGCGCGAGACCCGACCCGGGCTCGCCGGCGCGCTGCTGGCGCTCGGACTGGGTGCGGTGTTGGCCGCCGCCGCGGCGCAGGCGCCGGCCGGCGAGGCGATCGCGGGAGTCGTGATCTTCGCGTTGCTCGGCGGCGCCGTGTTCTTCCTGACGCGGCTGGCGGAGCGCAGCGACGAGCGGCTGCTCACAGCGGAATCGAGCTACCGCGCCTTTTTCGAGCACGCGCTTGAAGGCATTTTCCGCACCACGCCGGACGGCCGCTATATCGACGCCAACCCGGCGCTTGCCCGCATCTACGGCTATGGCAGCGTGACGGCGCTGAAGGCCGGGCTGACCAACATCGCGGACCAGCTCTATGTCGATCCGGGCCGGCGCGCCCAGTTCCAGGCGCTGATGCAGGCCAACGACCAGGTGAGCGCCTTCGAATCGGAAATCCGCCGCCGCGACGGCGCGACGATCTGGATCTCCGAGAACGCGCGCGCGGTGCGCGACTGGACGGGGCGCATCGTTTGCTACGAGGGCACGGTCGAGGACGTCACCGCGCGCTACGCGGCGCAGCGCGCCCTGCGCAAGGCGCTGGCGGAAGCCGAAGAGGCGAGCCGCGCCAAGAGCGCCTTCCTGGCGGCGATGAGCCATGAACTCAAGACGCCCCTCAACGCCGTGCTCGGCTTCTCCGAGATCATCAGGGACGAGATCCTGGGGCCCATCCAGCCGCAGCGCTACCGCGCCTATGCGAGCGACATCCATGCCAGCGGCACGCGGCTCCTCGCCATCATCTCCGACGTGCTCGACGTCGCGCGACTATCGGGCGGCGCGATCACGCTGAACGCGCGGCCCTGCTCGGTGGCGGTGCTCGCCGACGAAGCGGTGGCGATGGCCCGCATCGCGACCGAGGATCGCCGCGAGATCGCGATCGACGTGGCGGCCGGATTGCCGCAGGTGGATGTCGACCCGCAGCGGCTGCGCCAGAGCCTCGCCAATCTCCTGAGCAACGCGCTCAAATTCACGCCCGAGGGCGGCCGGATCGCGCTCAGGGCCTGGCTGGACGCGGGTGGCGGTATCTGCTTTTCGGTGCGCGACACCGGGATCGGGATGGATCGCGGCAAGATCGCGGCCGCGCTGGAGCCGTTCCGCCAGCTTGACGGCAGCCTGGCACGGCGCTTCGAAGGGGCGGGCCTGGGTCTTGCGATCACCAAATCGCTGGTCGAGCTGCATGGCGGCACGCTGGCCATCGAAAGCGCGGTCGGCGCGGGAACGACCGTCACCATCGCGCTGCCGCCGGTGCGCACGCACACGCTGGCCTTGACGGGGTAGCTCTCGCCTTGGCGCGCGCAGGGCGCTAAAAGCCGCGGATGAAAACGGCACTGGTACTCTTTTCCGGCGGACAGGATTCAACGACCTGTCTCGCCTGGGCGCTTTCCAATTTCGAGCTTGTCGAAACGGTCGGCTTCGACTACGGCCAGCGCCATCGGGTGGAACTCGACGCGCGACCGGGCCTGCGCGCGGCGCTGGCGGCGTTCCCGCAATGGACGGGGCGGCTTGGCGACGATCACCTGCTACCGCTCGATACACTGCGCGCTATCGGCGGCACGGCGCTGACCGGCGATATAGCGATCGAGATGGGCGCCAACGGGCTGCCAACGACTTTCGTACCGGGACGCAACGTGCTGTTCCTGACCGCAGCGGCGGCGCTCGGCTATCGGCGCGGCATCGCCGACCTGGTCGGCGGTATGTGCGAGACCGATTTTTCCGGCTATCCCGATTGCCGCGACGAGACGATCCAGGCGACGGCGCGGGCGCTGTCGCTGGGCCTGGCGCGCGAGACGCGGGTGCACACGCCGCTGATGTGGCTCGACAAGGCCGCGACGTGGAAGCTGGCGGAGGCGCTCGGCGGCGCGGCGCTGGTCGACCTCATCGTGCGCGAGACGGTCACTTGCTATGAAGGCAATCCGGCGCCGCATGCCTGGGGCAAGGGCTGCGGCACCTGTCCGGCCTGCGAGTTGCGGGCGAAGGGCTACGAAAAGTACCGCGCGGCATGACCTCCAACTGAATTGTCATGGCCCGCGAATGCGGGCCATCCAGTTGGGATGAAATTGCCGCCGGCATGGAAAATGGATGGCCCGGACAAGCCGGGCCATGACGAATTGGAATTGGTCCGATGACCTATTCGGTGAAAGAAATCTACTACACGCTGCAAGGCGAAGGCGCGCAAGCGGGGCGCGCGGCGGTGTTCCTGCGCTTCGCGGGCTGCAATCTGTGGAGCGGGCTGGAACGCGACCGCGCGACGGCGCAATGCCGGTTCTGCGACACCGATTTCGTCGGCGTCGACGGACCGGGCGGCGGCAAGTTCGCGACGGCGGAGGAATTGGCCACGGCAGTCGCAGACAAATGGCCGGGCGGCGGCAAGCCCTATGCCGTCTGCACCGGCGGCGAGCCGCTGTTGCAGCTCGACGATGCGGCCATCGCGGCGCTGCACGCGCGAGGCTTCGAGATCGGCATCGAGACCAACGGCACGCAGGAGCCGCCGGCGGGGATCGACTGGATCTGCGTCAGCCCCAAGGCGCGCGCCGATCTTGTCCTGACGCGCGGCAACGAGTTGAAGCTCGTCTACCCGCAGGAAGGCGCAGAGCCGGAACGCTATGCCGGTCTCGCCTTCGAGAACTTCTTCCTTCAGCCGATGGACGACGACGCGCGTGCCGCGAACACGCAGGCGGCGACCGAATACTGTCTCGCCCATCCGCAATGGCGGCTGAGCCTGCAAACCCACAAGCTGATTGGAATTCGATAAGAAGCACCTCCCCGCAAGGGGGTGAGTTTCACACCGACGCCTCGACCTTGCGGCGCCGCGTTTCGCCCTTCGGCCTGCGGGCGGCGAGGTCTTCCAGCAGGTCGCGCTTCATCGCCGCCGCGGACGGCTCGTTCCACAGATTGCGCCATTGCCGGGGATCGTTCTTCAGATCGTAGAGTTCGCCTTCGGTACCTTCGTAAATCGAGGTCTTGCCATAGGCCGTGATCGTCCAGCCGTCGCGATGGAGCGTGCGCAGCGACACCGAGACGCCTTCGAACTCGCTGTCCCATTCGGTGAAGACGGCTTCGCGCCTGCCGGCAGCCGACGCATCGCGGGGCAGGGCGGCGCCTTCCATCCAGTCCGGCTTCTCGACGCCGGCGATCTCGCAGAAGGTGGGCGCAAAATCGACCTGGCCCACCGGCGCCGTAAAGCTTGCGGGCGCTATCTTCGCGTTCGGCGCCGGCCGCCAAATCAAAGGCAGGCGCATCAGGCTGTCGACATGATGCGGCCCTTTGAACAGAAGGCCGAAATCGCCCTGGAACTCGCCGTGGTCGGTGGAGAAGATCACATCGGTATCGCCGTCCCAGCCGCGCGCCGCGATGCGGCCCATGACGCGGCCGACCGCCTCGTCGATCAGCTCGTTCTTGATATGCGTCATCGCGTCGATCTCGCGGAGCTGGTCGGTTGTCAGGCTCGACGGCACCCAGGCCGGCGGCGCCTCGAAGCAGGTCATGCGTTTGCCGGTCCACCAATCGCGCCAGTGATGCGGCTTGTCGGACAGGATCGCGTCGATTTTCTCTTGGCTGCCGGGATAGCCTTCCGGGATCGGAAGGTCGCGCCAGTCGTGCCGGCCAAGCTCGTTCTGCGGCGGATCCCACGGGTGATGCGGATCGGGAAAACTCATCCACACGAACCAGTCCTCGTTCGCATCCAATGAGTCGAGATAGGCGATGGTGCGGTCGGCGACCCAGTCGGTGTGATAGAGCCCGCGCGGCGTCGGATTGTGCTTGACCTGCACACCGCCGGTGTCGCCTTCGCCGTAGGAATTCTGGTGCAGGTCCATGCCGAGCACCGGATAGAAATTGTCCAGCACTTCGGAATGCGTCTTCATCAGCCACTGCGCGTAGTGCAGCGGCCCGCGCGCCCCATGCGCCGCCAGCTCCATGTGATCGAAGCCGCGATGCGGGCCGAACGTGCCCTCGCGGCCCATGCGGTTCTCGGCAAATTTGCCCATCAGATCGAGGAAGGGCTCGAAATGCGCCTTGCCGATCAGCGCGGTGCGGTAGTTCTTCTTCTCCTTCAGCAGCCGCGCGACGGAGGGCGCGTCCTCGGGCAACGGCACGCCGTTCATCCACACGCCATGCGTGGTGACGTATTGCCCGGTGATCATGGTGGCGCGCGCGGGCATGCAGACGACATTCTGCGCATGGCAGCGCGTGTAGTTGAGGCCGGCCTTCGCCAGCGCGTCGATATGCGGCGTGCGCGCGATCCTCTGGCCGTTCGCGCCAATGGCGTCGAAGCGCATCTGGTCGGTGGTGATGAAGAGGATTTTGCGGCCCATGTCGTGTCCGATTGTTAGAACCGCGTGACGATCTTCGTCATGTCGGGCCGCACGCGCTCCTCGAGCGGCTGCGCCGGCTGGCCGATATAGACATAGCCCGCGATGCGCTCGCCGGATTTGAGCCCGAGGCGGTCGCGCACGCCCAGATGGAAGGCGCACCACTCGGTCAGCCAGTTGGCGACGAAGCCCATCGCATGTGCGGCGATCAGCAGATTCTGGCAGACGGCGCCGGCGGACAGCACCTGCTCCCATTCCGGAATCGGGATCGCCTCGCGGGTGCGGCTGACCACGGCCACGACGACCGGGGCACGCAGGAAGCGGTGGCGCTCCAGGTCGAGGCGCTCCGGCCCCGCCTGCGGCTCGGTCTCCAGGATGCTCTCGACGAGGAGTTCGCCCATGCGACGGCAGGCTTCGCCCTCGAACACGATGAAGCGCCAGGGGAACAGCTTGCCGTGGTCCGGCACCCGCGCGGCGGCGGTCAGGATCGTGTCGAGCTGGCCCGGCGAAGGCCCCGGTCCCGTCATGGTCTTGGCGGAGCCCGAGCGGCGCGACAGAAGCAGGTCGATGGCATCGGGAGCGGGTCGGTTGAGAGCGGGGGTTGCGGAGTCCATATCGGGCCTATGCGGAGCGGGTGGGTTGGTTACGCGGCAGCGAAGCTTTATTTAGCAGAAGGGGCGCGGGTCCTCGCGGGGCTTTTCACGCGTTCGACGCGTTGTTTTGTCATACACCTGGAACCGCTGCTATAAGGCGGGCAAATCGGGAGCGAACATGGCCGTCAAACGCGAGAAAATCGCCACCTGCGATCCGATCTGGCATGCCCTGCGGGAGCAGGCGGAGACCCTCTCCGAGCGGGAGCCGGCGCTGGCCAGCTTCGTGCACGGCGCCGTGCTCAAGCACGACCGGCTGGAGAACGCGGTCTCCTATCACCTGGCCAAGAAGATCGGCTCGGAAGACCTCTCGCCGATGATGATGCGCGAGATCTTCGAGGAGGCGATGACGGCCGACCCGGCGATCGGCGACGCGGTGCGCGCCGACCTCGCGGCGGTGTTCGACCGCGACCCGGCCTGCAAGGCGCATATCGAGGCCCTGCTGTTCTACAAGGGCTTCCAGGCGCTCGAATGCCACCGCATTGCTCACTGGCTGTGGCACCAGAACCGCCGCGCCATGGCCCGCTTCTTCCAGAGCCGCATCTCGGAATTGTTCGGGGTCGACATCCATCCCGCCGCGAAGATGGGCAAGGGCATCATGATCGATCACGCCACCGGCGTGGTGATCGGCGAGACCGCGGTGGTGGAGGACGACGTCTCCATCATGCAGGGCGTGACGCTCGGCGGCACGGGCAAGGAGTCCGGCGATCGCCATCCCAAGGTGCGCCGCGGCGTGCTGATTTCGCTCGGCGCCAAGATCCTCGGCAATATCGAGATCGGCGAGTATTCGCGCATCGGCGCCGGCAGCGTGGTCCTGAAGGCGGTGCCGCCGGGCTGCACCGCGGTCGGCGTGCCGGCCCGGCTCACCAACTGCGCCGCCGGCGGCCGCCCGTCGCACGAGATGAACCAGGTCATCGAATACGACCAGGACAAGAGCGGCTGAGGTCGATTCACGCGGAGCCGCGGAAAACGCGGAGTTCTGGCGTGGTTTGTTTTGAGTCGATCATCATAAGAAGGTCGTCATTGCCCGGCTTGTCCGGGCAACCCATTTTTCTCGCCGCCAAATTGGGTCGCCCGCATGAAGCGGGCGATGACGGTTTTATTTTCAAGCAAGTGATCTGAACCTCCGCCATTATGGCGCAAACACACCTTACGCTCCTAGGTTCCTGAAACGTTCGGCGCTATTTAGTTGGAATGGCCGAACGTCACGTCATCACCGCATTAACCGCAAAACGTAAGCAGATCGAACGGCTGGTCCGGCTACTTACGAAGAAATTGCAGGTAGCAAACGCTGAACTGGAAGCTATCGAAGCCGCATTTCGCATCTTCAAGGCCGACATCGCTCTATCTGCGCCGCCAACAAGCCGTCCGGCGTTTGGAATATCTAAAGGTGATTCTTTGCGGGCCGTATTTCGGGTTCTCCGCGCAGCACCTAAGCCTCTTAACACGTGGCATCTCACCGAACTCCTCATGCGGGAGCGCGGATTACCGCCAGACGACACAAAGCTCTACCGCACCATGGAACAGCGTTTGCGCGCATCACTGAATTACTATCGGCGGACGAAAGGTGTTCTCAAATAGTCGCGAGGGCCTGACGGACTGGTAGTATGGGAAATAGCGCCACGCTAGAACGAGAATGGTTGCGGGACAATGTCGGTACGCGGAACTAAGGCTTGATCCGAAGGTACATTTCGAAAACGTCCCATGCGATGAAGAAGATCGCCCCGATGATGAGGAAATAGAATTGCAAACGAGCGTAAGTGCTTGTCCGTTTCGAGTTTGATTCGATTGCATCGCGAATGCCGCCGCCAGCGGCTTCCATCATCTGCGGATGACTCCCGACTTTGGGATGTCGTCCACTTTCAACCTTGAGAAGCTCGAAATTCGCAAACAGGGTTGAATCAACGTACCGCAGATTCATACACCCAGAAAAGAAGCTAAAGCCCCAACACAACACGGCAGTCCCGAGCGGAATCTGAGAAAGAGACAGAACCATGTCCTGACTTCTTGTCACTGCGAAAGCGATGGCGGCACCGGCAGCCGCGAGCATAAAATAGGTGTAGCGTTCTTGGGAGGCGCGTTGGGTTCGATACAGTTCAATTTCCATGTCGCTGGACATGTGCGCCGCTTTCATATTTGGGCTGTAGATGATGTTGGGCGGACGCTATTTCGGTTTGCGTCCACTCGAAAGCGGGTTCGGCAATTTATCCACGGCTCATGCGCTTTGAACCGACGTTCCGTCTATTGAAGCAGGTCCAACGGCTTCACGCCCAGCACCTTCGCGAACTTCTCAACGACTTCCAGAGTCGGATTGCGCAGGCCGCGCTCGATCTGCCCGACATAGGTGACGGCAAGATCAACCTCGTCTGCCAACACCTCCTGACTTAACCCGCGCTCTTTGCGGATTCGCCGGACATTGATCCCAAGGACTCGCGCCAGTCGCATAGGCGAAGGCGGAACGATTTGTTAAGGCCACACCAGTCACTATAGTGATGACTTTTGGTTGTAAGCGAGCCGGACATGATCCGCTGGTCGTTCGTCTGGAAAGGGGCCCTCATTGGCGCGGCGCTCTATGTGCCGTTGATCATATTCGTCAGGCTGAACTCTCAGCCATCGCCGCAGTCTTCTTCCGAGCGTCACAGCTTCGGCATCGATCCCCGGAATACCGAACTGCACTCAGACAATATCAGACGGATGCCGGGCGACATATTGGGGTCTCGGCTGTACCTCTCAATTTACAGCGCAAACAGCATTGTCGGGCTGAAAATTCGGGATGGCGTGGTCGCTTGCGGCGTTGGCGAGGATATAGAGGTTCAGTTCGATGATGGCCCTGTGGAGGTCTACACCTGCCATCAGGAGCGAGAGGCGGAAGTAACGTTGTCGGATGGACCAGCGATCCTCGACAACGCCGAGCAGTTCATTGCGGGGATAAGAAAGGCGTCATCCGTGACGATCAGCCCGTTGCTCATGGGCAAAGGTCGCGCCGACTTTCATTTTACGGCGCGCTAGAGGGCGAACACCATGCTTCCGGATTACGGCGGCGAATTGTGTGAAATGAATCTTCGTTCCCGCTGTGTGGCAGAAACTTGAAGCTCCGCCGTTCACTCTCGATGCCTAGTGGCGTTATGTCGAAAATTGTGCCGTCCGGACGCCGCACGATGGAATGAGCCACGATCTTCCACATCCAGAATTGGTCATGTTCCTGTAACAGCCAGCCCCGAACTGAATCGCAATCCGGATTGTCCGAGACATATTTATCGGCATTGTCGTGGCAGTGTGCGACCTCCGGCTTCGATCCGTCATGGAATATTACATTCGGATCAAACGAAACGGAGACCGCTTGCAGGCGAGATTTGAGGAGGTCCTGAAAGAACTCCTCGTCTGAAGGAAGCACACCACAACGCATCTCAAGCGTCCCAATTTGATCAGGCTAAACGAAGCGGATGAAGAACAAATACGCTCCGGCCAGCAAGCTCACGCTCGCCAAGATCGACAGTATCCCGTCCCAGCGCGTTCTAATCGCGCTCGCAACAGCAGCTAGAATGAGACCCGACACAAACCAAATCGCCAAGCCAGTGAGCCAGCCTTCGGCCGCTACCGATGCGTAAATAGCAGCAAAACCGGCGAGGATACCGCCTAAGATCAGAGGCACGCTCAAAATCTGCGACACTTGGGATATGTTCTCATAGCCCGCTCGACGGACCATCGTGCCTGTGACGGCGGCGAAGTTCAGAAGTAACGCGGGCAATATTATATCGATCATTTCCGTCCCGCCCATTCGCATAACGTCCCGAGCCTATCAGAAATGCCAGCCACCAGAGGCATGTGCGTTGATTCATCTAAGGTCATTGCGTGTACGCTAGTGCGCCAAATTCTTGACTTTTCCGATAGGTGTGATAGTGATTTTCATGCGATGAATCGCGCGGCGCGCATCTCGCATCTCAAACACCAATACGGAGATTCAGTTGGCTGACGCAGTCGATGCGCCAATGACGCATCTATCCGGCATACGAGAGATCGGTGCCGAATCGTCACAGGACGCTCGAAATGCTCCTAATGAACTCAACGACAAGCTCGCGCGCTTCCGCGAGCGTTTGCGTAGCCGTCTTACCTGCGCGAACCTTGATCCCCCGAAACACTACGTTGAGCGGGATGGCTTTGAAGTCATCATTCAGTTCGAGATTGTGGGGAGCAACGAGCAATACGAGGCACTGATTAGTCGGGTGCCAGTGCATGCTACCGATGCGAACTCCGCGCCGTGCCTTGAGCCGGGCCACAAGGTGTTCGCTGGGAACGGGCGCTACTTCGAGAATCTGCTTCATGTGCCCTCCGGCAACGCTTCTGAGAATCCAGAATGGCTCGCCATCCCTTCCGCCGTGCGGATCAAGCGAGCGGATAAGTTCACCAACGTCCTCGGGAAATCTCGCTATTTCTCGTTGGAAACGAGCCGGTTCCTGTGGTCCCTTACCAAAAGACGCGGGGAACGCAGCACGCCCCTCACCGGGAAGTGCGATGCGCTGCACGATGTCATCGAGAACGCCCCACAGTCCGACCATGATGGACTTGGCGTCGGCACTGAGGGTGCGGAGAGCAGCGTCAGTTTCTTCGTAAGCCCGGATTGGATTTCTGCGGACCACGAGATTTACCTGCTGATGGGCCGCATGAGGTTGTTTCTCGGCTTCCATCGAGAACGGTTTGAGTTTGAGGAAGGCATTGACCGCCTTATCGAAGTTCGCGATGTCCATTTCGGCCCGCTCGGCTTTCCCGAGCGCGTCCAATAGGCAATCTTCGAGATCGATGTCCATGTCGGCGCTCTCGCAGGATTCGGCTTGGCCCCATGCGCCGAAGCTGCTTCGTAAAATGCCCTGATGCCGACTAATGTTCTCTTAAGGCGACCCCAAGAGCTTCTCAGCATTCTCGACGACATCCCGCAAATGTGCCGACGTTGACGAGAAAATCGTCGTCGGATCGCAATTCGCCTTCGTTGCGATGCCTTCGATCCTGAACTGAATCAGCGTCAGCACGGGTTGTGCCGGATCGGCGTCAACCGCCTGAAATGTGAATTCATCGTTCTTGGTGAAATGGTCGCCGGGAATCTCGACGACGCTTTGGCTCTTGTCGGGTTTGAAGTAGGCAACCCCGCATGCGCTCGATGTCGTCGGCGACAAGCTCCAGTGCTTCGCACTATTGGAAAGCTGCTTCACGAGGATAATGTGTGACAGCCACATCTTGTGCTTTTTTCTGGCGTCCGCGATGACGCCGCTGAATGCGGGACCGACGCGAACACCAATCGCCAGCATGCGTGTGGCAAACTCACCGTCATCCTCGCAGAACGGGTAATAGAGGTTCGGCTTCTGCGCACCGCCATTCAGTTTCAAGCAAGCCGCCAGAGCTTGGTCATGCGCGTGGACAAGATTGTTTGCAACATCAGAGACAATGGGCTTTAGCCCGTTCAGTACTTCTCGGTCGATGCATAATCGGTAGTGAGGGCCTGAGTAATGAACCTTCCAAACCGACTGCGTGGTTCGATTGTATTCAGCGACATGAGCCTGCGCCCTCGTCAGCAGCGCCTTTGCATCGACGAATGGATCAGGCTTTTGCATCAGGATTTGTGCCGCCTGCTAGGCCAGGTCACGCAGATCAAGTGAAGCACAGCCCATCACCTTCAAACACATCAACAGGAACGCCGCCGAGAACTCACCCCGCGCTACCTTGTTCCGGAGGTTGCGCTCATTCTCATGGACGCCCGCTTTATCTAGTAACTCCGCAAGCTCCCCATAGCTGAGATCGCGCTTCGCCATCTCGACGCGGATGATCCGGCGCGCCCAATCGTGAGCCTCGCTCGCCACCTCTTTATCGATCTCGATTTGCTTTGGCATCGTTAACCTTAAGCCTATCTATGGTGCATAATTCATCATAGATGCTGCTTTTGTTTGATATACGTTCATGTTTCGTGCTATAGCATCATCTACGATGCAAAAGCGCAGGCGGGCACGATCTCAGCATTTTCTTCTCTCGGCCAAGGCCCGGACCCTGAGTCTGATGGAGGTCGCCCGGATGTCGGATGACGACGCCTACAAACGGTTCCGGAGCGTGCGGTTCGCTCAGAATGACGGCGAGCCATTCTGCTCTCTGTGCGGCTCTCTCGGGGTCTATGAGTTCGAGTGCCGCCACATTTTCAAGTGCAAGGGCTGTGGGAAGCAATTCTCGCTAACGACCGGTACGATCTTCCACGGTCGCAAGATGGCCTATCGCGATCTCCTGATGGCGATTGCGGTGTTTGTGAATGGCGTAAACGGTCATGCCGCGCTCCGCCTCAGCCGCGATCTTTGCGTCTCCTAAAAGACGGCTTTCGTCCTCGCGCACAAGCTGCGGGAGGTGTTTGGCGCGCTCCAGACTCCGCACAAGCTCACCGGCATTGTCGAGATCGACGGTATCGTGGTTGGCGGACACATAACGAAGGCCAATCAGAAGAAGGACCGGCGGGATCGGCGCAAGAACACGCTGAAGCGCCAAACAATTGTGAACATGCGAGAACGGCGTCCCGGTGGGCGCACAATTTCGTTTGTGTGCAAGAACGAAGCTGACGCACTGCCGGTCATCCTCGCGCACGTTGATAAAGCGGCCAAGGTTCGCACGGACGAGGGCGCGTCTTGGCAGATTTTCCCCGCGTATTTTACGGACTGGAAAGCTGTCAATCACTCCGTCGCTTACATGATCGACGGAATTCATACCAATTGGGTTGAAGGCTTTCACTCGCGTATCCGGCGTGCGGAGCGCGGCATTCACTGCCGTATCTCAGGTCGGCATTTGCAGGGCTACGCTGATGAATTCGCGTGGCGCGAGGATCATCGCCGTATCGATAACGGCACGCAGTTCGCCATGCTGATGAAGGCGAGCGCGGGCCAGCCCAAGTCAGCGAAGTGGGGCGGATACTGGCAACGCCATTTGCCGAAGCCGGTGCCCGCATGATTATCGAGTTCAAGCGCGGCAAGCAGCGGTACGAGATCAAACCACAGGGTTGCGTCTTCGTGGGTTATGTCGATGGCGTACCAACCATTATCGGAAAAAGAATCGAAGTCGTTACTCGTATGCTCATCGAGAAGCGTATGGGAGGTCGGACGATGGCTGAGATTGTCCCGTTTCCGAAGGAGCCTGCGGAGCGTTAGGTGGACGCTTCAAGCGCATCCGCGCTGCGGGGTTCGGTAGCACGATGCCGATTTTTGCGTTCGGTTTGGATTGACGATTTCTTCCCGCCCTAGCTTGTTCTTTTGGAATCGCGACCCACCGCATCGGTTTATAGCTGACGACTTGAGCAGTTCGCCCTTCCCGACCCTTTAGCGTCAGGTGTATGTCACTTTCGATTCGTGAAATCTCTCGTTCGTCTGGCGGTTCAATTCTCAGCCGTGCCGCCACCATGCGAGCCAGTTCCCGTCGAGAAAGCGGAACCGTCGCGTCGCGAAGTATCGCATAGACAGTCCGACTGATCGCCCCCTTTGTTACATGCTGCTTGCGTGGGTAAGTCGGCCTGACTTTCGCCGGGTCCCAATCGGGATCGAAAAGCCAAATCACCGTTTCGATGGCCGAAAGCTTTTCATCGAGGTCCTTCTTACGAAGATCGCAGCGGTTGGTCGCCTCAATGATTGCGTCAAGGCCAACGGCATCCTCGGTTAGCCGCTCGGCGAATTCATATTCACCGAGGAGTTTTGCGTATTTCTTCGATAGGATGGAGACGACTAGCGGCACGGCCATACGCTTAGAGTGCAGCGCCAGACGTTAAATCTAGGCAAGTAAAGTTGGTTAAGAGTCGGCGACCGGATACAATGGGCAAGAATCGCGACGCGGACTGAGTATTCTAATGAGCAACGACTGGATGCTTGGAGGCAGTCGCGAAGTGCGATCATGGCACGACCAGATGCAGGTGTGCTTGAACGGCCACCGCATTACTGCCAACGCGCTGGGATCGCCTGAATTCCGCGAAGATTTTTGTTCGCGCTGCGGCATGCGCACAATCATGGCATGCGAAAAGTGCCGGACACCGATCCAAGGCGAATACCATGTGGAAAACGTATTTGCCGTGGGCATGAATACGCCCGTTCCCAAATATTGCACGAAGTGTGGCTCGCCCTATCCGTGGCAAGAAGCAGCCATAGAGAATCTGAAAGAGGCACTGCGCGAGGGCGGCTTAGACAGCGCCGACATTCAGGCGGCTGAGTTGGCCCTTCCGGACATCATGCACGACACGCCGAAAACTGAACTGGCATCGCTGAAGTTCGGGCGGATTCTCAAGAAACTTGGCAAACCGGTTTACGAGGTTGCGATCAAGGTCGTCACCGATGTGGCGTCGGAGGCCGCGAAGAAGGCGCTTGGTCTCGGCTAGGGTGTTTGCCCAAGGTGTGTTTGCGCCATAATGGCGTGAACCTCCGCGTTCTCCGCGGCTCCGCGTGAAAATATCGGTGCCGTTGCCCACCGGCTCAGGCTCAAAACAGATCCGCCCACTTCAGCAGCGTCAGCGCTGCCGTGACCATCGGCTTGCGCAGCAGCGGACCGCCGGGGAATTTGCGCGGCGGCACGCGCGCCAGGATGTCGAACCGCTCCGCCCGGCCGAGCGCCGCTTCCGCCAGTGCCTTGCCGCCCAAGACCGACAGAGCGACGCCATGACCGGAATAACCGTGGCCGAACAGGACGCGCGATCCGAGGCGTCCGAAATGCGGCATGCGCGTGCGCGTGATGCCGACCGTGCCGCGCCAGCCATATTCGACGGCAACATCCGCCAGGCCGGGAAACACCTTGAGCATGCGCGGCCGAACCAGCGCCATGATGTCCGACGGCGGGCTCCAATAGCTTTCTCGCCCCGCGAAGATCAGCCTTCCGTCGGCGCTCTTGCGGTAATAGTCGAGGACATGCCGCGTATCGGCGACGGCGACGTCGCTGGGCAAGACGTTCGCGTTTATCGCGCCGAGCGGCTCGGTTGCGATGAGGAAGCTCTCGACATGCGCAATATAGGGCGCGAGTTCGGGCGCCAGCGCGCCGCCGAAGGCGTCGCAGGCCAGCACGATATGATCGGCGCGAATGCGGCCATAGGCGGTCGCAACCACACCGTCGTCGCGGCCGATGGCGAGGGCAGGGCTGTCCTCATGCAGAACGGCGCCGGCCGCCGCTGCAAGCGCCGCAAGCCGCCGCGCGAATTTCAGCGGATGAAGATGGCCGCCGCCGCCGTCGAACCGCGCGGCGGGATAGGCCGTCGCGCCGAGCGTCGCCGCGGTCTCGCCACCGTCCAGCATGCGCAATTCGTGATAGCCGTACCGTGCTTCGAGATACGCGGCCTCTTCGGACAGATCCCGCGCGGCACGCGCATTATGCGCGGCGATCACGAGGCCGCGCTTCAGGTCGCAGCCTTCGCGCGCCAGTTCGAACACGAGCGCGCGCGCCTCCTCGCTCAGCCGCCACAGATCGCGCGCCTGGCTTTCGCCGAGCCAGGCTCCGAGTTCCGTCTGCTCCTTGCGGTGGCCGGGATGGATCTGGCCGCCATTGCGGCCCGAGGCCGCGAAACCGATGGTCTCGGCCTCGATGAGCACGACCCTGGCGCCGGCCTGCGCGGCATGGAGCGCCGCGGACAGGCCTGTGTAGCCGCCGCCGACGACGCAGATATCGGCGCGGATCTCGCCCGCCAGCGGCGGCCGCGGCGGCGATACCGCGGCGCTGGCGGCGTAGTAGCCCTGGGGTTGCGCGTTCATGGCTGCGTCCTTGCGCGAGCCTGGGGCGCAAGGTCAAGCTCGGGCCTTGACCGGGCCCGGCACGCGTGCAAGTTGGACCTTCCCTTCTTCTTCCGGAGACACCGTTGACCCGCAGCGAAATCTGGCGCCTCGAGAAATATCTGCGCAACCTGTTCCGCCTCGACACGATCACCATCGTGGAGCGGCCCAAGCAGGCGGATTCGGTCGAGGTCCAGGTGGCCGGCGAATTCATCGGCGTGATCTTCAAGGACGAGGAAGACGGCGAGACCTCCTATGCCTTCAACATGGCGATCCTGGAAATGGATCTGCCGGAAGCGCCGTCGAGCCGGACGTAAGCCGTCATCCTTCGAGGGCCGCTACGCGGCCACCTCAGGATGACGAATTCGATATCTCGCCCGTTCTCATTCGCGTCATCCTGAGGTGAGAGCGAAGCGAGCCTCGAAGGATGACGCGCCGCTCGATGTTTTTCGACTTCCCCACAAGGGGGATGTGGTTATCCTTCCCGTATCGCCTTCAAGAACACTTCTCCGAACTCCTGCAGCTTCTTCGCGCCGACGCCGTTGATCTCGGCGAACTCGGCGGTGGTTTGCGGACGGCGTTCGACCATGTCCTGCAGCGTGCGGTCGGGGAAGATCGCATAGGCGGGCACGCGGCGCTGTTTGGCGAGGCGCAGGCGCAGATCTTTCAGCGCAGCCAGAAGCGGCGCGTCGGCATCGTCCGATTGGGCCGCGGCGATGGCGCGGATCGAACGCTTGGTCGGTGCGCGGGGCGGCGCCGGGCGGTGGTGAAACGCCCCTATTCCGCGCAGCAGGGCGCGGCCCTTGTCCGACAGCGTCAGCCCGCCATAGCCGGCGATGTCGAGCGCCAGGAATCCGCCCGCCACGAGCTGGCGCAGGATGGTCTGCCATTCGGCCTGGGTCTGCGCCGCGCCGCTGCCGAAGGCGGCAAGCCGGTCGTGGCCGGCGCCGGCGACCTTCTCGCCCGTCATGCCGCGCAGCACATTGGCGATGTGCACCGCGCCGTACCGTTCGCCGGTCTGGCGCACGGCTTCGAGCGCGAGCCGCGCCAGCGGCGTCGCGTCGATCATCGCGCCAGGCTCGCGGCAGATATCGCAATTGCCGCAGGGCTCGGCGGTCTCGCCGAAATAATGCAGCAGGATCTGGCGGCGGCAGCCTGTGGCCTCGCAATAGCCGATCAGCGCGTTCAGCCGCTGATGCTCGCGGCGGCGGCGGTCCTCGCCCGCTTCCTCCTGGTCGATGAACATCCGCCGCAGGCGGATGTCGCCGAGCCCGAACAGCATATGCGCCTCGGCCTCGCCGCCGTCGCGTCCGGCGCGGCCGATCTCCTGGTAATAGGCCTCGACGCTGCCGGGCAGGTCGGCATGGAACACAAAGCGCACGTCGGATTTGTCGATCCCCATGCCGAAGGCGATGGTCGCGACCATCACGATGGCGGGCTCGGTCATGAACAGGTTCTGGTTCGCCTCGCGCGCCTCCTTCTCCATGCCGGCATGATAGGCGAGGGCGCGGATGCCGTGCTTGTTCAGCATCTCGGCGGTCGCGTCGGTCTTCTTGCGCGACAGGCAATAGACGATGCCGCTGTGGCCGCGATGGCGTTCCAGGAAGCGCAGCAATTGCGCGGTGCCGTCGCGCTTGGGCTCGAGGGTGAGGCGGATGTTCGGCCGGTCGAAACCGAGCACGACCTGCTCGGCATCGCCGCCGAACAGCTTGGCCACGACGTCGGCGCGGGTCGCGTCGTCGGCCGTGGCGGTCAGCGCCGCGATGGGCACGCGCGGGAATATCTCGCGCAGCCGCGACAGCGCCTCGTATTCGGGACGGAAGGCCGGGCCCCATTGCGAGATGCAATGCGCCTCGTCGATGGCGATGAGGCGGACGTCGAGCTTCGCCAGCGCCTCCAGCATGCGCTCGGTCATCAGCCGCTCGGGCGCCAGATAGAGCAGGCGGGTCTCGCCCGAAGCGGCGCGGCGCCACGCCGCCACATTGGCCTCGCGGGTCTGCGCCGAGTTGATCGAATCCGCCGCGACGCCGGCCAGGCGCAGCGCCGAGACCTGGTCCTGCATCAGCGCGACGAGCGGCGAGACGACGAGCGTCAGCCCGCCCCTGACCAGCGCGGGCACCTGGAAGCACAGCGACTTGCCCGAGCCGGTCGGCATCACGGTCAGCACATTGCGCCCGGCCAAGAGCGCGTCCATCGCCGCTTCCTGCCCGGGGCGAAACGCCTCGTAGCCGAACACGTCCTTCAGCACTCGCCGCTTGGAATCGACGGGGTGGAAATTCATGGCGCGAACCTGCCCGAGGCGCGGGGCCTGCGCAATCGGCGCGCTTGAGCGGGGTGTGCGCGAATGCGATCATGCCGCCATGCCGCATCGCGAACCGCGCCGCACGGAGCAAGCTTGGCGATCCTGACCTTTGCGTTCCGCATGCGGTGGGCGATTCTGGCCCTGCTTGTCCTGGGCGCGGCGGCGGGCGGATATGCCGGGCTTCGGGACGTTGTCCCACCGGTCGCCGCGCTGTTGGCCGGCACGGCATCCTTCGCGATTGTCGCATGTGTGGGCTACGTCCACGTCCGGCACGCCGGATTGGCCGTCATTGCGGCGCTGGCGCCCCTGCTGGGTATGGTCGCGGCGGCGCTGTCGGCGCGGGGCCTGGCGACAGCGGATTTGCTGGCGATCTATGGCCTGGGCGGCGTCGCGGCGGCGCTCACCGGCGGCGAAACGGTGCGCCGCGTGCTTGTCGAGGGTGCCGGGGATGCTGCGAAGCTCTCGCTCGCGCGGCTGTTCGTGCCGGCGATGCTGGCCGCGCTCGCGGCGGCGACCGTATCGGCAGCATGGCTGTTTCGCGGCGACCCGGCACTGACGCTCCGCACCGCCTGCGTGCTTCTTGCGAGTGTCGTCTTCGCCGTCCTTGGCACGACGTTCGGGGCGTCGGTTCTTCCGTTCGCGGAAGGCTTCTTCACGGCGGCGAACCGGGTGCGGGAGCGGCGCGAGCGCCTGCTGCGCCTGACGACCGGCGTCGTGCAATCGCGCTGGGCCTTGAGCATCGCGGGCATCGCGATGGTGCTGGCCGTGCTCGGCTGGTTCGGCGTCGAGCCGTTTCTCGTCCGCGGCGCATGGATCGCCAAGCCCGCGCTCTGGAGCGCATCGGCGCTGGGCGTCTTCCTGCTCGCCTTCGCGGCGGGGCGGGACTGGCGCGAGGCGCTCGCCGCGACGGCGGCGCTTGCCGTGTTCGTTCTGCTGGTGCTTTGGCTCTGGTGTCTGACCGTTGGGCGCCTACCGCCGCCGGCGCTTATCGCGATCGCGACGGCGGCGGGCGCGGCCTATCTGCCGATGCTGGCGCTTGCCGCGGGGAGGCATCGATTTCTTGCGGCCGGCGACGAACCCACCGTGGCGCGGTTGCGCGCGCTGGAGGACCTCGGCGCATCGCCCTATTTCGGCGCGGCCGCCGCCGCGGCTTCGCTCCTGCCCTGGATCGCGCTGCACGGCTCCTTCGCGGTGCTGGCGGCGGCTTTCCTGCTGGCGGGCGGGGCAGCCGTGATCGTGCAGCCGGCCATCGCGGCCGCGCTGGAATGGTTCATCCCGCGCCGCCGCTCCCTGAACCAACTCTACGGGCGCGGCTGAGGTTCGGCCGGCGGCTTCTCGAAGCTTTCGATCAGGCGCGCGACGCCTTGGCCGATCTCCTGCCAGCGTGCCAGGTGTTCGCGCTTGAAGCGATAGGACAGCGCCACGGCGTGCGCGATCGGCATGTCGCGCAGGCAGCTTGGGCTCGGCACGTCGGGCGACAGCCGGTCGCAGCGCAGCAATTCAAGGCCGGCCGGCGTCTGGCCGACGAACAGGTCCTGGTTGCGGTAGCCGGAGTCCTCGCGGAACGTGTACTGGGTGAGGCCGAACGGGCCGGGCGTACCGCGCGGGTTGGCGAGATAGGCGGTGTAGACCCGCGACAGCCTGTCGGCCTCGGTCAGGTTCAACTGCTCTTCGCGGATCAAGAGGAAGACAACCGGCGAATCCGGCGTGTTGGCACTGAAATTGGACGCCTCCCAGTTCGACCAGCCGGCCATGTCGGGAAGGATCGCGAACAGGGCGATATCCTTGCGCGTGCCGCCCTGGCGGGCGCTCTCGAACTGCAGGTAGTTCGCGGGAACCCAGAGCTTCAGGTCATGGACCCGCAGGGCGATGAGATCGCCGCGCGATGTCGGGGCGACCTGTTCCTCCAGGAAATTCGGCGCCGTCGGGGCGAGATAATAGAGCAGCACCAGCGCCGACAGCGCCGCCGTCACCAGGAAAACGCCCAGGGGAATCAGCCAGCCGGAGCGCTTGCGGATCGTGCCGTCGGTATCGGAATACGTCATCTTCGAGTCCAAGCCCGACCCGAACGAGTCGCGCGGACCATACTTAACATAGCGCGCGCAACGATCCGTTGTGACCTGTGTCACGCCGCGCCAATTTGTTCACGGCGTGGCGCAGATGCCGCGCCATATCCGTGTTCCGGAACCCCTGTTCCGCAGTCGGACGCATCGTAATGGCACAGAAGATGCGCAAATCCGCGCCAATCGGCAGGTATGCCGCCTGCATCCGTGACGTTCAGCACAGCACGGGGGCAGAGATTGTATCGGGATATCCTTTTGGTCGCGTTCGCCACGCTCGCGGGGTTCACCGCCTCGGGCATTCTTGCCAACCTCTACCGGATGATCGCCAAAAAGCCGGAGACGCTGGGCGGGCGCCTGAGTTACGTCGCTGTCATGGTTATCGCGGGCCCGAACGTGCTGTTCGAGAACGCGGCGAACTCGTTCCGCGCCAAGGATTGTTCCAGCTTCGCCTTCTGGCTGGCCGCATCGATCTCCGCCTATTGGAGCTTCGCGCTCGGCATGATCGTGATCCAGGTCGGGCTGGCGGTGTGATTTAATCTCCCCATAAGGGGAGGTGATTTAGGCGCTCAACTCCAGCCCCTTCAATTCGCCGTCTTCGCGCCACTGCTTCAAAAGGTCGATGAACGCGATGGACCCGGCGCCGTAGGAGCCGTTGCGGGCGGCCAGCACCGAAGGCTTGCCTTCATTGTTGTAGTAGCCGGGCGTGCACTCCTCCTGGAAGCGCTGGCGCTGCAGGGCGGATTTGATGATGGTGTCGACCCAGGCAGCTTCTGCTTCGGCAGAGGCTTCGACGACCTTGGCCTGGCGCTCGGTCGCGGTCTTGATGACATAGGCGATGTGCTTGGACTGTTCGTTCAGCATGTGCGGGAAATTCGCCGTGAAGCCCGACTGGGTGTTGCTCACCACGAAGCAATTGGGGAAATCGCGCACGAAGAAGCCGTGGAAGGTGGAGACGCCGTCCTTCCACTTGCCCGTCAGCGTCTGGCCGCCGCGGCCGTAGAGCTCGTAGCCCGAGCGCCGCGTATAGGCGGTGCCGACCTCGAAGCCGGTGCCGTAGATCAGGCAGTCGAGCGCGTATTCGCGGCCATTGGCGACGACGCCCCTTTCGGTGATGCGCTCCACGCCCTTGCCGTCGGTGTCGACCAGCGTGACGTTGGGCCGGTTGAAGGTCTCCAGATAGTCGTCGTGGAAGCAGGGCCGCTTGCAGAACTGGTTGTAGTAGGGCTTGAGCGCCTCGGCGGTTGCCTTGTCGCGCACGGTCTCTGCGGCGCGGGCGCGGATCTGCTCCATCTTCTTGAAGTCGGCGAGCTGCATCGTGGTCGCGATATCCGTCGCGGCGCCGGCCTCGCTCTGCTTGCGCATCAGCGCCAGCATGTTGCCGATGATGTCGGTCCAGCCGTCGTTGACGAGGTCTTCCTTCTGCGGCACGCCCGAGACCAGGGCGTTGAAATTGTCCATCCGCGCCTGCTGCCAGCCTGGCGCCAGCGAAGCGGCCCACTCCGGATCGGTGGGGCGGTTGTTGCGCACGTCGATGGAGGAGGGGGTGCGCTGGAAGACGTAGAGCTGCTTCGCGCCCGCGCCCAGATGGGGCACGCACTGCACCGCGGTGGCGCCGGTGCCGATGATGCCGACGACCTT